>DCVT01000015.1 GCA_002328075.1 Anaerolineales bacterium UBA2181 | reverse complement strand
TCTGGGACTGGCGCAAGTTGGTCGAGGATGGCCTCATGTCCGATGCCCGCAAGAACGGCTCCATCTTTATGCTCAATCAGGAGCTCACACCGGTGGCACAATGGGACTTTGAAAACGGGTGGCCGCTCAAGGTCTCCGGCCCCGACCTCAAGGCCGATAGCAATGCCTACGGCGTCGAGGAGCTCTCCATTGTCCACGAGGGCATCCGCCGCATCAGCTAGGATTGGGCAGGTGATGAATCTCCAGACCGAATTTGAGTTCACTCTTCCGCGCGGCTATGTGGACGAACACGGCAATCTCCACCGTCGCGGCACCATGCGGCTGGCGACCGCCATCGACGAGATCGCCCCGTTGCGAGACCCCCGGGTACTGACCAATGAGGCATACCTCAATATCCTGTTGTTGGCTCGCGTCATCACCAAACTGGGGACTCTGCGGGACATTGACGCCGGGATCGTCGAAAGGTTGTTCTCTGCCGACATGGCCTTTCTGCAAGAATTCTACCGCCGCCTCAATCAGACCGGCCACCTATTTCAGCCGGTTTCCTGTCCTCATTGCCAGCAGGAGTTCGAAGTGGAGTATGCCCCGCTGGGGGGGGAGGATTGGGCTACCCCCTCGGGCGATTGACCGAGGAGGTAGCCTACATCGCTTACCACTTCCACTGGCAGCCGGAAGCGATTCTGCAGATGGATCACAAGAGCCGGCTGCAATGGGTGCAAGAGATCGCCAAGATAAACGATCGACTGAATCAATCCGGATAAGTAAACCGGCAGCAACGGAAAATCAGGGCAACAGGAGTCCCGTTGACCAG
This sequence comes from Anaerolineales bacterium UBA2181, assembly GCA_002328075.1. GTDB lineage: Bacteria > Chloroflexota > Anaerolineae > Promineifilales > UBA4811 > UBA4811. The sequence goes on along the minus strand of DCVT01000015.1, from coordinate 148,046 downwards.
ACAAGGACCAGAACAAGGGCTGCAGCAAACCAACTCGCCCGGCGAAGAGGGAGACCAACCGCCTCAAGACCCGACTGGCTCGTCGCCGGGTGGGTTGGAGGTATCGGAGCTGGCGGATCGGGTGTATCAGCTGCTGCTGCAGGACCTGGTATTGGACCGCGAACGTGGGGCCCTTGGGTCCTACCTAAGGAGTTGATGTAACATGGAACGATGGGGTTCAGGCGGAAAACGTACTTCTCCGGACTTTCGTTTCCTGGTCATGGGTCCTGCTGGGGTGTGGGCCGTGTTCGATGAATGCAGTGGCCTCAAAGTAGAGGTCGAGGTCATGGAGTATCAGGAGGGCGGGGAGAACAACTTTGTGCACCGGCTACCCGGCCGGCGCAAGTTCTCCAACATTACCTTCAAACGGGGAATGACCAATTCGATCGAACTCTGGAAGTGGTGTGAGAGCGTTCAGGCCGGCCCTTTTAACCCGGCCCTAGCCCAGATACCGGGACCCAGCTCCGTTCCAGGGGCATTGCCGACTTTTCGTCGCAACCTGACCATCTCTCTGTATGATGAGGATCACCTTGTCAGTGTCAGTTGGGAAGTGATCGGGGCGTATCCCGTTCGCTGGGAAGGCCCTCCGATCAAGTCTGCGGGAACGTCGGTCTCGGTGGAGACGCTAGAGATATCATATCAATACTTCAAGATGGTGAGCAACTCCGGTGTCTGAAGTTGACGCAGTCTCGGTTCTGCAGCGCCCCCTGGTCCGTTTCCGGCCATTGGCACAGGTCCGGCCGAGGCGGTTGCTGAACGTGGCAGCCCGGCAGATCTCCCTCGCCCGCGCCGCCAGGCGACGGAACGCGCCCTTGGCTCGGCCTGGCCCGCAATTGGCGCCCGTACAGCGCCAACTGGGAATCCCCTCGGCGGCAGCCGGCCGGTCGGACCTTGATTGGTCAACTGCCACCATGACCTGGATTGGCGGGTTAACTCCGCAGTTAGCCCCAGTCGAGGAGGCGCCCAGCCTCCGACCCGCTGCCGATCATCAGGTTGTGCGCTCGCGCCAGCCGGCCGAGCCCCGATCGCCCGCTCCGGCGCCCAGAAAGGCGATGGTCCGTGCCAAAAGTCCGATTCAACCAGCCGCCGAAGCACCGCACGGCCTGAGCGCCGCTCCCACCGCAGCCGAGCCAACGTCGGCTGCGCCCAGACCCAGTGATTGGGTCGACACCGGGAGCGAGAGGTGGAAAAGCATGTTTCCGCCTCGGCCGAGTTTTATGGATGACGTGAGAGCGCGCCAGGTAGCCCGGAAACAGGAGGCAACCAGGAGGGGACCTCCCCCCAGTATTCCCAGCCGTCTGCCCAAAACCCGAACCTGGGAAGTAAAGGCAGGGATGCCGGTGGCGCCGGTTGATCAGCAAGCCGATCTGCCGCCGGATGAGGACACAACGGAGGAAACCGGCCGGGCCGAGCCCAGAACGGATTATGCTGCCCCGTCAGACAGCGTTACGGCACCGGAAAGGGTGGATCGCGCCACGGCCGGCCCGACGCCGGTCGCTGCGCCAGGTCTGGCACCGATTGCCGATACGCTTCCATCCAGATCCGATTCGCAACCGCCCGCAGCGATACCGACGCGGCCAGGACCGGCCAGTACTGCCCGGGCGGCCATCGACCGGCAGACTGAGGAAACGCGGCAACCTGAATCGGAAGGTGCTGCTGCGCGATTACCACCGTCAGAAACCCCCGTCCGACCGCGCAGGAGCCGACCAGATCGCCGCACCCCGCCGGTAGACCTGGCGGCCGAACCAGCCGCTGCACCGCGCCAGTCGCCGCCAACGGTTCACCCGGACACGCAGGCACGTGAAACCCCGGCCAGTACTGCCCGGGCGGCCCCGCCCCCCTCGGACGCACCGACGCATGAAACCCCATCCAGTGATCTCCAGACGGCCAAGGTCCCCCCGCACGCGCCGACGCATGAAACCTCGTCCAGCGATGTCCAGACGGCCAAGGTCCCCCCGGACGCGCCGACAGATGAAACCCCATCCGGCGATCGCCGGCCAGGCGCAGTCCGCCCGGGTGCAGCCGGGGCCCCGGAGGAACCGCCGGCGCCCGGTGCGCAGGCCAAAACCGCATCTCTCGCGCGCGAGGAATCCGGGCCAGGCCGGGTGCTTGTGGGGTCACGGCCGGCTCCTGAACAGCAGCCGGTGCAGAGGGTGATTGCTTCGCCTGGCAAACCGTCGGCGCAGGTGGAACCGCCTTCGACTCCCCGGAAGGTTCAGGTCAGGGCAGCAGCTCCCGAATCTGCCGCCAGTCGACCTGTCAGCCGAACGAGCCGGGAAACCACCAAGGCACCTACCCCTGCGCGACGGGCGACCACCATTACGCAGCGCGAGCCATTGGCCACGACAGTCCCAGACCGCGTAGCGCCACCGGTGCAGGTCATGAGTCCGGTGTCCGCTCGCGAAACCGTCCGCGAAACGACCACCGCGCGGCCCGTTCGACCCATCGGCTCCCTCAGCAATGTGCCCGGGATCCCCTCGGCCGTGTCGCGAACCGCTGAACCAGATCGATTCCTGAAAGACGGTACGCTCCCGCCCCAACCCTTGGCCGAGGAATCTGCCACCTCGCCGCGAGTCACGCCACCGTCCCCCGGTGTCAAGGCAACCACTGCCGGATCGGCAGTTTCCAGGGCCGCAGCCGTTCCTCGGCAACCAGACATGTCAATTCCCGTCGCGCGGGCCATCGCCAGGCCGGCCGTGGCGGCCCGGCCCGCGCAACCCGACATCTCGTTGCCCGCCGTGGCGGCCAAACCGGCGGGCGATAAAGCACGTGTACCGACCTCAGCAAGGGTGCCACTCGATCGGGGAAAAGTGAGCATGGCGGCGATGCCGGACCAATCAGTGACCGCTCCAACCGAGGACACCGCCGAGCCGTCCGCCGTGCCTCCGCCCTCCGGCACGCCCCACCCACTGCCCATGGCCGGCCACCCTGCTCAACGGCCGGAAACTGCCAGGGAGAAACGCTCTCGAACCGCCAGACAGGCTCAAGTGTCCCTAAAGGCAGACGCACCTGCAGAGGCGCTGCCTGCCCGAGTGCCGACGCGACCGGTCGAGACCGAGCGCGTCACCGCGACGGTCCCACGAGGGATCTCTCGGTTGGCAGAAGCGGCAGAGCCCTCCAGCTCAGCCGAGCTGGAGGCGCAGCCAGGGGAGGCAGGGCTGGAAAGCAGCATGCGTACCAGCCCGGAAGCAACGCACCCCGAGGCCATTCCTCAGGCCGGGCCCGCTGCTCAGCCCAGATTCGTTCCGATCATTCCGACAACCCCAGCGCGCCGCGTGCTTGTGAGCCATTCAGCACCAGCAGCGGCGGGTCGGGTGGCGCGCCAGCCACTAGGCCCGGCGGCTCCTGGCAGGCCTGGCACGGTCTTGCCCGAGAGAGCACCCTCGTCAAGCCGGATCAGCGCAGGACCGGTCACACAGCATACGGCCCTCACCGGGGAAACGGTCACGCCAACAAGACGAATTGACCACGAGGCAGGGCTGACAGAGTTGGCCAGCGAAGGTGTGGAGGCGCGGACAGGTACCCAACACCCCACACCGCACCGGCCACGTATTGGCCCGGCTGGCGAACATCCCCTGTCTCGCCAAGCGGAATCCATCGGTGTCCCTGTTCCGATGCCGCTGCACTCTGCGCGACGATTCTCCGCCGCACGGTCAGAACCCGATAGCCGCCCGGGCTCGATGGGCGTGCCTGCTACCAAAACCTCACAACCGACGGCCCCGGTCCGTTCGGAGCGAGCTGCGGTCGCTCCTGTGCCGCGCCAACCGAGTTCACTTGGTTTCGTGCAGCTCCAAGAGTCCGAGGCGGCCGAACCTGCCAGTTCGCTTGTCGACGAGCTGGAGAGAGAGCTGGCCTCGACCGAAACAGAGCAGCCAGAACAGAAACCCGACCTGGACCAGATGGCGCGAGACGTGTACGAGGTTCTCAAACAGCGTTTGCTGGTTGAGCGTGAGCAGCGGTGGGGCTATTGATGCCAATCTCACCGCACGATTGTGCAGGAGGCAAGAATCATGTCCCTGACCAAAGCAACCATCACCGGAGTGGGAACCGATATCAAGGTGACCTGCCTTTTCAACCCCAAAGAGTACACCATGAGCCGCACCAATCAGTGGAAGATTGATTTCAAACCAGGACAGAACATTCCCGAGGTCACCTTTTCGGGAGGCCAAGCGGCCCAACTCAAGATGCAGTTATTCTTTGATACCTATGAACTGGGTACCGACGTGCGCAAGCACACTCAGGGCTTGTGGAAGCTGATGCGGGTGGATCCGGACAAAAAACACGCGAAATCGCAAAAAAGCGAACCGCCCAAGGTCCGATTCTCGTGGGGCGATTTCTGGTCCTTTGATGCAGTCATCCAGAGTCTCTCCCAGACTTTCACCCTCTTCCTGCCGACCGGCGTGCCGGTTCGTTCCACAGTGGACGTGGTTTTCCAGCAGATCCAGGACGAGATGAAGTTTGCTGGCACCAACCCGACCTCGGGCGGCGGTGAACCGCACCGAGTTCACGTGGTGCAGGCAGGCGAGAGGCTGGATTGGATTGCCTACCGGGCCTACGGCGACCCGACGCAATGGCGACCGATTGCCCAGGCTAACGGTCTTGACCGTCCCCACCGGTTGCGCCCGGGACAGAAGCTGATTATTCCGGCAAGGTAAGCACCGTCCATGTTCGGGACTGGCTTGCATGTGGCCGGCTACCAAGTTAGCGATGACGACAATAATACCGAGAGAACCACGGTGAGGTGAGCGATGCCTGCAACCACCGAGATGGTAGCGCATTTTGTCCTCAAACTCGATGGATCCGATGCGCCCGCCGAGTTGGCGGAAAACCTGGCTGAAGTCGTGGTAGAGACCAACCTGCTGTTGCCCGCCATGTGCACGGCCAAGTTCTATGACAAAGAACTGCGGTGGGTTGATGCAACTCAGTTGAAGGTTGGGACGGAGATCGAGGTCCAGGTTCAGGCATCGGCCGAGACCGAAAGCCAGACCATCTTCAAGGGCGAGATCACCGCGCTGGAGCCAGAATTCAACCAGTCCAACGTGGTCATGCAGGTACGGGCGTTTGACAAGGGTCACCGTCTCCATCGCGGTCGGCGGCAGGCAAACCACAGACAAGTGACCGATAGTGACCTTGCCAGCAAGCTTGCACAAGAAAGCGGACTGAATCCCACGGTGGGTTCAACCTCCGAGGTGTACGAACAGATCTTTCAGAATAACCAGACCAACTGGGAGTTGCTGCAGGAACGGGCCAGGCGGATCGGTTTCATCTGTTACGTAGATGGTGACGATCTGCACTTTGACGAACCATCCTCCCAGGGCCAGGTTGACCTGCAATGGGGCGAGGAGCTGATCCAGTTCCGGCCCCGGCTCTCTTCAGCCGGCCAGGTTACGGAGGTCATTGTTCGGGGTTGGGACCCGCAAAGCAAGGAAGCAATTGAGGGTCGAGCCACCACCGGACAGGCACAACCAAGCATCGGCGAGTCTGCGTCCGGCGGGGAGACGACGGAAGGCGCGTTCGGCAGCGGCGCCAAGATGGTGCTGGTCGACCGGCCGGTTCATACTCAGGGTGAGGCCGATCGATTCGCGCAGTCTATCGCCGACGAACTGAGTGGTGACTATATCCGGGCTGAAGGCCAGACCACAGGCAACGCTCGGATCAAGGCCGGAACGACGATCAACATTGCGGCCGCAGGTGATCGGTTTAACGGCGAGTACCTGGTGACCCGCGCCACGCATCTCCACGCACCAGGCAAGCGGTATACAGTCCAGTTTAGCGTTAGCGGCCGCCGTCCGCTCTCGGTAGTATCCCTTTTGGCGGAATCTGACTCCACCCGCGACTCCAGGGTTCCCGGCGTGGTGGTGGGTATTGTGACCAACAACAACGACCCAGACGGACTGGGCCGCATCAAGGTCAAGCTGCCCTGGATGTCCGACGCCCTGGAGAGCAGTTGGGCCCGCCAGGCAGCGCCGATGGCCGGCAGCGGCCGTGGGTTCTATTACTTGCCGGAGGTGAATGACGAGGTCCTGGTTGCCTTTGAACACAACGACATCAACTATCCCTACATCATCGGCGCACTGTGGAACGGCCAGGACAAACCCCCCGAAGAAAACGCCAAAGTGATCAGTTCCAGTGGCGAGATTCAGCAGCGAATCATCAAGACTCGGGTGGGCCATCTCATCATTTTGGATGATTCGAATGAGTCACCCGGCATCAGCATTATCGACAAGACAGGCAAGAACAAGATATTGATAGATTCCAGCGGGAACAAGATCACTATCGTCGCCGACTCGGACATTGACATGACGGCTTCGATGGGGAAGATTACCATCAGCGGCCAGCAGGGAGTAGAGATCACCTCGACGCAGGCGGTTGACATCAAGGGTCAGACAGGCGTCAACGTCAAGGGAGACGCCGGGGTTAAGGTCGAGAGTTCAGCCAACGTGGAGGTCAAGGCTGGCGCGATTGCCACCATCAAGGGCAGCATGGTCAACATCAATTGATGCGCAGCCATCAGCGATTCCGACAGATAATCAGGAGAAAAGCGCGTGAATCAAGGCACAAGAACCTTTCTCGGCACCGGATGGCACTGGCCCCTGGCCATCACCAGCCGGGGGGGAATTGCCCTGGTGCATGAGGAGGATGACATTCGCGAGGCGATTCTGAACATCCTGAACACCGCGCCGGGTGAGCGCGTCATGCGGCCTGAGTACGGCTGCAACATCCACAACATGCTTTTTGCGCCCATCAACGCTGACACGATGGGCGAGATCACTCGCGATGTGTATGCGTCGCTCGGACGCTGGGAACCGCGAGCCGAGGTGCTGGATGTCAGCGTCAAAGCCGACCCGGACAACGAAGGGAGGCTCTGGATTCACGTGGAGTATCGCATCAAGGCAACCCACGACGAACGGAGCCTGGTCTTTCCGTTTTATGTGATACCCGAGGAATAGGCATGGCACTACCAGTCCCAAACCTGGATGACCGGACCTTTCAAGACTTGGTTGATGAGGCCAAGCGATTAATACCCCGATACTGTCCCGAATGGACCGATCACAATGTGAGCGACCCCGGGGTCACGCTGATCGAGTTGTTCGCCTGGATGGTGGAAACGCTGCTATTCAGGCTGAACCAGGTACCCGATCTTCACTATATCAAACTGATGGAGCTGATTGGTCTGCGTCTTCACGAGCCAACAGCGGCCCAGGTGCCGATCACATTCTGGCTCACTGCCCCGCAGAACAATGATGTCATAATCCCCCAGGGCACGGAGGTGGCTACCGAACGGCGCGAAGGCGCGGAACCCATCGTCTTTGCGGCCAACGACCATTTCGTTGTCCTCACACCCACGTTGGTGCACTGCCTATCAGAAAAGGCGGGAGAAACTGACCGGTTCAAAGATCAGATAGCCGATCTGCAGGCTCAGGGCCGGGTGTTTTATCCTTTCTTGAGCCAACCACCGCAGGTTGGGGACGCGCTCTATTTGGGTTTTTCGCAAAAGCTGACCCAACACGTCTTGGCGCTGAGCATCTCCTGCGAGACGGCGGGCGGTGCCGGGGTTGACCCGCAACGGCCGCCCTGGATTTGGGAGGGATGGACCGGCGAGACGTGGGAGCAGGCGCTAGTTGAGTTTGACGAAAGTGGTGGTTTCAACAACACGGGCACTTTGCGGCTGTTCCTGCCTCACCTCGAAACACGCACGCTGGCAAGCAAATCGGGTTACTGGGTGAGATGCCGGTTGGAGGAGCCGGGCGATCGTCCTGCGTATGGCCGGTCTCCAGGACTGATCACCGTGGAGGCAACCTCCATGGGCGGTACGGTCGTGAGCACCCATGCGGTGCGGGTGGAGAACGAGATCCTCGGACGAAGTGATGGTTCCCCCGGCCAGATTTTCCAGTTGCGCCATTTCCCGGTGCTGCACCGACGGCCGGGAGAAACCATCCTGGTGCTGGACGATCAGGAATCGTGGACCGAATGGACTGAAGTGGAGGACTTTGGCGAGTCCAAGGCCAGGGATCGGCATTACACGTTGGACAGCGTGACCGGTGAGATTCGCTTTGGTCCCAGTCTCCGGCAGCCCGATGGCGACATGCGCGTGTATGGGGCGATTCCGCCGCGGGGAAAGCAAGTCCGGTTCGCCGGATACCGCTACGGCGGCGGCGTGATCGGAAACGTGCAGTCGGGCAAACTGCGGGTGCTCAAGACCTCCATTCCCTACATCGCGCGGGTGCAGAACAGATTTCCTGCGCTGGGTGGCACCGACGCCGAAAGCATTGATCTGGCCAAGGTGCGCGCCCCGAGTATCATCCGGGCACGCAGCCGGGCGGTTACGGCCGACGATTACGAGTTCCTGGCCAAGGAGGCCGCCCGCGAGGTGGCCCGGGTAAGGTGTATCCAGCCCGCCGGCCGTGAGGGCGACCCCAGCCCGGGAACAGTCTATCTGTTGGTGGTCCCGCGGGTAGAGGCATTGGGCCAGGAGGTGAATCCCGACGACCTAAAGCTGCCTCAACCCCTCAAACAGCAGATCTTGGACTATCTCGACTCGCGACGTCTTCTCACCGTCCGGCTTGAGATCCGCGAACCGGAGTACGTCGTCGTGTCAATCGAAACCAAGGTCAAGGCGCAGCCGCATCTGGCGCCCAAGCGGGTGGAAAAGCTGGTGACCGACCGCCTGTATGCGTATCTAAACCCATTTTCCGGGGGTGAAGATAATGAGGGATGGCCGTTCGGCCGCGACCTTTATCTCTCGGACGTTTATTCGTGTGTCCAGCAGGTGGGCGGGGTGGCTTATGTCGAAGCGCTGGATGTGTTTGAGGTAATACGGAGCGGCAAGGAAAAAGCGAGAAAGCAACGGACCGAGCGCATCACGCTTCCGGCCAATAGCTTGCTGGTCTCGTACGGACACCAGGTGACGGTAACATGAGCGATCACAATCCCAGGGCACCTGTTGGTCAGGAAGGGTGGATGGCATCCCCAGCGTCGGGGGAGAGTTCTTTGCCAGCCTTCCCGCAGGATTTTGGTTCTCTGGCCCTGCGACGAAAGACTGGGCAGGCAGTCCGGACCGTACGGCTCAACCGCGAGGAGTTCCGGTTTGGACGGGAGATGGGCAACGAGCTGGTCCTTCCCGACCAGGGCATCTCGCGGAGGCACTGTCGGCTCTTGTGTAGGTTGGAGGGCTGCTGGATAGAGGACTTGAGGAGCCAGAATGGCACCTTCCTGAACGATGAGAGACTGGCGCCAAACGAACCGCGGCAGCTGATTGAGGGCGATACCATCCGGATTGGGGAGTACCTCCTGGTGTACTATGGTCCCCAGCCCGTGGCACCTGCGGAGGATGACGAGTTCGTCCTCACCTTTGCTGAGCCGGTTCGACCCGTTGCGGAGGGTGCGGTAACCGGCTGGAGTCTGCCCCCGCGCAGTAGTTACCTGCAGCATTTGCCCTCGTTCTTCTCTCAGGACAGCCTGATGGATCGCTTCCTACTCATCTTCGAGTCCATCCTGGCGCCGATCGAGCAAATTGCTGACCACCTTCCTCTGATATTGGATCCCCGCACGCAACCGGCCGACACACTGCCCTGGTTTGCCGCCTGGCTGGACCTTACCTTGAACGAAAACTGGCCAGAGGCACATCGGAGGGACCTGATTCGCAGTGCCAGTGAGCTCTATCGCTGGCGAGGCACCCGTCATGGTTTGAGCCGCTATTTGGAGATATACGCCGCCGTGACACCGGTGATCGAAGACGTGTTGGAGCGTCCACACACCTTCCGTGTCACCCTCCGGGTTCCATCAGAACAACAGGTAGACGAAGAGCTGGTGCACCAGATCATCCAGAACGAAAAGCCAGCGCAGACAGCCTATGAATTGGTGATCGAGCACGCGGAACCGCCAGAGCCGCCGCCGGTCCCCCCACCCGCCGCCAAACCCAAGAAACCCAAACCAGAAAAGGGAACCGCTCCAGCTGCAGGTGATAAACCCGCGCCGGACGCGGCTGCCGAGGTAGCTGCGCCGCCTCCAGACGTGTCCAGCCAACCCGTGGATCCGACGGCCGACCAGCCACCAGCAGACAAAGATAAACCACCCACAGCCTGAAAGCTCTTGTATGCCCCCTTCCAACAGGGACGCGCTGATCGGCGCCAACTTTCTCAACTACGTCATCCAGGAAAAGCTGGGAGAGGGTGGCATGGGCATGGTCTACCGGGCCCAGCATCCGGATCTCGAGTTGACCGTGGCCGTCAAGGTGATGCGTCCAGAGCTGGCGGAGCGGGAGGGTTTCTACGCGCAGTTCAAACGCGAAGCACAGACAGTAGCCCGGCTGAAGCATCCCAATATCGTGCGCGTCCGCAATTTTGGTCGCCACGACGCTACCGGCGTTACCTTCTTGATGATGGACCTGGTCACCGGGCCCACCATGCGCACCCTATTGCGTGATTCGCCGTTTGGCCTACCAACATCCATCGGGGTGGCCATCATGGAACAGGTATGCCGGGCGCTGGACTATGCACATTCACAGGGAGTGCTTCATCTGGACCTCAAACCAGACAACATTCTCCTGGAAACCGGCACGACCCCTGGGACCGGCGAATTCGGATGCCCTTATCATCCTGTGATCAGCGATTTCGGCCTGGCGCGTCTGCGCGTGGCTCCCGGCGTCTCGGTGCACACGACGCAAAGGATCGGTACCCCGCACTACATGTCGCCGGAGCAGTGCCGTGGTGAGTCGCTCAACGAGTCCTCGGACATCTATTCGCTGGGTGTCATGCTGTACGAGGTACTCACCGGCCAACGTCCTTTTCCGGTATCTACGTTGGCTCAAGCCGTCTACTACCATGGGAGCCAATCGCCGCCGCCGCCCAGCTCTCACCTGGCTGGCCTTCCTGCCAGCATCGACAGACTTGTTCTGGCCATGTTGGCCAAGGATCGAACCCAACGGCCACCATCTGCTGGCGCTGTTGCCGACCAATTGGCCAAACTGTCACCAACCCTTACCCCGGTGCCGACCGGGGAGGGTTTCCAGGTGCAAGCCGGCGCCGTGGTGACCCCTTCAGAAGCGGAGGGATGGTCATCCGAGCAGGCATCAGTCCTGATTCAGGTTTTTTATCAGGATCGGCCGGTCGACCACTTTGCCATGAAAAGCGATGTGGTCGTCGCCGGTCGTCTGCCGCCGGCCGACCTGTTGCTTGATTCAGAAGACCGCCAAATCTCCAAACGCCACTGCGAGATTCGGCGGATAAACTCTGAGATGAAAGTGCGGGACCTGCACAGCACCAACAAGACCTTCCTGGCCGAGGAGGAATTGGGGCCCGACGTCCCAACGACCTGGCCCAAGGGTGTCCCCTTGCGTTTGGGATTGTTTACGCTGTACTGGGGGCAAATGCCTGCCCAACCATCGCCGACCGCTCCGCCTCCTGAACCGGAGCCAGATCTCCAGGTTCCGACCATCCGCTGTGATGACGGAAAGCCGTCCGTCGTCGCCCTCGGTGCAAAACCGGTCTACATCGGCCGGCTGCCCGATTGCGACATGGTCATCGCCGATCCGGGGGTCTCCAAACGACACTGCGCCATCTTTTGGGACGGTAAACAGGTCAAAGTCAAAGATCTGGGCACCACCAATGGCACGGTAATGGAGGACCGACGCCTGGAAGCCCAGCAATTGGAGCCATGGGCTGCGGGCACTGACATCAGAATCGGGCCCTACATCATCTCGTTGAGCGAATAGGTAGCTCGGGGGCCGCCGGCTTTGGTTGGCTACCTTCGCCGATGAACAAACTTCATCTTGACCTTGCCCATCCGGATTTCGTCGCCGTCCTCCAGCAACAGCCCGTGTTCCGGAACTCGTTGTTCGTTAACCCAGGTCTGCTGAGGACTATGATTGTAAATCCGGTATTTGCCGCCGAATTCGGGAAGGATGCTCGCATGACGCCGGGAGACCGTCGCGTCCACCAGCGCCACTCCGGCTTGCTCGGCCGAACGTCCGAAGCTGGTCTCCTCGATGATCTCCACCGGACCCGGCAGCGAGGGCCCTTGCGTCACTTCCACGCGCGCGGCCGGTGCCGCTGGCGTTTTCTCAACCGCCGCACCGCTCGATTTGGCGCGTGCGGGTGCCTTGACATCAGGTTTCTTGGGTTTGGGTACGCCAATGGGTCCCGTTACCCGCTCGATCGTCCGGAGTGCGCGGTCCAGCGGCCTGAGAAAGGGCAGGCTCCTAAGGAAACCCACTGGGGTCTTTCCCGCGAAGGCCAGCCGCCGCTTGAACATGAAAAAGGTGACCAAGAGAGCCGACAGGGACAGACCACCGGCACCAATCCAGGGCAGGTTCTTCTTGGCAGTCTTGAGGGCATTGTCCACGAAGCTTGGCCCGGGAGTAGGTTGGGCGGTCGGCTCTGGTGCCACCGTAGGTTCCGATGTTTGCAGTTGTATCGTCACCGGTATCTCGGCACTCACACCGGTGAGACCCAGTTCGTCGGTCACCTCTACCCGGATAGAATACCGACCCGATGGGAGCGTCGAAATGTCCCACGTCAGGCTACGGTCATCGGTCGCGGTGAGGTCGAGTTGTAGTTGGACAGCGCCATTGACGCGCAGCTGAACCTGGTTTACCTTGCGCTCGAAACCATCCGGCCAGGTCCACAGGTATTTTACCGCCTGGATACTTGGTTCAAAGCCGCTCACGTCGGCGCTGGACTCAGTCGGTTTGCGCAGGATGGTGGCGTTGGCTTCGGGCAACGTGATCTCCACACCCGGGTTGAGAATGGTAATGTCGAATGCCTGAGTGTCCTGGACTCCTTCGCTCACCAGAACCTTGACATTGTGCGCTCCGGAGGACACGATTCCCGAGCGATAGCTGATCACATACTGCTCGTGATGGCTGCTCAGCGCTTGCCAGAGCGGAACCAGGGTTTGGGACGGATCAAGTCGCAGGAACTGACCTCCGCTGTTGCTGGCCAACTGCTGCATGATGGTCTCGCCAGCCGCACTGTCGCCGACAAGCACCGCGAACAGCGGAACGCCCATCTCCTTGGCCAGTGACACCACCGCTTCCGGGCTGGACGTGCTGGCGCCGGGATCCCCGCTGGACAGCAGCACGAGCGCCCGGTACATGCCCGGAGTCGGGGTCTTGGCAGGCATCCCCTGTAGCGCCTGGTATGCCAGGTCATAGAGCGGAGTAACGGGATGGAAAGTTGGCTGATAATACGCACCGGTGTCAGTGATGAAGGCATTCAGCACATCGTTCCGAAAAGGTGTGTCCTGCACAAGGACGCGCCAATCGCCGCCGTTAGCCACAATAAGGGTGGTCACATCCAAATCCTCATCCATCCAGCTCTCGGTAGCCGAGACGTAACTCTCGATTCCCTGCCGAATCTGGTCCCATTCTGCTTGGGCCTTCTGATCCGCGTCAATGAGAAAGGTAATCGCGGTGCCCCGAGGAGCATCGTACATGGATGGATCGCGTGCAGTTCCGTTTTCGGTGACCTGAAGCGAGTTGACAAACAAACCCTGGAATCGGCCACCCGTGGGTTTGGAAGCGATCAGATGGACTTCGATCTGCGGAAAATGACTGGTATCCAACCACGAGATCTGGATTCGCGACGGTGAATCCTGAGCACCGGCCGAAACTGGGGCTAATAGCAGCGCGAGAAGCAAAAAGGGAATATAATAGTGTGTGCAGATGCGCTTCATGATCACCTCGTCTCCCATAGTTCCGCAAAAGTGGAACTGATAAAGATATGACGCGCGAACTAGATGATAGTAGAACAATACAATGGATGCGTCCTCACGTCAAGTAGCTCTCAAGGTCCGCCATAACGACCAACCCGAACGCAGGGTGAATCTGGAGGTCAGTGTCCAGGTAATTGGGCGCGACCCGTCGTGCGACCTTCAGCTTGACGACCCCAAGGTCTCTCGACGCCACTGCCAGATGGAAACCGCGGACGGCCGTGTGACGGTGACCGACTTGGGAAGCCACAACGGCACCTACCTAGGTTCCAACCGGTTGGAGCCGGGACAGCGCGCCCGGTGGATGCCAGACCAGGAGCTGCGAATTGGCCCGTTTTCCCTCCAGTTGGAGGAATCCGCTTCGCGGCAGCGCCGCCCTGAGCCACCGGTGGCCGCTTCTGCCGCCAAGCCGGAGGTTGTGGAACGTCATCCTCTCACCGCCAGTCGCACATGGAGGATTGCCTGTGGTCACGGGCGGCCCTCGACGGTGAAGGTAGGTGACCAACCGATCCTGATAGGCCGGGATTCGAAATGCGATATGGTGCTGGACGATCCTGGTGTGTCGCTCCAGCAGTGTCGCGTACACCAGAAGGGAAACCAGTTGTGGGTAACCGACCTGAGCCAGCGCGATACAACCCGAATAGGCAACGAGGCGCTGCCGGCCAACACGGCACAGGTTTGGCCGGAAGGTACCCACCTTCAGCTGGGGCCGTTCGCGCTGATCCAGTGGGCAGAGGCAGCACCAGCGCCTTTGGGCGACCAGGTCGTCACGGCAGAGACCGGCGAGAAAACTTCGGTGCCGGGCGGCGCGGTCTGGCTCGAATGGCTGCGCCACCTTCCGTGGCTGCCGGTCTCCATGGTATTTGGAGGTCTTTGTTTATTGGTGGGCATCAGCGCCGGCCTGTATCAGGTATTCTTGCGGCCCACGCCGACGCCGGTGGCCGAGCTGCAGATCTCGCCCACCGAACCCGTGGAGGCCACCATGACTCCGGTTCCTCCGACTGCCGTTGACGTGGCCACTCAGACCCCGCGCCCGACTGTCTCTACCAGCACTGGCGTCATGCTGCCCTCACCCACCCCTACCTACGCGCCGCTGCCCGGTTGCACCCCGCAGTCGGGCGGTTGGATGGAGTTGCCCTTTCCTTACGACGGCAAGAACCAGGGATTCGGCACGGCCGAGCAGTTCCGCGCTGCATCCCAAAGGACGGCAGCTGGCGGGCGCATCAACAGCTTTTTTGACCACCAGTTCCCCCTCTACCGCGGCGAGGCTGACGTCATCGACTCGCTTCAGGCCCGCGACACCATGGTCCTCTTTGACGGCTCCATCAGCCTGGATCGGACGTCCAACCCGGGCCAGAGCGGCGATTTCTACAGCGGTCATCCAGGGTATGACTTTTCCGTCTATGGTTGGCAAAGGGTCAACACGCCCATCGAGACAGCCCTCTTGGCGGTGGCCGACGCCGTTTTTGCCGGGGCCGGAACTGACAGTCTGGGCAACAACTATGTGCTGCTCACCCACGACCGCGTCGACCGCGGCAAATACCAGACCAGCTATCTACACCTGGAGCCGGATGCCCACTTTGACCGGATGCTCGCCCTGGCACCCGGAACCAGGATCCAGCAGGGAGAACGCATCGGCACCATGGGAAACACCGGGAATAGCACAGGGCACCACCTCCATTTCGAGGTCCGGCGTGACTGCAACAACAACGGGCGGTTCGAATTGGCCGAAGCCATCGACCCCTACGGTTTTAGCCCCAGCCTCGAGATGCAGGTTGATCCCATGGACGCAATAGGGTGCGGCGGCAGTGAATACCTGTGGATACACACGTGGGACCCGGCTGAAGAAGGAGGTGGGTGCACTCAGGTCCAGAGCCGCCGCCAGTTGGACCCGACTCCGTTCCAGGGCCTTGTCAGCCTGGCCACCTTTATCTTTACCACTGCCGATCCCGCCAATCCCACTCGGGTTCCCGTGTGGTTGACCCGGGCGAATGTCAGCAAGGTGGATTTGGCATCGATCAAGGTGCACCGATACGAGATCGATTCGGCCACGGGGTTAGGAAACTGGGTCGTGGTGCCCGAATCGCGCGTTTTGGCTGACCAGAGCGGCCGGCCATACGTCGAAGTGTTCCTGAACCTGCCCGGCAAATACACCGTCACAGGCCGGCCGATTGAAGACATCATCCCACCCAAGACGACCATCCGTCTGTTCGGCGTACAGACGACCGGCGTATACATCGGGACCGTCACCGTGGAGTTGCAGGGCCAGGACGAAAGCCGACAAGGAGTTCGCGAGATCCATTACAGCCTGGACTGCGGACAGACCTGGAACGTGTACGGAGACCTGTCGCTTCGACTCACCGAAAGCGATATGGTGCGGTGCAGCAGCAATGAAACCGATCAAAAGGGTGACGAGTGGGGTTTGCAGCCCAATGAGTATGTGATACTGGCTGCCGCCGTGGACTGGTCCCAGAACTGGGAGCAACCGGCTAGCTTTCAGCGGTTCACATTCGGTCAGTGAAAGGCAGGTTGCATGGAGGATTGGAGAGGCCAACTCATCGAGGGATACCGCATCCGCGAGCGGCTTGACGAAGACAACCTGGGGGTCGTCTATCGTGCCTTCCATCCTGTGGAGCGCACTGACGTAGCTTTCCGGGTGTTTGCCAACACTCTGAGCCAGCAGAAGGAGTTCCTGGCTCAATTTCAGGAACTGGCCACGCGGTTGACCAAGCTCGACCATCCGGGGATTGTCCGAACCATCGGCCAGGGAACATGGCACGGTCAGCTCTTTCTCATGATGGCCTATGCCTCTGGTCCCACGTTAAGACAGGTGCTGGAACACACCGACGGTCCACTGCCCTGGGCTGACGTCGTCCAATTGGGGCGCCAGATCGCCGATGCTCTGCAGTACGTTCATGGTCATCAATTGTTGCACCTTGCGATGCGCCCAAAGAACGTGCAGCTTGTCCGCCATGACCAGGCTTACCAGGCCACCCTCAAGGAGGTCGGCATCGGCCGGCTGCTGGAATCCTCTTTCCAGGCCAACTCTGACCTGCAGACGAGGGAAGCATTGACTTTTCTCTCACCCGAGCAGTGCGTCGCATCGCCCGCCACCGTCAAAACCGACGTCTATTCGGCGGGGGTCGTGTTGTACGAATTGAGTACCGGTCAACCGCCGTTTCAGGTGTCGTCGGTGGAACAGGCGGTCGCCATGCACACCAAGGCTGTTCCCAAGAATCCAAGCCAGCACCGCATTGACACGCCCGCCGAGTTGGCGAACCTGGTGTTGGCGATGATCGCCAAAGACCCGCGAAAACGGCCCAGCGTAGAGGAGGTTGCCGAGCAGTTGCAGAACCTCCGCCGACAGCTCAAGTTGCCTCACGGCAGCGGGTGGGAAGCGTTGGCAGGTGCCGTATCGTTAGCCCAGCCACAGGCCGACAAGTCCGATGCTGCGCTGTCCAGCCCCGATCTGTCCCGTCGTCCCACCGGCACTCTGGAACTCCACATCAGCCGGCCAGGCGAATCCACGCGCATTGTGCCGCTCCAGATTCCGCAGCGCCTGGTCATCGGACGGGATGCCAAGTGTGACTTGCCGCTGCCCGACAGCCGGGTCTCGCGGCACCATGCAGAGCTGCTAGTGCAACCGTCGGATGTCGTGATCCAGGACCTGGGCAGTGCAAACGGGACATTCATCGGCGATGCTCGGCTCCTTCCTCGACAACCGGAGACACTCTCGCCCGGATCCGCCATTCGAATCCCCCCATTTGAACTACGATTGGAATCGGTGGGCCAACCGGAGCCTGTTCCGGCTGCGGCCGCGGAGCAGGCGGCAGTCGCCTCCCCCGGTCCAGCATCCACCGTCAACGTCCGGATGGAAGACGGCCGAGTCCGGGCCACTCCAGGCAGCACACCCGGGGTGCTCCAGGTCAACCTGCAAAACATGACCTCAATTGTGGACCACTTTTCCGTGCGGGTTTTCGGAGTTCCTCCAGACTGGGTGACCTGCCCGGTGCGACCGGTTCAGCTTAATCCGCGTCAACAGGCGCCCATCACACTGACCTTTCATCCGCCGCCCGAACCCACGACGACCGCGGGACCCCATCCGATCCAGCTTCTGATCCACTCGCGGGAGCGCAAGGACGTTGTGGAGAAAGTGGACGCCGTCCTGGTAGTGGAGCCCTTTGCCCGGTTCGACGCCGAACTAGCTCCGGCCGATGTCGAAACCCGCACGCGAGGTGCACTCGAGGTGACCATCACTAACCAGGGCAATGCCCCTTCCGAGTATACGGTGGCCGCCAAAGATAGCGCCCAGGCGCTGATGTGCCAGGTTGAACCCGAGAGAGTAGAGCTTGCCCCGGCTGCCAGTCAGGCGGTGAAACTGCGGGTAGCGCCGCGCAAGCTCAATTGGCTAGGCGGCACCAAGATGATGCCGTTGATCGTGACTGTCACATCCTCGACGGCGCCGCCACGGGTGCTTCCCGCCCAATTCCGGCTGCGGGCTTGGCTTCCCTCCTGGCTACCGGTATTGCTCATGGTCCTCTGTTGTGCCCTGGCGGGCCTGGCGGCCGCCGTTGGCCCTGGGCTTTACGACCGAGCTTTCCCATCTCCCACTCCGACTGCCAGTGGGACCCCATCCCAGACACCCGTCTCCACCGCTACACCGACGCCGTCGCTGACTCCCACCAGCACACCTAACGCCACTGCCACCTGGGGAGCGCTCGACAGCGACGGCGATGGGCTGTCGAACGCGGACGAGATCAACATCTACCGCACCGATCCCTACAAATATGATACCGATGCCGATGGGTTGTCCGACGGCGACGAGGTCTATAAGTACAAAACCGACCCGCTCGACAACGACACGGATAACGACACCTGGCTGGATGGCGAAGAGGTGGCGCTCTCCTTGCAGCTGTTCGGTGAGGGTCCGATTCTCTGCCCCAACCCGAACAATCCAGATAGCGATTTCGACGGCATAGTGGACCGTCTGGATCCAGACCCGTGCAACCTGCCGACCGCTACACCCAGTGTAACGCCCACCACGACCCCGGTTCCCAACTTTGGGTTAGGCGGGCAGATACGCGGCAACGATCACCTGGGCGAAATGCGCCAGGCCGGCATGACCTGGGTCAAGAAGCAGATCCGATACGGGCCGGGTGACAGCGCGCTGAACCTGGCAGAGGACATCAACACCTGGCACACGCAGGGATTCAAAGTGCTGCTGAGCGTGGTCGGTCACCGAGAAGACTTGGCCGGCGGATCCGGGTACTTTGACCAATATGCAGCTTTCGTGGGTGGTCTGGCAGAATTGCAGGTGGAAGCAATTGAGGTCTGGAACGAGATGAACATTGACCGCGAATGGCCCACCGGTCAGATCAGCCCCAACCAGTATGTCGATCTGCTGGCCAAGGCCTCAAGCCAAATTCGGTCACGCGGGGTCGGGACGCTGGTGATCAGCGGGGCTCCGGCTCCAACCGGTGTTGACGATGGAGTGCAGGTCTGGAGCGACAAGCGCTACGTGGAGGGAATGGCCAGTGCAGGCGCCGATCGATTCATCGATTGCGTCGGCATCCACTACAACGAGGGGATCATCCCGCCGGATGAGACCAGCGGAGACCCGCGCAGCGAGCACTATACCCGTTATTTCTGGGGCATGGTTGACACCTACTGGAACGCATTTGGCGGTAAGAAACCCCTCTGTCTTACCGAGTTGGGTTATCTCAGTCCAGAGGGATACGGCCAGCTACCCTCGAATTTTGCCTGGGCCCAGGACACCAGCGTCTATGAACAAGCCGAATGGTTAGGACAGGCAGTGAGCCTGGCAGCGGCCAGCGGCAAAGTCAGGATGGCCATCATTTGGAACGTGGACTTTGAGGTCTTTGGCGATGACCCACAAGCAGGGTATGCCATCATCCGTAAGGACGGGAGTTGCCCGGCGTGCGCGATTCTCAAAGCATCAGTGCCCAGGAACCCATAGGGATCGGACTTTGCTTGACACAGCAGACAAAACGGGGAAAATACAGGTGAATGAGCGGAGCTTGGCGCATGTCGTGTCCGACGCGTAGGATCGCTGATCGATCGGTACCAGGAACACTGGACAGGACCCGCCGCACTCGTGGGCACGTACGCTCGTGGCTCGGGTTGTGCGCGCTCCTGGTGATCTCTAGTGTCGGCTGCCTGGTGTCGGGCGATCCGCCGACAGCCGAGCCACTGGTGACGGCGGCATTGCCTTCAGAGACACCACCACCGCTTCCAACCGCCACCACGCTGCCCACCAGACCGCCCACGCCCACTGCGGTACCCACCCCCAAGATCACTCCCACCCGTCGGGCAGTGATTCCAACCAGTCCGCCATCGCCCTCGCCGACCGGCCCGCCGGCTGCAACGCAAAAGCCCGGCTCGGTGGTTCCAGTCGGCGTCAATCTGCTCACCAACCCAGGTTTCGAAGGCCAATACGGGCCCTATGCCGGCCGAACCGAGTTCAATGTGCCCGAAGGCTGGATTCCATGGTATGTCCAGTGGTCGGACGCGGACTTTGCCCCCGAGTTCAAGCCGGCCGAGGCGCCCCATCTGAGCCGGGTGCACAGCGGCGAGCGCGCCCAGCAGTATTTCAAGACCTTTGGCACCTACACCGCCGGCGTCATGCAGCGAGTACAGGTGGCCCCGGGGGTCAAGTTACGGTTCACCATCTACGGCCAGGCCTGGTCACACGACGGTTCTGGCGATTGCCCGAGTGACCAGTCGTGTAACCCGGCCGATATGGGCATGCGTATCGGAATCGACCCGTTGGGCGGAAGTAACCCCAAGGCTGACTCCATCGTGTGGTCAGCTCGCCAAAGTCCCACCTCTGGCTGGTCGGCCTTTAGCGTGGAAGCCACTTCTGAGAGCGACTATGTGACCGTTTTCGCCTGGTCCTCTCCCAATCAACCGCGCCGGAACCAGGATACGTACTGGGATGACGCCCGCCTAGAGGTGGCACCGTGAGGCAGGTGGCCGGCAATTCGGGCTCGTCACCACGCCCGGCAAGGCTGCCCCCGCTGTTATCCGCCGTCCGGCAGCCAGATATGCTCAACCTGACATATAGACTGCTGCTGGCCGCTCTGATAGCCGCCTGTCTTTTGCTCTTTGCTTACCTGGGTGAGCGATGGATCTCCAGGGAAGGCAGTCTTGCACGAAATGCTGGAACGGTGGTCCACCGTACCGGGTCAGACAACCAATCGGGGTCATCAACCAACCTCGTTGTGCCTTTACTGCCCGAACCTGAATCGGTCGCGTTGCCGCCGGCGGTTGCGCCCACGGATCTGCCGTCGCCGGCCACGAGTGCCGCACCGGGCTCGAGCAACCAATCCACACTCGAGGACCTGAAAACGCCCACCCCAATTGCGCGAACGGCCGGTGTGCACCAGATCATCGGCGTGCCTTTCAGCAAACAGGAGCGAAACCTTAACTGCGAGTTCACGTCGGCCGCTGACCTTGCCCAGTTCTACGGGCTCAACCTGTCCTGGCAAACGGTGTTCCTGGCCGTCGGTCACGACCCCAATGGCAACCCCAATGTCGGTTTTGTCGGTACGAGTTTTGACGACCCGCCGCGCCAGCTCTATCCCCGGGGGTACGGTGTGTACGCCCAGCCTGTGGCGGCCGGCCTCCAAAGACTGGGGCTCCACGTTCGGGCATTCAATGGACAAGGCGCAGCATGGTTACGGCGACAGATTCAGGCAGATCATCCGGTCATTGTCTGGGCACCGTTTGACATGGAACCGGTTGAGCTGACCGGCTGGTACACCGATGATGGCCGAACCTGGGTGAACGCCGTTCGGGGTGAACACACCTTCACGGTCTTTGGCTACGACGAGCAGGGAGTCTACGTCCACGACCCGTGGTACGGCCAGGCGCGCCATTTTGCCTGGCCCGTATTCGAAAAGGCCTGGGGTTATCTGGGTCAGATGGCTGTATCATATGATACGAAAGTGAACCAATAGAGGGCAAACGCATGAACAGACAATCGGTGATCACTTCCTGGCGCATTGTGCTTGTTATCGCCCTGTTGCTTGGAGCAGCGCCCGCCACATGGTTGGGCGCTCAGGGGCAGGTCTTTGAAGTGGCCGTGCCTCAAGGCAAGGTGGATTACTCTGCCTTCCCAACCGTTGCGGTCCGCGCCATTGTGTCGGATGACGCTCGCGGCCGCGTGCCAGGGCTCACCGCCGCGGATTTCGCGTTGAGCGAGGATGGCGATGCCCTACCGGTCACCGTGGACGATGTGCAGGTGGGCGTCCAACTGGTGTTCGTCTTGGACGCCAGTCTTGACACTCGCCAGAACGGAGCCACGGGCTATACACGGTTGGAGGAAGCCAAACAGGTTGTCTACACCTTTGCCGAATCCTACATGGCCGAAGGTATGGATCAGGTCGCCGTTTTGGCGCCACTTTCCAGCACCGAGATTCAGAAGGTGGCTCCGCTTCCTGAGGATACGGCCGCCTTTACGCCGTTCAGGAATACGGTGCGCGACGGCACCTATTTATACGAGATACCTCAGGGTATCAGTGCTACGCCGCTGAACGACCTGGTCTCGCGGGCACTGGCCCAGCTGCAGGCGGCCCGGTCCACACTCTTCCAGGCTGTGATCGTCATCTCGGACGGCATCGACGTGATCAGCGACCGCGAGGTAGCCGACATTGTCCGGACTGCCAACACGCAGAACGTGCCGATCTATACGATCATCTTTGGTCCTGCCAACAATTGGGGCGGTCAGGCAGAGTCCAACATGAAACGGCTGTCGCTGGACACGTACGGAGACCACTACCGGTTGGCGTCCGAGGGCCGCAAACCCACCCCCCTCGACGAGCTGATAGGCGTTTCGCTGGAACCGCTGTACGCAAGGCTCACCAGCCAGCGCGAGCAGTACCAACTCACTTACACTTCCAAGCTCTATTCCGCCGGCAGCCACGAGTTGCTCCTCGAAACCGGGGGCAAGTCGGCGCGGGTTGGTTTCAGCATCAACGTCAGGCCACCGCAGGTGATCATCCTCCAGCCGACACCGGGCACCCAAATCACCCGTCGGACCGATGATCCCAGGATGCCGGTCCAGGACATAGAACCGCGAACGCAGGTGGTTGATTTCGAGGTGAATTGGCCCGACGGCTATCCACGGCAGGTGGACAAGGTGGATCTCCTGGTGGACGGAGTGGTGGCTAGCGAAAGCTGCGTCCCACCCTGCAGCCAGATTATCTGGAACCTGACCTCGCTGCAGGCCGGGTCCCATTCGATCCGTGTCCGGGTACGGGACGTTCAGGGAATGCAATCGGAGAGCGACGAACTCCGGTTGAGCATCACCGTCATCACACCGACCCCGGTTCCCACCCCGACCCCCACCCCCATGCCCACCCCCACGCCCGTGGTGGTGGTAGCGTGTGAAGACCAATACAGTGGTATCACGGGAATTGTGCGCTGCAACCCAGAGGTATGGTCGCTAGGGGCCCTGGTTGTGTCGCTGCTGGCGCTTGTCTTGGTGGTCATCCTGGTACGCCGCCCTCCCAAGGTAATTAGCTCGGTAGTAAACAAGGTCAAAGAGATCACCGAGCCGTTTTTCGTGGATCGGGACAAAGCCCGGGCGACACAGGATGTCAAGGCATATCTGGTCGTCCTGGAAGGGGACGATCCGACCAGACCGCCCATCGAACTGGTTGGTGAAAACATACGGCTCGGTCGAGACGAGCAGTTGGCCCAGGTGGTGCTGAACGATCGGTCGGTCTCGCGACTCCACGCCCGCATTAGCAACGAGATGGACCGCAAGGGGGGAGAGCGTTTCATGATGTACGACGAAGGGAGCACCAGCGGCTCGTACGTGAATTATGAACAGGTGGGGATCAACGGACAGTGGCTGCAGCATGATGACATCATCAACTTGGGACGGGTCCGGCTGCAGTTCAAGCTGAAATCCTCGATGCCGGCCGCCAAAGGCAAGGGATCGGTCCTGGACCAGACGATTCCCATGCAGGCCATCTTTCCGGGAAAAACCAAACAGGAGGACTCTACGGCCACCGTCATTGCCGGCTCGCGGAGTGTACCTACGCCAACACCGGCGCCGGCAGAACGACCGGTGGATCCCTTTGCCACCGAGGCATACGAACCGGCTGAGCCTGAACCTGATCTCGAGTCGACCCAACCGATGGTGTCGCCAGGTTCTGTGCGGCCGACGGCGCCCCCGCCACCCCCGCCCATCGATGACCAGGATGCCGGAGGCGAGATCAGCACGCAGCCCTATGTGCCAATGGACTTTGACTAGGTGCCGATTCCGCGTACGACGCTGCTGGAGGAGGTGGCATTTTGACCGACTTGACGCCCGGTAGCCAGGTAGGTCCCTACACAGTAGTCGAGACCTTTCCGACCGGCCAAGGGGGCATGGCAGTGGTGTGCAAAGCCGCCGTCCAGCTGCCTAACCGACCCTTAGTCTACATGGCGCTGAAGGTAATGCGCGCTGGTGCCCGCAATCCCGAAGAAGAGCGTTTCTTCAGCGACGCCATCAACAATGAGGTGCAGGTTCTCAAACAGCTGCTCCACCCCAACATTGTCCGCATTTATCCCATACCCATGGGCGGTCGGCGGGCCAATCCGGTCATCGCGCGCGATACCAGCTTGCCTGGTTCGCCTTGGTTCTTTGTCATGGAGTACCTGGAAGGCGGATCATTGCAGTCTTTGCTCCGGAAGAACGGTCGGCTATCCGTTGACGAGGCCGCGGAAATCGCCTGTCAAATGGGATTGGCGCTGGCTCACATGCACGGCAAAGGAATTGCCCATCGAGATGTCAAGCCGGATAACGTGCTGTTTCGCTCTGCGGTTCAGGCCAACCAGCGAATCGAACCGGTCCTGGTGGATTTCGGCATTGCGGCCAAATTGGAGCGGATCGGTTTGCAAGCAGGCTCCATCTATTACATGTCGCCCGAGCGGCTGCTGCTCGTGCGCGGACAGCTGCCGCCAGAGCGAGTCACGGATCAATCGGCCGGAGACGTCTACGGCCTGGCGGCCGTGCTGTACCAGATGCTCACCGGGCGGCGCCCATTCGAGGGGAAATCTCAGGACCACATCACCACCGCCATCCTGAACAGCGAACCCACCTTGCCGCGCAAGCACAACCCGGAAATCCCACCCGAGGTCGAGCAACTGATCATGGACGCGCTGAGCAAGGCGCCGATTCGACGCCCGTCAGCTGAGGAGTTTGTCTTTCGGTTGGAGCAGTTGGTGCCGGCCCCACGGATTTTTACTCCCGCGACCCTGGAGAAAACTAGTAAAAGGGGCGGGAGTGCCGTCCCGTGGGCAATCAGCGCGTTTACCACCTTGGGTTTCCTGGGATTGCTGGGTTGGAACCTGGCGACCGGTTCACTACCCGGAGTCGGCGATCCTGCACCAGAGGTCGTTGTCACGCGGGTCGTTACCGCTACCGAGTCGGCCCCCAACCCAACAACGCCCTGGACCTTGCCCCCGACCCACACGCAAATGACACAACCACCGGAACCCACCCGCATGGCATCGCCAACGTGGCGGGCCACAGCCACCGCCACGCCGCGCCCTTGGACACCAACACCGGTGCCCACCAAGCCCAGCCCAACACCCCGGCCGCTGCCGACCGCCACACCTACCAGCTAACACGGCATAAAGATCAGACCAACGCAGGAGCAAAGTATGAAGCCGATAGCCAGCAACGACCTCAAAGCAATCCTAATCGGGATGGATACCCACCAGGGAGAGACCGGCAAGAACAACGAGGATTGGTCTGATTTCTCGGCCTACACCCTGTCCGAAAAGGACGGGACCGAGGTGTTCGTGGGGATTGTGGCTGATGGAATTGGCGGTCATCAGGCCGGGGAACGCGCCAGTCGTATGGCGGTCGACGTGGTCAAGGGATACCTGCTCACCGTGACCACTCCCAATTTCCAGCGTCATCTCAAGGAGGCTTACCTGACCGCCAACGCCGAGGTGGTGCGGGAAGGCCAGCAGGACGCTCGCTTTCGCGGCATGGGCACGACCATGACGTCGGCGGTGATTATGAACCAGCGTCTCTATTTGGCGAACGTGGGGGACAGCCGGGCCTATCTGATGCGAAACGACCAGCTATTTCAGCTGACCATTGACCATACCTGGGCCCAGGAAGCCATTGACGCCGGCCGATTGACCCCCCAGCAAGCCCGGTCACACCCAAACCGCAACGTCATCAAACGGTACATGGGCATCCAGTCCGAAATGGAGGTAGATCTTAGGCTTCGTCTCCCGGGGAATGGGGCAGCTCCACCGTCCGAGCAGAACCAAGGTCTGCTGCTCGAGCCCGGGGACACAGTGCTGCTCTGCTCGGACGGTCTCTCGGATATGGTATCCGACCCGGACATTCTGGATACCATGGTGAAGAATCGAACGCCACAAAGGGCGGCCGAGGAACTGGTTCTGCTGGCACGCAAGCGCGGCGGTTATGACAACATCACGGTGGTGTTGATGCAGATCCCCGGGAAAAAGCCCTCTGCAGTTGCGCACCGTGGCGGTTCCGCTGGGCTTTGGGTGGGCATCGCCGCTCTGGCCGTCCTGGGGCTGGCAGCGGTCGGCGGGGTTTGGGCGTTCACGGCCGGTCCGTTCAAATCAAAGGCCACGCCCACTGTGTTGGCGACGGCTGCCGCCGTGACCAGCGCCCCCTCCATGGAAACGACCGCGCTGGCAGTGTCCCCGACGTTCACCACCACCCCACTCGCTACCGAGACCCCGCCGCCATCGCGCACGCCATCGCCCACCGCCGCGCCCACCGACGAGGGGGGCGAGCTGGCAACACCCACCCGCCTGCCCACGTTTACCCTGACTAACACACCCACGCCGCGACCTACCAGCACCCGCACACGGACGCCGGTGCCTACGGTACAAATCACGGACACGCCTGACAGCGGTTCCCCCCCAACCGCTTCGCCGCCCGAACCCAAGACCGCTGAACCTCCACCACGCCCGTGAGCCCGGTGCGGTGGCGCGTCATTGAACGCTGGATGACATGAACGATGCAGACGATTCGAGGAGAAAATGCGATGAGGAACCAGACTGATCAATCGACACGATGTCGAGCGCAGCTAATCAGGCGCACCTCGGTGATAGTAGTAGCCGTCCTGGTAACTCTACTGCTCTTGCTGACGGCGGTAGCCGCCGCAGCCCAGGCTGCCGGAGACCTGACGCGTCAGGTTGTTACACTGCCCGTGGTTGCACCAAACAACCCCGCAGCCAACGCGTTGACCCCCAGGACTCCTCTCGCCGACAATCAACCCCCCACCTCCACCGCAGTCTCACCCAACTATTCTCTGGTAGCCACCATTCCGGTGAGCTATACAGCGTCTGACGGCCATGCCGGCAGCGGGATCAAGTTGGTGCGCCTGCATTTCAAGTTCGGCACGGGCGACTGGATCACCACCAGCTATACCAACACGGCGGAATCCGCCACCTTTTACTTTGTCGCCGCTAACGGAGACGGGACCTACTATTTTCAGACCGTTGCCACCGACAACGCCAATAACGTGGAGGATGGCCCTGCTGGGAACGGCGACACCAACACGATGTATGACACGGTAGCGCCGACGTCGTCGGCCAGCCCGCCAGCATACGACACCGGCGGGCTGATTCCGGTGGGTTGGACCGCCAGCGACGCTACCTCCGGCCCTGGCCAGACCTGCTTGTGGTACAAGTTCGGTTCCGGCGGCACCTGGACCGCCAGCGGGCTGTGTTCAGGTGGTACCAGCGGCACCTTCAATTTCAACCCACCAACCAGTGACGATGGAACCTACTACTTTCAGACGGTGGCCACCGATAACGCCGGCAACTCGGAGGCGGCTGCCTCCGGCAGCGGTGATGGGCAGACATTGCGGGATTCAGTCCCCCCGGCGTCCTCGGCCAATTCGCCCACCTACGACACGGGTGGGACCATTCCGGTGATATGGGTCGCCAGCGACGCCACCTCCGGCCCCAACCAGACCTGCCTCTGGTACAAGTTCGGTTCCGGCGGCACCTGGACGGCCAGCGGGTTGTGTTCAGCTGGAACCAGTGGCACCTTTAACTTTGATCCAACCAGTGGCGACGGCACCTACTACTTTCAGACCGTTGCCACCGATGTCGCCGGAAACTCGGAGGCGGCCGCCTCTGGCAGCGGTGACACAAACACGATTCGCGATACCGTGCCCCCGTCATCCACCGCCAGTTCGCCCACCTACGACAACGGCGAAACGATCCCCGTCGGTTGGACCACCAGCGACTCCACCTCCGGCCCCAACCAGACCTGCCTCTGGTACAAATTCGGCTCTGGTGGCACGTGGACCGCCAGCGGGCAGTGCTCAAGCGGAACCAGCGGCACCTGGGAATTTAACCCGACCGGGGGCGACGGAACCTACTATTTTCAGACCGTCGCCACCGACAACGCCGGCAACTCGGAGGCCGCCGCTGCCGGCGGCGGTGACGACAACACGGTTCGTGACACCTTGCCCCCGGCGTCCCAGGCCAATCCGCCCGCCTACGACAACGGGGGCCCGATTCCGGTGGCCTGGACGGTCAGCGACGCTGCCTCCGGCCCCAACCAGACCTGCCTCTGGTACAAGTTCGGCTCCGGTGGCACCTGGACCGCCAGCGGGCAGTGCTCAACCGGAACCAGCGGCACCTTTAGTTTCAGCCCAACGAGTGGCGATGGAACCTACTACTTTCAAACCGTAGCCACGGACAACGCCGGCAACTCGGAGGCGGCCGCCTCGAGCAGCGGTGACGGAAATACGGTCCGCGACACGGTCGCGCCCTCGGCGAGCGTCAGCTCGCCGGTCAAGGTCTGGCAGCGCTCGTGGACCGTCACGTGGTCAGGCGCTGACCCTGCGCCCGGCTCAGGAATCGCGACGTACCAGGTCGAGTACAGGGTGGATAACAACCCCTGGCAGACCTGGCATGCTAACACCTCCCTCTCGTCTGATCAGTTTGGGCCATCCACGCCGGTGGCAGTGCAGTTCGATCACAATTACTCCTTCCGCGTGAGGGCAACCGATTTGGCAGGCAACATCGGCGGGACCAGCACCGTAGCCACGACCGTTGTGGAGAAGAGCCAAGTCTACCTACCGATCGTGGTAGGGAGGTACTATCCCTTGGACAACGGCGGCTTTGAGGATGGCTGGGCCGGATGGTCGCATGGGGGCGAGCTGTCCCAGTCCGTAACCACTGCGGATCGCCACTCCGGAACCTCGGCTGCATTGCTCGGCAACCCGGCCTACCCCTGCAACGATGGTGTTCCCCTCGGTTCTGCCTGGGCCCAGCGCACCATCAGCGTGCCGGCCAGCGGTTATACCAAGCTGCGCGTCTGGTACCGGATCTTCAGTCAGGACAAATTCGTGGACGAGAACTATGACCGCTTCCAGATTGTCGTCAACGGAAGTGTAGTCAAGATGGACGGCAACCAGACGGTCGTCTATGGATGCACGAACCCGGCCCAGTCGCAGGGGTGGGAGTATTTTGATGTCAATGTAGCTCCGTACGCAGGGCGCAATATCACACTGCGGCTGGAGAATTGGAGCGCTTTTGACCGTTGGTACAACACCTGGACCTACGTGGACGACATTCAGTTTGTTCCCTGACCACGCGGGGATCACACGGTTTCCGGCCTAGAGGTCCGGACCCAGAATAGCCGATAAACCGCTGGGCTGAGCATTGCGCCCGCCAACGCACTGCTACCTTTTCCCGGCGGTTTGGCGTTCTGCTTCCAGCCAGGCGTTGGGCCCACCGATTTGACCGCGCACTGGGGGTGGACCTAATCGGCGGGCAGTTCTTGTTGCCTGTAGGGTTGGCGGCCCGTTAGCCACCCGGGCTTTTGCGGCAACCAGGTTTTCCCCGGCAGGTCAACCGGCTCGGGCGATCTGGCTGCACCCGGTTGGAACAGCTCGGGGGCGACCCGCCCCTGGCCAGGTTCGATGACAAAGTAGCTGGTTTGAGCATAATCCAGCACCGGCGCGATGAGCCGTTGCGCCTCGTCGGCAATTCCGCCAAAACCGCCGCCCAAATACCAGATGGCGGCACCCTTGACCTGCGGATAGGCGGCATAAAGCCAGGAAGCCCAGGCGATGTCGTCCATGGCATCGTCCACCACGGCCGGCACGTGGTTGTACTCCCAGCCCCATTCGGTGATGAGCACCGTTGGGCGGGGGATGCCGTGTTCGTCGCAGATGCGGAACAGATCCTGGAAGCGGCCGACCAGGTACGGATAACCTTCAGCAATGTCATTGACGGTGTAGCTGTACTCGTGCACCGCCACCGCGATCCGGTCCGGGTTGGCGGCCGCCAGATGGAGGAACTGCAGCATGCCGGGGGTTGTCCAGTGCTCGGGTTCCGGCTCGCCCGAGGACCAACCAAAAGCCGCAAAGCGATACCCTTCGCTGAGCATCTGTTGACCAATGTGGTAGGCAAACGTGCCCAGCCAATCGGATCGGTCTTTGTCGGGTTCATTCATAACTTCCAGCCAGGTCCGCTTGTCAAACTCGGTCGGAAGCGCTGCCTTGATATTGGACCAGTGTTGAACTGCCGACTGCTCCGGCGGAAGGTCATAATTCGGCAGTTCTAGGGCACCGGTCTTGCGGAAAACCACCACGTTGTCTGGATTAGCCGCCAGGGCATCGGCACAGACACCAAAATTGTCCACGCTCTTGACCATGACCGGCACACCGTCAAGCGCCAGCGTATCCAGGTAAGCGCCAAATCCGACGGCATTGCCGCCAACACCCAGGTGAAACCCAATCTTGACGAATGCCAGGTCCTGGCCCTGCGCCTGCAACCCCGCACGGATGGCCGGCCAGTTCAACGGCGTTGTTCCCGTCATCGGAACCGGTGGAGGAAGGGGATCCGGCATATTCACCGCTGGCAGGCGCCAGACCAAGGGCAGAAAGGTCAACTGGTAGGGCCACAATTCATCGGCACCAATGTCAACCCCTTGCCCCGCCGGCCTGGGTTCGCCGTCCATGTCCCAGGAGACTCCTGCGTCGACCCCCGCATCCACCGCGGCCGAACCCGGCCGGATATGATAGTTCCACCCAACCGGGCTAAAGAACCCGGGGTCCCCCTCCACACTTCCGGTGCAGATTGCACCGCCCCCGCACTGCTCGCCGTTTCCGTAAAACAGCGTGTGGTCGGCGGTGATATCCAGCCCCCACAACCCCACCAGCGCGTGGGACACGACGAGGGTGTTGGTGAGCAGGGCCTGCCCGCCGTACGTCGTCAGTGCGTACCCGCTGTTGCTCACCAACGTCCAATGACGAGCGTGAACCGACCCGCTGCCGGCTACATACACCCCGTCCCATGGGGAAACGTTGCGGGCAATCACGTCGTTGACTCCGGTGACCTGTCCGCCGCCCACCGCCAGACCACTGCCGCTGTTGGCCTGGTTGCCCGCAATGATGTTGCCACTCAGCTCGACCACCCCGGCAGCTACCGACAGCCCACCCCCATGCCGAGTTGCGGTATTGCCCTGCACTCGATTGCCTTGCAGGAGGAGGGTGCCGTTGCCCAAAGCCAGTCCACCGCCATCCCAATGCGCCAGATTGCCCTTTATCCAGCTCTCAGCTAGCGTAAGGCTTCCTCCCGCCTGATAGAGTCCCCCGCCAGTGTCCGCGACGCAGTCCTCCAACACAACCTGCCGCATCTCCACCACGCCGGAATGCACGTATACTCCTCCCCCCTTGGAATAGAGCGCCCGGCCACTCCGGACCGTCAGGCCAGACAGCCTGATGGGCGCCCCGTCCGCACCATGAATGACCACGCCGCGCCGGTTGGTTGCGTTTTCGGCATCCACCACAGTTGGGTGGTGTGTTGGGTTGGATAGGTTCCAGTCAGAGATGGAATAACCACCGGTCAGCGTGATCGGCCGGGAGACCAGCACCACCTGGGATCCATCGCCCGTGTACACGCCTTGCGCCACCTTGACGGTAGCGTAATCAGGCGCGGCATCCACCGCTGCCTGGACGGACGCAAAACATGGAACAGCTTCCCCGCAGTCTCCGCCCGGCGCCACATAGAGGATTTCGGCCGCCGCGCGCGCCGGCCAACCCGCCAAGAGCGTCAATATCGCGCCCAACGCCGCCAGCCCCAATAGGAGCGGGAGACCGGCTGACTGCACCCGTCTGGTTCGGGTCAGCATCACCATCATGACGTCCGTCAGCACCGGCTCCACCCGCTCTGGCAGCAATCTACCAGACCGTGCATACCGTCCCGCGCTGTCACCGCTCGGCAGTCCCAGCGCCGCAGCATGAGTGCAATCGCCAGCTGCACGCGATGGCCGCCTTCCATCACCAATACGTTACTCGGCGTCTTGCCGGACACATCACTCCGTTCCCCGGGAGAACAGCGGCCCGAATGGTCCTGTTGATAGACTCGGCCTCCGGGCACAAACGAATGCTATCATGGCGCCCGCTCGCTGGCAAACCCACCTGCCAGAGCCCGCGTTCCCATGGTTGTTGGCTGGCGTCCGAGCCGGCCGATAAGCCGGGTTCTGTCCCCCGGTCGATTGCCGGGGTGGCGATCATCTATCTACGCGGCCTACCCGAAAGTCAACGGGGACGAGCAGCCCCCGTCCAGATGGATTCCCTCCTGTTTGGCCTTGCTCCCGGTGGGGGATGCCTGGCCGGCTATGTTGCCACAGCCGCCGGTGTGCTCTTGCCACACCGTTTCACCCTCGCTGATCAGTCGTTGCCGACCGACCGGCAATCTACCTCTCTGTTGCCCTTTACCGCCGGATCACTCCGCCTGGCAGTTAGCCAGCACCGCGCTCTGTGGAGCCCGGACTTTCCTCACCCCGCAAGGGGGCGCGACCGCCTGGCCGCCTCGGACACCATTTAGAGCATAACAGAGCCCCCGGGCGATGTCAAATCACTGAGGTGTACCGGAGGGCTCGGGCGTTGCCAGCGGGCGTAATTGGAGCGTCACCAACGTCGTCTCACCGGGATACACCCAGACCGCCTCCTGGAGCACCTGACCCCATTCCGAATGGCGAAACGTCACCAGGTACGGGCCAGCCTCCACATCCGGCGCGGCAAAGTTTTCCTGCCATCCGTCATCCGGGTTTACAGTGGTATCGGCGTAGGTGTAGATGGTGCGGTTGACGAATCGGGTGGGGTCGTCCAACCGTTGAACCAACAGAGGAGCTCCGTACACATAGCTCCCGTCCGCCCACAGCAACCGGCCGGCCAGCGTTCCCCGGTTGGGGAAAGGCCGAAGCCAGAGATCCGGGTTGCGGGTCTCTTCGTAGCCATTGTGGCCTATGCGAATTTCGAAATGCAGATGCGCGCCTCCGTTAGCCACGCCGGTCCCTCCCACCAGCCCAACCGTGTCGCCCGAAGCCACCACCTGCCCCTCGGTCACCAGGACCTGGGACAGGTGGCCATAAAGCGTGTATACCCGGCGCTCATGGAACAACTGCTCATGACGGATCACCACCAGCAGGCCATAGTAATCTGGTTGCGGCCCAAAGAGCACCTGGTCGTCTG
This sequence comes from Anaerolineales bacterium UBA2181, assembly GCA_002328075.1. Taxonomy (GTDB): domain Bacteria; phylum Chloroflexota; class Anaerolineae; order Promineifilales; family UBA4811; genus UBA4811. Next base: position 114,786 of record DCVT01000015.1, on the reverse strand, counting down.
CGCCGGCCGTAACCACCGTTCCGTCTCCCGCCGCCAGGACTGGCACCCCCTCCGGGTTGATGAATTCGACTCCACGGTGCGTGGGCAAGAGGCCGCCGCGGGTGGACCCGTAGGGATAAATGCGGTCAGTCCAGTTAACCTGATCGGCCGGTATCGGCCGGTCGAACCAGTAATGATCTCGCCCATCCCTCATGTCAGCCGGCAACCGTGGGGGGGTGAAGGTGGCTATCCTGGTGGCCACCAAGGTGGGCACCGCCGGCGTCACCGACGGGGTCCAGGTGGGAATCGGGCTGGCTATGGCACCGGTCTGAGTTGGCGTCCAGGTCAGGTAGCGGGTGGTGGATGGCACAGCCGCGGTCGGCGTGCCAATCACCGCGGTGTGAACCACCACTGGCGCCAAAGCAACACCATCCAGGGCCTGGTTAGGACCGCAGGCACCCAGGCAGCACACGATGAGGATCAGCCAAGCCAACCGCGTCACTGGGCGGAGGCGATATCGCTCTCGATTCACCAGGTTATCCCAGACCACCATAACCACCGCGCTGGCGGTCTCGGCGACCCGGTTTGCGACCACAACGCTGCAATTGAATGCCTCCGTGCCCATGTGGGGGCAAACGATATTATACTGTATGCCTCCGGTAGACCAAAATGGCAGGCGCCGTCCGTTGTGTTAGAATTGACGTGTGGACCCTCTGCCCCGTTCGTTTTACGCGCAGGAGACCGACCGGGTGGCGCTTGGCTTGCTGGGCGCCTTGTTGGTGCGCCAGCTTGCAGATGGTCTCCTACTGGTCGGACGCATCGTGGAGACAGAGGCATATTCTGGCCCGACCGATGGAGCATCGCACGCTCGCAGCGGTCGAACCGCCCGGAACGGGGTCATGTTCGGCGAGCCGGGACACGCCTATGTCTACTTCACCTACGGGATGCACTGGATGCTCAACCTGGTCGGCCGCGAGAGCCAGGAAGCCGGGGCGGTCCTGCTACGAGCCCTCACTCCTCTGCGCGGTCTGCCATCCATGCGCTCTCGGCGCAACCACCGGCCGGACGCCCAGTTGACCAACGGCCCGGCGCGGTTGTGCCAGGCCCTGGCGGTCGACGGCAGCCTGAACGGCGAGGACGTGTGCAATCCCCGCGGCCAAATCCTGGTAGCCGCGGGTGAGCCGGTGGCACCCGAACGGGTTGCAACCGGCCCACGCGTTGGCGTCGCGTATGCTCACGAGCCCTGGCGCAGTCACCCGCTACGGTTCTGGTTACGCGACGAACCGACGGTCTCGACCGCTCGCCGGTCTGTCGGCAGACAGACGTCGGATCGGGACACATGAATAGCGGTGGCGGCCTGCCCGCGCCGCCGACCGGCCGACAGCGGCTTGCCCGTGGTCGGGCCGTCCATGCTGAAGGAAGGTTCGGCAAATGAGGTTACTGGAAGGGAAAACAGCATTGGTCTTTGGGGTCGCCAACAAACACTCGCTGGCCTGGGCTATTGCCCAGTGCCTTTGGGAAGCCGGCGCGGACGTGGGTCTGAGTTATGCCGGCGACAAGTTGGAGCGCCGCGTTCGGCCGCTGGCGGACGAGCTCGGCGCGCGATTCGTGGAACCCTGCGACGTGACCGACGACGGCCAGATTGAGGTGGTGTTCGACCGGGCAGCCCAGGTTTTCGGTCACCTGGATATCCTGGTTCACGCCATTGCCTACGCCGAACGAGATGACTTGAACGGCCTCTATCTGGACACCTCGCGGGCAGGCTTTCACACGGCCATGGACATCAGCGTCTATTCGCTGGTGGCGCTGTCCCGCGCTGCCCGGCCGCTCATGAGCCGCGGCGGCGCCATCCTCACCCTGACCTACTATGGAGCAGAAAAGGTGATACCGCATTACAACGTGATGGGTGCCGCCAAAGCGGCACTGGAAGCCAGCGTGCGGTACCTGGCGGCCGACCTGGGCCCGGACGGCATCCGGGTGAACGCCATTAGCGCCGGGCCAGTCAAGACGCTTTCAGCGGGGGCTTTTATGGGCTTTCGTGATATGCTGCACCACGTCGGAGAGTGCGCTCCCTTGCGGCGAAGCATCAGCGCAACCGAGGTGGGAAAAAGCGCGCTCTACCTTCTCAGCGACCTGGGCAGCGGCGTGACGGGCGAGACACTGCACGTGGACGCCGGTTACCACATTCTGGGACTCACCCGACCAACCGGCTGATCCAGCCCCACCCATCAGCCTCTCGCGCAGAGCAACCTTTGGAGATGCCGATGACAGCGACAGCAGAGACTCTCGAGTTGTACACGCGGGGCAATGCAGACATCCGAGACCTGACCCCGGCGGTGTCGGCGGCCGTCAAGAACAGCCAACTCCAGAACGGCATCGTCACCGTTTTCTGCCCCGGTTCGACGGCAGCGGTGACAACCATCGAGTACGAGGACGGCGCGCTGGCCGACCTGCGCCGGCTGTTGGACGAGATGGCGCCGCCCGATCGCGATTATGCTCATAACCGTCGCTGGGGAGACGGAAACGGCCACAGCCACGTCCGAGCGGCCGTGCTAGGACCCAGCCTGACTGTGCCTGTGGTCGACGGGAGGCTTACGCTGGGAACCTGGCAGCAGATCATTCTGGTGGACCTGGATACGCACCCTCGCCAACGAAAGGTGATCATACAGCTGCTGGGTGAAGGAGCCTCTCCTTGACGGAGCAGGTCATGCTGGTATAATACCGCCAGGTTGATGTTCCTCGGTAGCTCAATCGGCAGAGCGGCCGGCTGTTAACCGGTTGGTTGTAGGTTCAAGTCCTGCCCGAGGAGCCAAGGGATCGCCGACCTACCGTGGCGACACAGTGCGCAAGAGGACCCGTGAGCTTGGCTCACGGGTCCTCTTGGCATTTGGGGTGGCGGGCCGGAGTGGCACCTCAGGGGGTGGCTGGCATCCTTCCCGATGGAGTCGGAACACGCTCAGGCTACTGCCCGCGGCCGGTTGCAGGCAGAACGAGCCATGCGGGCTCGGTTGGGAAGGCCGGGCAAGCCTACGTGCTCAGGCCGAATCAGTGAACCCATAGGGTTTGGAGCCACACAACAAAATGACATGATCCTTCCAGAATAGCGCTGCAACTGATTGATCGCTGCGGCGTACTAACATAGGGACTTGGGTGTAGAAGGAGGTTGGTATGAAACCGGAAAACGCGGACGCCGTGGGAGCCGGCGTGTTCTTGGTCGGTTTAGGCATGATCTTTCTGTTCAAGTGGTTCTTCCCTGGCATCCTGTTGGTCATCGGCGTGGCCAGTCTGGCCAACCAGGCCGTCAGGGGTCGCTGGATCAACGGTCTCGGATCACTGCTCTTTTTCGGAGGTCTGACGCTGGTAATCACGCTTGGGATCGAATGGCCCATCATTATCGGGGTGGGGCTCATTGGCGCAGGGTTGCTGGGACTCCTTCGTGGGTTCATTCGCAGTTGAGTTGCTTGCGGCAACGCCATGAGCCACACGCATTGGCACCCACCGATCTGACGGTGGGACGGCATTTAGGCTGCCATCACAGCCCTGCCAGGTCGACCGGCTCAAGCTCCGGATTGTGGCACGGCGTCCGACCGACCTTGCCCATCTCCACCCATTCGCCGTTCACGCGCACCCGTACCACATCGGCGGTGAAATCAGTGTTGGTGCCCAGGCTGGCATCGTTGGACATGAGCGAGGAACCGACACCATAGATATCCGCCGGCACACCCAGGGTCTCAAACCAGTCGATTTTTTCTGGGTCAAATCCGCCCGTGACCACGATCCTGACATCTCGGCAATAGGATTTCGCCCGGTCCACCCACTCGGCCGGCAGGTCCCACGCCAGCCACGCGCCGTCCAGCGCTTCGCGCACGGCGAAAACTAGCCGCGGCACCACGCCCAGGTCCAGTTGGGCCAAACCCAGAGGTGGGACATTCACATCACGGACTGCGCCGCTGGTGTCCAATCGGACGCCATACAGCACGTACTTGCGGGCTTGTTCTGGTTGTCCTGCGTCAGTCCATCGGCGATGTTCGTTGAACATCGCCTCCAACGTCCGAAGCGAGTCGGTTACCGAATCGTTTTCGAAATCGACCAGAGCAATGCGCGGAACCTCGGGCGGCCTGAAACGGGCAAAGGCCAGCATAGCTGCGGAAATGTCACCCAGAAAACAGGCAATGGCTGCATGCGCCACCGTCCCGCCTCCATGCCCTCCCCACCACTCGCCCTGGGCATCGGTGCTGACATAGGACTGGGGCTGCGCCCCACGGTCATACGCGAAGCGTTGCACCGCCACGCTATAGGCATATCCATCGGCCGCCTGGACCTCGTGCACGTCGAAGCGGGCCGGAAAGAACAGAACCGGCTTTCCCCGGGCTGCCACCAGCGTTCGGTAGACATTCGTGGCGATCCGGCTGGCGCGCCCGAGGATCCCAAGGATCGGGGTCTCTAACAGGGCGAAATCTCGATACCGGCCGCGAACCTTGATGACCGGCTGGATGCGAGAGGGATCTCCGTCGTACAACACCGTGGCACCATCGTGCACGGCCTCCACCCTGAGGTTTTGCCAGGTCTCCACAAAACGCCCGTCTGGGTCCACAAACCCAGTGCAGTGGCGTAACATCGCCAGTGCCTTGTCAACGCCCACGACCACCGTGTTTGGCCGCCGGCGGGTGAAGAACTGCATCTCCACCTCGATATCGCCCAACTTGAGGTCATCCAGACAAAGGCCCAGGGGTCGAGCATATCGCGGAACAGGCCACTGTCCGGCATCCGCCACCCCCTCCAACATGGCAATAACGTTGGCAAAATACTTGTCCGAGTACCAACCACGACGCATTCGTTCTACGTCCAGTTTGAACGTGGCATTGCTCAGCCGACTCCGGTTGAACAGAGTCATCATTCCACTCCCATCAGATTTCTTCTTTGGCCACGGATCCAGTGCCGCGTCTGCCCTCAGCGCACCAGGCGCTTTTCGCCGGTGGCTCCAGGCCAGACCAATTCCATGATACTCGCCGCCTGATGCGCGGACCCGCCGGTTTCCGTGTTATCGCAGCCCCAGCCGGCAGATTGGCGGTACACGGCGCTTGTGCTCCGAACCATCGATCATATCCTGGACACGCGCCAGCAGGTCGGGCGGAACCGAACCCTTGTAGCCGGATTCGATAGCAGCCAGGGCCGCATCCAGCTGGTCATAGCGAATCCCCATTTCGCCCTCGTCGGTCTGACCGGGCCACAATCCGGCCGAAGGCGCTCGGTCGATGACCGCGGTCGGGACTCCCAGGACAGCAGCCAGCGCTCGCACTTGACCCTTGTACAAGTCCCCCAAGGGCTCCAGGTCGACGCCGCCGTCACCATATTTGGTAAAGTAACCGATCATGATCTCGGACTTGTTGCCCGTTCCCGCCACCAGGTAGCCACGCTCTGCAGCATAGTAATACAGTGTCAGCATGCGCAACCGCGGTTTGATATTGGCCTGTGCCATCGAGCGCTCACCAGAGCCGCCTGCCTCGGTCTTGGCCAGCGATAGCACTTGCTGCATCTGGTCAAACACCGGGCTCAAGTCCACATGGACCGTTTCCAGCCCCAGGGCGATAGCCACCATCTCGGCGAACTCGCTGTCCAACCGGTCAGAGTGGCACGGCATCACGACACCCAACACCGCGCTCCCCATTGCTCTCTGGGCAAGGGCGGCGGTGCAGGCCGAATCCACCCCGCCGCTCAGGCCGACCACAAATCCATAGGCACCAGCCGAGGCCGCATATGCACGCATCCAATCGGCGATCTGCACTGCAACGCGTTCCATCTTTGCCTCCATGTCAGCACGATCTGACGACATAATATGGCAAGGCCTATTCAAACCCGGCCACCACCTGTACGCCATTCAGCATGAGATGATACATAAAGAGCAGATGCAAGAGATCACCGTCATGCGGCACCGCACCGAGTTGCGCCGCCACGGGAACCGGCAGGTCGTACGTGTCCGCTGCGTCCGCCGGCACGATGACCCGCACCCCGGCTCGCTGCCTGGCATTGGCTCGCAGCCGCAGGTTGATGGCCAGTTGATAGGTGCAGATGTCGGTGCAATCACCGACAACAATATAGGTGTCGAGTTCCGGGTGAGCATCCAGCCAGTCACCCAAACCGGTCTCCATAAACGGGTTCACCGAGTTCTTGGGCACCACCACAAACAGGTCGGCAAAACTCAGCTCCAACAATTCGGGTACGGTCTCGGCCTCTCGCGTGCCAGCAATACAATGGGGCCCATAGCTATCAAATTCGATGGCATCGGCCGGATGCGCTTCCTGCGGCAGAACAAACGACCGAACACCCAGGTCATACGCCGCCCGGAACAGGCGCACAATGGGAGGCACAATTGCCGCGACACGCGGGCTGGAGAGCGGACCCTCATAACAGAAACCACGCAACACATCAACCGCAAGTACCACCGTCCGCTCTGGTTTAACCACTACTTCTGTCAGTGGCAGGCGAACCAATCCGTTGTACCAGCCCACCACCCACTCCAGGAACGGTCGGCTCTTGTTGATCAGCGTCACCGTATCCATCCTTGGCTCCTCAATTAGGCGCTGTTGGCGCTGTGCTATCCCGGCAGTATTTAATGTACCAACTACCAAAAGTATAACGCCCGGATTCGGGTTGTCAACGATCTGCCTGGTGGGGTCAGCTCAAGGAAAAAGTCGGCGTGCTTTGACCTCCGCCACAGCATCTTCGCGATAGCGGTAAAGGCGCGCAGGCCGGCCGGCGGTTTGGCGAAATTGACCTGTGGGCTCGATCACATTGGCCCGGGTAAGCTTCTTCCGAAAGTTGGCCTTGTCCAGTGTCTCCCCCACGATGATCTCATACGTCCCCTGCAGCTCAGCCAGGGTGAACTCTTGGGGCAACAATTCAAAACCGACCGCCGTGTATTCCAATTTGTAGCGCAGACGGGTAAGCGCATAATCCAGAATCTGCCTGTGGTCGAACGCCAGCGCGGGCAAGGCGTACGTCGACCACCAACGGGCATCGGTTGCATCATCACCAGCACGCGGCCGGATGCGCTCGGCTGCCACCAAAGCCAGGTACGCCACCGTGATGACGCGGCTGCGCGGGTCCCGATCCGTCCGGCCAAACGTGAATAGCTGTTCCAGATAGACGTCGGTCACGCCGGTTTCCTCTTCCAGCTCACGGACAGCTGCCCTCTCCAGCGGCTCATCTATCTCAACAAAACCACCAGGAAGCGCCCAGCAACCTTCATATGGCCACCGCGCCCGTTGAATGAGCAGCACTTGCAGCTCCTGGTTACAGAGCGTGAATATGACTACGTCAACAGTCACCGACGGGCGCTGGTACCGCGTGACATCGTATCGGCCGGTATCATCAGTCATTTGCTAACCCTGTACAGCCTAGGCTCGGTAGCGCCAATGTCAGACCACTTGCGGACCACCAACACCGGAACCGGTCACGAATCGATCGAGCGTCCCAGTTCAGCAGCCGGCATGTCGCGCCAAGCAGCCCGACAAACCGGTGCGACTAACGATCGATGGTGTACTCGGAGGTGAGTTGGGCTGCACCACGCAGCGTTGCAGCAACCGCGCAGTACTTTTCCTCGGAGAGTTGGATGGCTTGACGAACCGCGCGCTCGTCCAGGTCACCGGTCAGCCGGTACACCGCATGGATGCGACGGAAGGTCCAGGGTGGCTCTTTTTCCTGTTCAGCACTCACCTCAATGGCAAGTTTTCGCAGTTTTTTCCGCTTCTTTTCCAGTATGTCCACCACGTCGTAAGCAGTGCATCCGGCGAGCGCTAACAGCAGCAGATCCGAAGGTTTCACCCCTACCCCATCGGCCGGTGACGACAGCACCACCGAATGACCCGTGCTGTCAGTACCGACAAACTGCCGGCTCTCCAACCACTTGACCGTCACCGCCATGGTCAGTTCTCCTCTACGATGCGATACCGCGATGATATTCGAGCCGACGGACGCAGATTGGCTGAAACTGAGCAATACTTGTTTTCAGAGAGTTCAATCGCTCGCTCCACCGCAACCGCATCTATTTGATGGCCGCGCACGACGAACTCCATTTCGATGTTTTCGAAACGCTGAGGAGGATCTGGAACTCGATCCCCCACCACGTTGACCTCAAAACCGGTCACCCGCTGTCGCTTTTTCTCCAAAATGCCGATGACGTCCATCGCGGTGCAGCCTGCCAGGCTGATCAGCAACAACTGCATGGGCGAGGGGCCCTTGGGTCCCGTCTCGGCCAGTGGAGAGTCCATAAGGACGGTCTGACCGGCCTCATTTGAGCCCGAAAAGGCGAACCCACCTTGCCAAACAGTGTTCACACGGACCTGCTTTTTTCCAGCCACTTGTTCTACTCGCTTTCGTCCAATGCTTCGCGAATCTTGTCCAATACCATCGGCTCTGGCGCCGCTCCCTCGATGTGATAGTCTTCGTTGATGACAGTGCGCGGCACCCCCATCACCTGGTACTTGATGGCCAGATGAGGAAACTCGCTGGCCTCAACCATCGACGCCCGTACCTGATCGTTAGCCAGCGCCAGGTTGAAAGCCAGCAGCACTGCCTGAGGGCAGTAGGGACACGTCGGTGTGACAAACACCTGCAGGTTCAACGGCTGCTCAACACTCTCGATGAACTTGAGACCCTCATCAGTCAGCAGCGGTTGGCCAGCGCTCACCAACTGGATCGCCTGGATCAAGGAGCCAAACTCGTAACCGGATGGGATGCCATAGAACCGTATTCCGTAATCCTTCTCACCGATCACGGCGATGGCCGGAATCTGATCGATTCCATACTGCTCCACCTGTACCCTGTCCAAGACATAATTGTACACCTCGGTGCTGATCTGGGGATTCAGCGCTGCTACCTCCTCGGCCAATTGCCGATTCTCGCGGCAGAACTGGCATTCGAACTCCTGAGTAAAAACAACCAGCCGAACGGGGTCCGCCAATTCACCCAGCGCGTTTTGGACTTCCTGCCGGATCTTTTCGTCTAGCATGGGCATGATACACCTCCTGGATTGATTTACGCTTTGGATAGAACCGACACCAACTGCTCGACCATCTCCTCGTCGGTCAGCTTGGCCTGCGGATCGTGCAGACACTGCAGTGCATAATTGCGCGCGAAAATCAGGCTTGCGTTCTGAAACGCCGCGCGCGCTGCCGCCAGTTGCTGCAGAACCTCCTGGCAGTCTCGGTTCTCGTCCAGCATCTTTTGTACGCCTCGCATCTGACCCTCGATACGTCGCAGGCGCGTTCGCAAGTCGGTTTTGACTTCATCGGCGATTACTTGCACTGTGTTTCTTTCTGCCTTTATACTATACTAGGGTATAGTATACGCCTTTTTGGGCGACATGTCAAGGCCTGCGTATCACAGATTCTGAATCTGAGATTGGCTGACACCCCCGTTTGTCCCATCGCTTGACAAGGCGATCAAGATGGCCATAATTCCGGTATCGGTTGGGTACATCGACCCGCTTGACGACTGATTACATTGAGAGTCGCACCCATGATCCGCAGTCACCATCTCTTTCTGTTAGTCTTGCTCCTGGTTGCCTCAACTTGCAGCAGCAATGTCCAACGGTGCCGCACGGACAAGGCTCTGTTGGAAGACAATTTCAATGATACCGCGTGCGGTTGGGATCAGTACGACCGCAAAGACGCTTCGGCTGGTTATTCCGGCAGCGAGTATTCCATGGTGGTACATCAGATCAATACGTCGGCGGTTTCAGTCGTCGGCGCCGAATGGGATAACGTGCTATTGCAGGTCGATGCCCGGTTGGCAGATGGATCATCGGATAACAATCATGGGTTGCTCTGCCGCTACCGGGACCTGAACCATTTTTACGCATTTCTGGTCAGCAGCGACGGCTATTACGCCATTGTCAAGGTGATCGGCGCATCGCCGTTCTTGGTGCTGTCGGGCGATGGCACCTACCTTCTCCCCAGTGAGGCAATTCAGACCGGCCCCGATGCCGTGAACGAAATCCGGGCGCTGTGCGACGGTGACCAGTTGGCGCTTTACGTCAATGGACAGCAACTGGCCAGCGTCTCGGACACCGATTTGACCTCTGGCGACGTCGGTTTCCTGGTAAGCACATACTCGGACGGCGCGACAGAGATTCGTTTTGACAATCTGCTGGCCTGGGAGGTTTCCGGGCCCGGCCAGGAGGCCAAGTAAAATGGCGCATAGTCGAGTGAGTCTGCGCTTAGTGTGGTTCTTGGTGTTCACGACCAGCCTGCTAGGCATGGCGCAGTGCTCCGTCTTGCCGCTGGCCACCGGCGCCAATGGTGCCCTCTACCGGGACGGCTTTGACGATAGCCAATCTCAGTGGGTGCTGGAGGCTGACCTGGAGGCAAGCGCCCGAATTGCGGATGGCCAGCTCCTGCTTAACGTCCTTGAGCCCAACCTGGTGACCTGGGCACAACTCACAGACCGGACGTTTGGGGACTTTGTTTTGGAGGTGGAAGCTACCCAGGTTTCAGGGCCGAATAACAACAGCTATGGTGTGCTTTTCCGGGTCCAGGACCCAACAGCCTACTACCGTTTTGACATCAGCGGTGACGGGTACTATGCGGTGACACGGCGAGACCCCACCGGTGGAGGCAGATGGACTTGGTTGACCGGAGATTGGGTTCCCTCAACGGCCATCCATCAGGGAGCAAGCACAAACCGAATTCGCGTCCTGGCCCAGGGGAGCCACTTTGTTTTCTGGGTAAACGGTGAGCAGTTGACTGAGGCGGACGACAAGACCTATTCCCGAGGCGCCATTGGCCTGAATGCAGGCTCGTTCGACGAACCAGGTGTCATGGTGTCGTTTGACAACCTGACCATCACAAAACCGTAGAGTGGATCAGGCCGCCAGCGCGCGGCCTGATCCCACGTGAGACAGGTTCTAACCCGCAACCGTTGGCAGTTCCAGCAAAGCCCGCCGAATCTGGTCCTCCTCCAGGTCATGGTCGGGCAGAGCCCCCTGTAGGTACGAGTCGTATGCTGCCAGGTCAAAATGCCCATGTCCGCTTGCGTTCAGCAGGATCACCTTGGATTCACCCGACTCCCGGCAGGCTAGCGCCTCGTCGTATGCTGCGCGCAGCGCATGGGCAGTCTCGGGCGCCACAATGAGCCCTTCGGCGCGGGCAAATCCAACCGCCACGTCAAAGCAGCCGTTCTGCTGGTAAGCACGGGCTTCGGCAAAACCCTGCTCCAACAGGGTGCAGATGCTGGGAGCCATCCCGTGGTACCGAAGGCCGCCGGCGTGCACCGGCGCTGGGACAAACCCGTGACCTACCGTCCGCATTTTGGCCACAGGCCCCGTCTTGGCCGTATCGCCCCAATCGTAGGCATACAGCCCGCGCGTCATGCTGGGGCAGGCAGTCGATTCCACAAAGAGCGCCCGCAGGTTCGGCCGGGAGCCGTTGAGCTTTTCCTTAAGGAAAGGAAACATCAGGCCGGCCGCATTGCTACCGCCGCCCGCGCACGCAATCACGATATCCGGATAGTCCCCAGCCATCTCTAGCTGTTTCTGAGCTTCCAACCCAATGACCGTCTGATGCAACAGAACAAAGTTGACCACGCTGCCCAACGAGTACTTGAACCCCTCGTGGGTGACCGCGTATTCGATGGCCTCACTTATGGCCATTCCCAGGCTGCCGCTGGTCTCGGGATCACGCGCCAGGATCGCCCGTCCAGCCTGGGTCATGCTGCTCGGGCTCGGGACTACAGAGCCGCCCCAGGTCTCCATGGCCACCCGCCGGTATGGTTTCTGGTGATAGCTGCTGGTAACCATGAAAACGCGGCACTCTAGGCCAAAGAACTGGGCAGCGAAACAGAGGGCACTCCCCCATTGGCCCGCGCCTGTCTCCGTGGCGAACCCGCGCAACCCCTCCTTCCGCGCGTAGTAACACTGGGCTACGGCGGTATTGGGTTTGTGGCTACCGGGAGGCGAAGCGCCCTCCCATTTGTAATAGATTCGGGCCGGCGTATCCAGCGCCTTTTCCCAGCGGAGCGCTCGGCAAAGAGGAGTTGGCCTCCACATCTGAAGGAGATGGCGCACCTCATCCGGAATCTCGATCCATCTTTCGCTGCTTCCTTCCTGTCGGATAAGCTCAGCCGGGAAGATCGGCGCCAGGTCCTCCGGGCTCAATGGTTGGAGGGTGGCCGGGTGCAGGTATGGCGGCGGCGGGTTGGTCATGTCCGCAATGATGTTGTACCAGTGCGTGGGCAGCTCGTGTTCGTGCAATAAGAATCGCTGTTGCGTCATGTTGCTCTGCTCCTTTTTTGAACTGACTGATGCGGGTGCAGCTTGTCCTCGACAAAAGACACGCCTATCAAAACAGGTTCACCTCGTATGCTTGCTCAAACCGGCACTGCGGCAAAAGAAACAGCGCTCGTCCGATCAAGGACGAGCGCTGTGATTCGACAACACCCGCGGTGCCACCCTGCTTGGGCAGCCATCCAGAAACAAAAAACGCCGTCAGTGACGGCGCGTTGTGGATAGCCAGCCCCACTTGTGAGGTACAAGCTCCGGAAGAATTCGGAGCGATACCCTCACCATGATAACGGTGGTGCCTCCGGCGCAACCTACTCGGCTTCGGCTGCGCAACTCCCAGGCCCATTCAGCATCCTCGTGGGTACCGACCTCTCACCTGCGCCGGCTCTCTGTGACCCCGTTTGAACGCTTACTATTCCTGATCTACGTCTTTGCTTATTCGATTGTGCGATACTATACCAGCAGCCGCGAGCCGTGTCAATCCTGAGCAACCGAATCCAGGTACGGCTCAATCATCGAGACAAACTGAGGTTTGGGCCGGGAACCAACCACCCGCGCCACCTCTTCTCCCTGTTTGAACAGAATGACCGTCGGTATTCCCTGCACCCCGTATTCCTGCGGGGTCACGGGGTTGGTGTCCACGTCCACCTTCCCGACCTTAAGCCTGCCGGCGTATTCGTCTGCCAGTTGCTCAATGATCGGCCCAACCATTCGGCATGGTCCACACCAGACTGCCCAAAGGTCAACCAAGACCGGCACCTGCGACTCGAGAACTTCGTGCTGGAAATTCTGATCGGTGATCTCGAGTAGATTTGACATACATAAACTCCTCTTACCCTGGTTCAAGCCCGGCAATACTAGCAAATCGACCCCACATGTCAAGCAGCGTCTTTGCGGTGACCAGGATCTACTTACCGGCGTTTGTGGCGTCCGGAAAAGCGTGGGTCTCGCTCCAATGTGAGCCGCAGGCCTTCATCCAGGCCAACCGACGGGCGGTAATCCAGCCGCTCGCGGGCCAGCGAAATGTCCGCGCAGAGTCGTGACACACCCGCACCCTCTTGCGGGTTGTACAGGACATGCGCCTCTCGTCCAGTGGCCCTTTCCACCGCCCGCACCAGCCCCAACACGGTGGTCTCTACTCCGCTGCCGATGTTCAGCGTCCAACGTTCGACTCGCCTTGCCGTGGCTGCCGAAAGCAGAGCCTCCACCACGTCATCGATAAAGACATAATCGCGAGTCTGTTCACCTGTGCCGTACACGACTACCGAGCCCCCACCCAGCGTCTGGCTCATGAATCGCGCTACCACGGGCCAGTGCGACGCGGGCAGCTGCTGGCCCGGACCGTAGGCGTTGAATACCCGGAGACAGACAGTCTCGATGCCCCCCAGCGCGCCGATGGTGTGCACGTAATGCTCGGCCGCCAGCTTGCTGACGGCATAGGGAGTATCCGGCCGTGCTGACACTCGCTCACTGACAGGCTGAGCAGCGTGTTCTCCATACACAGCGCCAGAGGACGCAAAGATCACTCTGCCCACGCCGGCATCGCGCATGGCTTCCATCACGCTGACCGTCCCACCCACATTGGCAGCGTTATACTCGCGCGGGTACAAGATGGACTGCGGAACCGATACCCTGGCTGCCAGATGAAAGACACAATCCACGTCCTGCAGCAACATCCACAACTTGGGAACGTCGTTTACGTCGCCGCGAGTGAACAACACCCTGGCGTCCAACGCGCTCTCGTCCCCCGCACTGAGGTCATCGATCACCCGCACCTCGTGCCCTTGTTGCACCAGTCGGCCGCATAACGCCCGGCCGATGAATCCTGCTCCCCCGGTCACCAAGAACCGCATTCCGCGCTCCTCACTTTTCCCGCATTATACTGCCGGTGGCGCCTCGCGCCAAGGGAGGCCAACCAATTGACCCGGCGGCAAATGTGGGGTACAAATAGCTCCGCCGGATGAGCATAGGAGAAATCGAATGACCCGCCATCTGATAGTCCACGCTGATGATCTGGGAAGCCCGGAGGGGACGGTAGATGCCATTTCCGAGCTTTTCCAGGTCGGCATTTTGACCAGCACCAGCGCGATGGTAAACCAACCCGATTGGCCTCGGGCGGCGGCTCTTCTTCGGGCCCATCCTGAATGGGACGCCGGCGTGCACCTGGTGATGAACGACGGGCGGCCGGTCCTTCCGGTGGAAAGGGTCGGTAGCCTGGTCAACGATTTCGGCATCATGCGCGACGGCACCGGGCTCCTGCTCCGCTACCCTCTCATCTCCCGCAACCAACTGATGGACGAATGGAGAGCACAAATCGAACGTTTCATCGCCGACACCGGACGCAACCCTTCTCACCTGGACCTGCATTGCCATTACCCCTATGTGTTTCCGGCCTGGTTCAGGTTAAGCGTCCAACTGGCAGTCGATTTCGGCCGCGTCGCCGTCCGCCTCCCGTTTGACGACGCGCTGGAAGACAAGGCAGGCGCACTCTCCACCGCTTATGGAGGATTCCCACGCCGGCTCATCATGCGGATGGGCCGCCGATATCGCCAGATAGTGGCGGAACACGGTCTTGCCCGCACCAATTACTGGGAGTCATCTTTTTCCCAGGAGGGAAGCAGGACCGTGCCGCACCTGTTGCGCATTCTGGACAACCTGGGCGAAGGGACCACCGAGCTTTTGTGCCATCCGGGAACGGAGGGCTGGCGCATGGGAGACTATGCAGCGCTCCTTGATCCCCAGGTCCGCTTGCGTATCGCTGAACTGGGCATCCAATTGACCGATTACCGGGCCCTGGTTTTGGGAGCGCAGCCGTGATCCTCGGGGTGTCAGCCGGCACGACGATGCTGCGTGCCGCCGGCCGCTCCGGAGACCTGGGCCGATCATCGGTCCGAATTCTCTGGTTAGCCTTGGTCTGCGCGTTTGTCATCGCCCTTCCGGGCGAGCGATCGGGCCGGGTCGGAGACGATGCGGTCTATGATTCTATTTTCCGCAACCGCCGCTTTGACTTTGTGAGTTGGGAGCTGTTGACGCTTTCCTCCAAGGCGCGATACGCCCTTGCACCACCTCATACCTATGTGGATACGGAACTGCAGAAACGGATCGTCGTGGATTGGACGGAGCAGTTGAGCTCCGTGCAAAGGCTAGAGGCGCAGGTGGCTGCCGTGTATGCGGACCCATCGGTGGGCGCGCCCGAACGCGCAGCAGCGGACATGGTGCTCATTCTACAAGAGGCGCGCCGTGGTTTGGCCGCTGTGCAGCCCATGGCCGAGGGCATCATTCAGGAGCAGGTCGCAGCCGTTCTGGCGGATACCGGTCTGACGTGGGCCGGCCGGGTCTTCCCGCCGGTGCAGCTGCACTTCACCCCGTTGCCCGCCATGCTGGTTGTCTCCCCGCGCGACCGAATAGAGGCCGTCCGCTTCGTGCCTTTGGTGCATGGGCTGGATGAGGCCGATCGACTGGCTATAGAAACCGCAGTAGATCAGCAATTGGGGGTCTCGTCGCTGGTCGTCAACATCGGCGGTCTGGGAGCCTACCCTGCCATGTTGTTCGAATCGACTGCGCTGGATTGGGTCTTGAACACCGCGGCTCATGAGTGGACGCACCACTACCTCACCCTCCGGCCGCTTGGAATTCGATACGATGCCAACCCCGAGTTGCGCACCATGAATGAGACAACTGCCAGTATCGTCGGTAATGAGATCGGTGCCCAAGCTCTGCTCCGGTTCTACCCCGAGCGAATTCCGCCGCTCACGCAGACCGGAGCCGCGGCGTCAAACCTCAACGCCGCTCCGCCGGCCTTTGATTTCCGAGCCGAGATGCGCCAGACCCGCCTGACGGTGGACGCACTGCTGGAAGAGGGTCGTATTGCCGAGGCAGAAAGTCACATGGAAGCCCGGCGCCAGGTATTTTGGGCGAACGGTTACCAGATCCGCAAACTCAATCAAGCCTACTTTGCATTCTACGGTGCATATGCGGACGAGCCTGGCGAACAGGGTGAGGACCCAGTTGGTCCAGCGGTGGTCGCCTTGCGCCAAAAGAGCCCATCGCTGCAGGCGTTCCTGGAGAGCGTGGCCGCGTTAAAGAGTTATGCCGATCTCGAGGCGCTTCTGGCCAGCCAATAGCCTGGACCCAGGTTTGACCTGGGTCCAGGTGTGCCCCATGCGAGAGAACCAGACTACGGTGCGTACCGAAATGGGTGCCGCGCCGCATCCTTTTCGGCTATCAGTTCCTCAGTCGTCGGCCGGCCCTCGATGGCCTTGCGGATAGCATGCCGGGTGGCCTTGTAATTGTTGCCAAAGACCCTCATGGCAATGCAGGCCGATGGATGGACAAAAACGTTGGCGATTATCACAATATCGTCCAGCAGTTCCTCCGGCAGAAAGCCATCCTGCTGGCTCAGGTTGATGGCCAAATTCACTCCCCGAGCCGCATGATCGTAGAATAGTTCTCTGCTTCGAGCAGACCGCAGGGTGACAGTTGGGACCAGCAGCGTGCGCGGCCGGTCATTGATGATTCTCAGACCCCGGGCCTCACCCCACCCGGCCAATGAGCGCTCCACAGCCCGGCCAACTGGCCCGTCCTTCCGGCCGATCAAAAGGTCCACGTGAGCCAACTCCTGGAAGGGCGGCCCGGCAAATCCTTCGCCCACCTTCATCTCCCAGCCGTCCACCAAGTTGGGCGTCTGCGGCGTCGAGAATACGGCCGTGCGCACCGTTCTTGAGCTGAGGTCATAGGTGACGGGTTGACGGATGATCTTGTCTATCCCAGGCACCTCCAACTGAAGCCGGAGTTCTTCATAATCTTCGCGCTTGAACGCATCTCCGCGAACAATCGGATGGCGCGATTCTCCCATGGGCAGACCCATCGCCGTGAGCGCCTCCTTGACGGCCTGCGACCCGGCGGTTTGGGTGACGATCCGCACCAGTTTCTGAATGCGCTCCTGATCAGCCTGAGCAGCGGCCAGATCACCCGATCGCACCGCCTGCAAGATGCGTTGCCAGACGTCTGGAATCAGGTTGGCGCTGGCCAGAATGGCGCCATCGGCGCCGCTGGCAAACGCTGCCAGCGCCACCTCGTCATGCCCGGTAAAGATGCTCACCTTGCCCCGCACCTTCTCAAACAGAGCGGCCATGAACGACATGTCACCGGACGTATCCTTGATACCGATCACGTTTTCCAGGTCCAATAACATTCCCTCTGCCGTCCACCAGCGAAAATGCGTTCCGGCGCACTGGGGCAGGTTGTAGAGGACTAAGGGCAAACCAACAGCATCGACCTGTCGGAAATGGTCGTACACCTCGTTGAACGAAGGTTTCAGATAGTACGGCGCAACCACCAGAGCTGCAGCAGCCCCTGCCAGTTGTGCCTGACGCGTGAGCTCTACCGTTTGACGCGTAGAAGCAGCCCCGGTACCGGCGACTACCGGCACCTGACCGCCTACCTCATCGACTGCCACCTCTATGACTCGCAGCCGTTCGGCCGGCGTGAGATAACAAAACTCACCGGTCGTACCTGCCGGCACCACGCCATTCACATAGGGCAGCACCCAGCGGATGAGTCGACGGTATGCCTCCTCATCAAAACGGTCATGATGGTCAAACGGGGTCACCAGGGCCGGAAAGATGCCTTGCAGCCATTCGGTTTTGTACCCCATTATCTCACCTCCTGGGTGAAGGCCTGCTGCACCGCGCCACGCGCTGCCTGATAGGCGGCATGGTACAGAGCACGCCGGTCCAGCGCCTTGGGATGAAGCGTAGCCAAGGCCACCATAACGTCATTCTGCACCGAGTCTGGTCCAATCAACCCCAACTGCAGCAAATCCACGATAGCGCGAGCCACCCCCAGTTGGGTCGGGCCGTAAATCATGTTCGCCTGCCGCAGGTTCTTTTGCGGCAGTGTCGGAAGGATCAGCGTCGATGGCCGAACCGTGAGGTTAGGTTCCAGGATGGCGGTCAGTGCTTCGCGGCCGTGCAGCGGATAGGTCAACTGCAGCGCGTACGCATCTCCCAACGGACCGCTTTTCCGTCCAGCGACAAGGTCAATTTGCACTTGGTGCAGTCCGTCGCCTGCACTACCGCTGCCGGTGCGCAATTCGTGCGTTGCGATGATCTCGGCCGTGATTTCCAGATCAGCGAAACGGTCAACAAGCGGCCCGGTTGGGTAGGTCACCGCCGATACGCCCGATGCGATCTTGCCCAACCTTTCCAGCTCTAGCTGGATCTCTGCCCGTGTCTCGTGCAGCAGCGCACCGCCAGCATCCTTGAGCGGACGGCGGGGTGGCCCCATGTCCAATTCCATCATCTTGAGCGCTGCTTTGACGGCGACGCCCCCTCCATGCCGGCAGAAGATGCGCGAGAGTTTTTGCACCTGCATCTGCGCCCGCCGAGCAGCGGCCAAGTTCCCCTCCGCGGCCAGGCGCAGCACTGCCTGCCAGACTTCTGGAAAAACCTGGGCGCTGGCCAAGATCATTCCGCTGACGCCGCCTGCCAGGGCGGGCAGCACTACCTCATCATGTCCCACGAACACGTCGATTCGGTCGCCAACATACTCCAGCAGCTCCATGGTGTAGGTCAGATCGCCTGACGAATCCTTGATGCCAACCACGGTAGGCAGATCCGCCAAATCCTCCACCACCGGGCGGGGCAGGTATCGGTCTACCACCTGGGGTATGTTGTAGAGAATCATCGGGATGTCCACCGCCCGAGCAATGTCGTGGAAATGCTGAAAGACGCCCTTGTCCGAGGGGTGCATGAAATAGGGAGTGACCACCAGAATTCCGGTTGCACCCGCTTGCGCAGCATCCTTGGCCAGCGCAATAGCCCCGGCTGTGCCCTCGGCGCCACACCCAGCGACTACCGGCTTCCCGTTGGCCTCTTCCACGGCGATCTCCACCAATCGCTGCTGTTCCTGCCTTGAGAGATAGTTGAACTCACCGGTCGTGCCGCTGGTCACCAAACCGTTGACCTGCGGCAGACAATGCCGAATGAGTCTCCGGTAGGCTGCTTCGTCCACCTCTTCCGTTTTGCGGAAAAAGGGAGTCACCAGCGCTGGAAAAACCCCTTTCATCCAAGGTACCTTGACGGGCATCATACCTCCTTGCGTCTTGGACCCGACGGTGCCGGCCCGATCAGAGCCTTGTACGCACCGGCAATTACCTGGCCACGTTCTGTTGGTGGAAAACCTCCTCTCCACGAACATCCACCACCCTCACATCGGCCAGGTTACTTATGGCAGCCACTGCCTGCTCCTTGGTGAGATTCTCCACCTTGAGGATCGCACCGTAAATCTCCGGCCGGTCTTTCAGATACCAGCCGCCTACCGCGGATAGATTACCGCCCCGTTCTGCGATAGCGGACGTGACCTTGGCCATTTGTCCGGCACGGTCCAGGATATGAACGGTCAACCGGACCCCCGGCCGGCGGGCACCCATGAGAACCAACAGGGCGCCAAAGATATCCGTGTCGGTAATGATCCCATTAAGCTGTCCTTCGTGCACCACCAGCAGGCTGCTGATCCGTTTGGCGTTCATGATGCGCGCCGCCTCCTCGGCGGCTGAATCCGGCGCGATGCAGGCCGGCTCAGATATCATGACCTCGCCCACTTGCGTCGATGCCATCAAGTAATTGTACTCGAACCGGGTCAGATGGGTTCCAGTACCCGGCAAAGCCCGGGCAAGCGTCGGCCTGGTCACCAGGCCAACAAGCGCACCACGCTCATCCACCACCGGAAGGTGCCGGATCCCACGCTTCTCCATCGTTTCCGCCGCTGCTGCCACCGAAACCCCGGGTAGGACTGTTACAGGATTGGGTGTCATCAGGTCACTAACCAACATGGTTTAGCCTCCACACTTGTGTCTACCAATACGCGCCGTGTGCCATCTCGTGTTTGCGCTTGAGTTCCTCGACTGTCATCCCCTTTGGCAATACCAGATGTCCCGTCATCAAGATCTCCTGCAGCCGTTGGATGATGGAAGGTTCCAACGGCAAGAGACCAATCTTGGCGATGGTCTGATCGTGAGAGATGTGCAAGTGCCGGATACGCACATTGCCGTCCTCCCAGATAGCGTAGGTCGGATCTGGCACGCCGTACCGCGGCTGGCCCAGACTGCCCGGGTTGACCAATAGTTTTCGATCTAGCTGTCGTATCGCCGGAACATGGGTATTGGCCATCAGCACCACGTCAGCCGTCTCGGCCGGCGTGTCCGCCAAAAGTGACCGGAGGTGATCCTGACGCGAGAAAAGTAGATTCGCTACGCCATACATGGGCTCCACCGGGGTTCCGTGAACCAGGTGAAATCGCGCCCCGCCCAGGGTGACGGTTGCCTGCTGCGGCATGTTCCGCAGATAGTCCATCTCCGCTTTGGGAAGGACCTTCCAGGCATGAGAATGGGTTGCCAGAGCCAGGTCATGGACCTCAATTGGGATCCCGCCGCAGACGTTGTTGGCCACCCCATAATCATGGTTTCCCTGAACCGCCGCAGTGGAATTGGCGCGGATCCATTGGGTGCACAGCACCGGATCCGGCCCAAAACCCACAATGTCGCCCACAAACAGGACCGCATCGGGTTTGGACTCCACCCGCTGCATCCAAAACAGCGCCTCCCAATGAGCATGGAGGTCCGAGAATATCAGGATTTTCATCCAGAACTGGGATCAGAGCAAACAGGGAGACCTGCCCTTCGGTGAGCAGGTCACCCAGGCATCACACCCTAAAGTAACCCCTTTTCCTGCAACAGAGGCCGCGGATCAACCACATTTCGTTTGAACACCGTGCCCTTTTCGCCCAATCCAAAGGCCAGCGCCATCAACTGGGTGACGTAGATTATCGGTGTTCGGCGCTCCAGCGTAGTCATTTGAATCTGGCGGCCGTCCAGGTTGGATTGGCACAGGGGACAGGCAACCACAATAGCATCTGCACCCACGGCCTGTGCCTGCTCAACGATGTCTTGGCTAAGCTTGAGCATGACTTCTTTGGCAGGGACTGCCAGGCTGCCACCGCAACAGATGGTTTTGTCGTCCCAGTCCAAGCTCTCGGCGCCCAACGCTCCGCAAACCAGGTCAAGGTCCATCGGGTATTCGTGGTTGGGATGGCCGGTGATGTGCGGCGGCCGAGTCAACAGACAGCCATAGTAGCTAACCACCTTGAGCCCTTGTAACGGTTTGGTGACCTTGGCCTTGACGGCCTCGACGCCGATCTCGTTCGCCAACCATTCCGAGATCGAGCGGACGTCAACCTTGTCCTGGTAACGGTAGCCGAGATCATTATCGACGCGCGACCGCAGCGCATCATCCTCTCGTATCTCATGGAGCGCGGTGCGAAAGCGATTGAAACAGGCCGCACAGGGCGCAACAACCTCATGAAACCCGCTCTTTTCAATCAGCGCGAGGTTCAGCATGGGCGATCTGACGCCCAAGTAATGGTCAACGTGGTGAGCCGGGCTGGAGCCGCAACAGGTCCATCCCTCCGGTTCGACCGGTTCCACGTCCAGCACCTCGGCAACCGCTTTAAAGGAAAGGTCAAACTCCCTGGCCATGGCATGCAACGAACAGCCGGGAAAGTAGCCCACCTGCCTTTCCGTTGGGTGCCGAACCTCCACCTTGTCCAGACGGGTTCGCACAAAGCCCGGAATCACCGGGATCTTGGCTCGTTTGAACATCTCCAGACCCAGGTCCATGTCGGCGAGCATCCGTTTGGGCTCCATCGTCCTCACTGTGTTGAGGACATTCATGGAACCCATGAGGCCCAGCTCGTAGACCCGGCCAAAGATGTTGGCATCGGCGAGGAACACCTTGTTAAAGAGCGCCACCTCGGGCACCTTGGGTTTGATGCCCCGCTCCAGTGCCACCTGAGTCAGAGCCTCCATGATGCGCGCAATGTCTAGCCCCTGAGGGCAACGGGTCGAACAGGTCAGGCAGGCAGCACAAAGCCAGGGTGTCTTGGCGTTGAGGACCGTTTCCTCGTCCCCGATCTGCACCAGGCGCATGATCTCGTTCGGAGTATAGTCAAAAAAATCGGTCAGCGGACAACCGCTGGTACAGCGGATGCACTGGTAACAAAGAAACGCGTTCTGCCCGGTTTTCTTTTCGATGATCCGGGCCAGATCTGCTTTGATCTCAACAGTCATTGCGTCGCCTCACTGGTAGCGACGAGTGCAGCGCTTGAGGGGCAAGCCCTCATCCACTGGATGCTCGTCATCTAGTCCACCGCCGGCCGGGGCAACAGGCCAGCTCCATCCACAATCGGCCTTACCGCCTCTTCCCACTCGATGGCCATCACGTGCACGCCGGCCACGCCCTCAATATCACGCACCTGCTGGATGATCTCGATGCAGACCTTGATCCCCTCGTCTCGCCAGGCCTGGTTACGGGCGTTCTTTTCTTCCTTGGGAATATTCGCCGCTGCGTTCTCCATCCGCTCAATGATGTGGTCCGGCATGGTGATTCCCGGCACGAAATCGCGCATGTACCGTGCCATGGCCGGGCCCTTGAGTGGCCCGACACCGACCAAGATGAATAGCTTCTCGTGCAGCCCGAGTTGCCGGACCACCTCCATGAACTTTTTAAATGCCTCCACATTGTACACCAGTTGGGTCTGCACAAAGTCCGCCCCAGCCTCCACCTTCTTTGCCAGGCGGTATGGTCGGTATTCGGTCGGACCCGCTTCTGGAGCGGCAGCCGCGCCGATGAAAAACCGGGGTTCTTGTCCTTTGATCGCCTCACCACACTCGAACTTTTTCTCATCCCGGAGATCCCGCAGCATGCGAATCAGTTGGAGCGAGTCAATGTCATGAACGTTCTTGGCCGTAGGGTGGTTTCCAAACGATTGATGGTCACCCGTCAACGCCAGCATGTTGCGCACACCAGATGCGTACGCACTCAGGAAATCGGCCTGCATAGCCAGCCGGTTCCGGTCACGACAGGTCATCTGCATGACCGGTTCTAGGCCCTCCTGGATCGCCACGAATGCCGCTCCCAGAGAGGACATGCGCACGACCGCAGTCTGGTTGTCCGTGATGTTGACCGCATCCACCACTCCGCGCAGGTGGGATGCCTTCTTCCGAATGTGGTCGCCGTCGGCGTTCTGCGGCGGACCCAGCTCCCCGGTTACCGCAAAGTAACCTCCCCGCAGTACCTTTTCCAGATTCCCGCCAGATTTGTAGCCATTTGAATCCTGTGCCGACATGTTATCCCTCATCCAACAACATGAGGTCCTCACGGACAATCCGCCGAGGACCGCCATCCCTTGCCGTAGACCAATCTTTGGGTGGTTGTATTTGCGTGAGCATATCCAGCTTGCCCAACGCCTTTAGGCGCTCGTGGATCAGGTGCCAGGCACAGTCCACATCCTCGATCACGGGGGTTTTTCGGCCGCGAGCATCTGTCTGCATGACGGGCAGCCCGTGCTCCCGCTTTATTCGCTTGACCTCGCAAAGCCCCTTCTCCGAACCGCCGCAGGGTCCATTGAGCAGCTGCTTCGAGCATCGAGCTATGGGACAGATCCCGCCAGTGAGGGCCAGAATGCAGTTTCCGCATGCCTGGCATTGCTCGGTCCAAATACCCTGTTCCTCGGGCAGCCCCAGAAACGTCGTGTTCAGCCCTGGCACCACCCATTTGTCCGGAAAGTGCTTGGCCATTGCCTGCACGCCGATTCCGCAAGCGATGGACACGATGATGTCTGCCTCCTGAACCTCGTTTTTTATCAGGTCCAGGTATTCCCATTCGCACTGGCGCTGCACGGTGACATCGGTGACCTCCTTGGGTGCACCAGTGAGGGCAGTGCTCATCCGGAGCGAGGCCGCCAAGATCTGTGCCTCCTTTTCGCCTCCGGCAAAACAGACAGTCACACAGGTGCCGCAACCAACGACCAGCACTTTTTGACTGCCATCCAGAAACCCCTTTATCTCTTCCAGCGGTTTTTGTTCCCCTACGATCATATTGAAACCTCTCTCTTGAAAAAGGCAGAGTGCCAAATCGAGGCAGCATGCTCCTCTAGAACTCGTCTTGAGGCGCCAGCAAGCGTTTGATCAAGACCACAACATCCCGCGTTCCGCGTCCCGGCGTCATATAGTAATCCTCCAAAGTGCCTTGCTGTTCGAAACCCAATCGCTTGAAAGCCTTGATCACCTTGGTCTGGTCCGCCACGATCTGCGCCTCCAGCAGGTGCATATCGCGCCAGCGAGCCAGCTCAAACAGGGTCTCTAGCATCTGCACACCCAGGCCACGGCGCCGAAAATCCGCTGCCAGAAAGATGCGGACCTCGGCCACATGCGCGTGCGGCCCGGTCATAAAGTGCAGCGTTGCCTCGCCGACAATGCGGTCCTGCACCAAGGCCACAATGGGCAGAACACGGTCGTAATTCGGATTCTGCGCCCAGCCAGCAACCAGCGTGGCATCGCGTACGTTGCTCCGTATGTACGCCAGATCGTCTGGTAACACCTGTTGAAAAAACGCCACCAATGCATCAGCATCTGACGGACCCAAAACCCGAAAGAGCACCCGCGCGCCGTCCTTGAGCGTCACCAGCTTGCGGAACGTCTTTATGCGCTCACTCGTCATTCTTTGCTCTCCTTCACATAACAATATCGCTGGCGTCCGGAGCCTGCGGCCGGTCGGCATGCGCGTCCTGAACTGACGCGGAGCTGCTCAGACGCCGAAGCGGACTTGGCCCAAGCTGTCGCAGATGCTCAGTCATCTGAGTGGCTTGCTCCGCAAACCGAGCTCCCATGGCAGAAGAGACGTTAACCATCCGTATCCGACCGCCAGAAAGACCGATCTGCTCCAGCAGCCTGTTCGCATACTCCACTCGTCGCTTGGCTTTTACATTACCGTCCCGGTAATGACAGTCGCCTTCCAGTCAACCCGCCACCATGACGCCATCTACTCCCCGCTCGAAGGCATAGAGCGCCTGAATCACCTCAAACTTGCCCGAGCAGGGAATCTCGACCACCCGCAGGCTGGCCGGATATCTCAGTCTCATTGAACCAGCCAGGTCAGCCGCCACGTAGGCACAATGCCGACAACAAAAGGCTAAAATCCCGGGTTCGTTACACACGTCCTTGATCATTGGCTCCTCTGTCAGGCTGGCACTGGCTCTGCTGGCCAGAAAGTTGCTATCTTGGCCCTGAGCTGTTCGTCCTGATAGTGCTGCAGCCGGATTGCCTTGGCAGGACACTCTCCCACACAGATTCCACAACCCTGGCAGAGGGCCGGCTCGATGACCGCCGCTCCCGCGATGCCGCCGACCCCCGCAAGGTGCGGATCGATAGTGGGGACGTTGAAAGGACAGATCCGAACACAGGTCAGGCAACCCACGCAAAGCGCAGAGTCAACCTTGGCGACAACACCCCCGACCTCGAGCCAATCTCGGCTGAGCACTGTCATGGCGCGACCAGCCGCGGCTTGTGCCTGGGCGATGACCTCTTCCACGAACTTGGGATAATGTGCGCAGCCGGCTACATACAGGCCTTCGGTAGCCAGATCCACCGGCCTGAGCTTGACGTGCGCCTCCATAATCCAGCCGTCCAGGTCCTGCCCCGCTTTGAGGGTGCGTGCCATTTCGCCGGCCTCGCCTGCTGGCACCATCGGCATAGCCAGTACCACCAGATCGGGGTAGAGAACCAGATCCTGCTTCAGTACAGGCTCCCGACCGGTCACGGTGAGATCCTTACCGTCCGCTGGCAGGTCCACTACCGGCCGACGATCATCGTCATAGCGCACAAACAGCACCCGTTGACGGCGCGCCTCGGTGTACAGCCGCTCCTTGAAGCCAAACGTGCGTATGTCCCGATAGAACACGGTTACCTGCACGTCCGGGTTCAGTTGCTTCAGTGCCAGAATATTCTTGAGGGCGGCAGCACAACAGACACGACTGCAGTACCGATCAGCCGGGCTGCCTGCACAGAGAATGACCACCACCGACCCCGGCAACTCTGGCCTTTCCGGCAGAGGGCCATCCTCCCAATCCGCCAGACGCGCCTCGAAATCGAACAGGGTCATGATCCTGGGATCGGCCCCGTGTCGATACTCTGGCCCTCGGTGTTCTTGCCCACCCGTGGCGATGATCGTGGCACCGTGCTCAATCTCAGTCTGGCTGTCTGGTGACCGCAGCACGGATCGGAAGTTGCCCTTGAAACCGCCGCTGCTCACCAGTTGGGTGTGCACACGTACTTCGATGAGCGGGTCCGTCGTCACCTCGCGGACCAGGTCGTTCAGATACGCGCGGGCGTCGATCAACGCAACTGGCTGCTCGCTGTGCTGCACGTCCGCCAGATACCGCAGTCGGCGGAGGTTGCCACCCAGCTCAGCCTCGCGCTCTACCAGGGTCACAGCAATCCCCTGCTTGGCCAACGCCAGGGAGGCGTGCATCCCGGCCGGGCCGCCGCCGATCACCAGCGCCCGTTTCTGCACTGGCACGACCGTCTTGCTGAGGGGCTCCAACAGCGACGCCCGGGCGACCGCCATCCGCACCAGGTCCTTGGCCTTGCCCGTACCCGCATCCCAGTCATCGCCGTGTACCCAGGAGCACTGGTTGCGGATGTTGGCCATGTCAAACAGATAGGGATTCAACCCGGCCGATCGCAGGCTGTCCTGGAACAGGGGCTCGTGCGTCAACGGCGTGCAGGCTGCCACGACCACCCGGTTGAGCCCCAATTCCTGCACCCGTTGGCTGATACGAGCAATCGAATCTTGCGAACACGTATACAGGTTGTTCTCTGCATGCGCCACCGAAGGGAGGGTAGCTGCGTACTCGGTGACCGCTGGAACATCCAGATAGCCGCCTATGTTAGATCCGCAGTGGCAGACAAAAACCCCGACTCGCGGCTCTTCATCATCCACCCGGCGCGCCGGTGGGTATTCCTTTTCCCGGGTGAGAGTCCAACGACCACCCTGTAGCAAACCGGCAACCGCGCCTGCAGCTCCGCTGGCTTCGACCACCGTCTCTGGAATATCCTTGGGTTCGCGGAATGGACCGACAACAAACACGCCCGGATGCGAGGTCTGCAACGGCTCCAACATCTCTGTTCGACAGAACCCGGATCGGTCCAGGTCAACTCCAAGCCGGCGGGTCAGTTCTCGGGCGCTCGCGGCGACCTCCATGCCCACCGAGAGCACCACCAGGTCGAACTCCTTTTCGCTGACCAAAGAGAGCCGCTCCGGCTCGGGTGCGTCCTCTGAAACGTACCGGATGATAAGGTTGCCATTCGCGCGGTTCTCGCGTACGGCTGATACGCGGCACCGTGTATAGCGCACCCCGCATTTGTCCCGGGCCCGGCGATAGTACTCGTCATACCCCTTGCTAAAGGAGCGCATATCCATCATAAAGATGTGCGCCTCGGTCTCGCGATCATGTTCGATAGCCATGATCGCCTCTTTGGTTGCATACATGCAGCAAACCGAGGAACAGTAATCGTGGTCCGCATCGCGAGATCCGATGCACTGCAGAAAGGCAATCCTCTTGGCCGGCTGGCCGTCGCCTGGCCGATTGACGTGACCGAAGGTGGGCCCGGAAGCGCTGAGCAACCGCTCAAACTGGAGCGATGTCACGACGTTGTGGTAGCGACCAAACCCATACTCCTGCAACCGGTTAGCCGCAAATGGCTCGAATCCGGGTGCCAAAATCATCGCGCCAACCTGGACGGACTCGGTGCGTGCCGTCGCATCGTGCACGATGGCGTCTGCCTGGCAGGTGTACTGGCAACTCAGGCATTCAGAACAGACCCCACAGGCCAGACACCGCGCGGCTTCGGCCTGTGCCTTCTCATCCGTGTAACCTGCCACCACCTCGTCAAACGACCCGCGGCGATCAGTGGGCGGCAGCCGGTCCATCGGCACTCGCGGCTGGGGTTTGACCTCGCCACGCGCCACGCGTTCGTCGATGTCTGCCCGGACCAGTTCCACCACCGGCAGTTTGGGCTTGGGTGGCGACTCTAATTCCTTGCCACGGATGTAACGATGTATGGATTCGGCCGCCTGATGACCCGCCTGCACTGCCTCAATGACAAAGGCGGTGCCGGTGGTGACGTCACCGGCAGCAAAGACACCGGGTCGGCTGGCCGCCAGCGTATGGGGATTGACAGCCACAGTGGCCTGGTTAGTGACCCCCACGCCGACGCTCTCGGGGATGAATGCCAGGCCGGCCCGCTGCCCGACCGAAAAGATGACATTCTCGCAGGGTACGACGCGCTCGGATCCCGGGACCAGCACCGGTCGCCGCCGGCCGGTCTCGTCGGGTAAGCCCTGTTCGGTGCGCACCATCTTGAGCCCGACCACGCGGCCCGCCTCACCCATGACCTCAATCGGCGTGGTCTGCCAGTGGAATGCAGCGCCTTCTTCCTCGGCGTGCGTCATCTCTTCGTCGTCGGCAGTGGCTTCCTCGCGCAGGCGGCGATAGTAGAGATCCACCTGCGCGCCCAGCCGGAGGGCTGTGCGGGCTACGTCCATGGCGACATCGCCTGCACCAATGACCGCCGTTCGTTTTCCCAATTTCGGCGGATTACCCAACCGGACGTCGCGCAGGAAACTGGTGTTGATCAGAACGCCATCGAGGTTAGCCCCAGGCACAGCGAGGCGAATACCCTCGTGGGCACCCACGGCAATGAGGACTGCCTGGAACCCCTCGGCAAAGAGATCGTCCAGGTTCTCCACCGTGGTGTTCAGGCGCAGCTTGACCCCCAGATCCAGTACATCCTGAACCTCACGTTCGATAATGGCGGTCGGCAGGCGATACTCGGGCACCCCGACCCGCAGCATGCCGCCGGCTACCGGCAGGGCCTCCACGACCGTGACTAGGTATCCGGTCTTGGCCAGGTCCTGTGCCGCGGTGAGTCCACATGGTCCGGCGCCGATGATCGCCACCCGCTCCGCGTATTTGACCTCAGCCGGCGCCACGGGAGCGCGCGGTTCGGCATACACCTTGTCGGTCACGAACCGCTTGAGCGCCCGGATATTGACGGGCTCGTCCAGTTTACCGCGGTTGCAGGCGGTCTCACATCGGTGGTTGCAGATTCGCCCGCAGATCCCGGGGAACGGGTTGTCCTCTTTGATCACGCGCAACGCATCATGAAAGCGGCCCTCGCGGATCAGCGCGATATAGCCCTGCGCGCGTTGACCGGTGGGGCAGGCATCACGGCAGGGGGCAATGCCCAGCTTCTCAACGGCATAGGCGTTGGGCACGGCCTGCGGATAGAGCCTGAATGCAGCGCGACGCAGGGCAAGGCCCTCGTTGAACTTGTCGGGCAAGACCACCGGACACACGTCCGCACAATCGCCGCAGCCGACGCACTTGGTCAGGTCCACATACCGGGGTTTTCGGACCAACCGTACGGACATATCGCCCGGGGGTCCGGACACATCCATCACGTCCGTATCGGTCATCAACTCAATGTTGAGGTGACGACCGGCATCCACCAACTTGGGGCTGACAATGCACATCGCACAATCGTTGGTGGGAAACGTCTTATCCAACTGCGCCATTCGCCCGCCGATGGCAGACCGGCTCTCCACCAGATAGACCTTGTAGCCGGTTTCTGCCAGGTCCAGCGAGGCCTGGATGCCACCAATACCCGCACCCACAACCATGACAGCTCCTACAGGCTGCGGTTGCGCTGCCGGTTCGATCACGCGATCTGGGTGATCCATCATGACCCGAATCTGGCCTTGAGCAGCTGGTCCACCCGAGCCAGCAGCTCGGCCGGGGCCACCGGCTTTTCTATGTAGGTGTTCACCCGCATCTGCCGGCCCGTCTCCAGTTCGTACCGGCGGTGGCTGGCATCCTCCAACACGGCGGTCAAAACCATGATAGGCAGGTCAGCAAACGCCGGTTCCCGGCGGAGTTCTCGGATGACGGCAAAACCATCCATCTTGGGCATGAGCAGGTCCAGGATGAGCAGGTCGGGACGTTTGCGGTATATGAGGTCCAGACATTCCCGACCGTCTCTGGCTGCCCGCAAGCGATAGGGTTGGCTCTTGAGCACCGTCACGATACCCTCCAGGATATCCGGATCGTCGTCCGCCACCAGTATGGAAGGCTGCTCCAAGATGTTGGCAACCCGCCTCAGCAGCTCGACCGGAGCGACGGGTTTTTCCATATAGTCCTGAACATCCATGTCCAGCCCGGTCTCCAGTTCATAGCGGCGCCGGCTGGCGTCCTCAACGACGGTGGTCAGGACCATGATAGACAGCGTGGAATGACCTGGACTGCTGCGAATCTCGCGGATGGTGGCAAACCCATCCTTGCGTGGCATGAGCAGGTCCACGATCACCAGGTCGGGTACCTCGCGAGCGATCGCCTCCAGGCATTCTACGCCATCGCGTGCGGTCTCCAACCGATAAGGTTGAGTCTCCAAGACCGCAACCAGACCCTCCAAGATATCGGGGTCATCATCCACCAACAGAATGTACGGCTGTTGCTGCGGCATCATCCTTTGTCCTCCTGGCGCAAAGACCACTGACGACGTCTCATCTCCGGAGTAGTCAGGTTACGTGGAATCCTCACCGTAACCTTGGTACCCGTTTTGCCTTCCTGATACGGGCTTTCCACACGGATTGAGCCCCCGTGAGCCTCAACGACCTTTTTCACAATCGAAAGCCCCAGGCCTGAGCCGGCTACCGCCCCGGCATTCCGGCCGCGGTAGAAATCCTCGAACACGTATACCTGTTCGTCGGCCGGAATACCGGGGCCCTCATCCAGTATCTCGACCACCAGACCATCCGGCTCGTCACGGGCGATCAGCGTTACTTCGCCCCCATCGGGGGAAAACTTGACGGCATTGGACAGCAAGTTAGAGTACACTTGGCGCAACCGCCGCGGTGCGGCAACGATTTTCTTGAACTCGGCCGGAGCTTCGACCCGAACGGTGACGTCCTTTTGCTGAGCCGCGAGCCGCACATCTTCGATGGCCTGGTTGCCCGGCACCGAAGGATCAACCCACTCAAAATCCGCCTGCACCTGCTCGGGCCTCATGCGTGCCAGGTCCAGAATGTCGTTGATCATGCCACGCAAATCGGTCACACGGAGCACACTCCGCTCCAACATTCTCCGCTGCTTTTCGCTGAGTTCGCCGGTGAATCCTCCCAGCATCACCTGTAAGTAGTTCTCAATTGCCGCCAGGGGCGATTTCAGCTCGTGAGATATGATGGAGAGGAAATACGTCAATGTGGTGGTGGTCTGGCGCAACCGCGAAGAAATGATCGCGGCAATAGCATCCATAAAGACCGGGCCGGTCGTTGGGTACCGCGCAATCAGGGCGTGAAGTGCCCGGCCGTCCAGCAGCAACACTCGCGCCGGCTCTTGACAGACCCCGGTGGATGTGTAGGTGTGGGGAGCAATGACGCTGGACCAGCCTCCAACCTGATACGGGCCCACCACGTCGATGGTAGCCCGTCGCGACGAACCGCTGCGGCCGAGTTGAACCGTCTTTTCC
This sequence comes from Anaerolineales bacterium UBA2181, assembly GCA_002328075.1. GTDB lineage: Bacteria > Chloroflexota > Anaerolineae > Promineifilales > UBA4811 > UBA4811. The sequence goes on along the minus strand of DCVT01000015.1, from coordinate 83,104 downwards.
AGCGAGAGCCTACCCTCCAGGACAAGGAAGAGCCATTCAGCCGGCTCATCCTCCACAAAGAGCACATCGCCCTCGCCGTAGTTACGCTCCTGGCAGAGCTGGGCTATCTCCTCGATCTCCTGGTCGTCGAACCCGGCAAAGGGTCCGAAACGTTTCAACGTCTCGGCCGTGGTTGCGTTCATTTTGCGCCTCGCAACGGGTTCGGGCCCAGTTTTTCGATCTCTGACGTCATCTCGGCCGCCAGGTAGGCAAACTGCCCGCCCATGGCTGAAGACACATTGATCATCTGGACGCGACGACCGCTCAGTCCGATCTGGTCGAGCAATTTGCGCACGTGTTCTACTCGTCTTCTGGCGTTGATATTACCGTCCCGGTAATGACAATCGCCCTCCAGTCAACCTGCCACCAGTACCCCATCCGCACCGTCTTCAAAGGCGCGCAATGCATGCATCACGTCAAGCTTGCCGCTGCACGGCAATTCGATGATCTTGATAGCGGCCGGGTACTTGAGCCGCAGCCCGCCCGCCAGGTCGGCCGCCGCATAGGCGCAGTAGTGGCAGGCAAAGGTCACGATCTGGGGTTCAAAGCTCGGGTCGTCCATAGTCCAATCCTCACAATACCGGGATACGGTCGGCCGGAAACACCTCGAACAGAGCGTCAACCTTGGAGAGCAGTTGCGCGTCTGTGTAATGCATCAATTGTATCGCCTTCGCCGGGCATTCAGCAGCGCACGACCCACAGCCTTGGCAGACCGCCGGCTCCACGTAAGCAGCACCAGCGATCTCGCCCACGCCGCCCAAACTGGATCGGATTTCTGGCACTTGGTACGGGCAAATGCGGACGCACGTGAGGCAACCCACGCACTTTTCAGCATCCACCACTGCCACTTGCCCACCCACTAACATGGTGTCGGATGCCAGAAGGTTGGCGGCCCGCGCCGCCGCTGCGTTGGCCTGCACAATCGCCTCGTCCAGAAACTTGGGGTAATGCGCCGTGCCGGCCATGAAAATGCCGGCCGAGCTAAAGTCGACGGGCCGCAGTTTGACGTGTGCTTCCATGAACCAGCCGTCAAGGTCGGCCGAAACCCGCAGCTTGCTAACCATCTCCTCAGCACCTTCGGCCGGCACCAGCGGCATGGAAAGCACCACGAGGTCTGGGCGCAACTCCAACGGCAGGTCCAGAACCGGGTCATGCACGTCAACCTTGAGGGGCGGCGGGGTGCCGGTCACATCGCTGTCGGACCACGTGACGTCAGGCCGTTGGGAATCGCTGTAACGTACGAATAGCACTCCGCGGGCGCGAGCGGCCGAATATAACCGTTCTTTGAAGCCGAAGGTTCTGATATCCTTGTAAATGACCGTCACCTGAGTATTCGGAGCGAGCTCCTTGAGCTTGATGGCGTTTTTGAGCGCCACCGTGCAGCAGATGCGCGAGCAATATTGCTCGGCCGGACCGATGCACTGAATCATGACCACCGATTGCGGCAGATCCGAGGCTTCCCGGTTCTCCCAGCGCCACAGACGCTCCTCCAGGTCTTGCTGGGTGATCACGTTGTGATGTGACCCAAAGCCATAATCCGAGCCGCGGTATTCCCTTCCGCCAGTGGCGACGATGATGGCGCCATGGCGCACCTCCACCGGTTCCGTTCCGTTGCCGTTGCGCTTGTTGAACCGGCTGACAAACTGGCCGGAGAACCCGCCCAGCCGGTCGTATTCCGTGTTCAGGTGAACCGTGATCTGCGGATGGCGCGTTACCTGGTCCACCAGATCCACCAGATATGCCTGCGGATCGGTTTTCGCCGATGCCAGGAGGTTCCCGCTGTCCGCCAGATAGTAAAGATGCCGTATGTTGCCACCCAACTCCCCGGTCCGTTCCACCAACTCGACCGGGAAGCCTTGCTTTGCCAGCGAAAGTGCTGCGTTCAACCCGGCCGGACCGCCGCCTATCACCAGCACGGTCTTTTCTACCTTCATCTCCTGGGTGTACTGCGGCTGGATCCGGGTGGCTTTGGCCACCGCCATGCGCACCAGCGCTTTTGCCTTTTCGGTCGCCACGTCCCATTGGCCCGAGTGGACCCAGGAGCAGTGATTCCGAATGTTGGCCATCTCAAACAAGAACGGGTTTAAGCCAGCGGCGCGAATGCTATCGCGGAAAAGCGGCTCATGCGTGATCGGGGTGCAGGACGCAACCACCACCCGGTTCAACCCCAATTCCTTCACCTGTTCCGTTATGTGCACGATGGAATCCTGCGAACAGGTGTAGAGGTTGTGCTCAGCGTGAACCACGCCCGGAAGACTCCGAGCATACTCGGCCACGTCGGGAACGTCCAGAAAGCCGCCGATGTTGGATCCACAATGGCACACAAAGACGCCGACTTTGGGATCTTCGGTCGACACATCCCGCTCCGGCGGGTACTCTTTGCGGGTGGCCATTGTGCCCCGAACCGGCGCCAACAGCTCAGCCGCAGCCGCCGCGCCGCCGCTGGCCTCAACCACGGATTCGGGGATGTCTTTGGGCTCCCGCAGAGGGCCAATGGCGAAAACCCCTGGCCGGCTGGTCTGGAGCGGATGAAAGCTATCGGTCCGGGCAAACCCGTACGAATCCAACTGGATGCCAAGTTGTCGCGCCAGGTTCCGCGTCGATTCGCCGATCTCCATGCCCACCGAAAGGACAACCAGATCGAACTCCTCCTCCTTTGGTAGTCGGGCGCCAGGACCGTCCACAACATAACGCACCAGCAGATTCTCGGTCAGCGGGTTGCGCCGCACGGCCGATACCCGGCAGCGGGTGTACTTGACACCGTATTTGTCACGCGCTCGATGAAAGTACTCCTCGTAGCCCTTGCTGAAGGAGCGCATGTCCATCATAAAGACCTGGATCTCGGTGTCCGGCTCGTGCTCTTTGGCCATGATGGCTTGCTTGGTGGCATACATGCAGCAAACCGACGAACAATAGTCATGCATGCGATCCCGCGAGCCGATGCACTGAAGGAAGGCAATCTTCTTCGCCGGCTTGTGGTTTGATGGTCGGACCACGTGGCCCTGGGTAGGTCCGGATGCGGAAAGCAAACGCTCGAACTGAAGCGCGGTTACCACGTTCGGGTAACGCCCAAAACCATACTCCTGCGACAACTCAGCCGGATAGGGTTTGAAACCCGGCGCGAGGATGAGAGCGCCCACCCGAATCGTCTCGGTCTGAGCAACCATGTCGTGGACGATGGCATTTGCCTTGCACTCGTAAACACAGCTCAGGCACTCGGAGCACAATCCGCACGCCAGGCAGCGAGCCGCCTCAGCCTGCGCCGACACGTCATCGTACCCCTGCTCCACCTCGTCAAAGCTCGCTCTGCGTCTCTCAGCGGGCAATTCCTGCATTGGAACCCGGCGCTGGATGTGGATATCACCGATCTGCTTGCGGTGCTCTATCTCTGCCTCGGTAATCTGAACGACCGGCAGTTCAGGCTTGTGCGGCGCCTCAAGGTACATGCCCCGAAGGTAGCGGTGAATCGAACGAGCTGCGGTATGGCCGCTGGCGACCGCCTCGATCACAAAAGCGGTGCCGCTGACGCTGTCGCCGGCGGCGAACACGCCCGGTCGGGTGGCAGCCATCGTATTCGGGTTGATGGCGACGGTCCGTTTGGAGGTCAGGCCAACGCCGGCATCATCCGGGATGAAAGCAAGACCGGCGCGCTGACCCACAGAAAAGATCACCGTGTCGCAGTCCAACACATGATTGGAGAGCGGTTCAGTCTCCAACTCCAGCCGGCCGGTGGGATCGAACGAGAACGAAGTCACCCGGTTGCACTCTACCCCGCGCGCCCGACCCAAGCCATCATCCAGTATTCGCAGAAAGGTGCGGCTGGGGAAAATTGTGACTCCCTCTTCCTCGGCCGCCTGGGCTTCCCACACATGGCACGGAAGACCGTCGCGCGGCTCGAGACAGGCCATGCTCACCGAGTCCGCGCCCAGTCGGACAGCGGTACGCGCGCAGTCCATCGCCACGTTCCCGCCACCCAGAACCAGAACCCGTCCTAACCGGCTGTTGCCGTTGTGCTTGCCCAGTCGGACGTCGCGCAAAAAGTGCGTATTGACCAACACGCCATCCAGTTGTGCCCCAGGAATGGGGAGCCGTATCCCCTCGTGTGCTCCTACCGCAATGAGCACAGCGTCGAACCCCTCAGCAAAAAGGTCGTCCAGATTCTCCACCACCGTGTTCAGGCGCAGTTCGACACCCAGGTCAATAATGTCCTGCACCTCCCGGTCAATGATGGCAGTAGGTAGCCGGTACTCGGGTACCCCGACCCGTAACATGCCACCGGCGACCGGCAACGCCTCGATGACGGTCACGCCGTACCCTTCATGGCAGAGATCCTTGGCGGCCGTAAGGCCGCACGGCCCGGCGCCGATGATGGCCACTCGCTGTTCGTATTGGCGCTCCGCCGGCGGGACCGGCACCCGTGGCTGAGCGTACACTGTGTCGGTGACGTAGCGCTTGAGCGCGCGGATATTGATGGCTTCGTCCACCTTGCCCCGGTTGCAGGCAGTCTCGCAGCGATGATTGCAGATCCGACCGCAGATCCCGGGGAAGGGATTATCCTCCTTGATGACGCGGAGGGCGTCCTCGGGACGGCCATCCCGGATCAGCGCGATATACCCCTGCGCGCGTTGCCCGGCCGGACAGGCATCGCGGCAAGGTGCAATACCCCGTTTCTCGAGGGCATAGGCGTTGGGCACGGCCTGAGGGTACAGCTTGAACGCAGCGCGCCGATCCGTCAATTGCTCGTTAAAATGGTCCGGCAGAATGACCGGACAGACGTTGGCGCAGTCTCCACAACCCACACATTTGGTCAAGTCAATGTACCGCGGCCGGCGTCTGACTCGGACGGTGAGGTCGCCCGGCGCGCCCGCCATGTCCAGCACGTCTGTGTCGGTCAGCAATTCGATGTTGATGTGCCGGCCGACGTCCACCAATTTCGGGCTGATGGTACACATGGAGCAGTCATTGGTGGGAAACGTCTTGTCCAATTGGGCCATGTGGCCGCCAATCGCCGACTCCGACTCCACCAAATAGACCCTGAACCCCTGTTCGCCGAGGTCCAGCGACGCCTGCATCCCCGCGATACCGCCCCCCACCACCATGACGGCCCCTACCAGGGGCTTTCCATCAGGTGAATTGCTATCCATAGGTTCTCCCGTACGTTGGCGCCACAGGCAGTGGTTCTCCAGGCCACGCTCACATTATAGGGTTAGCCACAATGCGCGTCCATAGTCCGAACTGGCCGTTAAGCACTACCTGCATCTGTGTCGAGTAGTAATTAATAACCAGGAGGTTCGAGCGGTCTGCGTCGTCAACGCTCAGCCGTTCCCTGGTCGATACGCCTCCAGACGGTTTGCGCGCAGCGGGTTCGGACCTAAACGGCGGATTTTCTCCACCATATCCCTGGCCACCGCAGCATAGGTGGTGCCTTGACCGGCGGACAGGAAATGGATCTCCAGCCGATCACTGCCCAGGCCAATCTGGTCCAGCACCTTCTTCGCCAAAGCCACCCGCGAACGGGCCCGCTCGTTACCCCGAACATGGTGGCAAGTACCGATCGGGCAGGCGACGATATACACGCCATCGGCCCCTTGCTCGAATGCAGCCAGGATATAACGCACATCGATCTTGCCCGTGCAGGGAAGCCGGACCATTTTGACATTGGCCGGGTATTGTAGACGCAGCGCACCGGCTGTGTCACCGGCCATGTAGGCGCAATAGTTGCAGGTGAACAGCGTCAGGTCTGGTTCAAACATGTTGTCGGACGAAATCTGGATTGGTCCCTGATCAGTGGCCATGGGTTTCACCGTTCTTCCGTCGCGGCCTGGGGAAGCCACGCGCCCAGCCAGTTGCCGCCCAGGAACACATCCGCATCCCGATAGTTCACCAGTTCGATGGCGGCTGCGGGGCATTCGCCGGTGCAAGTTCCGCAACCCTGGCAAATGGCCGGATCGATCCACGCATGGCCACCCAAGTCGCCCACCCCGGCCCGGTCATACAGCAGATGCGGTATGCTAAAGGGACAGGTGCGGACACAGGTAAGACAACCGACGCACTTTTCCGGATCAACCTCGGCTATCACACCGCCGACGTATAGCGGGCTCTGGCTAAGGATAGTCAATGCGCGGCCGGCTGCGGCCTGTGCGCTGGAGATCGATTCCTCGATGAAACGCGGGTAGTGGGCCATACCACACAGGTAGATTCCCTCGGCCACAAAATCCATCGGCCGCATCTTGAGATCCGCCTCCAGGAAAAAGCCTTCGCTCGAGAGCGGAAGCTTCAGTTTCCCGGCGAGTTGGGCCGTCAGATCAGACGGTACCACCGGCATGCTCAAAGAAATCAGATCCGGTTTCAATTTGTAGGGCCGAAGGTCCAGGCTGGGATCAGTGACGCTGACCTCAAGCTCGCCGTCGACCAGATCCACCAGTGGCAGCCGTTCATCGGCATAGCGGATAAACAGCACCCCACGCCTACGAGCCTCCGTGTAGTACTGCTCTCGAAAACCGTAGGTGATGATATCCTTGTACAGCACGGTCACCTGGCAATCGGGGTTGAGCATCTTTACCCGAATGGCGTTCTTCATGGTGCTGGTGCAGCAGGTGCGCGAGCAGTAAAAGTAACCGACTTCGTCCGATTCAACGCATTGCACCATCACCAGGTGCCTTAGGTTGGCCACCTTTTCTGGTTGATGGGCTATCCAGTCCTCCAATTGGAGTTGCGTCACAACGCGGGGATCCTGGCCATAGAGGTATTTCCGCGTAGTTCCCTCCCGACCGCCGGTGGCCACGACGATCGCGCCATGTTCCACCTCAGTTGTCGTCGGCGTGTCCGATGTTGGCCAAGTCTCGATCACGCTCCTGAACCGCCCAATAGACCCACTCATCGATTTCAGCTGGCTGCGCAGGAGGACATCTATTCGGTGGTTTCCCCGTATGCGATTGACCAGGTCACGCAGCAAGCGATGTGGATTTAGGCCCTCTGCCAGGTAGTAGATGTACCGCAGATTTCCGCCCAACGCATCCGACATTTCCACCAGCGTTACATCCTGCCCCGCGTCGGCCAATGTCAAGGCAGCCGTCATTCCACTGACTCCACCGCCCAGAACCAGCGCTCGTCGAACCGGTTGGATCGGGATACGCCGGATGGGCTGCATCCGGGAGACGCGATAGGCAGCCATGCGGATCAGTTCCTTGGCTTTGCGCGTCGCGCGTTCCGGTTGCCAGTCGTGCACCCAGGCGCAGTGCTCGCGGATGTTGGCCAGTTCCATGAGGTAGGGGTTGATACCGGCCTCGCGAACGGTTCGTTGAAACAGCGACTCGTGCGTACGGTGACTACATGCCGCCACCACCACGCGGTTCAAATCATGTTCGGCGATCTGATTCTTGATCTGCGCGACACCCTCCGGAAAGCACGCCAACGGGACTGTGGCGGCGTGAGCAACCCCCGGCAAGGACGCGGCGTATTGAGCGGCCTCCTCAATGTCGACCACCTCGGATATGACCGGTCCACAACCACAGACAAACACCCCCGTACGGGGCGCCAGTCCATTCACCTCCTTTTCGGGCGGAAGGGCACCCGTCTGACACAAGAAAGGGTACTCGCGAGGCACTGGTGCTCCGCCCAGGGCATCGTGGAATATCCGCATCACCTCTCCCGCAGCGCCCGCCGCGTCGAAAACGGTCTCGGCGATCTCCTTGGGCGACTGGAACGCACCCGCCACATACACGCCCGGCTGGCTGGTCTGAAGGGGCTGGAATTTATCTGTCTCGCAGAATCCATACTCGTTCAGGCTCACGCCCAGGATACCGGCCAGTTCGGCCGAGCGGGCCGGCGGCTCCATCCCTGTTGCCAGCACCACCATCTCAAAACACTCGTCCACGAGATCTCCGCTGGCATCAGGGTAACGCAGGATCAGGTCTTTGGTTACGGGATCTTCCCGAATGGCAGAAACGCGACAGCGTGTGTACTTGACCCCATGTTGATCGCGCGCCCGCTCATAGTACTTGGTGTATTCTTTGTTAAAGGCGCGCTCATCCATGACAAAGATGTGGCATTCCACGCCAGGGACCCGCTGTTTGGCCAGCATCGCTTCCTTGGTGGCAAACATGCAGCAGATGGAGGAGCAGTATGGATGATCCTGATCCCTGGAGCCGATACATTGGAGCCAGGCGATCTTGTTGGGTATTCTGCCGTCGGATAACCGTGCCACATTCCCCTCAGTGGGTCCCGAACGGCTGGCTAACCGTTCGTACTGCATGGGTGTGACCACATTCTGGTATCGGCCGTAACCAAACTCCTCCAACGGCGTCGGGTCAAAGATCTTATAGCCCATCGCCAGAATCACAGCACCCACCCGAATCTGCTCGATGCGGACCGGTTCATCCAGGTCGATTGCTTGTGTAGGGCATACCCGCACGCACTTGCCGCAATCGTCACAATAGGGGCCGCGCTCTATGACATAGGCATCGGGGACAGCCCGAGGCGCAGTCTTGTATGCGGCCTTGCGCAAGGCCATGCCCACCTGGAATTCGCTGGGCAAAGAGACTGGGCACACCACGGCACAGAGTCGGCAGTTGATGCAGCGATCCACATTCACATGGCGCGGTTCGCGACGCACGGTTACCGTGAAATCGCCGGCCTGACCCTCCATGTCGACAATCTGAGTCAGGGTCATCACCTCAATGTTGGGGTGTCGGTTGTTGTCGGGAAAAGCCGGGCCAATCGCCGGCCGGGTGCAGCCATAACCGTGATCGGCCGAACCCCGGCAAAGAACGCAATCGTGCGTCGGGAACATCCAACCCAGTTGTGCGACCCGACCGCCGAGGGTGGGGCCGGACTCAACAAGAAAGACCTTCAAGCCGGTCTCGGCCAAGTCGGCCGCCGCCCGCATGCCGGCGACTCCACCGCCGATAATCAACACCGAGCCGACTTTGCCATTGCCGTTTGGACTCATGTATTTCCTCATCTGGGGCGGTCAGACCGGGGCCCGGCCGCTAGCCGTGCCCCGCTGAACCGAGGTGGACCGGAACGCCGGCCCACCGTCGTGTTTTCGATCGCCCGTTGCCTGAAAACTTGTTATCCTATTTGATGGTGTGAAGCGCACCCCGATAGGTGTTGTGCATCAACATCGCGATGGTCATGGGTCCAACGCCGCCAGGCACCGGCGTGAGGTAACCCGCAACCTCCTGCACCTGATCAAAATCCACGTCGCCCACCAGCTTGTACCTTCGGAAAAGTTTGACGTGCCCGCAATGGGGACCGCATTGCTCGCAGCATTCGGGAGCATTCTGACCTTTGAGCCAGGCCTTGTCACAGGCAGCGCAGTACTGGCCAACCTCGCGCCGGCTGCCCTTGTCTGACTCTTCGGCCCGATGCCCCGCGAACGTTTTTCCGGAGGTGGCACAGACGTATTCTCGGTCGGCTGGGTGTGCCACCCAGGCCTGGTTGATACCGACGTCGATGACAGCCGCTCCGGGCTTTACCCAATCGGCTTTCACCATGTCGGCCCGCCCAACTGCGGCGATCAGAATATCCGCGCGCCGACAAATGGCCGGCAAGTCGGCCGAACGGCTGTGGCAGATAGTCACGGTTGCATCACGATGCAGCAGGAGCATGGAGACGGGCAGACCCACTATGTTGCTGCGGCCCAAGACCACCGCCTCCGCGCCGGCGATCTTCACCCCACTGCGAACGAGCAGTTCGATGCAACCCGCCGGAGTGCACGGCACGAACAGCGGTTCCCGCCCCTTCATCGAGAGGCGCCCGATGTTCACCGGATGAAAGCCGTCCACATCCTTTTCCAGGCTGACCGCGCTCAGGATTCGCTCCTCATTCAGGTGCCGTGGGAGCGGGAGTTGGACCAGAATGCCGTGCACCTGCGGGTCCGCGTTGAGGTCCCGGACCACTTTTTCGACCTCCTCCTGACTGGCAGTGTCAGGCAGCTTGCAGCCAATGGAGACCATTCCCAACTCCTGGCACGCCTTTTGTTTGCTGCCGACGTAGGCCTTGGAGGCCGGGTTCTCACCCACGAGCACCGTGGCCAACCCAGGAGCCAGTCCGTGTTCCGCTTTGAGTCTCGCCACCGCATCACCGGTCTCTTGCCGCACCTGTGCAGCAATGAGGGTTCCGTCAATCAGCTTTGCCGTCATGTTTCTGTTCTCCTGATTCCGATTTCGCATGCCTCTGCGGCCGTCGCGGTCACAGACGGCCCCGTACACTTTCTAGAGACGCAAGTACTGATCCGTGTAGATGACCTTGTTGCGCAGGACCTGCACCGTCTTCCAGATGTCAGCTTGGTCGGTGTCGCTCATGTCCACATCCTCGAATTCCAGGTGCTCCATGTTCTGGATGCGGTCAAAGAGCTCGACATATAGTCTTCCGACTGCGGTGCTCTCGTCTCGTTCCTCGACGATGCGGATCGCCTCCATCAGTTTGGCATCGAATGGGTCCGCAATGACCATGTCGACGCCGGCGCCCATCAGCATGACCATGTAAACCCGGTTGAGCAGCGGGCGCATCGGCGCGGGTACTGCGTTGGAGACGTTAGAGAGACCACCGTTGGTCAGAGGAGGGGGATCCCAGGCAAACTTAAGCGTGCGCACCGCTTCGATACACTCTGGGCAGTACTCCTGGCAGCCCGAGACCGTGAGCACCAGCGGATCAATGATGAGGTCATCGATGGGGAAATCGATCTCCAACATGTGCGGGATGAGTTTTTCCAACGCGATAGTCACTCGCTCGTCGGAAGCAACCGGGATCATGCCCTCGGCCATCGTCAGGGCGACCAACCGCGTGTTGTACTTTTTGGCGACTGCCGGCACTGTCTCCAGCCGCTCGGCCCGGGCATCGGTGGAGTTTATGATCGGTTGCGCCTTTCTTACGGTCTCGCAGGCCGCTTCGATGGCTGCCAGGTTGGTGGTGTCAAAGACCAACGGCACGTCCACCACTGACTCGACCACCTCCACCAGCCAGGGAAGTATCTCGTGTCCCAGCTTTTTCTGCGGACCGATGTTCAGGTCAACAGCACTGACGCCGTACTCGACCTGCATCAGCGCAGATCGTTTGAAATACTCGGCATCTCGGTTCTGAACGGCCTCTTTGACCTTGGGCGCAATTATGTGTATGTTCTCACCAATGATGTACATGCTACTTGCTCCTATCTATCACTAAACGGTCCATCCATGTCAGCCGGAAGGTCGCGACGAGCCTCACGTCCGGCCTCCGGCGGCCTAATGAATGTATGTCTCGGCAATCTTGAACAGCGCCTGCGAGGCCGGACAACTCGGATCCAGTTCAACCAGTGGCCGTCCCCAGGCGTCGAACTCGTTAACATTGGGATCAGCGGGAATGAGACCCGCCAGTTCCACGTCCAGTGTTTTCACTACAGCCGACAGAGGCGCCGGCAGTTCGCCGCCAACAACCCGATTGATCACCAACGCCGTCTTTTTGATGTTGATGTCCAATTCCCTGGATAGCGCCAGAATTCCTTCGGCAGCACGAATACCGCGCACCGTTGGATCGGTCACGACCAGGAGCAGGTCCACATCCTTGGTGGTCCGGCGGCTCAGGTGCTCCATTCCTGCCTCGTTATCAATGACCACATAGTCATAGTGCCCGCCCAGCGTGTCCACAATGTGGCGCAGCATGTGGTTCACCGGGCAGTAACAACCGGGGCCTTCCGGCCGGCCCATCGCCAGCAGGTCCAGCTCATCGCCCTCTTCGATAGCCATCCGCAACTGATACTCCAGGTAGTCCTGCCTCGCCATGCCGGTGGCGATGGCGCCGGATTGGGATTCGTTCAGCAGGTCCTCTCGGATGTCGCCTACCGTTTTTGTCAGGGGAAGCCCCAGCGCCAGGTTGAGATTGGTGGAAGGGTCGGCGTCGATGGCCAGGATCTTGTGTCCATTTCGGTGGACCAGATACCGCAAAAGCAACGCTGCCAAGGTGGTCTTGCCGGTTCCCCCTTTGCCAGCCAACGCGATGGTAGTGGTCATGCTCTGTTATGCCTTTCGGTCCTCAAACAACGACTTCACCGAGGGAAATCGATCCCCATCTGTGTGGGGCAGGAACAACGCGGAGGTAAACGACTCGTAAAAGGTGTTGTCGGCCGATAGCTCGAGATAGGTCATCATACCGGCGATGGACGTGAGCTGATTACGCGCACTCCGACTCAAGAGCGCAAGGTATGCGCCTCGGGCCGACGTGTTTCCCAGGAAACGAAACTTGTCCCAGGGCACATCGGGAAGCAGCCCGATCTGAACCGCCTTTTCCACGTTGATGTACTTGCCAAAGTTGCCGCCGATGAGTATCCGGTGCAGGTCGGCCAGATCCACGCCCACCGCCCTGGCCAAGACATCGAATCCGGCATAGATCGCCGCTTTCACCCGGAGTAGGTTGTCGACATCGACCTTGGTCAGAGCCAGATCCCCCACGTCTTCCGCCGTCTCATTGGCCCACGCCACCACGTATTCGGGTCCATAATCCCCGATCCGGACCCGGGGAGTGCTCAGGTCCATTATGAACTGGCCCGCCTTGTCCACCACACCGGCGATAAACAGCTCAGCCAGCAGGCTGATCAGCGCCGAACCACACAGCCCGCGCGGCGGCACGTCGCCGATCACACGATACTGAGGCTCAAGCGTCTCCTGGTTTATCCAAACCTCCTCGATGGCGCCCGTGGTCGCCCGCATGCCGTGAACGACGCCGGCGCCTTCAAAGGCTGGCCCCGCCGAGCAGGCACAACTGATGAGCCAATCGGCCGTGCCCAACACGATCTCGCCGTTGGTGCCCACATCCACAAAGAGTGAGAGCTCTGTTGCCTCGTACATTCGTGAGCCGAGCACACCCGCAGTGATGTCCGAGCCCACGTAACTGGCCACACCGGGCAGGCAGTCCACTGTGCCGGCCTTGTTGATAGCCAGCCCCAGCCGGTCGGCCGTCAGCTCCGGCGGTTGGTTGACGGTCGTGACAAAAGGATCCAAGCGGATGGACGAGGCATCCAGGCCCAACAACAAATGGATCATGGTGCTGTTGCCCGCTATCACCGCTTTGTCGATATCGGTCTGAAAGATTCCGGCCTGGTAGGACACGTGTTCAACCAGCCGGTTGATCGTGTCCACCACCAGCTGCTGCATCTCAAGCCGGTTGGCTTCCGGCTCGCTCCGCCGGGCCTTGGAGCTATAGATGATCCTGGAGATGACGTCTTCGCCGCGCGCTATCTGACCGTTATAGTCAGCCGCCTGGGCACGAACCGTACCAGAGATCAGATCCACCAGGTAGACAGTGACGGTCGTTGTCCCAATGTCCACCGCGATGCCCCACAGCTGGTCCACCGAATACCCGGGCCGGACATTAACCAACCGGGCGGGACACGCCGGCCGATCCCACCCGCCCAACTCCACGACCGCCGTCACGCGCCAGTCAGCCTCTCGCAGTATCTTGCTCAACCGGCGCAACATGGGCATCGAGGTCTCGATGGCCTGACACTCCAGCTTGGGAAGCATCACCCGCTTGATGCGGGACCAGTCGTCCGTCTGGTCCGCCATGGATGGCGGTTCGATCTCCAGGTAGATGGTTCGAAGAGTCTGATCGATGGCGGGGTTGTAGGGAAAAGGCAAGTCGACGGTCACAGCCGTCTTGTCGGTGGCTAGTTTGCGCTCGGCAGCCTGTTGGGGGGGAACGTCAACGACGACGTCCCCATCCACCACGGTCTGGCACGCCAGCGCATAGCCGGCGGAAAGATCCTCAGCCGAGAGCCGGAGGGTGCTGCGTCGGCGCACCTGACCGCTCTCCACCCGGACCAGGCAACGACCGCAACGCCCCTGACCTCCACAGGGCTGATTGATCTCCAAACCGGCCAACTGCGCCGCGTCGACCAGCAGCGTGCCCGGGGGCACCGTCACGGCCTCGTTGCCAGGCTTGAACGTCACTGAACTGGACATGGATCAACCAACCTCATGGCGTTCCCAGTACTTCGCAGTCGCCTACCGCCGACTACTCAGCTTCTGCCTTTTCGCCCTTCAGATACCGGTCTATATCGGCCGCTGCCGCTTTGCCTGCCCCCATCGCGCTGATCACGGTTGCCGCGCCGGTAACCACGTCGCCGCCTGCCCAAACATGGGCTTTGGTCGTCAAGCCCGTCTCGGCATCGGCCACGCGCACCGTGCCGTGGCGGGTGCGTTCCAGACCAGCGGCATTGCGGAAGACCAGCGGGTTAGGGCTGGTTCCCAAGGCCATGATGACCTGGTCAACCTCCATGTCGAACTCCGAGTTCTCGATCGGTATCGGGCTTCTTCGCCCGCTGGCATCCGGATCTCCCAATTCCATGCGTATACACCGCATGCCGCGCACGTTGCCTTTATCGTCGCCATAGATCTCTACCGGATTGGTCAGAAAGTCAAAGATCACGCCCTCTTCCCGAGCGTGATGGACCTCCTCCGCCCGGGCGGGAACCTCGGCTGCCGAGCGACGGTAGACAATGTGCACGTCAGGCGGCTGTCCGCCCTCCAACTTGGCTCGCCGCCAGCCCAGGCGCAGCGCGCACCGGGCTGAGTCCATCGCCACGTTGCCGGCCCCGACCACCGCAACGCGTCTGCCGATTTTCACCGGTGTGTCGTATTCGGGAAACTGGTACCCCTTCATCAGGTTGACGCGGGTCAGAAACTCGTTGGCCGAGAGCACACCGTTGTAGTTGATGCCGGGGATCCGCATAAAGGTCGGCAAGCCCGCGCCACTCCCGATGAATACGGCGTCATACCCTCGCTCGGTGAGCAACTCGTCGATGGTAAAGAGCTTGCCGATTACGACGTCGGTGACCACCTCGACGCCCATGCACTCCAGGCACCCGACCTCGGCATACACCTTGTCTTTGGGTAGCCGGAACTCTGGGATGCCGTAAACCAGGACTCCGCCAGGATTGTGCAACGCTTCAAACACGGTGACCTTGTGACCCAGACGAGCCAGGTCCGCGGCGCAGGTCAACCCGGCCGGACCGGCGCCGATGATGGCCACCTTATTGCCGGTGGTTGGTGCAACCTGGGGCGTCTCTGCTCCCCGCTGGAGATCCCAGTCAGCAACATACCGTTCCAGCCGGCCGATCGCGACCGGTTCCCCCTTTTTTGCCAGCACGCATTGTACCTCGCACTGGGTTTCTTGGGGGCAGACCCGACCACAAATGGCCGGCAGGCTGTTCTTGCCCTTTAGGATTCGCACGGATCGGTCCAAGTCGCCTTCGCGGAGCGCCACGATGAAATCCGGGATGTCGACCCCCACGGGACAGCCCGTCACACAGGTTGGTCTCCGGCAGGCAAGGCATCGATTGGCCTCCTCAAGGGCCTCCGACTCGCTGTAGCCCAGCGCCACCTCACCGAAATTGGTCCGACGCTCCAGTGGGTCCTGAGTCGGCATCGCATGGCGCGGGATCTGCCGACGTTCTTTGATAGTGAATTCCGCCATCGCTTGTTCTCCCAGCTGCGGCTCAGTTCACGCCACGTTCTCCAGGCGTACGAGCTGTTGCCAGCGTTCCACTGCCTCTTGTTCCTCCACCCGGTAGAAACTCTGCCGGGCGAGCAGCAGGTCCCAGTCCACCAGGTGGCCATCGAATTCCGGACCGTCCACACAGACGAACTGCGCCCCGGCCTTCAATTGGACACGGCAACCGCCGCACATACCGGTTCCGTCTATCATGATCGTGTTGAGGCTGACGATGGTTTTGACGCCATAGGGTTCAGTGGTCCGCGCAACAAACTTCATCATGATCGCGGGCCCGATGGCCCAAACCCGCTGAATCTCTCCACTCCTGGCCTCCAACACCTCTTTGAGAGGGGCCGTGACCAATCCGTGTCGACCGTATGAACCGTCGTCCGTACAAGCGACGAGTTCATCACTGACCGCCCGCATTTTGTCCTCCCAAAAGAGCAGCGACTGGGTGCGGGCGCCGATGATCGAGATCACATAGTTGCCAGCCTCCTTCAGCGCCCGGGCAATGGGATAGATGGGAGCTATTCCCACACCGCCACCCACGCACGCGACGGTACCCAAGTTCTCGACCTCCGTCGCGTGACCCAATGGACCGACCAGGTTGGCAAAGCCGTCTCCGACCTCCAGCATTCCCATCTGCATGGTGGATTTGCCCACCTCCTGGAAGATGAGCGTGACCGTGCCTTGTTCGCGGTCAAAATCCGCGATGGTGAGCGGGATACGTTCGCCTCTTTCATCGACGCGCACGATGACAAACTCACCCGCCTTGGCTTTGTGCGCCACTTCCGGCGCCCGGACCACCACCATCTTGGTCACGTCGCTAAAGACCTGTTTCTCTATTATCTCGTACACCTGAACCTCCCACCGGGTAATCGAGGAACGGCGGGACGGGAGATAGGTCAGCAAACCGACCTCCCATCCCGCTCATCATCGCGCATTCCGGCGACGGCTATTCCATCAGCTTTAGGTACTGCGGGAGGTTGACTGCCTCGCGCGGTCCAACTTTGATCTCCCAACCAGGGAGCTCATCCTCCAATTCACCTGACAACACGGCCACGTGCCCCGGAATCGTAAGGCGACGGTGGTTTACCTTGCTCTCGATTCCGGTGGACTTGACTGTCTTGGCGATCCGTTCGGCGTCGAATTTGCCCGCCGCCCAGGCGGTCAGCACGCTCATCCCCTCGGCATCGGCCACCAACAACCAGCCCTTTCGGCCGCTCCCCTCCACCTCATTGGATACCGAAAAGTAGGTGATCGAAAAGTTGGTGGTGACCATGACGGGCGAATCCGGCCCCGGATTGTTGATCTCGTACAGACCCGGGCTGACCTGGATGGGCTTTTGCGGATCCGTGTAGATGTTTTGCCGAAAGACCAACAGCGGATAGAGGTCGGCTGGGTTGAATCGGTCCAACACGATGAATCCGGCGTATTTGGCGATCGCCTGCACGGCCGCGATTTGGCTGTCAGCCGAAAACTGGCTGGGAAAGGCGATGATGGGATAGCCCAGGGGGCGAAACGTCTTTCGCAGGGCCAGCCGGCGCAGTTGCGTCCACACGCCGAGGGCTTCCGGCAGCGTGGTCACCACTGGGTTCAGGACCATGTCCTCCACTCCGGCGGCCTTGATCTTGTCTGTCAACTCGGCCATCTCATCCAGTGTCGATCCGCCCACCGTGAGGGGCGCCTTGTGGCTCTTGGCCAGCGCAGCCATGGCTTCCCAGTTCTCCGGGGAGGCGCCGCAGATCAAGGATTTTGAATCGCCGGCCGCCTTTAGTCCGGCTTCCATCACAGCGGCGTCGGCGCTGATCAGAATCAGGGGCCGTTTGGTCGCGCCGCGCACCGCCTCGACACCGGCGGAAAAGGTCGCAGCGTCACCGGTGGACTTGATGGCGAACCCATCGACTGCCAGGTCCATACCCACATAATTGACCTTGTACTCGTCCGCAGTGCTGACCAATTCCCGGATCGCGTCCAGCCCATCCGAATCGTTGATCCGCACGAAGACGCCCGCCGGATGGAAAAAGGTCTTCTCATGGCGGTACATCACCGTCTCATTGCCCGCCGCGACCTCGTGTCCATTGCTGCTCACCTTGATCAGGCGAATGGGCGGAGCAGCGGCGGCCGCCAGCTTTTCCTGAGCTTCCTCGCTGACGTATTGGCAGGAAGCCAATTCTGCCTGTTTGGCCGCCAGCTTCATGGCAAAAGCCAAGCAGGTGGGAAAGCCGCACTCTTTGCAGTTTGCCTTAGGGTGAGGCGGTTTGAGCCCACCAGGCAGCAACTTGTAGATCTCAATGCCAGAAAGAGCCATGGTTATCTCCTCATTCGTACTCTAGCGAACACGAGCTGATTCCGCGAATCGGCCGGTCGCACCTTATCCGGCCATCATCGCGTCAATCATCGCGTGGACCCGTTTGACGCTCTCCGGATGCCGCAACACCACGATGTCGGCGCCCGATTCCACCAGGGAAGAGGCCGTGACCAACTCCCAGTTGATCGCTCGTTCCTGCCAATCGCCCCACGCCTTGGGCACGCCCTCGCCGACCTTGGATTCCTTGGCCTTCCAGGCCTCTTCGCCGGGAGTGACGATCATGGGACACTGGGTCATGCTGTCGCCCTGCAACGCCGCGATCCTTAGCCGCTCCATCACCGAATAGCCGTATTCAATTCCGTACCCCAGCGCACCGGTCGTCGGGTCCATCAGCACCCGGTCCAACGGAAGCTGCATGTCGGTGATGAGGATGTTGAGCTGTTTGGCCAGATTGACATCCATGGCGGTCCGGGCCTGGACCAGGTGACCGTGGCCCAGGGCGGCGGCAACGATGGTCCGGTAATTGCGGTCCTCGCACAGGCCAAGCACCAACCGCTCCCCTGCACCTTCCTCGGCCGCAGCGACGAGTAACTCGTTATCCAGGTCGGCCTGTCCGGGCCCGTTAACAATCACCGGCAATCCGGTTGCCTGGAGAACCTTGCGCACGGTCGCCTTGGCGTGGGCCGCCGTGGGTGCCTTACCGTCGGCATCTGCCAGGTTGAATGCCAGCACAATGGCATCGGCGCCTGCCTGCTCAGCCGCCTTGGCCCAGTCACCAGGGTCATTCATGGCCTCGCCCCAGGCTAGTCCTAACAGCGGCGACCAGTCGTCTGGCTTTCTATCGCGGATCTCGATTCCGATCACCGGCTTATGGGGCATGTCGCCTTCAAAAAACAGGAACGGCAGCGTGGTACCTCCGCCCACCGTCACCCTGCGCGTGCGCGTGCCGCCCTCGGCGGCTGTGGCGCCCAACGTCACTAACCGGACTTTGCCGGTCCATTTTTCCTTGGGGATTTCAACTGGCATGTAATACCTCCGTGATAAGGGACCTATTCATGGTTACGACGTCCACCACAATTTGCCCGGGCAAATGACGGGGGCAAAAAAACACTCCCCAGCATCGGGGGAGTTTGGACTCATCTCACAACCGGCCCATCTGCCCTGGGCCAAAACCAGCGGCAACACTGCGAGCGGACAACCGGAAACCAGCACGAACACACATCCGGGGGCCAGCCGGCGAGCCTTCTGGACCTAGCCCAAGCGTTCGGACTCGCCGACCGGCACCCCCGCGACTAGAACATCGGATCCATTTCCAGCGCCGGATGCCCTACCTCGGTCATGTGCGTCAGCAGGCCGTCGACATCTGTGCAGATGGTCTCATCTGCGACCTGATCGAGAAAGCCAGGCGCTTCTTCACGCTCCAACACCTGCACAAACTCATCCGCCATGGTTTGCTTCAGGATGGAGGACATCCAAACCACCCGCTTGAATCCGCCATCGGCCGAAATGAACTTGGGGCTGGTCAGATAGTACTTGCCCACACCCATCACACCGGGGGTCTGCAGACCACCACCAGCCATGCCCGCCAGGGTGCTGAACGTCATGCCAGCTGGGGTCATGCTCGGATCCTCGCGCGAGACAACCATGACGCCGTTGGCTTCCGGAATGAGCATCACGATGCACTCAAAGCAGCCACAGGCGGTCATTGGGTTTTCCATGATCGAATAGAGAGAAACATCCTGGACGAAACCGTGGCTTGCCTGGCGCGTGAACTCGATGGGGCCCGACCAGTAACCCTTGACCGGATCGATGGTGGTTCCCTTGTTGATGGGCTGGTTTGGACCGGTCGGGTTGATCTGAAAACTAGCCTTGCAGTCCAGCCAGTTGTACGCGCCGCACAACCCCAGGCGCTGTGGAGTCACCACGCACACGTGGTTGGGCGCAAAGGATTGGCAAAGGGTGCAGGAGTAGAACTCAGTTACGGCCTCATCGGTCAGGTCAGCCAGCCGGCGGTTGCGAAAGTCGTATGCCGTGCGAGCCTTTTCCAGCCAGAACTTGAGCTTATCCGGATCGGTGTAGATGGTTACCTCCACCTTGTCCACGATGGCGCCAAAGTCCGCATGGAAGCGGGCGATGAGGATCTTGCCAAAGTGCTCCAGGTTGAAGCCCCTGTCAGCCGCAGCCTTGCTGATGCGGATCCAGGCAATGTCGCGCTGACCGATGTGTTGAATGCCAGAGGCGCCGTTGATGAAATAGTGCACCTGGCGCTCCAACACCGGCTCAAAGTCCGTCTGCATCTTACGTCCAGCGACCTTGATCACGATGCCCATGTCCATGGCACCCTGCTCGGGAAGATCGGCAAAGGTTGGACCAACGATGCTGACCTTGCCGTCCTCGACTTGGTCGCTGTCCGCCATATAGAGATATTCGAATGCCCGCGTGTGCTTGCCGCCAAACTCGACGCGCATGTCGTTCTTGCGCACAACCTCGCCCTCAAAGGCCGAGCCATAGGGGACGGGAATGGGCACTTCAGTGACCCGGATCTTGACGCCCCGGACCTCGATGGCCTTTTGCACCATCTTTTTGGCCCGTTCCAGGTCGTTCTCTGCCTGGATTTCGTCAAAGGGCATCGAGATCACGTGTTCGTACTGCGTAACGCCGGAGGGACGAATCTCGGGGATAACTGTATCGGCGATGACCGGGAAACCGTAACTGATCGCCCCGGCTGCAGCAGCGTATTTTAGGTCGTCCACCTCGCCCAACGCCAAAACAAACGCAAAGACGCGGAACTTGTTGTACAAAAAGATCTCGCGCGGCATCCCACCCTTCATGCCGCCAAAGGTCAGCGCCGAGCGCGTGGCGAACCCGAGGGCATAGATGGCCGAGATCGTATCTGTGCCAAAGGGGACGATGTAGGTATCGTATCCCATTTCCACCCCTTCTTCCTGCAACTGGTGGATGATGCTCCGGCCGTTGACGTTGCCCGAAAGGAAGATCAGGATGTTCCTCTGCTGCAATTGGCGAACGAGCTCAACCGCCACCTCGTTGGATTTGGCACAACCCACGATGGCGGCAAAGCCCGGCATGCGCCCATCGACCAACTGGATGCCCCAGCTCCGGAGCTGGATGTCGTCAATGGGCCCGTTGAGGTGGCCGTCTTTCAGATGTGGGTAATCCGTGCCGCCGCCCATCTCAAATCCAGGCCACCGCTCAGGCTGTTCGCCGTTGACAAACCGAACAGCCTCAATCGTCTCGGCGGCCAACAGAGTACCCACTCCTGCATCCAGCGTCTCACCCAGGTAGGGTTTCCACAGCTGAGAGGCCGGTACCGGATGCAGCAGGGATCTGGCCCGCTCCATCAACGGGACCAGATCACCCAGGGTGCTGACTTCCCGACCCGTGAGACCCAGGATGGTTGGCAAATAGTAGGCCGTATTGGGGAACTGGACCGGTGTCTCCGGCCCCTTGTCCGCGATAGCCTGGGACAGCATCCTCTCGGCCTCACCCACCAGGCCTGTGGCACCGCGAATAGCTCTAGTTGCAATGTATTTGCTCATGGTTTTTTCCTCATGATGCAGCACAGGCTACCTGCCAGCGGTTTCCCTGCCTCAAGCCTCTGGGCCCGGGCATGCTGGACGGGCAACCTGCCGGCCACCACTCCTATGGCGCTGCCACCGGCAACCCATAGAGAGCGCTCATCTTTTCCTCCAGCGGTAGCTTTTCCAGTTCTACCATGCGCCAGTCGCCACTGGCCCCGTACCGCCCGGCGTCGTATTCGGCCAGTTTGAGCGCGGCGCGCTTTTTGTCCATGTGTTCCAGGCTCTTGGCAACAATGTCGCGCCAGTCCTTGTAGAACTCGAGCTTGCCGCCCACCTTGCTCTCCCAGCCGGCGCTGATGTACTGGGTGACCTCTTCGCTGGCCTCCACCGGTGATCCAACGCCAAAGAGCACGTAGGCGCCGCTGGCTACGCAGTAGGTGCCTATGGAAAGCGCCTTTTCGGACATCCATTCCGGGCAGATGCCGACCGCCGGCAGGTCATCAATATCCTGGCCCAGCCCTCCCTCGGTTGACATCTGCGTGAGCACCGTTAGAATGCGGCTGTTGTCCACGCAGGACCCGAGATGCACTACCGGGGGGATACCGACCGCCTCGCAGACCTCTTTGAGCCCTTTGCCGGCGTTCTCCATCATCTCGGGAGCAAGGTAACCGTATTTGGCGGCCGCATGTGCCGCACATCCAGTCACGACCACCAGCACATCGTTGGCTATGAGTTCGCGGATGATGTTGAGCGTCGCGTCGTCATGGGTGACCTGGGCATTGTTACAGCCCACGACGCCGGCCGCACCGCGGATGCGCCCCTGAATGATCGCGTCATTGAGCGGCCGGAAAGAACCACGCAGTTCGCCGCCCAGCATATAGTTCAGGTACTCGTGGGAGAAGCCCGCCACCAGTTGGCCGGTATCCGACGGGATCTTGAGCGTTTTGCCGCGGTTGGGATAGTTTTCGATCGCCCGCCGTACGATGTTCTTGGCCGAGATCAAGGCATCGTGTTCGTCAAATGGAATGTGAACCGCACCCCGAATCTTGGCCTTGTGTGAGGTGGTGATGACGCTGGTGTGATAACTCTCGCTCAGCTCTACCAACGCCTGCATGATGCACTGAACATCCACCACCATCGCTTCGACCGCCCCGGTCACGATGGCCATCTCCTGGCTCAGATAGTTGCCGGCCGGGGGAATGCCGTGGCGCATGAGCACCTCGTTGGACGTGCAGCAGATCCCCGCCAGGTTGATTCCTTTCGCCCCCTGCGCCTTGGCCAGCGCCACCATCTCGGGGTCTTGCGAAGCAACGACGATCATCTCCGAGAGCGTCGGTTCGTGTCCATGAACAATGATGTTCACCTCGTCGTCCTTGAGCACGCCCAAGTTGGCCATCGACTGAAGCGGAGCAGGCGTGCCAAAGAGGATATCGCTGATGTCGGTCGCCAACATCGAGCCGCCCCACCCATCGCCCAACGCCATGCGCATAGCGTGGTCCAAGATGTTCTCATAGTCCATATCCACGCCGGTGTGCGTTCGATGCATGATCTCGACGATCTCTCGGTCGATGCCGCGGGGTACGATGCCCAGCTTGCGCCAGGTCTCCTGCCGCTTTGTGGTGGCGCGGCCCACATAGACCAGTTCGCCAGACTGTTGTCCAAACTGCTGGAGGGCCATTTCGCCTACCTCGACAGCCAACTGCCCGGTGGTTTTCCCTCCGGCTGGAATGCCCATGTGCCCGGCGACCTCTCGCAATTTGGCCGAGTCCTTGACCTCATAACCCTTGGCTTCACCCTTGCCCACTGCAATGAGGGTGAACGCCAGGTCCCGGCCGTGATCGGAATGGGCTGAACCGCCCGCGGCGATCATGCGAGCCAGATTCCGGGCCGCAACCGTGCCCAGTGTCGCGCCGCAGACGCCGCGAGTGGTCTTGCCGACCAGGCGGCACGGGCCCATGCCGCACACTTTGCAGCACGCGCCGTCAGCGCCAATGGGACATGGTTTGATCGACGCCGCCCGGCTGAACGCCGTGGAGATATTGTCCTCCTCGGTGATTGTCAACAACTCAATGATCGTGGGATCAACGGTGGGGAAAGCCTGTGATTTATCTGCCATCATGACCTCCTGGTGCACGCGATTAATACTTGCGGAATTCGCCAGACATCGCCAGGTCGGCCAGATAAGTGCGGGTCATTCGGAACGTCCCGTGTCTCCAGGCCTCCTCCGGCAGCTTTTCCTGCACAGGCACTTGCATCTCGTGGGTGTAACCGGCCGCTGCCAGCGGCTCCCGTATCGCATCTGGCGTCACCTTCGCCGGGTCGTAATGCACCAGGACCTGTTGGAACGCCGAGCTGGCATAAACCTCGGACACGCCCTCCATCTTGGTCAGCATGTCGCGGACCACCAGCACATGATGGTCCGCGTACATGGCGGGGACACTGATTATGATCTTTTCCATCCGGAAACCTCACTACTGGTCCAGGACCTTTTCTAGCTTTTTACGTTCGTACTCTAAATAGTCCGCGTGCACTGCCTCTTCATCGCGCAGGCGGGCGAAAATCGCCTTGAGATCCTGGCTCTCGGTCTGTTCCATCGCCCAATGATACTTGGCGTACGCTCCACGCTCTTCCATTTCCATGATCTTGAGAAACCCAACCAGATCCATTGTCGCTCCTTTGATAAGCCTCCTGAACCGCAACACATCGGGCGGGCAGCAGCCCCGACGGGCTGCTGCCCAGCAGAAAATACGCCTGATCTCTTAGAACAACCCTCGGACGCGGCCTGTCTCCAGGTCCACCTCGACGTCTGTGAAGGCCGGTCGGGAGGGCAGGCCGGGCATCGTGCGCATAGTGCCGCACAACGGGTAAAGGAACCCGGCCCCCACGCTGGCCCGGACATCTGTGATCGGAATGCGCCAGTTGCGCGGCGCACCTTTGATGGCTGCATCGTGAGTAAACGACAGGTGCGTCTTGGCCATGCACAGCGGCAGGTGGCTCAGGCCCATGTCCGTAAACAGCTTGATCTTGGCCTCGGCTTCCGGCGTATAGTCCACGCCTTCGGCCCGGTAGATCTCGCGGGCCACGGTCTCGATCTTTTCCTTGATCGAGGCTTCATCCGGATACAGGAAGCGGAAAGACGTCGGCTTTTCGCAAGCTGCCACCACCGCACGCGCCAGGTCGGCGCCGCCCTCGTCGCCATCCGCCCACACGGTGTGCATCACCGCATCCTCAGCGCCGGTCTCCTGGGCTCGCGTGCGGATCAGCTCGATCTCGGCGTCGGTGTCATCCTTGAATCGGTTGATGGCCACCACGACCGGAACTCCAAACTTGAGCGCGTTCTCAATGTGCTGCAACAGGTTGGGCAACCCCTTTTCCAGCAATGGCAGGTTCTCCTGCGTGTAGGCTTTGTCCAGCGGTTTGCCTGCGACCACCTTGGGGCCGCCGCCGTGCATCTTGAGCGCCCGCACGGTGCAGACCAGAACCACGCAGTTGGGGACTAGCCCACTGTAGCGGCACTTGATGTTCATGAACTTTTCCATGCCGCAGTCGGCGCCAAAACCAGATTCGGTGACCACATAGTCGGCCAGGCGCAGGGCGATCCGGTCGGCGATGATCGAGCTGTTGCCTTGGGCGATGTTGGCGAACGGGCCACAATGGACCATCGCCGGGCTTCCCGACAAGGTCTGCATCAGGTTAGGCATGATGGCCTCCTTGAGCAGAACCGTCATGGCGCCGGCGACGTTGAGGTCTTCTGCGGTGACAGGTTCGCGTTTCTTGTTGGTGCCGATAATGATGCTGCCCATTCTCTCGCGGAGGTCCGCCAGGTCGGTACACAGCGCCAGCGCAGCCATGATCTCCGAAGACACGGTGATATCATAGCCAGATTGACGCGGCCGGCCGTCATTGGAGGCGCCCAAACCTAACACGATGTTCCGCAGCGATGCGTCGGACACGTCCACCACCCGCCGCCATTGGATCGAGTAGGGGTCGATGTCCAGGCGGAACATCCGCTCGCGGTCCTCCGGCGTAAGATCGGAAGGCCGCTCGGATTGGATACCCAGTTTCGTCAACCGCTTCCGCATGGAATCCGTGTACTCGTCGTCAGGACAAATGGCCTTGGCAAGGAACGCCGCGCTGAATTGAGCTTCCTTTGACAGGCGGTTGTCCACCGCCGCTGCCAACAGATTGTGTGCCGCTCCGACGGCATGAATATCGCCCGTCAGGTGGAGGTTAAAGTCCTCCATCGGTACCAATTGAGCATACCCGCCGCCCGCCGCGCCACCCTTGATACCAAAGGTAGGTCCCTGTGACGGCTGGCGGATGACCGTCATCACCCTCTTGCCAATGTAGTGAAGGCCCTGACTCAGGCCGATGGTGGTGACCGTCTTGCCCTCACCCAACGGCGTGGGCGTGATGGCAGTCACATCGATGTATTTGCCTTGCGGCCGATCGGCGAACCTCTTCAAGACGTCCAGGTGGATCTTGGCCTTGTATTTGCCATAGAAATCCAGATCGTCCTCGGTCAGGCCTATCGACTTGGCGATCTCGATGATGGGGTGAAGCTTGGCAGCTTGCGCGATATCAATATCCGATGGCACAGGCCTTACCTTTTCAACAATCATTGTTCTCCATTCTCCTTGCTGTTCAATAACTGGCTGAACTCTTCGCGACCGCTCTGGCTGAGCGGAAAGCACCTCACACTCTCACGGGATTGGGATCGGGACTGCACGCCGATTGACCTCATTCTCCACAGGCTGGGACTCTGGCTGCAGGAAAAACGGCTCAACCTCGCGCCGAACCGCCTCCCTCACTATTAGGTCGGCAACTTTGAGCAGCGTGGTACCGTACTCTGGGTCCACGGTTCGACCGTCGGGACAGTGGTGCTCAGCCAGAGCATCCACCGCCAAACGTTCCGCACCATCGATGGTGCAGCCCACAAGCCGCTCAGACAACAGGTGGCCCAAACCACAGGCCGAGTCCCGTCGAATCTCACAACGAGTAATACGCCGTGCATCGTCAAAAAGGATGCGCAATTCGGGCCGGCCGAAATAGCGAGCAAATTCGGCAACGTGCGCATCCTGGTACGTGGTGCGCAGGCCGGCCTCGCTGTAGGTCCGCATTGTCAGGCTACAAAACGGTTTGGGAAAGACGGCCGCCACGTTCATCTCATGCATGGCGCATTTGAGGTTCTCCACTACCTCCAGCGGCATCCACCGATTGCTTTCCACTGGGGCTATCATCGCGCGGGCGCCGCTTCGAGCAACCATCTCTGGCAGCAGGTGCGCCATCTGGGGGCTCTCACCCAACCCTAACACCAGATCCGCCGCAGGCAATCTCCTGGGAAGCAACCGTAGCAGACTATCGGGTTCTGCCGGCATGAGCGGCGGAGAACGCCAGACCGAGATGACCCAATGCGATGGCGCATGCTGGCGGATGTTCTCCAGCACCCGCTGGCCAAACCCCCCCTGTGTAGCGGCCAGAATCCGCATCTGACGCTGCAGCGGCAACCAAGTGGTTGGCAGTGTACGAACGGCCGCCACCAAATCCTCCACCGCAGCGCCCGTTTTCTGCTGCAGATACGAGACGGTGATGTTGTCCTCTTCCAACGAGAGCCCTACCAATTTGAGGCCAGGTATCTGGCTAAAGAGCACGTCGGCGATCTGACCCCGGGCACTCTGTTCCGAGTCCACAATCACAACATCTGGTTTTCGATCGATGATTCGCTGCAGCGTGTCAGTGCCAGGTTCACCCAAACCAACAACCTGGATGTCCGGTTGAGACTCGAGCAAGCTCGACACACCCTGGGCGAAGAGAGGGTGGCTGGCGATGATATAGATGCGAATCGCGTGCAAGTTGCCCTTGTCCGTTGCCACAACGCGAAACCCACTCGGGTATCCGGCACACGGATACACTCCTCTGTTGCATTATACAGACGTCAAATCCGGCGTCCATGGTCCGTTTTGACGGTTAGGCCATCGGTTGATAGTCGGAATGGGCTATTGATGGGCTGATGTAGCACCCGCCCGATTCCGTCGGCGAACGGCGACGGCCGGTCAGGGGGGCGGTGGCAGTTCCCAATCGGAGAGGCGTCCGCGGTTTCGGTCGTTACCCCTGGGTAACGCCGTGGCGAACGGCGAACGCGGCCGCCTGCGCCCGGTTACTCAGGTGCAGTTTGTCCAAGATGTTGCGCAGATGGTTCTTGACCGTGTTCTCGGCAATATGAAGTTGCTCGCCGATCTCGCGGTTGGTCAGCCCCCTGGCCACCAATCCGAGCACCTCGGTTTCTCGATTGCTAAGCCCCTCGACGCTCCGAGGCGCAGGTGGAGTCTGGTCCAATTTGGAGAACTCGCTGAGGATCTTGGCAGCGAGGAGCGGGGAGATGGCTGCTTCACCCGCCCGCACGCCGCGCAGTCGCCGGAAAAGCTCCTCCGGCTTGACGCTCTTGAGCAGATACCCGGCCGCACCGGCCCGGATGGAGGCAAACAGATCCTCGTCATCGTCCGAAACCGTCAACATCACCACGTGAACATCCGGAAGCTCGGCCTTGATCCGCCGCGTCGCCTCGGTGCCGTTCCAGCGCGGCATTTCGATGTCCATGAGGACCACATCAGGCAGCAATTGCCTTGCCCGATCCAGCGCCTCGCGACCGTCGCGACCTTCGCCAACCACGCGAAAGTCCGGTTGTGAGTCTATGAGCCTGGCGATCCCCTTTCTGAACAGATCATGGTCATCTACCAGCAGTATCCGCAATCGATCCATGAACACCTCTTTCCACGCCGTTCGTCATGGCGATGAACAGCAGCCGGAACACGCGACCTCTATGGTTACCCGGGTGCCTTCACCAGGACGGCTGATAATGGAGAAACGCCCACCCAGCTCTTCCACCCGTTCCCGCATGGTCTTCAGACCTAGCCTCTCGGCGCTGCCGACGGGTACCTGGTGCTGATCGAACCCCACCCCATCGTCCAACACTGCTATCTCGCAATTGCTGCCCTCCCGCGCGACCTTGACCTCCACGCGGCTGGCTTGGGCGTGCCGCCGTACGTTGGTGAGCGCCTCCTGAATCACGCGAGTCAAGGCTACCTCCACCAGAGGCGAAAAGCAGATGGGCTGCACTCCGTTCTTCACCACCAACGTCGTCTGGATTGCATGCCTCCGTTCAAAGTCACGCAGACGATCCTCTAGCGCCGAGACAAATCTGGGCCCCTCCGGATTGGCGTTCCGCAGGCTGCCCAGAGCCTCCCTGACGTCCACATAGGCAGTCCCCAGATAGTCGTCCAGCAACTGCAACTCGCGGTCGACAGCTTGCCAATCATGAGAGAGCACTGATCCTTTGACGTGCTCGATCTGGAGATTCAGGAGGCCCAAGGTCTGCGCTAGGCCATCGTGCATCTCGCGCCCAATACGCTCGCGTTCCTCGATAATGGCCAATTGCCGAACCTGGTCGGTCAACTCGCCAATGCGGTGCTGCATTTCCGTGCGCACGTACGCGTTCTCGATCGCTGCTGCAAGAAGACTGGCCACCGTGGTAAGCCATTGCACATCATGAAGCGCAAAATGGTGGGGATCACAACTCCGTACTGCCAGCACCCCCAGAGTCCGACGGCTGGTCCGCAGAGGGACGCTGGCAATGGAGGGAAAACCACCCGCCGGGCATGGTCTTGCCGCGACCCCTGGCTCCAGCGAGAGATCTTCCACGATAACCGGGGCACCTGACGCCGCCGCCCGTCCGCAGATGCAATCCCCCCATTCGACAACGTGTTGACCGTCACCGAAATGGTCACTGGGTCCAAATACCTGTGCCAGTCGCATAGCGCGATCCTGATTCTCTTCGGAAAGCAGAATCTGACCTCCGTCCAGGCCCAGCGCCCGCACCACCTGCTCGAGCGACCTGCCCAACGTTTGCGGTAGCTCGACTGCTTCGCCAAGGGCTGCAGCGACCTGATACGCAGCCTCCAACCTGAGCCTCGCATCATCTAGCTCCCGATCGACTGACGCGGCCGCGCTCATGATACGGTTGCGTTCCGCCTCTGAGCGACGCCAGCGGTGAAGAATCGCCAGGCTCAACAGCAGCAACCCGGCCGCCGCCAGGCCCCGCGGCCACAACCCGTCAGCAGAGACGGTCAGCACCGCCAGTCCGGTGGCACCCACGAGCCAAACACTCCACTTCCAGACGCTCACCTTGTTTTCCATGACTCCGGCCCTAAATATGGCACGTTCCTGCTATAAAGTCAAGACCCGGGCCATCAAGAGGGGCTCTTTTGGGCTATCACGGTGATTGCGTTAACCGGCATGTCGCTGACTCGCGCGCGAACGCTTGGCGTGAGCTTGCTTGTCACCTAGCGCATCTGCTGTGCTGTCAGGAGAATGCCGGTGCCACGGTCCACTGGACGGAGCAACCGCCCACGAATGTTAAGAAATTCCGGCAAAACTACTTGATTTGAACGGCTAATTGTGCTAGAATAGGTTTCCGAGGTTCGACCATCCTTTTTCGCGAAAGGGCAACCCACGCTTGATGACCTCCTACGAAGAAGATGACATGATCCGAACCCTCGCGGCCGAAGCCCGTGAACGGGGGTACCTGACGTATGACCTGATTGTCGAGATTTTCCCAGAGGTCGAGTACGACCTCACTCTGTGGGAAACGCTTTTGGCCGAGTTGGCTGTTCGGGGCTCTCCCATACCAATCTTTGAAAGTGAAGCCGAAGCGCAGCTCGCGTTGCGACGCAGGAAAGCCCGTCGGCAGAATGGCCGAAGTGCAGCCAGAACGCCCGTCCTGAACCGGGCAAAACCGCCGTGCAGCGAGTTCGAGGAGGACCTCCTATTCAGCTCGGCGCCCAGTTTTGATTTGAGCACGGTGCCCATTGACGATTCGGTGGGGCTCTACTTCCGAGAAATGGGTCAGCAATCGCTTCTCTCAGCTGAGCAGGAGGTCGCGCTCGCCAAGAGAATCGAAACCGGGGCCGAGGCCGCTGCCTCGCTGAAGAAGAACAATGGCGGGTCGGCTAACCGGCAAGAATTGGCCGAACAACTTGAGCTGGGCATAGCAGCGCGCGCACATCTGATCCGCGCCAATACCCGGTTGGTTGTGTCAGTTGCCAAGAGATACCGTGGTCGCGGCCTGCCTTTTCTTGACCTGATCCAGGAAGGCAACGTCGGACTGATCAAAGCGGTAGAAAAATTCGACCATACGCGTGGCAATCGCTTTAGCACGTATGCCACATGGTGGATCCGTCAGGCGGTCACCCGAGCGTTGGCCAATCACGGCCGCACAATCCGTATTCCGGCCCATTTGGGAGGACGAATCAGCAAGCTGTACCAGCTTGCCCAAGAGATGGAGCAGGACCTGGGCCGGCAACCCAAAGTAGAAGAGTTGGCTGAACGGATGGACATGACTCCGGAACGGGTCCAGTGGATGCTGCGCACCAGCCGGCAACCAATTCATCTCGAAAAACCGGTTGGAGATGACTCGGATGCCGAGCTGGGAGATTTCATCGAGGATGAGGACGCGCCACCGCCCTACGAGGACGTCGCGCAGATTCTGCTCTCTGAGAACCTATGTGACATCTTGAACCAGCTGCCGCCGCGCGAGGCGCGCATCCTGCGCTTGCGGTACGGGCTGCAGGACGGCGAGTCGCGCACCTTGAAAGAAGTGGGCGAGATGTTTGGATTGTCCCGGGAGAGGATACGCCAATTGGAGAAAGAGGCGTTGCGCAAGCTGCGTCACCCGGGCATGGCAGGCCACCTGAGGCAATACATCGCCTAGATCGTCTGAAGCTCGGTTGTAGAGCTGCGCTTGGTCGGCCGCCGCGATCGAACGCCGACCCTTCGGACGCCCACCCAGGCGTCCGAAGGGTCGGCCCGCCGGAATGACGCCGGCCGGCCATTGATCTCATTGCTTCGCCTAGCCGTTTCTGCGCAGCGCCTGCCCCCCGTGTGCACGACCAAGCGCCTGCTAACCGATCTCACGGTTTGATCACGATAGGCAACCAGAGTTGCTGTCCCAAGACGTGGGTCACTACGGTAGCTTGGCTCGCGGTATTGTCGGCCGGGTACGGGTCTGTTTCCACTGCCGTGACCACAGCGGCGTTGAAAAGCGTCCCAGCCTCAGTAGGGATGACAACCAGATGGGCCTCGGCAGTTTGGCCGCTGGGCAGGGTGCCCAAGTCACACGTCACCCTGCCGGCTACGTGCTCACACTGACCCTGGCTTGTCACCCACGACAGCAGATTCACGCTGCTGGGCAGCGTGTCCGTCACACGGACGGCAGCTGCACTCTGCGGGCCCTGGTTCAAGACAGCAAGAGTATAGGTGAGGGGTTGCAGGCTCCGGGCAGGATCGGAGCTATCTTCTTTGGACAGCCTCAAGTCGGCCCTCCGTTCCACCACCGTCAATTGGGAGGCAGCCTGATTGTCAACCGGCACGGCGTCGGCCTCCAAGGATCCAACCAGAGCCACAGTCTCGACGGTGCCCGGCTGAGTGGGAACAACGACCATGGATACGTATACCGACGCGTCAGGCAGCAATGTACCGAGGTCGCAAAAGACCTTTCCGACGCCCAATTGGCATACCCCTTGCGTCGGACTGGCGGAAACCAGGTTCACGGCCGAAGAGACCATATGGACCACCGCTGTCTTGGTAGCTTGGTCGGGTCCGTGGTTGACAACCCCAATTGTGTAGCTAACCGGATCACCGGCGGCCACCTGACCCGTGAGCGGGTTCAGGTTGAGCACCAGGTCTGCTGCCTCCGTGGGCACTCGAGTGCAGATCTCCAGGCCCCAACCTGCCAGTTCTCCACCATTCCCTGACGATACATCCTCAATGACCAGTGTCCACGGTCCGATGCTGTTCCTGCCGTCATAGCGAGAGAGCGTTGCCGCGGGCCGGTAGGTTCCTCCTCCGGTAGGTGGGCACGGAACGCTGCCATAGGGCGCCTCGTCGTCCAGATTCAGATCAAATGCGTCGGCGGATGAGCAGATCCGATTCAACAACTGGGCGCGGGTTCCGGATGGGCCATCCAACCAAAAGACCAGATCGCCCACCCAACTGTGGGTACCCGTCAATCCCACCACATTGACGTCGATGATCTCGCCTCCGACGGGAACGACCAACTGAGAGGTCATCTTGCCGACAAAAGGTATCGCCTGCGGGACATCGCTGCTGCTATACGTCACACAGCTCACCGCCATCGTACGAAACGAGAAGGTCGGCGAGTATTCGCCTGCCCCGCACGGATTGTTGGCCCGCACCCTCCAGTAGAACAGCGTTTCGGCCGGTAGGCCAACACCCACCGTGTAGCTGTCCTTCCGCACTCCGCTCACCGACTCGATGATCGTAGCAAAGTCCGGGTCGGCGGCGATTTGCAGATCATAGCTATACGCTGTCGGGTCCATCGCCCAAGACAATTGCGGTTTTGAACTGATCCCCATAGAGCCGTTTGGCGGTTGCAGCAGAGTCACCGCCACGGGCGGACTGGAAAATAGCAGCATCCGCACGCCAGACGAATGCTCAGCACCGGGGCTGGCGCCACGGATCAGCAGGTCATATCGGCCCGCAGCGGCACCCTCGGTGTTGCCGATGGTCAATTCGCTCACGCCTGGCACACTGACGGGGTTGGCGGAGAACTGCAAGGTCGTTTCGGCCGGCGTCCCATCGACCGACAGTGTGACCGGGTCGGGGAAGGAGGGATCGGGAGCCACGGAAACCTCAAATACCGCGTTGTCGGGCGCGCACACCGCCCGTTCCACTGGAACAACGCTCAGCGCAAAGTCGAGCGTTCCACAAGAACTGAACTTGAAAGCGGCGATCCTGGTGGCCCAGTGCGAGCTGGGTGAATACATGTTGGTGAACCAGAAGGTGCAGTCGTCGGCTGGGTCAATGTGCATGGAGCTATAGTCTCCCCACCGGTTGCTGCTATTGGCCGCTGAACCGGTTGCCAAGATGACCTCGCCATGGGTCATAACCCCCAGGGGATCGGTGGCCAACCGCCCCACGTACCGAATCGAAGGATGGAGAGCACTGCTGGAAACGCTGTATCCCAACGCCATGTTTCCCTGTCCGTCCATGGCGATGCTGCCCATCCACCGATGGTGTGCGTCTGGGGCGTAGGTTCCCTGCTGGAATAGTGACCACGAGCCGAAGCTCAGTTGTCGCAACTCAAACCACCTCACGCCGCCGTGGTTTGTCCCGTCGACGTCGGTAACCAGGTTTCCTACCAACGTCTGGTGCGTTCCGAAATTGCGGTACACGGCCCGCCACATGACCACCTCGCGCAACGGGTCCAGGGTGGTGTTTGACCCCGGTTGTGGAAAACAGTAAAAGGAAGTCAGCCCGCACAGGTCAGAGTCGATCTCGGCAATGGGGACATTGGTAGGACCCGTGAATGTGGAATTGGCCGGTGTGTTGAAATCCACATGGAACTGCCAGATCTCCAAATAGTCCTGGTTCGGGTTGCTCGAACCAGGATTGTGGACCTCGTCGTCGCGGTGCCGGACATAGTAGTTGGGAGCGCCAATGGGCGGGGGATTGGGTCCATCCACATCGCTGGGCGTGAGCGCTTGAAAGCCAAATCCGTACAACCGCGGGACGGAGAACCGCTGAAAAGTGGCAGAAAGCCCCTGCAGCATCCGGCCGCGATTGAGTGCGTACGCGGCAGGGCCAGAGCTCTCGTTCGTCGAAACGTAATAGGCGTCCGGCCAGACGGCGTACTTGGGATAATCGGGAAAACTCGGAGTCGTAAAGTCGAAGGCGTACCAGGAGCCGGTGGGATCCGGCGTCACAGATATGTAGACGCACAGATGGTTGCCGGAATAAGCAAATTCGCTCAATAACCACCGGTTCGCCAATTGGTCATACAGGACAATGCCATCCCCCAGGCCGGAGGCACAGGCGCCGGAGCCCAGCGAGTCGATGGCTATCGGCCCGGCAATGATCGCACCATTGGATTTGTTATAGATGGTAAAGATTCCGCCGCCGCCACTGTTGATTACCTGAACATAGTGGTCCGGTCCCACGTCGCCCTCGGTGTCCGGGGGGTTGACGCCTGTGTACCCCTGACCTGCGATGTTCAATATGGGTGTCACAAAGCCAGCGTCCTGCGGTTCTCGGCTTCCGCCCTGTTGAACGGCCAGGAGCGGATCCACCCCTCCCGGTAAGCCGCCCTGATACTCCAGGTTCACATCCAGCGTCAAACGCGGGTTGATTTCCCGGTCTAGCAGGTATTCCGGCTCATAGATCGGCAACTCACTGACCGGACGGCTGGTCGTAGGGAAAACTGGCTCACTCACCATAAAGGCGGATACATCCTGTCCGTCAAGATTGTCGCCAGGTTGAGCGCCAATCCCCCGTTGCGAGTTGCGCGGTCCTCCAGAGTCCGTATCCAACAGGAAAAGCCCGGCCACTAGAAGGACCGTAACCCCGACAAGTATGCGTACCGCTGATTTCATGTCTTTCTCCGTGCCGCCATCCGCCCAATTGTGCCACTGTCGCCCACGGCCGGCAATGGT
The DNA here is from genome assembly GCA_002328075.1 of Anaerolineales bacterium UBA2181. Taxonomy (GTDB): domain Bacteria; phylum Chloroflexota; class Anaerolineae; order Promineifilales; family UBA4811; genus UBA4811. The sequence goes on along the minus strand of DCVT01000015.1, from coordinate 48,242 downwards.
CAGTCGGGCGCGAAAAACGGTTGGGTTAGGGTGGCTGCGGACAGGGCAGCTTCCTCAACCGAGGCTTGCCCGTAGAACGCCCGTTCAACTTCGCGATTAGCGATCTCTTCGGCCGCAGCCCACCCGGCGTGAACGGGGACGGTGCGGAGGAACGCAATCTCATCCAAGAACACGCGGCTGTTGGCCGGCGGATGGTTCGGATCCAGAAAGACCGGTGATTCGGCCACAAAGCGCAGAGACGGAACGGTTCGTCCGGTCTCAGCAAGCAACTGTTGCCCTTCCGACGAATTGGCGAACTCGATGAATCGCCAGGCAGCGTCCTTGTCCTTGCCGGCTGCTGCCAGGCAGTATCCATCGCTGTGCAGAATCCCTGCCGGCTGCCGGCCCTCGGGCAGCGGAGCCACATCCCAATCAAACGACGAAATGGTGCGGTAGGTCGGCACACCTCGGCGGCTGTTCAGGTACATGGCCAATCGGCCATTCAGGAATCGGCTCTCAAGGGATTCGGCATGGGTTGCCACTGCGTCTGGCGCCACATGTTCGGTTACCTGCAAGGCAACGAACCAGCGAAATGCTTCCAGCGCCGGGCCGCGATCCAGCGCCAGGGACGATGGGCTCGCGGGATCATCCACCAACTCGCCGCCATTCTGCCAGACAAAGGGCGCCAATCGTTGGAGGCTGGGGTCGATGCCCACCCCGTATTGGTCCGTCCTACCGTCGCCATCCACGTCGAGCGTCAACGTGCGAGCCGCGGCAAGGAACTGCTCCCAGGTCCACCCACGCTGTGGGTACGGCACCACAGCCGCATCGAACAGGTTCCGATTGTAGTAAACAACCAGGCTGGAGAGGTTCTGCGGTATACACCACAACCGGCCTTTCAGCCGAAAGGCCTCCAGCACCGCAGGATAGAAGTCACGCTGGTCCAATACGGTGCTCTGCTGCAGGTAGTTGTCAAGGGGCTCCAGACCGCCCTGGTCGGCAAAGGCCGCGAATCGGCGGTAATTGAGGAGCATGACATCTGGTGGCGCACCCCCGGCAAAGTCGGTCGCCAGGCGCCGACGGTACTCATCCTGACTTGGGATATAGCCCAGTTCAACCTCGATTTCGGCTTGAGTCGCGTTAAAGGCAGACACCAGACCCTCATAGGCAGCTATCTCGGCCGGGTCGCCAAACACCATGAACGTGACCCGATCTGGTCGGCTCCTCGATTCGCACGCCACCAGCTGCAGCGCGCAAAGGGCCAACAACCACAGAGTGTAACCCCGCTTCATCTAGTACCGCTCCCACACCTCGGCCATCGACCGTCTACCCAGCAAATGCCATAGTGACCACACGAATACCACGATGACAGGCAGCGTCGCCAGGGTTGCCGCCGCCATCAGCATCGGCCAGTTGGTGGCATCCATCTGTTTGAGGATCTGCAAACCCACCGGTAACGTGTACCAGCGCGGCCGAAACAGGTACAGCACGGGTCCGACAAAGTCGCTCCAATAGAAGGAAAAAGCCAGGATGATCACTGCCACAGTCGCCGGCCGGGCCAGCGGACATCCGATCTTCCGCCAGACGGCAAACACGCTGGCACCGTCCAGCCACGCCGAATCATAGAGACCGGCCGGCACCCTTTGAAACGTCCAATAGAACAGCAGCACGAAAAGCGGGTTGGTCGCCGCTACCGACGGTAGGATCAGGGCCCACAGCGTATCATTCAGCCCCATCCAGCGCAGGATCTGGTAGCGAAAGAGCCAGACCGAGGCGCCCGGTACCATCATTAAACCCACGCTTAGCGTCAACAGAATCCGGCGGGCCGGATCGTGCACCATCGCCAGCCCAAATCCGGCCCACGAAGCGGTCAACCACGTGACCGGTACGGCCACTGCCACCACTATCAGCGTGTTAGACAGATAGCGTTGCATGGGCAACAAGCGGAACAGCGACGCGAAATTGTCCCAATGCGGGGCCACCGGCCACCACTCGACCGTACGAGGAGGGGCCAGGCCCGGTTCCCGCAGGGCGGCGACCACCATCCAATAGAGGGGCATCAGGAACACCACCGCTACCCCGAATCCCGCAATTCCATGACCCAAGCGACGGACACCACGGTCAATGGCAACCCGATGGGTCGAATGCGTTCGAGATTCGAAAACTCGGCTGATTGGCAGTCGGCCGGGGTTGGGTTTGGGCATTCCCCTGCTAACCATCTTCGCCCCCGCGCAACCCAACTAGGTTCAACACACCCACTACCAACAGCCCGATGACACCAAAGACCAGCACAATGACGGCGGCTGCCAAGCCCAGGTCAAAAAAGTCAAACGCCAACTCATAGATGAGCAAGGGCACGAACGTAGTAGCATAGTATGGCCCGCCGTACGTGAGGACAAACGATGGCGTGAACGTGTTCTGCAGACTCACCACAAGATCGCGAAACACCAGGAGCAAGAGCCACGGGACCAGCGAGGGCAACGTGATGCGGCGGAAGGACTGCCAACCAGAGGCCCCGTCGACCCGTGCCGCGTCGTAAACTGCCGGCGGAACGGTCTGAAGACCCACCAGGAGCAGGACGAACCCCTCGCCAGTCTGAAAAACGGACAAGATCACGATGGCCAAGCGGGCCGTGCTGGGTTCAACCAGCCACGCCGGAGCAGGCAGCCCGATCGACTGCAGCAGCAGATTTAGCGGCCCGTGTACTGGGTTGAGAATCCACAACCAGACCAAGGCAAAGGCCGCCTCGGGAATGACCGCAGGAACGAACACGGCTGTGCGATACCAGCCAAAGCACTTTCGGTCGGTCTGCAGCAATAGTGAGAGCACCAGCGAGGCCAGCAGCCTGAACGGAACCGCCAGTGCCAGGAAGATCAGCGAGTTGCGCAGCGAGACCCTGATCAACGATGTTTCGAAAAGCCGCTGGAAATTACCCAATCCGACCCACACAGGGGGCTGGATGGCATTGTAGGAGGTGAAAGCAATGCCCATGGTGGCAAGGGCCGGGAGCAATACCAACACCGCCGACCCCGCCAGGTAGGGAAGCAACAACAGCCATACACCCCTTCGATGGGGCGCCGGGTGGGGCCAGATTCGGATCATCACACTCTGCCAGCAACAGCCAATGGGAAGACGAACACACAGACGGCCATTATACCCAGAGTCCTTCGGGTCACAAAACAGCCCAGAACCCAGAGTTGGCCCTTCGTCCGCCAAATGGTCCTGTCCAATCGCGGTGCTTGGGGTATAATCTACCTGGTGAAAAGTAGGCGAAATCCAGATTAGAGGAAAGACGGAGTTGATTGCCCTCGCGGAAAAGAACGTATCCATGAGCTTTGGCGCCACAAAGGCAGTGGACCATCTCTCCTTCGAGGTCCACTCGGGCGAGTTTTTCGCCATGCTGGGTCCCAATGGTGCCGGCAAGACCACCACCATTCGCATGATACACCGGCGTCGTACTGCTTTTCGTGGGGGTGATTGGGGCCTTGTGGGTAGCTGCTCGCCTATTCCAGGTCAATGCTCTTCTCGCCGGCCAGGTTTCCAGCCCAGGCGAGATCATTCGTGTGCTCCTCCGGAGCTTGACGGCGGATTAACAAGTTGAACACAGGCAAACCCTTACCATCGAAGCCGTTGGGTGTTATTGCCAGCCTCTCTGGCGGCCTGGACGCGGTGATCCGCGGTTGGGTCGTGGTGCTGCTGCCCGTTGCTTTGGACCTCTTTCTGTGGTTCGGCAGGCGGCTGTCGATCCAGCCGGTGGCCGAGCGGGCGTTTGCGCAACTGACGCAGATGGTGGGCGAGAATCCGGCATTCGACTTGCTCCTCAAAGCCGCCACCGATATCAACTACTTTGGCCTCCTCAGCATCGCGCCCTTGGGAATCCCCAGCCTGATGTCCCTAAAGCTGCCGGGCTCCACTCCCCTGGGTATCCCGGATGAGCTGACTGTCCACAGCGAGTTGACCTGGCTGGCGCTGTTCGTCGGACTTGCGCTGGTTGGACTGTTTTTGGGCGGCTTTTATCTGGGCATGATCGCGCAGCAGGTGCGAGACGGGCGGTTCAACCTTCCTCGGCTGCTAGGCGTCGTGCCTCGCTACTGGACTTCGTTAGTGGCTTTGCTGTTGGCACTGGGCGTGATTGCTTGCGTCGTGGCTGTGCCGGTTCTCGTTCTGGCCTCCTTGGTTGCAGCCTGGAACGCGTGGATCGCGTCCCTGGTCATTTGGACTGGTTCCTTGATACTAATCTGGCTGTTTTTTCATCTGATGTTCACCGTGCACGGTCTCTTACTCAGCGAAGAGCCGCTGATCAAGGCCACGTTGAATAGCCTGCGCCTGACGGCGTTCAATTCGTTTCCCACAATGGCACTGCTGTTGTTGGCTGCTGCGCTGAGCGCCGGTCTGAATTTTCTCTGGAGTCTGCCGGCCGATGATTCATGGATGCTCCTGGTAGGCATACTTGGCCACGCCCTCATCACAAGCGGGCTGATTGCTTCGACGTTCGTGTTCTACCAGGACCGATACCGATACTGGCGGGAATTGCGGGCGTATTTGGCCGGTCCCAACGGTGGCGCCGCCTGAGGTTCGCAAACATGGTGGGTCAACCGCATCCTCCCTCGATAAGGCGTCATATTAGGAGCGTTGCCGATCCTAGGCCACGCGGCGAGGCAAACGAAACCGATTGATCGGAGCGATGGCATGACAGAGCAGGTCGGCCGGTACGATGCTGAAGACATAACCGTACTCAAGGGGCTAGAAGCCGTTCGACGCCGGCCGGGCATGTACGTGGGTGGAACCGACGTGCGGGCGTTGCACCACCTGGTGTACGAGGTGGTCGACAACTCCATCGATGAAGTCCTCTCCGGCGCCTGCGACCGAATTGAGGTCATCATCCACGGCGATAACAGCGTCAGTGTACAGGACAACGGCCGTGGCATCCCGGTGGCCCCTCATCCTACCGAGAAAGTTTCTGCGCTCCAGCTAGTCATGACTACGTTGCACGCTGGCGGCAAATTTGACCGGTCCAGTTACAAGGTATCCGGCGGTCTCCATGGGGTCGGGGTCTCGGCAGTGAACGCCCTTTCTGCCTGGATGGAGGTCACCGTCCAGCGAGACGGCGGGTTGTTTCGCCAGCGTTACGAGCGCGGCGTTCCAGCGGCACCTGTCACGCGTATTAAGAGTGCCCCCAACAAAAACACCGGCACTACGACCCGGTTCCTGTATGACGATACCATTTTCGTGGATGTAGCCTATCGATTCGACACATTGGCTCAACGCTTCCGCGAAATGGCCTTCGTGACCAAGGGGGTTTTTATCCACCTGGTCGACGAGAGGGTCAAGCCTGTCCCGCGCGAAGCGAGTTTCTATTTTGAGGGCGGAATCACCTCTTTTGTGCATTATCTGAACCGCAATCGGACGGTGCTTCACCCCATTGTCCATGCCGAACGAGAGGTGGACGGCATCACCGTCGAGTCCGCCCTTCAATACACAGACGGTGTGGCTGTCTCAGAATATTCATTTGCCAACACCATCCACACGGTCGACGGCGGAACGCACTTGACTGGATTGCGCTCGGCCGTGACCCGGACCATCAACGACTATGCGCGCAAGAACAACCTACTCAAGGACAAGGATGCCAACCTCTCCGGCGACGACACGCGCGAGGGCATGACTGCCATCATCAGCATCAAACATCCGGATCCCCAATTCGAGAGCCAGACCAAGGTCAAACTGATGAACGCCGAGGTCAAGGGATTGGTGGAAGGGGTGGTCTCCGAAGCCCTGGCGCAGTTCATGGAAGGTCATGCTCGTGATGCCAAGGAAATTCTTGCCAAGTGCTTGACTTCATCCCGGGCTCGGGAGGCAGCACGTCGCGCACGCGACCTGGTCATCCGCAAGAGCGCCTTGGAAAGCCTGACCCTCCCAGGAAAACTAGCAGACTGCTCCGAGCGTGACCCCCACAAGACCGAGTTGTTCATTGTCGAGGGTGATAGCGCCGGTGGAAGCACCAAGCAAGGGCGGGATCGCCACTTCCAGGCCGTTCTCCCTCTGCGCGGCAAGATCCTCAACACGGAGCGCGCCCGGATGGATCGAATTCTGGACAACAACGAAGTCAAAGCCATCATATCCGCGTTGGGTAGCGGAATTGGTGACACTTTTGACCTTGGCAGTCTGCGCTACAGCCGCGTCATTATCCTGTGCGACGCAGATGTAGATGGCAGCCACATTCGGACCTTGCTCCTCACCTTCTTTTTCCGTTACATGCAGCAACTCATCGAGGAAGGTCACCTTTTCATCGCCCAACCGCCCCTGTACCTGGTGAAAACCGGCCGGACTACCCATTACGCCTACTCGGATGAGCAAAAAGACCAGCTGTTGCACAGCTCGAGTGCCAAGGGATCGATTCAGCGCTACAAGGGTCTTGGCGAAATGAACCCAGAGCAGTTGTGGGAGACAACCCTGAACCCGGCCAATCGCACCCTATTGCAGGTGACCATCGAGGACGCCGCCGATGCGGACCGGACTTTTGACATGCTAATGGGTTCCAGCGTGCCGCCCCGGCGCCGGTTCATCCAAACGCACGCTACGGATGTGCAGTACCTGGACATCTGACGTGCAGGCTGAGCGTCGATCGATCTCCGGTCTTGCCAGACAAAAGCCAGTTGGGCTTGCCGATACCTTTGAGGAGATGGCCATGTCAGTCGTTGAACTGCTCAAGCGCGTTGCCCTGTTTGAAGGGCTGTCAGAACATGAGCTGGAGGCGGTATCGACCGTATGCCGAGAGAGGTCATTTGCAGACGGCGAGACCTTGGTCCGGCAGGGAGACACGGGCGACGAGTTATTCGTCATCCAGGACGGACAGGTGGAAATACGGATCGTGGGCATCCTGCCAGAGCGGCCGATAGTGGTTCTGGGTGAAGGGCAGATCCTGGGCGAGATGTCGCTGCTGGATCAGGGCTTCCGCTCAGCCACCGCCCGCGCAACGGCCCCAACCCGAGTCCAGGCGATTGGACGACACGAGTTTACGGCGCTGTGCGAGCAAAGTCATCACATCGGCTACCTGGTAATGCGTAACTTGGCGGCCGATCTCTCGTTCAAAATCCGCCACCGCAACCTGGCGACCATGTGAAACACGGAGAGCAGGGATGATCTACAAGGTAAGCTACGTGGTGCGCGGAAAGGCACACCCGGGAGCAATCCTGGACGCCAGCCGGATGCCACAGGCAGGCGACAAGGTCTCATTTGGCGGCGTAGAATTCCTGGTTGAAGAGGTGATCGAGCTGATGCCCCCTCGCGGCGGTTTTGGCTTTCTCCACGCCACCTGTGCTCCGTTTTGCCCCCAGGAAAACTCACCAGAATAGGGCCTAGGGCCTATCGGAAGAACCAACCGATCACGGCCGGAGTAAGCGAGGCTTCTAGAACGGCTGCCATTGCCAGCAAAGGGAGAACCAGGCCCAGCAGCACCCGCGCTAGATCTGCCGCAGCCTCTAGCCAGACCTCAAACAGACTCCGGCCCGGGGGTGGAGCCACCGTGGTTGCTCCCCAATAGAGCATGGCCACGGTGGCGAGCATCAGCGCCGGCAGTTCTACCAGACCGTGCGGCAACACAAAGGGAAGAACGGCAAACGGACTGTAACCCGCAAGCGCAAACTGGCCGGCCAGGTAACCCACCAGTCCCCACGGAAGCATGAATACCAACACAGCGGCCACGCCAAAGGAGAAAACCCCTAACACTGCCTGGATCAGCAGTACGCGAAGGTTCTGCAGAAGGATCACTCCAGCGAAAGCGCTGGCAAACAACGCCCCACGGCGCAATGCTGCCACGTTCTCTGCCGCCAGACGGGGCAGATCGGCCAGCATGACGGCCGGAAAGGCGTAGCGCTTGGACAGCCAATTGCCGACCATCAGCGCCGCCACCCAGGCACCGACCATCAATGCCGCGGGAAGCCGCCAGGCCTTCACCTGCCGGATAGTGATCCTGTACCACCCAAAGCGGCCGGTCGAAGACACCATGAAACGGGTCCAAAAGACCTGCCACGCCCTGCGCAGATCCAGACGGTCAATGTCCCGGACCAGCAGTTCTTCGCGGTCGAATAGGTGAATTCCCATCCGTATGAAGAGCACTCCCACCAAGAGCAGCGCCAGGACGAATCCCCATAGGTACTCTGGAGTCGCAGAGATGATAACCAGGCTTTCGGCCAGGATGAGGGCGCCCACGGGAAGGATGATAAAGCTGGCCAGCAGGCTGGCTGCCCGAACGCTGGTTGTCTGACTGGACACCACGATAGCGATGGCCACCATGACGGCTGCCTGCACGGTTGCCAGGACCATGACCAATAGCAGTATATCGGCCGGCAGGTGCCAGTTCGCCAGCCAGACCAGCCCCAACGTGTACAACCCCATGCCAAGGTAGGCCGCCAAGAGCGGGGGAATCAAGGTTCCCGCGAACTTGCCCAAGTACAACTGCCAATCCGAAAGAGGCGTCAACAAGAGCGGCTCCAGGCTGCGGCCCTCTTTTTCTCCGGCAAAGGCACTCAACGCGGTATAGAGCGACGCCGAAACGGGAAAGAAACCCACCATCAACAGAAGAAAGGGGACAAAGCGTTCCCCCATGACCTCGCCGCCGTACTGAGCCACGAAATCCAACGCCTGTTTCACGCTCAGGTCCATGAGCAGGGGAAACCCGAAGGCCAGCAGCAGAGTTGGGACTACCTGCCTCCAATCACGGAACGTGTCCAACATCTCGCGCCGGGCCACAATCCAGGATGGCCGCAGCAAGGACCAGGTGATCATCGGTTTGCCTCGCCCTCGCTGGCCACCACGCGGAGGTAGACTTGCTCAAGGCTCTGCGGGACCTCAGCCAGGGTCACGACCTCCACGCCCCATTCGGCCAGTATGCGCAAGAGCCGGGGGTTTGTCGCCTCAGGTTCGGCAGTATGGTACCGAAACCAGCCGGTCCCACTGTCCGCTACCGTCACGGTTCGGGCGATTTCCCGCAATTGGTCGTCCAGTAGGCCGGTGGCCCGCACCTCCATCGCGGGTTCGCCCAACAGCCGGCGTTTCAGGTCGCCAGGGGTTCCCTGGGCAATGATACGACCCTGCCGGATGATGGCAATGCGATCTGCCATTAGCTCAGCCTCGGCCAGGTTGTGCGTGCACAACAGGATCGCCCGATGATTGTCTCGCAACCGGGTTATCGCATCGCGCACGGTCCGAGCACTCTGCGGGTCCATTGCCGACGTCGGCTCATCAAGCATCAGGACAGGTGGGTCGTGCAACAGCGCCCGAATGATGGCCAATTTTTGGCGCATCCCCTTGGAGTACTCGCCGACACGGCGCGTCGCCGCGTCGCTCAGACCAAATTGGTCGAACCAGCGCAACGCCCTGCTTCTGACCACAGAACGATCAAGACCGTACAGCTCGCCGAAGAAAAGAAGGTACTCGAGGCCGGGCATCCGAAGATAGACACCGGGCTGCTCCGTGAGCATGCCCACGGACCGGCGAACCTCGGCCGGCGCTTCGGCCACATTCCACCCTGCCACCCAAGCACGGCCAGTGCTGGGTCGCAGCAAGGAACTCAACATGCGAACGGTAGTAGTCTTGCCGGCGCCGTTGGGGCCCAGCAGAGCAAGCAGCTCGCCCGGCCGGACTTCGAGATTGACGGCTTGCACCGCCTCGAAATAGTCGAAACGCTTTCCCAGGTTTTCGGCGCGGATCATCCCGCCTGGCTCTTGCCGATGTTACGCCGGCGCCAGAGAAGGACTCCGGCCGTCAGCGCAATCAGCACGGCCGCGAACGCCATAGCGATGTTCACCCCCGTATCCGCTCCGCGGAAGAAAAAGTTGGGACTATCCAGGCGGACGGTTTCCAGGATGATGCGGCCCACCGAGTACAGGATCAGGTAGAAACCCAGCAGCTCACCGCGCAAGAACTGCTCGCGGCGGCGAGTAGCCAGCGTGTACAGTACGAGGAAAGTGAGTAGGTTCCAGAGGGACTCGTAGAGAAATGCCGGGTGAAACGTGTGTGTGCCCGAGTATAATGGCGAGGGATACTCGATATAGACCGCCCAGGGAACATCGGTCGGTTTTCCGTAGAGCTCCTGGTTGATAAAGTTACCCCACCGGCCGACAAACTGCCCCAGCGCCAGGCCGTAGCTACCTACATCCGCGTACGCGAGCCAGTCGATCTTGTATCGCCGGCCGTACAGGTACAGCGCCACGAGGGCTCCGACAATAGCTCCGTAGATACCCAATCCGCCCTGACGTATGTCTATCACACGCACCGGATCTTTGAGATAGTCCAGCGCGTTGCAGATGCCCACCGTTTCACACATGCTTGGCGGCGGCGTGAGGACGTGGTACAAGCGGGCCCCGATCACCGCCAGGACAATCGCCCAAGACAGACCGCCCCACACGTGATCTGGGTCCAGACCCCGGCGTTTGATTTCAAAGGTGACGGTATAAGCTCCTAGCACGATGCCACTCACGATCAGCACACCGTACCAATAAACGGCAAACCCGCCTACCGGCAACGAAAATGCAACCCGGTCCGGAGTCTGATGGGTAGTCAGGTGGTGGGCATAGACCGCAGTCATAACCAGAAATGCCGCCAGAACGATGTACCAGAACGGCTGAACCTGACGTAATCTCTTGATCATCTGCTACCCTTTCGCCATGTCTGGCTGTGATTGAGAACCTGCGTTGGACCTGTCCGGATCAAGTTGCCGGCGCGTGTAGACCAGGCGCTGCAAAAACGTAATGTGCGATATCGCGCCGATCAAAATCACCGACCAGAGTATGGCTCCATTCACGCCGAACCATGCCTCCAATCCAAGACCGACGTCCAGCAAGATCAGTTTCTCGGCCCGGCCAGCCCACCCGACGTTGCAGCTTGCTAGGCCTCCGGTGGACTCTGCCTTGGCTCGCACATAACTGGCCATGACCATGCCGAATATCGTCGAGTACAGTAGCCAGGCCGGCAAATGGCCACTGAGCAAGATTCCTCCCAACAGGATGAACTCCACGTAGCGGTCCACGCTATGGTCCAACACGGTCCCAAACAAGCTGGAAGTACCCCTCGCCCGCGCCGTCGCTCCGTCCATACCGTCAACCGAGTAGGTCAGGATGGCCAGTATCAACCCCCATCCCCACGACCGCTGAGAAAACAGGTACGCCGCAGCCACACTCAAAGCCACGCTCGCAAACGTCCAGAAATCTGGGCCCAATCCGAGTCGGACACTGAGTTTTCCCAGAGGCATCATCAGTCTCTGGTAGGTAGAACGAAATCGTGACAACATAGACGATCCTAACCTCTCCCGCACCCGGCCATGAGCAACGCTGTCCTGCGTTGGGCTTCCTCCAGGGTCAGAGGAAAATCGGGGCCCGTATGTTCCACCATGACCGAGGCCACCGCCGATGCAAAGCAACCCACTTGCGTCAGGTCGTCCGGCGTCCGTAGGTATTGGTAGATAAAGCCACCCGCGTATGTGTCGCCAGCACCAGTTGGGTCACGGGCGATGGTCGAAAACGCAGGTATCCGATGAATGTAACATCCGTCATAGATCACCGATCCGGCGTCTGCCAGAGTGACGATGGCAATCCGTCGTTGCCCATCCGGCCGGCGTTGTCGGGTCATCAAATCATAAAGCGCCAGCACAGCAGCATTGGGTTCTTCCCGCGCATCGATCCCGGTGAGTATTCGGGCTTCGTGCTCATTGGGTTTGACAACATCAAACTCGGGCAGAACCTCCAGCAACTCGCTGCTTCGGTGATGCTCAACCCGCCCGTCCTGGATTCGCCGCATCATACCTTGGGGGTCTAGGATCCGGCCCACGCCGGACCAGCGCGCGATCTCCCGGATCAGGTGATTTGGGACCTCCCCCAGTATCGGGCCGACCAGAACAAAGCGGCTCCCAGCTAATTGCGCCGGCAGAACTTCCAAAGGATCTGCCACACCCAATACGTCCAGCGTCCTGTCCCCGGTCTCGTCATACACCAGGCCAAAACCACCCGTCTCAGCGGTCGGGTAGAGTGTGTACTGGATACCGTATCGGTCCATGTCCGCCCGAAATCGGTCGGCATAGTCCGGACCCACCCGCCCCACCAGGTGGGCCGGCTCACCCAGTTTGCGCACCGCCAGGCAGGCGTTGGTAGAACAGCCGGATAGGACACGGGTATGAGTGGTGACCAATGGGGTCCGGATGAAGTCATAAACCGGGTTGCCGATACCAATGATCAATTCCTGGCCTCCTGCCGCCCATCCGAGTACTGCTCCACCTGCATAACCTGGCTCACCTTGGGCCGAATGAACGGACGTGCCCGATGCACCTGCGCCCAGGCTGCCGGAGGAGTTAGGCCAGCGCTCACCAGGTACGCCGCCGCCACCGTGGGCGCCCGGCCGACGCCCGCTGCGCAATGCACGTACACTCGATGCCCCTCCTCGATCGATTCGCGGATGAACGTGACCGCCTGGTCAAGTTGGTCTAGCGTGGGTGGCGTATCGTCTTTGGTGGGCAACCAGAGATGACGGGCGAGCGCCACGCCTCGGGCACGGTCGTCCATCTCCCCGCGCAGGTTGACCGAAGCGGTGATTCCCCGATCCGCCAGGCGGGCAAGACCACGGCGATAGATTTGCCCACCAACAAAGATCGCGTCGGTGACCCGACTGGTATCGACTGGCGAAACGCCCTCTACCCAGCGAAGAACATGGTCGCGGATCCAAAGTCGGGTGGTTGGCCATCCCTGTTCGCGCATTCGCGATACCCCGATGTCAACCCCTTTGAGGAGCCTCCGCTCCACCTTTCGGAGACGACCTCGGCCGATCACCAACATCAGCGCACCTGCGCCGACCGTGGCCAACCATGCCCTCCGTTTGATTCTTCCGGTCATGGTTCCAACACCAGCACCCCTGACCGCCGAGAATCGGTCGTCTTGACTAAACTAGCTTGAACTGCCAGGGCCAAGCCGTAGGGAATGACGCTCACTACCAGCAGAAGCAGCACTCCGATTTCGTCGGCAACGCTGCTCCCGGCGGCCGGGGTGCCCCGCACTCGGCTGACAAATGCATCGAACGTATTACCCACCAGGTTCGCCAGTACCATGACGCGCGTCAGGACCAGGACATCCTCCGCTGTTTGTGATCCCAAGGCTGCCTGGACGCGCGAGAACGAGGCCGGTTCGTAATCTCCGCCGGTCTCTGCAAAATGCATGGCAAAAGCGACGGCCAATGCCTCCTCCGGTCCCAGCTCTCCGAGATCGCCATCAATCAATTGGGCCACCTGATCCCCGCTCATACCGTTAGCCAGCGCAATGCGAGCGTGGGCAAAGCAGCAGTACCGACAGCCGTTCACCCCACTCACGGCAATCATGATCTTCTCGGCGAATAGGCGGTTCAACCTTTTGTTGCGGAAGGAATCCTGAAGGAGGGGAACCGTCTCCAGCAGGCAATCCATCTCTTCGCGCAATTGGCAAGGTCCACTCAGAATTCGCTTCTGGAATTGGCCGGCAAGACCCCACATCGGCCGCCGCGTCGCCTTGGCCATCTGAGTCTCGAACTCGGCCTGGCGCCGCGACCAGCGGCTCACCAACCAGCCACCAACCGCGACTCCAAACGCTGCCGCGACCGCCACACGATGCCAACTCCTCAAGGTCACCACGCCTCCTTTTCCAACGCAACTGGGCAAGTATAACTCACAGCCAACCGGGCGCAATGGCGCTCTACCGAGGCCCTGGACGTCATCAGCCTTTCGGCGACACGTCAGGTCAGCGAAGGTGGCAGAGTCGATTCCTCACCGGTGACCAGCCAATCCGGCAAGCGTGATCGCTTGAGCGCGAGAGCCACTGCCGGCCCAATGGAGCCGCGCGCCATGAACCGCACGCTACTCCGTCTTGGCATATCCCACCCGGTTTTGGTGGGTGGGCTCTTGATAGCGCGGCGCAGACCCACACCTGACCGGGCGATGGAGCGGACCCTCCCGGCGATATCACGCGCTGCTCAGCGTGCGCACTCAACGGCCAATTGCCAAAGTCGTTCGCCGTCCACCAGCGTAATTGGTTTTCCTTCCGCCCAGACGCGGGCCGACGCCGAGATCTCGCCGGCAGTTACCAGGAAGGCGTGGTCCGCGTCTTCATGCAACATGGTCCCATAGAGATCACGAACCGTCCGCTCCCCAACCGTGGAGCGGTATCTTTTGCACTGCACAATACCCTTCCGACCGCTCGAAGGATACACCTCCAGATCCACCCCGTGATCGCCGGAACCACCCCGCTGCCGTACCCGGAATCCACGGTGACGTAGGACAAGCGCCACATGTCTTTCGAATTGGGTGGGATCCAATGTTAACAGCTCGGCCGGCACAAGTGGCGTCACCGGCGCGCCCTGTTCCTGCTGGATGACCCATGCCAAGCCCGTCCACACCATAGCCAGGGTAAAGGTCAGCGTGCCTCCCAACCAAGGCAGCAGGCCAGGAACCCAATTGGCAAGACGGTCCCCCAGGCTGTCCGGTGCGGTGAACGCTTGGAACCCCAACACGCAGACGGCTGCCCAAAGGAAGGTCAGACTGCCCAATACCCACCAACCGAAACGCCGGCCTCTAGACCCAGTCATGCAACGACGCCATCCGGACCACGAACGGTGTTTCGCACCCCATTGCATAAAAAGCACCCAGAGGCCGCCAGGGCTGCAGGATCAGCGAATGAACTGGTTTCGCCGGAGCCAGTGAATGAATTCCTGCTCAGTCGGTTCGGTTATCATCGAACCTCGGTTCACGCCGCGGGGACTCGCGCCCTTTGCCAGGGGGGTCGGCGCATCCAACGGAAAAACAGTACCGGCAGCGGCAGCGACAATGGTGGGTACTGCCTCATAGCCCGTCCAGTCAACCATCCACCGCCGCGCTACAGGGTCTCGGTCAATGAGAATTTCCTTGTAGGGCACACGATTTTGATTGAGGACCTTCTTGGCCATCAGCGTATAAGGACAGCTGAAGGTTCGTGAATACAGGATGATGTCGAGTTCCACAATTCGCCTCGCTCAGTAGTGGATGTTGACCAGGGTTCCAATAGCGGCGAAGTGATAGAGCCACTCGGCCTCCGGTGTGGGTAGGTTGATGCAGCCATGGCTCATCGGCCGGCCGAAATTGCTGTGCCAATACGTACCATGCAGACCATATCCGCGATAATAGTACATCGTGTATGGGACATTAGGGAGATAGTAATGGTCTCCCGTCATCAAGGTGGACTCGTACTTGACATAGATCCGGAATTGGCCTGCCACCGTGGGTGTGTCGGGCAGACCGGTAGAGACCGATACCCAACGTACCGCGGTATCGCCCTCATACGCAATAAGCAGTTGATTAGTCAGATCGACATCTATCCATCGTACCCCGCTTGTCACTGGTGAGACGGCGGTAGGCACTCCAGTCGGAACCCAGGTGGGCGACGGAGGCGCAGGTGTGGCGGTAGGCGCAGGTACCGTTGTCGGCGTCGGGGTCAGCGTCTCCGTCGGGGTCGGATCGGGAGTTGACGTGGCGGTTGGAGTCCATGTGGGTGGCAGATGTGGTGTACGGGTCGGAAGCACGTCCGTGACGGTAACCGATGACACAACCAGGGTTGACATGGAAGCCGGCAACAACCCATTTGGAGGCGCAACGACTTCCAATACTCGCGCAGTGTCCATGGACCGTGAGGCCGCCAACGCGGGAAAACGAGGCAACGAAACAGACAAAACCAATGCTGCCGCTGCCACGACAGCCAACGCCCATCCATAGCGCCAGCGCCGGCCAGGTGCATCGCCAGATGTGGCCGGCCGAGCGCTGCATGACGGTGAGGTAACGGCAAGTACGGGGCTGACCGCCGCCGGCTTGCGCAGCCATCGAAGGCCGGCGCGAGCGCGCGGGTTTCCCGGATCCAGGGCCAAAGCTTGCGCCAAATAAGCCATTGCGGCACGCGGCGAAGGCGCCACTCCGGCCAACCAGATCCACAATTCGGCTCGATCCGGTTCCTGACGAAGGGCCACCCAGAGAAGGTGACGGGCGTCGCTGTGCCGGCCCAGGCGCGCCGACGCCTGCGCCGCAGCGAGGAGCCGATCCGTTCGCGATCGGTTTGCGTCTGGGTAGCTGCCTATTGAGCCTGCAGGCGCTGCTCCCTGATGAAGCATTGGATGCCCTCAGTTATTCCGTCCGCTGCCAGTTCCGGCTGCGTAGTCAAGAACACGCGGTCAGCCAGCATAAAGCCCACCTCGATAATCGCACCTGCTGTGAGCGGCGCAATCTCGTTGAACGCGTGATACTGCGTCATGTCATAGGTGATGCTATGCTCGTGGAACGGTAGCCCGGTCCGCTCCGCATAGTGCCTCGTCAGGCAATCAACCAGTGACCGGTTAGCCGCGTTGGTACTTCCCTCCAGGCTCGCCACCTTGAATCCGGTGGCTTCCGGATATATGCACGAATCTGCGTGGATCGACACCAGCGCTGTGGCCACGTACCCTTCCAGGCGTGGATCGAATTCCTTCAGGAGGTCGGTGGCAATGCCTTCCCGCTGCAGCCGATTAACCACCAGGCCAGCGATGGAGGTATTGACGCTTACCTCGGTCAACCCGTCGTCGCACACGGCACCCGAATCAAAGCCTGCATGACCGGCGATGATACCCACTCGGATGCGGCCGAACCCTTGCGACGAACGCAACACCGATGGCGCTACAGGCATCGCCTTGGGCGGGATGATGGCCAGTTCCCCCTCGGTCTGCGCCTGCGGCGCCGTATGTCCTCCGGGGGCCAGCCAAAGATACACCGCAAACATGGCGGCCATCGCACCTGCCAGGTACAACACATACAAGGGGCTGGCCCACGGTTTGTTGCGCATTCCGGTCAATCTGTTCTCCTTTCGCCCAGCCCAATCATACTCCAAGTTGCAGTCTGCGCAATCGGTGTTCTGTTTTTTGACACGCAAACTCGCCTGTGGTACTGTGGATAGATCAGGAGAGCGCGATGTCGCGATACATGGCAGTCTTGTTCCGAATACTGGCCAGCATCTTGGCTTTCATGGTGATGATGGGGATTCTGCTGATCATCGCCTACTATCAAGAGCTGTACCGGCCGCCACAGGGTGAAGAGCCGGCGCTGACTGCGATCACCGGTGCAACGGTGATCAACCCAACGGGAGCCGTAGCGCGGTATAATGCCACCGTTCTCATCAGCGCCAACCGCGTTTGGAGCATTGAACCGGGAGGCCGAGCACCGGCCGGCGCTAACGTCCTGAATGTGCCGGGCAGCGTGGTCATTCCCATGCTCATCGATTCGGCGGTTTATTTCGAGTCCCCGACGGGCGAAGAGATTGATTACCGAAGCGGTGAATGGTTCTGGGAGGTCACCCGATCGTTGCCTGATCACCGACGGGGCGCGGTCGAATCGGGGATTGGGGTCATTCAGGACCTGGCCGGCGGACTGGACAGCGCACTGAATACCCGAAATCTGCTCGCTCGCGGCGATCTCGCCGGTCCGCTGCTCTTGGCGTCTGGACCCATCTTGACCGCGCCTGACGGATGCCCTGGCGCAGACCGCTTTCCGGGTCGGCTGGAAGAAGTTGTGCGCCCCATATCCAGCGTAGAGGACGCCAGAGCCGGGGTCCAGGCCTTGGCCAGCCGGGGAGTGGACCTCATCAGCGTCTGTTACTCCGCCTACGGTGGAGTCTTTTCGCTGATGGACGACGAAGTATTGAGCGCGATTGTGCAGCAGGCTCACGGATTCGGCCTGCGGGTCGTTGTCGAGACCTCTTCGTTGGAGGAAGCCCGCCAGGCGGTAACCGCTGGCGCCGACGCGTTGGCAGGCGGCGTAAACGCAGCCGGTCAACAAGTCGACGGTGAGTTGTTGAGCGCCATGAGAGAGAGGGGGGCGGCGTACATCCCGACATTGGCGGCGGTTGAGGCGCGCCAAGAGACGTTCTCCCAGTCACTGGTCGCTGCAAAACTGAACGCCCGACTGGCGCATCAAGCCGGCGTCATACTCCTGGCCGGATCGGGGACAGCCGGCCCCAACATGTCCCACGGTGCCAGCCTGCTACGCGAGCTAGCGCTCCTGGTGGAAGCTGGGTTGACCGAGAGCCAGGCGCTTCGATCTGCGACGATCGACGCTGCCGAATTCCTGTCGCTGCCCGATCTGGGAATCCTGGCGGCAGGCAAGACCGCAAGCCTGATGGTTCTGCCCCGGGATCCGTTGGAGGACCTCACCGCCTTGGAGGCGGTGCAGGTGATCATTCAGAACGGCGTTGTGACTCTGAACCGATTGGACGTGCGCTAGTACCTGCCAAGGACCAACCGGCAACCAGCAGCACAGAGAGCAACGCCACCACACTGATCACGGCACCCACGCGGAGACTGGTCGGCCGGAATCGCATGCTCACTTGGTGGCTTCCGGCACTGACGCGAATCGCGCGGAACAGCACATCCGCCCGTTCAATGGTCGCCCGATTTCCGTCCACGCTCGCCTCCCAGCCGGGGTAAAACGCATCGCTCAGAACCAACCAGCCATCGTGCGGTGCGTCCACCTGTACGATAACGCGCTCCGGCTCGTAGACCAGTACGATCACGGTCGCTCCGGCCACTTCCAGAGTCCGCTCGCCTGGCAGTCCTGTGCCGGCCAACACAACTTCTGCTGCCGGGTCAAACCCCTCGCTCTGCAGCAGGGTCAGAGTCTGCTCGTCATCCATTGACCAGCGCCACCGGCCGACCAGCCACGCGCGAGGCAATACATCCAGGTTCTCGTAGATCTTGACGTCTCCCGAATGGACCAGACGGAAACTGCCGCGGATGGAAACCACCAGGCTCTGGAAACTCCCATCGCGGTGGTCCAAGAGAGTGAGCCCGCCAATGTGTAGATTGGGAGTCATGCTGCTTGGCGTTAGGCGGAAGCTGAGGCCGGTCAGGATTCCAGGTTGAGACCATCTCAGCCACGAGACGACCCACTCTGTGCCATCGGCATCGGTGCACAGGGTGAGCCCTGATTGACCCGGAGCCGTCAGCGTCAAGACTTCCTGCCGCCCACTTTCAAAATCAAGCAATACTTCTCCCAATGCTCCTCCAGCGGGACTGTCATCACGCTGAACCACAATCCCTGCACCAGTGCTCTCAAATTGGGGCAGGTACGGCAGCCGAACAGCCGCGTTGGCTCCGTCCAAAAGCGCGCGGTGCTGCAAGTCGAAATAGAATCCGTCGGCCCAGGCGTCTCCCACCTTGTCTGTCACCACAAAACGCACATTGAACAGCTTCAACCAACGCCCGTCTGGCACTTCATTAAGGTTCTCCCGCAACCGCCCGTCTGTCGCGACACCGCCGTCAGGCAGCATCCGTTGCACCAATGCAGTGTATTTCGCCAACGGTAGCAGGCCGCCATCATAACCATCCACAGCCGGCACCTCCCAGTTGAGCGGAAGATTAGGTGTCAAGACCTCCTTCTGCTTGGTGGCAATGATCAGGTCATACAAGGCTGCCTCGTCCAGTTGGTCCGAGTAGATCGATTTCAACTCGCCGCTGTCGCCTGGGTCGAACAACAGATCCGAAACACTCAGGAACCTTCCAGGCGCGGCGTGACCGTCGAGCGACGCAGCGGCCTTGAGATGCGCCACCGCCGGTCGGAGCCCACTATGGGCTTCTGCTGCGGTGGGATGGTTATACGGCAACGCGCGCGAGGATATCAGGAGGACTGCCAGGCAGACCAAAAGCATCAATTGCACCGTTCGATCGGCACCGGTTCGCCCCACCAGCCAGACCAGAGCGATAGCCACCACCGCTTCAATTGCCCACATGGTCACTGTAGTCCAGTTCGGCGCCGTCACGATGGACTCGGGCACGGCCGGTAGCGCCGGCGCCAGCATCGGAGCCAGAAATGACCAGCCTACCAAAACTGCACACAGCAGACACCAGGCCGCAAGTGGACGCTTGAGTGTTGCCTTACCGCCTGCCGCCGCCGCATCCAGCCCGACGCCGGCCAACACGGCCGTGCCCAGCGCGTACAGCGCCAACCAGCGCGCTGGCGCCCGAAACAGGTCAAAACCCGGTACCAAGCGCACCAGCAGCAGGTAAACCGGATTGGCTGCTCCCAGCGCGAAAAAGAGCCCGGTAAAGGCAAGCAGCGCAGTCGCCTTGACGGCCGGCCGCCGCCAACCAGCGCTCAATCCCGCCAAAGCCAATAACAGTGCCGTGAGGGGCAGAAACGCCACGTACTCACTGAACAGCGTTTCGCCTGCAGCCGGAAGCAACGAGCGGCCGAGGAGGAGCGGATGCAGCGAAAACGAGACGGCTTCGTCAGCCGGCAATCCGGTGGATCGGATAGAATGCTGTAAAAGCTCCTGGGCTGGAAGCACCTGGGCCGCTGCCAATAGGAGCGCCAACGCACCTGCCAAGACCAAGCAGATTAACGGCCAGCCAAGCCACGACAGGAAAACCCGCCTTGGCCCCCAGCCTTTGTCTGCACCGTTGACCGGCGCCCCCCTGCCGCCAGACTGTTTGGCCATGCTCCATGAAAGCCAGCCACCGTATACTGCACCGCCAACCAACGTGATGAACGATGCCTGCGTGTGTCCGGCCAGCACCTGCATGGCCAACACCAGCGCCAGCAGACACAGCCGCAAAACCCGGGAGTGACGGCTTGCTCCACATCCGGAGATCAACCAAAGGACGGCTGGCAGCCACGCCAGTCCCTGGACCTGGTTTACGTGCTCCACCTGGGCAGAAAAGTATCCACCTAACGCGAACAGAAGACCAGCCGCGACGCCCGCTAGCCGGCTTTGGTGAAGGCCATGCCGGACCAGTTTGTAGGCGAAAAGCAGCGCCATGCCCACATGTAGGGCGATACTCACGCTGACGGCTTTGGGCACGTCAAGCACAAGCCACAGGGGCCAATTCAGCGGATAGAGCAACCCTGCCTGGCTGTTCGCCAACAGGGGTGCGCCCATAAAGAGAAAAGGATTCCACAGTGCCAGGCGGCCGGCGCGCAGTCCTTCCGCAGCCGCAGTCCAATAGGGGTAGATGTAGAAGAACGTGTCGCCTCGCGCCAAGATCTGGTTGGTGAATAGCAGCTTCCAGTAGAACAGCACCACAGCGGAAAACGCCCCCAACAGCGGGGTCAGCGCCAGCCATTGAGCCAACCGCGGGCGCCTCTGTCGCGCAGCACGGTTTCGCGATTTCCTGTCCATCCTGTCGTCTCGCCGTTTGTTAGGTGCCACCGGCGATCCTCCATACCAAGAACGCCACCGAGTCATCGCTGCGATGCGCTTGCAGGGCAGACAGCGCGGAAAAGCCGGCAACATCAAGCGCCCGGAGGATCGGCTCGGCATCCTCCCAGGCGGGAATGACAAGATACCGGGGAGAGTTCGCGCCAAACGCTGTCAGATCACGGATCAATGCTTCTGGGTCAGCGAACCAGGAGATGTACACCCGGCTGTCAAAAAGGTAATAGTACAGTTCCCAACTCAGCCAATGGTCGTACAATACCGTGCCGTAGGGTTGGTCAGCGAAAAATGAAGCGACCTGTTCCATGCCATCGAACGTGCCGTGGTCGCCGCCCAGCGGCAACTTGCCCTGCGCACTGGCCAGCGAACTCGGCAGCATGCTGATCAGGAAAACTCCCACCAGGATCCAGGTCACGGTCCCCGTCCCCAACAGCCGCGCTACCAGCCAGCCAGCCAACGCGGCCAAAACGGGAACTGCCGGCAACAAATACCGGTCCCACACCGGCACCTCAAGAAGCCAGTGAAGCGCGCCATACGCTGCCAACCAGAACACCAAGAGAATCCCCACACCGTCCGAGCCACGTCGTCGGCCCCCGGCCGCAACTGACGCAATCCAGGCGATGCCTAATGCCACCACGATCAGGCCCACGGACTTGGCACCGACGACCCACCGACCCAGGCGCAGCCAGTCCACTAGGCGGGGCCAGAGATCTTCCGAATAGGCAAAGCGTAGTCCGCCGTAACTCAGCCACTGGGTTTCCAGCAGCGATAACCGTCCAGAACGAGCCCAATCCCAGCCGGCTACCAGACTCAAGGGCACCAGCACACCCGCCGCGCACCTGGCCCACGCACCTGCTCCTCCGCAGCTCGTCACCCGCCGCCCACGATCCGGGTCGCTGGCCAACAGCGGCACCACCAAGAGGGAAAAGAGACCGGCCTGGTACTTGGTCGCCATGCCAAGACCCAGGAAAAGCCCGGCCTTGCCATACCGCTTGCTCGCTGCGGCCAGCACGGCCGCCGTTCCCCACATCACGGCCAGGGGATCGGTGAAAGCCGTGGGACTAAAAGCCACCGCCATGGGCGATAGGACCACGATCACGCCGGCGATCAAACTACCCATTGTCTCTCGCGGAGGATCTGCCCCCTCCTCCGTGACGCACTCCCGCACGCGACGGCAGAGATGCTTCGTCAAAGCCAGGCAGAGCGCAACTGTCAGGGTCGACGCCACTAGCGAAGGCAAGCGGGCTGCCATCTCCTTTGGGCCGAGAAAAGGATAGCAGAGAGCTTGAAGGTAGAATAGCAGTGGCGGTTTGTCCACCAGGACACCCTGCAACAACGGGTCCCGCCAGACGGCTATCGCGCGGGCATAACTCGCGAAAAGCGCCTCGTCCGGATGGAAACGCGGACCGTTCAGCGACTGCACCCGCAGCCACCAGGCTAATAGCAACAGCCCACCGCAAGCCAACACTTTCATCTGCCCGCTCCCAGCAGTGGTCTCGGCAGGCAATCGTCGGGAGCTAGGCCGGATCATCCGACAACACGGTACTTGATCAGCGTCCAAAGTACGGTGAATCCATCCCACCACCCGATCTTTTTGCCTTCCTCAAATTCCCGGCCGGTGTAGCTGATGGGCACTTCATAGATGCGCACGCCCTGGCGCAGTATCTTAGCAGTGATCTCTGGGTCAAAACCCCAGCCCGAGGACTTGAGGTCAAGGTTGGCAGCGATATCGGCGGTGAATACCTTGTAGCAGGTCTCCATATCGGAGAGAATGGTGTCAAACAGAAGGTTCGTGATCAGTGTTAGGAAACGATTCCCCAGCATGTGCCAGAAGAACATCGCGCGCCGCGGCCCGCCGAGAAACCGGGAGCCGTAGACGGCTTTGGCCCGTCCTTCCTGAATTGGTTTGAGCAGAGCCGGATAATCACGGGGGTCATACTCCAAATCCGCATCCTGGACAAGCATCACATCGCCGACGGCGTTTTGCAGACCCGTCCGGACCGCTGCCCCTTTGCCCCGGTTCGTCTCGTGAAGGATCAACCTGACTCCCGGCTGACCATCCATCGCTTTCAGAATCTCCCGTGTGCCGTCAGTGGATCCGTCATCCACAACGATGATTTCATGCACCAGACCGGTGGCCCGGACCTGCTGTACGATCTCCTGAATCGTTGTCCGCTCGTTGTAGCACGGGATGATCACAGAAAGCTTCATATTCCTCACCTTTTCGCGTCAGGTTGCATAGTATAGCCGGACCAGCAGTGCCCGACAAGCCCGACACGTTCGTCTCCGGGCCTTGCCAAGCCGTGTGCTATAATAGGCCGGGGTAGGTGAGGAGCGGATGTTACACCAGATTGACGGTTTGATACTGGATATGGACGGTGTGCTCTGGCGAGGGTCGGATCCAATGCCAGGGCTTTTCAACCTATTCGAAACTATCCAGCAGCGCCAGCTCCGCTGTGTGTTGGCCACTAACAACTCGACCGTCACGCGGGACCAGTATGTGGAGAAACTCACCGGCATGGGGGTTCAGCTCAGGCCGGATCAGGTGCTGACGTCATCGGACGTCACGGCCGAGTATCTGTCGACCGTGGCATCGCCGGGCACGCCTGTCTATGTTATCGGCGAGGTGGGCCTTTCTGATACGCTCCGTTCCTACGGATTTCGACTGACTCCGGCGGGTGCCGCTTTCGTCATAGTTGGCCTGGACCGGCGCTTCACATACAAGAAAATGGAAACGGCCATGAGCCTGATCCTTGCAGGAGCCCAGTTGATCGGCACCAATGCCGACGCCACGCTGCCAACCCCCTCGGGACCCAAACCAGGGGCCGGAGCGTTGCTGAGCGCTATCGCCACCGCCACCGGAACCAGTCCGCTCATTCTGGGCAAACCAGAGCCTCCGGTGTTCCACCATGCCCTGGCCCATCTGGGTACTGCTCCCGAGAGAACGGTGATGGTGGGCGACCGGCTGGACACGGATGTTTTGGGTGGAAACCGAGCTGGCGTCAAGACAGTGCTGGTTCTTTCTGGCGTTACCAGCCAAGCTGATCTGGCCCACTCGCCCATCCGGCCGACCTGGGTTTTGGAGGACATTAGGCACCTGGCAGCGATACTAGAGAGCGGGACGGAGATACCTGGCACCCCGTGAAGCGTGTTCTACTGCTGAGCCTGGTTTCCATACTCCTGCTGCCAAACCGGCAGGCCCGGGGGCAGACTGATATCACGTTTGGGCCCACTACGCTGGTCAACGATTTCCCGAACGCACTTACCTTCCAGGTCGAGGCGAATGCGACCGAGGGCGATATTGTGGCGGCCTGGCTCTATCACGCCCTGCGCAACAGCCTCTCCACCAACAAGGTGCCAATTGTGGTCCAGCCGGGCAGGAGTGTAACGCTGGAATACACCTGGGACACCAGCGGTTTCACTGTTCCACCCGGCGCCCCGCTGTATTACTATTGGGAAGTGACTGACAGTCACGGAAACCGGGCAAGTACTCCCAAAACCCTGATCTATTACGACGATGTCCGCTTTGACTGGAAAGTCCTTCAAGACGACACGCTTTCAGTCTGGTGGCACGGCCAACCTGCCGGCTTGGGCGAGTCCGTCTGGCAGATTGCCCAGCGCTCGGTGGAGCAGCAGGCCAAGTTGTACGGAGCCAAGCTGGAATACCCGATTCGCGTGATCATTTATAACGATCTGGTCGAGTTTGCCGGTTGGCACACGTATGTCCGCGATTTCGTGGGCGGGGAAGCACATCCGGATTTGGGTATCACCGCCCAGATTGTCCCGCCTTCGCGTTCGCAAGAGGAATGGCTGAACGCCGTCATCCCGCACGAGATTGCCCACCTTTACTTTTACCAGGTGACTCACCACCCCCTGTCAGACCCGCCGCTTTGGCTCAACGAGGGTCTGGCTCAATACCAGGAATTGCGCGATCATCAGCCGGATCTCGAACTGGCGCGTCGCGAGATCCTGGCGGGCAACCTGATACGGCTGAACGTCCTGGCTGGAAGCTTTGGTCACAAACAAGCCGAGGTCCGACTGGCCTACGCAGAGAGCATCAGTGCGCTGACGTTCCTCCTGGAGGCGTATGGCAGCGAGGCTCTGGCTGACCTCTTGGCAGAATATGCCGCGGGATCCAACGCCGATCTGGCGATGCAGAATGCATTGGGGCTGTCGGCCGCGGAATTCGAGGCTGGTTGGCTTCGATGGATGGGGGTACCGGAGGAGATGTATCCGACGCCGACACCGTGGCCAACCATGGCATGGTTAGCTTCGCCCACGCCGCCCCCTCCCCCGGGTACCCGGACAGGTAATGCTGCTACACCCACGGCCCCGTCCGCGACCGGCATCCCCCTGACAGAAAACGGGACAGAACGAGCCGGGCCAAGGACTGGGACCCCAGGATTGGCGCCAACGGGCCGAGAAGGTTCGGCGACGGACCCAAGGTCCGACCCGTCTCGCTTCCCCTGTTGCTTGTGCCCGTCGGTGGTCGGCCCACTGCTGCTGCTGACCGCAGTCCCACCCTTTCGACGCGCCCGCGGCAGGAGCGGTCGGAACCAAAATTGACTGCGCTCTCAATGGCTGCCGTTGACCTTTACGAAATGTCCTTTGCCCAACTCGAGAACCTTTTGGCAGGTTGGGGTTACCCGGTCTTTCACGCGAGGCAGGTCTGGCGGTGGCTTTACCGGCAGTTGGTGACGAACGTCGCCGTCATGAGCGACCTGCCACTTGAATTGCGCACGCGATTGGCGGATAGCGTTGTCATGCATCCCCTGGAGACCCTTGCCGTCCGCCAGTCAGATGACGGCCAGACCGAGAAGCGTCTGTTTCTTCTTCAGGATGGAGAAACTGTCGAGACGGTGCGCATGAGCTACCACCGTGGCCACACGCTCTGTCTTTCAAGCCAGGTCGGCTGCGCCATGGGGTGTGTTTTCTGCGCTACGGGTCAGATGGGTTTTCGCCGCCACCTGACAGCGGGCGAAATGGTGCAGCAAGTGACCTACTTTCAGAAAAGGCTGCGCGACCAAAATGCCCGGTTGACGAACCTTGTCTTCATGGGAATGGGTGAACCGCTCCACAACTATGGAGCTACTCTGCAGGCGGTGCGGCGCCTGGTGGACCGAAACGGGTTCAACCTGAGCGCCCGTCGGATAACCATATCGACGATCGGTATCCCCTACGCGATCCGAGCCCTCGCCCGCGAGCGGTTGCCTTTGAATCTGGCGGTGAGTCTTCACGCAGCCACCGACGACCAACGGAAGCGGTTGGTCCCGGCGGCTCGGCGTTGGCCTTTGGCTGAACTGATGGACGCCGTAGCGGAATTCGCCTCGATTACCGGCCGGCGGGTAACCATGGAATGGGCCCTCATCAAGGGCGAAAACGATAGCGCCAGCCACGCGAGCGCCCTGGCGGAATTGCTGGACGGACTGCTGTGCCATGTCAACCTCATCCCGCTAAACCCGACTGGAGGGTATGTGGGTAGGCCACCCGATCGACACCAGGTGCAGGTTTATCGGGATATTCTGACTCGTCACGGAGTGCCCAGCACCATTCGAGTTGGGCGCGGTCAGGACATACAGGCTGGTTGCGGCCAACTCCGAGCCCATGCTGACGACGCCTGCTCCGGAGGGCAATAACCGTGAGCCGAAGTGAACTCCAGCCAGACCGCAAGCGCGGAATTTGCCCATTCCCGTCCATCACGGTATGATTGACGCATCATGCCCAGGGCCCATCCGGAAAAAAAAGAGCCAGTCGGAAAATCCGACTGGCTCCATCGACTGCCGTTCAGATCATTTGGCGGTCTTGCTCAGCGTTTTGATGCAACGGGCACAAAGGCGTCTCTTGACAAGACGGCCGTTCTCCAGCACGGAAACACGCTGAATGTTGGGCATGAATTGTCTCCTGGTACGCACGTTAGAATGACTGACATTATGCCCGAATTCGGTACCTTTACCGCAACGTTCGCATCTAGCCATGGTTTATGTCCTCAAGCAATGCATCACAAAGGCTCGACCTTGACAAGGTCATCGATTGAGTTTACCACAAACGGCAGTTGAAGGCAAGGCCGCAAGGACTCATTATGTCAACAGAAGAAAAGGTTAGTCAGGGTAGAATCGAGGTGACCAGCGGTGCCATCGCCAGCATCGTAAATCATGCCGTGCGTCAATGTTACGGCGTTGTGGGCATGGCAAACCGCAACTTGGCCGACGGAATTGCCCGTTTGCTCAGCAAGGAGAGCCGTCAGGGCATCGAGGTCCGGGTGCTGAACAAAGAGATCACCGTGGACGTGTACGTCGTCATCGAGTACGGGATGCGCATATCGGCAGTTGCCAACAGCATCAAGCACACGGTCAGTTTCCACGTTGAACAGGCTCTAGGTATTCCGGTCAAGTTGGTGAACGTGTACGTGCAGGGATTGCGCTTCAGCGAGCATGACTAGTTGGTCTCGGATGGTGTCGATCGGCTAGCATGGAGTTGCCTGGCAGCCATTACTGGCGGAGGACCGCGTGACAGAATCAAGACATACTAGCAGAGGCCAAGGCTCCGTCACATGTGACGGCAAGTCCCTGAAGCGCCTGTTGGAAGCAGGCCTCGCCTGGCTGGACCGAAATCACCAGGCAGTCAACGCACTCAACGTATTCCCGGTTCCGGATGGCGACACCGGCACCAACATGCTGCTCACCTTGCGTTCGGCCTATGGGGAGGTCGCCGAAGACGATTCTGTGCACGTCGGACGGATCGCTCAACGAATAGCTCACGGCGCGCTCATGGGTGCCCGCGGCAACTCGGGCGTCATCGTTTCGCAGATATTCCGCGGCTTTGCGCGCAAGCTGGAGCCGTTTCCGGAATTCGACGCCCGTCAGTTTGCGCTCGCCATGCGGGAAGGGTCCGACACCGCTTACAAAGGCGTCGTCAAGCCGGTAGAGGGTACTATACTTACCGTCGCCCGCCAGGCAGCCGAGGCGGCAGAAATCGCCGCCCAATCGACCACCAATTTGACCGATGCACTATCGCAGGTCGTGAATCGATGCCACGCGGCGGTGGCGGAAACCCCCCGGCTGCTCAAGGTACTTGCTGACGCAGGCGTGGTGGATGCCGGGGGCCAAGGTTTCGCGCTCATCCTGGAGGGGATGCTCCGTTTTTTGCGGGGTGAATCACTCGAGGCTGCCCTGCCCGCCGCGTACCAGCCGCTGAGCATTGAAGCTGTCGGCGCTGCGATGCAGACGGTTGAGCCGGGTCAGGATTGGGAAGTGGTGGTCGATTTCCGACCTGGGCAGGCGCTAGACCTGCCCGTTTTTTACGGTCAGTTGGAGACAATGGGCACTTCCATCCAGTATGGTGAGGGTGAGAATCTGTGCCGCCTACACATCCATCTAGGCAAAGAAAAACGTTACCAACCGATCGAGTTCATCGAGGCCTTGGGCACGGTGATGAACGTCCACATGGAAAACCTGCTGGATCAGGTAGAACGGCAGCAGAAAGGCCGGGGCGCGGCCCTGGGCCAGTCGCCACTGCTTCCCCCGCTTGTTCAAAACGAGGTCCGGCCGGGCCAGATTGCTGCCGTTGCCATCGCTCCGGGGGAAGGTATTGCGCAGGTTTTCTTGAGCCTTGGTGTCTCGCGGGTGGTTCCGGGCGGTCAGACCATGAATCCCAGCACGGAACAGATCATGGCGGCCATCACTTCGTTGGATACGGATCGGGTGGTTGTTCTGCCGAACAACAAAAACATCATCCTGGCGGCGCGCACCGCTTGTGAGATGAGTGGGAAACACGCCCGTACCATACCTACGCGGAATGTCCCGCAGGGAGTGAGTGCTTTGTTGGCATTGGATCCGGACGGTGACGTTGACGCAATAGCTGAAGCCATGGAAGCTCTGGCTGCCGAGGTGTCATCCGGCGAGATCACCACCGCTACGCGAGAGGTCGAATTGAACGGGATTCAGGTCAAGAACGGCCACATCTTGGGCCTCGCCAACGGTCGGGTAACCAGCTCAGGCCCGGACATATGTCAAGTCCTGCGGGATACGCTTTCCGAGATGGGCACGCAAGATCGGGAACTTCTCACCCTCTATTACGGCGCCGGAACCCTGCCAGAGCAAGCTGAGGAAATGGCCGAACAGATCCGCCATTGGTACCCTAGCCTGGAGGTGGAGGTCGTTTACGGCGGGCAGCCGCACTATTTTTACATCATAAGCGCAGAGTAACGCACCTATCTCCAACGGCCAAACAAAATGAACTCGATCCACATCGTCAC
Organism: Anaerolineales bacterium UBA2181; assembly: GCA_002328075.1. Taxonomy (GTDB): domain Bacteria; phylum Chloroflexota; class Anaerolineae; order Promineifilales; family UBA4811; genus UBA4811. The sequence continues at coordinate 18,800 of DCVT01000015.1, read as the reverse complement.
AGACAGCACGTGCGACATCCCGCCGGATCTAGCCGAGCGATGGAACATCCAGATAGTCCCATGCTATGTGAACTTTGGCACGCAGAGCTTTCTGGATGGCGTGAACCTTTCGCGGGAGGAGTTTTACCGTCGGCTCGCGACGCAGGCGGAGCAACCAACCACCGCCGCGCCACCCCCCGGCATTTTCGCCGATGCGTATCGCTTGGCGCTGCCGGGCGCATCGGGCGTGATATCCCTCCACCCGCCGGATCACCTCAGCGCCCTGCGCCAGGTGGCAGCCAACGGTTGGGAGTTGACCGGCAGCACACTGCCCTATCGGGCGCTCGACGCGGGGCAGATTAGCATGGGACTAGGCTGGATAACCATCGAACTGGCGCGCGCGGCCGCCGCCGGTGCTGATATGCATAGCCTCGAAAACCTATTGGCCCAACTCCGACGTCGCGTTCACCTGGAGGCTGCCCTGAGCACTGTCGAGTACCTGCGTCGCAGCGGACGAGTGGGCTGGGCGCGGGGCGCCATCGGTCGTTTGTTGCGGGTTCGACCGATACTGCATATCTATCAGGGCGAGATCCAGAATGCTGGATTCACGCGCACCCAGTCCAGCGCCAACCAACGGCTCCGGGACGACTTGAACAACTTGGGGCAGTTGGAGGGCCTGGTGCTACTGCACACGGACGCGGCCGAGTTGGTGGGCCAACTACAAACCATGCTGGAACCTCTGAACCTGCCAGAGCCGACGTTGCACATCAACGCTACGCCGATTCTGGGAAGCCACGTGGGGCCTGGTGCTCTGGGTTTCGTTGCCATCCAGGCGGCATCCTGAACCTTCCCTAGAGAGAACTCGATGGAATCTGCCCTTCAGAAACTTGCCAAGATACTCGAACTGGAAAAGCAGGGCGGGTATCAGAACCGCGCCGTCATTGGCGGCCTGGAGCGTTACGTCCCAGTCTGGGTTGAGGAGGCACGCCGCCAGGCGAGCAGTGAGGTCGAAAAGGCCTTCGTCGAACAGGCCGCTGATATTCTGGTTGAGTACGGCACACAGCCTGGAACTGCCGCGCGAGCCAAAATGGTGGTCGCCATTCGCGAAAGGTTGGACAGAGCGCTAACCCGAAAAGACACACTGTTGACAGAGAGCCCAGCAGTAACCGGCCATGCCCCGGCACAACCTGATAGACCGTCCGCCGTCGAACCGCCGCAGAACCAGGTCGTTCAGGAGGCCGCGCCAGTAGCACCGGTCGACCGCCCGGCCCGCCGGCCGGACCATCGGACGCAGGAGTCGGCCGCAGAATCGGCCAAGGGATTGCAGGCGCCGGTGGAGACCTTGCGTGGAATCGGACCCCGCGCGGCCGAACAGATGACCCGGCTGGGTATCAAGACCATCAAGGACCTTGTCACCTTTTTCCCCAGGCGTTACGTGGATTTTAGCCTGCTCAAACCGATTAACCGGCTAGATTACGGTGAGCAGGTCACCATCGTGGCCACCGTCATAGAGACCACGGCACAACAGACACGTGGCCAGCAAAGGGTCGTCCGCTCGGTCGTCAGCGACGGAACAGCTTCCATCCAATGCACATGGTTCAATCAGCCTTGGCTTGCCGGCAAACTGGCGGCCGGCACCACAATTCTGCTGAGCGGAACCACCGACCAGTACCTGGGACGGCTGGTGATGACTTCTCCCGAGTGGGAACTGGTGGACCGAGAACACCTGCATACCGGCCGGATTGTTCCTGTATACTCCCTGACGGCCGGCCTAAGCGCCAGGGTGATGCGTAGTTATGTCAAAAGGGCAGTCGATTATTGGGCACGCAGGATCCCCGACCCGGTGCCGTCAGACATCCGCCAGAGACAAGGGCTGGTTGGGCTGGAGACTGCCCTCCTCCAGGTGCATTTCCCCGATGGGTGGGACCAGCTGGCAACTGCTCGGCGCAGGTTGGCTTTTGACGAGCTGTTGCTGCTACAGATCGGCCTTTTGCGACAGCGGCGGCAATGGCGCACACAGTCGGCCGTAGCCCTGCGTGTGCCGGAAAGTTGGCTGGAAAGCTTGCTGCAGACGCTGCCTTTCACGCTAACAGAAGCACAACTGCGAGTTACGGACGAGATACTCGGTGACCTCGAATCCGCAGTGCCCATGAACCGCTTGCTTCAGGGTGACGTCGGATCGGGAAAAACGGTGGTATCTGCCATCGCGATGGCGGCGGCGGTTGAGGCCGGGTCGCAAGCTGCTCTCATGGCGCCTACCGAGATCCTGGCGGAGCAACACGCCAAGAGCATCTCCGGTCTGTTCCCGCATTTGCCGGTGCGCCTGCTCACCGGTAGCGTATCGGCAACGGACAAACAACGCATTTACGAGGAGCTCACGGATGGACGCGCCCGACTGGTGGTGGGCACCCACGCGATCATTCAGGAGGGAGTCACCTTTCAGAACTTGGGTCTGGTCGTTGTGGACGAGCAACACCGCTTTGGGGTAGAGCAGCGCGCCGCTCTGCGACAAAAGGGACACAACCCACATCTGTTGTTGATGACAGCAACCCCGATCCCCCGCACACTGGCTCTCACCCTGTTTGGCGACCTGGACCTTTCGGTGATCGACAAGTTGCCGCCCGGTCGGCAGGAGATCATCACCAAATGGATAGAGCCCTCCATGCGCGAGCGTGCCTATCGCTTCATCCGATCACAAGTAGCCGACGGCAGGCAAGCATTCATTATCTGCCCCCTGGTGGAAGCTTCGGACTCCGGTGAAGCGAAATCTGCCGTGGAGGAACACAAACGATTGCAGGGGCAGGTCTTCACCGATCTCAAGGTGGGATTGCTCCACGGCCGGATGAAAAGCGAGGAAAAGGACACGGTCATGCAATCGTTTCACCGCGGCGAGACGCACATCCTGGTCTCGACCTCTGTAGTTGAGGTGGGAATTGACGTGCCCAACGCCACGGTGATGCTGGTGGAGGGCGCCGATCGCTTTGGCCTGGCACAACTACATCAATTTCGCGGCCGCGTCGGCCGGGGCGCGTTCAAGTCGCATTGTCTCCTACTTGCTGAGACGGCCTCGGCTGAGGCCGGGGAACGCCTGTCGGCTCTGGAGGCCACCAGTGACGGCTTTGTGCTGGCGGAAAAAGACCTCGAGCTGCGCGGGCCGGGTGAGTTCTTTGGCACGCGACAGAGCGGAATTCCCGACCTCAGGATGGCCCAGGTTTCCGACGTCCATCTGCTAGAGCAGGCACGAAAAGAGGCCCAGATTCTCTACGAGATGGACCCGCTGCTGGAATTGCCCGAGCACTCTCTCTTGGCTGAGCAGGCCAACGAATTCTGGACAGTTAGCAGGAATGCGAGTTGACGATGATTCGAGCTATCTACCCTGGCACGTTTGATCCCGTTCACTTTGGCCATATCGATGTCGCCCGGCGCGCTGCTGCCATCTTTGACGAGTTAATTGTCGCCGTTTTTTCCCTTCCGCAGAAGAACCTGCTGTTCGCCACCGAAGAACGTGTTTCGTTGGTGGCCCAGGCGATAGCCGGGATATCCAACGCCCGCGTCGACTCCTATGACGTGTTGACCGTTGACTATGCACGGCGTCAGAACGCCCAGGTGATTGTCCGCGGACTGCGCGTCTTTTCGGATTTTGACCTCGAGTTTCGCATGGCGCTGACCAACAAACGCCTGGCGCCCGAGATCGAGACGGTTAACCTGATGACCCGCGAGGAGCATGCTTTCCTCACCTCCACCACGGTCAAAGAGGTGGCCGCGTTGAACGGGGACATCACCAGCATGGTGCCAACCCACGTTCGGGTTGCCTTGCTGGCACGATTCCTGAAACTCGGTGGAGGAGTTGGCAACAGCATGCAGGGCTTGTGAAGGAGTAGCTATGGATATCTTGCACCTTGTGGACCGGCTAGAGGCCCTCATCACCGGGAGCCGCCTGATCCCGCTCACCGCCACACGGCTGGTGGACGAGGACCGGGCTCTAGAACTTATCGATCAGATGCGCATCTCAATTCCCGAAGAGGTCAAACAGGCAAAACGTGTGCAACAGGAACGAGATCGGATTGTTGCCCAGGCACACGAGGAGGCCGAACGACTTGTGGAACTGGCACAGCAGGATGCCGTCGAACTGGTGGAGAGGGACACCATCACCACCACGGCCGAGCGGCGAGCACAGACCATCGTGGAGCGGGCCAAACGGGAGGCCGACAGCATCAAGACCGAGGCCGACAATTACGTTTACCAGTCGCTTAGCGAGCTAGAGGCCAATCTCATGCGCACCCTTACGGTCGTGCGGAACGGGCTGAGCAAGGTAGAACAAGATCGGCAGCAGGCGGCCGCAGAGGGCGTCTCGACTGAGACCGGCAATCCGGACGACACAACTCCGGCAGAATAGACAGCGCAGGCACCGGGTTCGTCCGTGCCTATATACTGATTTCGCTGTGCCAGGCAACGATCCCTTTAATAGTCAGCGCGGACAATGCGAGGGAGGGAGGAAAGATGCGTTACTACATCACCGGCACGACCATGCAAACGTTGGATATTCGCCTCGAGGCCGGTGAGACCGTGTACACCGAGTCTGGGGGCATGGCCTGGATGACGGGCGACATTGTCATGAAGACCGACACGCGCGGCGGTTTGCTCCAGGGCCTGGGACGCCGTCTAGCGGGGGAGTCGCTCTTCCTCACCACCTACCGCTGCAACTCTGGCCAGGCCATGATTGTCTTTACGCCCGAGTCGCCCGGCACGATCCTGGCTTTTGAGCTGGCGCCCAACCAGAGCCTCATATGTCAGAAGGATGCCTTTATGTGCGCCGCCGATAGCGTTTCGCTGGAGATGCACTTTAGAAAGCGCTTGGGTGCAGGGCTGTTTGGCGGCGAGGGGTTCGTCCTGCAGAAAGTGACTGGGCCTGGCCTGGTGTTCCTCGAGATCGCTGGCGAGGTGAGGGATTATGCGCTGGAGGCGGGTCAGGTGATGAAGGTGGACCCTGGTCACCTTGCTCTCTACGAACCGGCGGTGGATTACAACGTGCAAACCGTGCAAGGTGTCAAGAACGTCCTATTTGGCGGCGAAGGATTATTCCTGGCCACGCTGACTGGGCCCGGGCGCATCTGGTTACAGTCAATGCCGCTCTCGAATCTGGCCAGCAAGCTATCGCGTTACCTGCCGTCCACCAAAGGGTGAGCAGCACCATGGCAAGGAATACCTTTGTGCCGGCCGTCGTCGGCAGATGGAGATTCCCGTGACCGCAGATGCAAGAGCGAGACTCGCCTCACATCCAGTCGTCCGGACCTGGCTTCGCTGATGCAAACGGATTCGGCAGTTTGCCACCAACGCGAAATTGTCAGTGGTTTTCCGGCTAATGCACGCTCATCGCGACAACCGCCGCCGTTGCCGTATGTCAAAAACCGCGGTCGGCCGCAGGCCCCGGCCGGAACATCCGCAATAGAACCTGTCCTGAAATCGGGCGGCAGCAAGACCACGCGGCGACGGCCGTTGACGTCGACGCCGGCTGGCGCTTGTCCACAGTAACCCCCACTGAGAATTCACCCGCCCGCACTGGGCTGGGTTTCGACCGTCAGCAGCCGGCCAGAGGCGCCGCCACCTGGACCAGTTCCTGACGGGAGCCGGATCGATCGCCCGTGCCGGAGAAGCCTACTCGCGGCTGACCTTTGCCCAATCGTCCAGGAATGCCTTGAGCCCCGCGTCGGTAAATGGGTGGCTGATCATCTTTTTCAGCACGCCAAACGGCAGGGTAGCCACGTCCGCGCCAGCCAACGCTGCCTGGATGACATGTTGGGGATGGCGAAGACTGGCAGCCAGAACCTTGGTTGCCATGCCATAGTTCCCAAAGATGGTCGCCAATTGCGCGACGATCTCCATCCCGTCCAGTCCTCCGTCATCCAGCCGGCCGACAAATGGGGAGACGTAACTGGCGCCCGCCAGAGACGCCAGCAAGCCCTGGGCGGCCGAAAAGACCAACGTCGCGTTTACCCGGGCACGCCAAGCGCATTCACACTCTGCATGGTCTGGATCGTCGGCCGGGTCCGTGTGAAGCGTGCCGTCGGCATCAACCCACCAACTCCGAATCTGTTTCATGGCCTTGAGGCCCTGCACCGTGGACGGAATCTTGATGACAATATGCTGGTGCCACGTGGCGATATTGGCTGCCTCGCGCAGCATCCCGGTTGCATCTGTGCTCACCACCTCGGCACTGACCGGGCCCTGCACCAGGTTGCAGATCTCCACCGTGACCTGTTTCAGGTCTGCCGTGCCGGCCTGCTGCATCAGGCTGGGGTTGGTCGTCACACCGTGAATAACACCCCACGAAACCGCCTCGCGAATCTCCTCAATCTTGGCCGTGTCCAAAAACAGCTTCATGGTATCCTCCAGCTATGACAGCCGGCACCGAACCGCCCCCATACCCTCAGGCGGTGGCCAGTATCTGCCTTACCTGTTCGATGTGCAGTTCGTCGTGCTCCAGCACCAAACAGACGAGTTCCCAAAACGTAGTAGGACCGAAAAAGGTGTGTCGCCCGCGTCGCTCCCAGAGAGACGCGCCGACTGGAGGCAATAGCGACAACAGTTTGCGACGGGACAGCACCAGGTCAGCAAAGGCTTGTGGGCCGTCCTGGCTCTGGTAGTCCCGTTCTACTGCCCATGCATCGGAGACCACCCCCGGCATGAACGGCTCCTCAAGGTCAGTCAGGCTCCTCAACCGGACGTAATGCACCTCTCGATCTACATCCCGCAGGTGACAGACCACTTCTGTAATTGACCACTGGTCGGGCCCGGGCCGGTGACGCCAGGTATCCAGATCCAATCCATGAGTCATCTCCCGCAGCGTTGGAACCGTTCTGGCCAATTGCTCCGCCAACGCCTCCTGAGGCAGCAGGTCTCGCATCAAGATTCCACCCAGCGCCTCAGATCGGCTAACCGCCCCTGGCCGGTCAGAGACACGTCCGGCTCCGGCGGCTCTGATTGAGGGGAGGCAATCCAATAGGTCTGCATGCCTATTGCGCTGGCCGGGCGAATGTCGCGCTCCCAATCATCACCGATCATGAGCGCCTCTCCAGGGTCCAGGCCAAGGTAAGCCAGGATCTCGCGATAATACTCTGGATGCGGTTTGACTGCGTGCATGTTCTCGTAGGATGTCACCAGATCATATCGAAACTCGGACGCCGGCACCCTTGCCCATTCCAGACGACGCTCTACCGCCACCAACGGGAACATGGGGTTTGTCGCTATGACCACCCTGTAACCACGAGAAAACGCCCACTCCACCAGCGAGCGGGCATCCTCTTCTGGTCGGGTCAACGAACGGATCTCTTCAAAACGAGTCTGGTAAAACCGGGTGAAAAACGGAACCATGACCTGGCGATCGAAACCAGTAAGCCGGACAAAAGCGTCCCAAAAGACATCCTCGTTGGTAGCCAGAGGGTCAGTATCGCGCGCCATCACGTGGGTGGCGGCCAGCAGGTGTTGGATCAGCAGCTTTGGATCATACACCTCGGCCGCATATTCCGAGAGCAACCGAAAATACGCCGGCACAAAGAGGTCCATATCGTTGCCCAAGAGCGTATCGTCCAGGTCAAAAAGCACCGCCTTGATCCGCGACTGTGAGAACGATGGTACCATCACTTACTCCCGCCGAGCAAAATTCCGATGCCTGGGCGCTCAGCGTTGCACTGCGGGCAGCCCACTGGGGGTTCCTCAACGATCACTTCATGACAGCGGCACCACGCCCGCACCGATTTGCGCCGGCCGATGCCCAGTAACCCCCTTGAGATAGTCAAGCCAAGCGCCATGTCTGGGTTTCCGTTGGCGCGCAGGATGACCGGTACGGGGCATTTGACGCAGTCACGCGGCCGCCAGGAAAGAGAGTCCGGTTCGATCCTGACCAAGCGACACTCCATCACGTTCCGGCCCCGATGGAAATCCTCGTAGTAATGGGGGCACTCGGTACCCGCTGGGTTGATCAAGAACGCTCTCCGCGATTGAAACTCCGGGCGGTCACGGTCGTCCGCGGGGCATGTGGCGCACGCGTCACGACCCGGCCTATTCGCTGACGGCCGTAGCCGTCGCCACCAGGAGTTCCAGCGTCTCGCGCAATGCCTCTTGCTCCTGCCCGTAACACGACCAGTCTCCCGCCTGGAGGCACTGCTGAGCGGCCAGGTAATGTTCCTGAGCAGCCAACGCCAGGCCCGACACGTCGACTGGGCTGGCCGATTCTGCTACCGGTCCCTCTTCCACCACCGGGAGTGGTGCTACTGCAGTCCCAAAGACGACCTCTAGCGATTGGGCCAACGTCTCCCGCATAGCGATCCGTCCACCGTGCGCCACGATCACCCGTTTGAGTTCTGGCATCCTGCCGCCCTCAGCCTGAAGAAAAATTGGCTCCACGTAGAGCAGTCCCTCTTCCACCGGGATGACCATCATGTTGCCCCGGATCACCTGCGAACCCCTCTGATTCCAGAGCGACAACTGCTGCGAGATGATCGGGTCCTGGTCGATGCGCGCTTCAATCTGGCGCGGGCCATAGATGAGTTCCTGCTTGGAAAACTCTAGCACGCCCATCTGTCCGTAATCATCGCCATCCGAATCGGCATAGAGCCATGCGATCAGGTTGTCGCGCCCAACCGGTGTCATCGGCAGCATTAACATGAACTCCTCATCCGTCTTCCCCGGAAGGCGCATGATCACATAATACGGCTCGACTACGGTCTCCTGATTTCCACGAACCTCAATCGCTGGCTGCCACAGATCCTCCCGGTTGTAGAACACCTGAGGATCCCGCATGTGGTAGGTCATGTACATATCTGCCTGGATGGTAAAGAGATCCTGGGGGTACCGCACTTGTCGAACCAGCGAGTCCGGCATCTCGTCGAAACTGGTCAAGAGGCCCGGATAGATGCGCTGGTAAGCCTGAAGGAGAGGATCAGATGGATCGATGGCGAAGAACGTAACCGTCCCATTGTAGGCATCGAGAACTACTTTGACCGAATTGCGTAGGTAATTCGCCTGTCTTCCTGGCCAGTCGACCGGCGCAGCGTATGGGTAGCGGTCCGTGTAGGTGTAAGCGTCCTGCATCCAATACAGCCGCCCATCAGCAATGACCGGATAGGGATCATTGTCCAGCCACAAAAAGGGCGCAATGGTCGAGATACGATCCGCCACAGACCGGTACAGCAGTACACGGCTCTCCGCACTGATGGCCCGGCTGATCAGCACCGGCAGGTCGCCAAACCGTAGCGAGAACACGATGCGACGCCACACATTCTTCAGCACGACGCCGTCATCACCCTCATAGCGGGTATAGACGTTAGAGTCACCTTTGGGATAGTCCAGCTCGTCTTCTGTGGTACCCACAATAACATAATCGCTGGTGCTGCCCAGCTCGCCGAAATAGACCTCAGGCCGGTCAATCGCCAAAGCCGGATCGGTGGATGCGGGCGGTATATCGCGCACCAGGAGTCGTGGCAGGCCTTCCGCGGTAACCTCGCTGACCGCATTGGCGACCAGCCCGTGACCGTGTGTGTAGATGAGGTGTCGGTTCAACCACGTCTGGGCTTGCTCCGGCAGTTGGTTAGTCTCCAGTTCGCGGATCGCCAGCATAACCGAGCGGGTGCCATCCGCCAACGGATAACGTTCTACATCCACATCCACGAATTCGTAATACGAGCGGATTTGCTGCAACTGTTGATAAGTCAAAAGCAGCGGCCGCCAATCCCAGATCCGGACGTTGTCCAAGGTGCCTTGATTGTTCTCCAGGTCCCCAACCGACAGTGACTGTGTCCCGGAGAACGGAATCTCCTGGATTCCATCCAGGCCAAGCGCGTGTCGAGTAAACTCAATACTGCGGGCGATATACGGGCGCTCCCGCGATAGTTCGTCTGGCCGGACCGCCAGTCTTTGAACCAGGGGCGGTGCCACGACAAGCAGCAAGAACGAAGCGACAATCCAAATAGCAATGGGAACCCACACGGCCCACAATTTACGAAGGTAAAAGTTGGCCAACATGAGCACGGCTGCCACGCCGAGGATGACGGTCAGAGTGTTAAAGGCCGGCAACCGGACATGAAGGTCCGTGTAACCCGCTCCGTATAACGCACTATTGGCCGCAAACAACACGCTGTAACGCTGAAGATGGTATTCCCACGAGCGAAAGCCGAGGAAAAGGGCCGCCAGGACCGTCAAGTGTGCCAAAGCAGCCGGCTGCAGACGGATCCGGCCGGTTTGCACCTGCTCACCCACATGGATCAGTCCGGAAACAATCGCTGCCAATGCCGTCATCCACAGCCACCAGTTGGCGACAAGTTGGAGCAGCGGCCAACGAAACACATAGAACCCAACATCCCGGCCGAATATCGGATCTGCCAGGCCAAATTCGGCCCCGTTCAGGAACCGCAGAAAACCTTCCCACTGGGCGCCCACGGCAGCGGCTGCACCTAACGACGCCACCGCTACCAGAACCCAGGCAATTACGACGATCTGGCTTCGCAGATTGACCTGGAACCGATCATCCAACCGGGCAATCGGTGGGTAGCGCGGGGCTAGACGAACCGCCACCAGAAGATTCCCACCCAGCCATGCCAGACTTACGATCAACCCCAGAGCGCTCAGTCCCCATTGAGCAAGCAATCGTGTCCGCAACACGGACAAGAAACCGATGCTGTCGAACCAATACCAGTCGGTAATCAGGTTTGGCAGGCCGTTTAGCAACGTGGGAAGTACAAAAACCAGCAGGAACACTATCAGCGAGATGGTTCGCGTCCGTCGCATCATGATCCTCCCTCCCGGCCGAGGTCGAAAAGAAACCGGGCAGCCCAATTGGTAACCGGATGGCCGATGGACCCGAGTGCTTCTTCAAGGCCCAGACGACGCCTACACTCTGGAAAGGTACTCCCCGTTTCTGGTGTCAACCCGAACCACATCACCCTGGCTCACAAAGAGAGGCGCCCGGACCTTGAGACCAGTCTCCAAGACCAACTCCTTGGTAGCACCTGTGGCCGTGTCCCCTGCCACCGCCATCTCTGCTTCCGTCACCTGCAACTCGACCGTCACCGGAAGCTCATAATCGATGGTGTCACCGTCGTGTTGCAGCAGCTTGAGCTCCACGCCTTCCTTCAGAAAGAGCACATCGTCACCCAGGGTGGCAGCGGAGAGGATGGGCTGATCAAACGTCTCCAGGTCCATGAAATGGCAAAACTCGCCATCGTTGTAGAGAAATTGCACCGGCCGGCCATCCATACGGATGTCCTGTACCCGGTCACCGGAGATGAAATTCTTCTGAAGGGTACCGCCTGTTCGAAGGTTTCGAATCGTGGTCCGAATGGTGGCGTTGCCCCGCCCTGGTTTGTGATGCTGGTAGGTCAGGACCTTGTACAACTCCCCGTCCAGGGTGAACGTGGTCCCTTTACGCAGCGCATTGACGTCAATCATGAACGACTCCTGGCAAAACTGAACTTATCTGCTGCCAAGGATTATAAGTCGGGCCAGAAGGCCCGTCAAGGAGCGTTCTGCTAACGACGAAATAGGAGCGGATACCAGGATTGGATCTCTACATCAATGGCGTTGTCGGTGTTGGCGGTGCCGGCGTCATATGCGCCGGTGTTTCCCGCCACGTCGGTGGCCCGAACGCGGAAGAAGACCGATTGGGTCACCGGATCAGTCCAGCGTCCGTTGACAGCGGTCGTCTGCGAATACCAGGGTAACCAGGTACCACCTGTACCTAACCGATACTGAACGTCATACGTGGCCAAGCCGGACATCAAATCCTGTCCATACCAACTCACCAGGTAGGTGTTGTCAGACAACCGTAGCACGTGCCTCACAGCGGCGGCCGGACCCAAGGTGTCCACCCCTACAGTCCAGGGGCCGGACACCTTGCTGCTTCCGTACGCGGTGTATGCCTGGACGCCCCAATAGAGGCGCACATGGTCCGCAGAAAAGAGGTAGGTGTAACTCGGGTTCACCAACTGGTCGGACCAGGTCTGATGGACCAGGTTTGTCAGGTTAGCGTCGGTGGCAATTCGGAGCAGATACCTGTCCACGTTACCAGACAAAGAGGCCGTCCAGCGAAAGTTTACTTCACGGTGGGCAACCCAGGAGCCATCGGCCGGGCTGAGATTCGCCGGGGGCAGCACGACGCTCGCTTCCCAGCGCCATCTGGTGGCATCCACCCAGATGGTCCGATTACTGTCGGTCGCCACGTCGTCCAGGTAAAGATACCCGGCCGTACCGGCGGCAAAATCGTATCTTCCCAGGTCCACCCAACTGCCGGCGACCACAGCCTGGTTGACCTGCACCGTCGTCTCGCCACCGGCATGGTGGATGAGATAGCTGACGCCGGTGCTGTCCGGATAATCGTTTAGGCAATAGGGCACATAGGCATAGACCCGGTAGGTGCCGGTTTCGGGGAGGTCCGGCTGCCAGCGCGCCCAGTTCACTGCCGGACCGGTTGCCATGGAAAAGGTCCAATATGCATGCCCACCGTAACCGCAGCCGGCCGGACCATCCCGCCAATACGCGGGTGGTCCGCCCAAGACCACCTGATTATCGTCAACCGTCGTGTACAGAGCCGAATCCACCCGGCCGCTGACCTCCTCGCGCAGCGTCGGCAACTGCGCGTACAGCGCACTGCCCGGGCATTCAGTCTGCCCAACGTCGCGATGAGCGGTGATGGTTGGTCGCCACAGGTCAGGCGGCCTCGGAACAGGGACGTTTGGCGTCCCGGGAGGCGGCATTCGAAGCCAGGCTGATGACTGCGGGTCGATACCCTTTTGCACGAACTTCCAGGAGAGCAGGTCGGCCGCTCCCTCCAGCATGGGCTGGGGAGCCGGCTGATCGGTGAACGTACCCATGAACGCCAGTCCAAGCGAGTAAAAGTTGTAGGGATACGCATGCCCGGCTTTTACGTCGTCGCCGCCGGCTCGCCCCTCATACAACGAACCATCGCGAGCAACCACATAGTTGTACCCAATATCACCCCATCCCCGCGTGATAGCGTGGTAGTACCAGATAGACCGCACCCTCGCCGCGTGATCGGTGTCTGTGTTAGGCGTCACCGTGTGGTGCACAATCGCATGGGTCACCGCAAAGTACTCGGGTGCCCATTGGGGGCTGTTCTGCCCATCAGGGCAACCCCACTGCGTCCGGGTGATGATGCTGGGTTGGGACGTTGCTCCGGCTGCCTCGGCCAGTTTGCTGGCTGCGATAATGCCGCTGTCGATGAATGCCAGGCGGACGTACCGGACCAGAGGCGCCAGTCCCTTCTCGCCGGCCTCGAGTCGCCAACGCAGCTGCACGTACCGGTGCACGCGGACCGATTGGGGAACCCCCACCAGGTCACCCACCCACTCGTTAGTTTCCGGCCGCACCCAGTCCAGCTCTCCCTCGACGGCGGTCCAGGGGCTCCACTCCACCCCATCCGAGCTGGTGCGCACCCAGAGATAAAAGCCGGCGCCGGCCGGCAGGTCAATTCTCCACATGGCGCCGATGTCCGAGAAGGGCAGACCGGCGCTGAACACCGGCGAGGTGTAGCTCCCGCTCGACCCGCCCTCCAGTGTAAGCCCATCAGCGGTGACAACGGTTCCCTGGCCAGCGCCGCCTCCCATCGCCAGGCCGGTCACCATCAACTCGTCTGCCCTTACGACCTCGGCTTGAGCGCCAGCGTCGGCTACAGATGCAGTCAACATCAGGACGGGCAGCATCAGTGCCAGCAACCACACGCGAATCAGCCACCTGGAGCCGCAACCGAGTGGCAAGACCCAGTTGGGCAAGAAAGAGTGATTGTCCATTCTGCTGCTGTTCCGCTCAATCATCGCCAGACACCATCATTAGCGGCAAAAACGTCGCGCTTCCAACCTTGACCTCCACCTGAGGTACGGTTGGAGCAGGAGCCTGATTTCCCGCGCGGTCGCGCCCGGCAACCGCAAAGCCATAGCGACTCCCGCTGGTTCCCGAATAGCTGGCCCGCATCTGGGTGGTGTTATCCAACCAGAGCTCCAGCGGTCCACCGTCCACGCTGACATAGACATCATAGTCCTTCATGCCCGAACCCAGATCTTGACCCGTCCAGGAAACCACAAACGCGGGCGCAACCACGGATCCCAGGGGCGAGATAGCTGCCTCGGGAGGTAATGTATCCCGCTCCACCAGAATGAGCGGTGCGCCGCCAATGGCATAGACGCTCCGGTCATGGTCCAGGTTCCGGTTGGTTGCCTTTTCCAGGACAACAGTATACTGGCCATTGAACGGTGTCAATGAGGTGACAGTCCCGTCACGCGCCAAAAGCTGGGCGCTGGTTCCGGTCGACTGTACCGTTGCCGTTTCGTCCACCCCCGAGCGGGCCCACAGACCCAGAACACGTTCCCCGGTGGACGCCCGGTAGAACGCGATCCACTCCTGGGGTCCGTTGTACGGGTCCGAGCCTCCCGGCCTCAGCCGCCACAGGGGCTCTAGACCGTACAGGTGGTCAGTAAGCACGCGATAGGCATCAAAAACCGGGCGAGCGGTATTGGGAGCAGGGTGCTGGGTGAAGCAGGCCGCGGTCACGGGGTTGCGCAACAGGCCGTAGGCGTCGCCGGCGCAATACTCGTGGGTCTGGCACCAACTGCCGTCGTTTGGGGGAAAGTCGGTTCCGGCCGGTTGATTGCCGCAGTCATCATAGAGCTGAAAGTGAAACACCACCTCCGCGCCGGCATATCGCGCGTAAAGCGCGCTCTGGAGCACATAGGACGCACCTTCCATCATGGTGGACCGATATCCGCTGGCAGGATCCCAGGTAGGTCCCGGATAATCATCCCAGGCTGGGCTGCCGCTCTCGTTGAGCCAGATGGATTTGGAGAGGCTGTGACTCTGTAGGGTCCGGCCGGCTCGCCAGACCTGATACCACGATTCCCACGAATAACTGTAGCTGTGCGTTGCCAGGACGTCAAAGAAATAGCCGCTGGCCAGCGCCTGGGGGTCGGCGGAAAGGACGGCCAACACCTCGGCGAGAAAACCGGGCTGTTGAAAATTCGCCAGGCCACCAAACAGAATCTGAGCGGCCGGATCGGCCTGGCGCGCCGACAGATAGGCAACCTTGAGAAGACGGGCATACTCCGGGGGAGTGCCCGTCCAGAAAAAGGAATAATCCGGTTCGTTCCAGATCTCCCAGTGGGTGATGCCCAGAGGGCCATACATCGCCACAGCGCCATTCACAAAGCAAGCCCATTTGTTGGCTGGGTTAATCGCCTTACCAGTCGCCGGTTGGTCGGTTCCATCGGAAAACACCGGCAGATACAACCCGACGGGGACCGTGGAGGCTGTGCTGATCTCCACCGCACGGCTCGATTCTTCAGGTGCCCGCTGACCGACCTCCGGCAGGGGCGCCAGCCGATTCCCGCCGGACGCATAAAACCATGGCGTGCCCATCAGGATGATCTCGGTTTTCAGCCCGGCCGCACGGTCGGCCGTGATCACCGCTTCCGCTCGGGACCAATCAAACTGGTCTGGGCTAGTCTCCACGTTGTACCAATATAGCGGCCAGCGATTCCAACCCGCACCGGTAGAGACGGCTCGCGAATAACGCTCGAAATCGGACGGGTCTTCGACCGCGCTGACAAAGTTCAGGCCGTACTCGTCGATTTGGCGGTCGGCGCGCAGCCGCAGCACCAACGGCAACCAAGACGTGTGCCAGTCTGTGCCACCGAGAGAGCTGTTCGCGGCTGCTGTGGCTGCCGCCAGGCTCGCCAATACGGCGATCACCGCGAAAAACTGACGGAACGATCGATTCATCATCTGGATGCCTGGCAGCACATATCATGCCAGCCGGGCGGGGTACACGGCGGGCCCGGCAAGCAACCATCGGGCAAATGCGCACTGGTACCGCCCTTACTGACCCGCCTGGCCATGCCACGATTTTGGCGATTTGTTTCGGCAGCACGTTATGCTCCCATCCGTAACACGGTGCAGCGCCCGTGGCCGGTTTTGGGTCGGTTTGTCTCGACAAGTACTGACCTGATTCACCTCTTTTGGAGCCTGCGGCCGCTGCAACAAAGTCGCTCGGTTGCTCAATCAGAAATTGGTTCACGATTGTCCGGACAGCCCCCGCGATGACGTGGCGCCCGGTTGACAGATGCGGCCACCCCGGTTATAAACAGGCCAACCGGCAAGTGCGAAACATGGAGCAAATTGGCTTTTCCGTGGGGAACCTGGTGCTGTACCGCAGCCAACCTGCTCGCGTCAAAGCCATTGGCAGGAGAATACAGGTTGAGTTGCCGACAGGGGAAACCGTCCTGGTGCGACCCAAGGACCTGGTACTGCTACATCCCGGGCCGATCCATGATCTGTCCGAACTACGGCCGACGACGGCCGACGTACGTACCACATGGGAGCTGTTGGCCGGCAAAAGAGTCAACATGCGACAGCTAGCCGAATTAGCCTTTGGCGAATATACACCCGCCGCTTCCCTGGAAGCCTGGCAATGGGTAGCAGACGGTCTCTACTTTCACGGCACACCTGACTCGCTCGTCGGTCGGACGCCGGCCAAGGTGGCGGAGACCGAGGCTGGCCGCGTGGCACGGGCGTTGGAGGCACAGCATTGGACGGCCTTTGTCGAGCGTGTGCGATCCGGCCGGGTTGAGCCGCAGGACGGCCCCTATCTGGACCAACTGGCTTCCGTTGCGTTGGGGACCAAGGCTGCCAGCCGCATCCTGCGAGCTCTCGGGCGCTCCGAACGGCCGGAAAACGCACATGCCCTGCTGCTTGAGCTAGGCCATTGGGATTACACCGTCAACCCCCACCCGCAACGCCTGGAGATGCCCACGGCTGCTCCGACCGTACCCCTGCCCCCATTGCCAAACGAGCACAGGGTCGACCTGACGCATCTGGCTGCATTTGCGATTGATGACAAAGGCAACCAGGACCCGGACGACGCAGTCAGCCTGGAGCCGAACGGCAACATTCTCTGGGTACACGTAGCAGACGCTGCCGCCCTGATCGTCCCGGGCAGCCCGGCCGACCGGGAGGCACAGGCACACGGCGCCACACTCTACTTGCCCGAGGGCACCGTTCCCATGCTTCCCCGGCACGCGGTGGAGAGCCTGGGTTTGGGACTGAACGACAGATCGCCTGCTTTGTCCTTCAGGCTGGACGTGTCCCTCGATGGCGAGATTCGCGACGTGGAGCCAGTTCCCAGTTGGGTCCGTGTTCAACGGATGACATACAGCGAGGTTTCTGACCTGCTTGACCAGGAACCGTTTTCCCGTCTGCGGCGGCTGGCACGCGCTCACTGGGTGCAACGCCAGGAACGGGGCGCCATCTCCATTTCGTTGCCCGAGGTCAAGGTTGCGGTGGTCGGGGGCATGGTTCAGGTACAGCCGATCCCTCTGCTGCCCAGTCGCGAGATGATCAGTGAGTTGATGCAGCTAACAGGATCCGCGATAGCCCGCCTGGCAGCAGAACACGGACTTCCCTTCCCTTATGCAACCCAACCTCCGCCCCACCGACTGGACGCCCACCCCGGATTGGCCGGGATGTACGCTATGCGGCGATCTCTGCCACCGAGCCAATACTCTACCGTGCCGGCCGTTCACCACGGTCTCGGTCTTCAGCTGTATGCCCAGGTAACCAGCCCCTTGCGTCGCTACCTGGACCTGGTAGCCCATCAACAGATACGATCCTTGCTGCGCGGTGAGCCATGGCTAGATTATCAGGAAATCATGGAGCGAATCGGGTCTACTGAAGCCATGGCAGGCAGCGTGCGCCAGGCCGAACGGCTATCTCGGCTCCACTGGACTCTGGTTTACCTGCTACAGAACCCGGGGTGGCACGGGGAGGGTGTGGTGGTTGAGAGGAATGACGACCGAGGCCGGTTGCTCATCCCCGATCTCGACCTGGAGACCACCGTCCAGGCGCGTCCGGACTGGTCGCTGAACTCCACGATACCGCTGGCGTTACGCGCGGTCGATCTGGCTCACCTGGAAGCCAGCTTTGCCTATTAATCCTGCCGTTGGACTGGCCCGTCAGTCCGTGGGAACCGCTGGCCCGCTTTGACCCGCTCCTGGCTCACGGCTATCGGTCGGTAATACGGTCCAACGCCCAATCGTCCCAGACGGTCTACCAAGCCAGCTGACCCTGGTCGCCGTTTGTTGCCTATAACGGACATTGTACCAGGCCATTGCAACGGGTGGGCAGTTGGGCGCTTGACCGCGTCTCGTGGTTGACAACTGCAAATCACCTCACTATACTGAGAACAGGTGGTATTGCATTTGCTTCTTCATGTTAGTCACACCTATTGATACATATGGATTTGTGTACTGATATATCGCTATGAAATTGAGTGAGTACGCCCGCCAAGTTGGCGTGTCCTATGGCACGGCCTGGCGCTGGTACAGGAGCGGTCAGGTGCAGGGCTACCAGGTTGAGACGGGCACCATCATCATCACCGAACCACTGCCGCAGGCCATGGCGCCGACGCCCATTCAGAAGGTGGCTGTCTATGCGCGTGTCTCGGCCGCCGAGAACCGGGACAACCTGGAGTCGCAAGCCAAGCGATTGCTCGACTACTGTGGCGCGAAAGGCTACCAGGTGGCGGCGGTGGTGAAGGAGATTGGCTCAGGTGTCAACGACACCCGCCTGAAGCTCTCAAGCTGATCACCGATCCTACCATCAGTCTCATGGTGGTTGAGCACCAGGATCGGCTGACCCGCTTCGGCTTCAACTACCTTGAGAAGCTGTTGGCCATGGAAAACCGGCGGATCGAAATCATCAACTTGGCGGAGAATGGCAAGGAGGAGTTGGTTCAAGATTTCGTGAGCATTGTGACCTCGTTTTGT
>DCVT01000057.1 GCA_002328075.1 Anaerolineales bacterium UBA2181 | reverse complement strand
TGAGCAGCTCCTCCTCGGTCAGATCAGCCGCTTCGGCCGCTGGAGCCAGCAAGGCGGCAAGCTGCCTGAGTGGAAACTGCTCGTGGTCGGTCGCCGCGGCCTCCGTATAGGTCTCCAGCGCCTCGACAACCAGCGTATTGAGCGATACAGAACGGTCGGATGCCAATTGGCCGAGACGCCCGTGCAGGTCAGGGGAAACCCGAACAGTAATTCGCTTCACGTCCATCGCGTCCTCTGTCAACTAACGCCAGATATAGCAGCACTATAGCAGCATTAGGTTGGTCTGTCAATAACCTTCTGGCTATGCCAGGACCACCATGCGGAGGTGGATCCTGCCCGACCTCATCGCCGCGCCTCCTGGTCCACGCCAGAGCCGACGCTGGCCCTTGACCCAAGCTTGTCGCCGGCAGCGGGGCGGCTGACAGTCCACAGCCAGACCTGCGAGAAGTACCAGATCCGGCCCAGTCAGTTCTATCAGTGGGAGAGAACGGCCGAGCAAGCCGCGACGGAAGCCCTCCGAGGACAGAAGCGGGGACGCAGAAAGACCAACCCGCGAGAGGAGGAGTTGCTGGCCGAGATCGAGCGGTTGCGGGCGGTGATCGCCGAGATCAGCATGGAAAACCTGGCACTCAAAAAAGGGGCTTGGCGTTAGCCACCACCGGTGGGCGCTATGGAGCCCAGGAGAAGAAAGAGGTGTTGACCACGGTCGAACGAGCCCAGCGGTGGTGTCCGGAGCCGACGCTATGGGAGATCTGCCAACAACTGGGGCTGCCCCGGGCCACCTTCTACCGCTGGCGTGATCGTCAGGCCGAGGGGCAACTGGTGGATCAGGTGACCACGCCCAATCGCCAAGCGGTGCCACCGACGCCCGCCGAGGTGACCGCGGTGCGTGGGTATGCCCAAGATCACCCCCTCTTGGGTTACCCGTGCTTGCCGCAGGGCAAGTGCAAACGGCTCGCCTGGGCCATGGCGGACGAGGATGTGGCCGGTCTCCGACCCTGGATGGTCTACCAGGTGCTGGCAGAAGGCAGTTTGCTCGGCCGGCGACAGCCCGCGCCAGAGGAATTGCGTCGTCCAGCGCCCGCCGATCATCCTGACCAGCGCTGGCACACCGACCTGATGATGCTGTACTTCTCCAGACGCTGGTTCTGGCTGGTAGACGTGATCGATGCCCACAGCCGTTACCTGGTGCACTGCGAAGTGTTGCTGACCGCTCGGGCCAACGAGGTGCAGGTGGCAGCCCAGCGGGCGGTGGAGAGCCTGGGCGGCCGGGAGCGACAGCCGGGTGAGCCGGAGATCGTTCACGATGGAGGTCCCCAGTACGTGAGCCGCGATTGGCGGCTGTTTGCGCAGAGCGTGGGGATGACGGATGTGCGGACGATGCCCTATCACCCACAGTCGAACGGGCGAGATGAGAGGGTTCACCGCACCATCCGGGAGGAGGTGCCGGTTGAGGCTGACGACACGCTGTACGAGGTGCAGCAGCGGATTGAGGATTTCCGGGTCTACTACAACGAGCGGAGGCCGCACTCAGCGCTCCGGTACTTGCGGCCGGTGGACTATTATCGTGGTGACCCCGAAGCTCGCTTGGCCGAGCGACCGGCAAAGCTGAGGCAGGCCGCTGAAGCCAGGAGGGCCTATTGGCACTCGTAGGATGACGGGAGGCGTCAAGAGAGTCTCTTATTTTCGAGGCCATTTTGTCTCAATTCGTGTTGGGCAATACACCATTCGCCTTGCCATTACCTGCGAACAACGTGATAACCGGCGAAATAAGCAGGGAGACACCCATGCCCATAACCACCTTGTTTGAACTGCCGGATCCTCAGCCGCTCAAACCAGAGGCACCGACTGGCCCGCAGCAGGCCCGCGTGCTGCGACCGGTGCGCAACCAGTTGGAATGGGCGCCGCGTGAGCTGGATGCACTGATCGCGGAGGACCATCCCGCCCGCACCATCTGGACGTTTCTGGAGCGGCTGGACCTCTCGCGGTTTTACGCCGCCATCAAATCGGTACTGGGGCGGGCCGGTCACCCGACCACCGATCCTCAGGTGTTGCTGGCGTTGCGGTTGTACGCTTGCTGCGACGGTATCGGCAGTGCTCGGCATATCGACCGGCTGTGCAAGGAACATGACGCCTATCGCTGGATTTGCGGCGGCGTACCGATCAACTATCATACGCTGTCCGACTTTCGGGTCGCTCACCAGGAAGCACTGGACGAACTTCTGACGGAGATTCTGGCCGCGATAATGGATGCCGGTCTGGTAACCCTGCGCTGTGTCGCTCAGGACGGGATGCGGGTGCGGGCGAGCGCCCGGGCGCCAGTTCGTTTCGGCGCGAGTCCACACTGCAGGATTGTCTGGCGGAGGCGGCGCAGCAGGTAGCCAAGTTGGCTGCCTGGCGGGAACATGCTGATCCAGGGAGCAATGCGCGACAAGAGGCGGCGCGCCAGCGGGCGGCGAACGAACGCCAACAGCGAGTGGAGGAAGGGCTGCAACGCATGCCCGAGATTCAGGCGGCAAAGGAACGCAGTAAAAAGGGAACGACCAAGGTCGAGCAGGAGAAGGTGTCCGCGGCACGCGTCTCGACCACGGACCCAGGGGCTCGGGTGATGAAGATGCCCGACGGTGGATATAGGCCAGCCGATAACCTGCAACTGGCCACCGACGAGGATAGCCAGGTCATCGTCGGTGTAGGAGTTGATACGACGGGCAACGATGGGGGACAGGCACCTCCCATGCTGGAACAGGTAGTGGGACGGACTGGCCGGGTCCCCGAGGCGTACATGATGGACGGAGGCTATGCCCGGCGCGAGGACATTACGGCGTTGGAGCGTCGAGGGGTAACGGTCTATGCGCCTACTCCATCGCCCAGGACGACGACAAGTGGACGGACGAAAGCTGACCCACGGCCCGACGATCCGCCGGAGGTGGTGCGCTGGCGTGAGCGGATGGAGACAGAGGAGGCCAAGGAGATCTACAAAGGGCGTGCTGCGACGTCGGAATGCGTGAATGCCCATGCTCGCCGTCATAGCCTGACCCAGTTGTGGGTGCGACGTGAGAAAAACGTCCTGAGCGTGCTACTCCTGGTTGCCGTCACGCATAACCTACTGCGGTGGATCGCGCTCAGCGCCTGAGTGCGGGTCCCCGGAGCTGCTGAGGTGAGCGGGAGAAACAGAACCGCATGCCCAGGAGTACCGCTGGCGTTCTGGGCTCGCCGGCATCGAGACAAGTAGTCAGAGAAAAGGGTAGTCCGCACCGTGACCTATGCCAGCCTTTCCCGATCCACGACCGATAGTTTTTCAGGCTCTGAGGATGCCGCCCAAAACTCCTCCTCTTTGCGGGTGCTATGCCACAATTCCCGCGCACGTTAGCCGCTGGATTTCACCATCTGAATAGCCCACTCGGATAAGCACCTCCCTGGTGTGTTCCCCCACGGCCGCTCCCACATGGTCGTATCGAGATTCGCACCGAGAGAACTGGATGGGGCTTCCGATCTGTTTTTGGGTGGTGCCGTCGGGTTTGGGCGTCTGAACGATCAGCCCGCGGGCTTGGGTTTGAGGATGGCGCGCCCATCGGGGCACGCTCAGCACCGGTTCCACGCAAGCATCCAGGTGCTCAAACAGCGACGTCCACTCCTGCAAGGTCCGCTGGGCAACGGTTTTCTCAATCTCGGCGCGGACATGGGCCTGCGCCTCAGGCTCTAGTTGCAGGCCGGGCGCGTAGAGGTCAGGCCGTTCGATGGCCCGACAGAATTCCTGCCAGAACTTGGGTTCCAATCCGGCCACCGACAGGAACTCGCCGTCACGGGTGCGATAATAGTCGAAATACGTCGCGCCGTTCAGTCTCATGCCCTCCCGCTGGGGTTCAGTTCCGCCCGCCAAGTAGAGCGCCAAGGGCATGGCGTTCCAGGCGGCCACGCTATCAAACATGCTCACGTCGACAAACTGCCCTTCGCCGGTCTCGCGGCGATGAACCTCAGCCGCCAGAATTCCCAGGAGGGCAGTAGCGGCGCCGGAAATGTCGGCGATGGGGACCATGAGCGGCACGGGTCCCGATTCCCGGCGGCCGATATGACAGGCAACTCCCGCCAACGCGGTGTAGTTGAGGTCATGTCCGGCCCGCTCCCTGAGCGGCCCGGTTTGCCCGTACCCGGTCAGGGCGCAGTAGATCAGTTGTGGGTTAACCTCGCTCAGCGCCTGGTAGCCAACCCCCAGCCGGGCCATCACGCCGGGCCGGAATTGCTCCACCAGGATATCGTAGGTCTGGACCAGCCGTTTGACGACGTCGCCGGATCCTGGTTGCTTGAGGTTCAGCGCGATGGTCTTTTTGGAGCGGCCGAGCAGGTCATGTAGGGCCGAGGTTTCGCCATCAGACAATCCCATCGCGCGTCCGCCGTCCGGCCGATCGGGCGATTCCACCTTGACCACCTCCGCCCCCAGGTCCGCCAGGTACATGGTGGCAAATGGACCCGGAAACAGGGTGGTGAAATCCAACACCCTGAGCG
This sequence comes from Anaerolineales bacterium UBA2181, assembly GCA_002328075.1. Classification (GTDB taxonomy): domain Bacteria; phylum Chloroflexota; class Anaerolineae; order Promineifilales; family UBA4811; genus UBA4811. Next base: position 11,621 of record DCVT01000057.1, on the reverse strand, counting down.
AAGCCAGCGGGCCAGGCATCAGAACACCTCTCCCTTTTCGGCCATCGAGACCAGCCGGGCCGGCGGTTCAAACCGCGCGCCATACCTCTCGGCCAGATCGCGACAGCTCGCCACAAAGGTAGGCAGACCGAAATCATTGATGTACTGCAACGTCCCCCCCTTGAATGGAGCAAAGCCCCAACCGAAAATGCTGCCGATATTGGCGTCGGCAACCGAGGTGAGAACCCCTTCTTCCAGACAACGCACGGTCTCCAATGCCTGGACGGCCATGAATCGCAGTATCATCTCTGCCTGCGACAACTGCCGGGCGCCAGCGGGAAACTGCTGCTCGAGCCCCGGCCAGAGGAACTTGCCGCTTGCGGGGTACTCGTAGAAACCGGCACCTTGGGCTTTGCCCGGCCGGCCCAACTCCTCCGCCATCAGGTCAATCATCTGGTCGGTCGCGTCGCGCGGCATCTCGCGCCCGACTAACGCCAGGTCACGCCGGGTCTGCTCTCGGATCTGCCGCACCAGACCCAGGTTGATCTCATCCATCAGGGCCAGCGGCCCGACCGGCATGCCTGCCTGGCGCCCGGCCGATTCGATGGCGCGCGGGTGCTGTCCTTCGGCCAGAAGTGCCGCACCCTCGTTGAGGTAGGTGCCGAAAACCCGCGAGGTGTAAAACCCCCGGCTGTCGCGCACCACGATGGGCGTCTTGCCAATCTGCAACACGTAATCAAAGGCCTTGGCCAGCGCTCCATCGGAGGTACGCTCGCCGCGAATCAACTCCACCAACCGCATCCGGTGTACCGGCGAGAAAAAGTGAACCCCGACGAAATTCTCCGGCCGGCAGGATGCCCGGGCCAATCCGGTGATGGGAAGTGTCGAGGTGTTGGTGCCAAACACCGCATCCGGGCTGATCTGGGCCTCCGCCCCCCGGGTGACGGCGGCCTTTAACTCGCGGTCCTCGAATACCGCCTCGATGATCAGGTCACAGCCCTGCAGGTCTTGGGCCGACTCGGTGGGCAGAATCCGCGTCAGCACCTCCGCCTGGTTGGCCGGGCTCACTCGCCCCCGGGCGACCCCCTCCGCCAGGAGCTCCCGGATCCTCGCCAGCCCCTGCTGCGCCTTTTCAAGCGTCACATCCTTCAGCACCACGTCCATGCCCGCCAGGGCGCTGACATAAGCAATGCCGTGCCCCATCATGCCCGCGCCGAGAACCCCCAGCTTGCGGGTCCGCTGGGGCTCAATGCCGGCCGGCCGGCTCGTGCCCGCCTTGATCGAATTGAGTTGGAACCAGAGGGCGGAGAGCATGTTCTTGGCCACCTTGCCGGTCACAATCTGGGCGAAATAGCGCGACTCGATCCGGCAGGCAATCTCGAAATCGACCTGAGCCCCCTCGACGGCCGCGTTCATGATCGCCTCCGGGGCCGGATAGTTGCCGTAGGTCTTTTGCCGGAGCATGGCGGGGGCGATGACCAGCGCCGGCATCATCCTGGGGTGGCCGGGATCCCCGCCGGGCATCCGATAGTCGCGCCGGTCCCAGGGTTGCATCGCGCCGGGGTTGGCGGCAATCCACGCCCGCGCCCGGGCCATCATCTCATCCGGGTCGCCTGCCAGCTCGTCCACCATTCCGGCCGCCCTGGCCTCCTGCGGACCCACCTGTTTGCCTTCCATCAGGTAGGGAAACGAGCCCTGCAGCCCCAGCATTCGCGTCAGCCGTGGGATGGCGCCCGCGCCCGGCATCAGGCCCAGGGTCACCTCCACACTGCCCAGTTGGACTCGGGCGTCGTCGAGCGCGATGCGGTGATGGCAGGCCAGCGCCACCTCTAACCCGCCCCCCAGCGCGGCACCGTTGATCGCCGCCACCACCGGCTTGCCCAACGTCTCCAGGGCGCGCAAGCTGGCCTTGATGCGCTGCGCGGTGTCGAACACAGCCTGGGGATCGGTCATCTGGACCAGCCAGTCGACATCAGCGCCGGCCAGAAAGCTCTTCTTGGCCGAGGCGATGATCACGCCGGAGAGAGACTGCTCCTCCTTGAGCTGCGCCACCGCCTGCTCCAACTCGATGACCAGGGACTCATTGAGGATGTTGACCGGCTTGCCGGCCGTGTCCAGGGTCAACGTAACCACGTTTTGGTCGTCTCGGCTGTGGTGAATGGTCATTCTGCCCTCCTCACACGCGCTCTATAATGGTGGCAATGCCCATCCCGCCACCGGCACACAGCGTGACCAGCGCGGTCTCCTTGTCCTGACGCTCGAGCTCGTCCAGCGCCGTGCTCAGGAGGACCGCACCGGTCGCACCCAGGGGATGCCCCATGGCAATGGCCCCGCCGTTCACGTTCACCCGGTCAAAGTCATCGATGCCCATCTCCCGCATGAAACGCAACACCACGCTGGCAAAGGCCTCGTTGACCTCGATCAGGTCGACGTCGGCGACGGTCATGCCGGCCTGCCGGAGCGCCTTCCGGGAGGCGGGAGCCGGCCCCACCAGCATGATGGTTGGCTCGGTGCCCACCAACGCGCCCGAGACGATACGGGCCCTTGGGTTGACGCCCAACGCCGCCGCCTTTTCCCGCGAGCCGACCAGGATCAGCGCCGCACCGTCGGCCAGACCCGAGGAGTTGCCGGCGGTGTGGACGTGGTTGATCCGCTCCACCTGGGGGTATTTCTGCAGCGCCACCGCATCAAACCCCATCTCGCCCATCTGCTGGAAGGCCGGCGACAGACTGCCCAGCGCTTCCAGCGTGGCATCGGCGCGGATCGTCTCGTCACGGTCCAGGATGACCAGGCCGTTCTGGTCCAGCACCGGGACCAACGATTTGAAACGGCCGCTCTCACGCGCCTGAGCCGCCCGCTGCTGCGAACAAAGCGCGAATCGGTCCACGGTCTCCCGGTCGAGACCCTCCAGCGTAGCCAGCAGATCGGCGCCGATGCCCTGGGGCACAAAGCCAATCTTGCGGTTGACCTTGGGATCGATTAGCGCCGCGCCTCCGTCGGAAGCCATGGGCACGCGGGACATGGACTCGACCCCTCCGGCGACCACCAGACTGTCCCAGCCGGAACCCACCTTGGCCGCGGCCAGATTCACCGCATCCAGGCCGGAAGCGCAAAAGCGGTTGATCTGCGCTCCCGGCACGCGGTCATCCCAGCCGGCATAGAGCGTCGCCATGCGGCCGATATCTGCCCCCTGATCGCCCACCGCGGTGACGCACCCGATCATCACGTCGTCCACCTGGGACGTGTCCAGACCTTTCCGGTCCTCCAGCGCCCGGAAGAGCGTGGCCAACAACTCGATAGGGGCAACTTCGTAGAGCGCCCCACCCTTTTTGCCTCGGCCGCGAGGGGTGCGGACCGCATCCAGCACGTATGCTTTAGTTTTCACGAACTGCCTCCTCTGCGTTCTCGACGCTCATCTCTGTGCCTGCCAATAGGGTGCGCGCACCCGTCGTTTGTGGACCTTGTCCGTGTTCCCGTTCACGGTCGCCGCCTCCCGGCGATATAGACCCCGGAGGCCTTCAGCCAGGTCGCGGCCCAGGACGGCAGCGCCCAGCTCCATCAGATCCGCCGCGTTCGCCTCAGTCCGGTACCGGACCAGAAATGGATCGGCCAACTCCAACGGCGTCAACGCGCCGACCAGTACCCCTGACAGGATCACCTGCGCGGCGACCCATGCTGGCGTCCAACCGTGCAGCCGGCCGCCGGGCGGTAGGCAGGCCGGAAACGCAACCGGCAACGGCAGGCCCGCCGCTCGAGTGACGCGCACCATGATCGGCATCTGCTCATTCCAGGTAACCCAGGCTTCGCAAACGTTCTTCAACCAACCGCGCCTCATCGGCCTCCAGCCCGACCGTACGGTCTGCGGTCGCGCCCGACTGCCCGATCCGTACGGCGTGACCCCGATGATACTCCTCGGTGAAAATCTCGGCCAACACCCGGCCGTCCATGTCTGCGGGAACCGGTAGACCCTGCAGGTGAAGCACGGTAGGAGAGATATCGTAATGGGTCACAGGTCTCGCCGCGTGGGCCGATTCGGTCAGCGTCACACCCGGCCGGATGACGCCCGGTCCCCAGGCGATAAACACCCCCTCACTCCGGTGGTTCGCGGTCCATCCCGCCTCGCCGACCCGTCGGGATTGCGGCCGCGCATAGACCGGCTGCCCTCCGTCCGGGTACGCAAGGCCATCACCCGCGATCACCTCATCCCATTCGACCAGCAGGTCGGCCGCCCGGTCCAGATAGGGACCGCGAAAGACATCCTCCCGTCGATGGACCGCTCGCACCACCCGTCGGCCAGTAGCCGGATCGGTCAACGTCAGGAGCAATTCACTTACCCGCTGGCGCAACGCCTCATATTCCTCAGGCGGTACGATCCCATACGCCTGCCGGCCCTTCAGGTTGATCCAGATTGACCGGCCACGAAGGCTGGCAAAAACCTGGGTTCGGGACCAATCCACGTCAGGATTCTTGCTCTGGCTGACGGCGCGGACATACAGCGCGGGCAGCCGCTTGGCCAGCAGGTATTGAAACGGCAGCGGCAGGCGTCGGCGACCCCAGCGCAACAAGAAACCCAGTGGTCTGCGTGGCCGGACATCGGCGCGGAAACGCAGCAGACCCACGCGTGCCAGCATCGGGTTCAGGCAGTTGGAAGCCAAACGTCGAGGACCGAATCCGTGATCGGAAACCACCAGCACTACCGTGTTCTGGCCAACCCGCGCCAACACGTTGCTCAGGAATCGATCAACCTGCTGATACACGCCGCGGATAGGGGCCCAGTCCGGGCCATCGTCGGGTGCTTCGCGGCCTTCCGGCCAGTAGAAATGCTGCATCCGATCCGGGGCCACCAGAACCGCCATCAAGGCATCCCACGGTCGGCTGTCCATCAGGTGTAGAATCGTGCGGCTGCGGGAGTCCATCATTGCCGTCACCGGCTCTGGCACCCGGCCCGGATCCTTGTGGCACAACCGTCCCAACCCAGGCACATCCAGGACATAGTCAATCCCCTGGAGGCGGAGTTCGCTCATGAGATCCGGTGGATGCGCAAACCCAGGGCTGTTGACACTGGGCGCATCCATTCCCGCCAGCATGAATCCACGGAGGGGGTTAGCCGGGTAACTGATCGGAACGTTGATCACGCCCACTTGCTGCCCGGCATCGCTCAGCAGTTGCCAGAACGCGCGTCGTCGCCGGTCGGCCGCTGTAGTCGGGTGCCACTCCTGATGCTGCCACGCCAGACGATCGCCAAAGTCGAATATGCCGTGTTGGCCCGGATTGTAGCCGGTAATGATTGACGACCAGGCCACCGCGCTGTTCATGTTGGGCCAGGCGGCAAGAGGAGCGCGAACCCCCTGCTCCATCAGTCGCGCCAGGTTGGGAAGAAAACCGGCCCGTGCCCAGGGATCGATCAGGTCGAACGTCGCTCCGTCCAGCCCGATGATTATCGTTCGCAACGGTTGCATACCGACCTCCAGTCCCGGCGCTGTTCCGGCCACTGCCTGCCCCAGTCTGCGGTGAAACCGGAAGCGAATCCCGACCCGGCAACGAAAGACGGCCGGCCGCTCGCCGCGCTGATGCGTCGCATCAATGACCCGCGCGTAGGTCCGGACCTACCCAACAGCATTCTGCCCCAGACACTGTCCGCACAGATCGACATGGGCAACCAGTTGTCCGCCACCCCTGCGTCCAGACCGTTGACATACCGATCCGCCCGCTGGTCCGAGCCCACAACCGGCCGGACCAGCGGCGGGAACTCACCGTTCAGCCGCCTTTCGACGAATCCCGTCGAGCTATGGGTCTGAAAAGCCCACTTCTCCCAAGGGCAATAACCCGCGCCAGACGCCATGATGGAAAGAAGAACCAGATTCCGTGCCGGCCCAAGGTGTTTGGGGATCTCGCTCCGCTCTCCGGAATCATCCACCACGCATCCTCGCGGGTCGCTGGGTGCAAGACCCACGACCATGAATCCACGCAAGGGTTCGCCAGCCGAATCATAGCAACAGAGGTGCCGACTTCGCGGTCTATTGAACCGCCGACTGAAGAAGGCCGGCTCGCGGGTGAGATGGAGCCTTCCGTTCCGTGGCGGTGCAGCGTCATCCTGACCGGCCAACGCTGCCATCTCGGTCGACCGCGGGCTCTCCGGCACGATCACCCATGCAGAGACTCCCGGAACCGCCCGCGCTGCTGTTCGCGGGGCTGAACCTTGCTCGGCGATTGCATGCGGCGCCAGCCCAATCATTCTCCCCCGCGTCAGACACATCTCGAGGGTCAGCGGGACGAAACGCATCCGCAGGTAACCCGGCACCGACGACCGAGCGCAGCTCAGATTGAGAACCAGGCGATAGCCGGGCGCGAACTCGGCCCCGGCTACCTCACCCATCGCCAAGGATAATCCCTCCTGACGATGCGCCGGATGGACACAGGTTTCCCCAGGAAACAGCACCACCACCCTATTTGCCGACACCTCTAGCCGGAAGCCGAGATAGCCCCGGCATCCATCCACCTCCACACCGGCCAAGGCCACCACCCCCCCGGTGGCCTTTCGGCAGCCGGGGGTTCCCGGTATTCCCATTGAAAACCGCAGCGGCCACCCAGAACACCCTCTGCCCCGAGCGGCGTCAAGAGCTCGATCACCCGCTGTTCCTGCTCGGGCCGGCAGAGCCCACTGTTGGGTTGGGTGCCCGCTGCTCGGCCGTTTGTTTGGCGGTCCGTGAGCTGCACTATACGAAATCCATAAACGATCCACAGCATTCTGACTGACCTTCGACACCTGAGCTCATCGGAGGTGCCAAGATCGACCCTGCCCGCGGGTCGGTCACCTTAACCGCTTCTCAGGCCGATCAGTTCCGGCTGCCGGCCTGTTCATCATACCATGAATCAACTTCAGATAACGGTCCAGATGTACATCGGCCGTCCAGTTGCTCTGAAAGGCAGCGTGGCCCCGCTGGCCCATGTCATCGCGGAGCCGGCGATCGGTCAACAACTGACGGATGGCTGTGGTCAACTCCCCTTCGGTGCGGTAGACAAATCCGCCGCCACTGGCCTCCACCATCTCGGGCATCCCGCCTTGATGACGCACGATCACCGGTGTCTTTTCTCGAAAGGCCTCCAGGATCACCAAGGGTGCGATCTCCCACACCAACGAAGGCACAATCAACGCCACGGCGTCGCGAATCAGCGACCTAAGGCGCGGCCCGGATTGATAGCCCAGAAAACGGACTGAACCGCCCGCGAGCCGCCGCAAGTCCGGCTCGCAGCTTCCGGCGCCGGCGACCCATAACGACGCCGGGTTGCTGCCATCAAAGACGGGAATCAACGTCTGCAGACCCTTGATCTTCTCCAACCGACCCACATACAGAAAATACGGCTCGTCCCCAGCCGGTCGGCCGGGGGGCATCGGACCGATGAAAGGCTCGGTGACAGAACTCGCGGGCTGCTCCGGAGCGAAATTGGGCAGGTGCACCATCGGCCGGCTCAGTCCCATCTCTCGGTGTTTGTCCAGACAGAACTTGCTGGGCGCGATGAACACATCCACGTGCCGCGCTGCATCGCGGAGCAGGCCGGTGTATCGCCACCATTGCGGCGGCCGGCGGTAGATCAGCGTGCAGAAAAGACAACGCCAGTCGGCACCTGGGCAGGTCGCGCGGCCGTAACGGAACAGGAGGTGCGTAGGACAGACTAACCAATATTCGTGCAGCGTGTAGAGCTTGATTCCCTGGCCCAGCGTCAAGACTCCCGGACCCCCTACCAGCGAGATGTTGTGATAATGGATCACATCGAATCCGGCCCGCAGAATCTCCTGCAGGCGCGCCGCCTTGAACACCGGCTTGCCCGTTTGATGGGTGGCCAGGGGGGAAAGGGGGCCGAACCTGCTGCGGAGACCGTGAACAATGACGTCGGATTTCGACGTGTGGTCAGGTTGGTTCGCGGCACCGAACTCGACCGCCAGTCCGGCCGCTTCCCCGCGTGCCATCGAACGATAGGCGTCAATGCAGTGTACGACCTCCACGTGGTGCCCTCGCTGTGCCAGTTCGTGCGCCAACCAGCGGACATAAACCCCATCGCCGCCGAATGAGTGGGGCGGGTAAAAGGTGGTGATCATGCAAAAACGCAACGAAAAGACCTCCTCATTGGTCCGCGACCAACCCGTCACCCAGGCTTGTTGCAGCCTCTTTGGCGGATCGCAAGACGGGCTCGAACCCTGCGACGAAGCTGCCGTGGCACGTTTCGAGCTTGAAGATATGGGGCCAACCACATGGACCACAGTAACCCGATAGACCAATCATGGCGCAGGTAATAGGCATCGACCCTTTCCAGCCTGTATGGGTCGCTGCCAGCCTTGCCTCCGCGAACCAGCCCCAGACGATCCGAACAGGCGCAGTCAAAGTGCTTCCGTGCAAGCTGGACGGCTTGGTGGTCGTGCCGGCCATAAGGATAGGCAAAGCAGGTCGCCGGCGCTCCCAGAAAATCCTCAATTGTCTCGCGAGACCGGGCCATCTCCTGCTCGACCTGCTCGGCCGGCAGGCGGGTCAGGTCTGGGTGGGTGGCGGTGTGCGCCCCAAATCGCACCCCGGCCGCATGCATCTCGCGGACTTGACGCCAGGAGAACGTCGGTTGGTCGCGGCGCGCTCCGGGCAACGGCGGCAGCGTTTGATCCGGTTGGCGCGGCCCCGGCGCTGATCCCACGGTGAGAAAAACGGTCGTGCCATCGAGCATGTCGTGCCGCTGCAGCACCGGAAAGGCGATCTCGTAGACAGATCGGTGGTTATCGTCAAAGGTGACCGACAGCGACCGCTGGGGAAACGGTTTGCGCTGCCGCAGAACGTCCGCTACTTCAGTCAACGCCATGGCACGATACCCGCGGCGGGCCAGCTCCGCCAATCCGCGCTCGAACAACGCCGGGGGAAAGGAGATCGCCGACTGCGAATTCGTCTCCAGCACATGAAACATCAATACGGGTAGAGGTGCCATCTTCACCTACCGGTCCGCAGGCGCACCAAGAAAGGCGGTTCCGAGCGCCTCCTGACAAGAACGCCACCTTGCGCCCAGACCGGCGCAGTGCATGCTCCGCGGTGGCTGCATGACGCGCGCCTACCCCCTCCCCGGCCGAGTCGGTTCACAACTGACCTCCCGCCCGGCCTGAACTGGCTTACGCCCGAGCACAGATCGAACAAAGTCGATATCCGGCCGGCTTACTTCGCCAAGGATGTACACAAGTGCCAGCACAGCGCCGCAATAGACCAGCAACTGCGGGACCACCCAGACGCCGGGTGCCTGCCACGCGCCGGCCAGGAAATAGGCGACAACGCTGGTCACTGCCACGCGCAAGACGGTGCCTCGGCCTGGACCCACTCGACACCAGTGATAGACGCCGACCAAGGTGGCTATGGCTACGCCCCAGGCAGTCAACGCCGTGGTTGCGGCCGCGCCGATCGCCCCCACCCGCGGCACCAGGAGCAGATAGCCGGCGAGGGCCAGAATCAGGAGGGGACCATTGAACGCAAAGGCGGCACCGGGTCTCCCGACGGCGGCGAAAATCGCGGCGGTGACGGACATGATCACCAGCGCCACAATGGAAAAGCTCACCCATGCCAGCAACACGGCGGCCGGCTGATAGGCTTCACCGAATATCAACCCGACCAACGCCGGAGCTGCTCCCGCACCCAGCGCAGCGAACGGGGTCAGCCACAGTATCAGGCGCAACGACTGGTGAATCATCGCCCGCGCTGCCTCTTGCCGACCCTGAGCCCAGGCGTCGCTGACCGCCGCAAGAATGACGGGCGAGAGAGCCTGGGAAAAGACAGCGCCAGCATGGTTGGCGCTGAGGGCGACGCTGTAATAGCCCGCGGCCGTCGAACCGGCAAGGGCCTGTACTGCCCACAAATCCATCCGGCCGTGCAAGCGCTTGGCCAGCGTATCCATGAAGAGGGGCATGGAATATCGCAGAATCTGCCGGTGAGGAATGGTCACCCGCTGCCAGAGGCGCAGATTCACCCACCGCCTGACGATCCAGAGTTCGACGCCGGCTGCACCCAGGATCGCCAGGGCTGCACCCTTGAGTCCGAGACCGGCGCCCACCAGAATGAGGATTAAGACCAGGCGGGTGGTCTCTGAAACCACCGGCACCAGGGCGCTGCGCCGAAACGCACGGCATCCGTTCAGCGTGTTTTCGTAGGCCTTGGCCAGGGTGGACACTGGGATGACCGTGGAAAACACCCAGAACACCGGCCTGAGTTCGGGCTCGCCGAGCAGATCGGCCAATGCCGGGGCGGCCAAAAAAGCCGCCGCTCCGACCGTCAGTCCCAGCACGAGTTGAACCTGAATCAGGGCAGCGGCTACCGGTTCCCAGTGGGGCGTTTCCGCAATCAGCTTGATCGATGCCCGATTGAGGAGCATGTAGATGCTCATGCGCGCCCACACGATGATCGAGAGCGCCACGCCGTAGATGCCAAAGTCGGCCGGACCCAGGACCCGAGCCAGAAAGGCCGCCGAGACAAGGCCGGCGGGCAGCACGGCAGCGCGCCCAAGGACCATGAGGACACCACCGGTCGCCAGGTCCCGTCCTGACGGCTCCAGCCCGTTCGCCGGGAATTCCTGGGCCGAGGTCTCGCCGTCGACCGAGTCGGTCGAGGGGCACCCTGGCTCTGGTAGTCCCCCGCTCATCTCTGGCGGCCGATATCGTCCAGCACGGCATTCAAATACGACAAATCCGCCACCTCCTCCACGCCCAACCCGCTCGACAGAATCTCTCCCTGGATCAGGAAATCGAGGGTGTATTGGATGTTTTCCTGGGTGATGCCGCCGTTGGGATCCCAGATCACTGCCTCCAGGTATACCTCCGCCAGATCCTTGGCTTTGTCGGCATCCAGGGATTGGTATTTTGCGATCATATCCTGAAGGAATTGGGGATCCTCGATGACGTGGCGCTTGGCTTCCAGCAGGGCACGGATAAAGTCCTTCAGCATCTCCGAGTTCTCATCTGCCCACTCGCGCCGTACCGTAAACGTGAGCATCTGGACCTGCGGGAACTCGCGGCCAAAGTCGATGAGCACATGGAATTCGCCGGGGGCTGCCTGTTGGAGCTGATACCATTCCTCGATTTCGACATATGCTGCCACAACCTCCCTCACTTGCAGCGCAACCACGCGGTTTTCCGACCCGTCAATCATCAGCACCTCAGGCGTGACGCCGGGACAGTGCCGGTTAAGGTATTTTTCAAACATCACGTAACCGATCGACTGCCGGGTGCTAAAGGTTATCACCTTTTTGTCCAGGTCACGGCAGTCTCTGATCTCCTGAGTTGCCACCAGGTAAAAGCCGACGTTCGCCCGGCCGGCCACCGTCCGGATGTCGGCCCCTTTTTCGATCGCTGCCCATACCAGGGTCGTGTTGGCGGATCCCACGTCAATGTCGCCGTGTAGCAGAGCCGGCGGGATCAGACTGCTCTTGGCGAAAGCCGTCAGCTCAACCGTATAACCCATCTCTCTCAGCACATCCAGCGCCATCAGCCAGGGCACATCCTTGACGTCCATGGTGCCGAGCTGCGAAAATCGAATGGTCCCCGACTTTAGCTTTTCCGTAGCGGGAGGTTCGTGAGCCGGAATATCAACTGCTGCGGGCCGCGAAGCGTCCGGCGGCGAGCTGGG
>DCVT01000026.1 GCA_002328075.1 Anaerolineales bacterium UBA2181 | reverse complement strand
TCGCGTGGCGCTGGAACCCGGCCACCCGCCGGTTCGACCTGGTAGTGGATAACCTGGATCACCAGTACAACGAGCAGGTACAGGGTCTCATCCGCCGGGCGACCCAGCTCCACAACGCCCACAAGGCCATCATGACCGCCCGCCGCCTGGGCTATGCTGTCCGCGGACCGGTCAACCGCATGGCCAGCGGGCACCTGCAGATTCACTTGAGCCGGTGAGCACGATGACCCACCATCACGAGATCCAGATTGACGTCGACTCGGACGGCAACGTGACTTTCACCGTCCAGGGTGTTCAGGGCAAGGGGTGCCAGGGGCTGGCTCGGGCGCTGGCTGAGGCGCTGGGCGGCGAGGTCGCCGAGCATGGCCACACCGCCGACTATGCCCGGACTGCCCAGGTGGCGGTCCAGACCCATCAATCGACCCGGCGCCGGTAGGGGGCCTGCGGGAGCCTGATGTCACGCAATAGGTGTGCGGGAGAGGATATGAGTACACGACGCTTTCTAACCGTGCGCGAGACCGCCGATGCCTTTCTGCTGCGGCAGGGCAGAGCGACAACCTGCCCTGCGATCCGCCTACAGGGCTTGTGGCTGGCCCGCGCCGGGTTCGCGGCCGGCCACAAGGTGAACGTCCATGTTGAGGACGGCCGACTGGTCATCGTCCCGCAGGGCAGCGGCCGCGAACCACCGTTCGGTGCGCCGCGCCAGCTCCGTGAGCATGACGCGGTGGACGAGAAGGAGTATCTGGCTTTCATCTTTGACCCACCGCTCGAGGCCAAGGTGAAGGCGGTTAATGGGGTGATCGACGAGGCGCACCAGCGCGGCCACGAGGTGCGCGTCTGGTCGTTCGAGGATCGCCTGATTGTCTGCGTAGCCGTTCTGGACGTGGGGGCGGACACCGGGACAGAGCTCTGCCATGTCCTGCGGGCACGGCATGCCAGTTGGGATGAGGTCGAATGCGCCTCCCCGGCCGAGTTCTACCAGGCGTTGGCAGTCCCACCGGGGCACAAGCTCCTGATCCAGCCGGTGCCTGCGGGGCGGTAGGGTAGTGCACAGCCGCCCGGCCGGACGTGCCGAGGTGGCGGGGGTATCCTTACATGACTCAGCGCCATCCAACGCCAGGATGGCGCTGCGCCGGTTCTCGCCATGGGTGATGGGCCGAGGTTCACCACCAGTGTATTGGAGCTCTTTTTTTGTGTCTGTTGCCAGCCTGTCGATAATCTGGCACGCGGCTGGACGACGATGGCACCTCGCATTTCCCGTTGAGCAAGAGTGCCAATCCCCTGCGGGGCACTGTTTTCGACAAGTGCCGGCGCTCCTGGCAGGATGGGTCACCCGATGCCCAGGATCGTCTCGATCTCGTGGATCAAGAAGGGCGATTGGGCGATTTTCCGGTCAACTCGGCGTACAGCCCCCCTGTCGAGCTACCGCCAGCGTCGAGCTTATGATGGGAGGAGACTGACGCTGGAGCGTGTCACCGAACCGGTCATACTCGCGCGGGGATGAGTTGGGGGTCGTGCCGAGCCGTTTCGGCCATCATGTCGGCGGTGCTCCGAACCTAGGCGCGAAGGTGGTCGATGACCGCTCGCTACTGCTGGCGGCGGCGCAGGCAGATGGAAAAGGCGTTGGCCCAGGCAGTCCAGCTCTGGGTCCACGCTCCATCCGACGGCCCCTCGCGGTTCGTGTAGGACTCATGGAATGGAAGGTATTCTGTGAGAGCCTGTGAAACAATCACCGATTCGCTTGGTCATAAGCTGCGGACGGCGCGATAATGGGCGAGAATAGCAGGAGAGCACCCATGCCAGAAAACACCTTGTTTGAACTGCCGGATCCTCAGCCAACCAAGGCGGACACGCCGACTAACCCTCAGCAGGCACGCGTGCTGCGACCGCTGCGCAACCAAATTAAGTGGGCGCCGCGTGAACTGGATGCACTGGTCCCCGAGGACTATCCCGCCCGCGCCATCTGGGCGTTTTTGGAGCGGATGAACCTCTCGCCGTTCCATGCCAGCATCAAGTCCGTGGCAGCGCAGGCCGGGCACCCAACGACCGATCCGCAGGTGCTGCTGGCATTGTGGTTGTACGCCTGTTGCGACGGAGTTGGCAGTGCTCGACAAATCGACCGTCTGTGCCGGGAACATGACGCTTATCGCTGGATATGCGGCGGCGTACCGATCAACTACCATACGCTGTCCGACTTTCGGGTAGCGCATCAAGCGGCACTGGACCAACTCGTGACGGAGACTCTCGCCGCCATGATGGATGCCGGCCTGGTATCGCTGCACAGTGTCTCGCAGGATGGCATGCGGGTGCGGGCCAGCGCGGGCGCTGCTTCGTTTCGGCGTGCGTCTACAATGGAGGAGTGTCTGGTAGAGGCGGAGCAGCAGGTAGCCAGGCTGGCGGCCGAATGGGAGCATCCGGACACAGGGAGCAGCTTGCGACAGGAGGCAGCGCGCGAGCGTATGGCGAAGGAACGCCAGGAGCGAGTGGAGGCAGCGCCGCGACGCATGCCGGAGATTCAGGCAACGAAGGAACATAGCAAGAAGGGGAAGGCGAAGGCCGAGAGGGAGATGGTGTCCGAGGCACGTGTCTCGACCACGGACCCAGAGGCTCGGGTGATGAAGATGCCCGACGGTGGATATCAGCCAGCGTATAACCTGCAGTTGGCCACCGACGAGGAAAGCCAGGTCATCGTGGGTATTGGAGTGGATACGACGGGCAACGATGGGGGACAGGCACCAGCGATGGTGGACCAGATAGCGGGACGGACTGGGCAGGTTCCGAGAGCGTACCTGATGGACGGCGGCTATGCCCGGCGCGAAGACATAGCGGCGTTGGAGCGGTGAGGGGCGACGGTCTATGCGCCTACTTGATCGCCCAGGGCTACGACGAGTGGACGGACGAAAGCCGACCCAAGGCCCGACGATCCGCCGGAGGTGGTGCGCTGGCGTGAGCGGATGGAGACGGAGGAGGCCAAGGAGATCTACAAAGGGCGTGCTGCGACGTCCGAATGCGTGAATGCCCATGCCCGCCATCATAGTCTGACCCAGGCGTGCGTGCGAGGAAAGAAGAACGTCCTGAGCATGCTTCTCCTGGTTGCCATCACGCACAACCTACTGCGCTGGATCGCGTTCACCGCCTGAGGGTAGGTCCCAGAGTACTGAAGTGAGCGGAAGAGACAGAACCGCAGGCCAGGGAGCACCTGTGGCATTCCTGACCTCGCCGGCCGCCAGACAAGTAGTCAGAAAACGAGCAGTGCACACAGTGCCTTATGCAGGCCTTTCCCGATTCACGAACGATTGTTTCTCGAACCCCGAGCGCAGCGAAGAATCTCCGTACGCCCGGCAATTGGAGTGGCTTCGCATAGCTCTCGCGTTGCCTGATCACAGGAGCACCCGATGACAGACGCGGCGGGCATCGTCTGTTGGCAAGACGGCGACGAGTGGCTGGGGTATCTGGAAGAATACCCCGACTACTGGACCCAGGGCCAGACGCTGGACGAGCTGGTGGAGAACCTGCGCGAGCTGGAAGGGGATCTGCGCTCCGGCGCCGTGCCGGCCGACCGGCCCCGCAGCGAGCTGCGGCCGGTGCACAGAAAAGGGGTCTGGTCGGCGGCGTGCAAGCGGAAGGGTGGGGGGTGAGGCACTCCGGTACAAAGCACGTTCGATCTCGGCGCTCCAGCTTACCGTGCGTCACGTGTGGCTTGCGGTCGGATGTGCTATAATCCGCGGTGGCCGTGAAGCTCGGTCTTGCATGACGAACCGGCCGTCGGCATCGGGTGGCGGGGCTGGCTTCGTCGGGCAGATCTCATGGGCCAGGGACCCGGCGGCAATTTCGGACGGGAGCGGATGGGAAGCGACATCGACGGCAAATACACGAGCAAGATCATCAAGGCCAGCGCGCCATGACGTTCGGCGTTAGCCCGAGCCTCGTGGGCGAATGACAATGACCCCGATGAATCGGGCGCACCAGGAGCGTTACTCTTGGGTTTCTGGGCTTGTCAGGAGCCTGGCCTGGGTTTCGATGAGCTCGGGTGTTGGTATCTGGGAGCTGGTAGCGCCGACCTCCTCGAAATGTCTGGCAAACGGGAGGATTCTCTGCTCAAGCGAACCTACTGACTTGTTGTATGACTCCACGGCCTTGCGAAGATTCTCGCCCAACCCGGCCAGGTGCTTGACGAAAGTATCCACCCGTTCGTACAGAGTTTTGCCCTCATCATAGATGTGCCGCGCGTGTTCTGCCATCTGCAACTGCTGCCAACCGTATGCAATGGCCTTCAGCAACGCCAGAAGCGTGACGGGAGTTGTGATCAGAACCCGCGACTCGATCGCCTTTTCGAGCAGGGTCGGGTCGCTGTCAAACGCGGCGCCCAGGCAGGCCTCGTTGGGCACGAACATGACAACCAGCTCGGGCGACTCTTCGGATTTCCAGTATTCTTTCTTGCCAAGCTCCCGTACCCGGGACGCCATGGCCTTTGCGTGATCCTGCAGCTTCAGCGTCCGAATTGTCTCGTCGCCAGCTTCCGCAGCGGCGAGGTACGCCGCAAGAGGCACCTTTGCGTCCACAAAGATCACACCGCGCTGTGGCAGACGTATCACCATGTCGGGCCGGCCGCCGCTCGTGGCCTCCTGCTCCCGGTAGTCGATATGCCTGGCCATGCCAGCCATCTCGACTACGCGGCGCAATTGGATCTCGCCCCACTGGCCGCGCACGGTTGGCGAGCGAAGCGCCTCGCCCAGAACATAGGTGCTCCTGGTCAGCTGTCCGCTGGTCTCCAAAAGCTGTTGCAGTTGTGTCCCGAGTCCCTCGTACGCTCCTTCACGTTTCTGCTCCAGTTCGTTGACATACCGGCCAAACTCGGCCAGCTTCTCATCCAGAGGCTGGACGACCAGCTCGGCGCGACTGACGAAATCCTGCGCATTCGTCTGCAAGGCCTGGCTGGCGAGAGCCGCAAACGCATCGGACATCTGTTGTTCCTGCTTTGTGGCCCATTCGAGTTTTTCCGCCTCTCCCTTCTTTTCGGCGGCCAGGGTGGCGATCTGGTTGGTCAGGGCCTCTCGTGCACGTTGCGCCCGCAAAGAAGCGACCAACCAGGCCACCAGCGCGCCCACGGCCAGACCCAAGACCGCCGCCACCGCAAACCACAACCACGATTGATCATTCGACATGACAATAACTCCTCACCCGCGGCTGATCTGGCGCGCTCATTTCCATCCTGCAGCCAACGACGGCGCCGGTGTCGACGCAAGGCGACTAGTTGTGTGCGCCCTGCCGCGTGACGAGCCGAAAAATGACGCATTTCAGCACGGCACAGGGCCCTGCTTGTGCTGGCGACTTGCCCAGCCTCCAATCTCGCAAATCCAGCGTCGGTCGAGCCATGGTCCCGGCGGCGATCAGCGCCACTCGGGTGGACGGTGGAGCATAAAGCCGTCCGATTTGACCACCTGATCGGGAAACAGGCTCTTGACCAATGTGGCCCGGTCGAGGTGCAGGCAGGCGTGAGCGATGTTCTTGAGCGCATTCGAATGCCGCGCCGGCGGAAACACCACGACCACCCGTTTTCCGGGAAACAGCGAGCGTATCTTGTGGATAGGGCCGACCAGGTCCCCGTCGGCCGAAATCAGCAAGGCCACGTCGAAACGGTCAGTGAAAGCGTCGGAGAGCATCTCTGTGGCTATGTTGACGTCGGTCATCTTTTCGTGGTACGTGACATAGGTGTGGCCGCATTGCCGGCAGGTCCGCTCGTCTGCAAGCGTCCGTAGTGGATGGTCAGGCCCGCAAGCGTGCTGAGTGCCCCCAGGAACGTGGCCTGACGCCGGTTCTTATCCGGCGGCGCGGTGACCACGGAGGTAAAGTACTTGGTCGCACTCAACGTCTGCGAGTGTCGCAAAAGTCGCTGAGCCACCTGCTGCAGGTCAAGCCAGTAGAACTGTTTCCAGCCCTTCTCGCGCAGGCCATAATACAGGTTGAAACCGTCGATGTAGGCGATGACACGATCCATAGGTGCGGGTGGACTCACAAATGGGACGCCCGCCTGGACAGGCGGGCGTCGGCCCGGAGATGCTATCTCCGGGGGGGTTCATGATCATAGTATATCACGTTCTGCCGAAAAATCAATAGGTGGCCTGCGCGAGCTCGTGGAGGAGCTGAGCAGCGGCGCCATGCCACCCATCCAGCGGGCGAGCGAGCTGCGGCCGGTACACAAGAAGCGGGTCTGGTCGGCGGCGTGTAAGAGATTGCGGAGCGGTCGCCATCTCCACTTATTCCCGGGGAATCTATAGCATTCTGCCGGCAATTGAGCAAGGACGTCCCAGGTGTCAAAGCCGGCGGAATCTTGAGCGTACCCCCAGAGAACCGGCTTGGGCCGTAGCCTTGTGTTCCGTGCCAAGACCAACCGGCAGGGGCAAATCGAGAGCATCCCGTGGCCTAGTTCATGGAAGCCTGTCACCTACGCATCACCTCTCAACGTCAGCGTGTACGCATGAATCCAGGTGGGGAGAAACCACTCCCGACAATACTCTTCGAAGATCCGGCCCAAGGTGACCAGGTTGTCCCAGAGGACATACAACTCGTGCTCCTTGCACCAATCCAGCTCCTTGTATTCGTCTTTTATGTGCATTAGGTTGCCCGGACGCCCAGTTGTTACCAGATCCTGAAGATGTTGCCGCGCAAGGGCCATAGCGTGCCACTGCTTCGCACTACTCCACACATCATGCCTTAGCAGGATCGCCGCACGATGAAGGCAGAGCTGGTGGAGAGCTTCCTGCTCCACGAAGTCCAGCTCCCGCCTTTGGCAAGCTGCCTCGTGGAAAAAGGCGTAGAGCTTGGGTCGCTTTCCGTAAAAAAGAATCGGGGAAAGCGAGCTTACCTCATCTGTGATCTCGTTACCGATCGGGATATCGACGGTTTTGGTTTTTCTCTCCTGATACTCAGGTTCGTCAGGCAGTATCACCTTGTCAATATAGTCTGTCAGGCAGAGGAAAAACAACCGCCTAGCGGTGGTGTCGACAAGGAGTAGTAGCACGGGTAACGACGCACCCATGCGCTTGATCGTAAGCAACTCAGATGTGTCGATTCGGAATGGTATGACCTCGAGCCAATTGCTGTTGTCAGTCCCTGCAGGCGCATCCGGAGGTGAAGGTTTTTCGACGTCGTAACTTCTGCCCACATTCACTCGACGGGTTTTGATGACACGAGTTCCCTTGACCTGAACGAGCAGATGCTCCCCGAGAGTCTCATACGCCTCTGTGCCACACTCGTCAAATAACTCTATGGACAGATCAATGCCGTAATCCGGTTCATACTGCCTGATCGTCCAATGGAGAGGCATCAGGTTCCGAACGACCCTGAGTGCTTCCTGATCAATTACGTGAGACCTCGATTTTCTTTTGACCCTGTGTGCGTCTGTCATAGCCTATCGCCATCAAGACCCAAGACCTGCAGAACTTAACAAGGAATACCGGCTAACCAACCGTGTGCGACGCCGTCAATACCATACTCACAGTGCGAGCGTTCGTTTGTTGGCAATGATCGGTATGAGGCGGACGCGTGCCAATCGGCAACCGGCCTGCATCTTCCGAGCGTTTCCGAGTTCGTCCTCGACGCAAACCCGATGACAATTGAACTTGACTCAGTAGTGAACCCCCAAACCGGTGGGCTCGTCTGGGTGGTTTGAGATGACCGATGTGCCACTGCTGCGGGATCACGAGAACAGAGGACTGACGAAGACCGAATCCGCCAACCGGAATCTCTGAAGTGAGAGGGGTTCCCCAAGAAAGTGGACATGTAGATAAGGCAGAATCATGTACACTAGGATTGGAGGAATCATGGAACAGGAGCGACGGAAGTATGACCGGGAATTCAAGCTAGAAGCGATTCGCCTATGGCAGACCACCAAGAGAAGCGCCCGCGAGGTTGAAGACGATCTGGGTATCACCCGCGGTCGTCTGTACCGGTGGAAACAGCAACTGAAGATCCGAGGCGAAGGCTCGTTTCCTGGCCACGGGCGCATGCCGGCGGCCGACGAGGAGCTCCGCAAGTTGCGGCGAGAGTTGGAGATTGTGAAACAGGAACGAGACATCCTACACTTGCCCTGGCGGGCAGCACTTGCACTGTGCGCAAGCACATGTGTGCCAGGGAAAAAAGCAGTGGCCATGCCGTGGCTGTCTCGCAGCCAAGCAAATGAGGTTCCAGTTCATCGGAGACGCGATGAGCTCCGCGCTCCTCCAAGGATGAAAATGAACGATCCGACGGCGTACGCGCAAGCGTGGTATACTGGTGATTAGGGCTGGTCTGAGGGCGATTAGATAATGGTGCCGCGAGCCTGCATCGGAGACAGCCACGGGTACCCCCCAGGCACCGCCAATTGTTGCTGCGAGCACGTGGAATAGTCTCTTGACTAGAGGGGTACCTGACCGGCCCGAATCTAGCAGGAGGAAGCGAATGCGAATTCTTTACCAACGCGCAGCTGGATTGGATGTACACAAGAAGAGCGTGGTGGCCACGCGAATGCGGGTTACCTCGGACGACCGATTGCACTGGGAAACCAGAACCTTCGGGACAACGACCCCCGAGTTGCTGGAGTTGCACGACTGGTTGACAGAGTGGGAGTGCACCTCGGTGGCGATGGAAAGCACCGGCGACTATTGGAAGCCAGTGCACAACTTGCTGGAGGGTGACTTTGAGGTGCTGGTGGTGAATGCCCAGCATGTGAAGAAAGTGCCCGGGCGCAAGACCGATGTGACGGATTCGGAATGGCTGGCCGAACTGCAGATGCATGGCATGCTGAAGGCCAGCTTTATTCCCCCCAAGGCCCAGCGGGCCTTGCGCGACCTGACGCGCTATCGCCGCAAGGTGATTGAAGAGCGTAGCCGAACCGTGAATCGGGTGCAGAAGGTGCTGGAGGGTGCCAACATCAAACTGGCCTCGGTGG
>DCVT01000007.1 GCA_002328075.1 Anaerolineales bacterium UBA2181 | reverse complement strand
TGAAGCTGATGGTCCTTGAAGAACTGACCTTGGCAGTTGTCGTAGGGGCAGACTGCCGGCGGCAGCATGACGGCTGGTTCGACCCGTGCAATCCGTGCTCGTAGGCGCATCTTGACCTCCTGCCACACACCGGCGCAGGATTCGTGCCCTTTTCACCGACGATTCAACAGTCACATCTGGAGCCCTTGGTTGACACCCCGCCGGTGGTCGGTACAATCGTCCTATCCGATCAGTTGCGCCGAGGTATGTCCGCCATGAACCCGCAGGTGAGCCACCAATGGGAATCCGAAACGCCGGAAGCCAAGGTGCGCTGGTTTCAGTCGCTCTCCATCCAGGAGAGGGCGCGCCTGCTGGACGAGTTTACCGAGCTCTTTCTGGCAGCCCAACCATCGTTATTGGAGCAGAACCGTGCTGAACCGGTCAAGGGACGTGTTCGCGTCCTTTCACGCCCATGACGTCCGGTACCTGGTCATCGGCGGCATCGCGGCCGTTCTCCATGGCGTGCCGCGTGCCACCTGAAGCCTGGATATCCTGATCGATCCGACGCCGTCCAACGCAGAACGGCTGTTGGACGCGCTGTTGGATGCCCATCTGCGCACCGCCAGCCTCACCACCCCGGCCGATCTCTTGGGCCACGAGATCGCCGTGTTCGAGGATCGCGTGCGCATCGACGTGCAGACCCGCACCCCCGGCATCACCTTTGACCAGGCATGGGCGCGGCGGGAGACGTTGGATCATCAGGGGGTGAGAGCGTGCAGGTCGTTTCGCGCCGGGACCTCATCGCGTCCAAGCGCGCCGCCGCCCGACCCATCGACCTGGAGGACGTGCGGCGTCTGACCCTGGACGACAGTTCTATCGGTGACCGTCCGGCAGTCTAGCTCTGCGTGCACCGGTCGCAGATCGGGGCGTGCCACAGCAGGCCGCCAGCCCCGTTGCTCACTGCCTGCGCCCAGGCCGCCGGGCCGAGGACCTGCCCGCACTTGCGGCATACCTGGTCCGGCCGGTCCCGCGGGGGCTCTAGCCTCACATAGCCCAGGCCGACGCCGGCCCCCGGAGAATAGTCGCGCACGGTGGATGCGCCCAGCCGCCGGGCCAGCTCTTCATCTGACAGGGTTTTCTTCATGTCGTCTCTTTTCCTCTGGTTCTTGTCGCAGCCAGTACGTGGCGCTGGTTTGCTCAAGCGCGCCGGCCCGTTGCTCCAGGCATCGGCCCGCTCCGGTTGCCGGCGGGATCGACAACCCGATCCGGTGCCCAGTCCTCGCTCGATCTGGACTGCGCTGCTGCCGCGGGTCTCCGGCCGGCACGACGCCTCTCGCTCGCCCACGGAGGTGCACACGCTTGTTTTCCCGAGTCTACACGACTCTCGCTCTTTGTCCCACCGACTCTATCACCCGGCCGGTGTGACCCACCCGTGGCCAGCCCACATCCTTGCCTTTTGGACGGTCTTGGTCGATAATAGGAGCCGGGCGACGCCCCGAGCATGGTGTCAGACCCGGCCGGCAGCCAAGATGCGCCGGCAGAGCCGAGTTGACTGAACCGCAAGGAGGTGGATTGCTGACATTCTGCTCAGGATCGTGTGTTTCCCCGAACCAACTTGTAACCGACTACTCACATTGGAGGTGCCCCTTGAAAACTCGAAACCTATCTGTAGCCGGTCTTCTGATCATCCTGGCGCTGCTTTTCAGCCTGGGCGCGGCCGCTCAGGGTTCGCAGCCATCGATTTCAGTTACCAGGGTCGTACCCCAGATCGCGGGGGCGTCGTTCGACTTTGGCGGTTCCGCCGAGTCGTTCGTGCTCCGGTCGATCGCGGCCGGCGGGGAGACCCGAAACGCCAGCGCATCCCAGGTCGACCTCGGCCAGCCGGGGCTGACCTTCCGCTACGTCAAGACCCTGGGCGAAGCAGAATTGGCGTATCCGGACGTAGCAACTCACCTCAACGGGCCGTGGGGCATTGGCACCGACGGCAATCACCTCTGGGTCGTCGAAACCGCCGGACTCCGCGCCCTCAAGTTCGGGAGCGACGGCATACTGGTCATGCAGATCGGCAAGGCGGGCTTTTTGTATCCCCAGGAAGTCACCCTTGAACGGCCGGTGGATGTGACCGTAGACGGTGGCGGCAATGTCTGGCTGGTGGATTCGTACGCCAATCACATCCTGAAATTCGACTCGAACGGCACGTTCGTGGCGGAACTCGGTCAGGCCTATGAATGCAGCGGTGCGAACGATCGGTTCTGCGATCCGGCCGGCATCGCCTTTGACGGCGCCGGCAACATCTATGTCAGTGACAAGGGGAATGAGCGGGTCCAGATTCTCGACTCCTCGGGCAGCTATCTGGCCACGCTGGGCCAGACGGGTGTGCCGGGGACGGCCAATGATCGGTTGAACAAGCCGGAGCACCTGGAGGTGTACGGCGGTCTGCTGTACGTGGCGGACGCTTCCAACCACCGGATCCAGATCTTTGATGTGTCGGTTCCCACCGCTCCGGCGTATGTGGCCACCATCGGAGTGACGGGCGCGCCGGGCGGCGACAACAGCCACCTGAGCGGCCCGGCCGGCGTAACGGTGAACGATGCTTACATCTATGTTGCCGACAGCACCAACTGCCGCGTCCAGATTTTCGACCGGGCGACGCGACTCTATTTGGCGACGGTGGGCACGGGCCTGGGTTCCGGCAACTATCAGTTCCGCGTGCCGACCGACGTCGCGGTGGACTCGGCCGGCAACCTCTATGTGGCCGACCAGGCCAACCTCCGCGTCCAGCGGTTCAACAGCAGCTGGCAGCATGTGCGAACCTATGGCACCACCGGTGTCCCCTATGTGACCGACAGCGCCCATTTCAACGGGCCTCCGGGCGTGGTTGTGGCCGCAGACAAGAGCATCTATATCGTCGAATACGGGGGAATGCGCCTGGTCAAGTTGGATTCGGCCGGGGCGCTCGTGTGGGCCGTCGGCGAGCCGGGAGTCGCGGGCAGCGACAACGCTCACCTGAACTTTCCCAACGACGTGGACCTGGATCTGGCCGGACGGGTGTATGTTGCCGACAGCAGGAACCACCGCGTGCAGATCTTTCGCAGCGATGGAAGCTACCATGGCACGCTGGGCAGCGGCTATGGTACCGGGAATTACGAGTTCGACGGCGTGCACGCGGTCGCCATTGACCTGGCGGGCAACATCTACGTGGCGGACATTGGGAACCATCGCGTCCAGGTGTACAACAGCAACCATGTTTACCTGGCCACCCTGGGCGTGACCGGCGTGCCCGGAGCCGACAATGCGCATCTGGACACACCGTACGATCTGGCGGTGGACTCGGCCGGCAAGCTCTACGTGGCCGACAGCGGCAACCATCGAGTGCAGGTGTTTGACGCCAGCCTGGCCCACGTTCGCACCCTGGGCGTGACCGGGGAGTGCGGCGAGGATTTTGGCCACCTGTGCGGTCCGGTCGCGGTGGCGGTAGACGCGGAAGGGCAGATCTATGTGGGCGACAACTGGGGCGGCCGGGTGCAAGTATTCGACGCCGCCGGCCGGTATCTGACGACGCTGGGCGGAAGCTGGGGTTCACTCTCGGGCCAGATGCGCGGTTCTGAGGGCCTGGCGGTGGATCAGGCCGGCAACCTGTACGTGGCGGATTACCTGAACCACCGCGTCCAGGTGTTCGCCCCCGGTGTGCCGGGATGGCGGCAGGTCAACATCAACGGCTTTGGCGACCCGGCCAACGAGATCATCGCCGGCCTGGCAGCGTTCGGCGACCGACTGTACGCCGGCACGATCAACTCGTCGGGCGGCGGCGGCCAGCTGTGGCGCAACGACGGCGGCGACTGGGTTTCCGTCAGCGACAACGGTTTTGGCGACCCGACCAACTCCGGCATCCTCCACCTGCTGCCGTTCAACGGTAACCTCTATGCTGGCACCCAGAACCTGAACGTTTCCGGCACCAGCTATGGCGGCGGGATCTGGCGCAGCGCCGACGGCCTGATCTGGGAGCCGGTGGTCACCGGCGGGCTCGGTGAACCGGACAACGAAATGGTGTTGCACCTGGGGGCCTTGAACGGGCGGATCTACGCCGGAACCTTTAACAGCGCCCAGGGCGCAGAGATCTGGCGCAGTGACACCGGCGCCGGGGGCACCTGGGTGCGCGTCGTCCAGGGAGGGTCGGGCAACCCGGACAATTGGGCTGTGCGCACGTTTGCCGAATTCGACGGCCGCCTGTTTGCCGGCATCCTGAATTACTCGTCGGGTGGCCAGGTCTGGCAGTCCGATGACGGCGTGATCTGGTCGCCGGTGATGGCCGGCGGATTCGGTGACGGCGCCCGAGGCTCCGTGCCGGCGTTGAGGGCGTACCAGGGTTATCTCTACGCCAGCACGGCCGGGGGGTCGGGGGCGACGGTGTGGCGCTGCCAGGAGTGTGACGGCGACGACTGGGAGCAGGTGGTGCAGCCGGGCTTTGGCGACACGGCCACAAATTTCGCCAGTGGGTTTGAGATCTATGAGGGGGATCTGTACTTGATCGTGGGCAACGGAGTCACCGGGATGGAGGTGTGGCTCACGGGCAACGGCGTAGAGTGGCGCCAGGTGGGGTATGCCGGCTTTGGCGACAGCAACAACCGGGTTCCCTACGGGGACAACTCTACGGCCGTGTTGCGAACCTCGTTGTACATCGGCACGTGGAACGGGGCCAACGGCGGCGAGGTGTTTGTGCCGTTAAAGCACGTGTACCTGCCGCTGGTGGTGTTCAACCACTGAGCCATTCTCCCACCCCCAGACCCAGCTCCGGGTCTGGGGGTGGGAGGCGCGCCAGCAAGAGAGGCGGCAGACCCTGCCTCAAACGCGGGTTGGACCGGCGGCCGGAACCCTGTCCGAGCTGTTCGTCCGGCCGGCGGCCGCGCCGGCCGGCTCGGGCAGCCAGGCAGCACCCATCTGGCAACATGCCCGGCATAACCGCTTCACACGTGGCACGTTGAACCTCAGCGACTGCGCTGCTTCTTCCTGGGTCAAACGCCTGTCTTGGATCGCCCGCATCATCTCGAGGCGGTCGAGTTCTTGTCTGCTCATCGTCAATAGTTCGTCCACACTCATGTCCCTTTCTCAAGGGGACATTCCAACTTGGCCAACAGAGCACTCTACTGCTTTGGGCTAACACTCGGGCGCGACGGATCTTGCACTGTCCGGACTTGCGGAATATACTCACGTGGGTAGATCGAGGTTTGTGACAATTCCGGTTACAAAATGTGATCTCGAAAAGAATCCAAATGGGTCGGAGCCGTGTATGTCCCGCTCTGTCCGACCTGGAGGCCAGGCTGATCCTGCGCCTGGAATGGGAGAGGCAGCCGGTGGTGACCATCGAGGAGACCCTGGGCATCCTGGACCGGTCCTATGATCATGTGCAAGTGCGTCACCGTCCTGTGCGCAGCCGCCGGCTGATGCCTCTCAGGCCTGGCAAGTGTGAGTTGACCCCGGCTGATGCGCGGTCCGTTAGCCGAAAGCGCGCCGGCCGGGTACCTTGTCGTTAATGACAAGCGCGCGAGGTCAGGAGGTTGCATGTCCAATCCATCCCTTCTAGTTCGTCTGTTCGCCGCTGGAGACGCCGGCGATCTCGATGCGTTCGATCAGTACCTGCACGACGATGTGGTTGTGCATGCGCCGGCCGGGCTTTCAACGGTCGGACTCGAAAGCGAACGTGAGTCGTGGCGCAAGGCCAGGTCGGCGATGCCGGGCCTCTATCACGAGTTCATCGATGTCTTCTCCAACCCGACCGCCGAGGCTGCGCGCTGTGTCGTCACGGGCACAATGCGCGGATCGTATGGAGGGTTCTCCTCGGAGGGGCACTCGTTCAGGGTGGATCAGGCTGTGTTCGCGCATGTTAGAGACGGCAAGATCACGGAGCTCTGGGAGATCGTCGATACCGCCGTCCTCCGCGAGCAGCTGCGCGAGGCAGGCAGTTAGGCAAGTGGGGCTCCGGCTAACAACGCCTTGCGGCCGACGGCCAGATCCCGCCGCCGGCCGGTTCGCAAACCGGAGCAGGTGTGACGGATAGCGGGGACCCCATCATGAGCCGGCCGACAACGGTGGCCAGTCTGATCGCTGCCAGCCAGGCCCATGAGCGGAGCGGAGACATCGGGCCGGCCCACCGGCACGCGCGGGAGGCAGTGCACCGCGCGCGGTCGACGGGCGAACCCGAAAGCATCGCATCCGCGCTGGCCTGGCTGGGTCTGGTAGAGTTCCGGCTGGGCCATTATGAGCAGGTCCGCACGCTGGCGCGGGAAGCATTATCGCTGACCGATGCTGAAACCCCAACCCGGGCGGAGGCGCTCCTGCTGCTGGGGATGGCGGCCACCGAGACCGACGACCTGGCCACCGGCGAGCAGCTCTACCAGCAGGTGATCGATCTCAGCCGGGCGACGGGCAATGCCCGCGCGTTGGTCCGCGCCCTGCACAACCTGGCCGCCGGGGTGTACTTGCCCCAGGGACGGTTTCAACTGGCGCTGGCAGCGGACGCCGAAGCCCTGGTCCGATGCAGCGAGTACCGGCTTCCGGAGTTGGCCGTGTACTCGCTGGTGACCAGCGCCTGGGTCTGCTGGATCATCGGAGAGCGCCAGCACGCGCAGAACTCCCTGGCAGATCTGGCTCGCACAGCAGCGCCGACGTCGCTGGCGACCGGGTATCTTTACTGCGTTCACGCCAACCTGGCGCTGGACGACGGCGACGTCGATGAGGCGGTGCAACTCTACGCCCAGGCCCGGACCATCGCCGAGACCATCGGTGAGCCGGGTCTGAACATCCAGATCCGCCTGGGAATGAGCCGGGCCAGCAAAAGCCGGGGCGACACGGCGAGTGCGGCCGCCTGGGCGGCCGAGGCCGTGTCGACCGCCGCTGCCGTACGTTACCGGCACCTGGAAGGCGAGGCGCTGACCGAGCTGGCGCGGTGCTCCTGGCTGGGCGGGGACCTGGAGGCGGCCGAGCGCCACCTCCGCCAGGCGATCCAGTCGCTCGCTCCGCTGGGAGCGGCCTACGACCTGGCCCGGGCCCGGTTGGTGCTGGCGGCCCTGCTGCACCAGCAGCGCCGCCCGGAGGCGGCAACCGCCTGGGTGCTGGCTGCCTCGGCGGTCGCCGGCGGCGGCTATGGTTTCCTCCTGGAACGCGAGCGATCGCTGGCAATTCCCTTGCTGGCGGCCCATCTGGGAGCATCCGAGCCGGCAGCGAGGTCGCTCTTGGTGCAACTACTGAACCAGCTGCAAAAGGCGTTGCCCCCGCCGCTGCACGTGACCATGCTGGGCCGGTTCCAGGTTCGCCGCGGCCGGCAGCTGATCGACCCGCCCGCCTTGCGCTGGCGCCGGGCGGGGGAGCTGCTGGCCCTCCTGCTGCTCAGCCCAGGACGCTGCCTGACCGCCGACCAGGTGACCGACGCCCTCTGGCCCGAAAAGGAACCCCTTGCTGCCAGGACCCCCTTTCACCACGCCACTTCGGCGCTGAGGCGCGCCCTGGAGCCCGACCTCCCGGACAGGTTTCCCTCGCGCTATTTGGCCGTCGAAGGGGGGCAGGTGACGCTGACCTTGCCGCCGGGCTCGACCGTCGACGCAGAAACCTTTGAGGCGCACTGGCGCCGCGGCGAATGGGAGCCGGCGCTGGGACTGTGCAGGGGCGAGCTGCTGCCGGATCTGCGCTATGCCGGCTGGGCGGTGACGGCCCGCGAGCGGATCAGCCTGCTGCACCAGCGGGCGTTGTTGTCCGCGGCCGAGGCACGGTTGGCAGCCGGCGTCCCACATCGGGCGCTGGAGCTAATCGAACAACTGCTGGCGCTGGAACCCTGGCACGAACAGGCAGTGCTCGTCGGGATGCAGGCCTCGGTCGCGCTGAATGACCGCCCGCGGGCGCTGCGGCACTACCGGGCGCTGGAAAAAGAGCTGCGCCAGGAGCTGGACACGGCGCCGGCGGCTGAGCTCCAAACGCTCTATCGCAAGCTGATCGGCCTCTAGCACCGTCGCCAGGCGCAGCCGGGGGCTGCTGCCCGCGTTACCCCCAGAGATCCGGCCCTCGGGGCCGCCAGACCACCTGTCTGTCTCCGGCGCACCGCTGGCAGTCGTTTGGCAGTGACGCGTGCTAATCTGCTACTGGACGGCCTGCACCCCCTTGTCGCCCCTCCACCCGGGCATCCTTGAACAGCAGGCCGCCGGAGGTACCATGCACAGCATTCAGACCTATGTCCTGCGATTGCTCGTCGACCCGGCCGCGCCGGCGCAGCTGCGCGGCGCCATCGAGCCGGTGCCGGGCGCCGGCGCCCGGCCTCACCCCTTTGTCGGTGAACAGGGGCTGCTCGCCTTGCTCCACGAGTTGACCGTCGCCGAGGGCCAGTCCGGCAACCATGGCGAACCGCCAACCTGCGCCGGCGAGGCGGAGGAGTCGTGAACACGGCTGCGATTCGAAATCTGGAAGGGAGGAATGTGCCATGAGAACTCGACTGCCGATGATGCTGATCTCGGTCTTGCTGGCCGTGGCCACTCTGCTGGCGGCCGGGATGCTGCTGGCTGAGGAAGGGCCACTCGCTCCGGCAAATGGCGGTCTGTGGATCACCCGGGTGGAGCCCACCGGCGGCGCCGGCCACCCCTTTGACAGTCTGCAGATCTACTTTAGCACGCCCGTGCTTACCGATACCTTTACTCTGGCGGACTTTTTGTTCGAGGGGCCCACCGGTCCGATCACGCCGGTCGCCCTGACCCAGGTGACGGCGGATGAGTATCAGTTGAGCCTGGCCGGGCTGACCGGGCTGAACAGCTACTCGCTGGTGATCAGCAGCACCATCAGCGATACGCTGGGCTCGCCGCTGGACCAGAACCACAACGGCACCGGCGGTGAACTGGACGATCATTATCGCGCAGCGCTGTTCTCGGCCGGCGTCACCATCGCCCAGGTCGATACCACATACGACGGCAAGAACCTGATTATCTTTGGGAACACCGCCACCATCGACGGGCCTCATGTATTTGGCAGCGTGGTGGTGTCAGGCAACGCTACGCTGGCGCACACCGCCGCCACCGCCGACCATGTGTTCCGGCTCGACCTGACCATCACCGACACGCTCTGGATCGCCAGCGGGTCCAAGATCGACGTCAGTGGCAAGGGATACCTGGCGGGCCGCACCACCGGCAATACCGCCTGGACCGTGGATGACTGGTCGGGCGCCAGCTACGGTGGCTTGGGCTACACCCTGAATTCGATTGTCGTCAACCCGACCTACGGCGACTATCGCTACCCGGACGAGCCCGGTTCGGGCGGCTCCTGCAGCGGCGGAGGGCTGGTCCAGATCACCGCCGGCCAGGTCATCATCGACGGCAGCCTGCTGGCCAACGGCTGCGGCGCGTCACCTTACGGCTCGGGCAGCGGCGGCGGCATCCTGCTGGACGCCGGCACGCTCTCCGGCGCGGGCGCCATCTCCGCCAACGGCGGGCGCGGCGACTATGGGGGCGGCAGCGGCGGCGGCCGGGTCGCGCTCTACTACGACACCCTCGACGGGTTTGACCCTGCCATTCGGGCGACCGCCCACGGCGGCGATGGAAGCGGCGCCTCGGACGGAGCAGTAGGCACCGTCTATTACCACTCTCGCACGGCCGGCGAGGGCGTGCTGCGCCTCGACAGCCACGGCGTCGCCACCGCGCTCTGGACCCCGCTCGGCCAGGACGGCGATTCGGCGATCGCGGTCGACCGGCTGATCATTGCCGGCGCCGGCGTCGTCGCCGCGCCGCAGCACCAGATGCCCATCCGGGCCAACAATCTGTCGTTGCTGAACGGCAGCACCCTGACCCACCAGCCGGCGACCACCGATCAGGTGTACTCGCTCCAGTTGACCGTCATCGGCACGCTGCAGGTAGAGGGGGGTGCCAAGATCGATGTCACCGGCCGGGGATACGCCGCGGGTCGCACCACCGGCAATACCGCCTGGACCGTGGATGACTTTTCAGGCGCCAGCTACGGTGGCCTGGGCCACACCCTGAATTCGATTGTCGTCAACCCGACCTACGGCGACTATCGCTACCCGATTGAACCTGGTTCGGGCGGGTCGTGCGCCGGCGGAGGGCTGGTCCAGATCACCGCCGGCCAGGTCATCATCGACGGCAGCCTGCTGGCCAACGGCTGCGGCCCATTCAAGTACGGCTCGGGCAGCGGCGGCGGCATCCTGCTGGACGCCGGCACGCTCTCCGGCGCGGGCGCCATCTCCGCCAACGGCGGGCGCGGCGACTATGGGGGCGGTAGCGGCGGCGGCCGGGTCGCGCTCTACTACGACACCCTCGACGGGTTCGACCCTGCCATTCGGGCGACCGCCCACGGCGGCGATGGAAGCGGCGCCTCGGACGGGGCGCTCGGCACCGTCTATTACCACTCTCGCACGGCGGGCGAGGGCGTGCTGCGCCTCGACAGCCACGGCGTCGCCACCGCGCTCTGGACCCCGCTCGGCCAGGACAGCGACCCCGTGTTTGTGGTCGACCGGCTGGTCATATCCGGCGCCGGCGTCGTCGCCGCGCCGCAGCATGAAATGCCCATCCGGGCTAACAATCTGTCGTTGCTGAACGGCAGCACCCTGACCCACCAGCCGGCTACCACCGAGCGGGTGTACTCGCTCCAGCTGACCGTCACCAACACGCTGCAGATTGGTGCCGGTTCCAGGATCGACGTCACCGCCCGGGGGTACCCGGCGGGTCGCACCACCGGCAATACCGCCTGGACCGTGGATGACTGGTCGGGCGCCAGCTACGGTGGCCTGGGCCACACCCTGAATTTGATTGTCGTCAACCCGACCTACGGCGACTATCGCTACCCGATTGAACCTGGTTCGGGCGGGTCGTGCGCCGGCGGAGGGCTGGTCCAGATCACCGCCGGCCAGGTCATCATCGACGGCAGCCTGCTGGCCAACGGCTGCGGCCCATTCAAGTACGGCTCGGGCAGCGGCGGCGGCATCCTGCTGGACGCCGGCACGCTCTCCGGCGCGGGCGCCATCTCCGCCAACGGCGGGCGCGGCGACTATGGGGGCGGTAGCGGCGGCGGCCGGGTCGCGCTCTACTACGACGCCCTCGATGGTTTCGACCCTGCCATTCGGGCGACCGCCCACGGCGGCGATGGAAGCGGCGCCTCGGACGGAGCAGTAGGCACCGTCTATTACCACTCTCGCACGGCGGGCGAGGGTGTGCTGCGCCTCGACAGCCACGGCGTAGTCACCGCGCTCTGGACGCCGCTCGGCCAGGACAGCGACCCCGTGTTTGTGGTCGACCGGCTGGTCATCTCCGGCGCCGGCGTCGTCGCCGCGCCGCAGCACGAGATGCCCATCCGGGCCAACAATCTGTCGTTGCTGAACGGCAGCACCCTGACCCACCAGCCGGCTACCACCGAGCGGGTGTACTCGCTCCAGCTGACCGTCACCAATACGCTGCAGATTGGTGCCGGTTCCAGGATCGACGTCACCGCCCGAGGGTACCCGGCGGGTCGCACCACCGGCAATACCGCCTGGGCCGTGGATGACTGGTCGGGTGCCAGCTACGGTGGCTTGGGCTACACCCTGAATTCGATTGTCGTCAACCCGACCTACGGC
>DCVT01000017.1 GCA_002328075.1 Anaerolineales bacterium UBA2181 | reverse complement strand
CAATAAGCGAAAGTCGGGTAGACTTGTACTGGAGGAAGGATCATGACAACAAGACGGGTGTACGCCGCCGAATTCAAGCGAGAGGCGTTGAGCCTATTGGAGACCAGCGGCAAGAGCGCCGCCCAGATCGAGCGGGATCTCGGTATCGGATCGGGTTGTCTTACCCGCTGGCGGCTCGAGCAGATCGAAAACGCCGAGGCCGCCTTTCCTGGCCATGGCCGGGCTGCTCCGGACCAGGAGCGCCTCCGTGAGCTGGAGCGAGAGAACGAGGTCTTGCGCCAGGAACGGGACATATTACACCTGCCCTGGCGGGCGGTGCCAGGGAAAAAAGCAGTGGCCACGCCATGGCTGTCTCGCGCCCAGGCAGATGAGATTCCAGTTCGTCGAGGCGCGTCGCAACGAATATCCGGTGGATCGCATGTGCAAGGTGCTGAACGTCTCGCGCAGCGGTTTTTACGCCTGGCGCACAAGACCTATCAGCCAGCGAGAGATGGAGAATCAACAACTGGTGAAAGAGATCAGGGCGGAGTATCAAGCGAGCGGCGAGACCTATGGTAGCCCACGAATCTATCATGCGCTCTTGGCCCTGGGGCGCAAGTGCAGCGCAAACCGGGTGGCTCGTCTGATGCAACAAAATGGCATCCGGGCCAAGCAGACACGGCGGTACAGGGCGACCACTAAGCGAAACCAGGCCCACCCGGTGGCTCCCAACCGGTTTGGACAGGTGTTCACAGCCGACCAACCGGATACCAAGTGGGTGGCTGATACACTTGCACTGCACGCAAGTGCATGTGTTACCTACATTGCGACCCTGGGGGGATGGCTCTACTTGGCGGCCATCTTGGACCTGTGTACTCGCCGTATCGTCGGCTGGGCGATGTCGGAGCGGATGACCGGGGAGCTCACACTGGCCGCCCTCCGGATGGCCCTCCGGCAGCGGAAGCCGGCTGCCGGTTTGATTCATCACTCTGACCGGGGTAGCCAATACACGGACGGAAGATACCAAGCCTTGTTGGCAGCACATGGAATCCAGGCCAGCATGAACAGCGACGGGAGCTGGTATGACAACGCCCCGATGGAAAGCTTCTTCGGGAGCCTCAAGGGCGAACACGTCTATCACTGCACCTACCGCAGCCGAAAGGAGGCAGCCACTGATCTTTTCTTCTACATCGAAGGGTTCTATAATCGACGTCGGCTTCACTCAGGGCTCGGCTATACCACGCCCGAAGCCTTCGAGAGAGCCTACTATGTAGCACACGCATCTCCCTTAACCGTGTGTCCATGAAAGCGGGGGAAGGTCACATCTTGGTGAAGCCAAGATTGCTTCCCTGCGCGAAAAAGCGCAGAAAGGCGCAATCCGGGCAATCATCCACCTTCTGCCACAGCCGGGAATAGGCTAGCAAGGGGCGTCGGAAGTAGAAGTGGTGTAGGTGCGTAATGCCTTTCAGATCGTATCCGTCTTTGCGTTTGCGCTCGCCGTCGGGCATTCTGTGGACAGGGAACCAATCTGGAATCGCTGTTGCCTGAATCTCGTCTAGCAGAGTCAGGTCTCGAGCGTCAGGTTCCTTCTCATAACGGCTTCGCCCGATCTGATAACTCACAACAACGGGTTTGTACTTCACCAATTTGTGCGTCTTGTTGAGTTCAGAGTCGTAGAACACCTGCCAAACACGCTCGAGCGACCGTTTGTCCAGTTGGGCTTGACATTGAGAGCATTGGAAGACATCGATCACCCTAAGGCTTTCCTTGTCGACGGCGACATCATAGTAAACGACTTCCGTTCCGCAATGAGGGCAAGCCAAAAACCTCACTCCATACCACGTAATTGACGCGTCCCTTCGTCTGGCCATCCGTGTGCGTGGTCTCGTACATCCAGCCGCACTCGGCCTCCACCTCGCGCAGGATGCGCTTGGCTTCGCGCTCAAAGGCGGCAGTTTCTACAGGCGTGTTGTAGTTGTAGGCGATAAAGGTGGCGGCAGGAGAGAGATCGACCAGCGCCGACTTGCGGGCGCCCAGACGGGAGAAAGACGAAGGACGAACGACGGAGGACGAAGGTCCCGTTCCTTTGTCTTTCGTCTTTGGTCCTTCGTCGCCTGGCTGGTAAATACCACCCTCCTCGTCCACGCGATAGCCCAGGCTCTCCACCGTCTGGCGATCCCCGCACAGTTGAGCAGCCACACCAGTCATGCCGGTGCCGCAAAAACCGTCAAAGACCACGTCGCCGGGTTCGGTGTAGTGCAGGATGTAGCGCATGATCGCTTTGTGCGGCACCTTGGTGTGGTACGAGTGGGCGTTGTAGATCGGGTCGTTCTTGCCCTCGCTCACATCGGCGGCAAAGGGCTCGCGGTGGTAAATCCCCGGGGCCCCCTCGGCGTTGGGGAGGTCACCGTTGTCGTGACCATCATCGGGCAACCCCAGCTCCTGGCGCAGCTCGGTCCGCTCCTGCTGCCAGCGCTCCAGGATTTCGGGCAGAAAGGGATTGGGACAGGCGGTGTAGTAGGGCGGGTCAGAGAGCGCCAGGATGTCCTCGTCCTCGCCAATGGGAAAACCCTCGATGGCGCGAAACGCCGGGTCCTTGAGCTTTTCCCGGAGGCGCTCTAGATACTCGGCTCGCTCGGCGTCGCGGGCCGCCTGCTCGGGCGCCGGTTGGTCAGGGATCAGTGGTGGCTGGTGTGGCATGGTTGCCTCCTGGGCTCGCTCGTTGGACAGGGTCGATCTCCTCCAGCACCAAGTTCGGCTCGACCAGTGGGAGTTCAGGATAGCGGCGCGTCAGCCGGCGGCGGACCAGCGCCACCAGCCGCTCCCGCACATCCTGGCGGCGCCCAAGACTCTTGGCCGGGTGTCAAACTGGCCCGCAGGCCGACCATCTCAATGTCCACCGGGTCGAAGCGATAGTCGATCACTTGGCCAACTGCTCCCATCGGCGGCGCACCTGGTCAAAATAGTCGCAAAATTCGCTAGGGATGACGTCGGTCTTGGACACATCGGGTAGAACGGCACGGAACAGGCGCTCCAATTCTCCAAATTCAATCAGGCCGGCATGCAACAGAAAATGCACGTCCTCCAGGTCAGACTCGAATCCGCGCGCAATCTTGCTCAGTGCGATGCTGTACAAGTCAAAGACGAAAACATCCAATCTGCCGAAGCGCCCGACGGGAAGCCGCCGCTCGTGAGCCTGGGGCGGCAAAGGTACAAACTCGGCCAAAGGCACGCGATCCACGTAGATGTTCATCTCGGCCGCCAACTCATCGACTACCCTCTCGAACTCCTCTACCGATCCTTCCGCCAACTCGAAGGTGTAATCCACATCAACGGTGGTGCGAGGATTACCCAACAGACAGAGAGCGCTGCCCCCAAGCAGGTAGAGGGCGCCCGCATCGGCATAACGTTCGCCCAACCGGCGCAGAAAGGATTGCAGTGCGTTCAAAGTGACCGGTTCCAATGCCTTTCTCCTTCCCATTGGCGCAGTAGTTGGCGCGCTGCTTGCTCGTAGGTCCCGATCCAGTTCACCATTGTCTGCGTCAGGCGCCCGTATTCGCTTCCCAGCGCATTCAGTCTCTCGCGAGGTGTACCCTGCTCGGGCAGGCATAGGCCCGCCGATGCCTCCTGCAGATCCGGCAGCCACCGCCAGCGCGATGCCTGACAAGGCCGTAGACGATGCGCGTATTCCTGCTGCAGGAGTCTGGCCGCCAGGTAAAATGACTGTAGACTCAGCCTCTCGGGAGGTTGAAGCCGCCGGAGCGCAGCAGGCACTGCGTCTGCATACTCGGGATGTGAGAGCAAGACGGCAATCACCGTTGAACGAACGCGAGCACTTGGCTGCTGGACCAAATCAACCAGCAACACATCCGGGGGGCGCGCCGTTTGAGCCTGATAGGCCGTTTGCCGCGAAAGGTAGTGAATGCCCAGCAGAGCCAACTCGGCAACGAGGATCTCTTCTTCAGCCAAGGACACTGAATGCAACGCGTTCATTGCCTGTTCCTGCCCAACCATGGCCACCGCCACGCCAAGAGACGCGCGCTACAGGAATCTACGGCAACGCGGATCATCCGGCTCCCTCCGTCCGCGCGGCGGCGACATCGGCCTCGATCTCGCTCTCATCAACGGCGGCGTTCTGCGCGCTCAGTCGCTCCACCAACCGGTCAAATCGGCCCAGCGTGACGCGCTCGTGCCACTCCTGGTAGCGCAAATAGTCCTGGTAAGCCAACAGGACCGCCTCGGGCCGGCTCCCGCGCGTGAGGATATAGGGCACGCCTTCACTCACCACTTGCTCAAAAACGCGGCGAAACCCGCGCTGCAACTCGGTCACCCCGATAATCCGTTGCATGGCCACCTCTCCTGCCGTCCATTACTCATATCGTGCTATATATCCTTCTATGTATTTTACCACAAGCGGCGCAGGAGTAAACTCCGCCGGCAGCAACCACCAGGGGACACAATGCGCTCACCACTCCACCGCGATGCGCACTCGGTTGGGGTCCTTGCCCTCGATCCGCCGATCCACGAATTTGTGAAAGCGGGCCAGCAGCTCCTGCACCGTGCACGGCATTCCGCCCTGGGCCAGCGCCAGCAGGATCTCCTCCGGCGGCACGGCCACCCGCTCCAGCCCACCGAGCGCTTCTTTGACCGTCTGCACGAAATCGTAGCCAATCTTGTCCGGTAGCGCACCCGCCTGGATGAAATCGTCGATCAGCTTGCGTTGGCCCGCGGTCATCAACGCGACGTTGGCCTGGGTGGCCTCCTGGCTCACGTTTGTGAGCAACGCCCGGGTCCAATCGGCGTGGAGCTGGCCCAGGCGCTCCTCCAGCCCGTCGAGGGCGGCTGCCACCGGGGCAGTAGCCGGTTCCTCCACCGGCCGGTAGCCGCAGTGCGGGCAGAGAGGATGCTCCTTCAGGTCAGCCGCGCCAACGGCATAGCAGGGGTGCAGGTTGGCCAGCTTGCCTTCCCACTCCTTTAGGTCGGCCGCCGGCAGAAAACCCACTGCCGACAACGCTGCCAGTTGCTGATGGCGCGGGTCAGCCATCAACCGCTTCTTGCGGCCGTCTTCAGAGGCGTTGAGCCGGGCGCGGCGGTGCTGATCCAGGTAGAGCTGGATGTACGCGCTTCTGCAATTCTCCAGCGCCCCCGCCAACGAGCCTCGCAGCGCCGGCCGGCCCCAGTTGGCCGGGTCGCGCAACTGGGCCAGTTGTCCTGCCTTGAGTGTCTTCACCTCCTCCGTCCACGAGGTGCCGGCCGGCAGGACAGCCACCGCAATCCCCAGGTAGGCCGTCAGCGGCTGAACGGCGGCCACCACCTCGGCCAGCCCTTGCAGCTCGGCGACCAGCGCCCATCCGGGCGCCTGCGCCCGAACCTCGTCGGCGCCATAGCGGAAATTGCGCAGCTTGCCCGGCGTGTTCATGGTCTGCAGCGACTCGAGGAAGCTCTTGTGCTCGTCCAACCGGCGCAGCACGTCCGCTCTGGCCTGGCTCTCCAGCACGGCCGTCTCCCAGACAGGAAGCCCTTCCGTCGCCCTTTGCCGCACCAGCACCAGCCGCTTGAGCTCGCTGTCCACCCGTTTGTAGAGCTGCTCCACCGCCGCGGTGTGCTGGTTGGGGTCCTGGATCAGCCCGGTGGGCAGCTCCAGTAAACCAAAGAGCTCAGTCAGCGCCGCCAACGGCACTCCCTTGGGCCGGCCGATGAACTTCCAGTTGGCCAACTCGTCCATTCCAATCTTGAGCGCCTCTTCCAGGTTGCCGGCGTCGATCTTGCGGCCGGGCAGCGCCAGCGTGATCTCCCCGCCATGGACCAGCCCCAGCAGGGCCACGGCCACCCATTCCGGTTCCAACCCGAAGAAGCGGTCCGCCTCGGCCCCCGACTGCCCCTCGACGAGCTCGGACCGGTTCAGCACCTGCCCCTCCCCCTTTTCCGAGAGTGCCGAAAGAAAGCGGCCGGCGTAGTGCGAGTCCCGCCCCTTGACCCGGCGATCGTCCAACAGGTCCAGCGCGTCTAGCACGGCGGCGCCCTGCTGCGTCTTGAGGCCACCAGCCAGCCAGCGAATCGCTTCCCCGGCCGCCTGTGGCCGGCTGGTCTGGGTGACCAGCACTGAGAAACGGGGGTATTCCGGCCGGGCCTCGTCAAAATGCGTCGACAGGCAAGCGGAGGCCACCGCGTTGACCAGATCGCGCACCGAGGCTGCCCCCTGCTTGACCCACTCGACGAGCGGGCGCGACGCCCCCTGGTAGGTCACGTCCATCGCCTGCGGCAGCTTTTCGCGGAGCCATTTCTGCAGGCGCTTGAGCTGTTCGCCGGCCTTTTTCTCGTATTCGAAGCGGTTGCCGCCCGACGAGGCGGCCATCTCGCGGGCGCCGGCGTAGAGCCGGAGCGCCTCTTCAAACTCCGCGTCGCGCCGCGCCAGCCGGAAAAAGAGCTCATCGGCCTTGCGCTCGTCGGTGTACGGGGGCGGGTCGTAGGGCTGCAGCATGTACAGGTAGAACTCGCGGGGCGGCTGCGCGGTAGAACGCTGGTTGGGAGCGCCAAAAAAGAGGTAACCGGGCCGGGTCACCCGCCGGCAGCGCCACTCGACCTCGTGCTCCCAGATAGCATAGCCGGGCACATAGGTCGAGTCGGCGCATTCCATCACCCGTTTCAGCGCCTCAAAGTGGTACCGGTCGAGCTGCCCTGTGTCCAGGCTCTCGGCGCGTTGAGCGACTTGGGCGTCAAAATCGACGTCTTTCTTCAGGTCCAGGTAGTACTGGCCGTTCTCCGGGTTGAACGCGACAAACTGGCCACTCACGGTGCGCATGATCTCGCGCAGGGTGGATTCCACCGTGGTTCGGAGAAAATCCGCCTCCCGCTCGGGCAGCGGCAGATAGAGGCAGAGGCCGTCGCGTAGCTCCTCGGCGGTGGCGCCCAGCGGCGCATAGATGTCCCCGGTGGTCAGCCGGTGAACGCTGAGCGCGTGGATGAGGCGAAGAGCGGCCGGGCGGTACTGCGGCCGGGTGAAGGCATTCTGCACCCGATCCTCCAGCACCTGGCTCTTGTCGATGACCTCCTTGATCTCCGGGATGCTGCGGAAGGAGGGGTTGTCACGCAGCCTGGCCCAGTACGAGTCGTAGGCGATCAGGCCAGGCTCATCGGCCGGGACCTCGCTGTCCAACCGGGTCTGCATCTCGGCGCTGAGTGTTTTGAGCACCTCGCGCTTTTCGGCCATGGTCACGCGCTCAAAAAGCTCCAGGTAGGCCGGGTGAACGGGGAAGAGGCGGACAAAGTCGTCCATCCGCTCTGCCATGGCGCCGTACAGCGGAGTGAACTGCCGCAGGTGCTCGCGGACGCGCCCCTTTTGCCCAGCGTCCTTGTGCAGCAGGCGCTCGGCCACGACGTAAGCCACGTCCTGACGGGCGATGCGCACCTGCTCGAAACGGTCCTTGACCCGCCGGATCGAGTCTGCCACGAACTGGAACCGGGGGCTGTCAAAAAGCGACTCCTGCAGGCCGGCCAGAAACCGGAAACGGGTCAGACGACAGGCCTCCCCGAGCTCGCGCAGAAAGGTGAGGTCGAGAACGAGATCCAGGTCGCGACGGGAGCGAAGATAGTCGAGCAGCTCATCCACCACCAGCAGCAGGCCCTGATCCGGAAAGCGCTCGTGGAACGCGCTCATCATCGCCACCAGCAAGTCCTTACTGTTCGGCGCCTGGCTCAGCGGCGGGAAAGCATACGAGACGCCCATCTGGCTCAGCGCCAGCTCCAGCTCGCCAAACACGATGTCGCGCAGCGGCATGGTGGTAGCGCCGATCTCAGTGCGCACTAAACGAAACTGGCCCGCGATCGAGTGGGCGGCCTGGGCGATCTGAGAGTTGGTCAGCGACGTGGCCAGATCACGGTGCTCCGCCACCGCCGAGAGCACCGACAGCAGGTGGGACTTGCCGGTGCCATAGTTACCCACCACCAGCAGCCCCTTGTTGTCCTTGGGAGCGGCGAATTGCAGTTGCGGGATGACCAGGCGCTCCAGCAGGTCAGCCATGCGCTCGGAGATGACGTAGGTTCTGACCAACGCCTCCGCGCCCTCTCGCTCGTCTGCCTCGCGCAGTTGGACCACGGTATCGATAGGTACGAATTGGACCAGCTCTCGGTACTTCACAGGCGTCTTCTAGGGCAAAACGATTACGTTCACGTCCGGGTGTTCGTAGCGCAGGTATTCCGGGTGCCCCGGCTCGGCGCAGATGAGCGCAGCGCCGGCGGTTTCCCCGTTCCAGGCCACAACAAGCGTCTTGTGGCGGCTCGCGCCCTGCAGACATGCCAACGGGTCCTGGCGCAGCGCCGGCTCAAAAAGCAGCTCGGTGCTGTCCAGAAGTACAGCGGAACCGGGCTGCTCATCCAGGATCTCGGCCAACAGCCGGCCGACCCGCAGCGGCCGTTCTTTGCTGGTGAGGGGAAGCAGTCGCTGGCTGAGCGCCAGACTAAGGTTGAGGTACGGCACCCCGCAGCGCCGCGAGAGTTCCTTGCTGCCGCGTCTTGCCCGCGCCAGCCCGGCCGACGACCAGCGCCAGCCGGTAATACCCGCGCTCCAGGTCCGGCAGCAATGCTTCCAGCTCAGCCAGT
Organism: Anaerolineales bacterium UBA2181; assembly: GCA_002328075.1. Classification (GTDB taxonomy): domain Bacteria; phylum Chloroflexota; class Anaerolineae; order Promineifilales; family UBA4811; genus UBA4811. The sequence continues at coordinate 37,935 of DCVT01000017.1, read as the reverse complement.
CGTTCTGACATGCCACAGCGCCCCACCGCGCCTCCACCACGCCCGCCGTCTAGTCTTTCTGATTGTACCGGAGCAGGCCGTGCGCGGCAACTTCAGGCGGGCTTCCGGCAGCGACCACCTGCCCAAGCCTGCACGGCTTTTCTGGCCGGTTTACTCCGGGATCAGAGCCATCGCACAGACGATCTGCAGTCGGTGGGCTGGGACATTCTGCAACTCAGCCCAGTGCTGCCGGGCATGTTCAATCCACTCGAGTTCTGGATATTGACCAGGTCCCGATAAAACGTGCTCGTGGCGAGCGAGTCAGCGCTGTGTACGAAGTCAAGCACCTGGTCTAGGTCCAGGCTGTCATCGTCCCGCAGGTACAGTTCGCGCGCCAGTCTTTCCATCTGATAGCCTTCCTCGGTGCGATCGCCCAACTCACGCCGAATCAACACCGGGATCTGGGCGAACGTACGGTGTTCCTCGTTGCGTTCCTCCAGCCGACGTCGCCATTGGCGGCCATGCCGCAGCTTCGGATGGTCCATGGTCGACGGGACAAAGTTGTAGACATGGATTTCGCGCGGCTCGCGCCAGGGACGCCACAGACGTCCCATCCGCTGCGCGAGCTGCAGAACGGTCCAGGGCAGATCGTAGTTGACCAAGATGCGGGCATCCTGTAGATTGTAGCCTTCGGCCAGGGCGCCGGTAGCAATCAGCACCTGCAGTTCATCTTGTGGCCGGCGATCCTCAGGCGGCACCTCGTTGGCAACAGGGGCGAAACGTTGCAGAATCTGGTCAATGTCCCTTCACTTGGCTTCAGCAGTGGTCTCTACCCGCAGATGGCGCAAGCGTTTTGCCAACCCGTCTTGCAGGCGTTTGGCGGTTTCGAGGTAATGGCAGAACACGGTCACCTTGTCTCCGCGAGCCTGCTCGATAATCTCAACCAGACGGGAGAGTTTGGCATCGTGGGCGGGCCGGGCAGCCAGATTTACGAGTCTGCGATTGGCTCGCACGAACTTGCGCAATTGTGCCTGGTTCTGGAAGGCAGAGTGGTTACGCCCAGTTTCCAGGTCTTGGAAGAGAAGCTGAACGCGCGCCACCGAAGAGCAGAATTGATGCAGGTCACTGGCTTCGAACAATGGATCGCGCCGGCCTCTTCTGCTCGTTGACGCCTCCATCACCTCAGCTCCAAACAGTGCCATCTGTCGGCCATCCGACTCGCTGGCCACCTGCCTGTACAACAGATCGCCGGCCAGCAGATCAACCAGAAGATCGTCCAGTGGGTTGTCATAGCGCACCGTGCGCAACACGATCCGCCGGGGGAAATACCGTTTGTCGCCCGGCGCATACTCGACAAAGCGTTCCCCGAGATCGTCCTGTTGCCCATAGTGCTTTACCACATCAGGGGTGGTCAGGACTGTGCACGGTGGAAGATCTGATAGCTCACCCAACTCATCAACGCGCCATTCCGTCGCCGGCACGTGGACGCGATCAGACCCAAAGTGACCCAGGTCCAGCGGTTGTACCCCTGACGACAATCAGCGCCGTCCAGCTGGTGTAAGCAGAAACGGTTCAGTGAGACGGCTCTGTGCACCGCTTCACCAATCCTTGCGCACTGCACAGCGTGCACTTGCCGCAAATGCGGCCTGCGGGTATAATGCGTAGGATCGTCCTGGTTCCGCTCCGGATCGTGTAGTCACATGGCACCGCACACATCCTGATCCATTGCGCCGGCTGTGCCAACGGCGAGATGCGAAAGGAGAGCGAACATGATTCCGAAACAGGAGTACCTGGAGCGCATGGTTCGGCTCCAGGAGCAGGTGCGGGGCAATGACCTGGATGCTTTTCTCGTCACCGCGGAGGAGAGCATCTATTACCTCACCGGTGTGACCTATGTACCCCTGGAGCGCCCGTTCTTCATCCTGGTGTATCCCGGCGAGCCGGCCGTCCTGCTGGTGCCGGCGCTGGAGCAAGAGCATCTGCGGGCTGCGCCCAACGTGGGGGCCCTGCACTGCTATTGGGACTATCCCTCGCCGCCGGGAGAGGGTTGGGCTGAACGGCTGCACGATCTCCTGGGCGCTGTCCGGCGCCTGGGCGTCGAGCCCACCTTGCCGCAGGAGATCGCCGTGCAGCTCCAGGGTCTGGGCCCTTGTGTCCTGCCCCTGCTTGAAGGCCTGCGGCTGGTCAAGTCGCCGGCCGAGGTCGAGATGCTCCGCCAAGCGGCCGGCTACGCCGATATGGGCATGGCCAAGATCATGGCCGCGTCCTACCCCGGCGTCTCCGAGATCGAGATCTTTTCCCAGGGGCGCTCGGTGCAGATGGACATCATCAAACGGACGCCCTTTGACCCGCTGACGACCAGCGTGCTGACGGCGACCTGGCCGGCGCCCATGAGCGCCATGCCCCACGGCGTGCCCTCGGTGGGGGACCGGCTGGCCGAAGGGCCGCACATCGGTCTGAGTTTCATGCGGGTCAACGGCTATGGCGCCGAGTGCGAGCGAACCTACTTTGTGGCCCCGCCCAGCGCCCAAATGAGAGAGATGTTCGCCACGATGCGCCAGGCCCGGCAGCGCGCCTTCGTCCTCCTGAAACCGGGCGCGAGTTGTTCCGAGATAGACCAGGCGGCAAACGGCTTCCTAAGGGACGAGGGCTTGGGAGAGTACCTGCTGCACCGCACCGGCCACGGCTTTGGATTGGGCAACCATGAAGGTCCCTGGATCGCAGCCGGCAGCAGCGACGTGCTGGCCGCCAACATGCTGGTCAGCGTCGAGCCGGGCATCTATATGCCCGGCGTGGGCGGTTTTCGCCATTCGGACACGGTGCTCATCACCGAGGATGGCTACGAGTGCCTCACCACCTACCCGGTGGAACTGGACGATCTGACGATCGGAAGGGGTCGAGCCTTCACCCGGCTAAAGGGTGCGCTGGTGCGCCGGGCGGTGGGGCTCTAGCGTGGTCGCGGGTGGGTCAGGCCGGAGGCTGAGGAAGATGATGCGCCGCCCGACCGACGCGCGGGGACTTTGGTAATGCTGCCGCTTCGGCCGGCGCCGCGCGGAGGCCGTCCGAAATTGCAGATACCGACCGGTCGGCGGGGGACGGTTCGGTGAGGTTCAGGCGGTTGCGCTGGAGGACATCGTCGGTGCGCTCCGCACGCCGCTTGATAGGGGTTCTCTTGTTGCGCACCGGCGGAGGGTTGAAGGATTCCGATAATACGGCCGTTCGCGAAGGAACCTTGAAAGCGATACCGTGGATCAGAGCAAAAGGAGAGGAAGATGACAACTGGCAATTTCACAGCAGCAGAGTGGAAGCAACTGGTCAATGCTCCCCGACTCATTCACCATCTACTAGAGGCCGCTGACCGTGGCGCCATTTTGACCCAGCGCAGCGAGGCCAAAGCGCTGGAGGAATATCTGAAAGGCTACCGGTCGCAATCGGCCCTCGTCCAGGAGATCATCGCCGGACAGAAGGATTCCGATCAGGAGATCAAGGCCAAGGCGGCCGAGACTCAGGCGATGCTCGAGCAGATCGGCGAGCTGCTCGAGTCCAAGGCGGATAACGTGGAGGGCGATGCCGTCCGGGATTTCCTGACCGGCGCCGGTGAAGCCATTGCCAAGGCCGCCAAGGAGCAGGCCTGGGCCGGCGGGAAGCAGGTCAGCGCTGCGGAGCAAAAGACGCTGGCCGCGATTGCCACCGCCCTGAAGGCGACGGACTCCGACAAGCGTCGCCGGAACGCCGCGGCCGCCGCGGCTGAAGCCAGGAAGAAGGCGGACGATTCCAAGGCCCAGCGCGAGGCCGAAGCTCGCAAGCTGGAGCAGGACCGCAAGGCGGCCGCCGAGGCCAAACAGAAGACGGCGGAGGAGGCTCAGGCGGCGCAAGAGGCGCTGAAAGCGAAAGAGGTCGAGGCGCAGAAAAAGGCGGCCGCGGCCCAGGCTCAGAAGGAGCGCGAGGCCCGGGCCCAGGAGCTGACCGATGAGATCGCCCGAAAGCGCGAAGAGAAGGCCCAAAAGGAAGAAGAGGCTCGGAAGGCGCAGGAAGCCGAGGCGGCTGCCGAGGCTGCCGCCCAAGCCGCTGCCAAGCTGTCGGGGATTGTCTACGTGGTCAAGCCCGGGGATACCCTTAGCGGTATTGCCCAGAGCATGCTCGGCAATGCCAACCGCTGGCCCGAGATCTTTGAGGCCAACAAGGACGTCATCTCGAACCCCAGCCTGATTCTGCCCGGCTGGAAGCTGCGCATCCCCAAATAGCCCGCCTCCAGGGAGCGCCCATCGATTGCATCGGCGCCGGCGGCTCACAGCCGGCGCCGTTTGGCGCGCCTCGCCCCCTCCCGATTCAGGTAGCGGTGCGTTTCCGCCCGGGCCGGACCGCCGGCCGGTTCGACGGCCGGCTGCACCGGTGACCCACAGGGCAACCGGCCACCGGTTGGGGGCAGGTCCGGTTGCCCGATCGGGGTCGCCGGGCAACCGGATCGCCCTGCAGGATACGCAGGGGTGCTCGGTGTGGGTGCGCTTTGCCGGCCAACCGTCGTGCTGGTGCGCCGGCGGGTCGTTTCAGGGGCAGCGGATCACCAGTTCACGGCCGTCGCCGGACGATGGCGGCCTCCCCATCCAGGTCGCCCGCGACGGTCAATACCCCAGCTGCCGGCTCCGTCGATGCATCCACACCGGCGGCAGCAGGCACAGGATCCCGCTGGCCAGCAGCACGGCCAGGTCCAGCCATGGGTTCAGCATAGCTGCTCCCAGGACAGCGTGGTTCATCAGGTCCTGGGCGTAGGTCAATGGGGAGACAAATGCCAACAGCCGGGCGCCGGTCGACATCTCGGCCAGAGGAACAAAGACGCCGCTGATAAACAGCAGCCCCCAGCGCAAAAGGGTGCTGGGCATCTGCACGTCGCCCGGGTTGCGCGTCGGGATGGAGCCAAAGATCAGACCCAGGGCGGAGAAGGAAAAGGAGCTCAGCACCGCTCCGGCGGCTAACAGCCAGGGTTGGGCAATAGTCACCCTGAAAACAATCAGGCCGACCAGCAGCGACACGGCTGAGACGGCCATGGCAAACACGGCTCCCACGGCCGTCTTGCTCAGCAGCAGGGTCAAGAGCGACATGGGGGCCGCCAGCAGCCGGTCGTAGGTGCCCAGACGCCGCTCCAGTGGGATGATGAACGGGCCGGCTGCAGCGGCGGTGAAAAAGGTGGTCAGCGCCAGCAACCGTGCCACACCCTGTTCCGCCGCCATCGCACGCCTCACGGAAAAGGAAAAGAACATAAAGAACGGCATCAGAAAGCCAAACATGATCATTCCCGGCCGAAGATAGTGAACCCGGATATCCTTGGCGACGATGATCCAGGCCTGGGCCAACTCGTCCCCAACTCGCTGCAATCCTCTCAGCTTCATCGCTTTCCTCCCATCCCGCCCTTCATCCCCCGCTGCCGCGGCTGCGGCGGCGTCTCGTGGCGAACAGCGCCCACCTGCTGGCCGGTGATTTCCAGAAAGACGTCCTCCAGGCTGGGCCCCAGGGTGCTCAGGCTGATCACCTTGAGTCCGTTGGCCCGGGCATGGTCCAGCACCTGCGGTAGCAGAACCGATGGGTCCTCGGTGTACAACCGCCACTTGTCGCCCCATTTGACCGCGGTGGTGACGCCCGGCACCCCGGCCCAGGACGCCCGCGAGTTCTCGGAAACTTGGGCGGCGGTAGGTTCCAATCCGACTTCAACCGATTGCACGCGCCGGAAGGCGGCCTTTAGCCGCTCCGGCGTGTCGACGGCCGCGATTCGCCCCTGTTTGATGATGGCAACCCGGTCGCAGAGCTGGTTGGCCTCTTCGATCTGGTGGGTGGTCAGAAAGATGGTGGTGCCCTCGGCGTTGAGCTGGCGAATCAGGTCGCGGATCGCGCGGGCGCTCTGAACGTCCAGGCCCGGCGTCGGCTCGTCGAGAAAGAGGAGCGCCGGCCGATGGATGATGGCCATGGCGATGCTGAGGCGGCGCCGCATCCCTTTGGAGTAATTCTCGGCCTTGACGTCCCGTTTCTCCCACAGGCCAAAGGTCTCCAACAGGTGTTGGGCGCGCTCGGTTCGCTCGGCGCGAGAGACCCGATACAGCCGGCCGGTGAACATCAGGTTCTCCCAGGCCGTCAGTTCGGTGTAGACGTTGGATTCCTCCGGCACCAGGCCCATCTGCCGCTTGACCGGGTAGGCATCCCGGGCCAGGTCGTGGCCATGGATGATGATGCTCCCCTCGGTAGGCTCCAGCAGCGTGGTCAACATACGTTGGGTGGTCGTCTTGCCCGCACCGTTGGGCCCCAGGAAGCCAAAGACCTCTCCCCGGCGCACGTCAAAGCTGATGTGATCGACGGCCACCACGCCCGAATCGGCCGGCCCGAATACCTTCGTCAGGTTGTTTACCCGTATTGCGTCATTCATCCCATATCCTGTTCCGCCGGCTCGGTCGCCTGCGCCAGAATGTCTCCTGGCGTCCGCCACTGTGCACGCCGAAAATGCTCCTGGCTCAGGAACAATCGTTGCCTCTCAATAGACGCTGCCAGGATGGGCGAACTGCCAGTCTGCGTGCGATGGCAGCGGATCGCGGCCAGCTTTTGTTTCCACACCTCGCAGACGTCCACCGTGAGGTCAATCTGCTCATCAGGCACGGCGTGTAGCTGGCCCAACCCCAGAGCCCGGGCCACCGAGAGCGGCACCGCCAGGTAGTAGAGGGCAATGGGCGCGTCCGCCCCAAGCCGAACCGCTTCCTGATACGCCAAGCCGGTCCAGCGGCTCACGGCTATGTGGTCGGGGTGTCCCGATAGTCCATCAGGCGGCCAGGTGAGGAGTACCTCAGGCTTGAGCTCCTGGATAGCTGCCAGCACCTGGGTCACCGCCTGTTGATCAGGCACTCGAGACAGGCGGCCGTCAGAGTAGTCCAGCAGGCGGGGAGGTTCGATGCCCAATGCGCCACAGGCGCAACGCAGCTCTTTCTCTCGCACGGCCGGCAGGTCGGCTGCGGTGCACAGCGGCGGATCGCCACGCGCACCGGCCTCGCCCCGGGTGGCGGTAAGGAGGTGCACCGGAATTCCCTTTTTTGCCAACAAGGCCAGCGTCCCACCAGCCCGAAACGCCTCGTCGTCGGGGTGAGCCAGGACCGCCAAGACGCCGGCGACAGCCATATCCAGCTCAGACTGGCTTGGGTCCGGCCGAGAGCGCGGCGCAGTACCCGCTCACGAACAGCACGGCGAGTCCCAGTCCGATGTTGAGGAACAGGAGCGCACCGTTCAGCTTTTCCCGGGACGGCTGCGAAGAGTTGTTGATGCGGCCCAGCACCAGGCTGCGGTAGAGCGACACGATGATCATGATCAGCACCAGTATGTGTTTGAGCGACAGCGCGGTCGAATAGGCATTGGCAAAACTGAACATGCCCTGGAAGGCCGGAGCGCGGTTGGCCATGAGCAGCCCGGTCAACACCAGACCCACGATGCTAACGTAGACCAGAGTGCTCAGCCGCTTCTGGATGGCCTGCATCAGGTTTCGGGTCTGCGGACCCATACCTAATGCTTTTCGCGCCGCGGGCAGGACCGCAATCCCCAGGGTGATCAGCCCGCCGATCCAAACGGCGGTGAAGAGGTCATGCAAAAAGATGACCAGGGCGAGGATGATGGTATTAGGCATTCTGTGCTCCTTCTGTGGTTTCGGCCGCGCTGATAGCGCGCTGCAACATCGCCAATAGCGTTTCTCGCTCGTCGGGCGTCAGGCCGGCCAGCAGCCGGCGCATCTTTTCCAGGCGAAAGGCCACTGCCTGCTGTTGGAGAATCTCGCCACGTGGCTCCAGGAACAGCTGCACAGCGCGGCCGTCGGCCGGATCCGGTCGGCGCATCAGCAGGCCGGCTTCCTCCAACCGGCGCACGGTCACGCTCACGGTCGGGGCCGTCAGTCCCAGGTCGTCAGCGATCTCCTGAACACCACACCCGGGCCAGGCAGCAATCCGGTCGAGGACCGTGAGCTGTGGGCCGGTTACGCCGCTCTCATGCACCGGATTCCGACCCAGCGCAACGCGGCGCAACCGATTAAACAGACTCAACAACTGCAATTCGGCCGATTCGATGGGGGTGTCACCCTCCACGTTGGAAAACTCCTTGGTAAATTAGTTAGACGAACCAAGTATACGCGGTGATTCGAGCGTTGTCAAGCCGGTGATGGGTACCGACTGTCAGGCCCAGGTGCCGGCCACTGGTTCCCCGGTCCCACCGCAGGTGGATAGCGCCGCAAGAGCCCGCGGAGGGCGGACAGGTGGTGTCGGTTATGTTGACCTGGAACTGGGTGGCCAGGTTCACTGGAGAGTGTCGTACAAGCCATGGCGGAGCTGATGCGGTCCGGTTGAGAGGCACCGGTACGCCGCGATCAAACCGGGAAAAAGTCGCTCCGAAAGCATGGCCGATGGCCTTGACACCCAGCTCACCCGGAGTATAATTCAACGCACATTGAATTACTTTCGCGAGAGAATCGCCATGTCCCATAGCGTATCAGCCCCCACCGACCTGCAGGACCTTGCCGAACTGCTAAAGGTTTTGGCCGAGCCCAAGCGCCTGCTGATCATCAACCTGCTGATGGAAGGGGTACAGTGCAATTGCGAGCTGGGCGATGCGCTGCAGATGGCGCCCAATCTGATCTCGCATCATCTGAGCGTTCTACGCCAGGCGGGGTGGGTGGATGTGGAGCGCGACACGGCCGATGCCCGCTGGATCTATTATTCCGTCAACCGCGAAAAGGTGGCTGAGTTGCGCGAACTACTGATGCAGTTTCTTGACCCTGACCGCATGCGATCGCGCCGGCCTGACTGTGGCCCGCAAAGCCCGCTGGTCACCATGGTCGATGCCGAGAACCGACCTGGTCCCGCTGTCGCTTCGACCCCAACATCCGTTGAGCCCTGTAATAAGGAGATATGACAGTGAGCAAGTTCGAAAAGTACCTGGCCCTCTGGGTCGCGCTCTGCATGGTGGCCGGCATCATCCTCTCCCAGGTGGTGCCAGGAATTGGTGAAACCATTGACTCCTGGCAGGTCCGGGGGATCTCGATCCCGATTGGGATTTGTCTGTTTCTGATGATGTACCCGGCCATGCTGAACCTGCAGGTCGCGGAGTTGAAAAAGCTGCGCCGAAACCCCAAACCGATCGTGCTCGCCCTGTTCTCGAATTGGATCATTGCGCCGGCCGTGGCAGCGCTGCTGGCGCACCTGTTCCTCCGCGGTAATGAACAGCTCATCGTTGCGGTGATCCTGCTCGGCTCCAGCCCCTGCACGGCGATGGTGCTGGTGTGGGGAAAACTGGCCGACGGCAACCAGGAGCAGAACGTGATCAACACCAGCCTCAACACCTTGACCATATTGGTGTTGTACGTGCCCATCGTCTCGCTGCTGACCGGCATTCAAGGAATACCCCTTGACCGGGAACTACTGCTGATATCTGCTCTGGTCTTCATCGGGGTGCCGCTCGTTATGGGCGTGGTCAGCAAGCGGTTGCTCACGGATGCCAAAGGCGAGGACTGGTTCAAAAACGAGTATCGACCGATCGTCGAAAAGATAGCCATTGCGGCACTGCTCACGACGTTGGTGGTCCTGTTCGCGCTCAACGGCCAGGTGCTCATCGATCGCTTTGACGCTCTGCTGCTGGTTTCGATCCCGCTGCTGCTCGGATTTGTCATTGTGGTGGGCTACAACCTGTTCGTCACCCGGGCTTTCAAACTCGAGTACCGCGAGGCGATCACGACGGTGCTGATTGGCTCCTCCAGCCATTTCGAGATCGCCATTGCCACCGCGGTGGCCCTTTATGGGGTAGGGTCCATGGCTGCGCTGGGCACCACCATGGGCCTGTTCTGGGAGGTCCCAATCATGTTAGGGCTGGTGTTTGTGGGCAAGGTGCTGGGAAAGAAGGGTTTTTGGAGGAGCCCGGCTCAACCGTCCGTTCTGCCCATACCGGCGCAATCGTAAGCCCGCGTGGCGGACATGGCCGCGGATTGCGATCCGAGGGCGTTAGGTTACCGACCGGTGTTGGCATCTGACGCGATGGCGACGAGGATGCGAAACCTGGGTCGCTTGCCGGCACGTCGCCGGCACGCCGAGCGCGCTCCGGGCCGTCGGGTCATTCCAGGAGCCTCTACCTGCGATCCCGGGCGCAAGGCCGAGCGGTGCAGTGCTGTTTGGTCACAGCAAGTTGCCGTCTATGGTATACTAGCTGCTCCGACTTTAGCATCGTGATCGCGCCTCGCTCCTGGCAGACAAGCCACACGCCATTCTCCAGAGACCACACACCAGAGGCCACGACGGCTATGATCTGTTGTGGCACCTATCGGATCCCGAGTGAGCGGCGCCGAACCCAAACCAGCGCAACAATGGGCTGCACAAAACGAGCTGGGAGGCCGAACCGTTGACCGCCGGCAGTTGTAGAAGCGTCGTGCGAAACCGGCTGCAGACCGCCGACGTGCGTCCTTTCCTCCGCGCCCTCGGCGCGTCCCCGCACCCCTCCCGGCCGACCGGGGAGCGGTGCGCTGAACTCACGAGTGTCTTCAGAAGTGAACGGGGGTCTTGATGGCCACATTCCAGTCTCAATTGGGTGCAAGGATGCCCTTGTCCAGGCTCAAAGGTGCCATTAGCGACTTTCATCGGGCCCGCAGGAAGGCGAAACTGGAGCTGGTCGCGGCGCGTTTGAGCGGAAGATCGTTTGAACTGCTCTCCTACAAAGAGGTAGCGGAAAAGCTCAGGGTGGTGGAGCGTGCGGCCAGTGCCGTGCGGCCGATCCCGCTCAACGCCATTGTCGGCAGCGTGGGGCGCTATGCCGATTTCACGCGCACCTTTCTGCCACGTTTGGATTCGGATGCCGGACGGTGGTCCGCGGTCATGGCCGCCGCAGCGGATGTCAGCCAACTCCCGCCGATCGAGGTATACCAGATCGGCGAGGCGTACTTTGTCCTGGATGGCAATCACCGCGTCTCCATCGCTCGCCGGCAGGGTCTCACTCACATCGATGCCTGCGTCACCGAAATGCGAACCAAGGTGCCGCTGGCACCGGATGTCCAGCCCGATGAATTGATCATCACGGCTGAATACGCGGCGTTTCTGGAGGCCTGGCGGTTGGACGAACTCCGGCCGGGGGCGAACCTGACTGTGAGCTCACCTGGGCAGTATGGCAAACTGGAAAGCCACATCGAAGTCCATCGCTACCTGGCCGAAGTCAGCGAGGACCGCGAGTTGACCCAGGAGGAGGCAATCTGCCGCTGGCATGATGAAACCTACCGGCCGCTGGTGAATGCCATCCGCGAGCAGGGAATCCTGCGCTATTTCCCGGGCCGAACCGAAACCGACATGTTCATCTGGCTGGCCACCTATCAGGCTGAGCTGAGGAACAAGCTTGGGTGGAAGGTCAGACCGGACACGGCCGGCCGGCTCGCTTCCCAGTTTGACCCGCAGCCGAAACGCCTTCTGCTTCGGATGCGCAGGCAATTCCTGGATCTGGTGGTGCCGAGCCGGTGGAAAAGCGGTCCCAGGGCAGAGTCCTGGTCGCAGCAGCAGATACTTGACCGCTACAGCCAGCGGCTGTTTGCCGACATCATGGTGCCGATGAGCGGCTCGCGCGGTGCCGAATGCAGCTGGCAGGCGCTGGAACAGGCGCTGGTGGTGGCCGAGCGTGAGGGCGCCCAGATATGCGGCATCTGTGCCGCTCAGTTCGCACCGTCGCCCACGCCTCACCGGGCGCAGGATCCTGGCTGCCCTGAGGAGCTGCCCGGTTTGGAGCTGCGACGCGCCTTTGAGGAGCGCTGTCGGGTGGCGGGCGTGGAAGGCCATCTGACGTTCGAGGCAGGCGACCCGACCGATGGCATCTGCCGGCGGGCTGCGCTGACGGACCTGCTGGTGGTGGATTGGGGCGTCGTTGGCCACGGTGAAGACAGCGAAAGGATCTGCTCCGCCCTGCCGAACCTGGTCCGGCAGGTCGGACAACCGGTGCTGGTGGCGCCACCCCGCTCATTCGACCAGGGGCGCAGCACCGTGCCCTCGCCGCTGAACCGAATTCTTCTGGCCTATGACGGCCGGGCAAGATCGCGGGAAGCGCTCTTTGTGGCGGCGTACATGGCAGAACGATGGGGCGCCTCGGTGGTGGTGCTCGCCGTGCCTGAGAGTTCGCCTCCGGGACAGGATTCCATCAGCCACGCGCGAAAGTACCTGGCGATGCACGAGGTGGAAGCTACCTACCTGTGCGACGAGGGACCGTTTGCCGAGACGCTGTTGCGGACGGCCCAATGCTACCAGAGCGATCTCATCCTCATGGACTTGAACAGACAGGGGGTGCGGGTTGGGCGCCTCAAGGCGTCGCGTGATCTGGAGGTGTTGGGCCAGGTCCTGTGCCAGTGGGACGGGCCGATTCTCCTGTGCCCGTGAAGCGCGTCGGGCTTGCAGCGGGCCGGCGCGTGAGCCCGGTCCGCCCGCCGAATGGGCATCGACGACAAACGCGACTCCGCCCGGCGGCAGCGCACCCCGCGACCGGTTTCCAGTGCGGGGGGTAGCCGGGAAACAAAAAGCGGACAGGGGGAATCCTGTCCGCTACGATCGCACCCGACTGCGGTTACCGCGCCCGGCTCACCCGGCTGAACAGCTTGACCCGGATGACGGCAGAACCCGAGAAGGGCTGGTCGTTGATGTCCGTCCCGGTCAGGGTCAACGTCGCCTCCGGGGGGACGACTATTTCCAGGTCCTCGATTGCTCTCTGGCAAAACTTGGCAACCAGGTTGCCCTGGGCGTCGGCAAAGACGGAGACCGGGGCGACGGAGACCGGGGCGATCCCGTTCAGCGCCAGGCTGTCCGCCTTAACCTCTGCCAGGGGTATGTTCGCATGCACCGTCACATAGGGTGCGTTTCCGCCGACCACCAGCACCTTCGGCGCTATATGTATGACCACGCCATCCAGGCCGGCCGCTGGAGCGCGGGAGGTTTGGGCGCTCCCGTGGGCCACCATCGCCTGGGTTCGCTGCTGCACCAGCGCGGGCTCTGCCGGTTGGGGGCTGCCCACGGTGTTGGCGCTCCGCATCTGCACGCCGGTCTCTGGCTGGTTGGCCGCATCTTCACCCTGTGTCTGTTGCCGGTTGGGTCCCGCGGGCGAACCGGGTCTGTCTGCTGCCGCGCTGCCCACTGCCAGCGAGGCGATAAGCCCAAACAGGGTCAACGCGATGATTGTTTTTCTCATGGTCGCACCTCCAGATTGCTCAACTACAGACGTCAATTTGATTCGATGTCAGCACCCTATATGACGCAAGGGGCGCCTGAACCATACGGCCCGGCCCGAAAGTCGCCACGGAACACCTTTCTTGCCATTGGGTGTGAATCAATCCCCGGCCGATGCGGTGCCGCGCCCAGGTCGAGAAGCGGCCAATCTCGCCGGTTCGATAACCGAGCCCACTGCCGGCCGGCTGCCCAAGACCGGTCTGGCCGACCTATTGGGCGGCAGATACGGAGCAATCGTCGACGGCTAGAAGCTCAGCCGGAAACCCGACTTCTGCAGACCGGCTGAGTCAAAACGGGTCGCAAGATGAGACAGAGAGACCCAAATCGACTTGGTGAAAGTCGAAAACCGAGAAAAAATCAAGTCGAGCTGCCGCGACTTGGCGCGAATCTGTCCCGTCTTGGTAGCTACCAAGGTCAGATTGGCAACTGTTGCCGCCATAAGCAACTGGAACAGGGTCTTTTTCCGCCCAAAGTAGCGCGCTTGTCGAATCCCCAGCTGAACCAAGCGCGCCAGCCGGTGCTCGGCTGCCGGCCGCATTTGCCGGTACTCCTGGAACGCCGGGCTTTCCTGCAAAGCCCGCGCTTCCTGCAGCAAGCGTTCCTGGGGATGCACGTGAACGGTTCTCCCCTTGCCCCTTTTGGCTTTGATGCACTCCGGCCGCAGGTGACAAGCGGCACAGATCATGCCATCGAAGGCAAAGGCCCAATGAGAGTGTCTCTCGCCAGCGCGGTCCTGCCAATATCCTTGCCGGATCAAAGTGCATGTGATTTGCCCAGCCGGGCAGGTGCAGGTCATCTGGTCCAGGTCGATCCGAAACTGGTCCTTGGTCAATTGGTCGCGGCAGCCCCGCCCAGCCACCTTGGCCACCAACTTGCGGTTGGCATCGGCAAATTGCTGACGCGTCTCACCGTCACCATACGCGCAATTGCCTACGGTCTCTTCCACAGTCGAGCCAGTGTTCTCCTCGCTCGCCTCGGTCAACTCCAGCGCTCCGTCATGATCCGGCGCATTACCCGCCAAGAGACCCACCGCCGTGATCAGTTGGCTATCTGGGTCGACGGCAATGGCTGGCTTGTGCCCGTCAAACCGCTTCGATCGGCTCTTGCGCCCATGGCGCATTTCTGGATCGTGCACCGACACCACACGATCTTTGGCCACCCCTGCCTCGGTGCGCTCGGTACGCTCGGCGTGCTCGATCAACTGCCTCAGCAATACACCAGCATGCCGAATCCGTTCGCTCTGCTCGTTATTCGCCGGATTGTGTGCTATCACTTCCTGGCCAAGGTCCAGCAGCCGCTCGCCCTCGGTGACCAACCCCTGCAAAAACGCCTGGCGTGCTTGCTCGTCGTCCCAATCTACGGCGGCTTCGCCTTTGATGCTGGGAGCCAGGTAGCGCTCCATACCATGCTCATGAGCCCACTGCTCCACCGCCACCACGTCATTCTCTGCCAGTCCACGCATCCATTGCCGGATGCCATCGGCCAGCAAGTTGTAGCTATCCTTGACCGCACCCCGCCCCAGGATATTCGTCGTATCCAGAACGGCTCTGAGACGGCGCGATGTAAGGTATCCCTGCTCGCGAGCATAGCTCAGGCTTTGCCGAAACACCATGCCCAGCTTCTCTTTCAGTATCAATTGGGCTCGGAAGAGCTGCAGGGTGCTCTTGGCAAAGGGCCTCCCGTCTACGTCAACTCCCAAGGCGACCTTCCAACGCAGATCGTAGTCGGCGCGGTCTTTGGCTTCTTGATCGGAAACACCGTCGTGCGTTTGCAGCAACAACGCGGTCGCCAGCAGACTGGGCGGCACGCTCGGGCGTCCGTTGTCCGGACACCTGCGGGAGCCCGGCAAAATCTTCGTCGCGAAACAACTGACCTCGGTGACGAGCCAAAAAACCATAGAAGCTATCTTCACCCACAAAACAGAGGTAAAGATGGTCTGCCTCAAACAAACCACGTTGCGGAGAGCGTTTTCGCAGCATCAGTCACTCCAACCAGCTTGCTTGCGGAAGTGTTGCAGAAACATGTTTCGATCGCGACCTTTTCGGCCGGATTTCTAGGCGCCTGATCGCATTACCCGACTGGGCGACCGGCAGACCAGGCCGGCATGAGGGCCGCTCTGGAAGTGCCGACCGGTCGCCCAGCGCGATTCACCCATCCGGTCGCCAAGAAGGCGTCACCCCAAGCCCCCGACCGCTCTGCCTATGAGCCATTCTCAATATGGCGCGAGTAGAGCCCATTCGCTCGCGCCGGATCGCCAGATCCGGCGGTGTTGGGTCTGGACGGTTCGCAGCGCTCATCACCGGTCCGACAACCCAGGCCGGGCGGACCGGCCAACTTTCGAATGACTGTCTGCCACTTGACAAATTCCCGCTGTTCCATATAATGGACCGTACTGGTACGTACCAGTGTGCCAAGCGGAGGAGGACAGCGGTACCCATGTCGCTCGACAAACTGAGCTCCCGACCCCTCTACGCTCAGCTCGAGAAGGCGATCCTCGCCGAGATCAATTCGGGCCGCGCCCGCCCGGGCGACCGGCTCCCATCCGAGCGGGAGCTGGCTGAGGCGCACGGCATCTCGCGGCAGACGGTCCGCCAGACGATCAACCAGCTCGTCTTGCAGGGGATCCTCTACCGACAACAGGGCAAGGGCACCTACGTCCGCTCGCGCGAGACCGCCATCGGCCGGATCCACCTGACCGGGGTCACCCAGTTTTTCTTTGACTGGTCGCAACAGACAACGGTCTGGCGCGTGCCGCCCCACGTGGTCGCGGCGCCCGATCTTGTGGCTCGGCTGCTGAGCGTCGAGCCCGACTCGCCGGTCGTGTCGGTCGAGTACGTCCAGCATAACCGCGGCGTGGCGGTCAGCCATGTACGCTCGTGGATCCTGGCTGAGTTCAGCCCGCTGCTGCTGGCCGGCCCCTGCTGCGAAGCCTCGATTCTCGACCTGCTGCTCAACCGCTGTGGCCAGCAGATCGCCGCGTCGCGGGACCGGATCGAGCCCGCCACGGCCAGCCCGCAGGAAGCCGAGCTTCTCGATGTGCCGCGGGGTTCGGCCGTCCAGCAGGTAACCGGCTGCTTCCTGACCGCCGCCGGCCGGCCCGTCGAAGCCCACCGGTCGCTCATCCGGGCTGACCGTTTTCACCTGGATTTTGAGTTTCAGTTTGACTGAGTGTTGGCTGAGAACGTCCCGTGCAAACAAGGAGGCAGAGATGACACAGGACCGAGAGGAAGAAACGAGGCAGGTGGCTGAGGCGCACCGACAGGCGGTGGACAAACTGGTGGCGGGGCTGGAACCGCAGATCGAGCAGGTGATCACTCCCGAGCTGGTGGCCCGCACCCATAAGCTCTACACCGTCGGCTGCGGCGATTCGTACCTGGCGGCCTACGCCACCCGGCTCTTTTTCGACCGCCACGTGGGCATTCCCGTGGAGCCGATGGAGTCGATGGAGTTCTCACGTTACACGGTGGAGTTTATGCCCGAGGGCTCGCTCGTCATCGGCATCTCGTATGGCGGCAAGGTCTCGCGGACCATCGAGTCGATCATCCGGGCGCGCAAGCGCGGCGCCTACACCATCGCCGCCTCAGCCTATGCCGAACGGTCGGCGGCGCGCGAGGCCGACGCCGCCCTGGTCGGCACCCTGCCCGGCATCCGCCAGGCTTCGGACGGGCTGGACGCGGCGCTGGAATCGCGCAAGCTCTCCCGCCAGCAAGTGCTGAGCGAGCTGTCCACCCCCGGGGCGGTCCAACGGCTGGCGGAGGCGCTGGGGCTGAAATGGGGGCTGCACCTTGCCCTGATCGGCATGGGCGCCTATCTCTCCAGCATGATCGCGCTCTACCTGGTCGGTCTGCGCATGGGCGTGCTCAACGGCCGGCTGAGCCCCGACGAGGCGGCCGAGCTCAAGCGGCAGTTGCTGGCGGCCATCGACATCCAGCTCGAGACGATGAAGCAGAACCTGGCCACCTCGCGCGAGCTGGCCGAGCGCTTTCAGCACCTGGTCCACTTTATCTACCTGGGCAGCGGCCCCAGCTACGCGTCGGCTTATTTCTCCGCCACCAAGCTACTGGAGCAGCCGCAGCTCAGCGGCGTCCCGGAGCGCATCGAAGAGTGGGCGCACCTACAGCTCTTTTACACCCGCCCGGGCGGGGCGCCCATCTTTGTCCTCGTGCCGCCTGGCCCCAGCCGTGACCGGGCCATCGAGCAGATGCGCGGGATGCGCAAGCTGGGCGCGACGATTGTCGTGGTCTGCGAGGCCGGCGACAGCGAGCTGATGGCGCTGGCCGACTATGCCATGCCCATCGCCGGCCACGTGCCGGAGGAGTTCAGCCCGCTGGTCTATGTCGTCCCCGGCCAGCTCTTCGCCTTTGAATCCCTGGGGCTCCGGGGACAGCCGCCCATCCCGCCCCCCCACAGCTACCAGCAGATGATGGAAATCAACTATGGGCTGATCTACGCCAGCGCCATCCGGGCCGACTGATCGCCATGGACTGCATCATGCCGACCGCCGCCGTGAGCCCGCGAGAGCGTGTGAAACGGGCGCTGCGTCACCAGCAGCCCGACCGGACGCCGGCCGATTTCCTGGCCACCCCGGAGGTCTGGCGCCGGCTGGTCGACCATCTGGGCATCGAGGCGCCGGCGCCTGGCGACTCGGACCTCTTTGACCCCGCCTGGGAGGCGTTGCTGCGCGAGCTGCAGATCGACTGCCGGGTGATCTCGTACGATCAGTTCTGCTCACCGCCCCCGTCGGCGTGCGCCGCCGGCGCCGGCGGCGCCGCCGCAGCGGACTGGTGGAGCTCGCCCGGCCGCTCCACGCCCAACCGCATGTGGCGCTGCCGCACCCCCGACGGCCTCTGGACCGACGTCTGGGGCCACTCGATGCGCCTCGTCGAGCACGCCACCGGCGTCTATGAAGAGTTTGCCGGCTGGCCGCTGGCGGATGCGACGACCGTCTCCGACCTGGCGCGCCACCCATGGCCCGAGCCGGATTGGTGGGACTGGTCGCCGCTGCCGCAGCTCATCTGCCAGCTTGACCAGCACGGCGACGATTGTCACCTCCGCTTTCGCGCCGGCTCGATTTTCGAGTCCGCCTGGCAGCTCCGCGGGATGGAGCGCTTTCTGATGGACCTGGCGCTCGACCCGGCGCTCCCCGAGGCGATCATGGACCGCCTGACCGATCTGGTGGTGGAGAACACGCGCCGCTTCCTGGCGCTCGCCGGCGACCGGGTGGACATGGTCTACCTCTATGACGACGTGGCGACCCAGTCCGGCCTCCTGATCTCAAAGGCCATGTGGCGGCGCTTTGTCCGGCCACGCCATGCGCGGATCATCGAGGTGGCAAAGACCTGCGGCAAACAGGTGATGCTCCACTGCGACGGCGCCGTCGGTCCGCTCATCCCCGAGCTCATCGACCTGGGCGTCGACCTGCTGAACCCCATCGACCAGAGCGCCAGCGGGATGGAGCCGGGCTGGCTCAAGCGCGAGTACGGCGACCGGCTGAGCTTTCACGGCGGCATCGACATCGTCCAGACCCTGCCGCGAGGGACCCCTCAGGAGGTCCAGGCCGAGGTCCGCGAGCGGGTGCGTGTGCTGGGCCGGGATGGGGGCTACGTGCTCTGCAGCTCCCACCACATCCAGCCCGACACGCCGATCGCGAATGTCCTGGCGATGATGGATGTGGTGCTGCGGCTGCCAGCGAGTGAGGAGGTGCGAGGATGGACGCGCGAGAACGCATTCTGACCCTCTTAGCCGGCGAAGAGCCGGACCGGGTGCCGGTGCTGGCCGGCGAGGTTCGGGTCGGGCCGCCGGGCGGGTGGGTGCCGCGGCTCACGGCCCGCGGCCTGGGCCTGCTGCGCCGTCTCTGCCCCTACCGGCCGCATTTCAACTTTCCCGCCGCCTTTCAGACCTTCCTGCCCGGTATTCGCTGCACCAGCACCTACTACCTCGAGGGCGGCCGGATGAAGATCCGCTTCACCCTGGAAACGCCAGACGGCGAGGTGAGCTCGGTGCTGCTGCTCAAGTTCACCGGCACGCTGGCCGCCTATGCTCGAGAGGAGCCCTTTATCAAGCTGCGCGCGGACTGGCGAGCCTTCACCTGCCTCTTCCGGACGCTGACCCGGGTGCTGAGCCCCAACTATGACGATTTCACCCGGGAGGAGGAGACGTTGGGCGGGCGCGGCTTTGTGTTTGGCTACCTGACCAAGACCGCCTATCCCCGCGCCTGGATTCAGCTAGCCAACCCGGATCAGGCGGTGCTGGATTTCAAGCAGATGCCGGCCGAACTGGAGGAGTTTCTGGAGGTGGAGCGCGCCTTTCACCAGCGCGCGGCCGAGATCGCCGCCGGCAGCCCGGCCCGCGTGCTCAACCTCTACGACAACATCACCGACATGGTCTCGCCGGCCCTCTTTGAACGGTTCTGCGTCCCGACCTACCAGATCTACGCCGAGGCGCTGCGCGGGACGGGCAAGCTGCTGGCGGTTCACATGGACGGCCGGTTGGCGCATCTGAAAGAGCCTGTCGCCCGGTCGCCGATCCAGTTGATCGACTCGTTCACGGTTCCGCCGGTGGGCGACCTGCCCCTGTCCGAGGTGCGGTCGGCCTGGCCAGGCAAGGTTATCTGGGTCACCTGCCCGCCGCACCTGACCTACATGCCGATGGAACAGGTCCGGCAGGGGTACGAGCAGCTCCTTGACGAGTGGGGCGACCGGCGGCTGGCCATCGAGTACGTGGAGGACCTGCCGGCAGCCGAGATGGAGCCCCACCTCGAGACCGTGCTGGACGTTTGCGGGTATCCGTCCTAGTGCGCCGGGCAACGGCCGACCGGCCCGCGCCCGGCCTGGATTCGGAAGCGAAAGGATAGTCAGCCATGCCACGTTTCATCACCATCGGAGGATCGACGGTGGGACACCTGCACTTTGCGGATAACCGCCCCACCGAGCCGCTGCACACGGGCAACGCCTTTTACTCGGCGCTGGGGATGCGACTCTGGAGCGGCGACGCCGGCAGCGTCGGCATCGTCAGCTCGGTGGGCGCCGGCTGGCCCCAGGCCGAGATCGACCGGCTGGCCGCGGCCGGGTTCGACGTCAGCGGCATCCACCGCCGGAAATCCAGGCGCGAGTTCGAGGTCAAGCTCGAGTACGACGCCGAGGGCAACCGGCTCTACCAGCCGCCGCCCGGGCTGCTGAGCCTGCTGCAGCGCTACGCGCCGAAGCTGATGGCGAAGGTCGCCACCCCCATGTGGCGCTCGCTCTGCCCCCAGCCCGAGGAGATCCCGCCCGCCTTTTTCCAGGCCGCGGCGGCGATGGTCTGCGCCGCCGAATACGGCACCCAGGCGCGCATCGCCCAGGCGCTGCACAGCCGGGTGGGGACGGTCGTGCTGGACCCGCCCACGCTGGTGATGGCGCCGCACGGCACGGTGCCGGTAGGGCTGGCCGACCTCTCACTGCCTAATTGGGTGCTGCCGAGCGAGGATGAGATACATGAGTATTTCGGCGACGAGACGACGCCGGAGGAGGGGGTGCGGCGGTTTACGGCCCTCGGCGCCCGCAACGTGGCCGTCAAACTGGGCGGGCGCGGCTCGATGGTCTACGACCCGGCCCGCGGCGCCTGGCGCACCGTGCCGGTCTGTCCGACGCAGGTCGTGGACGCCACCGGCGCCGGCGACGCCTACGGCGGCGGATTTCTGGTCGGCCTGGTGGAGACCGGGGACCCGGTGCAGGCGGCGCTGTACGGCACCATCTCCGCCTCGTACATCATCGAGGATTACAACGGGGACGTGGCCCTGCGGGCGACGCGGGCCGAGGCCGAGGGGCGGCTGCGGGAGCTGGAAGAGCGCTGTCAACGGATTTGGGGAACGAATTGAACGGATTCTTGTTGCGGTGGCCGGTCTCGATGTGCGACAAATGACCCAGACCGACTCGGTCTCGATAACCTGGTCGTTCCACCACCGAGCCGCCTAGACCGAGTCGGTCTTCCCGTGCCGGGCGACCACACGGGTTTGCGCCTACATGGCCGTCCGCTGTGGCCAGTCTCCAGTTGCTGTGGCAGGTCTCTAGTTGCTCTGGCCGGTCTCTGACCGCGCCACCGGCCCGCAATCGGGCGAACCGTGCCACATCTGTAGCATATTCTCCCGTGTAGCACAATCCTCCGGATTGTGTCCCTCCCCCGCAACCCGGCGGATTGCGCCACATAACCGCGTCGCTGCGGCCGGTCTCCATGTGGGACATATGACCGGTATCAACTTAACGGGTGGTCACGCACCTCATCATGCGGTGCGGCCGGCGGGCGGGGCGCCGCCGACGTACCGTAGGGCGGTGTGGGAGGCGGCGTGCAAGCGCAAAGGCGCGCTGATGCGCTGTTGGGATTACGGCGACTGACGTCCGCATTGGGGCGTGCGCCTGCGTCGCTGACCCGGTGGAGGCGGCCGTGGTTGGGGCGGTCATGGCGGTGCGGGTGAGGCGGGCGGTTGTGCTGCTGGTTGAGTGGCAGACAGGCGCCAATCCTTGGAGGGGACGGTTCATGTTTGCCTTCCACAGCATGGCTGTGTCAAAATGCAGGGGTACGAAGCGCACTCTGCATTGCAGAGGGCACGGCAGTAGTCAGCATGGCGTGGGCACATGGCGGTCCTGGACTCGGTGTTCGTGCGGCTGGCACTGAACCATGAGGACTACTGGACCCCTTCTGATGAATCCTTGGCGCAAGGGTGATGAGGGCCAGTGACGTGGAATTGCCCCTGCTCGCGACAAGCACGATTCGCCCGCCCGGAATTGGTGTTGGGTCGCATGCTGCGATCTCGCGCCAGATTGGCCTCCCGCGCCAGGATACCGACCCGTGTTTTGCCCGCATGACCGCTGAGTGATGGAATGGGCAAATCAGGCCGGTGCAAGGTAGGAATTAACCCATGAACCTCGATCGCTTTCGCTCAAGCCCCTCGGGGCAACTCATTCATGTTGGACAAGGCGAGGCCGCTTACTGGGCCTTTGTGCCCCATCCCTTGCCTCCCCGGCTCCAGGCCGACTGGGAGCTGATGGGCATTCTCTCGCAGGCGGACCGAGCACTCAGCGAGCTGGCCGGGGTCGGCCGCACCATACCCAACCCGCATCTGTTGATTGGCCCATTTGTCCGGCGCGAGGCGGTGCTTTCGTCGCGGATTGAGGGGACGCAGGCCAACATCGCTGACCTGTACGCCTACGAAGCCGGCCAGTTGCCCCTCCCCGGCGCGGCGCCAGTTCCATCCAAAGCGGATGTGCACGAGGTGCTCAACTATGTCCGCGCTCTGGAGTACGGGCTGGAGCGGCTGGCCACGCTGCCGGTCAGCCTCCGGCTGATATGCGAGCTTCACCAGAGGCTGCTGGCCGGGGTTCGCGGCGAACACGCCACCCCGGGCGAGTTCCGCACCCGCCAGAACTGGATCGGCTCGCCGGGCAGCTCGTTATCTGATGCCCGCTACGTTCCGCCACCGGTGGAACCGATGCTGGCATCGCTGGACGCCCTGGAAAAGTACCTGCACGCGCCGGACCCTGTTTACCCGCCACTCGTCCGCCTGGGGCTGGTTGCCTACCAGTTTGAAGCCATTCATCCGTTTGTGGATGGCAACGGCCGGATCGGCCGGCTGCTCATCGCGCTGTTACTGGTCGAATGGGGTTTGCTGCCGTTGCCGTTGCTCTACCTGAGCGCCTTCTTTTTCCAGCACCGAAACGAGTACTATGATCAGATGATGGCGGTCAGCGAGCGCGGCGCCTGGCAAGAGTGGCTGCGATTCTTCCTGGTTGGGGTCAAGGAACAATCACAGGACGCGGTCGATCGAGCCAGGCGGCTGCAGGATCTGCAGATGGCGTGGCGCGAGCGGCTGGCGCAGACCCGCGCCTCAGCCCTGCTGCTGCGCCTGGCCGATCACCTCTTTGCGTCGCCGGTGCTGACCATCCCAGAAGCCCGGCAGCTGCTGGGTGTGTCCTACCCGACCGCACAGCGCAACGTGGAGAAACTGGTACAGGCGGGCGTCCTGCAGCAGGTAGGCGAATCCTCCTATGGGAAGACCTACGCGGCAGCCGACATCCTGCACGTCGTCGGTCGGGGCGAACCCGAGTAAATTAACGTTTTGGCCGCAAAAGTATAATTCTATCGTCCGGAATTGTACTTGGTGTCAATTCGTGATTCACCGACAAGGGAGAACCACAGAGACACGGAGATCACAGAGGTCTTTTCTGACCTCGCGACCCCCGTGGCAAATGAAAAGGACCCCTTGCCCATCCCATGTTGTGGCCGGTCTCCAGTTGCTGTGGCCGGTCTCTGACCGTGCCACCGCCCCCGGCCGGCGGGTGGGGCGGCTTCGCATAGATCGACCGGTATATGTGAGCAGGCCAGCCGGATGACCGACACAACGGGCATCGTCTCCTGGCAAGACGGCGACACATGGCTCGGCTGCCTGGAAGCGTACCCCGACTACTGGGCCGAGGGCGAGACGCTGGACGAGCTGGTGGAGAATCTGCGCGCGCTCGCAGAGGAGCTGAGCAGCGGCACCATGCCGCCCATTGAGCGGGCGATGTGGCGCGGAAGGCCACGCGGGAGAAGGCGGCTGGCCGGCTGCGGAAGTCGCATGCGCGGCTGGACGCCCAGGGCGGGTAGGGCGGCTGAGCCGCTGGGCGAGGGCTGCAGTAATCGGCCGCTCCAGGCCGATTGTGCGGCCGGGCGGGTGTGGTTCGAGTCCTCGACGTATTGGAGCACCACCGCATACTTGCGTGGGGGAGCTACGGCCGGAGTTGCCGTTCGCCTTGATGGTGATCGTAGCCAGTGCATCGCCGGGTCATGCTTCGGAGGTGCCAAAGTACGGGAACGAAGGTGACTCTGCTGCAGACAGAGCGGCCGCTGGTCGGCCCGCCAGGCCCAGAAGTTGCCTTCAACGATAACTCGCCAGCGCGGTTCTCGGACCGACTGGCTATTCCAGTCCACATGCTCCAACTGTTCAAGTAATCGCTGCCCAGGTCCCGGGTTGACCGAACTGACGAAATGGGCATGCCCGTAAAGATGTGCCTTGAAATCAGGGTGATTTTCTCTGTTCTGGCTCTGTAAACCGTACCTTTGGCAGTTGTAGATAGTGGCCCGAATTCGGCGGTAATAGGCTCGCCGGATATTCACCTTCTCGTTTACCACCAGCCCCGTGACCTGCTGAGACTGGCCAAGACGGGTTGTCCGGGTTTTGTGCTCGGCAAGAAGGAAGCCTTCGTCCTCCATAACGCGCTTGGCGGCCTTCTTGACGTGGTCAGGGTAGCTCTCGCCTGAGAAGGTCATATCATCGGCGTAGCGGGTGTAGTTGAAACCCATCGTCTTGGCCAGACCACGGAGCCGACTGTCGAGTCGGCGGCAGAGCAGATTCGATATGGCTGGGCTCGTTGGAGCTCCTTGGGGCAAACACCCGTTGTGGCAGCACCGCATAGCCAACAACTTCGCGACTGAATACGTATAGCCCAACTGGAGAAAAACGCCAAGCACCCTACGAAACGAAATCGAGGGGAAGAACGATTCAAGATCCAAATTCACAACTGTCTGGACACCTGCGGGAGCCCGGCAAAATCTTCGTCGCGAAACAACTGACCTCGGGGACGAGCCAAAAAACCATAGAAGCTATCTTCACCCACAAAACGGAGGTAAAGATGGTCTGCCTCAAACATACCACGTTGCGGAGAGCGTTTTCGCAGCATCAGTCACTCCAACCAGCTTGCTTGCGGAAGTGTTGCAGAAACATGTTTCGATCGCGACCTTTTCGGCCAGACTTCTAGGCGAGGACGAGGCCGGCGGATAGGGCTCTGGGCGTCTTGGCCGGGGGGCTGGGCGCGCCGGCTAGGATTGATGCAGCCCAAGCTGCCACTCGATGCCGCGGTACGCGGCCATGGCTACGATCCAGGTCACACCGCCCAGAAGCAATATCCGGTCAAACGACCAGCCACGGTGCACTCCGAACCAGCAGGCCGCCACGAACAGCAAGGCGGGTACCAGACCAAAGAACAGCATACGGAGGAAATCGGCCAGGACTTGAGGGTTGCCGTGAGTGTTGGTGTACACAAACCAGATGCCGAGCGTCACGTTGATGGGAAAGACCGCGATGACGGCCGCCAGCACGCGCGATTTCTCGCTGACAAACGCGAAGGCCGTGATGACGAGGTACGATACCAGGAGCTGTACGATGCGCTGCGTGCTCAATCTTTTCTCCTTTTCCCGAGATGCGTACCAGAGCTCGACTCCTTGGATGGATATGGAGTAAAGCATACGGCTCGGCGAGGCACAGTCCGGTTTCCGGTGAGAGGCTCTGGACGGCCCGCCGAGCGATCGCGATAATAGCACGCATCGGAAGAAAAGGAAACCCCGGTTCGCTGCTGCGCGCGTTTCTGATTCCTCGATCGCCGAGATCGCCGGCAATGTCCCGAGTTCTCCCCAGGCCACACCCGCACCCCGCACCAACACAACCGCCCGACCGCGACTCTGAACCAGAGCCGATATAGCCTCGCTCACCCGTGTCAACCCTGAACCGGGCGGTGGCTTGCCTGTTTCCATAAGGCTGGTATGCTGGGTGGAGCGAGGTGCACATGATAGACGTCGGTTTTGATTTTCAATCCAGGCGCTCTCCGGTCGTGGGCCTGCGGGGGATGGTGGCGGCGTCTCAGCCGTTGGCGGTGCAGGCCGGGCTGGAAGTGCTGGCCAAAGGCGGCGCCGCGGCCGACGCGGCGGTAGCCACGGCGGCTGCGTTGGCGGTGACCGAGCCCATGGCCACCGGGATCGGCGGCGACGCGTTTGTGCTCTATTACCAGGCCTCCACCCGCCAGGTCCTGGCCCTCAACGGCTCGGGCCGGGCTCCCGCGGCGCTCACCCTGGAGCGGCTGCATCGGGACGGCCTGGAGGGTGAGTTGCCGCCGCAACATCCGTACACAGTGACGGTGCCCGGCGCGGTGGCTTGCTGGCACGACCTGGTAGCTGCCCACGGCCGGCTGTCGCTCTCTGCTGTGCTGGCGCCGGCCGTTCGGCTGGCGGACGAGGGGTTTCCGGTGGCGCCGCTGACCGCCCGTTCCTGGCAGTTGAGCGGGCCGGCGCGCCTGCTGTCGCACCCGGGTGGGGGAGAACTGCTCCTGGATGGGGCCGCCCCTCAGCCGGGCCAGATCTTTCGCAATCCCGGCCTGGCGCGCGCCCTGCGCCGTATCGGCGAGCTGGGTCCAGAGCCGTTTTATCGCGGCGAGATTGCCAGGTCGATCGCTTATGCGGTTCAGGCTGCCGGTGGCGTGCTCTCAGAGGATGATCTGGCCCGGCACCATAGTACCTGGGACGAGCCCATCTCCATCACCTATCGCGGCCTGTGCGTCTGGGAATGTCCGCCCAACGGCCAGGGCCTGGTGGCGCTCCTGGCGCTCAACCTCTTGGAGGGTTTTGATCTGGCCCACCTTGAGCCCTTGAGCCCCGAGCGATTGCACCTGGTCATCGAGGCGTTGCGGTTGGGATTCGCGGACGCCTTCTGGCACGTGGCCGATCCCGCCTTCGCGCCGGCACCTCTGGAAGCGCTCCTCTCGCGGAGTTACGCGGCCGAGCGCCGGCGCGCCATCGACCTGACGCGGGCCGGCTCCGATCGGGTGCCCGGTTTCACGAGCTGGGGTTCGGACACGGTCTACCTGTCGGTGGTCGATGGAGAGGGTAACGCGTGCTCCTTCATCAACAGCCTGTTCGAGGGTTTCGGATCCGGTATTGTGCCGGTTGGCTGGGGCTTTGCCCTGCAGAACCGCGGCAGGGGATTTCGCCTGGACCCGGACCATCCTGACGCGCTGGCGCCGGGAAAACGGCCGTACCACACGATCATTCCGGCCATGGTGACCGATGCTGATGGTGCGCTGTACGCCAGTCTGGGCGTCATGGGCGGATTCATGCAACCTCAGGGGCATACTCAGGTGCTCATTGGGCTGATTGACGACGCGCTGGATCCGCAGGCCGCGCTGGATCGGCCGAGGGTATGCCTGCAGGGCACCTTCGATCTGGTGGACGGTCCGGTGGCGCTGGAGGAGGGAATCCCGGAGAGCACCAAGTCGGCGCTGGAGGAGCGAGGGCACCGGGTGGAGTACCTGTCCGGCTACGGGCGTCGCCGATTCGGATTGGGACAGATCATTCGGCGCGATCCGCAATCTGGCGTGCTGTGGGCGGGCAGCGAT
The DNA here is from genome assembly GCA_002328075.1 of Anaerolineales bacterium UBA2181. Classification (GTDB taxonomy): domain Bacteria; phylum Chloroflexota; class Anaerolineae; order Promineifilales; family UBA4811; genus UBA4811. Next base: position 10,535 of record DCVT01000017.1, on the reverse strand, counting down.
CCGCGGGCGGATGGGTGCGCCATGGCGCTGGGGTAGCGAAGGGATCGACTTCCGATGAGGGTGCTGGGTCGAACCATCACCCGGCATTGTGATGTGTCAGGTCAGGCGGCGATGGCTTCGCATAGCCCTACGGTGCGCAACCATGGTGCGCCGGCCGGTAGGGTGGGGCGCCGGACGGTGGCGCAGCAGCGGGGGCTCAATATCTCCCGTGCTCGTGGGCGGTCCGGAATAGAGCAACCACGTTCGCCGCCGGAACCCCGGCCTGGATGTTGTGGATAGGCGCCAGGACAAACCCGCCTCCCGGGGCCAGGATATCGATCTGTCGGCGAACCTGATCGGCCACGTCCTGCGGAGTGCCGTAGGGGAGAACCTCCTGGCTATCACATGCCGCGCCCCAGAAGGTCAGGTCCTGACCGTATTGCCGTTTGAGCTCGGCCGGATCCATACCTGCGGCCGATATCTGTATCGGGTTCAGTGCGTCCACGCCCATCTCGATGAAATCCGGGATGAGCGGGGCGACGGCGCCGTCGCTGTGCAGCAGTAGCCGGGCGGTGCAGGCGGACCTGGCATATCCAAAGAGGCGCTGGTGGTAGGGCTTGACTGCCTGCCGGTAGAGCGCGGGGCTCATGAGCGGCCGGTCCTGCATTCCCAGGTCCTCCTCGAACTGGACGACGTCGACAAAAGGACCGACCGTCTCTGCGAACCTGGCAAATCGCCGGATATGCGCGTCGGTCAGCCGGTCCATGAGAGCCTCGGCCAACGGGCGGTTGGTCAACAGATCGACCAGAAAGCGCTCCCACCCCCGCAGTTGCTGGCCGGCCTGTAGAATGTGCCCACCAAAGAAGGCGACCACCAGGTAATCGGTCTCCTCGCGCACCGATCGGGCAACGCCGGCCAGTTCCCGGTAGCTCTTGTCCAGGTAGGCCGGCGAGTCGTAGGCTTCGATGGCCTGCCAGTGCTTGTCAATCTCCTGGATGGTCGTGGCCTCCCAGAGGGGCGAGTGAACCGGGTCAAAGTAGTATCCCCCGGCCGGCATCCGTAGGGTTACGGTTCCCTCGTCGTCCAGCAGCACCTGCGAGCCGTCCATGAGCAACTGGGGCTGGAAACGGGCCGGAAACTCGGCTGAAGAGCCGTCCGGGAGGGTACCAGGGCTCCACTGACGGGGTTCCGGCTGGATGATCGCGGTGTCCACCTGCAGCGCCTCGCGCACGTCCCGGTCGATTATGGCGGTGAACTGGCAGACGTCGGCCACGCGGGTGACGTTGGCCGGCAGGCCGAGCGCGCGGCGCAGCGGTTGGTAGGCCATGGCGGAGACGGTGCTGTCCACCGTGCCGCCCAGGTCGATGGGCACCCGGTCCGGCTCCCGGTGCCGCAGCGCAGTCAGTACGCGTTCTCGGTGGGTCATCATGGCCCTGGATACTATCACGCATCAACCCGGACGCCAACCCGCGCGCCGTTTTGGGTTCCGTTGCCCGCGGTCGGCGCCGTCTCCGGCCTAGCGTGCCGCCTCTTTGCGCTGATCGGCCCCGTGAGTGCGCAATTGGGCGCCGGTCGTTTCCATCAAAATCAGCCGCACAGGTTGTGTCTCCAGGCCGGCCGCCTCCATTCCGAGAAGCACGGCCCCTACCACCGGCGGAACCGCCAGGCGGACCAACCGTGCCCCTGGAGCCACCTCCTGGACCGTGCTGCGCAGGCTCTCGGTGAGCAGCGGATGTCCCTCATATAGGCTGCCGACCAGAACCAGGTCGAACTCGTCGGCTTCCAGGTCAAGTTGCCGTATGACCCCGCAGGCCATCTGGCCCAACTCGCTGCCGGCCCAACGGATGACCTCCAGCGCCTGTGGGTCGCCCTGTGCAGCTACCTGGAACACCAGTTTCGCCAGGGACGACTCCAGCCAAAACCGGCCGAGGTAGGTTCCCTCGATGAGCTCGTCCAGATCCTTGGCGCCGGTGTGCTGCATGAATGCGGCCGCGAGCGCAGTGGCCGGGCCCCGCCGGGTCCATTGAAACACCACCGCTCGCATGGCACGGGCCAATATGTCAAAGGCGCCGGCCGCCTCACCCGACCAGGGGCCGGCTCCTCCCACGACGCGACCCTCACGTCGCGGTTGGGAGCGGCTCCATCCGCGGCAGTTGCAGCCCGTCCCGGCAACCAGCGAAACCCCCCAACCACGGGCGGAGCCTGCGACGAGTCCGAGCACCGTGTCGTTAACTACCTGCAGCGGAGCCTGGAGTTGGAGTGGTTCGATGGCGTCCAGATGTGCCTGGCGCTGGCTGGGCCAGTCATACCCCGCCAGCCCCATGCCGGCGCCGTTGATCTCGACCATGCTCAGCCCGGCCGTCTGGAGCGCCTGGGCGACCGTGTCCTGCAACACCCGCGTGAGGCCGGCATAGCCCACTGCTTCCCAGTTCCCCGGTCCACCTTGCGCCAAAGCGACCGCACGTCCGGTTCCGTCGGCAATCAGCACATCGGTTTTCGTGCCTCCGACGTCCACCCCCAGGAAATGGCGACGGGCGGCTGGATGTGGCAGGCCGGTATCTTTCATGCTCTTCCTTCTTCCATGGAAAAGCCCTCCTGGCAGGGGGCCTATTGACCAGCAGATTATAAGCCAAATCGCGCATCCGTGCCCGGGCAAGCCAAGTCCGCCGAGAAGATGCCCGACTGCACCCGGCTGCCTGCTCGACCCGGCAAGCCGGTCACTGCCCAGACCGACACCGACCAACGCTTATCATGACCCATGCTGAAGCCCGGTCCAAGGGGCAAGCCTTCGATCTGGTGGGCCGAGCAGGCCAAGTCGGCGGCCCGCCCACCGGTGAATGTAGGACAACTCATACCCAACCTGCCGGAAGATTGCGTGTAGCCGTCGATTCTGACTTCCTGGAAGCGCCCTTCACCGGGCACAACCGCCAGAAACCGCTCAACCGAGCAGCCGAGAGGGAAGGGTGGGGTCCGGTTTGGGTGGCGGTGGATTCCTTGTTGAGCCATGGGGACCTGGTGTGGCGACACCAATGGGCCGTTGACCAACCGGCGATGCGGCGGAAGTGTCAGACCCGCCGGCGGGTGCGAAATCGCACCCGTTCGGTCTGCGGCATGGCGGCCAGCTCGCTGATTTTCCGATCGGTGGATTGCGAGCCCGGCGCTGTACAGATTGCTTCCGGCGGTGACGGATCCCGGCTGGAACCCGGAATCCGCGGCCTACAACCAATACCTAATGCGGAGGTTTCTTCCAGAACTGCCACCGTTTCTTGTCTGAGGGCACGCCCTCTTCCTGGCGCACCGAATCCTCAGGTCTCTCCTTCTTTGGAGGGGTGGCAGGCATCTTCGTGGTAGCAACCGGATCCGCCCTCGAGACAAAAGTGCAGCGCCCGAAATCGGCCGGCACGAGACGTCCATCGGGAGCGACGACCAGCATCCTCTGCTCCCGGCCTGTGGCTTTATCCTTAGCGAAGACATTGAAGATGCTATTGGCATCAATGTCGAAGGTCACCTCAATCTGAGGTGTTTTTCTGGGTGCAGGACGGATTCCGTCCAGCCGGAACTGGCCTAACAGGACGTTATCCGTTGCCATTGGATGCTCGCCCTGATAGATTTTGATGTCCACGCTGGTCTGACCATCGTTCACTGTGGAGAAAACCTGGCTCTGCCGAGTAGGTATGGTGGTGTTGCGATGAATGAGAGCTGTGGACACGCCACCCAAAGTCTCAACACTCAGAGTGAACGGCGTTATATCCAGGAGCAGCACATCATTCAGCTTTCCTCCGAGCACGCCGGCCTGAACGGCGGCACCCAGCGCCACAGCCTCGGCCGGATCCACTCGCCAGCATGGGTCTTTGCCGAAGAACTCCTTCACTACCCTCTGCACGGCCGGCATTCGCGTTTGCTGGCCAACCAAGATGACCCTGTCAATGACCAGGGGCTCAGAAGAGCCATCACGGGCACAGCTGGCATCCCCAACCGCTCGCCGGCAAGGCGCCATGGTGCGCTCGACGAGATCCTTCGTCAGTTGCTCCAGTTTGGCCCGGGTGAGTTTTATCTGCAGATTCACAAAACCAGCGCCGTCACGGCCGATGAAGGGCAGATCTATCACTGTCTCCGTCGCCGTGCTCAACTCGATCTTGGCCCGCTCGCACGCTTCTTTGAGCCTCTGAAGGGCCTGAGGGTCTCGGCGCAGGTCAATCCCTTGGTTGTTCTGGAACTCGCCCGCAACATAATCCACAACGCGTTGATCCCAGTCGTCGCCGCCCAGGTGAGTGTCACCACTGGTCGAGCGCACCTCAAAGACGCTGCCGTCGGTGTAAAGGATGGAGATGTCGAAGGTCCCACCCCCCAAGTGATAGACGGCGACCATCTCGTCCGCCTCTCTGCCAAAGCCGTAGGCCAAGCAAGCGGCCGTCGATTCGTTGATGATGCGCAGTGCTTCCAAGCCTGCGACACGGCAGGCATCCATGACGGCCTGGCGCTGGCAATCAATAAAGTAGGCAGGCACAGTGATGACGGCCTGTGTCACGGGTTCGCCCAAGTATATTTCCGCATCTCGCTTGAGCTTCTGCAAGATGGTAGCCAATATCTCCTGCGGAGAGCACCATCTCTCGGCCAACCATACCGACACGCTGCCATTGTCTGCCGTACGAGTCTGGCACGAGGCGAGTTCCAAATCATGCCGAATGATTGGGTCATCGGACCTTCGCCCAAGGAATCGCTTTGCCGAGGAGACCGTGTTCTGCGGATTGATGGCTGCCTGTCGCTTTGCCGGCGTCCCTACCAGCAGTTGGCAGGTGTGGGGGGCACAGGCGACTACTGAGGGAGTGAGCCTCTCGCCCTCAGCATTTGGAATGATGACGGGCTTCCCTTCCTCTATTACCGCCATGACCGAATTCGTGGTGCCCAGGTCTATTGCGATTATGCTACCCATATCCCTACTCCCCGTTCCCGGACGTTTTGGCCCGAGTGACCGTCATCCACGTGCAGGCCAAGCGACGATGGCGAATCTCGTTTGATATCTGGCCCGCTGCTGAATTTCACACCAGCGGACAGCTGCCCGGCTTTGGCTGGCGACCTATGCTCACGGAGCCCTCGGCCTACGTCAGTGCGTCAGTGAGAAGAACCAGGACGAACAGAATGCTGATATGACCTTCGTGACGTTGGACTGAGCTGTGGCCGCCCAACGGTAGGCTTCACCCGCGTCGCCTGCAACCGATGTTGGGCGGTTGATGAAACTACGCGGCCGCAGTGTTGAGCGTATCGCGCACCAAAGGCGTGATTTCTCTTACGACTTGTTCTTCAATGGCATCACGGGTTGTTTCCAGGTCGTATAAGGTCTGCAAATTCAGCCACAATTCAGCCGTCGTCCCCAAATAGCGACTGAGCCGTAAGGCGGTGTCTGCCGTGATGCTCCTTTTACCATGCACAATTTCATTGATTTTGCGCGGATAAACCTTCATCCCTTTGGCTAGTTGATACTGGCTGATCCCCATAGGCTTGAGATAATCCTCCCACAACACTTCCCCTGGGTGAACCGGTGGTATTTTCATCTGTTTGCTTGCACACCTTCTGGTGTAATCAACTATCTCGACATCACAAGCATCATTGCCTTGCCAAGTAAAACAGAGACGCCATTGGTCATTGATCCGAATACCGGACTGACCGTCGCGATCTCCGTGGAGCATTTCGAGGGGATCGGTTGGCGGCAGTAACAAGTCTCGAAGTTCTTTGGCAGAGTGTAACAATGCCAATTTACGATAAGCGGTCCTGGGGATCGTTTGCGGGGGTTTACGCGAAAAACTCCGCCGAAATGTCTTTTCAGTTTCTTTGCATCTGAAGGACCTGATCATGCTGCGATATTACTGCAAAACGGTAATACCGTCAAGCGGTATGCATTATCGTCGAGGTAACGCGATAGGGCTTTTAGGGTTTGTTGCGCCGCCTAACGGCCGCCGCTGGCGAAACCCGCCGGAATCACTAACACCTTGGCGGGAAAGATACGATAGTTCAAAGCGCAAGGGTGGGCATCGGCTCCAAAAAGGGTTGGGCGGTCTTCGCATATCGCGGATGATCCAGCCTCTGCCAATTGGCAGTAACAGAATCACTCAAGATCAATCATTTCTGGTTACATGTCGTCGGCAGATCTGATGACTGACGCCCGCGGCATCGGCCACGGCTTTGAAGCCGTCCTGATCGTCACTGGACAGTACCTCCGCACCGACCAACTTCAGAAGCGGCTCCAACCAACCTTTCAGCGTCTCGGTTTCTTGGTTATCGAGCAGTTCGATGTCAAGCATCATCCCGTCTGCACCATCGACGGCGACGGCTACTGCTACTTGCTCTCCGTTGGACCGCACGTAAGTCAGGTCACTTCCCACGACAGCAACCTTCCCCCGTATATGGTGCAGCCAGGTCTGCCGCAGCTGTCGGGCCGCTTCTCCTGCTGCCTGAACATTGCGGTAAACCGTGGTGTGATCCACACGGTGGCCAAAGGTCGCCAAGAAATCCTCCACCCCGCGGTAGCTAATCCCCAAGGTGTAGAGCAAAACGGTGTGACCCTTCAGCCGGTCGGACTGCTGTGCGCGGCTCACACCATGTGGATAGACCCGATGGGTGCGACCGCAGGAAAGACACCTCCGCCGGTAAACCACCACGTGGTCGATCGTGGTGTCCCGCAGAGGTCTCTTGCAGTGAAGCTGATGGTCCTTGAAGAACTGACCCTGGCAGTTGTCGTAGGGACAGATAGCCGGCGGCAACATGACGGCTGGTTCGACCGGTGGAATCCGTGCTCGTAGGCGCATCTTGACCTCCTGCCACACATTGGCGCAGGATTCGTGCCAGTTTCACCGCAGATTCAACAGTCACGCCACGCCGGCGGCCTTGACCTGACCGGCGCCACGCGTCATCATTCAGACGATGAATAAACAATATTCACAACTTAGGGATATCGCGCGAGGTGGATCACGCCTGCTCTGCAGGACGCAGTTCAGGATCACCCGATCGTGGTTGTCACGGGTGTGTGTCAAGTGGGGAAAAGCACGCTTCTGCTGAACGCAGAACCTTTCTGCGACTGGCTGTTCTACACGATGGACGATTTCGATGTCTTGCGCCAGGCGAGTCAGGACCCTGAAGCCTTGTGGGCGGGGGCAGACCACATCGTGCCGGACGAAGTGCAGAAAGCGCCGGAGCTCTTGCCCGGGATCAAAGAGACGGTGGATCGAAATCCCGGCAAGTTCCGGTTCATCTTGTCGGGGTCGGCCAACCTTTTGTTGATGAAGCCGGTCAGCGATAGCCTTGCCGGAAGGGCAGTGTATTTCGTCCTGGATCCCCGACCATTGGAGAAGCCGAAGAGAGGTCCTCTCCCTCGCTGCTGAGTCGGGCACATACGGGCACATGGCCTGACGTAGGGTGCCTTGCCGAATGACCCGCCTGACCCGTCGGAGATACTGTTGCGGGGGTTGATGCCGCCGCTGCTTACTCTGACATCGGCTCAAGCCTGGGTGCGCTGGTGGGAAGGCTATGTCACGACGTACCTCGAGCGAGACTTGCGGCAGATCTCGCAGATCGACAGTCTGCTGGATTTCCGACGGGTCATGGAACTGGCTGCGCTGCGTTCGGGTCAGTTGCTTAACCAAACTGAGATCGGCCGTGATGCACAGGTGTCGCAACCAACCGTCCACCGGTATCTGAACATTCTGGAAACCACGCACCTGTTTGAGAGGCTCCCAGCCTATGCCGCCAGCCACATCACTCGGTTGCTCAAATCGCCCAAGGCCTTCTGGAACGACCCGGGCCTGGCGGTCTTTTTGTCTGGGTACTATGACCATGAAAGCCTGATCTACGCGCGTGAATACGGCGCGTATTTCGAAACACTCATTTTTCACCACCTGCGGGTCTTGACTCGTCTGCTGGTGCCAGCCGGGCGACTGAGTTTCTGGCGACAGCGGGACGGTGTGGAGGTGGATTTCGTGATCGAACACGGACGCCGACTGCTGGCAATTGACGTCAAGCAGACCGGCAACCCGGGATTCCGCCTGCAGGTCCAATCTGGCCATTGGCCGATCCAGGACCGTGCCCCCTAACGCCAGGGAGGCGGTGAAGCAGAACGGTCTATCCGATCAGCAGACTCTCGAGTGTGAACTTCTGGAAGCCGCATAGCTCCTGCTGCTCGATCAGGAATCTCTGCACATCCTGCACCACGCGATCCCAATCCAGCTTATCCAATCTGTCATGTACCCGCGATCTCCAGTTGTCCGGCGTGATGACACCCCTTTCCCAGCCGGATTGGGCAAGTGCGCTGTTCAGCATATCCAGATTGGGAGGCGGCCATTGCTTTTGGCTCAAATACCAGTAGAGATCATACCAGTCACGCCCTTTGATATGCTCTCGCTGCAGAATCGCGTGGAGCTTTCCGGCAAAAAGCGATGCCCGGTCATGATGCTGCAGATGAACCGCAACATGACGCTGGACCAGGCTGGTGTCAAGTTGCGCCCCTTGTGGTGGATTCGTATCAATCTCCAACTTGATCGCCAGAACCTCTGTCTCGTGTGGCGAGATACCCAACTGATGGGTGAGCCCACGAAAGCGAACAAATGCGCTGTGAACCACATGTTGTTCGTTCAGTTTGATCTCTACTCTATAGGCCTCAGCTGTCAAATCACGGTCGATTACCGCCAGATATTTGCGCAGATCGTAATGATGGGGCTGCCGTTCCAGTGCGAAATCCAAATCCTCAGAAAAACGGGGCAGGCGATAAAGCAATCGCAAAGCCGTTCCCCCGTGAAAAGCCAGCGGGATCATGGCGCCAGCGCGCTGCAAGCTTTGCAGAATCCGCATCTGGAGATATTCCTGCACGATGGCCCGCTGTGCTGCCGAGGTGAATGCCTCGGCGATTTGTTTTTTCAGATGGGGAATCATAGCGGCGTGTATGCCGTCAGTTCTTCTTCCACGACATGAAGAATGTGTGGCAGCGCGCGTCTGAGTTTGGGTTTGCCCATCTGCTCAACACAGGCCCTGAGGTGCCCCGTGTCAAGTTGGTCGAGATTCTGCAACCGCAACGCCCGGACATAGTCAACGTTGTCTGCATGCGGCGTCAAGTAAATCAGGTCGAGTAACGCCTTTTCCGGCGTCGCAATATAGGCCCACTGCGTCCTGGTCACCTGACGATACTCAAAGCCAAAGAACAGCGCCGGTTGGACGTGTTGATAGCTGAAATGACCATAGAGATTCCGCCAGGTACCCGGCCGACCGGTAGTCACGCTGGTCACAACCGCGACGTGCTCGGGAATGAGATCGAAATAGGACAGAGCGGCTTGGAGGCTGACGTAGGAGCCGCGCACCAGGTGATTGGCGATGACGTAGCTGTGTGGATGCTCAGACTGGTATGGTTGCGCCGCTGTGTACAGCCCGCGTTTAAGCTGGACGATCTTGCCCGCTCGCACCCAATCCGCCAACTGTCGCTGCACCTCTTGCGGTTTGTTGGCTCCTGCGTAGAGCAGACCACTTTCAAATAGATGCAGGTTAGCCAGTTGTTTCACCACGTGCTGGAAATACATGACCCCATTATACCCGCAAACGTCAATTACTGCAACACAAAGCATACCTGCCCACAGGGTGATCTGTTCAACCCGTGCGGTCATCTCCGCCTTCATTTCCACAGGTTGGGAGGGCAGTCGGAGGATCGGGGCGCTACGCATCCCATCCCGGTGAAGGACTGGGCGCCTACCCGACTGCGAATGTCGTTTTCCGTGAAATCGGCGACCTGGAATGCGGTTGTCAGTTTGCGGGTTACAATGCGCCATAGGTTTTCACCCATAGTGCGCCATGCGTTTTCACCAACAGTGCGCCAGACGTTTTCGGCCACGATCCGCCACCCTCGGACGCACCATTTGGGTTATCCTTCCGGGAATCATATTACCAGGAGGAGACATGACCGAAAGGAAGCTGAGCCTAATGGACATGCGAGGGCTACTGCTGCATTTTCGGGCACAATCGAGTGACCGCCAGATCCAGCGGGACACCGGGCTGAACCGCCGCACAATCCAGCGCTATCGGGCGTGGGCCCAAAGCCAGGGACTGCTGGACGGAACTCTGCCGGCGCCGGAGGAATTGGCGGCGCGGCTGCAGGCGGTCCTACCTGAAAAGACCCCGCCTCAGAACCAGTCTGCGGCGGAGAGCTACCGTGATGAGATCAAGAGGCTGCTGGGTATGGAGGTAGAGGTGGCGGCGATCTACCAGCGGCTGCTGGAGCGCGGCACCGGCAGCTACGCCTCGGTTTACCGGCTGGCGCGTCAGATCAAACCTGCGAAAAAGCACCGTCAAACGACGACGCGAGTGGAACGCCAGCCGGGTCAAGAAGCTCAGGTGGACTTCGGCTACGCGGGGCGGATGATCGACCCGGAGACCGGGCAACTGCGCAAGACATGGGCGTTTGTGACACCTGCACTTGCAGCGCAGGTGCAAGTGTGACCCTCTCCTGGAGCCGCCACCAGTGTGTTGAATTCGTTTGGAACCAGAAAATCGAGACCTTGTGCGTATTCCGACGAAATCGTCCA
>DCVT01000002.1 GCA_002328075.1 Anaerolineales bacterium UBA2181 | reverse complement strand
CCTGGCGAGCATAGGTCAGGCTTTGTCGAAACACCATGCTCATCTTCTCTTTGAGCACCAATTGCGCCCGGAAGAGCTGCAGGGTGCTCTTGGCAAAGGGCCGATCATCAACGTCAACCCCCAAGGCGACCTTCCAACGCAGATCATAGTCCGCGCGGTCCTTGGCTTCTTCATCGGATACACCGTCGTGCGTTTGCAGCAACAACGCCGTCGCCAGCTGACTGGGCGGCACGCTGGGGCGTCCATTGTCTGGACACCTGCGGGAGCCCGGCGAAGTCCTCGTCGCGAAACAACTGGCCTCGTTGGCGAGCCAGAAAACCATAGAAGCTATCTTCACCCACAAAACGGAGGTAAAGATGGTCTGCCTCAAGCAAACCGCGTTGCGACGAGCGTTTTCCCAGCATCAGTCACTCCAAACAGACCGTTTGGCGAAGTGTAGCACAGATACGTTACGATCGCGACCTGTTCGGCCGGACTTCTAGGCGGGGGAAACTGGTCCACACAGCGGCCTGACGAGCGGAGAGACCTGCTCGGCGCCAAGTCGGCGGGGCCGGGCGCCCGGCCGGGGGTTGCCGGCCGGGGCGCAGGGGGCGGCGGCCGCGCAGATGCTGGTGGAGGTCGGATGACGTGGACGCGATTTCCCAGCCATGCCATGCCCCAACTCTCATCGTCACAGGGAGGCAGGACTCTATTGTCGGCTATCGCGATGCCTGGGCAATCCTCGACAACTATCCGAGGGGAACTTTTGCCGTGCTCGATCGCGCAGGGCATGGCTTGTACACCGAGCAGGAAAAACTGTGCCACGCGTTATTCGACGAGTGGATCGATCGAGCAGAGGAATTCGCCGAGGCCGCAGAGTGAGGTGCTGCTACCCAACACAGCGTGCACACGACTGGCGGGATTAGTGCGGCCCAATGGAGCGAATTCTTGGCCCGAGTGTTTCCCGCACAATGAGGATTATCCGGCGCGCCCAACCCGAATCCCACCGGTCGGCCGATCCTGACGTTCCCAACGGGAAGATCATGCTCAACGCGCCGGAAAAGAAGGGGCGGTTTGGCCGCCCCTCCGGATTCAAAGCGTGATTCTTCCCAGACTGTGCCGCAGTCTGGCGAATCATATTGAGCATATAGCCGATAGCCACCAAAGCGATCCCGATCATGACAAGCGCGGCTCCGCTCGCCTGAACCACGGTGACCAGCCCAACCGAAGCAACCGCAAGGTAGAGATAGTTCTCCAGGTTCAGAGCCTGCATATAGGTCACGTGCTGTGGGTTTGCCGGATCAAACCGACCGCTTCCCAACAGCTCGGTGTAGGTCGAGGCGATGCCTCGACGGTGCTCACGGATCGTGTCGCCGGCAAGTGCGCCTCGGCCGCGGTGTCAATGACGTTTCCCTTGGCGAGCTCCACCACCGGAATGCCGAGGGTGATCGCTTCTTGCCGCGACACCTCTTTCATCATGTTGAGCTTGGCCTGGCCCTCCACGATAAAGCCGACCCCGATGGCCAGGCTCACCAGACCCAGCACAACCACCAATCCTGCCAAATACCGATTGATCCTCTGCATTGCCTCACATCCTTTCTCGTTGCCTCGATTGACCATTGACGCTCTAAAAAGATGAATGATATCATCGTTATCGCAAATAATATAGAAAAGCGGGTTTGTCAAGTGGTTTCGCTCGAAATGACCAGGGGTATTTTGAGCCGCCGCAACCACCGTTTGGGCTCACCCACCTGGCGGGTCTGGCGGGTATTCGCGCTACGCCTGGGTTCCGTTGCCGCGATCACGTGGTCCAGATGGCATAGAGAGACAGCGCCCAATGCCTGGGTCAGCAGGACGGACTGCAGTCGCGCCGGAAGCGGGAGGCGGGCGGCTGACGGCCGGACAGCCGCGTGGACGGTTGCTAACGGAAGAGGTATGGGTGCGGTCCAGTTCCAATCAGGACGATTTCGCTTGCGGCCGATTCACACACTAGCAGCCAATCGGGCGCCATGTGGCACTCTCGCGTGCCTATTTATCGACCGGCCAGCATGTGGTCACGGCACTCGGTCGGCATCGCATCTCCTTTTACCGGGCCCTCCAGCTCCCCCTTCAGCTTGGCCATCTCCCTGTCCTGCCGCACCATCAGTTGAACACCTCTTCCGCGGCGTCCTTGAGGCCCGGGTCGATTCTGGCCGAGATGACCGCTGTCTTGGGCGCTCCATCCTCAAGTATGGTTGTATTGCTGTTGCACCTACCTGACACCATCACTGGTGGTTGGCATCAAGCCGCCGATCCCGGCACGCTCACCCGAGAATCGGCTGCTAGAACCAACTCCCTGGACAGAAGGCTTGGCATTGTATCCCAAACATGCTACAATATCGTCCAGAAGTGGAGGCAACTGTGAACAAATCAGCTATGATTCGAGCACGTGTCGATCCTACCCTCAAGGGTGAGGTCGAAGAACTCTTCCGAAGCCTGGGCCTCTCCACGACTGAGGCCATTACGCTCTTTTACCACCAGGTCAAGATGCACCGAGGATTGCCGTTCGAGGTACGCATTCCCAACGCCGTCACCAAGAGAACCTTTTTGGATACGGATTCTGGCGAAAACCTCGTCGTCTGCGAAAACGCGGACGACCTGTTCGCCCGTTTGGGAATCTGATGCTCAAGCCACGCTACACAGCGCAGTTCGAGCGCGATCTGCGGCGGTTGCAGCGTCGGGGCAAAGACACTGGCAAGCTCAAGGTTGTTCTGGCGGGGCTCATCAACGAGGACCCCTTGCCGGAGCGTCACCGCGATCATGCCCTGATGGGTGCCTACAAAGGAAGGCACGAGTGCCACATCGAACCGGACTGGCTGCTCATCTACAAACTGGTGGAAGACCAGATTGTGTTTGAGCGCATGGGGTCGCATTCCGATCTCTATCGTTGATCCAGGCAGCCGGTGAACGGTTAATACGTGCCCCTGGCAAGCGGCGGGCGAGGCCTCAAGACGGGTCACGGTCTGCCCTCTGTTGTTGGCCGTGTCACGGCCGGCAAGAGAGGTTCAGCTGGAACCGCAGGTTGAGCCTGCGGCGCTCAACAATGGGTGCGGTCGCGCCGCACGAGGACGATCCACCCAGGAGGGGCCTTACCCCTCCATCCGCCCGGCCGTCCCCTTGAAGAGCTCCCAGCCCTGGCTCAAGATCACGATCTGGGCCGCTAGCAGCCAGAGCAGGATGGCCGTCAGCGCAATGGAGATGTAATTGAGAATGCGCGGCAGGTTGTCCTCGAGCCCGCTCAGAATCGGCCGCAGGTTGTCCATTGAGCTGCGGGATTCGACGACCATCACCTTGTACTCGGTCAGGCTGCTGGAGATCACCTTGACGCTGTCGGCCATGGTGGTCAGGCTGCTCTCCACCACCGCCAGGTTGTCGTCGGCCGTGTCCAGGTTGGCCGAGACCTCGGCCAGCGTGTCCGGCAGGCCCTCCAGGCTGATGGCCATTTCACCCAGCGAGTCGGCCAGCGGGACTTCCGGCGCGTACAACGGTAGGGTCGCCCCGCCCAGCAGGTCGCCCAGCAGCGGCGTGGCGCTCAACAACATCTGGAACGTGTTGAGCTGCTGCATGGTGCTTTCCAGAACGCCGGCTGCTTCCTGCGCCGTTCTGATGGCCGCGGTGGCCGAACCCAGCGACGTCGGCAGGTCATCTTCCATAAAGGTCTGAACCTGTCTCAACACCGGCGCGGTGTCGCCGATGGAGGAGGCGCTGGCGGAAAGCATGGTGGAAAGCGCGTCGACGCTGGTCACCGTGGCGCCCAGCGCCTCGCCGGTTGTCTGCATCACGCTCTGGCTGACGGTGACGCTGTTATCGAGCGTGTCGAGGGTGGAAATCACATAGGTGGCTGCGCTGGGAATGTACATCCAGGCGCCGACCAATCCCGCAATACTGATCACCAGGCCCAAGATGCCGGCAATCATCACCAAGATACCCAGGATTTTGCGCAGAACACTCATCTCCCCTCCTCATGGATATTCGATTGATTGGACGAAGGGGTCGGCGGCGCCTGCCGGTTCACGGCAAGCGGCGCCGACCGCGCTCATCAGGCGATTCCCGGCCGGTCTGGCCGGAAGACAGGATCGACCAGTTACTTCTTGGCCGGCGGCGTGGTCGGCGGGACGATCCGGCCAACCTCGCGCTGGATCTGCTCGGCCGCTCCGGGAGCGACCCGGTTGACCTCGCGCTGGACCTGCGGGGCGACCTGGTTAATCTGGCTCTGGAGCTCCTCCTGAGTTTTGGGCATCCGCTTGTTGACCTCGACGAGGATCTCTTCGGCCTTGGCCGGGGTGAGGCCCAGCATGGCCGCCTGCGGCATCGCCACGATGGTCCGGAGTGACAAGTTTTTCGCCATCGCGACCAACGGGTTGGCCGATGCGCCGGGCAGGTATTGGTCGACGACCTTGATGGCCTCAGGATCGGCCAGGAGATCGCCGAGCTTACTATCCAATGTGAATTCCATGATATGTGACCCTTTCGTACATAACGGGAAGAAAGCGCCTTCCCTCACTGGCATCGATAGTAACAACTCGGGGCCCGGACGTCAAATGCCGGTCGCAGCGATCAGCTCGTTCGGCGCGGCAGGCCAAGCACGTCACCCTGACCGGCGGGAAGGGTCTGCGCCCTACGCATGTCACCCTGACCGGCGGGAAGGGTCTGCGCCCTAGGCATGTCACCCTGACCGGCGGGAAGGGTCTTCGCCCTACGCATGTCACCCTGACCGGCGGGAAGGGTTTGCGCCACAGTGATGTCACCCTGACCGAAGGGAAGGGTCTGCGTTTCGCGGCCAACGGAGATGCTTCACTGCGTTCAGCATGACATAATTGGTGGTTGCCCTGACCGGCGGGGAGGGTCTGCGCCATAGTCATGTCACCCTGACCGAAGGGAAGGGTCTGCGTTTCGCGGCCAACGGAGATGCTTCACTGCGTTCAGCATGACATAATAGGCGGTTGCCCTGACCGGCGCGGAGGGTCTGCGCCCTATGCATGTCACCCTGACCGGTGGGAAGGGTCTGCGCCCTACGCATGTCACCCTGGTTTTCTGGCTCGCCAACGAGGCCAGTTGTTTCGCGACGAGGACTTCGCCGGGCTCCTGCAGGTGTCCAGACAATGGACGCCCCAGCGTGCCGCCCAGTCAGCTGGCGACGGCGTTGTTGCTGCAGACGCACGACGGTGTATCCGATGAAGAAGCCAAGGACCGCGCGGACTATGATCTGCGTTGGAAGGTCGCCTTGGGGGTTGACGTTGATGATCGGCCCTTTGCCAAGAGCACCCTGCAGCTCTTCCGGGCGCAATTGGTGCTCAAAGAGAAGATGAGCATGGTGTTTCGGCAAAGCCTGACCTATGCTCGCCAGG
>DCVT01000027.1 GCA_002328075.1 Anaerolineales bacterium UBA2181 | reverse complement strand
TGCATGGCCAACAGCTTCTCAAGGTGGTTGAAGCCGAAGAGGGTCAGCCGATCCTGGTGCTCAACCACAATGAGACTGATGGTAGGATCGGTGATCAGCTTGATCAACTTGGGGCGGGTGTCGTTGACACCTGAGCCAATCTCCTTCACCACCGCCGCCACCTGGTAGCCTTTCGCGGCACAGTAGTCGATCAATCGCTTGGCTTGCGACTCCAGGTTGTCCCTGTTCTCGGCGGCCGAGACACGCGCATAGACAGCCACCTTCCGAATGGGCGCCGGCGCCATGGCCTGCGGCAGTGGTTCGGTGATGATGATGGTGCCCGTCTCAACCTGGTAGCCCTGCACCTGACCGCTCCTGAACCAGCGCCAGGCCGTGCGATAGGACACGCCAACTTGGCGGGCGTACTCACTCAATTTCATAGCGATATATTAGTACACCAATCTATATGTGTCAATAGGTGTTACTAAATTGAAGATACAAATGCAATACCGAACAGAGCACCGTCAAGCAGGAATCAACCGGCAGGGAGCACCGCCAGGGGTGGACCCATCCGGACCCCCCAGGTACAATGGTGGATGTGAAACGGAGTTTAGGTCTAGCGCTGTCTGTGGGTGCCCTGTGCGCCGCAGTGGCGCTTCTCTATCAGGTGCCAGCGGTGCAGTCGCGGGTAGGGTGGCGGTTGGATGCAGCCAGCGCCTACGTACGCGGCGTAGTCCGTCCGATTGGGGCCGCGCCGACGGCCGTTATCACGCTTGCCAGCAGCCTGACACCCACACTGGCTGCCAGCGTCACGCTTTCACCCACTGCATCGCCGCCCGCGGCGACGGTTACCCCGCGTCCCACTGGCACGACTGAGCCCACAGCAACGCCCACTCCCACGCCTACCCCCACGGCACTGCCCGGCCGGGTTGCGTTGACCTCCCCGCCGTGGGAGAAGCAGAGCTGGAACAACTGCGGAGCAGCCACGCTCTCGTTGATGCTCAAGTTCTACGGCTGGCAAGGCACTCAACAGGACATCGCAGCCGTCATCAAACCTAGCCAGGAGGACCGCAACGTCAATGTGGATGAGCTGCTGCACTATGTGTGGAACTATGTCACCTGGTTGAACGCCCGTTACCGGGTGGGCGGCAATCTGGACACGCTGCGTGCTTACCTGGCGGAAGGGCTTCCGGTGATCATCGAAGAGGGAATGCCGATGGAGCAAGGCTACTGGCCGGGCGACGACCGCTGGGCCGGCCATTATCTGCTGCTGACCGGCTACGATGATGCCGCCGGGACGTTCACCGCGCAGGACTCGTTCTATGGGCCAGACCGGACGGTGCTGTACGCCGACCTGGACGCCAACTGGCGGGCGTTCAACCGGGTCTATATGCTGGTCTACCCCCCCGAACGCGAGCCGACCGTGCAGGCTCTGCTGGGTCCGGACGTCGAGTTTGCCGTGAATCGTCAGCGCGCGCTGCAGACGGCGCAGGACGAGGTCGACGCGGACGACCAGGATGTCTTTGCCTGGTTTAACCTGGGCTCGAACCTGGTGTTCTTTGAACGCTATGGCGAGGCGGCCGACGCATTCGACCGTGTGCGCCAACTGGGTGCGCCGCAGCGCATGTGGCGCTACCAGTTCAGCCCCTTTCTGGCCTATTTCCACACCGACCGGATCGATGATCTGGTGGCTTTGGCCGAGTACGCGCTGCAGGTGACACCGGAATCCGAGGAGGCGATGCTCTGGCGCGGCTGGGGATTGTACCGCCAGCGTCGGGTGGAGGAAGCAGCGGTCGAATTCCAGGCGGCCCTGGATATGAACCCAGGGTACGAGGATGCCAAATACGCGCTGCGTTTCCTCGGGCTGATGCCCTGACGGCGGTTGGGCGAGAGCAACAACGGGATAGACCTCGGACGTTGCTCGCTCGATAAACCGAAGCGGGTGAGGCGGCCGAGCTTGGTGCGAGAGGTGGCCCGGAACACGGGCCTGGATGGGTCTGGCGGGAGTAGGTGATGGCTGATGAGAATGGGGAGGTGAGGGCAGGTGAACTGCTCCTGGCGCTTGGGTTCAGCCTGGCCGTGGCAGAGTCCTGCACCGGCGGACTCGTGTGCAGCCGCCTGACCGATGTGCCCGGCAGCTCTGCTTATCTCATTGGCTGCGTGGTGTCCTACGCTGACCAGGCCAAGCGTTGGCTGCTGAACGTGGAGCCGGAGCTCCTGCTGTCGGCTGGAGCGGTCAGCGAGCCGGTCGCCCTCCAGATGGCCCAGGGCGTTCGGCGTCTGCTGCGCGCAGACGTGGGGCTGGCCGTCACCGGCATTGCAGGCCCGGGCGGCGGGAGCGCCGAGAAACCCGTCGGCCTGGTCCATCTGGCGGTTTCGGGACCGGTCGGCGACTGGCACGAGCGCCATCTCTGGTTGGGTGACCGACGGTCGAACAAGCGCCAGTCGGCCGACGCCGCCCTGGATCTGCTGTGTCGCTACCTTTCGGCCGGATTCCCATGAACATGGAGCG
Source organism: Anaerolineales bacterium UBA2181 (assembly GCA_002328075.1). GTDB lineage: Bacteria > Chloroflexota > Anaerolineae > Promineifilales > UBA4811 > UBA4811. The sequence continues at coordinate 116,034 of DCVT01000027.1, read as the reverse complement.
GGCTCGGACGGCGGTCGCGGCTCACTTTGACGAGCAAGGGAGGCCGCACGTTCTCAGTTTCACTTGGCGTGGCAGCGTGATCCACCCCGCGGCGACCGGCCGTACCTGGGTGGACGCGGCTGGCCGGCATGTACTGGTCATGACTGGTGCCGGAGCGGTTTTTGAGCTGCTCCTGGATCGCCCGAACCTGGATTGGTGGGTGGTCAGAGCCCCCTGCGGATTTGGGCCGCTCTTGGCCTGATTGGCACCCGTCCGGGCCTGCGGCCGTGGACGACGTGGCCGGAGGGCGACTCGGTTAACCGTAATAGGTCATGTGCTGCAGGTGGGTGACCGGGTCGATTTGCTGCAGCCGCACATGATCCGGCACGCTTACGGCGATGGGTGAGTAGTTGAGCACGCCCCGTATTCCGGCTGCTACCAGGGCGTCGGTGACCGTTTGCGCTGCGGCCGGTGGTACCGCCACGATGGCCAACTGGATCCCCTGACCCTGGATAACCTGGGCCAACTGCTCGAGCTCGTGGACAGTCACCTGGCCGAATCGAGTGCCCACCTTGTCGCGGTCGCTGTCAAACGCAGCCACAATGCGAAACCCTCGCCGCGGAAGGTCTCGGTTGCGCAGCAGCGCGTGGCCGATGTCGCCTACCCCCACCAACGCTACTTCCCACTCCTGATCGGCCTTGAGGATCCGCTTGAGCTGGACGATCAGGTATGGGATGTGGTAGCCGGTGCCCTGTTTGCCGAATTCGCCAAAGTGCGACAGATCCTTGCGGATCTGGGCGGCGCTGGTTCCCAGAAGGGCGGCCAGCTGGTGGGAGGAGATGATGCCGTGACCCTGTTCTGCCAGGTGTTCCAACGAGCGAAGATAGATGGGCAAGCGCCCAACGACGATATTGGGGACCCGTGTATCCATGGAACTGTCTCCAAGCAGCCGCGCTATGTGGGCTGCATTGTACCACGCTCTTGCCGGCCGGCAACGTCCACAAAAAAAGCCTGGCAAATGTACCAGGCGTCATGGTTGGGAGAGGCGACGACCGGATTTGAACCGGTGATCAGGATTTTGCAGACCCTTGCCTTGCCACTTGGCCACGTCGCCATACAAGATGGGGCCAGTACTGCGACCGGCCCCAAGCGGGCGACGGGATTCGAACCCGTGACCTTCTCCTTGGCAAGGAGACGTTCTACCGCTGAACCACGCCCGCGATTCAATGTCATTATAGCAGTAATCCGCCGATGGTCAAGGCCCGGTGTGACTCAAACGAGAAAGCGAGTATAATAGGCGCTCCCTGAGGGGAAGCAATCAAAGGCTCGGAAATGGCCAGGATATACAACTTGAACCCGGTCACTACCATCACCATCAGCGCGGTTGGTCCACCCGGCCGTCGGGTATTCTACCTGCAGGCCAGCCAGGGAGCCAAGGTGGTCACCCTGATCATCGAAAAACAACACGCGGTTCTGCTGGCAGCCAGCCTGGATGATTTCCTGGCCGAGTTGAACGCTCGGTTTCCCCGCCCGTCCTCGCCGGTCGTTTCGCTGGATGCGAACTTGCGCCAACCTGCGGATCCGGCCTTTCGTGTGGCGCAGATGGCCTTGGGATACGACGAATCGGCCGACATGGTGGTCCTGATCGCGTATCAGGTGGTAGAAGAAGAGGGAGGCGACGAAGGGGCGGACGCCGCCCGGTTCTGGGCAACACGGGAGCAGATGCAGTCGCTGCGAGATCGGGCGTTGCTGGAAGTCGAGGGCGGACGGCCGGTGTGTGGTTTGTGCAGCGAGTTGATCGATGCCCAAGGGCACCTTTGTGTTCGCCGAAACGGCCACGGCAACCATCGCAAGTTCGGGGACTGAGTGGTCGTCCGCCGCTCAAACCCGGTGGTAGGCCGGCCCGTTTTTACTTGACAGGCAGAGCATCCACCTGTACTACCTGGGCTTCGACATAGCCGGCTACGACGTCAGCGATGTCCGTCCCCGTGGCCGCCTCAATCCCCTCCAATCCAGGCGAGGAGTTGACCTCAATGACGGCGATTCCACGAGCGGTCAGGATTAGGTCCACTCCAGCCAACCCCAGCCCGTGGACGCGGACCGCTTTGACCGCCAGCGCGGCGGTCGCCGGATCCAGTCGGATGGCGCGGCTGCTGCCTCCCCGGTGGATGTTAGCCCGGAAATCGCCCGGCGGTGCTTGTCGCTCCATCGCCGCCACCGCTTGATCCCCCACGACGATGACCCGCATGTCACGGTTTCTGGCTTCGGCCACGTATTCCTGAACCAGGGTGTACTGCTGAAAGTCGTTGAGCACTGCATACGCATGCCAGGCGGCCGATAATGTCCGCACTAGTATCACGCCCTTGCCCTGGGTCCCGCGCCGCAGTTTGAGAACAACGGGTAGGCCGCCCACCTCCTCGATGGCCTGCGGGAGGTTTCGCGGATGGCTGACCACGGCCGTCCGCGGCACCGGCACCTGGTGACTGCTGAGAAGTTGCACGCTGAGCAGCTTGTCCCTGGAGCACGTGATCGCCTCAGCCGGGTTCAAAGACCAGACTCCTTGCTGCTGGAAAGCCCGCACCACCGCACATCCCAGCGCGGTGATGGAGGCGCCTATCCTGGGGATCAGCGCTTGAGTAGCATCCGCCGGGCGGAAAACGGTGGTTCGGCCGCCGAAGATCAGTGGGTAGGCCAAGGGATCTACCACCCGAACCTGGTGACCACGTCGTGAGAGGGTCTCCTGCAGCCGGCGCGTGCTGTACAGTGATTCCTGCCGGGACAAAATGGCGACTCGCATAGACTTACTTTAGCACAGTGGCAAAGGCGTGTAAAGCATCCGGCGGGCTGAAAGATGAACAGATATGAGAATGTTCAGGTGGAGGCTGTGAAACTTGGCATGGCAGATCTGGAGAAAACCGGATACAATCAGCGGTGGAACACCGGCGCAGAGCTAGACCCCGTCGGTCGCCTGTTGAACGGTTCTGGTCTTTGGGTTCGTTGGAGGAGGATTGTCCCCAAACCCCACGGTACGCCGGGGGAAAGAGCACCAATCGTGTGGAAGTAGGAGGCAAGGCATGGCAAAAGGAAGAACGGTGATTGACGAGGCGCGCTGCAAGGGATGCAAGTTGTGCGTCTCGGTCTGCCCGCAGGAGATCCTGGCGATATCCTCCCGCTTGAACGAAAAGGGGTATCTGGTGGCCGAGGTTGTGGATGCCGACGGGTGCACGGGCTGTGGCATGTGTGCCATCATATGCCCGGACGTTTGCTTTACGGTCTATCGTCAGGTCCCGGTCCGTGCCCGTTAGGAGGTAAAGATGGCAAGAGAGCTTTGGAAGGGTAACGAGGCGCTGGCCGAAGCCGCCGTGCGAGCTGGGGTGGTAGCCTATTTTGGATACCCCATCACACCGCAGACGGAGCTGCTGGAATACCTTTCACTGCGGATGGTGCGGCTGGGCCGCACTTTTCTGCAGGCCGAAAGCGAATTGGCAGCCATCAACATGGTGTACGGTGTTGCCTGCACCGGCGTCCGGGTGATGACATCTTCGTCCAGTCCGGGTATCAGTCTGATGCAGGAGGGCCTCTCGTACATTGCCGCCTCCGAGGTCCCGGTGGTGCTGGTGGACATCATGCGCGGGGGCCCGGGCCTGGGCAACATCCAGCCCAGCCAGGGGGACTATTTCCAGGTGACCCGCAGTTGCGGTCACGGTGATTTCCGGCCACTGGTGTTGGCGCCGGCGACTGTACAGGAAGGCGTCGACCTGGTCTACGAGGCGTTTGACCTGGCGGAAAAGTACCGGACGGTGGTCATTGTGGTGGCGGACGGCAATATTGGCCAGATGATGGAACCCGCCGAGATGCCGCCCATGCGGGACATCAGTACGGAACAGCCAGATTGGGCGCTAGTAGGTGCGGACGGGCGATCGCACCGGATCATTACCTCGCTGTTTCTGAGCGCCGAGAAGCTAGAGACGCTCAACCTTCGACTGCAGGCCAAGGTGCAACGCGTCCGCGAGAATGAGGTGCGCTACAGGGAGCACAGGGCAGAGGATGCAGATATCCTGATGGTCGGGTTCGGGACCATGGGACGGATCGCCCAGACGGCGGCCGACATGGCGCGTCAGAAGGGTATCCGGGCGGGCGTCTTTCGCCCCGTCTCGCTCTTTCCGTTCCCCTCGGCCGCGTTGGAGACCCGTTCGCACCAGGCGCGGCGGATCCTGGTGGTGGAAATGAGCGCCGGCCAGATGCTGGAGGACGTTCGGCTTGCCGTCGGGAAGGATTATCCTGTCGAATTCTACGGCCGCATGGGCGGAGTGATCCCGCTGCCGGACGAGGTGTTCGATGCCGTCGAAAAGATACACGCGGAGATGTGCCATGACTGAGGTGACGGAAGAATTGGTGTACCAACGACCCGAGTCCTTGACTCAGGTGCACACCCACTACTGCCCGGGCTGCACCCATGGGACTGCACACCGGCTGGTAGGCGAAGTGTTGGACGAGTTGAACGTTCGCGGGCGAACCATTGGCATTGCGCCGGTGGGCTGTTCGGTGCTGGCCTATTACTACTTTGACGTTGATTTTGCCGAGGCGGCCCACGGCCGGGCGCCGGCCATGGCCACCGGCATGAAGCGCACCCACCCGGACAAGGTGATATTTACCTATCAGGGCGATGGAGACCTGGCAGCCATTGGCACTGGCGAAATCGTTCACGCTGCCGGCCGGGGCGAAAACATCACAGTCATCTTTATCAATAACGCGATCTATGGCATGACCGGCGGGCAGATGGCGCCCACGACGCTGGAGGATCAGAAGACGAGTTCGTCGCCACTGGGCCGGGACGTCTCTATCGCTGGATACCCGCTCCGCATGTGCGAGCTCCTGGCGACGTTGGACGGTGCCGCCTACATCAGTCGCCAGTCTCTGCATGACGTTCGCCACATCCGCCGCGCAAAAAAGGCCATTCTCACCGCGTTCAAGACGCAGATGGCCGGATTGGGGTTCTCCATGGTGGAGCTCCTGTCCACGTGCTCGACCAACTGGAAGATGGACCCGGTCGAGTCGCTGGAATGGCTGCGGGACAACATGATCCCGTATTTTCCGCTGGGCGATTTCAAGGTGGCAGAGGCCGTAAAGGAGTTGTGAGGTTGGTCCAGCGGCCTGGAACCAGGGAGAAAGCGTGATGCACCAATCTATTGTGGTATCGGGTTTTGGGGGCCAGGGGGCGCTATTTGCCGGGCAACTACTGACGTATGCCGCCATGGACATCGGTCGCCAGGTGACTTGGATCCCTTCCTATGGCCCGGAGATGCGCGGAGGAGTGGCGCGTTGCACGGTCATCATCAGCGATGAGGAGATCGGCTCCCCCATCGTGCGCAACCCCGACGTGGTCATTGTGCTGAATAACCCGTCGATGGAAAAGTTCCGGGAAGAGCTCAAAACCGGCGGGGTTCTGGTGGTCAACAGCTCGATGATCAACCTGCCGGCCGAGCGCCAGGATATCCGGGTCTTCAATATTCCGGGAAACGACATCGCTCGCGGTATGGGCGACGTAAGAATGACCAACATGGTCCTCATGGGCGGAATGCTGGCGGCCAACCCGGTTGTGCCCCTGGCTGCGGTGGAACAAGCTTTGCGGGACCATCTGCCCGAGCGTCGCAAACACCTCGTGGAACCGAACATCCAGGTCTTGCGGCGGGGTTACCGGGAGGTAGCCAACTACTAGTCCGCCGTCGGGTCCATGGTCAGCCCTCTTGGCATGACAACCCTCAATTGCGCGTGTGCCGTTTGTCACTATCCGGCGGCCGGGCAGGGTGGGACAATCATCGCATGGCGCGCAGTTCGCCGATGGTGTCGGTTGCCTGGGCGGTGAATGCCATTGGCCTGCTGATCTGCGGATCAGGTACGAGGTCCGATAGCCAAAACGACGCAAGAGGTACGGAACAGAGCACAGGAGAAAGTACAATTCATGGATGCAAGGCAGATGGTAACAATTGACGGCAACGAGGCAGCGGCATACGTTGCCCACCAGGTCAGCGAGGTTATCGCTATCTATCCCATCACCCCATCCAGCCCGATGGGTGAGCATGCCGACGAGTTCTCGGCCGCCGGGCAAAAGAACATCTGGGGCACCATCCCGTTGGTGGCCGAGATGCAGAGCGAAGGGGGCGCGGCCGGCGCGCTGCACGGCGCTCTTCAGACCGGCGCTCTCACCACCACCTTTACCGCCTCGCAGGGCCTGCTGCTGATGATCCCCAACATGTTCAAGATCGCCGGCGAGCTGATGCCCACGGTCTTCCACGTGTCGGCACGCACCGTCGCCGCGCACGCGCTCTCGATCTTTGGCGATCACAGCGACGTCATGCTGGCCCGCGGAACCGGATTTGCGTTTTTGGCCAGCGGTTCGATCCAGGAGATCATGGATATGGCGCTGGTCTCCCACTCGGCCACGCTGCAGGCGTCGGTGCCCTTCTGCCACTTCTTTGACGGCTTTCGCTCCAGCCACGAGATTAACAAGGTGGAGCAGCTGGCGGTGGAGGACATTCGGGCCATGATCGACGACGAGCTGGTCATGGCGCACCGGGCGCGGGGGCTGAACCCGAATGACCCGGTGATCCGCGGGACGGCACAGAACCCCGATGTCTTCTTCCAGGCGAGGGAGCGCTCCAACCCCCACTACATGCGGGTGGCGGGTATTGTGCAGCAGACCATGGACCGCTTCGCCGCGCTCACCGGCCGGCAGTATCACCTGTTTGACTATGTGGGCGCCCCGGATGCCGAGCGGGTCATGGTGATCATGGGCTCGGCGGCCGAGGTGGCGCACGATACGGCCGAATTCCTGAATCGCGCCGGCGAAAAGGTGGGCGTGCTCAAGGTGCGGCTGTACCGGCCGTTCAGCGTGGAGCATTTTGCTGCTTCGCTGCCGCCCTCGGTCAAGGCCATTGCCGTCATGGACCGGACCAAAGAACCGGGCAGCATCGGCGAACCCCTGTACCAGGACGTGATCACCGCCTTGGCCGAGACCGGGCGCAACGTGCAAGTGATCGGCGGGCGGTACGGGCTTTCCAGCAAAGAGTTCACCCCGGCCATGGCCAAGGGGGTGTTCGACGAGATGGTTCGGCCGGCACCCAAGCGCCACTTTACCGTGGGCATCGAGGACGACGTCACCCACCTGAGCATTCCCTACGATAAAACGTTCAACGTGGAGCCCAAGGACGTAGTGCGAGCCCTGTTCTACGGTCTGGGCTCGGACGGAACCGTGAGCGCCAACAAGAACAGCATCAAGATCATAGGTGATGAGACGTCCAACTATGCGCAGGGTTACTTTGTCTACGACTCGCGCAAGGCGGGCACGGTCACGGTTTCCCATCTTCGCTTTGGGCCCCGCACCATCCGCCAGAGTTGCCAGATCAACAATGCCAGCTTTGTCGCCTGCCACCAGTTCAGCTTTCTGGAGCGGTACGACATGCTGGCCGCGGCCGAAGAGGGCGCCGTCTTTTTGCTGAACAGCATCTATGGGCCGGCCGACGTCTGGGACCGCCTGCCGCGGTCTGTCCAACAGCAGATCATTGACAAACAAATCCGATTCTTTGTCATCGACGCCTACGAGGTGGCTAACCAGACGGGCATGGGTGAGCGGATCAACACCATCATGCAGACCTGTTTCTTTGCCATCTCGGGCATTCTGCCCCGCGACGAAGCCATTGCCGCCATTAAGCAGGCCATCGTCAAGACCTATGGCAAGCGGGGCGAGGCCGTCGTGCGAAAGAACTTTGAAGCCGTGGACCAGACGCTGGTCAACCTACATCAGGTAGAGGTTCCGGGAGAGGCCACCAGCGCCTTTGACCGTCCGCCGATGGTCGCCGAGGAGGCGCCCGAGTTCATTCGGTACGTGACCGCACCCATCATGGCGCTCAAGGGGGACGACCTGCCCGTCTCGGCAATGCCGCTGGACGGCACGTTCCCCACCGGCACCACTCGCTGGGAAAAGCGCAACATCGCCATGGAAATCCCAGTTTGGGACCCGGATACCTGCATCCAGTGTGGCAAGTGCGTCCTCTCGTGCCCACACGCTGTCATACGCATGAAGGCTTACGACCCGGAGGTACTGGTGGGGGACGGGGCGCCGCCCACCTTCAAATCCACCGAGGCCAAGGGTCGGGAGTTCAAGGGCATGCGCTTTACCATCCAGGTGGCGCCCGAGGACTGCACCGGCTGCGGTTTGTGCGTGTACGCCTGTCCGGCCAAGCGTAAGGATCAGGTGGGTCTCAAGGCCATCAACATGGCACCCCAACCGGCCATCCGCTACCAGGAACGGGACAACTGGGAGTTCTTCCTTTCGATTCCTGATTTTGATCGGACCAAGTTGAACATCCGCACGGTCAAGGGTTCCCAGTTCCTGCTGCCGCTATTCGAGTTCTCCGGCGCTTGCGCCGGCTGCGGCGAGACGCCGTATGTCAAGCTAGTCAGCCAGCTTTTCGGTGACCGGGCGGTTATTGCCAACGCCACCGGTTGCTCCTCCATCTATGGCGGCAACCTGCCCACGACGCCGTGGGCGCGCGACGCGGACGGCCGCGGGCCCGCCTGGGCCAACAGCCTGTTCGAGGACAATGCCGAGTTCGGCTTTGGCTTCAGGCTCACGTTGGATAAACAGAAAGAATTCGCCGGCGAGTTGCTGGCTGCGCTGCGGCCCCGCATTGGAGGTGTGCTGGTCGACGAGTTGCTCCAGGCGGCTCAGGAAGACGAAGCGGGAGTCTCGGCCCAGCGTGAGCGGGTGGAGGAGCTCAAACGGCGGCTGGCCGGGATCGGCGCTCCGGAATCGGCCCAGTTGGCCAGCGTTGCCGATGCGCTGGTCAGGCGGTCGGTATGGATCATCGGCGGCGACGGTTGGGCGTATGACATCGGGTACGGCGGCCTGGATCATGTGCTGGCGTCGGGCCGGGATGTCAACGTGCTGGTGTTGGACACTGAGGTCTATTCCAATACCGGTGGGCAGATGTCCAAGTCGACCCCGCGGGCGGCGGTGGCCAAGTTTGCCGCGGCCGGCAAGTCACTGGGCAAGAAGGACCTGCCCCTGATGGTCATGACCTATGGTTCGGTGTACGTGGCGCAGGTGGCCATGGGCGCTAACGACAACCAGACGGTCCGGGCCTTTGTAGAAGCGGAATCCTACCCTGGTCCCAGTCTGATTATTGCCTATTCGCACTGCATCTCGCACGGCATTGACATGTCCAAGGGGTTTGGCCAGCAGGAGCTGGCGGTAGCGTCCGGGCACTGGCCGCTTTTCCGGTATGACCCGCGCCGCCTGGAACAGGGCTTGAACCCGCTGCAACTGGATTCCAAGCCGCCCACGATTTCGTTGCGGGATTACGCGTACAATGAGAACCGTTACCGGATGCTGACGCAATTCCAGCCGGAACGGGCTGCACAACTGCTGGAGCTGGGACAGGGCGATGTACTACGGCGTTGGCGGATGTACGAACAGATGGCAGCGATGGATTACAGCGCCAAGCAGTCCTCCTCCGAGGGCTAGAATCAGTCGGCAAGCACTGAGGAGGTGAACATGGTTGACCTGACCACGAATTACATGGGATTGAAGCTCAAGCATCCGGTGGTGCCTTCGGCTTCACCGCTCTCGCGCGAGGTCGGCACCGTCAAAGCTATGGAGGATGCCGGGGCCTCGGCGATTGTGATGCATTCGATCTTTGAAGAGCAGATCGAGATGGAGGCCGACGCGTTGGAGCATTTCCTGGAGCACGGCACCGAGAGCTATGCCGAGGCGCTCAGCTACTTTCCGCGCGTGGCGGATTACCGGGTGGGCCCGGACGATTACCTGGAGCACATTCGCAAAATCAAAGAGTCGGTGGACATTCCCATCATTGCCAGCCTTAACGGATCTAGCGTTGGCGGATGGGTGAACTATGCCCGCAAGATCCAGCAGGCAGGCGCCGACGGGCTGGAGCTGAACGTGTACTATCTGGCTACCGGCGCCGACATGTTTGGGCTGGACGTGGAGGCCCACTATATCGACGTGCTCAAGGCGGTCAAAGAGAACGTGACCATTCCGGTGGCCATGAAACTGAGCCCCTACTTTACTGCGCTGGCCAACGTCGCCGAGCGGCTGGACGTCGAGGGGCCGGCCGATGCGCTGGTGCTGTTCAACCGCTTTTACCAACCGGACATTGACCTGGAAAAGCTAGAAGTGACCCCCAACCTCACGCTCAGCGCAGACTATGAGATGCGCCTGCCGCTGCGCTGGATCGCCATTCTGTACGGTCAGGTGAACGCCAGCCTGGCGCTCACCAGCGGCGTTCACAGCAGCGAGGGTGTTCTCAAGGCGGTGATGGCCGGCGCGGATGTCGTCCACGTCTGTTCGGTCCTGCTCAAGGAGGGGGTAGGCAAGATCGGCGAGATCGTTGCTGGCGTCCATGCTTGGATGGAACAGCACGAATACGAGTCCATCACCCAGATGAAGGGGAGCATGAGCCACCGGGCCATCGCCGAGCCGGCGGCCTACGAGCGGGCGAACTATCTCAAAGTGCTGCAGAGCTACCGCTAGCGGCAACCCGCCCACCAACCAACGGGACCAGGCCTGTAACAACGGGCCTGGTCCTTTTTTCTTGACCTTATCGGATGAACGTACCTTGGCGCAACTCGAGCAGCGTATGCTGGATCTCCTCGCGGGTGTTCATCACGAACGGGCCGTATCGGGCAACCGGTTCGCCCCAGGGACGACCAGCCACCAGCAGCAGATGTGCCGCCGCATCGGTTGCATGGATGATGACCCGGTCCCCTTCGCCCAGCACGGCCAACCGGGGCGCTTCCAGCTGCTGCTCGCTCACGTGCGCCACTCCGGCGTACAGGTAGATTAACGCATTGTGCGACTGCTCCACCGGGTGCTGGAACCGGACGCCGGCCGGAATGGTGACGTCCAGGTAGGTTGGTTCGGCCGCGATCTCCCTCACCGGTCCCTCCACCTGGCCCACACGACCGGCCACCAGCCGGACCTGGACCCCGTCATCGAGCAGCAACTGCGGAATCCGGTAGGCCGGCACCTCCTGGTAGCGCGGCGCCGTCATCTTGAGTCGGGCCGGCAGGTTGACCCACAGTTGAAAACCGGCTATCCGGCCGTCCACCGGGCGGGGCATCTCTTCGTGCAGGATGCCGCGGCCGGCGGTCATCCACTGACAATCCCCCGGGCCGACAACTCCCGCATGGCCGATACTGTCTTGGTGGTGTACCTCACCATCCAGCAGATAGGTGACGGTCTCGATGCCTCGATGCGGATGCATGGGAAAACCGGCCAGGTAGTCTTTCGGCCGATCCGAGGAGAAATCGTCCAGCAAGAGGAAAGGATCCAAATGGTCCAGTGAGCGGCCGGGAAAACTGCGCCTCAGGCGGACGCCAGCGCCCTCGGACACCAAAGCCGGGGTGATAACCTGGGTAACAACTCTGTCTTGCATGGCGCTGCCTCCTTGTGCCAGGGTCCTCCGTGCCACGCTGCCGGCGGTAGCCTGCAGCGTCTGGACGGGACCATCCCATCCTCTCCACTCTACTGCCTCGCCACCAAGCCCGCCCGGCGGTAAACATTCTTACCTGGACCGTCAACCGTCGCGCCAGGCAGGTCCGAGCTACGAGGCCGCCCGGCGAAAGACGAGCATCCCCTGGCTGCCATAAATGCCCGATGGGTAGCTCATCCACAGCGCGTACTGGGCGCGGAACCGGTCATCGCGAAGCAGCGTGTTCCGGCCATAGACCTCCAGGATGACAACAAAGTCCGGACGTTCCGCCAGCACCAGGTCAGCGGACACCGCGAAATTGATGGCATAAGCCGCCTCGGGCAAGGGGTAATAGGGAGTTGACTGCGGAGAGACCAGGCCAACTAGGTCCAGGACCGGCGCGTCCGTGTACCAACCCACGACCCCAATGTCAGCCGCTGCCAACCTGTCCCCGGGCTGCAGCACCGGCCGGAGATCCAGCGCCACCTGAAGGTACTGGCGCTCCAGTTCGACAAAGGCCATTTCTGGTGCCGGGTTCGGCCGCGTCGCTCCCGGTTGGGTTTCCAGGTGCCACGCGTTCAGGAGAGCGCCAAAAAACAGCGCTACCATCGTCAGCAGAGCCCAGCGTGCCCGGCTCCGTTCGCGCGTCACCGCCCGGGACAGCGCGTGCACTCCGGCCAGGATGCCCAGGTAACCAAAGGGCACGGGCGGGCTCAGGTACCAGCGAAACAAGAGCGGGTTGGCCAGCGCATATACTGCACCGTACACCAAGGGATAGGCGAACCAGGGAACCGACCGCCGGTCCTGCCGTCCGGCCGCCCAGGCGCCGATGGCATACAGGGTGCCATAGAGCACCAACCCGACTATTACCCACTTCCCGCCGAGGATCAGATGCTCGTGGAACGGCGTGGCATAGTGCTGCAGGATGCGAACCAGGCCTGCTTCTGGACTGAGGCGGTATGCCACTGTCTTGGCGGCGATGCTGTGGGGCAGGGGACTACCAAAGATAACGGTAGCATACAGGGCCCAGGGCAGGATGGGGGCTAGCGTGGCCAGGACCGCTCGCACGGGAAGTGATTTCGCCACCCATGCGGTACGGGCGGCTACTTGCTGACCGGGGTGTGCGTCCATGCGCCAGGCTCTGACGAACCGGAGCACCGATTCGGCACCCAGCACCAACCCGGCGGCGATGAGCACATCCGGCCGCGTCAGGACTCCCAAACCGAGCGCCAGACCGCACCACCCATCGCGCCCCTCAAGGTGCAAGGCCATGGCTGCCAGCAACAGTGCGATCACCAGCGAGGTCTCCAGGCCGCCGATGGCAAAAGTGACGCTGTGAGGCGTGACCGACCAGAGCAAAGCTGCGCCCCAGCCGACCAGCGAATCACCGGTCAGCTTGCGGCCCAGCCGGAAGAGCAGCGCGGTACCTGCTGTGTCCAGTAGGGCGTTAAAGAGCCAGGAAAAGTGGGCGAGATCGACCGCGTCCAACCAGCGGTAGGCTGCCGCGAGTATCAACGTGTACAGCGGCGTGGTGCTGCCCATAACCCACTCGCCCGGGTTGTACGTCAGGCCATGCCCAGATGCCAGGTTGGCTGCATAACGAAACGTGATAAAGGCGTCGTCCACGGTGTGCGGCCCGGGAACTACCCGGGCGGCCAACGCCAGAAGGATGGGAAACCAGACCAGCCGGTTCAAATAGGCTTGACGAGCGCAGTGGCAATCTTCCGCACGGCGTCGGGCAGCGGTGAAACCGTGTCCTCCAGGGCGAGCGGTTTTCCCTGAGCCAGGGCACGCGGTTGGTAGGCATCAAATGGCACAGAAAAGGTCACGGTCCGGCGCAACCCGTGCTCAACTGCCTGTTTGGACAGGCCTGGTTGGGAGGCAGGATGGTTCAACAGGAGGTGAATCCGCTTTCCGCTGATTCCCAACTCCACCAAGGCGTGCAGCGTGCCGGCCGCGGTCTGAACAGAAGCCACGTCCGGTGTGAGGACCAGCAGAACCAGATCCGAAGCCCGCAGGGCTCCCACGCACATGGCGCTCAGCGTGGGAGGGGCGTCAATGATGACGTATTCCGCCCCGTCGCTCAAGATGCTGGCGATGGCAGCCACCTGACCTTCCGTCAGGCTGGCGTTCATGGTGGGCGCCACTGGGGCAGCCAACAGGTTCAACCCGACGGAATGGTTAGTCAACAGTGACCGGACCAGGTCGGAGTTCAGGTCCGGTTGCTGAAGCAGGCGCAGCCACGTGCGCTGCGGCTGGATCTTGAGCTGGAGGGCGACATGCCCCGAGTTGGGCGATAGGTCTACCAGCGTGATGTTGGGTCCAAGCTGCAGGCGGAGCGCGGACGCCAGATTGGTGGCTATTGTGGTTACACCGACACCGCCGCGCAGGCTTAACAGCGTGATGACGCGGCCGCGAGCCTTTTTTGCTGGACGGTCAAGCATCTCGGTGATCTTGTCCGAGAGCTCTTGGGGAGTAACAGGCTTGGCCACAAAGTCGTCGGCGCCGCAGGCAAGCGCTGCCTCTCTATCTACCGATTGTGTGCGCGCCGTCAGAATGAGGATGGGCACGTCGACTGTCGCCGGATTGGCGCGGATCTCCCTAACCACATCGTGGCCGCTCATATCTGGCATCATGATGTCCACAACAGCCAGATCGGGTGGGTTCCTGACAGCGTGATCGACGCCTTCCCGGCCACTGGTGACCAGGATTCGTTCGTGGCCCGAGCGCTCCAGCATGATGCCCAACATGCGAAGCAACTGCGGGTCGTCGTCAATGACCAAGATTCGCGCCATTTATATGCCTCCTTGGATCGTCGGCCGGTGCCTGCGGCACGCCATCAGTCTTCCGGCATGAACAACGCCTCCAGCTGGTCCCGATTCACGAGCATCAGTTGGCCCTCAAACGAGATGGCGGGGTTTAGCGCATAGGTCGCCGTCGCGTCGTATATGGGAACATACCGGTTTGAGGTCTGCACCAGGATATCGCGGGGGGTCGCCCTGCCTTCGGCCTCTACCTGACCGCGGATCTCGAACGAGGGAAGGGTCATAAGAGCAGGGCGGGAGACAGGCCGAAGGAAGAATCCGGTGCCCTTGGGTGGGTCGCCGTCCTCACGGCGGGTCAGGACGCAAAACAGGACGCTATCCTTCCGCAGGGCGGCCTGCTCGCGATGGGCCACGATAGTGCCCGGTGCGTTGACTCGGGAGATATAAACGTCCTGAAGCTCCAGGTAGGAGTTGAGCGGGTCGATGAGGAGGGCAAAAAGCCCACCAACGGGCACCGCCAGACGGCAAGAGATGCGGTAGCTTACCGTTACAAAGTCAGTGGTAATGGTATTTTTGGCCTGCGGATGTTTCATATGCCCTCTCCATTCTAGAACGGCATGGAAGTTCGTCGATTTACCTCATGGGCGTCGGGAGCGGCAAAGCGACGCGGAACAGGGCCCCCGCCTGCGACATCTCCTCCACCCAAATCCGTCCCCGCATGGCCTCCACGGCCATTTTGCAGAATGCCAATCCCAATCCAAAACCTCCACCGGACCGATACCCGCCAGAGCCGAATCCTTTCTCAAAGACGCTCTCCCGCTGATCTGGCGGAATACCCGGCCCCTCGTCGGCCACGTTCAGCACCACCCACCGGTCGCTGGTTTGCGACCATACCCCGATGCGCCCGCCGGCCGGGCTGAACCGGATGGCATTGAACAACAGGTTGTTCACAACCCTAATCAAGAGGGTACCGTCGGCAATCAATCCGCCCGGCGGCTGCTCCACCTTGACATCAATGCGGATCTGATCCTTGTCCAACAGAGGGCGGACTGCTTGGGCGCACTCGTCCACCAGCTGATCCAGCAGAACCGGTTCGTGTTTCGCCGGCATCTTGCCGGTTTCCAACAACTGGACGTGCAGCATCGTCTCTAGCATGTTCGCCATTTGCCGGCTGGCCAGCAGGGTGCTGGCCAACAGCGCCTGTCTCGCCTCCGAATCCCGTTCGTCCTGCCGGCGCCGCAGCAGTTCGATGCCATTGGTGATGGACGCCAGCGGACCGCGCAGGTCGTGAACAATCATGGTCACCAGGTCGTTCTTGGTCTGCTCCACCTCGCGCAGCAACCGGGAGGTATCCAGCACCTCATCGCCGAGGCGCTTGACCTTGAGAAGGGTTCCGATGCGGACGAGCAGTTCCTGAAGGTCGGGTGGTTTGCAGATGAACTCGTCAGCTCCAAGCTCCATAGCCCGCAGTTTGTCGTCGCGATCGTTCAGCGCAGTGAGGACGATGATTGGGACAAGCCTGGTGGACTCGTCGGCCTTGAGTTGTTGACAGGCCGAAAAACCGTCCATCTGGGGCATCGTCACATCCATCAGGACGAGGTCTGGCGCCCATCGGCGTGCCAGCTCCACGCCCTCCAACCCGGTGCCGGCGCAATTCACCTGGTAACCGGCCAGCGTCAGCGATTGTCGGAGTATATCCACCATGGTCGGGTCGTCATCCACCACCAGGATTCGACCTTTGGCGACTTGGAGAGCGCTGGCGGCATCTGGGCGCAAAATCATAATCTGGGGGGTTGAAAATGAGTGCGGTACAGATTGATGGAATGTAGGATCCGTTCTCGGGCGACCTCGGCCGGCTCCCAACCAAGGGGCCGGGTGCGCTCTCCTTCCAGGTCCTTGTATACCTCGAAAAAGTGTGCCACCTCGCGCAGATAGTGGGGCGGAAGATCGCTAATGTCCGCGTACCCCTGGGCCAGCGGATCGCTGGCTGGCACCGCCAGTATCTTGTCATCCGGCAGTCCCTTATCCATCATGCGAAACACGCCGACCGGGCGCGCTTCGATGATACATCCGGGGAAGGTTGGCTCGTTGATCATCACCAGGATGTCCAAAGGATCGCCATCCTCATAGTACGTGCGAGGGATCAACCCGTAATCGCCCGGGTAGTGCAATGATGAATAGAGCACCCGGTCCAATTTGAGCACCCCGGCCGTCTTGTGGTACTCATACTTGTTGCGTGAGCCCTTGGGAATCTCGACGATGACGTACACTACCTGGGGCACATCAGGACCCGGCGGAAGCTCGTGCCACAAATTCATGCTTGCCTTCCTTCGACCATTCCCAGGCCCATTGGAACCGGTGGAACCACGATGCCGGCGCAGGCGGTCCGCCCGCAACGAGTTCAAACCATATTCGACGTCTGGTACCGCGACATGCCGGGCAACCAAGTGACGCGGGCAATCTTTTGCCGATTCTTTTGGGCCGCACCCCAACTGGCTTGCAGCAGCGCCTCCACCCTCTCCAAGACGGCTGGATCATAGTCCACGTCACCGCAGGCGTCGCACACCTGGACCCGGATCTCCGGAACGGTGATCAGCATCGCTCCGATCATCCCCGCCCAGGTTCCGCGAACGATGCGCGGCGAACCGATGTGACAATGAGGGCAGATCTGCTGCATGGTCATTGGTTGGCGGTTTGCGCAGTGCCGCTCCGCAGGTCGAACACGTAATGGGGAACCGGTCCCCAGTCCTTGAAAGGCCAGTAGATCACCCACGCCCGGCCGATCATGTTTTCCGCCGGCAAGACACCCCAACTGTGCGAATCGCTGGAATTGTTCCGATTGTCGCCCAGGACGAAATACTCGCCCGGCATAACCTCCCAGGACCCGGAATAGGAACCAGGTTGGCCAATGTATGGCTCCTCTACCTTCTTGCCGTTGATGTACATGGTTCCCCGTTCAATGGTAACCTGGTCGCCAGGCACGCCAATGATGCGCTTGATAAAGTCGCGGCTAGGGTCGTGCGGGTACTGAAACACGACCACGTCACCCCGTTGTGGCGCTCGGAGGTCATAGACGAGCTTGTTGATGATGATGTATTGGCCGTTGTGCAGGTTGGGTTCCATGCTGCTTCCGTCAATCCGAAACCGCCCGGTGGCTGCATTGACCGACCAAAAGATGAGCACGGTGAGCAGCAACGTCTCGACGATTTCCCGGAAAAGGAATCTACCAGCCGCTGTCTCTACCGCGGCCCCATTCGGCACAGAATCGACAAATGTATCCGTAGACACACTCCAAGTAAAAAGCTGCCGAAATTATAGACCAGAACCACCTCGCGTGCAACCCCTGCGGGTGGTACAGCTGCTGGCGCGGCGCCGGCGGTCGACCATATGGTGCCTGGTGGGCGGGGTTGGAGCGAGCCGGAACCGGGGCCAAGACCCGGAGCCAAGACCCGGAGGTGGCGCCGGTTCAGATGGGTTTGAACGATGTCTGGACGAACTCGCCGCGGCTACTCAGAACCTGGCCCAGCAGGTCACCCCGGCGCACCAGGTAGGCGGGGGTGCCCGAGGTTTGGAGCAAGGCGGCGGTTCCCGCGGCCGAGCTGGCAGATCCAAAACTAGCGGGATCCACGAGGACCACGATCACGCGGCACCCCCGCCGCTCCAGGTTGCGGGAGGCGGCATACACCGTGTCACTGGTGCTCGGCGTTACGATGATGAGGGTGGTGCCGCGCGGCAATTGGTCCACTTCGGCCACCAGCACGTGGTCGATGGGTATCTGGCCGACTGCTCTGACCATGGACAGTGTCTCCAGGATCTTGTTCAATTGACGCTCGCCGCGGTCGGCCTGGATTAACTCCCGGTCCTGTCCGTAGCTCACCAACCCGACTGCCCGATCTCGCCGCAAAAAATGCTGCGAAAGCGACGCCGCAATGGTCACCACGTACTCCTCGGTGGTTGGGTCGAGTTCAACCTTCCGCGCCGGCGCCCAAGGCGCCAGCGGAACATACGGGATCGCGGATGACGGTAGCAGCTCCGCTGCTGCCTGCACCCCCTCGTGCAGGTCAGGGAAGATCCATATATCGGCCAGCGGGTCAAGCTCGAACTCTTTGACGATCAGACGGTCGCGGCGCGCGGTGGAAGGCCAGTGGATGCGGTTAAAACTATCGCCGGGCACATATTCCCGCACCCCGGCTGCGTTGGGGGTGATGTAGTGGGTGCGGCGGCGCAGGGCATCGCCACCAGGCAGGATGCCGACCGGCAAAGCAAACCGGGCTATGTCGACGGTCATGGGGTAGACTACCAGGTGGGAGGTGGGAGTGAGCTGTCGCTGGCGCTGAAAGAGGCCAAACGGGTCGCCGCTGGTAAGGCTGAGCGGACCCAAAGTGTAACGTCCGCGCCGCCGACAGATCGTCGTCACGCGCCATTCGTACCGGCCCTTGCTGCGCAACCCACGGACTAGATGGCTGGCCCGGTGGTTCGGCAGGTCCGAGTGATCCCGCACCTCCAACCAGAGCTTGGGCACAATGCTGGTGTTCACCACAGCAAAACGTTCCTCCATGGTGCGTCCCACCTGCGCCCGCCGGGCGCGTGTTACGCGCACCAGATGAAGTGTCCGGATGTTGATCCACGTCCAGACGGCCGAAACCAGCAGGAGGAGCGCCAACAGGTAGCTGATATCGAACAGGATGTCCTGCGACTTGGGCCGTTTGGAGACCAAGGCGCCGACAAAACTGATCAGCATCAGCACCAACACCGCGCCTGCTCGTTGCATCTGGGCGTCTCTCACATCTGCGGCCGGGGCCGACCCAGCCAGATTGCTGATCCGGCTACCGCGTGCGTGCCTGGGCACCCGGAACCGGAACCGAGTTGATAATCTCCTGCACCACCGCTCGCGAATCCACGTCTTTGATCCGCGCGGCCGGACCGATGATGACCCGATGGGCCAACGCTGAAACCGCCAGGGCCTTGACGTCATCGGGTATGACATAGTCGCGACCCATCGAGGCGGCGCGTGCCTGTCCACTTTTGTACAGGGCCAAAGAACCTCGCGGGCTGGCACCCAGATAGACGTCCGGATGCCGACGGGTTTGCCGGACCAACTCGACAATGTAGGACTTGATCAACGGATCGACAAAGACCTCTTTGAGCTTTTCCTGGGCGGCCAGCAGCTCGTCCACCGATACGACCTGCTCCAGCTGGTCCACCGGGTGCTGGAACTGCTGCGAATCAAGCACCCGTACCTCGTCCTCCTTCTCCGGATAACCCAAGCTGATGCGCAACAAGAAGCGGTCCAACTGCGCTTCGGGCAGTGGAAAGGTGCCCTCGTATTCGATGGGGTTCTGCGTGGCCAATACCAGGAACGGCCGATCCATTGGATAGGTGGTGCCGTCGACCGTTACCTGTCGTTCCTCCATGGCTTCCAGCAGGGCGGCCTGGGTCTTGGGCGTCGCGCGGTTGATCTCATCAGTTACGACGATCTGTGCGTGGACCGGACCCGGCCGGAACTCGAATTCCCTGGTCTTCTGATTGAACATGGAAATCCCGGTGATGTCGCTGGGCAGCATGTCCGGCGTGAATTGGATGCGTTTGAAGGAGCATCCGATGGACCGGGCCAACGACTTGGCTAACACGGTTTTGCCAACGCCGGGCACGTCCTCGATCAGGATGTGCCCCTGCGCCAACAACCCGTTCACGGTCAGCTGGATTTCGTGCCGTTTGCCAATGATGACCTTTTCGACGTTGGTGATAATACGCTGGGCAACCGTCTGGACCTCTTTCATCAAGCTCGATCCTTCCGACTCTAAAGGTGAACCGCCATGAAACCTACACTACTACCGGTGATCTGCTCACCAGGTTCATGCGGTGCTGACCAGTATAACACAGCGTGGTCGCGCGGCAAAGCCGGCCCCCGCCCCCCGCCACCAGCGATCCCCAGCTGGGACAGGGTGCCGCCACGGGCGACCCTGCCCGGGACGGCGAGGGCGCCCAAGCCCCCACGGCCGCGCCCTCCTCGGCTTGGGGAGGGCGCCAGCCCGAATCTTGAGGTTCTGTCCCGTAGAGTCGACCGGTCTTCATATGCTCGACTGTCTCCCGGCTCCTGGCCGATTTCTGGATCTCTGCTGCCCGGCGGAATTGCCAGAACCTCCCAGTTTGTGGAAAACCCGCGCGGGCGCGGATAGGTCGTTCATGGCGGCCAATAGCCGCGCTGTTGGTCGGCGCAGCGGCATTTGCTTGTTGGTGCGCCATTGGTCAGCAGGGTCGGACGAAAGAGGGTCTCCCCTGTTTGCCGCCTGGACTGATCTGCTGTATCCACACCTTGTCTAGCCGCTGAATTCTCGGGCGACGTGAAACGCAGGAGCTATACTCGAACCCACGTGATTGGCGTGTGATGGCTGCTCTGCTGGTGGTACCTTGTACCCGCGGAGCGAGCCTTACGGCCGAGACGATTCGTGGATCGTGAGTTTTGGCCACAGAGGCCCGGCCGGCCGACGGCATCCGCGGCGTGACCTTGGCCATCGTGGGAACACTGGTCATACAGATGGTCACGAGGAATGTCCGACCATCCGGGCGCAGGAAAACCTGCTGCCGTACCAGGAGACTGAGGTCCAAAATGGATTGTTGACTATCGGCAGCGGCATAGTCCCTACCTGGGCCCCGCCGAGCCGATTCGACATGTCCTACTGGTGTAGAGCCTCGACTCGCTCGCGGCCAACAGCTTGGGAGATTTCGAGGCTGCGGCCCTGCAGGCGGACCGTTTCTCGGTGGAGAAGAAAAGCACCGGCAGCATCCGGATCGTCGGGCTCCAGGCAGACACGCTGGTGGTGGCCATCGGCAGTACGGGCGGCGTGGAAATGCTTCAGGGTGAGGATCGGCGGCAAGGGGCGACGATCCGGGGTTCTGGGACTACTCTGGGGGGACCTGCGTAGCCAACCGCCCGACGTACGCATCAGCAGCAACCGGGTCGCTACCGTACGGGTGACCGAGCGGCTGGACGCCTGCCGGAGCGAGTCGGGCGACGTGATCTAGTGTGGGAGGCCGACCGTCACCCAGGAGACCACAATCAGCGCGAAGGTAGCCCCGGAACGAAAGTTACCGTGCCGGCCAGCCGGGGCCGAGTAGAACCGGACGACCGATTCACCCAGCAACGACCAACCGCGATTGGCCCCGGCCGGCCGCGGAGCAGCGACCGGCGCTTGGTCCAGGCGGAATTGTGCCTAGGGAGCAGGGATTGATTGCACCGCGGTTGCCTACAAGGGGTCCGTCGGCGATACTGTTTCGGTGGCGCGCCAATCGGTCGGCGCAAGCCCCTGCGGAGCGTTGGACATGGCAACTGGCTTCTTGGCCGTGGGTCCCTGACCGTTTCTCCGGCGACAATCAAGCGTACCCGCCACAGCGGATCTCGGCCCTCCAGGCCACCGGAGCTACCCGGGTGCTTTGCGGCGCCGGATGGGAGATACCCAGTATTAACCTGATTGTGTCGGACAGAAGGGACGCCAGCGCCGCCACCCGCACTGACTATACTGGGTTCCGCTGTGCGATCGACTCTGGAGGATAGGGCCAATTAGTGGCAGGCGCCGGCCATCCGGCCGGTTCCGAAACCTTCCAGCAGGCCCTGCAAGACGTGCATGGTACCCAAGGACAGCAGCGGACCTGATTCCCGCCGCCTGAGCCGGGCCAGGGGGTCGCGGTTGGCGACCTACTCGGCGAGGGTCAATGCTTCGGGCGCGGTCCTCACGGCTCTCGAGTACTCGTCGTACCGCCGGAGGCAGATCATCCCTATCTGCTGGTAAAAGGCGACTGCCTGCGGGTTATCCGCTGCCACCGCGAGACCTACCTGACCAAAGCCCCGCCGATGGAACTCGGAAAAGGCGTGCAGCAGCAACGCCCGACCCAGCCCTTGGCGGCGCCAGGCAGGGCTTACGCCGAGTTGCCGTACCCAGCCTTGCTCCGCATACGGATAGGCCAGGCAAGCCCCCACCAGCTCATCGCCGGCCATGGCCAGGAACCAGAGATCGGGCCGAAACAGGTCAGCCCGCAACATGAAGCGCTGCCAATCCTCGAACGGTTGTGGCGTCCGGCCGGGCCGGTCAAACGCCTCCTGGATGAGATGATAAACGGTCCGGTCATCCTTTCCGGGAAGCGCAGTGCGGACCGACACGCCGGCCGGCCAGGTTGGCGCCGCGGGCGGCAGTTGGACGTCGATCCGCATCTGCATGTGGTAACGGTTGGGGCGAAAACCGACGTCCTCCAGCGCTGCCCGGTCGTGAATGTTGGAGGCAGAGATGTAGGTCCGCAGGGTCCAGTTCGGGACGGCCAACTCAGCCGCCCGTGCGTCTCCGCGGTTTATTAGGGCAGGCTCCAGGCCGGTCCCCCGCCAGGCCGGGTCGACGCAAAAATCCAACCTCAGGCTCTCCTGACCCCAGTGTATTACTGCGGCGTATCCCACCGGCTCGCCGGCGGTGCTAAGAACCAGCCAGGCGTCCTGGTTCAGGTCCATTTGGTCCCAATCGAACAGCAGGTCATCCAGGTCGGAGTCTGATGCACCGCTGTCGGCGGTCTCGCAGCGGGCCATGAGCGCCAGGACGGCCTGGGCATCGAGGCGGCCCGGATGGCGGTAGACCAAATCGCGCAATGAATGGTCCATCGTGTTTGCGAACCTTAACAGCTCCTTGGCACGGGTCGCTCGGCAGGTCCGACGCCAGACCGGGCGTTCATGGACCTTGCCGCTCCCCCGCGCCTGCCGGCGGACTGATTGGCGCGATCGCTCCGCCAGTCAATAGGGTTCGAGTTCGACCGGGTTGAGCCGCGTGCGCTCGTGCCGGCCGCCTGGTTGGCCGCCCGACCTCCCAATCCAGGCCGCCATCGTGGGCGGCAGTCTATCCAGATTGCAGTCGCATGCGCCAGATCAGCCATGACGGACGCAATTCTACCACACTGGCTGGCCGAGCCGCCCGGGCAACGAGCCTCCTAATCCCGGCGGATGCGGGATAGCCAAAGCAGACTCATCATCGGCAACACAGCGGCCGCCAATGTCCCGGGACAGATGCGTCCACCGCTGCCCGTCCTGTCCGCAGGCGATGCGAGCGGCGCCGCGGACGGTGATGCGGCGGGCGCGTCCAGGCCGGCGTCATCGCCGGTGGACGCTGCATCGGGCCGGGGCGCCGTGGGGGACGCCGGCGGGATCGGCGTGACCGTGGCGCTTGGGGCGGTGGCGGACGCCGGGGTAACGGGAGCTGGCGTTGTGAGGTCGGCGGCCGGAGGCGTGGCAATGGGAGTCGGCGTTGAGGCGTCGGCGACTGGAGGCGTGGCGGTGACTAGTTGGGTGATGGCCGCGGCGCGCTGTTGCATATCTGCCACGATCTGGCCGATTTCGTACAGTCGCGGATCGTTCGGCGCCAGCGCACGGGCTCGTTCCAGCGCCGGCTCCAGGCCCGCCCGAATGGGCCAGATCTGAAACGACGCGTCCGCCAGGAACTGGACGTACTCGATGTGGAGTTCGGCGTTTTGCGGGTCCAGCGCCAGAGCTCGTCGGTAGGCGCCCTCGGACTCGGTGACCAGCGCACCATGGTCGCCCACCGGTTCGACACCGTGCCGCAGCGAGAGCGCGCGGACCAGGGTCCGCGCCAGGTTCAGTTGGGCGCCCAGCGCTGCCGGCGCAAGCGCAGCCGTCTGCCGGGCGTCGACAATCGCTGTCCATATCGGCGGCGCCAGCACGGTCAGGAGGAGGTTGTCGGCCCGCATTGGTTCCAAATCCTGGAATCGCCACACGACGTCGGTTCCATCGACCGTGAACCAGCCGGGGTTGGGCGGGTCCCACGTCTCAACCTGCTTCGGGTACCAGTCCTGGCCGAGCACCACGTTGGTGGGGTTTACGGCGTACGGCAGTCGGAAGGTGATGGTTCCCTGCCGGATGGGTCCCCACCAGCCCGCGCCGGTCTCCAACAGGTACTCCAGGGTATAGTAGGGTCCCCAACCGGTGCCGGCGGTTGCATAGGTCACGCGCAGCACGACGTCCTTTCCCGGCTCAAAGCGGGCCGGCCAGGTGGCCCAGGGGATCGGCCGACCGTGTGGGTCCTCGGTCTGCGCCTCGCCGGCAACAACCGGCGCACCATCCACCCAGGCGCGAAAATCGGCCACCCGGTTGTCCTTGCCATATCCGCTGCCTATTCCCAGCGGGAACCAGACGTCAAAGGACTCCTCGGCCGGCCCCTGGTTGCGCATCCAGAACGTGGCGTCCACGTGGGCCAACGGCGCCGCCGGCAGGCCGGCAAACTCGAGGTTGTCCGTCATGGTTTCGGTGAGCGTCAGAAGGACCTCCTCTGCCACCATCTGAACCCAGGTGACCGCCTGGCCCGGCCGGACGGATGCCCCTGGCGGCTGCTGGGGCGGCGCTGCGTCGGCCCAGGCAGTGGACACATGCGTTGCCGGGCCAATGACTATCGCACAGCAAACCGCATAGGCAAGGCCAATCACCAAGCGACGATGTCGGCGCATGAATCACCTCAAGAGCTATCTGATTCGCACAGTTCACAACAGTCTATCACGGTTGCTCACTCTGTTCCACTAGACTTCCGCCACCGCTTGACCGCTCCAATCAAGACGGTGCGCCGGGTTCGGCTGCGCCAGGTTAAATGATCATGGTACCGGAACTGGACGGTTGGCCGCGGCGGGAGCCTGCGCTATACTCGAACAGAGCGGAATCATGGCGGCGTTTCGGATCTGCTGGGGAGCAAGATGGACCTGAACACGGTGCGCAGAATCGGGTATCTGTCGGACGAAGTGGCCGGCCGGCTCACGGGTGACGACCTGCGCCGGTTGACCAACGAGATGGCGGACACGCTGCTGGCGCTGGTCGCCGGCTGCCAGGATGCGGACGTGGTGTATGAGCCGGCCGACCCGGCGGCGGACGACCCCTACGCCGTCACGGGGCAGGAGGTCCACATGCCGTGGACGTTGGGGCACGTGATCATGCACGCCACCGCGTCGGCCGAGGAATCGGCGACGCTGGCGGCCGAGATGGCCCGAGGGGTGGCGTTCCACGGCCGTTCGAGGTACGAGACGCCCTGGCAGGAGGTGCGCACCATCGACGGTTGCCGACGGCGCATTGAGGAGAGCAGAAGGATGCGGCTGGCAAGCCTGGACATGTGGCCCGACGAACCCCACCTGGAGAACCGTTACCAGGCGTGGCCGCATGGCCCGGTGATCAATGCGGTGGGCCGGTTTCTCCTGGGGCTGGCCCATGAGGATGGTCACCTGGACCAGGTGCGGGAGATCATCCGGCAGGCCACGGCGGCGCGCCCGGCCGCCGAGTGAGGGCACGAGGAGCGCAGGAGGTGAGCAGTGAACCCGAAAAAGCGACTCAACCCGGTGCGGCTGGTAACGCTGGCGTTGCTGGCCCTTACCGCCGTGCTGTGCCTGATTGCGTTGGTCGTGCAGATGCGGCAGGACAACCCTTATTTTCATCGGAATCTGCTGGCGCGTTCGACCAGAATCCCGGTGGGCCGGTTTGAAGGCTCGCGCCGGCTGATTCTGGGTGTGGAGAACTACCGCGAGTCCACGCTCTACACCCTCTCTAGCGGCGACGCGGCGCCCCGCCTGTTGGCCAGGATCCCCGCCGAGTCACCCTGATTCAGCAACAGGCTGTTTACCGGGTCGGTCATCATCTCGCCCGACAGCCGGTGGGCGGTGCTGCGCAGCACCTACCTGGTGGACTTGCAGTCCAGGCAGGTGTTTGATGGGCTGCTCCGCAAGGGGGGAGTCTCTATTGACGACCTGGTTTTTTCGCCGGATAGCCGGCGGCTGGCCTATACGCGGGGCAGCGAGCTCCTCATTCTAGAGCTGGCCACGGTGCGCGCCTATCCGGCCTATTCCGGCCCCTGCGAAACCTACTAGGGCGCGGACACGGCACGGGTCGTCTGTGTCCCGGTCTGCTGCGCCACGTGGCTGGACGAGGAGACCATCGCGTTTTCCCACGGCACGCTCCAGCCCCGTGTGGTGGAGACGTTCAGCAACCTGCGACTAACCCAGATCGGCCGAGAGATGGACAGGCTGGCGGTGATCCATCTGGGTCGTTGGGTGCAACACGAGTTCGATTCGGCCAATCCGCCGTGCGCCCGGCAGCTGCACGACAGCGTCCTGTTGCCGGCTGATGGCCGGTGGTTGGATGAGGAGGCCCTGAAGGAGGGGAGCGGATCCGGGAGGTGCTGACGCATTCCGAGTTGGACCCGCTGATCACCTTTGGGAGCGGAGAGGTCCTGGTACTCACCCTGCCGGTGTCGGTGCGCTTGATGGGGCGCATGGCGAAGGACCTAACCATACCCGGTGAGATCGCTGTGACTGCCGTCACTCGGCAGGGCAGCGCCTTCCTTGCGACAGGCGGCACAGCGTTTCGCTCCGGCGATCTGATCCATCTCACTTTGGCGGCCGGGGCCGTCGATCGACTCAAGACGCTGGTTGACCTGGAATAGGAGGAGCCGATGTTGGTCATCATTGTTGGCGGAGGAAAGACCGGCGCCCACCTGGCCGCCCAATCAGTGCAGGATGGGCATGCTGTCCGGTTGATTGAGCAAAGGTCAGAGGTCGTTGCCCGGCTCAACCGCGACTTGCCGGCGGGGGCAGTCATCGAGGGCGATGGCAGTTCGCCGTCGCTGCTGGAGGCAGCAGGCATCCGCCAAGCTCAGGTGTTGGCGGCCGTAACCGGACAGGACGAAACGAATCTGGTTATCAGCACGTTGGCTCGCTTTGAGTACAGTGTGCCCCGACTCGTGGCTCGGGTGAACAGCCCCAAGAACGCCTGGTTGTTCACGCCCGAAATGGGTGTGGATGTGGGGTTGAACCAGACCGAGATCCTGGCCAAACTGATCGCTGAAGAGATGTCGATGGGCGACATGATGACCCTGCTCAAGCTGCGCCGTGGGGAGTACGCCATCGTAGAAGAAAAGCTGGCGCCCGGTTGCCGAGTGCTCGGTCTGGCCCTGCGCGACGTTCTGCTTCCGGACAACTGTGTCATCGCCACGGTGATACGTAAGGGTAGAGTGATGCTTCCGCGGGGACAACTGGTCTTCCAGGAGGGTGATGAGGTGTTATCGGTGGTGATGAAAGCGCCCGATCATTCCTGCAGGAGGCGTTTGCTCCCCCAGGAGGCAGACCGCCTTCAATCTCTGATGCAGCGGGTTCGCGGGTCTTCTGAGGGGGCTGAGATCCCGAGGTTCGCATCCTCCACTGCGTCATGGTTACCTCTTCTGCCTTCATCGCTGTTGGTGCCCACGTCAAAGCGAACAGCGTGATCTACCTGGCGGGTTTGTCGGACACGCCCCGATGGGGTATTCTTGGGCTCCGACAGATCAGTGACCATGTGGGTCTAGGTAGGGTTCCGCAAGCCGATGACGCCGCAAATTGCGTTGGCACTTGCCATCTTGGGTCTGGCCGTGGTCCTCTTTGCCACCGAGCGGTTGCGCATGGACCTGGTGGCGCTCCTGGTGTTGGGGGCTCTTGCGCTGACCGGATTGGTGACCCCCACGGAGGCGTTGGCGGGTTTCAGCAGCCCGGCGGTGGTCACCGTGTGGGCGGTTTTCATTCTGAGCGGTGGTCTGGCGCGAACGGGGGTGGCCAGCGTCATCGGTCGACACGTGCTGTGGCTGGCGGGAAAAAGCGAAGCGCGATTGATTGCCACCATTATGCTCAGCGCTGGGCTCATGTCTGGCTTTATGAACAACGTAGGGGTGGCGGCGCTGTTACTGCCGGTGGTGATGGACATTGCGCGGCGCACTGGCCAGCGACCCTCGCGCCTGCTCATGCCGCTGGCATTTGGCTCCCTGCTCGGCGGCCTGACCACGCTCATCGGGACTTCCTCCAACATCATTATCAGCGACGCGTTGAGCGGGGCGGGGCTCCGGCCGTTCGCGCTGTTTGACCTGACGCCAACGGGCCTGACGGCCTTGCTGCTGGGGGTGGCTTATATGGTTCTGGTCGGCCGCCATCTGCTGCCCGAGCGGGACATCAGCTGGGAATCGGTAGCTGGCCAGCCAGATTGGCGCGAGCTGTACGATCTGCGCCAGCGTCTCTTCACGCTCCACCTGCCGGAGCAATGCGCTCTGGACGGCCGGCCGCTGGCGACTAGCAGGCTGGGTTCGGCGCTAGAGCTCAACGTCGTCGCCCTGGTCCGGGAAAAGACCCACCTGGCGCCGGGGCCGGCCACCATTCTATCCGCTGGAGACCGGCTACTGGTTCAGGGACGAATGGACCGATTGACCGAACTGCAGGGTCGGCGTCACCTGGTCATGGAGGAGAACGACCTGGCGGCGCAGATGTTGGCCGGTCAGGAGGTCGGGATAGTTCGCGTTCGGCTGGCGCCGGACAGCGAGCTGGCAGGAAAGACACTCCGAGAGAGCAGTTTCCGTCGTCGTTGGGGGTTGAACGTGATGGCCCTGACCCGTAATGGCAGGCTGTTGGAGGCCGATCTGCAGGACACCCCGCTGCGGCCGGGCGACGTCCTGCTGCTGCACGGGCGGACCACGCACCTGGAAGCGCTTGAGCAACCACGAGATTGGGAGCTGGCGGAGTTTGTCTCCCCGGCCGAGGTGTTGGCCAACGCAGGCATACGGGAGCGGCTCATGAGTCTGAGCATACCCGAAGATTCGGTTTTCTCCGGCCGGACTTTGGCCGAAAGCCGGTTGGGCGATTCCTTTGGCCTGACCGTGTTGTCCATCGGCCGGCAGGACGGCAGTCTGACGGCTCCCGACTCTGACGTTCATCTGCAGGCGGGGGACCGGCTCCTGGTGCGCGGCGCACCGGGCGACCTTCAAACGCTGCGCGGTCTGCAGCAGCTCGAGGTCGAGCAGCGGGCGCCGGTGGACATGGACTGGCTGGAATCGGAGGAGACTGGCCTGATGGAAGCCGTGCTCTCTCCGCACACCACGCTGTTAGGCAAGACGTTGCGTGAGCTTCACTTTCGCGAAAAGTATGGCCTGAGCGTGCTGGCGGTCTGGCGGCAGGGGCGGGCGTATCGCTCCAACCTGCGCGACATGGCCCTCCACCTGGGCGACGCGCTGCTGCTCTACGGCCCACGCGAGAAACTGCAGCTCTTGGGGGCAGAGCCGGATTTCCTGGTGCTGACAGAAGCTGCTCAGCAGCCGTTGCGACTCTCCAAGGCCCCTCTGGCGGTAATGGTGATGGCGGCCGTGTTGCTGCCGGTGATCGCAGGCTGGGTTCCCATTTCCATCGCCGCCGTGGCGGGAGCGACGTTGATGGTCCTAACCGGTTGCCTTAACATGGAAGAGGCCTACCGGAACATCGAATGGAAGGCGGTTTTTCTGATTGCCGGCATGCTGCCGCTGGGCCTGGCCATTGAACAGACCGGCGCGGCCCGCTGGCTGGTGTCGGGCGTCCTGAACCTGGTTGGCGATCTGGGTCCGTTGGTGATGGTGGCCTCTGTGTTTGTCATGACGGCGCTCGCCATGCAGATCCTGCCGACCCAGGCCGCGGCCGTGCTCATGGCACCCATTGCGCTCAACCTGGCGGCCGACATGAACCTGTCGGCGCATGCAGTAATGATGGCGGTAGTGCTGGCTTCCGGCAGCTTTCTTAGCCCCTATGCGCACCCGGCCAACGTACTGGTTATGGGCCCGGGCGGTTACCGGTACGTGGACTATATCAAGGTGGGCGCCCCGCTGGTCCTGCTCCTGCTGGTGGTGACGCTAGTGGTGATGCCGCTCTTTTGGCCGTTGTAGAGGGTGTGATGATCAAGGTCGATTTCGAGCGTGAGCGAACGTGGTGGGACGCCCAAGCGCCGCACGAGGAAGAGGACCGGGCCGATGAGGCCGTCAACCGGGCCTTGCGCTGGCGCGAGATCACGCGTCACCTGGAGGGAGTTCGGACTATTCTGGATGTGGGGGGCGGAACCGGCGCGTTTTCCATCCCGCTGGCGCAGTACGGGTTCGAGGTGATCCACCTGGACCTGTCGCCGGCGATGCTGGAGATCGCGCGACTAAAGGCGGGCGGCCTTCACAACATCCGTTTCGTGGAGGGCAACGCAGTCGACCTCTCGAGCCTGGCCGACTGCTCGTTTGACCTGGTGTTGGCGTTGGACGGCGCCGTCTCGTTCTGCGGTGATCGGGCGGAGGAGGCGCTGCTGGAATGTTGCCGGGTGGCCGGCCGGACGCTCATCGTCAGCGTGCTGCACCGGGCGCGGCTGGCTGCCCAATGGGCGAGCACCAGCCTGCACGTGCTGGGGGGCCTGGCGCCAGCCGTCTATGCCATGCTCGAACGGGGTGAATGGCACCAGGACCAGTATCCCGAGAACGCCGCGTTTGCCCGCGGCAGCACCCATGACTATCTGGGCTCGCTTCACGGCTTTTTGCCCGGCGAGCTACGATCCATTCTGGAGGGCGCCGGATTGCAGGTGGTGCGTTGCGGCGGCGTGGGGTCCTTGGCGGGCCTGTGCCCACCGGAGGTGCTCGGCCGGGTGCTGGCTGACCCAGCGCTGTTTCCCGAGTTTGTGGAGCTGTGCGACGCGTATGACCGCGAGGTTATGCCCGAGGGGCCAGGGACCGAGCAACGGGCGGGCCTGCTCGCGGTGGCCAGGCGGGCGGACGCCTGATGAGGGACAGAGACCGCGGTTCTTCGCTGACGCCGATGCCAACGCGATGCGGCCGGCCCGGCCGAGAGAGCCCCGGCGTCGGCTGAACGGGTACGAGCTTGACTGAACACTGCCCCTCCGCGGCCCGCGCGGTGCTCCCGGCTGCCATCGGCACCTGCCTGGCGCTGCTGGGCGACGCCACCCTCTATGCCGTTCTGCCCACCCACACCCGCGACGTTGGGGTGACGGTGGCCAGCGTGGGGATTCTGCTTTCGGCCAACCGCTTCATCCGGCTGGCGCTCAACGGGCCGGCCGGACTCATCTACGAGCGCTGGCGTCGCCGGCCGCTCTTCATCGCGAGCCTGCTGCTGGGCGCCCTTTCCACCGCCATCTATGTACTGGCACAGGGTTTCTGGCTGCTCCTGGCGGGCAGGCTGCTGTGGGGGGTGGCCTGGTCCGGCATCTGGGTGGGGGGCAATACCATCGTGCTGGATGTGACAGGGGATGCTGACCGTGGCCGTTGGGTGGGCCTGTACACCCTCTTTTTCTTCCTGGGCGCCGCCAGCGGTTCGCTGCTGGGCGGGTTGCTGACCGACGGGTTGGGTTATCACGGGGCGATGGCGGTCAACGCGGCGCTCACACTGGCCGGGGCGCTGGTGGCGTGGCACTGGCTGCCCGAGACGCGCGGCCGGCGGGCGCAGGCCGGCAGTCCCGAGGCGGCGCCGGTCGATGGTCCCAGACGCCGCGGCGAGTTTGCATCCGCGCTGACGCTGCTGGCGGCTCACCGGCTGGCCGTGGCGGGCATCCTCTCGTCCACACTAGGGATTTACCTGCTGGCCACCGTCGGCGAGCAGTTACGGGTGGGCTCATTGACAGTGGGGGTGGCTACACTGACCGGGCTGGCTCTGGGCAGCAACACGCTCATCGCCATGGTGTGCGCCCCGCTAATCGGCCGCCTCTCGGACCAAATGGGCAGCCGTTGGCGGACGGCGTCGGTCGGGCTAGCGCCGGGTGTGGCAGGTTTCGGCCTGCTGGCGGCCAGCCTCCCGATGGCGCCGCTGCTGGGGGTGCCGTTGATCGCGGTCACCAGCGGCAGCAGCCAGGGGTTGGCCACCACGCTCATAGGTGACCTGGGCAGCCGCGGCCAGAGCCGGCGGCTGGGGGTGCTCTTTACTGTGGGTGACCTGGCCAGCGCGGTGGGCCCGCCGCTAGCTTACGGGCTGATGCCGCACCTGGGCATCCGGTCCATCTACCTGATGGTCGCCGGGCTGCTGGTGGGAGTCTTGGTGCTAATGTGGCGGCAGGCGGGACGCGCGGGTGAATGTCTCACCGAGCCGGCCGATGAGGTACAGCCCGCGGGCAACGTCAACGGATGCCCGACCTGACGGTAGTCGCGACCGTGCGACAGCTGTGAACCGGGCAGCCGCCCGCGAAGGGGAAGGAGGAGCGTAGTGACCAGAGACCAAACCGCGGGCGATCCGCTGGTCACCAACGCCTTCCAGGGGCTGATCACCGACCCGGCCGAACATGCCGGGCGTCTACAAAACCTGCCCAGAACGCTCCCGGAGCTGGTCCGGGTCCTGCAGGGGGTGTTGCTGCTTGCAGGAACGAGTCCGATGAGGATGCGCGGGATGCACGTTGATCGGCTGGGGACAAGCGGCGAGGTCGCGGCCATGCAGTGGGCGGCCGAATCGGTGGGTATTCACGTGGCGTCGACGTGAGTTCGGTGCCCCCAGCCGTTTTTCCCTATCGAATCGGACGGAGGTTGACCATGTTGCTGTGCAGCGCTGATTTGGAGGTGGCGAAGGGCTGGTGCTTCGGCCCGTGGAATTCGGAGTTGGCCATCTCGGTGGGGTACGCCAACCAGGCGATCGACGAGCCGCACCTTCACCACCGCATCACCGAGATCTATCTGGTGGCGCGCGGAACGGCCGAAATCCGCGTCGAGCGAGAGACCGTAGCACTGCGGCCGGGCGACCTGATTGTCATTGAGCCGGGGGAGGCACACACGTTTTTGCCGAGTTCACCGGACTATCATCACTTTGTGATCCATACACCCGGGCTGACCGGCGATGATTCCCGGGCCGACAAGATGGCGGTGGATCGATCGCGGCTGGGCATCTGATGTCATCTACGTCGGGCGCGAGGAGATGTCTGATGCCCGATTCGCGTCCGCCCATGCCAATGGTCTCCTTTATGAGCAGGTACCGGCGCAGTATTGGCCTGTCCGCAACAGTACGGGCACCGTCTTGCAGCCGTCAAGCCGGCCGTGACTGATCTAGTGCAGCTGCTGTAGCCACGCCCGGAGCTGTTCATCCGCTCCACCCACGATTGGGTCGCCGTGTCCGGTGCAGAGCACCCCAAAGTCCAACGCTGCCAGTCGGCGCATCGATTCCAGCGCCTGCGCCATGTCCAGGGTGAATGGCCTGGGTGGTGGACCGAGCCGGTTTGCCCGCCGGTTGATAACATCGCCGGTTATGAGCAGCCGCTCGCCTGGAAAGTGGAGTGCTATCGATCCCGGGGTGTGGCCCGGCGCGTGAACCACGACGGCGCCGCCCAACAGGTCCAACCGTTGCCCGTCCTCCAGCGGAACATCAACCGGCGCGGGGTCGAATCGCGACATGGCGGGCACCAGCCGGAAGAGCAGGCCAAACAGGGCGCCTCGCGGTACGGGTTGGGGACGCTGCCCGGCGATGATAGGGATCTCGTCACGGTGCGCCAGCACCTGCGCACCGGTCGCGGCGGTCATCGCTTGCAGGCTGCCGATGTGGTCCACGTGATAGTGGGTGATGACAATCAGCGTCAGGTCGTCCGGCTGGCGGCCGAGATTGCGGATGGCCTGCAGGATGCGGCCCGCGTTTCCGGGCATCCCGGTATCCACCAGGGCCAAGGTGTGACCGAGCAGGAGATAGCTATTGGCACCGGTCACGTTGGGGATTCGATGTACCTGCGGGATGATCTCCACCTTTTCCATACCTCCTTTCGAGGTAGTATCTGCCGGAAGGTTCAGGACCTTAGTAGACCGATTGTACGTCGCCAGCAGTGGGGTTGTCAAACCGGGTCGCTGGCGTCTCGGCCGGGCGCGACCAGTGCCAGCCGAGGCCGCCGGCGACTACAAGGCCGTTGCCGTCGGCCAGCTGCCGCGGAGCAACGGCTCCGGGCAACCATAGGGCCCAGCCGGCACTGATGGTTGCACCGGCATCTGGTTTGCGCTATATTCCCGCGGCAGGGAGTCCAGCGTGGATACGGTTATCCCTTTCCTGCGCACCGACCGGCTGATGCTTCGCAGTCTTGTGCCGGGCGACGTCGCCTGTCTGCGCTGGCTCGCGTCTGACCCCGAGGTGCGGCGCTTTTTCCCCAACCCGAACCCACCGACCCGCGAGCAGGTGTTGATTTGGTTTGGTCGGCACCAGGACCTCTGGAAGATGCGCGGATTTGGCGTCTGGGGCTTGATGCTGAACCCGTCGGGCGGGCCCGACAACCGGAATGGAATTGCAGGTGACGGGTCGCTGGCTCGCGAGCCGGGGTCGGCCGGCAACTCGGCAGCGACGGGCCGCGACAACGGCGTGCTCATCGGCTGGTGTGGGCTCCAGTACTTGGCAGAAACCGACGAGGTGGAGGTCGCATACCTCCTGGGAAAACGGTATTGGGGTTGCGGGTATGCTACCGAGGCGGCTGCTGCCAGCCTGTCCTATGGCTTTCTGACCGCCGGGTTGGATCGGATCATCGGGCTCATCCATCCACACAACCACCGCTCGCGCCGGGTGTTGGAGAAGATCGGGCTGCGGTTGGTAGACTGCACGGCGTACTTTGGAATGGACGTTCTCCGGTTCGCGCTGGACCGGGCCGAGTACGCTGCTGGCGTTTGAGTGCTCTACCAAGCCGCGCCATGAGCACAGGGCGGCCAGTGGGGGCGGGGCCAACCCGACTGACGATGCGGATGCTGACCGCCTCCGGCCGTGGGGTGCTGTCGGGCGGTTGCGGAGGGACGCTGCCGCTCCCACTGGCCGCCTCTTGTGGGTCGACAGGCCACCGTTCCTATTGGACTATCGGGTCGCAAGTCGCGCCAGGTTGCGTGTGCTACAATTGTGGCATGATCGCGCTCACCTGCTTAATCAAGGTGGTCGGCAATGCCACGGTGATCGATATACCCTCGCTGCAGGTGAGGGCCGGGGAGGTTGTCGCGATTGTGGGGCCGGTGGACAGCGGCAAGGATGTCCTGTTTCAAATGCTCATCGGTGCCATCCGTCCGACAACGGGCAGTGCACGCCTGGTCGGGCTGGACCCCTACCAGGAGCGCGAGGCGTGTAGCCGCCAGGTGGGAGTCCTCTTTGCGGATGACGGTCTGTATAGGCGGATGTCCGTGATTGGAAATCTGCAGTTCTACGGCCGCCTGTATCGTCTGCCCAAAGAGCGTCCCACGGAGGTGCTGGAGCAGGTTGGCCTCGCCGATCAGGCCCACACGATTGCGGAAAAACTCTCTCCGGGTCTATCCAGGCGACTGGCGCTGGGACGGGCGCTTCTGGCTTGCCCGCGGGTACTGCTACTGGCAGAGCCGTTTGCCGGCTGCGAGCAAGCCTCCGTCACATTGATCAGCCAGGCGGTGAGCCGGAAAGCCGATGCTGGTGCTGCGGCGCTGCTCATGGCCCAGGATGCGGCCGGCATGGAGGGAGTCTGCGACCTGGTCCACCGCTTGGCTCACGGTCGGATTGTGGAGTCGATTGACCCGCGGGAGGAACAACAGCGACAGCGCCCGTTCATGGTTCCGGCTCGCTCCAGCGACAGGATTGTTCTGGTTGACCCGGCCGAAATCCTGTTTGTCGTTGCCCGCGATGACCGTGCGTATCTTCAAACCGCCGCTGAGCGCCTCCCGACGCAGTTCACGCTGGCCGAAATTGAGAAACGGCTGTCGCGCAGCGGGTTCTTCCGGGCGCATCGTGCCTTTCTGGTCAACCTGCAGCAGGTCAAGGAAGTTATCCCCTATACCCGCAACAGCTTTAACCTGCGGCTCAAAGACGCCGCCGGAACACAGATCCCCCTGAGCAAGGCGGCCGAGCGCGAGCTGCGGGAGCTCTTGGGGTACTAGGCCCCGTCGTTCTATTGCTCTGCCAGCCAGGCCCACCTGTGGGTGGGATATTCACCCGGAAACTCGGGCCGTCCACCGCTCCTGTGCTCCATCTGCCGGTTTTTTGTTGCAGGGGGAATAGTCTCTTCCTATACTGATGACGTGAATATGGCGTTTCTTCACATCATATGAGGAGTTGTGCCATGCAGGCAATCGTCGCGAGAAACCTGACCCGAGACTATGACGGGCTGCGCGCTGTGGATGGCATCAGCTTTGCCGTGGAGCCTGGCGAAATCTTTGGCTTCCTGGGGCCCAACGGCGCCGGCAAGACCACCACCATCCGCATGCTCACCGGCCAGCTGCTGCCCACATGCGGGACGGCCGAGGTGGCGGGTTATGATATCGTCACCGAACGCCAGCAGCTCAAACCAAGGATAGGCGTTGTGTTTGAAAGCCAGAATCTTTACGAGCGCATGTCCGCCCGCGAAAACCTGGTCTTCTATGCCCGTCTCTACCGATGCCCCAAGACGCGCGTGGACGAGGTGCTGGCTCAGGTAGGGCTTACCCAGCGCGCCCGCGACAAGGTCCTCAAGTACTCGAACGGCATGAAACAGCGGTTGTTGATAGCCCGCGCGCTGCTTCACAATCCACAAGTCCTGTTCCTGGACGAGCCGACACGCGGCCTCGACCCGCACATTGCCGGCCACATTCGGGGTATCATCGCCGGGTTGGCCAAGGGTGGAATGACCGTTTTTCTGACCACCCATCACATGGAGGAGGCCGACCAGCTCAGCCGGCGCGTCGCGTTCTTTGATCGGGGACGCATCGTTGTGCTGGACACTCCCGCACGACTCAAGGCCGAATATGGCCGAGACGACAATACAACGCTGGAGGACCTCTTTGTTCAATTGACCGGAAGTGACCTGCGGCGCGCCAATGAGGAACTATGAATACCTTGAGGGATACCCTGTACTTTGCCTGGACCATCGGGACCAAAGACATCTTGGATGCTGTGAAGCACAAGAGCAGCCGGGCGAACATCATGATCATGGTGGTTATGGTGGTGTTCTTTTACTGGTTCGGCACGCTGCGTCCCTTTGACAGGAATGTCAGCGTGGTGCTGTACGACGAGGGGAATACCAGACTGGCCTTTGAGCCTGTCATACTGGGAGACGGCGCCAAGTACTCATTCCGGGAGGCGACTTCTCTGCCAGAGATGCAGCGGATGATGGCACACCAGAACCTGGGACTGGTGGTCCCGGCCGACCTCGACCAGATCCTATCCGTGGGGGGGACACCGCTCCTCAGGGGTTACGTTTTTTGGGTTGATCGCACCAAAGCGGCCGAGCGGGAGGCCCGGTACAGCCAAGCCTTCACCGAGATGCTCGGTCAAACGGTGAAGGTGGCCATTGGCCCGAACATCGTCATCCCGCAAGCCGACGTTGATGGCATGCCGGCCACGGTGGCCTTTCAGATGGTGTATTTCGTTTTCAGCACCGCGTTGCTGCTGATCCCACACCTGATGCTGGAGGAAAAACAGACTAGGACACTGGATGCGCTGCTGACCTCCCCGGTTGGCTCTGGCCAGGTTGTCCTGGGCAAGGCGCTGGCAGGGCTCTTTTACGTCCTGGTCATTGGGGGACTGGCGATGGCCCTCTTCTCGCCGTACATCGTCCATTGGGGCCTGGCGGTGGCAACCTTCCTGGGATATGCGCTTCTGGCCGTTGCGTTGGGCCTGTTGGTCGGCAGTCTCATCTCATCCATGAAGCAGTTGGGATTTTGGATGGTGGCGTTGATGCTTCTCCTGGTAATCCCGCCGCTGTTTTATCTGGAGTCAAACCTCAAGGCCGGCATCCGGATAGTCCTCACCTGGCTTCCGTCTTCGGCATTGGCCAGCCTTTTTCGCTACTCGTGCTCCACCGGCGCGACATGGGCGCAGTTGCTGCCAAACCTGGCAATTGTCACGGCGAGCATCGGCTTGGTGTTTGGGCTGGTCTTCTGGCGAGTGCAAAGGTCTGACCGCTAGAGGAGACGGCACAGCCTGATTGGTGGAGAAATCCGAGATGTCCCACAAGACCCCACAGCAGATCCGCTATTATTTGGACACTATCTGGGTGATTGCTGCCAAGGATGTCGTCGATGCGCTGAAGAACAGGGTCGTCGTCCCGATGATCATCATGCTCACCATCGTCCTTCTCGTGCCCAAATTGCTGCCGCTGATCTTTGACCAACCGCAGGTGGTGGTGCCGGTGTATGACATGGGAGACTCGCGTCTGGTGGCAGAACTCACAAACGCGGGCGATGTCTCGGTGAAAAAGGTGCGCTCGGAACAAGAGTGGCAGGCAACGCTGTGCGGCGCGCCGTACCCGCTGATTGGACTGCGTATCGCGGCGGATTTCGACCACACGATCGGGGCGGGCGGGCCGGCGGAATTGCAGGGCTTTGCGTGCTGGGGAAAACGCCACCAGTTATCGGAATCCGTGCCGCGACTCGAAGGAATACTCTCCCGCGTGTTGGGCCGGCCGGTGATCATTCACGTGCAAGGGAATATCGTCTACCCGCTCGCGGATGGAGTGCCCCTCCTCAGCCTGGCCACCGTAAATTCGGTGCTCCTGATTCTGATGATGGGCATTTTCCTCGTGCCGAGCCTGCTCTTTGAGGAGAAAGAGACCAAGACTCTCCAGGCGCTTCTGGTCTCTCCGGCCAGCATCGGCCAGGTGGTGGTCGCGAAGGCTCTGGCGGGGCTGTTCTACATACTGGTAACAGTAATGATGATATACGCCATCTCCTGGGCGGACGTGACCCACTGGGGTGCAGTTGTGCTGCTGCTGATCGGCGGTGGGGTTTTCTCAGTTGCCGTGGGTTTGGTGCTGGGCAGTTACTTTGAGAAGCAGCAGGATACGGTCGGATGGATGACGGCCCTGTTGCTGCTCCTGGTCGGAGCTGCACTGGCGTACACCTTGGGTATGGAGCTGCCGGCACTGGTAGGGTGTTTACTTCCCTGGGTACCATCGGTGGCACTGGCAGCGATCTGCCATGCCTCGTTCTCGGAAACCGTTTCCACCGCTCGCATAGTGGCCAACCTGGCCATTGTCCTGGCCGTTTCGCTGCCTCTCTATGTCCTGGTCATCTGGAGGGTTCGACGATCAGATCGATAAGCGGTAGCCGTTCACGCAAACCGGGTACGGGGCAACGCGAATGCGGCTGATGGCTCAGCATGTCGGCACGTCCGCCGATCCAGGCGCTCTCATGCTGCCTCCATCAGGCTCTTCATGCTCCCATCACTCTACAAGCGGGCGACCAGCACAGATGCGGTGGAACCCCGTGGTAACCGCAGAGGTCCGTGCTTGAGCTGTACAGGTCATGTCTGCGGCACCTGTTGCGCAAAGGCACCAAACGATGGGCAATGCTGGGACTGACGGCTCCACGAGCAGGTAGCCAAACGTCGGACAGGTTCTATCGAGTCACGGCTTTCGGGCCCGGAGAAAGCTCCGTCTCGGTGCCCGAACAGCGCTGCCAACAGGGCGTGAGTATCTGCACCACGCTGGCGATCGATCACCTGTTGGAGGATCGCGGATTGGTCGAATGCCGGGCGCAGTCGAGTTGATGTGCTTGGCGCTGCTACATGGCCCCCATTTCTCTGGGGGCTGGCCAACCCGCCGGCTCCGGGAAAAACCGGGGGCGCACCGGAGGATGTGCGCCCCTAAACAAGGAGGAGATACGTCTGTGCAGTCAGGGTTCTGTCACACAGAACGTCATTCCATTCCCAATGTTAGCACGTTTCTGAGAGGTGTCAAGGTTCTGCGACCTCGCGGGTTTTCGTCGGCCCGCCAGGGCCGGTTGGCGAAGCGCGTCCAGAGCCGCCGTTACGGCGAGCAGTTGCCAGGCTTATTGCTATGGTCGACGCGGCCAGAGTGGCGCGGCAGACCTGACAGGCCGGGGAGGGCCTGTCAGGTCTCGGTTGCCTGGCTGTTCATCATGACCGGCAAGGAGAGAGGGGGCGCCAGGCCCTGGATGACTATCACTACGCTGCTCAGGTCGTCGGCCGGAACCAAATCCACCGTGCCGGTGGTGCGCACGACGGTGGTGTTTCTGATAGGGGTGCCACTGGTGTTGGTACCGATGGTTGCGGTGATGTGCAAGGACACCGGTTCATTCAAGGCGAGGTTGCCTATCTGCCACCAGCCCGTGTGGTGGTTGCAGGCTCGGCCAGCATCGTCGCTCAGATACATCATGCCGGCCGGAAGCAGGTCCATCACCCTGACCTCGACCGCAGTGTCCGGCCCGTGGTTAACCACCGTCAGCGCGCAGACGACCTGCCTGCCTTCTCGATATTCCACCAGCTTCCACCAGGGTGCCCGGGCCAGCTGCACCGATTTGGCGACCGACAGGTCAGCCGTCTCTGTCTGCTGAACGGTGGCGGTGGCCATGTTGTTCTCGTTGTCGCTCTCCGGTGTGGCGGTCTCGATCCAGGCGGTGTTGGTCAACGGCCGGTCGGGCGCTCGTGTCGAGTTGACCCCCGCCGTCAGGACAATGGTTCGCCTGATCCCCGGCGCGACGGCGCCCAATTGCCAGAGCTGCTGACCGGTCGGGGTGATTCCTTCGGGTAGGAGGTCGGTGAGCACCACGGTGGCCGCATCGGCCGGGCCATGGTTGGTGGATGTCAGGTTAAGGTCACGGTCTGACCCGACCGTGCCACGGCCGGCGAGGCGGATTTGGTCAGCGATAGGTCGGCCGGGGCCCCAACGCGCTCGTCCAGGTTGTCTCGAACCAGGATGAGCCTGCGCCGGCCGCGGTAGAGCGACCGCTGTTGTGTGCCCGATGGCCGTGTGACTGATCTTCTAGAATCGCGTGTCGCACATGGCAAAGGGCGTATGCGGCATTGGGCCGCGCACCAGAGTGCAATTACCGGAGAGACACTGCAGTTGGGAATGTGGCAATGGGCAAGGTCCAGGCAGCGCCCGGCAAATCGGCGCGGAAGGTGAGCCGTGCAGGATTCGAACCTGCGACCCTGGGCTTAAAAGGCCCCTGCTCTGCCTGGCTGAGCTAACGGCCCGCAACCGAAGTATAGCACGCCGGCCGGGGGGTGTCAATTGCGCCGTGTGGGGCGGCGGTGGCGCTGCCGCTGCCGGCCTTAGGCGGAAAGCAGCGTCCCGGCCCGAAAACCAGGGTCGATGAGCGCCTGCCGCAGCGCTCCGGGCGCCAGCCCGGAAAAGATGCGAACCGATACGCCGGGCCGGCTTTCCACCAACCGCAGCATGTCTGCCACCTTGCTCAACATACCACCGGTAACGTCGGCCCCGCGCGAGCCGGCCAGGATGTCCGAGAGCGCCGGCAGGTCGCCCGGCCGAATTTGCTCCAGCGTCCGCCCTCTGCTGTCGAGCACCCCCTCCACCTCGCCCAGCAGCAGGATACGCTCCGGTCGCAGATGGACGGTCAGGTAGGCCAGGATCTCCTCGGTACTAATGATGGTCCCCCCCTGCACGCGGTCCAGCGCCACATCCCCATAGACGAGCGGGACCAGACCGCGGTCCAGCGCCGCCAGGATCGGTTCCAGGGCTAGGTGGACGAGGATGCCGTCCCGGCAGACGGCCGAAGCGGACGGCTGCAGGGAAAGCACGGGCACCCCGGCGGCCACAAAGGCATCGGCCACCAACCGGTTCAGCTGGGCGGCGGCGGCGCTCACCCGGGCGAAACCGACCCACTCCTCGGGGGTGCGAACCCCGGCGCGGGTGTTGTGCTGCTGCCCGACGGTGTGGCCGAACGAGCCGCTGCCATGGCCCAGCACCAGCCGCAGTCCGGGCGCAGAGTCCATCGCCTGGTGGGTCTCGCGCGCCAACCGGTCGATGACCTCGAGACGGGGGCTCATCGGCCGCGTCTTGTCAGTGATCAGCGACCCGCCCAGTTTGACCAGGACCACGGCCGTGGGTGGGCTCACGATTCCCTCACCCAGGTAGCGATCACCTCGGCGGCGCCCGCCTCAAGCAACGCTTGGCTCACCGCGGCCTCGGTCTCCGGCCGGACCAGAGCAAGCAGGTTGCCGCCCCGGCCGGCGCCCGAGAGTTTGGCGCCCTCGGCGCCGGCGGCCAGCGCCACGCGGATCAGCCGGTCGAGTGCTGGGCTAGAGACACCCATGTCGGTGAGCAGCGCCTGGTTTCGCTCCATGAGCGGGCCCAACTCGCCCGGCCGCCCCTCCTCTATGGCTGTTCGGGCGGATTCGGCCACCTGGCCCACCTGGTCAAAGATCGCTTCAAACCGCTTTGGGTCGGCCTGCCAGGCCCGGCGCACGTCGCCTACCACATGCCGGGTCGGGCTGGCGATGCCGGTGACCGCGACCAGAATGAGGAACGCTTGGGGGACGGCCAGGGTGCGCATCGGCTGGCCGTGGCAAAAGTAGACCGGACGGGAATAGGTCACCACGGTGTTGTCGATCCCACTGGGGGTGCCGTGGTAGAGCTTTTCCACCTGAAAGGCCAGCCGGCACACCTCATCGTCAGTCAGGGTGTGGCCCAGGTACTCACTGACGGCGCGGATGATGGCCACTGAGACGGCCGCACCTGAACCCATCCCGCTGGCGATGGGAATGGTAGAGCGGACCGTCAGGCGGGCTGCCGGAGGGCCGGCGCCCAGATGGTCCAGCGTGAGCCGGACGGCGGTGGCCAGTGGGTCCTCGGCCGGCGCGTCGGCCAGCGCCCACTGCCGGCGCAGATCGACCGCATCCAATTGCAGGGGGTGCCGGGTAAGCTCCATCTCGGCGATTGCCTGGACCTGCGTCACCGGCACGGCAATCGCCGGCCGGCCATAGACGACCGCATGCTCGCCAAACAGAATCACTTTGCCCGGTGCGCTGGCGACGGTTTTGGTTGGCATGGTGCGCCTGTCAGGGGCGGCTGTCAGGACGCGGGCGCAGGCAGAAGGCGTGGGTTCTGGTCATCCATGTCGTTGCGCGTGCCTCTGTGATCATCCGAGTCCCGCCTCACAGAACGTACAGAATCACCACGACGCTGGAAACCCACAGCAGTCCATTCGCGATGAATGGTTGGTCGCCCAGCAGGATATCCTCCGGCGCCCCTCCCTCACCACGCACCTGAATCAGATAGAGGTAGCGGAAGAGGGCGTACAGCACAAACGGGACAGTCAACATCATCAGATGGTTGTCGGGTAACCCCTCGGCCGAAAAGGTATAGAGGGCATAAGCGATGATGGTGGCGGCCACCACGATGGTGATGATCTGGTCCAGCAACGGCAACGAGTACTCGTCCAGGATTGCGCGGTGATTGTTGGCGTTCTCCCGCAGCAGGACGAGCTCGTGCCGCCGTTTGCCGAAGCCCAGAAACAGCGCCAGCAGCGTCATGCACACATAGAGCCAGGGCGAAAAGCGCTGCACATTCACCAGCGCCACGCCGGCGCCAACCCGCAGGACAAAACCGGCCGCAATGGCCAACACGTCGATGAGGACCATATGTTTGAGAAGGAACGAGTAGGCCAGGTGCAGCAGAAGGTAAGCGGTGAGAACCAGCCCGAACTTCACGTCCAAACAGTACCCCAACGGCTGGGTGACCAGCGTCAGCACGGTGGCGGCGGCGATCGCCGTCCGCGGGTGGAGTTGACCGGAGGGCAGCGGGCGGTTTCGTTTGACCGGGTGCTGGCGGTCATTTTCCAGGTCCAACACGTCGTTGATCAGGTAGACGGTGCCACTGGTCAGGCAGAGTAGGGCAAAACCGGCCAGGCAGGGAAGAAGGTAGCTCAGCTCAAAGAGCTTGGCGTCGAAGGCGAGCGCGGCGAAGAAAAAGACGTTCTTGGTCCATTGCCGCGGCCGCATGGTTCTGAGGATGCCCTTTATCATGCACGCTCCTTCCGGTCTGCACCGACCGGTGCTGATTATACGAGTGGAGCGACGGGGAGTCAACCGGCCGGTGGCTCCTTGTGCCTGCTCCCGTTTCCACCCAGAAGCAATCGGGGTATAATGGGGTCCTGACCGGCCGGTTCACGGGAGTGGCCCATGCGCGTGTTGATCACTGGAATAGCGGGTTTTGTCGGATCGCACCTAACAGAGTGGCTCCTGGCGCGGGGGCACACGGTGTTCGGCACGGTGTTGCCGGGCGAGAGTTTGGCGAACCTGGACCCAGGGTCGGAGCAGATGACGCTCCTGCCCTGTGACATCACCCGGCGGGAGCAGGTGGCGCAGGCCGTCGGCGCCTGCGAACCAGAGCAGATCTACCACCTGGCGGCGCAGGCCTCGGTGGGTGAGTCATTTGCCCGGCCGGACCTGACAATGGACGTGAACGTCAAAGGGACGGTCAACCTGCTGGAGGCGGCTCGCGCCCAACCCGTGCCGCCCCGAACGGTGGTCGTCACCTCGGCCGAGGTCTACGGCGACCTGAGCGAGGCGGACCTGCCGGCGAAGGAAACC
The DNA here is from genome assembly GCA_002328075.1 of Anaerolineales bacterium UBA2181. Lineage (GTDB taxonomy): Bacteria > Chloroflexota > Anaerolineae > Promineifilales > UBA4811 > UBA4811. The sequence goes on along the minus strand of DCVT01000027.1, from coordinate 71,744 downwards.
ACCCGATTTGCCCCGGCGCATCCTTACGCGGCGTCCAAGGTGGCGGTGCATTTCCTGGGGCAGGTTTACTGGCGGACGTACGGCGTTCCGGTGCTGGAAGCCCGGCCGTTCAACCACATTGGGCCCCGCCAACGGCCGGGCTTTGTGGTGCCGGACTTTGCGCGGCAGGTCGCGGCCATCCGCCTGGGCCAGCAGGCGCCGGTGATGCATGTGGGCAACCTGAGCCCGCGCCGTGACTTTACCGACGTCCGCGATGTGGTGCGAGCTTACCAGGTGCTGGCTGACCTGGGTGAGGCGGGAGCGGTGTATCACATCTGCTCCGAGCACGCCGTTGGCGTCTCTCAGGTGTTGGAGATGTTGCTGGATCTGTGCGACTGTTCGGTGCGAGTGGAGACCGATGCCTACCGGCTTCGGCCCGCCAAGATGCCGGTTCTGTTGGGCAGCGCGGAGCGGCTGCGTGCGTTGGGTTGGGCGCCAAGCATTCCGCTGGCGCAGTCGCTGCGCGACACGCTGGCATACTGGGAGCAGGCGTTGCACGTCGAGGGCGCGGGCAGCACGGCGGCATGAAACAGCGGCTGGACCGGCTGCTGGCGGAGCGCGACCTGGCTACCAGCCGGGAGTTGGCGCGCCGACTAATCCTGGCGGGTGAGGTCAGGGTGGACGGCCGGGTCGTGGACAAACCCGGCACCCTGGTACCGGTGGACGCCGTTCTGCTGGTGGCCGAGCCGCCACCGTACGTCAGCCGCGGAGGGCTCAAGTTGGCGGCCGCGCTGGAAGCTTTTCCGGTGGTGGTAGGGGGCGTGGTGGCGGCCGATGTCGGGGCCTGCACCGGCGGCTTTACTGACTGCCTGTTGCAGTGTGGGGCGGCGCGGGTCTATGCGATTGATGTGGGGTACGGGCAGTTGGATTGGCGGCTGCGGCAGGACCCGCGGGTGGTGGTGCTGGAGCGAACAAATGCGCGGTTCCTGGAATCGCTGCCGGAAGCAATCGGCCTGGCGGTGGTGGATGTCTCTTTCATCTCATTGCGGCTTATCCTACCGGTTGCCCGCGGTTGGCTGCGACCGGATGGGGAGATGGTGGCACTGATCAAGCCCCAGTTCGAGGCCGGCCGGCGGCAGGTGGGCAAGGGCGGTGTGGTGCGGGACCCGGCCGTGCACCAAGCGGTGCTTGAGGGGTTGCTGGCGTGGGCTGATGACCACGGGCTGGGCCCGGCCGGCCTGATCCGTTCGCCGTTGGAGGGTCCAGCCGGGAACGTCGAGTTTCTGGTCTGGCTGCGGCCGGGGCGGGGGGCGGATCCCGGTCTGCCGGCGATCGTCGCAACTCTGGTCGCCGACTAGCATCCGTTCGGCGCGACCGTCCTTCGTTTGCCACGGGTCGGCGCGGGAGCGGGTGAGGGCGTTCGGTGGGTTGGGCGCGCGATTGGGGGGGCAGCTCAGAGCGATCCCCTGCTTTCGGGCGCAAGCTGGACCGGACCGAGTATGGCCCAGAAAATGGACGCGCCGGCGTTTTGCAGTAGACATCAGAGCCGAAATCTCGCAACGTGGTGACCCGGAACCAGTTGTGTTCGCGCCGGTCCGCTCGGTTTCCATCGGCCGATGTTATAATAGCGGCATGGAACAATCCCATATCCGCAATTTCTGCATCATCGCCCACATAGACCACGGCAAATCCACCCTGGCCGACCGGCTCTTGGAGGCTACGGGGACCCTCACCGCCCGGGAAATGCAGGAGCAGGTGTTGGACACGATGGACCTGGAGCGGGAAAAGGGGGTGACCATCAAGGCCAGCGCGGTGCGGATGGACTACACCGCGGCCGACGGCGAGCAGTACGAATTGAACCTGATTGATACTCCCGGCCACGTAGACTTTTCCTACGAGGTGAGCCGGGCGCTGGCGGCGTGCGAAGGCGCGCTGCTGGTGGTGGATGCGACGCAGGGGATCGAGGCCCAGACGCTGGGCAACCTCTACCTGGCGTTGGATGCCGGGCTGGAGGTTGTTCCGGTGGTGAACAAGATTGACCTGGACTCGGCCCGGCCGGAGGAGGTGGCGCACGAGATATGCGACCTGTTGGGCGGCGATCCGGACGAGGTGGTGCGGGTTTCAGCCAAGGAGGGGACCAATGTGTCCGCGGTGCTGGAGGCAGTGGTGCAGCAGGTGCCGCCCCCATCGGGCGACCGAGCCAAACCGACCCGGGCTCTGATTTTCGACTCACATTACGATGCCTACAAGGGGGTCATTGCGTATGTCCGGGTGGTGGATGGTGGCTTCGCCCGGACCGATCCGCTGCGGATGATGGTGACCGGGGCGCCGGTGGACCCGGTAGAGATTGGCATCTTTGGCCCCGAGATGCGGCCGGTGGGGCAATTGGCGGCCGGGGAGGTGGGTTACATTGCCACCGGGCTCAAGACGGTCCGCGAGTGCCGGGTGGGCGACACGCTGACTGAGCGTAACCGGCCGGCCGAAGCACCGCTTCCCGGTTACCGATCGGTTAAGCCGATGGTCTTTGCCGGAATCTATCCCACAGAGGGAGAGGATTACGGCGAGTTGCGGGACGCGCTGGAAAAGCTGCAGCTGAACGACGCCTCGCTGGTATATGTGCCCGAGACCTCGGAGGCGCTCAACTTCGGCTTCCGTTGCGGGTTTCTGGGACTCTTTCACATGGACATTGTTCAGGAGCGGTTGGAGCGCGAGTATGACCTGGACATCGTGGCCACCGCACCCAGCGTGCAGTACCAGGTGGCGTTGCGGGGCGGTCGTGTCGTCGAGATATCCCGGCCGTCTGACTTGCCCGACGAGAGCAGCATCGAAGAGATACGCGAGCCGTGGATGCACATCCAGGTCTTTATGCCGGAGCAGTACTACGGGCCGGTGATGGAACTGGTGACCAAGCGGCGGGGGGTTTTCACCAAACAAGAGTACCCCGCTCCCGGCCGGGTGATCCTATATTTTGATATCCCCCTGGCCGAGATTGTGGTGGACTTTTATGACAAGCTTAAATCCAACACCCGGGGGTACGCATCACTGGATTACGAGTTTGCCGAGTACCGGGCCGACAAACTGGTCAAAATGGAAGTGCTGCTGAACAAGCAGCCGGTCGATGCGCTGGCGCTGATAGTGCACGAAAAAGATGCCTATCACCGGGGGCAGGCGCTGGTGAGCCAGCTGAAAAAGCTGATCCCGCGCCAGCAATTTGAGGTGCCGATCCAGGCGGTGGTGGGCAAGCACGTCCTGAGCCGGGCCAACGTCAAGGCGGTGCGCAAGGACGTGTTGGCCAAGTGTTACGGCGGCGACGTGACCCGCAAGCGCAAGCTGCTGGAAAAACAAAAGGCGGGCAAGAAGCGGATGAAGCGGATTGGGCAGGTCTCGGTGCCGCAGGAAGCATTCATGGCCGTCCTGATGCTGGAGGACGAGTAGCCGGCGTTCTGGCCGTTTGTCTGGAGGGGCGCGCCGCCGGCGGGCAGAGCCGTTAGGGCCTGCCGAGGGCGCTCTGCGGGTGAGGACCGTTACTGCGGAAAGCACCGGCCGATCTGGCGCGGGCTCACACCTGGCGAGTGGGGATGCGGTAGATGCCGTCTGGTAAGGCCAGGTAGTCCATGCGCACGTCAGTTTCGGACACTGGCACACGGGTGACGATGCAGGCGGGGTGGGCAACCCCCACCCGCAGGGCACCCAGGCGGGGTAGCAGTCGGTCATAGTATCCGCCACCGAACCCAAGCCGCCCGCCCTCATGGTCAAACGCTACGCCAGGCACCAGCACCAGGTCGATCTGGTCGAGCGGCACCGGCGGCGCATCGGCCGCCGGTTGGAGCATGCCAAAGCGGTGCCGCTCAAGGCGGCCGGGCTGGTAGAGGTGGATGAAAAGACGGCCGCGGGTCAGCGTGCGCGGCAGCGCCCAGACCTTCTCCGGGTGCTGCTCCATCAGCCATTGCAGGCTGATCTCGTTGCGAAATGCCAGGTAGCCCAGCACGGTGTCGTTCATCCGAAAAAGGTCCCAGGCGGCCAGACGGTGGCACAGCGACCGGCCGGCCGCGATCACCTCGACCGGGTCCAACATCGCGCGAAGGGCCAGCACCTGCTGGCGCAGCACATCCTTTTCGTCCATCATCCCTATTGTAACAACACCCGACCGGTTGGCGAACCGCGCGGCTTCCGCGGCGCCGCGCCAGGGAAAACGAGGATTTGACGATAATGTGGGACGGGCCTACACTACGGCATGTTGCGTTACCGGCGGCTACCGGTGTTTGACCAGTTTAGGGAGGAGACAATGGTGACCCAAAGGGCCGGCAATTCCAGGTACGTGGTAATTGGGCTGTTGGTGTTGGTCGGTATGGTGGTCTCGATGGCGGCGCCGGCCGGAGCCAAGTCGGGGGACCGCACGACGTCCCGGCAGGGTTTGACGGACGTGGATCACCGGCCTGCCACCGAATTGAGGGCACCGGCTGCGGCCGGCTGGCTCTATTTCAGCCAGGACAGCAATGCCAATGGTTTGCACTTGCTCGATCTTTCGACCGGCGCGGGGACGTTAGTGGGCGCCAGCGGGGTCACTAATCTCACCGTCGGCCTGGCGCCGGGCGCCATTCCGCACACCCTGTTGGGCTCCAAATGGGCTGGCCTGCTTCGCATCCGGATTGATGGCGGCGGCGCGACCCAGATTGGGCCGGCGGGTGCCGAAGGGCTCGCCCATAACACGGTCACGGGCCGGTTGTATGGCGCGATCAATGCAGGTTTCTTTGAAGCGGACCCGGACACGGGAGTACCAGTGGCTGAACTGCCGTCGCCGGGTTTCGACGTGGAAGGGATCGCGGCCGATCCGGTGCATAACCGGGTGTTTGGCATCGGCGATGGGACCGAGCTACGGGTCTACCAGGTGGATACGCGCACCTGGAGCACCGTGGCGGACACGGGTCTGACCTGGAACGACGCCGGTCTGGCATACGACCCGGCAGCGGACCTGCTGTATGCGGTCAGCCAGAGCACCGGCGCCAATCTGTATCAGATCAACCCTAACACTGGGACGCCCAAGCTGATCGGGCCGACCGGCGTCTCGGGACTCTCCAGCGGTGGTCTGGCATTCATCAGCGGGGCACCGGTCTACGTGGCGGCCGGATGGAATCTCGATTTCGTGTACCTGCTGGACGGAAACATGAACCGGGTGGGCGCCATGCCGGCCGGGGCAAGTGACCCGAATGGGGTGGTCACCGATGGGACCCTGGTCTTTACCGGGCACCCTGAAAGCCAGGAGGTGGTGGCGCGGGACCTGAACGGGAACGAGCGGTTCCGTTGGTCGGCACCACTGGGCGCCCTGCAGGGGATGGAGCTGGTGGGCCAGGAGCTAGCGGTGATGAGAGCCGACTTGGGAGGCAACATTGACTACTATTCGCTGCGCGGCCAATTCCTGCGCCGGGTGCCGATCCAACCGCCGACAGGCCAGCTGGGAAACACTGTAGAAGGGTTGGCCTACGATGGAACGTTGCTCTGGCACCTGGGGTATTCCATCTACGGCAGCGACCCGGCTACCGGCGTTCTGGAGCGGTCAATCGCCAACCCGGCGCAGGGTTGTGCCTTCGGCGGCACCGGTCTGGCCATCGGCGCGCCGGGCGAACTGACTGTGGCATGCACCAACGGGAATTGGTACAAGGTGGACTCGATCACCGGCGTGGTCTTTGCCAGCGGAAACAACGGGTTGGACATGTACGGGCTGGGCGCGCTGCTGCCCGCCTACCTGGCGGCAACCTGGTCTGGCGATGCTGTGCGCTGGCTGGACCGGAGCATGGCGCTTCGGGGAAGCTATCCGGCCGGGGCCAGTGAACCCAACGGCATCACCTCCAATGGAACGCTGGCCTTCACCGGCCATTTTCACTCCCAGGAGGTGGTGGCCCGCGACCTGTTCGGGGTGGAGTGGTTCCGTTGGTCCGGGGCTCTCACCGGCCTGCAGGGCCTGGAGTTGGTGCATCGGGCGCTGGCCGTGGCCCGGTCTCTTGAGGTCCCGGTGATCCAGTTTCACGAACCGGGCACGGGTGCACTGATCCGCTCCATCCCGAGCGTGACTGAAGTGGAGGGTCTCGCCTTTGACGGCCGGTTGCTGTGGCAACTGGCCTCTTCACTCCACGGCACGAACCCGGCCAACGGCGCTGTGGTCCGCACCATTCCCAACGCTGCCGGTGACTGCTCATTTGACGGAACCGGAATCACTGCAGCGGGAAACGGCCAGTTGCTGTTGGCGTGCACCAACGGTGACTGGTTCTGGGTCAGTTCGGCCGATGGGAGCGTGATCGCGGCCGGCAACAACGGGCTCGACATGTTCGGGTTGACAGCCGTCCCGCGCCCATCCTGGCCGCGGGCGTTCCTGCCGGTCTTCATGCGCTAGTAGGGTGGTTGAGGGCAAACCGCGCCGGTGCCCAAACAACTGGCGCGACCAATGTTGCTAGGCGCCAGGAGCTGCCGACGAGGTTTGCCAACCGGCCAGGTGCGCGAGATTTCGCAAGGATCGGTCCAAGGACGGGTCCAGTGGTTCCGGCTGATGCGACTGAAGCAATTGGCGGGCCTGAGCCTGGGCGCGCTGCGCGTAGCCGTTACCGCCGGCCGCCTGCCATTCCCCATGGGGTTGGCGGGTGGACACTTGCGGTGCCCACACATCACGGCGAAGGTGGCGCAGCGTGTGCCGATGACTGAGAAAGCTACCGGCCGGGCCTACCTCCTGGATGACGTCCAGTGCCAGGGTCTCCGGCGACACCGCCAATCCGCGCATGAACTGCTTTACCCAGCGCGTGACCTCGGCGCCCAGCACGATGCTCTCCAGGCTGCCGGTGATCCCCGAATCCAGGTATCCTACGTCATGGATGAGGTTGGTGCCGGCCAACGCTGCCACCAACAGGCTGCTGGCGTACTCGGCGCCGGCCTGTGCGTCGACCAGCGTGCTATCGGTGGCACCCCCAGTGCCAAAGACCGGCAGGCCGTATTCGCGGGCTACCTCGGCCAAAGCCAGATCGCTGGCCCGCCATTCGGGTGAACCGTAGGGGAAGAGCATCGTTCGCATGTCCAATGGGCTGACACAGGCTCCAAAGATAAAGGGGGCGCCCGGCCGGCGCGCCTGCTGCAGCACCAGGCCGGCCAGCGACTCGGCCACCGCCAGAGCCAGGGAGCCGGCCAAGGTCAAGGGTCCGCTGGCGCCGGGCATGATGGTGGGAACGTAGATCAACGGGATCTCGTGGTCGGCGCAAAAGAGCAACCGATCCAGCGCCCCCTGGTCATGCTGCAGAGGGGAGACGAACTGCCCGTAGAGGATATAGGTCGGCCGGCGCCGGAAGGAGGCCTCGTCGCCCGCCACAAGGCAGGCCATAGCGTGTTGCCTCGCCAGGGTCGGCCGGCCCGAGTAGCTGGTCATGATCACAGGTTTGGTGGTCGAGCTGACCATGGCATGGTATTGCTGCGGTTCGACGTCTTCCTCGCTCACATCGTGGGGAAGGGCAAAAGACATGACGAAATCGATCTCGGGCAACGCGTCGCACAGGTGCGCTGCGCGGGCCACGTCGGACAGCGTCGACGGCCGCCGCTGACCCGTATCCAGGTCCCGGGTTTGCATCAGGTCGGAGCCGGTGCCAAAGTAAATGCGGTGCGGCCCCAGAGGCATCGCCGGCCGGCCGAGCCGGTCGTAGATGGTCACCTCGCGCGGCGCCGTCCCCAACGCCCGGTCAACCAGTGAGCTGGGGATCACCAACCTGGCACCCTCGGCCGCTCGGGCGCCGCGCGCCATCATCAGCTGGCGGGCTTCCGGGTGATGGACGTTGAGACCGGTTGACTCCAGGATGGTCCGGGCCGCCTGGTCCAGATCGTCGATTCCCTCCGGGCTGAGCAGGTAGAGACGCGGCTGGTACTGCTGTTCACACATGCTACACCCTCCCGTAATCCATCTGGTCAACATCGTTGACCTGCTCAGGTCAACGGCGCGGAACCAACTGCCGGAGACCGGCCATGGGCCGACGAAAAGTCGGATGGGTTGCTCAAAAGGTAAAGAGGCGCCGGCAAGGCAGGACTGATCGTCCTCCCCTGGCAGCGCGGCCAACCGTTAGCCGGTGCCGGGAACCCGCGTCTCGGCATGCGGCACCACATCGGACGGAAGCTCCCAATTGTATGCCGGTTTCCGCGTCTCTGGTAGCAGGTAGGTGCGGGTCCGCGTGACCCCGGGCAACAACTGGACCGATTGATGGATGAATCCGTGCAATTCCTCCACGGACCGGGTGACGACCTGAATGCTGATGTCCCGATCGCCGGTATAGGCCACGTAGCGTACCTGATCAAAATCGGCCAGAGCATCGACGATCTGCAATGTCCGGCCGGGCTCGGTCTCTACCATCACATCGGCAATCACCCCGTAACCCAGCGATTGCGGGTGCACAACGGCTACCACGCTGATAACGCCCGCTTCGCGCAGGCGGTCAATCCGATAGCGAACCACCCGCGGTGATACTCCCGGGAGTTGCCGCGCCATCTCCACCGCCGAAGCGCGGCCGTCGGCCTGCAGCAGTTGGATGATGGCGGCGTCAATCGCGTCCAACCGCACCCGGGGCGGCCGTCGATGATCGTTTTCCGTCCGGACGTGCCTGGTCTCCGACCGAGATCCGATAGGTGATGACGACACTTGGTAATTCCTTACCGAGCGCTCACGGCTGCGCTCCGCCGGGTCGGCCTGGGAAACCGCACCGCGTGCCAGAACAATAGCCATCCGCGCGCCTGAGGTATCCAAGACCGGGGGCGTTAAGGTGTGGACCCACGGCCCGAAAAATGAACCGGTGCAGGCGGGGCCAAGAGACAGCGCCGGCCGGTGGGAGCAAGTGCCAAGAGCAGGTATTATGGAATGGGAAGCGCAGCCTGTTTGCCGGTTCCACGGTCAACTGGCTTGTCAGCATGACCATGAGCGAGACGGATTTCTAGTTGAGGTGACCGGTTTGGTATGCAACTCGACCACCGCCTGCACGGTTCGCCAATACAACAATTATCATAGCACAGCTGTCGCATAGCGTCAAGAAACTTGATCAATTGTGTCGTAATGTTACATCAACCGTTGGGAGGATGCGGACCACGCGCGGGTGGGTCGCAGCAACCACTAGTAGCGGGCAGATCCTTGACAGCGCGGTGATGACCCATTAGAGTGGCTCAACTTTAAGGGAACCAAGCTGAGCAAGAGCCGTGGCGCGTTCGTGGAGGTACCCTACTTTCTGAGCAAGTACGACCCCGACGCCCTGCGCTTCTATCTCACGGCCACCGCCCCCGAGACCCGCGACACCGAGTTCTCATGGGAGGACTTTGTCGAGCGCAACAACAACGAGCTGGTGGCGACATGGGGCAATCTGGCGAACCGTATGCTGTCATTCGCCTACAAGCGCTTCGACGGCCGGGTGCCCGAGTCAGGTGAGTTGGATGCTGAGGACCGCGCCCTCCTGGCGAAGGTCGAGGCCGGCTTTGAGACAGTGGGTGAGTTGTACAACGCCTGCAAGTTCCGCGCCGCCCTGGGCGAGGCCCTGGCCCTGGCCCGCGAGGCGAACCGCTACCTTGACCGCAAGGCGCCCTGGTTCCAGATCAAGGAGGACCGCCAGGCGGCGGCGACGAGTGTGTACGTCATCCTGCGCGCCGTGGACAACCTGAAGACGATCCTGGCGCCGATCCTGCCGCACACGGCGCAGAAGCTGCACGAGTACCTGGGGTACGAGGGGCAGTTGTTCGGCACGCAGCAGGTGGTCGAATACGAGGAGGAGACACGCTCGCACCAGGCTCTGACCTACGACCACAGCGGGGCCATCGGCACCTGGGCGCCCAGCGCGCTGCCGGTGGGGCAGGCGTTGCGGGAGCCGGCCCCGCTGTTCAAAAAGCTGGACGAGAGCGTGATTGAGGAGGAGTACGCGCGGTTGGGGCGTTGACTCGGTAGCAGGAAACCAGAAATCAGGGAGCCGGGGTGCATGCCCCGGCTCCTATCCGGATCCAGCCAGCACGAGTGATGCATCCAATGGTCTGACGGCCGAAACTCAGCTAATGCTTGGCTCACCCTGACAACGTGTGTAGAGGGCAACGATCTGCTCGGCATAGTCGAGTACACTTCTCTGCAACGCACATGGCTCCAGAACCTCGACTGCCCGCCCAAAACCAAGAATGCGATCTCTTGCAGCTTCAAACGACTCGAAGGATAGCTCCAGCCTGATCCAGCCTTCTGCATCTGGCGGCCTGGCTTGTGCTATCTTGGTGTGGATATAGTTGCCAAAGTACCTGGGAAGCTCGGAGATGAAACCTGGTGTGACGCGCACGGTGGCAGTGAAATCAGAAAGAAGTGTCTCGTACTCAATACACCATTCTTCCCAGAACGACGCCAGATCAAAACTCGTTGGACGCTCAAAGGATTCCTCTGATATGCGCACATCCAGCAAATCAGAAGCACGATGCACGTAAATCGTATCGTTCCTGGCACACACCAGATACCAGACTCCAGACTTGGCAACAAGCCCATAAGGAGCAACCAACCGTTCAATTTCGATCGCGAACGGCGGCCGGTACGCTATATGGAGCTTGCGATTCTCCCGGACAGCTTGGTGAACCGCCTGCAAATGTGGTACCCGCTCCTCGCCTTGGCGCCACCAAATCGAATCGAGGTGATAGCATTGACGAACCCTCTCTTCATCCCGGCGACGGGTGTCGGGCAACCCAGCAGATAGTTTCAGCAGGGCTGCTCGAAAGTCCCGAGTCACGCCCAGGTCAGCCAGCGGCGCAGGAATACCAAGCATAAACAACGCGCGCACCTCACCCTCGGTCAAACCGGTGAGATTGGTCCGATAATTGTCGACTAGGGCGTAGCCACCATCAGGACCGGATTCACCGTAGACAGGAACGCCGGCGATGCTGAGGGCAGTAATGTCCCGGTAGATGGTTCGCTCAGAGACTTCCAGTTCCTTGGCGAGTTCCCGAGCCGTCATTTGCCCACGAGCTTGTAAGAGCAGAAGTATTGATAACAATCGGTCTGCACGCATCGCAATCTCCCTGGATCTGAGTTTCTTTCACTATACCATAGAACCCTGACAGTAGATGTCAGGGATGGCATGGTATAGTGATCGTGTTCACAGATGGAGCATGATGCATTGCTCGGTAAGTAAAGCAAAAGGAGAGAGTCAGATGAGTGGACTAGACGTACGAATTGTGAAAATCGAGCCGATGCGCGTGGCCAGTTTCTTGGGCTTCGGCGAAAGCCCAGAAGGTGAGGCATGGGAGAAGCTTCTAACCTGGGCAAAGCCCAGGGGGTTGCTTGAGAATCCTGAGAAGCATCGCCTGTTCGGCTTCAACAATCCCAACCCTTCTGCGGGCAGCCCGAATTATGGCTACGAGGTGTGGATCGTGATTGGTCCCGATGCAGAGCCGGAAGGCGACGCGAAAATCCTGAGTTTCGAGGGAGGTCTCTACGCAGTCACGCGGTGCGAAGTGCCGAAGGGGCAATTCGACGTGATCGGGGCTACTTGGAAGAAGCTGGTTACGTGGCGCGAAGATAGTAAGTACAAATGCGGCACCCACCAATGGCTGGAGGAGAGCCTCCCGATGGATCTGCCAGATACCGAGTTCGTCTTGGATCTGCATCTTCCCATCGCTGAGTAGCACTGCTCAAGGCGTCCCGGATTGCCCTCAAGCATTGTCTTGGGGGTAATCCATCCATCCCGGCTAGTGAACTGCTGGCAACCCCACGGGTGTTGGATATGATCCAGGTGTCACCTCTACCCGTTTCTGGCGGCTTGAGCCGCTTGTGAATTCACTTTCGCATTGGAAATGACCACCCGGGCGGTCAGGGTGAAAGCGTTTTGTGCATTGTGCCTATGGACACATGTAGTGCCGGACACAGGAAGAAAATCGCATTTTTGCACCCTGTGTCTGAGAATACCTCTTTGTACTGGGCGGCAAGAACAGTGAGGTTAACGGCACTCATGAGCAAACCGTTGATCCTGGTGACCAACGACGACGGGATTGACTCGCCCGGCCTGGCAGCCCTGGCCTCGGCGCTAGACCCGCTGGGAGAGCTGTTGATTGTGGCGCCTGCGGAGCAGCAATCAAACCTGGGCCGGAGCCGGTCGCAAACCGGCGGATACGATGGGTGCATTGCCCGGGCTCAGGTGGTCCATGACCGACGGTCTTGGGCCGCCTTCAGCGTCAATTCTACGCCGGCGCTGGCGGTCGAGTATGGCATCCACGAACTGGCCGACCGCCAACCGGATCTGGTGGTCTCTGGCATCAGTTATGGCGAGAATCTGGGTCCGGTGGTCACGGCCTCGGGAACGGTCGGCGCCGCGCTGGAGGCGGCCGAGCAAGGCATCCGCGCGCTGGCCATCTCGCTGGAGATTTCCAGCGATGACTATTTCCGGCTTGACCGGCAGATCGATTTCGGCACGGCCGCCTTTTTTGGCAAGCTGTTTGCGCGGCGGACGCTCCGCCAAGCGTGGCCGCCGGACGTGGATGTGCTCAAGATCGAGGTTCCCCGCCTGGCGACCCGGGAGACCTCCTGGGTGGTGACCCGGCAGGACCGCGCTCCCTATTATCGGGCAGTGACCGATTTGCGGGCTGACCCCTAACCGGCCCGGGCCGGGTCAGATATCGCACCGCTCGGGGGACGTACGGCGAGGAAGGAACCGACGCTCACGCGCTGGTCCAGGGCTGGGTCTCGGTTACTCCCCTCAGCCTCGACCTGACCTCACGGGCGCATCTGGATCAGGTGCATCGGTTGCTGGCTTGACCCGGCCGGTCAGAGGGTCTGCACCAGCAGGGTGACGCCCAACGCCATCAGCAGAAGGTAAACCAACCGATCAAACTTGCCCGCGGTGAGTAGTCGGCTCAAGCGGCGTCCTATAAGAAACGCCAGCACCACGGCGGGCAGCGAAACCAAGTACAGCCGAAGGACGGTAGGGGTGACGAGACCCGCCACCGCGTGGCTGGAGATGGTCAGCAGGCCGACGGGAAAAAAGTACCCCTGGAGCGTGGCGCGGAATCGTTCGGTTGGCCAATCCCGCAGTTTCCCATAGATTACCACCAAGGGGCCGTTGGCGTTGAACGCGCCGCCCAGGATGCCCGCAAAAAAGCCAAAGATGAGGGCAGTCCTCTCCCCAGTCAACGCGTGGTGCCGGTGTTTTAGAAAGTTATAGAGCGAAAACCCGATAACCACCAGCGCGAGGCTTAATTTGGCCACCCCCTCGTAGGCGCCGGTGATAAAGAGCAGCCCCAACGGGACTCCCAGGAGTGAAGCGACGACCAGCCGCCAGGCGCTGGCCAAACGGACGTTGCGCCATTCCGTTAGAAGGATGGCCAGCGCATCGGTGTTGGCGATCAGCGCCACCAGCGGCGTGGCAATGCGAACATCCACCACCATAGCCAACAAGGGCATGGCCATCAGCCCGCCGCCGAAACCGAACGTGGAACGGGTGGTGTTGCTGACCAGGATGATGATCGGAACGACCAGAGCCAACAGGGAGGGGTCCATGGGCCAGACTGGAGTACCAGGGTGTGAGTCGTCGAGCGGAGGTCAGCCGGAGCGATGCACCCTATTTAAAGTTGCGTTCCTCCAGCGCCTGCACCTGGTGCAAGGCGTTGGTCAACCACTCACGTTTGAACTCCATCTTTTGCACAAACTGGACACGCAGCCAGGCATCCACGATCTCTAGTCCCAAGAACGGCGCCGTGATCCAGCCTCCCATCGTGAGCACGTTGGCGTTGTTGACGATCTTGCCCCGCTCGGCGTCAAAGACGTTGTTGCCCACACAGGCATAGATGCCCTTGTGCTTGTTGGCTACAATCGCCATACCCTGCCCGGTACCGCAGATCAGGACTCCCCGGTCGGCCTCGCCCCGTTGGATGGCCAGCGCCACCTTGGTTGCCTGTTCATAATACGGTCGGACCTCGTCGGTGCTGTGGATGCCCAGGTCGGTCACCGCCAGCCCCTCCCGCTGCCGCAGATGCTCAACGATCGCCTGCTTGAGGGGAAAGCCCGAAAGGTCGGATGCAATTGCCAGTCTCACTTGTTCTGCCATCAGGATGCTCCTTGAAGCGGGTTCCGTCACCGGCCGCTCTTTGCCTGCAGCAGGTCCAGCGCCTGCTGCCGGATATTCTCGGCTGTCAGCCCAAACCGCTCCTTGAGATAGTCCAATGGCCCAACCTCCCCGAACTCGTCCTGGACCCCCACCCGTCGCAGCAGCGTCGGCCGCCGCTCCGCCAGCACCTCGGCGACCGCGGATCCGAGACCGTTGATGACCTGGTGGTTTTCGCAGGTGACCAAGGCGCCGGTTCGGGTGGCGGATTCCAGCACCAGCTCGATGTCGATGGGCTTGATGGTGTGCATGTCAATCACCGCCGCCGAATGTCCATCGTTGGCCAATAGGTCGGCCGCTGCCAGCGCTTCGTTCACCATGACGACGCCGGCAGCGATCAGGGTCAGGTCCTCCCCGTCGCGCAGCATCACCCCTTTGCCCAGCAGCAGATGGCCTTGGGAAGCGTGGATGGCTGGCGCCACTCCCCGGTGGAGCCGCATGTAGGTGCACCCAGCGTGGTAGGCGGTCTGCCGGATTAACTCGGCCAGCGAAACCGGGTCGCACGGCTCCAACACCACCAGGCCTGGGATGTTGCGCATCAGCCCCAGGTCCTCAAAGGTCATGTGGGTGCCGCCGTTATAGGCGGCCGTCACGCCGGGGTCGGTCCCCACCAGTTTGACGTTGAGCCGGGCATAGTTGGCCGAGATGAAGAACTGGTCGTAGGCTCGGCGGGCGGCAAAGCAGGCAAAGGTGTTGGCAAATGGGATCTTGCCTGTGGCTGACAGGCCGGCGGCCAAACCCACCAGGTTGGCTTCCGCCACCCCCACGTTATAAGTCCGTGACGGCAGGGCTTCCAGAAACGGCCGGGTGCCGGTGGCCCGCATCAGATCTGCTTCCAGCAGCAGGATGCGTTCGTCCTGTTGGGCCAGGTCGAGTAGGGTTTGGGCGTAGACAGCACGCATCTCGGGAGTTGGTTGGGTTGTCATGGGTGCCTCCGGTTACCCCTCTTTTTCCAGCCGGTCGATCGCCTCCAGCGCGTCGGCATAGGCCACCGGCATATTGTGGCTGGCCAGTTTGCCCTCGGCAAAGTAGATCCCCTTCCCCTTGATGGTGTCCAGCACGATCATGGAGGGTCGGTGCTTCTGGGCCTTGGCCCGCTCGATGGCGCGGTCCATCTCCTCCAGATCGTGCCCGTTGACGCGGAGCGCAAACCAACCAAAGGCCACCCACTTGGCGGTGAGGTCCTCGATGTTCATCACGTCGCACATATAGCCGTCGATCTGCATCTTGTTATAGTCGGTAAAGGCGATCAGGTTGCCCAGGCAGTACTGGGAGGCAGCCTGAGCCGCTTCCCAGACCTGGCCTTCGTTGCTTTCGCCATCGCCGATGATGCAATAGACGGTGCTTTCGATGTTGTCCAGCCGGTTCCCCAGCGCGATACCCACCGCGGCCGAAAGACCCTGTCCCAGCGAGCCGGTGGTCATGTCCACCCCCGGGGTCAGGTTGCGGTCGCAGTGGCTGGGCAGTCTGGTCCCGCCCCGGTTGAGCGTGTGCAGCCAATCCATCGGAAAGTAGCCCTTGTCCGCCAGGACGGCGTAGAGCGATGGCCCGGCATGCCCTTTGGAGAGCACCAGCTGATCCCGGTCCCGCCGGCGTGGGTCCTGCGGATCCACGTTCATGTGCCGGTAATAGAGCAGGGTGAGGACCTCTGCGATTGACATCGAGCCGCCCACGTGGCCGACACCTAGGCGGCCGATGCTGTCGATGGTGAGTTGACGGACCTTTTTGGCCTTGGCAGCCAGGAACCGCTTTTCGTGCTCTTCCAACTTGCCTCCGATCGCCGGTCGCTCCCCTGGACATCGTGGATCAGGGCTGCGGCCGCATTAATTAATCAAGAAAGCGAACAAAATAGGATTGTACGGGGATTGTCGGCGGGTGTCAAGTGCTTGACAAATGGCATTTTGGGCCGTATAATCTTTGTGGGTTATTTTCCCCGCGTGATTTAATAATCCGGGCAGGAGACGATGATGGCACATGATACCATCCTGACGGGGAGCAACATCAGCAAGGTAAGGTCACACAATCTCCGGGCCATTCTGGTGGGTCTGCTGCGATATCCGTCACTCTCGCGCGCCGCGCTGGCCAGGATGACCGGTCTCTCTAATACGACCATCACCAACCTGGTTGCCGAACTTGTGCACGAGGGGATTGTGGTGGAACAAGGGGTTGAAGAGCCTTCACCACGGCGGAGAGTCGGCCGTCCGCAGATGTTGCTCCGGCTGGTGCCTGAGGCGCGATACGCCGTTGGCGTGAGCATCGGCGTGGGGAGAACCCGGGTGGCGCTGACCGACTTGCGTGCAACCATTGTTCAGGATGAAGTCTGGGCACACCCACACGATCAGCCGGCCAGGCAGGCGGTGGACACAATCACGCTCCGGGCGTCATCAATGCTGAAGCGCCTGGGCGTGACAAGCCGTCAACTCGTCGGGCTGGGAGTAGGGGCGTCCGGGTTGGTGGACCCCGAGATGGGTGTCAACGTCTACGCACCCAACCTGGGTTGGCGGGATGTTCCGCTCGCTCAGTGGATGGCAGAGGCGTTGGGTGGACTGCCGGTGGTGGTGGACAACAACGTCCGGGCGATGGCCTTGGGCGAGGCGCTGTTTGGCCAGGAGCGGCAACCGACCGCGTTGGCGTTTGTGTACGGGAGGATTGGCGTTGGCGCTGGTCTGGTAGTGAATGGACAAATTTACCGGGGCAGCGCAGCCGGCGCGGGGGAGATCGGCCACACTACTGTCGTTGTTCAAGGCGGGGAACGTTGCCGGTGCGGTAACGCTGGCTGTCTGGAGACGTTGGTTTCGGAACCGGTCATACTCCGGTCGGCAGAGCAGTTGGCGCAGCTCGAACCGCAAGGGATACTGGCGACCACACTGCGTTGTGAGGCTGGCCCAACAATTGAGAGAGTCTTCGCTGCTGCCCGGGCAGGCGACCGGTCCACCATGGCTATGCTCCAGGAGCGAGCAATGTATTTGGGTGTAGCATTGGCGAACCTGGTCAACGTTTTTAACCCGGAGCGCATTGTTCTGGGAGGCGTCTTTGCCCAGGGTTATGATCTCTTTATGCCGACGCTGGTGGAGACTGTGAGCCACCGCGCCTTTGCTAATCTGGGCGAAAAGGTCCAGTTCCAGACCCCCTCGTTTGGCCATCTGGCCGGGGTGGTTGGGGCTGCGGCGCTGGCGCTGGAATCGTTTTTCTACCAACATCCGGAATGGGCTTTGGAGGTTACCCGGTGAAACCAACCTCCGGATTGAGGGCAGGGTTGGTAGCGCTGGCGCGGACGACGTTCGACGTTCGCCTGGCTGAATCGGTCCACTCCCAGCTCGCTCAATCGCTTACCGAGGCGAGGTTAACGGTGGTTGGCCCGGCCGAACTGGTCGTCAACGACCAGGGGGTGGAGGCTGCCTGCCGGGAACTGGAGCGGGAGCCGCTGGACCTGCTGTTGGTGTTGCAGGCTACCTTTGCCGACAGCCGCATGGTCATCGAGCTGGCTCGTCAGGTACATGCGCCGCTCCTGCTCTGGGCGGTGCCGGAGGAACCTTCCGGCGGCCGGTTGCGGCTCAACTCCTTCTGCGGCATCAACCTGGCGGCGCACGCCCTGCGGCGAGCTGGGCACCGTTACCTGACGATCTACGCCCGGCCGGGTGACTGGCGGGGGGTGGAACGAGCACGGCAAGTCGCTCGGGCGGGGCAAGTGCGCCGGTTACTTGCCGGGGCGCGGATCGGCCGGGTGGGCGGGAACCCGGATGGTTTCGATCCCTGTTCGATGGACCCGGCAGCTCTGCAACGGCGGTTTGGGGTGCGAATTGTCCAGTTGGCACTGGAGGAGGTTTTTGACCGCGCCCGCGCGGCACTGCCAGATGCAAGCGGCCTGCGCCAAATGCTCGACCTGCGATTGGCTGGTCTGGCCGAGCTAGACCAGCCGGCATTGGGGCGGACGCTGGGCAGCTACCTGGCTTTGCGCCAGTTGGCGGCTGAAATGGACCTGGATGGGCTGGCGGTGCGCTGCTGGCCCGAGTTTTTCACCGAGTTGGGCTGCGCAGCGTGCGGCGCCATGTCCTTGCTCACAGATGAACTGACGCCGTGCAGCTGCGAGGCAGACGTCAACGGAACCATCACCCAGCTGGTGTTGCAGTGGCTCAGCGGCGAACCCGCTTTCGGAACAGATATGGTGGCGTTCGACGCGGACCGCAACCACGCCGTCTTGTGGCACTGTGGGCTGGCGCCGCTTTCCATGGCCGACCCCAAGTCGACTCCGCGCGGGACCATCCACTCTAACCGGCGGCTGCCCCTGCTGCTCGAGTTCCCGCTCCGACCCGGCCGGGTGACGATTGCCAGATTGAGCGAGGCGGAGGGGACGGGTTCGTATCGACTGGTGGTGGGGGGGGGTGAGATGCTGGAGGCGCCGCTGAGCTTCTCCGGGACCTCCGGTGTGGTCCGTTTTGACCGTCCGGCCGGGCTGGTGATGGAGACCATATTGGCCGAAGGGTTGGACCACCACGTGGCGCTGACCTATGGTGACCACCAAACAGCCCTGGAGATCTTGGCCGAGATGTTGGACATTCCGGTCCTGAGACTGTGAGGCTCGTTTGGACGGGCCAAGGAGGATGCGTAGCGAACGAAATGTTTCGGAAGGTTGGCCAGGTGTATGATCGTATTGTTTTTGGATTAGAGGAGGAGTCTGTGAATAGGTTACTCTTGATTGCGATGGTGGTGGTGCTGGCCCTAGCGGCCTGCACGACAAGTGAACCAACCCAGGCACCGGCTACTGCAGTGCCTCAGCCTACGGTCGCGCCGGTCGTCGCACCCACCGCCGCCCCGTCGGCGATTCAGCTCCGTTTCACGTACTATGCGGACGGGGTAGAGGCGCAGGTGATGCAGGGGATTCTGGACCGGTTCATGGCCGACAACCCGCTGATCAAGGTGGTGCTGGACGTGGTGCCGTACCAGACGATCGATGAGCAGTTGCCGGTACAGGTGGAGACGGGGCAGGGACCGGACCTGGCGCGGATCACGAACTTTGGGGCGTACCGGGGCAAGCTGTTGGACCTGCGGCCGTACATGAAGGATGCATCGATGCTGGAGACGAACTTTCCTGCGCCGGTGTTGGCGGCGATGCGGGGCGAGGGGGACGTGAACGGGTTGCACGGGTATCCGGACGCGTTGACGGTGACGGGGCCGTTTGTGAACAAGACGCTGTTCGACCAGGCGGGGGTGGCATTGCCTGGAGAGGGGACGACGTGGGAAGAGTGGACCGAGCTGACGAAGCAGGTAGCGGAGGCGACGGAGACGCAGTATGCGATCTCGATCGACCGGACGGGGCATCGGTTTGCGGGGCCGGCGATGAGCATGGGGGCGACGCTGTTCGACGCGGAGCAACGGTTCACGGTAGACACGGCTGGGTTCCGGGCGTTTGCCGAGACGCTGTACGGGTGGCATGCCGACGGGATTACGCCGCCGGAGGTGTGGTTGGTGAGCGACAAGTTGAACAGCTGCATCGACTTTTTCAAGAGCGGCGACCTGGTGATGTGCATGTCCGGGAGTTGGCAGATCAACGGATTAGCCAAGGACGTGGGGGATGCGTTTGACTGGGAGGTAGTGCCGAACCCGAGCGGCGCCGGCGGATCGACGGGGATAGCGGGCGGATCGGCGGTGGTGGCGTTTGCGGGGACCAAGTACCCGGAGGCGGTGGCGCAACTGGTAGAGTACCTGGTGCAGCCGGCGAACTATGGAGCATTCTCGGCGGAGACGCTGTCGTTGCCGGCGCACAAGGGAGTAGCGACGGCTGGGGTGGCGTTCAACACGGAGGATGAATCGGTGTTGGGCGCACTGGCGTCATACACGGCGGAGGTGCCCAAGCTGCAGGATCAGGCGGTGGCGTTGAACGTGCATCCATTTGCGTTTGCGTACTATCGGAACAGCGCGAACCGGATTGCTCAGTACCTGACGGGCGAGTTGACGCTCGATGATGCCTTGCTGCGGCTGCAGCAGGACATTGATGATGCTGTAGCTCAAGCGGGTGGGTAACATCCGATCTTGAGATTCGGGGCGAGTCTGAGGCTGGGCCGGTCTGACCGGTCCAGCCCGGCTCGCGGGTTAGCGGTTCGGGAGAACGAGATTCGCATGGTTGCACAGACATCTGGTGCAGTGGCCAGGACCGTGCTGGGACTCCCCGGCCGGCTACTGGCGATCCTGACCGATATCCTGGTCTGGTTTGTTGACCTGGTTTTTTCGGCGGTGCAGCGGGTTGTTGGGCTTCGGGGTGTGCCGTACCTCTTTGTGCTGCCCAACCTGTTGATCTTTGGCATTTTCATCCTGTTTCCCATGCTGCTGAACTTTGTCTATGCCTTTACCGGGGGTACCCAGTTCTTCCCGGATCAACGGCCTTGGGTCGGCACCAGCAACTTCCAGCAGTTGCTGACCTGCACCAACCATCTGGATCCCAACACTTGCAAACAGGACCTTTTCTGGCGCGCGGTCTATAACACGGCGACCTATGTTTCGGTGCAGGTGGCCCTGTTGGTCGTCATTTCGCTGATCACTGCCCTGGCGCTCAACCGCAAGATCCGGGCCCGGGGCTTTTTCCGCAGCGTCTTTTTCTACCCGGTTCTGCTATCGCCCATTGTGGTTGCGCTCATATGGAAATGGATCCTTCAGGAAAACGGCATGCTGAATGGGATTCTGACCAGCCTGGGGCAGTCCAAGATACCGTTCATGGTGAACGCCAGTTGGGCCCGATTTTGGGTGGTGGTTATTAGCGTGTGGGCCAATATGGGCTTTTTCACGCTGATCCTGCTGGCGGGGCTACAGGCCATTCCGTCCGAAGTGTACGAAGCGGCCAAGATCGACGGCGCCAACGAGTGGCAGTCCTTTGCCAAGGTGACGCTACCGTTGCTGGCGCCGACCATGCTGGTGGTGATTGTGTTGGCGCTGATTCGGGCAGTGCAGGTGTTTGAGGTGGTCTTTGCCTTTACCGGGGGGGGGCCGGGCACCGCCACCTTGTACCTGGTCCAATACATCTATAGCAATGGCTTCTCCAGTCCGACCAAGCAGTTTGGCCTGGCGGCGGCCGCGTCGCTGCTCATGGCGGCGGTGTTGATCGTTCTCACCGTCACACAGTTGTTGCTCCGGCGCGAGGAGTCCTAACGATGGGCACCATTCTGCAGTTTCTCACCCGCACCCGGCACACCGGTCGCCTTCACGTCACCGACCTGGTCACCTACGGCTACCTGCTGCTGGGTACGCTGCTGATGTTCGGGCCGGTGGTCTGGTTGGTCCTTTCATCGTTCAAGACCTCGGCCGAGGTGGTCAAGTTCCCGCCTCGTCTGCTGCCCTACCGTCAGGCGACGGTGGCGGTGGAAGGTTATGACAAGCCCTTACCGCTCTATGTGGTCACACAGGAGGATGGCTCCAAGCTGCGGCTGGCGCAGGTGCGCCGTGTGGGCCTGGAGGCACAGATGGTGGATCCGGCCAACCCGGAGGAGATCCGTCGGGTTCACATCAACGACCGCCAGCCGGTGGAATCGGTGGTGTTCAGCCTGGACAACTTTGTGGAGGGGGTCCAGAGCTTTAGCTTCTTGCGGTATCTACGCAACAGCGTGGTTGTCACGGTTGCCGCTACCATTCTGACTCTGTTGGTCAATAGCATGGCCGCATTTGCGTTGAGCAAGTACCAGTTTCGCGGCCGGAACACCATCTTTCTGGTCATGATCAGCACGCTGATGGTCCCGCTTTCGGTGGTGCTGGTGCCCGTGTTCCTGGTCATCACCCAGGTCGGCTGGAACAACAATCTGCTGGGCGTCATTGTCCCGGGCGCAGCCACGCCCACCGGCGTTTTCTTGCTGCGCCAGTACATGTTGACCATCCCGGATGATCTGCTGGACTCGGGCCGGATAGACGGCGCCAGCGAATGGCGCATCTACACACAGATCATCCTTCCCCTGGCCCGGCCGGCCTTGGCGGTCCTGACCATCTTTTCGGTCATGTGGCGTTGGAACGATTTCCTTTGGCCCCTGGTAGTCCTCAGCCGCAGCGAGATGTTCACCTTGCAGGTGGGGCTCAACTCTTTCCAGGGCGAGTTGAACGTGCAGTGGAACCTGATCCTGGCGATGACCGTGCTCACGCTCCTGCCGATCACTATCGTGTTCGCCTTTCTGCAAAAGAGCATCACCACCGGCATTGCCACCACCGGGTTGAAATAGGAGAGACGTGAAGAAACAACCCAAGATCGTGGTTATTGGCGCCGGCAGCGCCATCTTTGGTCTGGGATCCCTGGCTACCCTGATGCAGTCGCCCGGCCTTCGTGGGTGCACCTTTGGGTTGGTGGACACCGACGAGCGAGCATTGGAGACCATGACCCGGCTGGCAGAGATGATGAATCAGGCCTGGGGGGCTGAGATGAGCCTGATTAGTTCGACTGGCCGGACGGAGGTGCTGCCGGATGCCGATTTTGTGATCGTTCTGATCCAAGTGGGGCAGCGTGAGACTGTCTGGGAGCTGGATTGGCAGATTCCCCTGCGTCACGGAGTACGGCAGCCCTATGCCGAGAACGGGGGACCCGGATCGCTGGCGCACACCGCCCGGAACCTGCCGGTGATGTTGGCCATTGCCCACGACATGGAAAAGCTTTGTCCGGATGCCTGGTTCTTCAACCTGACTAACCCGCTGATCCGGCTGACCTGGGGAGTTCACCGATACAGCCAGGTCAAAGTGGTCGGCTTTTGCCACCAGTTGCTGTGGGGATACGCCATGGTAGCCGCCGTCCTGGCCAATCGATGGGGCATCCACGTGCCGGATGGCTTTCACGTCCACACTGACGCCAGCAACATGCCTGCTTTCATCCCGGTGGCCCGGGCAGGTCTGGAGCACCTGGATATCACCGCCGCCGGTCTCAACCATTTTTCCTGGGCATTGGACGTGCGGGACCGGCAAACTGGTGAGGATCTTTACCCGCTGCTGCGCGACCGGTGGTTCAACCAGATGCGCCGGGATTTTGAACCTCTTTCTCGCGAGCTGTTTCAGATCTTTGGGCTCATGCCCACCCCCGGCGACAGCCACGTGTGCGAGTACCTAAGTTGGGTTCATGACCCGGTCACCCGGCCGTGGGTCAAGTACGACCTCAAGCTGCAGAGCTGGGAGGGCAACCGGCGGCGCCGGGCCGAACGTCAGGCGTTGGCGCGGGCGATTGTATCCGGTGAGCGGCCGGTTGATGAGCTACGTGACGTCTGGAAGCACAACATCCTGGACGAGGGTCTGGGCGAAGTCATGGAGGCGATCCACTACGGCCGGCAGCTCTATCGGCCGCAGCTCAACCTGCCCAACGACGGACTCATTCCGGACCTGCCGACCGACGCCATTGTTGAGGTACCGGGGACGGTGTCGGCGTCGGGTTTTCAGGGGCTCGCTTGCCCGCCCCTGCCGCGGGCGATCAACGAGCTGTGCCGGCGTGAACTCGCGCTCAGTTCGCTGGTTGTCGATGCAGCCGCACTGGGCGACCGCGACCTGGCCCTGCAGGCGATCCTCTTGGATCCGATGGTGACCGATATTGATCAGGGCCGGGCTATCCTGGACGACATTCTCACCACGTTTCGCGAGTACCTTCCGCAGTTCAGCCATTAGTCGGGACCAGCAGGTGCTCGCGCTTCAGGTCCGCGGGCAATGAACGGCGAGCCTCACTCGGACGAATGCGCTAGAACGCCTCCAACGCCGGATGGTCGCGCACCGAGTTGAGGTCGGGGTCCTCCTTGGACCAGGGGATGAGGGCGGGGTTGAGGGTTATCGCCTCCTGCAGGGCGGAGACCGCCGAATCGGAGCGGCCCGCCAAGGCATAGGCGCAGCCCAGGTTGTAGCGCGCGGTGCCCCGCCACCGGGGATCCTCGTCCAGCGCGGTCAGTCGTTCGGCGGTGCGCTCGGCGAGGGCGATCCCGTATTCCCGGTCTCCTACCTGAAAGTAGACCGGAAGCAGGTGGTGAGCCAGTCCGTGCACCAGGCTGTAGCCGACCACCATTTGCCAGAGGGGACGGTCCTCCTGCCAGGCAAATGTGGTACATCCCAGCAGTTCAGCCTCGGGCCGCGCTGCTACCTGGGCGACCAGCGCTTGGCACGCCTCTTCCGCCATCACCTGGAGCTCATCCCAGGGGAGGCGTCTCAACTCGTCAGACTCCCGAGCGTTGACCGCTTCATAGTCCGAATAGTCCTTGGCCTCGCGACCGGCCTGCGCATCCGCGAGCTGCTCGGCGAGCCGCCTGATCCAACCCGCCACGTGGCCGAATTGGTCCTTGGGCGACCACCGGTCGGGCAGGCCCTCGCGCCGCTTGGCATCCTCCGGCAGGCGCTGGTAGAACGTTCTCAGTTCGGCCAGCGTCCACTCGAGCAGTTCGATGAGTCGCTCCTTCATGTCCAACTTTGCATCCTCCTCACGCCGCATCCCTCTGACAATCGTCGATTCCAGTATACCGCGCCACCCCCAGGCAAGCAAAGCCGGTTTGGAGAGCGACCGAATCGCAAGCACGCCGCCCGCTCCGGCCTGGGACCTTGGCCCGGGCATGTTCCACCCGGCGGTTGACGAGTGACCCGGCTGGCCGTACAATCCATGGAGGCGGCGGCCGGATCCCGCCGGCCGACAACCGATCAACAGACGAGGCTGCACATGGATTTGGTCAAAAAGTTGCGGCTGCTATCCGCCCGCCGGCCGCTGGTGCTGAACCCGCCAGAGGGCTACCTGGAGCTATTTAGCGCCCAGCCCGGCGTGGAGGTGCCCGCGACGCAGCCAGAGGGTCAGCACGACTGGGTGCAGTTCTTTGCCCGCAGCCGAGACGATCTGGCAGCGTGGGCGCCGGTGGCGCCGGCGTCCGTCACCCATGACGGCGTTCTATGGGCCTGCTTCCCCAAGAAGAGCGCCGGGCTGCGGACGGACCTGGACCGTGACCACGGATGGGAGTTGCTGGCCGGAGCCGGCCTGCGGCCGGTGACCCAGGTGGCCATTGACGAGACCTGGTCAGCCCTTCGGTTTCGGCCGACCGAACGGGTGGGGCGGTAAGCGGATGCTGTGCCCGCGAGACGATGGATGGCTTCGATGCGCGCCCGCGGCGGTTGGCGTCGGTCCGAGCGGTGAGCGCGGCAAGTGGGGGCCGCGATCGACCGCCCAGGCATCTCAATCCCGGGAATGTCACGTTGCTCAGGTCGGCGCGGGGTCGGGAGGGGTCCTTATCGACCGCGAGACAGACATGCGCCGTCCGGCGCCGGGGCGGGCCGCGAGAGCTGAATGGTGAACCGCACGCCTGACCCATTGCCGCCGCCGCTCCAGTTGCGACCGACCTCCGGCCGGTCGCTGGCCCGTTGCTACCGGTACCTGCGCCGGTACCGGCCCATCGTGGCGGGCGCGTACGCGTTGGCGCTGGTCATTAACGGCCTGAACTTGCTAATCCCCCAGTTGATCCGGCAGGGCGTTGACCAAGGGCTGCATCCAGGAGCGCTACCCATCCTGGCCCAAGCGGCGTTGGGCCTGCTGCTGCTCACCCTGGTCAAGGGATTCTTGAGTTATCGGCAGAGCCGCTGGGTGGAGCAGGCGTCGCAGGGCGTGGCCTACGATCTACGCCGGGAATTGCACCAAAAACTGGCCTCGCTGTCGTTTTCTTATCACGATCATGCCGAGACCGGGCAACTGCTCTCCCGGGCGATGCAGGACGTGGAACGGATACGGTTCCTGACCGGCCGGGCTACCCAGCGACTGGTGGAGGGTGTGATCCTGCTGATAGGCGCAGCGGCGTTCCTGGTAGCCATGAACCCCTTGCTGGCGGTGCTCGCACTGATGACCATGCCCCTGCTGGTGTGGCGAGCCATCCACTTTTCCCGGCAGTACCGACCCTTTTCCACTGCCATCCAACAGCAACTCGGAGTTCTGACCACGCGACTGGAACAGAACCTGCGCGGGGCGCGGGTGGTCAAGGCCTTCACCCAAGAGGTTGCCGAAATCGACCGGTTTGAGGCGGAGAACACGCGCTGGTTTGACCTGGCGGCACGGGCAGCCGCCCTGCGCTCGGTCAATGCGCCACTCATGGTGCTCATCATCAACCTGGGGGTGGTGTTGATCATCGGTTACGGCGGTTGGCTGGTCATCCGGGGGGCGCTGACGCTGGGAGAGCTGGTCGCTTTTTCCACCTATCTCTCGCTGCTGGCCGACCCCGCTCGGCGCGTGGGCCTGATCACCCCGGTCATCGCCGACGCAGTCTCGGCGGGGGAGCGCATTTTTGAGATTCTGGACGCCCGTTCCGAGGTCGAGGAGCGCCCGGATGCGCTTCCGCTGCCGCCGGTGCGTGGCCAGGTCCGGTTTGAGGACGTTTCGTTCTCCTATCTGGGCCGGCGGCCCGTGCTGCGCCGCGTGAACCTGGCAGCGGAACCCGGTCAGGTGGTCGCCCTGCTGGGGGCCACCGGCTCTGGCAAGAGTAGCATCATCAATCTGATCCCTCGATTCTACGACCCAGATGAGGGGCGGGTGCTGATTGATGGGTGGGACATTCGCCAGGTGACGCTGACCTCACTGCGGGAGCAGATTGCCATTGTGATGCAGGGTACGATGCTATTCGCGGCCAGCGTGCGGGAAAACATTGCCTTTGGCCGGCCGGACGCCAGCGAGGCGGAGGTGGTGGCTGCCGCCCGGGCGGCGCAGGCGGACGGGTTCATACGCGAGATGCCCGAAGGGTATGACAGCCGCATCGGCGAACAGGGTGTAACCCTCTCTGGCGGGCAGCGGCAGCGCATTGCCATCGCGCGCGCCCTGCTGAGCGACCCGCGAATCCTGATCCTGGATGATGCGACCTCTAGCGTGGACACCGAGACCGAGATCGAAATTCAACAGGCGCTGGAACACCTCATGCATGGGCGGACCTCGTTTGTGGTGGCGCAGCGCCTGAGCACTGTGCGCGGCGCCGATCAGATTCTGGTACTAGACCGCGGGCGGATCGCGGCCCGCGGCACGCACGCGGAGTTGATGCGCACCTCGGGGCTGTATGCCGAGATCGTCCAACGACAACTGAGACCGGAGGCGCCGCAGTGAGCTTTACCATTGGGTCGGCGGGCGTCGGCTTGGGACCGGGCCGGCTATTGGAGGGATTTGGCGAGGAGGGCACGGGCGGCTCGGTAGATCGCCAGGTGATTGTCCGGCTGTTGGGACTGGTCCGGCCCTACCGGGGGCGCATGGTGGCGGCCATGGCGCTGATGGCGCTGGCCTCGCTGCTCAGCCTGATTGCGCCCTATCTGACCAAGGTGGCAGTGGACCAGCACATCGCCCAGGGTGACCCAGTTGGCTTGTTGCGGACTGCGCTGCTCATCGCGGCGGCCTTTGGTGGGCTCTACTTGGCCAGCGCCGGGCAGCAGTACTTGCTATCGTGGGTGGGCCAACGCGTACTGTACACGCTGCGCGGCCGGCTCTTTCGCCATCTGCAGGCGCTCTCCCTGGGGTACCACGACAATCATATTGTGGGGGTCACGCTCTCCCGGGTCATCAACGACGTTTCGGTGATCAACGACCTGCTCTCGCAAGGGCTGGTCACTCTGGTGGGTGACGTGCTGGTGCTGGTGGGTATCGTGGCGGCGATGCTTGCCATGAGCCCCAAACTGGCGCTGTTGACCTTTGCCGTGTTACCGCTGATGGTGTTGGCCACGCATCTCTTTGCCCGGCGGGCCCAGGTAGCCTTCCGCCAGACCCGTACCCGGGTGGCGGCGGTCGTGGGCGACCTGGCAGAAGACCTGGCCGGCATGCGGGTCATTCAGGCCTTTGCTCAGGAGAGCACCTCCGCCGAACACTTTGACGAGGTCAACCGCGCCAACCGGGACGCGCACGTGTCGGCCATGAGCCTCTCGTTTGTGTTTCTGCCGGCGGTCGAGTTCCTGGGGATGTTGGCCACCGCCATCGTGCTCTGGTTTGGCGGGCTTTCCGTCGCGCGGGACGAGTTGACGCTGGGGGTCGTGGTCGCCTTTCTGGCCTATGTAAACCGGTTCTTTCAACCGATCCAGGAACTGAGCCAGCTCTACACCACGCTGCAGGCAGCCAGCGCCGGCGGTGAGCGGGTGCTGGCGTTGTTGGACACGGTGCCGGAGGTGATGGACCGTCCAGATGCCGCTGAGACGCCACCCTTTGAGGGCCGCATCGAGCTGCAGGACGTCTCCTTTGCCTATCGCGCCACCGAGGGCGGGCTGCCGGTGCTTCGCAAGGTCAACCTAGTCATCGAGCCAGGTCAGACGGTGGCGCTGGTGGGGCAGACTGGGGCGGGCAAGAGCACCATCGCCAACCTGGTCGCTCGCTTTTACGAGGTGACCGAGGGCGCGGTGCTGATTGACGACCGGGATGTGCGGACGGTCACCCAGGCTTCGTTGCGGCAGCAGATGGGGATTGTGCCGCAGGATCCGTTTCTCTTTGCCGGTTCGCTGGCCGACAACATCCGGTTTGGCCGCCCCAATGCGTCGGATGAGGAGGTGGAGGCGGTTGCCCGGGCGGCGCATGCCCACGACTTTATCGTCCAAATGCCGGATGGTTACGCCACACCCGTGTTGGAGGGTGGGGTCAACCTCTCGGTCGGGCAGCGGCAGCTAGTCTGCATCGCCCGCGTGGTGCTCAACGACCCGCGCATCATCATCCTGGACGAGGCGACCGCCAGCGTGGACACGGTCACCGAGGCGATGATCCAGCAGGCCTTGCGGCAGTTGATGGAGGGCCGAACGGCGCTGGTGATTGCCCATCGGCTGACCACCGTGCAGGATGCGGATCTGATCTGCGTGATCGACGGCGGGCAGATTGTGGAGCGAGGTCGACACGAGGAGCTCCTGGCGCGGGAGGGCATTTACCGCGAATTGTACGAGCACCAGTTCGTCGTGCGGGATAGAGTGGATTGAGGGGGACGAAATGGCAGGCGGAGTGAGACTGGCCGATTGTTGCTGGGGTCCAGTCCGGGTGTGGATGCCTCATGCAGGCGGGCGCGTCATGAGCACCAGGCCGCTCACCTAGCCACCGGGCCGGGTTGGCTAGGGCAGCGCAAAGGTCCGTAAGGTCTCCAGGTAGAATTCGGGCAGGCCAATGTCATACCGCCTGCCCTCGACCATCAGCCCTAACAAGCCATCCTCCTTGCGCAGCCTGTCCAGCGCAGATGTGAGCTGAAATTCGCCCCGCTGCCGCACGTTGTTCGTTATGTGCTCCTCCAAATAACCGAACACTTGCGGCTTGATGACATACTGGCCAAAGACGGTGAGGTACTCGCCCTCCGGAACGCCTTCCACCCGCAGGTGGGCGCGGGCATAATCGACGGTCGGCTTTTCGGCAAACTCGGTCAGGTTCAGGAGGCGCCCCTCATCTTGCCAGATGCCGGTGACGGTGCCAAAGTTGCCGATCTGCTCCTCCGGCGTGCGGCGCAACCCCAAGACACTAAGGCCATGTTGCTCGAACGCATCCACAATCTGTCTGGCGCAGGGACGGTCAGTATAGGAACGGTAGAGGTGGTCGCCCAGCAAGAGCAAAAAGGGCTCGTTGCCCACTGCCTCACGAGCGCAGTAGACGGCGTGACCAAACCCCTCTTGCGCCGGCTGGACCACCCAGGTGATCTGCCGGCCGATCTCCAGTATGCGTCTGGCATAGTCCTGGGATGAGCGGGGCAGCTTGTTGTAGTTCTCGATGGTCACCGGGCCGTCGAAAAGCGACTGGAAGGCAGGCAAGTCGTGCTGCTGGACGATCACGATCACCTGGTCCACCCCGGCCGCCAATGCCTCCTCGACGATGAGCAGGATGACCGGCTTGGCGATGCCATCCCGGTCAATCACCGGAAAGAGCTCCTTTTTGGTCACCCTGGAGGCGGGAAAGAGCCGAGTGCCAAAACCGGCCGCTGGGATGACTGCCTTGCGCACGCTTTGGCCGGGGCGGAGCGTCAAAGCCAGGCATGGCAGACCGAGGTCTCGCTGGATAATCTCAATCGCTGCCTGCTGGTCGGTTGCGCTGCGGGCCAGCAGTTGGGCGGTTCCGTCGCCCTGCGAACCGACCCCCTTGCCTCCCCAGATGTGCGGCCGGAGCGCGGCAAGTCCCAACACGCGGTGAAGTATGGGTGCGGCCAGCTGCTCCGGACAGGCGGGGAGGGCGTACCGGTCGAAAAACGCCTGCGCCTCCTGCATCAGCATTCCCAAACGCTCGGCGTCACCAGTTTCCAGCGCCTCCCGCGCCTGATGCACGATTCGCCGATTAACGGTCCCCAAAAGCTCCTGCACGCCACGCTCTACCGGGGTGTGCGCGACCGGATAGGCGCGGTTGAGGATGGTCAGTATCTCCATGGTGTCCTTGACCGCGCCCAGGTCCACAATGACTAGGTGCAGCTCCCGCGACACGCGCAATTGGGTCACGTCCAGGCGGTCGCCGTCGAAGGTCATGAGGATCGGGCGCTCGCCAAAGGCACATCCTTGGTCCATCCGGCCGCAACGGGATGGGGTGGTGATCTCGCCCTGGTAAGCCAGCTCCATCTCACCGCGGACGGTCAGCTTGAGGTCGTATACCCGGTTAAAGGAGCGCGCGGTGAGGACGCAGATAGCAGCGCTGGAGGATAGGCCCTTCTTGATCGGCAGGTCGGTGCGATAGTTGTGGATGACCAACCCCCGAACGTAATAGTGGGTAAGCATCTGGTAGGCCACGCCAGCGATGTAGCTCCAAAAGCCGCCGCGTTGTGCCTCTTGTAGGAGGGTTGGGCCGTCCATGGGTATCTCTACCGGGCCGTGAACCGCTCCACCGGGCGTGGTGGAGGTAAGAACCAGCGCGGAAGGGTGTGGTTCCACGTGAGCATAGATACCCTGGTTGGTGCCGGCCAGGAGCGTGAATCCCGGGACGATATCGGCATTTAACCGCCGGTAACCTCCAGCCCAGTCCGAATGTTCACCAAAAAGGCAGACGCGGCCGGGGACAAAGAGCTCCATAGTGCACCCTGTTTTGCTGGTTCGTAGTTGAGAATTGTATCACGAACCCGAGGAGGGCAGTGGGGTTGTCACCGGGTCAACCGATTACATCCGCGTCAAAGGGTTGCTCCTGGTCAAAATCGGGCAACCAGGCTTCTTGGCTGGCCAGTTTCTGGATGAATGCGTTCTCCAGCCCGACAAGCAGGGCGTAATCGGTGATCGCGCGGTATTCGCGAGCGGTGAGCCGTCGGCCGATTTCCGGGAACAGCCTGGCCCGGAACTGGGGGGAGTACTGCGACATGATGCTAACGTGGATGTTCGGATCGAGATCCGCTAACACCCGAAGGCACCTGCGACTGTTGTCCAGGTGGCCGGGAAGGACCAGGTGGCGCACCAAGACGCCGCGGATTGCCACTCCTCGCCGATCTACCTCCAGCGTACCTACCTGGTCCAACATCTCGCGCAACACCGCCGGGATCACCTCCGCATAGTCCGCGACCCCCGAATAGCGGTTAGCCAGCGTGTTATCCAGGTACTTGATGTCGGGAAGATAGATCTGCACCAGGCCACGGATCTGCCGGAGCACGTCCACCGAATCATACCCATTCGAGTTGTAGACAATGGGGATGTCAAGACCGCGGCGGCGTGAGGCGACGATGGCGTCGGCCGTCTGCCAGGCTACGTGCGTGGGTGAGACCAGGTTAATGTTATGTGCGCCAGCGTCCTGGAGGCAGAGCATCTCGGACGCCAGTTGATCCGTGGTGAGCGCCTGGGTATGGCGCACGTTGAACTGCTGGCTGATCTGATAGTTCTGACAAAAAACGCAGGCCAGGTTGCAGCCGGCGAAAAAGAGCGTACCGGAACCGCGAACTCCAGAGATGGGAGGCTCCTCGCCGTGGTGGAGCCCGGCATGGCAGAGCAGCACCCGGTCGCCGATGCAGCAGAAGCCGGTTTCGCCGGCCAAGCGGTTGACCCCGCACCTCCTGGGGCAGCAGGCGCAGTTCTCCAATTGAGCGCTGAAAAGCGGTTGGTTGGACCAGGGCTCTGGACCGCCGCCTTTATTGTTTAGCTCCTTTGACATGGCGCCCATTATTGTCTAGAATCTGAATCGGTCACCGACCGGTGGCGGTTGGCACCGGGAGACGGTGCCCGGGTGTGATGCTGCCTCCACCGGGTCCGCTCCGATGGACGACGCTCGCTGATGGCCGAAAGAGGAGTTGGATGAACCGTCTGAAGCGCACCGTGTGGACCGCTGCGGGTACATCAGCAGTGGTTCTCGGGTTGATTGGCATTGCTGTGCCGGTCCTGCCCACCACTCCGTTTTTGCTGCTGGCGGCCTATTGTTATGCGCGTGGTTCACGCCGGTTCCTCCACTGGTTACTCAACAATCACCTCTTTGGCGCCTACATCACGGCTTATCGTGAGGGCCGGGGCATACCGCGGCGACAAAAGGTGTTGACAATCGCCGCCCTTTGGCTCACTATTGGCTGGACCGGTCTCTTTGCCGTGCCGGTCTGGTGGGTCCAGCTGCCGCTGCTGGGGGTGGCCGTCGGGGTGACCGCACACCTCCTGCGGTCCAAGACGCTGCTGCCGGAGGACCAAGGCCGTCCGGCACCCCGGGTGGAACCCGCCGAGACCCCAGACTAGGACACCCCACGTGGCAGAGAACGACGGGAGCGGCAAGGCCCCTCCCGTCGTGAACCAGCGCTAGCGCACGGTGATCTGTTGATATGCCTGCGTGGTGTTGCCGTCCAGGTCGGTCGCGATGAACCCAACCACGTATTCCCCGGCCGGAGCGTCCAGCACTTCCCAGGCGAACATCTGGTCGCCGAAGGTGAGGGTTCCACCCGGCTGGGTCGTGGTCGCTACCGCCCGCCCGCTGGAATCCAAATCCATCCACTTTTCCAGGATGGTTATTGAATCGCCGCTGCTGGGAATGATCTCTCGTGGAGATCCGGTTCCGTCCTCTCCGGTAAAACCGTACACGTGACGCAAGTAACCGTCGCGGAAGTAGAGCCGGGCGTAACGCGTGTCACCGCTGTCCGCGTAGGTGAAGATGCCCTCGACTGTGTAGGTCGTGTCTTCGGCCGATGCGCCGTACTTATCGGGTTGCAGCAGAGCTACCGCCGTCTTTGACCCGTCCGTGATGCCATACACCAGAGGCTCCCATTCGAACTCCAGGGTGAACTCGCCCTCGCCCCAGTCTGGATAATAGACCCCATCGACCTCTCGGGTTTCCCGGCTCTCCAGGTAATCGGTGTCGGCGATCCAAATGGAATTGGCGGCCTGGTCGTGGTAGCCGGCAAACAGATAGATATGGCCGATGTTTTCCCCGCTGACGTCGGTGCTGAGCAGGATCGGGCGGCCAGGTGTCGCCAAGCGATCCGAGGCGGTGACCTCGGAGAGCGTGATCTTGCCGGCGCCCGGTGCGGTCACGGAAGTCGGCACCTGGGCGATCGGCACGGCCGGGGCTCGCTCAAACTTGCGTCCACCGTAATGAAAGGTCAGCAGGTCATCCCATAGGGTGGTGGTGGCAAACTGGCTGGCGATGGTGGCATAGGATTGTAGACCGGTCAGTGGAGAGCTGAACAACTGCGAATTGGGAAAGTAGATAGAGAGGCCAGTGGCGCCGGCGCGGTTTTGGCCGTGTTTCTCCGCCACCACCGCCTGGTTAAGGCTCTGAAGCACCTGGTCCGCTGCCTGTCGCACGGCCGAGTCCCGGCTTTCGCGCTGGAGCAATTGGACCCAGTTGCCCAGGTCGATGTAGGACGCTGGTACCTGGCTACCAAACACATTGGTAAACGAGAGAGCATTGCTGCGCGCCTTGGCCACAACCTGTTGGTCGGCCGACTGCAGGACGTATGCCAGCTCGTTGAGAGAATTGAGCAGGTCGGGGATGGAGGCCAGGTCCACCGCGGACAACGTGGTGTTGCGCGCCATCTGCTGCACCAGTTGGTCGGCCGATACTCCACCGCTGGATAGGCTGAAAAGCCCGCCCAACGGAGAACCGCGGCTCGTCATCTCGGCGCGGGCCTGGTCGTCGACAATGCGCTGGTCTTCGCGGATATAGCTGTCCACGATCACGCGGCCCAGTTCAGCACCGTCTATGGCCGGGTTGTCCACCAATGTCTGCAAAAAACTGGTGTAGGCCCAGCCGACGGCCGGCTCTGTCTCCTGGGAGGCAACGGCATAGCGCGCGTGAGGCTCCAGAGCAGCCATGACCTCCAGGTGGCCCATGAGGCAAGCGTCCATACCGATGAGTTCAAAACGGTCCAGACCCAGCTGGCTGCGGATGGCACCCAGCGCCTGGTCGAGTTCGTGCAGGTACAGATGGTTCCCCAAACGAGCGGTCAGTGGTATCGACGGGTCGCCCTGGGCGGCCGGGTCAGGGTCACTCCAACCGCCGGGCCACCCCATGCCGTGGTCCGAGAGAATGAGCACCAGTTTGTCGGCCGGGAATTGGCGGGCGGCCCAGGTGACAAAGTCGGTCAACGTCTGGCTGTCCGCCATGTTGACTTCGCCCAGTTCCTGCAGGACAGGGGAACTGACTCGCTTGAGGTCGTCGTCGCGGGTGATGTGAAATCGCTTGGCCGAGGTCCAGTTGCCGTCGCCTTGGTAGCCGCCCTGGAACCGATCCACCTGGGCCACAATCTGGACCCGGTCCGTTGAACCTACTAGCTCGGCCTCGTTCAGGTCCAGTAAGATGTCCTGCTCAAGAATCTTGTCATCCGCATCCTGGTAGAGCATGATCAGCCAGGTTTGGTCTCCTGAGGAAACGGGAGCCAGAAACGGTGAGCGTGTGCCAGTGGGGCGCGGCGTCGCGGGAACCATCGTGGGCTGCACCACGGCAGGCGGCTGCGTCACCGCGGGAGGCGCGCCCAAGCCGGTATCCTCGCGGTCTCCACCTCCACCCAACAACGTGAAGGCGACGTAGCACACGACGGCCACAACCAACAGGCCCACCATCAGGAGGGTCGTGAGCCCACCACCAGGAATTTTGATGCCGGATGTTTGCCCGCTGGCGCCGATGGTGGTTGGCCGGAACGTGCCGGTTGGCCGCTGTGCAGTTCCGGCGGTGCCCGCAGGTCGTGACGCCGGGGCCTGGCTGGACGGCCGTTGGCGGGCCGGGGCTTCTGCTCGTTTGCGCGGCGTCTCCGAGGGTTCGGTCTTGCGCCGCCGTTCAACCCGAATGGTTCGTTTCTGTTCTCCCGAATCCTTCTTGCCCTCAGACCGCATGGGGGTTGCAGATCTCCAGGAGACGGCGGTTGTGCCAGCGCCAAACGAAGCCCATCGCATGCGTGAACCCGCCATGATAACCTCCCGCTGCCATATTAATAGGGTACGTCGGTCGTCATTATAACACAAGGCTTCATCGGTACAACCTCACGGTTCTGACCGGAAATGCCGATTGATCGGGTGTGCTCGTCGATAGTCTCGGTGAATGGCATCCGGGCGAGGTGCTGCGGGCCGGGGACGACCGCCCGATGCCGTGTCGAAAGCAACAGCGTCAAGAGGGAACCGGCAGACCGGTCAAGGATTCTGTCTTGTTGGCCAAACCTGGGTTCAAGCGGCTGGCTCAACCTCTGGTCGCACCGCCACCAATTCCAACTGCCTCCGGTAGAGCTGGCTATAGAGCCCGCCGCTTTCCATCAGGTCCTGGTGGTTGCCGATCTCGCGCACCTGACCCGAGTCCAGCGCGACGATCTTGTCTGCGTTGCGGATGGTGCTCAGGCGGTGGGCGATGACCAACGCCGTCCGTCCCTGAAGAACCGAGTCCAGGGCCTGTTGGATCAGGTATTCGGCCTCGGAATCCACCGAAGAGGTGGCTTCATCCAGGATGAGGATACGGGGATCGGCCAGAATGGCCCGGGCCAGCGCCAGCCGCTGCTTCTGACCGCCTGAGAGCCGGACGCCGCGTTCGCCCACCTCGGTGTTGTAGCCTTGCGGCAACTCGGCCACAAAGTCATGGGCATTCGCGGTGCGGCAGGCAGACTCAAGCTCGGCGTTGGAGGAGTCCGGTTTTCCGACCAGCAGGTTTTCCCGGATGCTGGCGTTGAAAAGAAAGGTGTCCTGCAGCACCACCGCCACCCGTCTTCGCAGCGATGCCACTTGCAGCGTGCGAAGGTCATGCCCGTCCACCAGCACACGGCCGCTGACCGGATCGTAAAACCGGCAGAGCAGATTGGCGATGCTGGTCTTGCCGGCGCCGCTGGGCCCGACCAACGCCACCACCTGGCCGGGTTCGATGACAAAGCTGACCTGATGCAACACCTCATCGCCGGTTCCATAGCGGAATGATACGTTGTCAAAGACGACCTGACCGCGAACCTCTTCCAGGTGTTGCGCGGCGGGCGGGTCCTGGATCTCGGGTGGGGTGTCTAACAGTTCAAAGACCCGCTCGCCGGCTGCAATGGCCTCCTGAAACGTGTTGTCCACCTCCACCAGACGGTTGATCGGCTCATAGAACGAGGTCACGTAAGCCAAGAAAGCCACTAGCGTGCCCAGCGAGAGTTGGCCGCGAACGACCATGAACGCGCCGGCCACCAGCACCAGCACCGTTCCCATGGAGGACAGGAACCGCATGGCGGGAAAAAAGAGCATCCAGGCGCGAATGCCCTCGACCCGCGCCCGGTAGTAGCTCTCGCTCTCTGCAGTGAACCGAGCCAGCTGCCGATCTTCCTGGCCGAACGCCTGCACTACCTGGATACCGGAAAGGTTGTCCTGCAGCTGGGCGTTGATATCACCCAGACGAGCCCGCACTTGGCGGTAGATTGGCCGGATGCGGCTGTTAAAGACGCGGAGCGCCGCCGCTAGCAACGGCACCGGGATGAGGACCAGCAGCGCCAATCGCCAGTCCAGCAAGATGAGAACCGTGGCGCCGCCCAATAACCGCAGCAGGTCAACCGCCGTGAGAGCCGAGCCGTGGGTGACAAAGTTCTCCAGCGCGTTGACGTCATTGGTCACCCGGGACATGAGCTCTCCGGTGGAAGTGCGCTCGAAGAACGAGAGCGAGAGTCGTTGCAGGTAAGCGTACAGCCGGACGCGCAGGTCGAGGATCAGCTTCTGACCCAGGGCGTGGCGGACGTACATGTCACCGCCGTTAATCACCTGCTGGGCGGTATAGATGCACACCAGCCAAACGGCCGCAGCGGCCAACCGCGAGAGGTCACGAGCGCCAATGATCTCGTCCACGATCAGCCGCTGAAAGATCGGGGGAACCAATTCCAGCGCCGCCCGGCCCACCAGGAGGAGGGCGGAGAAGGTCAGGGTGATCGAATAGGGTCGGAGTAAACCAAACAGGCGCTTCAGGATTTGCATGCTCAAACTATACCGCAGGCGGATACAACCGCCAAGGGAGGCCAAACGTGCCCGGCCAAACCGGCCGACGCGCGGCCTTGGCTTTCGCACCAGAATGTGTTATCATCCAGCATATCAGTGCTGACCCCGGTCCCTGCGGCCGGGGTTTTTCATGTGTGGGTGATCGGTAAGCTGTATGTGGGTTGAACGAACGGATCTGCGTAATATCGCTATCGTGGCGCACGTGGACCACGGCAAAACGACGCTGGTCGACGGATTGCTGCGCCAGGCGCATGTGTTTCGCAGCAATCAGCAGGTGGCGGAACGCGTGATGGACTCGATTGACCTGGAGCGGGAACGGGGCATCACCATTTTGGCCAAGAACACGGCCATCACCATTCACGATCCGGCGACCGACCAACCGGTCAAGATCAACATCGTGGATACACCGGGGCACGCCGACTTTGGCGGTGAGGTGGAGCGGGTGCTGAACATGGTGGATGGCGTGCTGCTGCTGGTGGATGCGGCCGACGGTCCCATGCCGCAGACCCGTTTTGTGTTGCGCAAGGCGCTGGCGCTGGGCCTGCGCGCGATTGTGGTGGTGAACAAAGTGGACCGGGCCAACGCGGACCCGGCCCGGGCGCTGAATGAGACCTTTGACCTGTTTATCGAACTCGGCGCCACGGACGAACAGGCGGACTTTGCGGTGGTTTATTCCATGGCAACCGCCGGCCGGTCCGGGATGACCCCCGAATTGGGTCCGGACCTGGGACCGCTGTTTGAGGTGATCCTGCGCAAGATTCCGGCCCCCCGGGTAGATTCGGACGCGCCGTTGCAGCTCCTGGTAACTTCGCTGGATTATGACAATTACAGGGGGGTGACCGCTATCGGCCGGATCATAGCCGGGCGCATCACGGCCGGGCAGGAGGTGGCGCGCCTCATGTTGGACGGTAGCTTGCAGCAGGAGACAGCTCAATACCTGTATGTTTACCAGGGGCTGAGCCGGGTGGAAGTCCCGTCGGCCGAGGCAGGCGAGATCGTGGCCATCGCCGGATTAGAAGCGGTGGCCATCGGCGAAACCCTGGCTGATCCCGAATTCCCGGTGGCGTTGCCCGCCATCCGAGTGGAGGAGCCGACGGTCAGCATGACCTTTGCCGTCAACAATTCGCCTCTCTCGGGCCGGGAAGGCCGCTGGGGGACCTCGCGCCGGCTGCGGCAGCGGCTGATGGAGGAGGTGAGGCACAACCTGTCCCTGCGGGTACAGGAGACGGAGCAGGCGGATTCGTTCGTTGTGTCCGGTCGAGGTGAATTGCATCTGGCCATTCTGATCGAGACGATGCGGCGCGAGGGGTACGAGTTTCAGGTGTCCCGGCCGCAGGTCATTCTCCGCCAGGGTCCCGACGAGCAGATGCTAGAGCCGTATGAGGAGTTGCACATCGAGACCCCACCCGATACGGTGGGTACGGTGGTAGAGATGCTGGGTCGCCGCCGCGGCATATTGCTACAGATG
Organism: Anaerolineales bacterium UBA2181; assembly: GCA_002328075.1. Lineage (GTDB taxonomy): Bacteria > Chloroflexota > Anaerolineae > Promineifilales > UBA4811 > UBA4811. Next base: position 32,924 of record DCVT01000027.1, on the reverse strand, counting down.
GCCGAAGGCGCTGAGGGCAGCGTGCTGCTCAGCTACCATGTGCCGACCCGTGGCCTGCTCGGGTTCCGCTATCAATTCCTCACTGCTACGCGGGGAATGGGAGTCATGAACGCGCTTTTCTACCAGTACGGACCGGTTGCCGGCGCCGTGGTCTCCCGATCGCGCGGCTCCCTGGTGGCTTGGGAGGACGGGGTCTCGTCGACGTACGGGCTCAAGAATGCCGAGGAACGGGGCCTGCTGTTTATCGGGCCAGGAGCCCAAGTGTACCAGGGGATGGTGGTGGGCGAGCACCAGCGGCCGGGTGACCTGGACGTGAACGTGTGCAAAACCAAGCACCTGACCAACATGCGAAATTCAATCCGGGACATCGAGATCCGGCTGGTGACCCCGCGGGACATGAGCTTGGACGAGTGCATCGAATACCTGACGGACGATGAGTTGCTGGAGGTGACCCCAGCCAGCCTGCGGATTCGGAAGCGCATCCTGGATCGGCACGACCGAGCTCGGACGGCGGCGCGGCTGGCGGCCGGGGCGGCTGTTTAGCCGGGTACCCGGGATGTTTCGAGCTCCTCCGGACAACGGTTGGGCGGGGTCACCCCGCTCCTACCGCTTGGTGACACGGCTGTTCAGAGCGCGGCTTCTGACTCTCCAAAGGCTGTCTCTTGCAGAGATCAACCGATGGGCTTCAGATGCCTGATTGCTCATCAGGGGTAAGAACAGCTCATTTTGACCTTCCAGGACCGTTGTCTGTTCAATTGCAGAATGGTCGGTCGAATCAGAGTCGTATTCTTGGACGCGCACTTGAACGGAGTTGGATATCTGCCCTTTCAGAGTTGGGGTGACGACAATGGTGACCGTGGCCTTGCCGCCGCGGGAAAGGGACCCCAACTCACATAGGATCTCTCCAGAGGCGGGAGCCAGGCAACTACCCTGGCTGCAGTCAGCCGATCCAAAATCGACGCTTACCGGCAGAGGGTCCACCAGGGTCACCCCGGTGGCATCCGACGGCCCGCGGTTGGTGACCGTGATCAGATAAGTCAGTGCGTCTCCCACCCGGACAGGGTCGACACGGTCGGATTTGAGAACAGCCAGATCGGCCACCGGCTCCACGCGCGTGGTCTCGCGCGCCGTGTTATCGGCAACGAGAGGATCAGCCTGGTTAGCCGACACCACAGCCGCGTTGGTCATGACCCCATTTACCGTCGGCGTGAACACCAGCGTGACGGTCGCCGTCGCGCCAGCCACCAGGTCGCCCAGATCGCAGGTGATCTCGTTCACTGGACAACAACAACTTCGGGCGGACCCCTTGACAAGGCACGAACCTGGTTTATACTATGTAATTGTTGCACAAGCGGGTGCACTTGGATTGGCGAGTTGATACAAGGTAGTGTGCAAGTGATGGTCAAACTTGTTTTTCACAGCATCGAGGGTGGTCCGACTGTCATGCCTTGTCGCAGTGCGCCTACTGAAGGTTAGCCCCAGGTTAAAGGAACGTCACGCTAACCGCGGCGCACACAGCGCCGCGGTTTTTTGTTTCAGAGACATACAGGCCGCGGCGCACCCCATTCGCGGCCTGTTTTTTTGTTGAGGGTAGGAATTATGGATAACAATAACGGTCATCCGTATGACCTCAGAAACGCAGTGGCCAAGAACCGACTGGTCGGTCTGTGGCGGATGCTGGGCGGCTTTCACCAGCTTTACCTGGGTGCGGTGTTCAGTCTGGCGGTGGCAGCCATGGCGCGCACCAGCACCTTTCTGTTGTTGCGCCATCTGGTGGATACCATCCTGGGAGGCGAAGGGGACGCCGACGCGGGACGGCTCGCTGGACTGGGGCTGTATGCGCTGGGGTTCGTCGCACTGGCGGCGGTGGAAGGATCGGCCAACTTTGTCCGGGGAAGACTCTCGGCGCAGGCGGCCGAAGGCGCGACACGCCGCTTGCGCGACTATCTCTTTGACCACTTGCAGAGGTTACCCTTTGCCTACCACGACCACACACGCACCGGCGAATTGATCGAGCGAGTCACTTCGGACGTCGAGGCGGTGCGCCGGTTCTTCGCCGAGCAGGCGGTGGAGGTCGGCCGGATCGTGGCGTTGTTCGCCTTTAACCTGGTGGCGCTGCTAAGCCTCAACCTTCGGTTGGGTTTGCTTTCGGTCGTCATGATGCCAGCGATCATTGCCATCGCCTTTGTGTTCTTTCGCCGGATCACGGTGGCCTACGATGCGTACCAGGATCAGGAGGCTAAACTCTCAGCGACGCTGCAGGAAAACCTGACGGGCGTGCGAGTGGTGCGGGCTTTTGCCCGGCAGGCGTTCGAGCGGGACAAGTTCGAGGCCGACAACTGGGAAAAGTTCCGTCGCGGTCGGCGGCTGCTTTTGATGCACGCCACCTACTGGCCCGTCTCGGACGTGCTCTGTTGGGCGCAGATGCTCCTCATCTACTTTCTGGGCGCCTCTGCAGCCATCGCCGGCGAGATCACCGTCGGCACCTATCTGGCCATCGCCGGAATGGTCATCTGGATTATCTGGCCCATGCGCAACCTGGGTCGCGTGATCGTGCAGGCGTCCTCGGCGCTGGTTTCGTATCGGCGCGTGGCGGATCTGATCCAGTCCGAACAGGAGGACCTGGTGGCCGGAATCCAGCCGCCGCTGGAGCGCATCCGCGGCGAGTTGGTGTTCCGCGAGGTCTGCTTTGAGTATCCGGCGTCGGCCGATGGCACACCACACGACAACGGACACGTGCTGGATCGCGTCTCGTTCCGGGCGGAGCCGGGCCAGGTCATCGCGCTGCTGGGTCCGACCGGCTCGGGAAAGTCCAGCCTGGTCAACCTGTTGCCGCGCTTCTACCCATATTCCGGGGGCAGCCTGACGCTGGACGGTGTCGAGCTGGCGGACTATCCGGTGGACTGGCTGCGGCGACAGATTGGCATTGTGGAGCAGGAGCCGTTTCTCTTTTCGCGGTCCATCCGGGACAACATCGCCTACGGCGCCGGCCGGGAGGTAACCGACGATGAGATCGTGGAGGCAGCGAGGGCGGCTGCCATCCACGACATGATTCAGTCGTTTGCCGACGGCTATGACACGTTCGTGGGCGAAAAAGGTGTTACGCTTTCCGGCGGTCAGAAGCAGCGGGTGGCTATAGCCCGCACGTTGCTGCGGGATCCCCGCATTCTGATCCTGGATGACGCTACGTCATCGGTGGATACCGACACCGAAACGCAGATTCAGGCGGCGCTCGAGCGACTGATGATCGGACGCACCAGCCTGGTGATTGCCCATCGGATCCAGACGATCATGCGGGCGGACCAGATCGTGGTGTTGGACAAGGGACAGGTTGTCCAACTGGGTGCCCATCACGAACTGATTGAACAGGATGGGCTGTATCGGCGGATATACGAGATCCAGGCTCGAATTGAGCAGGACGAGAAACAGGAGTTCGACCATGGCAATGGACGACACGTATCTTGAGGAAGAAGAGTTTACCAGCCAATTCAACGGCCGGACGGTCATGCGCATCCTGGCGCAACTCAAACCCCACTGGCGCTGGGTGGCGGGCTTTCTGGCGTTCATTTTGGTGGTCTCGGCGCTGGATGCGATCTTTACCTACATCAGCAAGACCATTGTGGACGAGGGCATCGTGGCGCGGAACCTGACCCGCCTGCGGGAGTTGTTGATGCTCTATGGCGGCCTTGCCATGGTACAGGCTGCAGCTGTCTTTGGCTTCATCTACCTGGCCGGCGTGCTGGGCGAACGGGTGAACTATGACCTGCGCAAGCGCATGTTCAACCACCTGCAGGAGCTCTCATTCTCTTACTTTGATCGGACCAAAGTAGGTTGGGTCATGGCCCGCGTGACCTCGGATGCCACCAAGATGGCCGACCTGGTGACCTGGGGCTTGGTCGATTCCACCTGGGCGGTCATGAACATCGGCACATCGCTGACCTTCATGGCCATCATCAACTGGCGGCTGGCGCTGGTTGTGCTCGCTGTGTTGCCGCTGATGTACCTGGTGGCGGTCCAGTTTCAGAAACGGATCATCGCCTACTATCGGCGGGTGCGCAAGCAGAACTCGCGGCTGGTGGGCGCGTATAATGAGAACATCACCGGCGTGCGCGTGGTGAAGGCGTTGCGGCGGGAGGAGCGCAACCTGGGTGATTTCCGCGAGCTTTCGGGCGAGATGTACCGCGCTTCTTACCGGGCGGCCTGGTGGTCGGCGCTCTTTTTGCCCGCGATCCAGATCATCGGCTCGCTATCGCTGGGCGCGATCATCTGGTACGGAGGTCATCAGTTCCAGGACGGGCGCATGACCATTGGCGGCATACAGGCATTCATCTCTTACATGGCGTTCATGATGTGGCCGATCCAGGACCTGGCCCGGGTGTGGGCTTCGATGCAGGATGCCATCGCGTCGGCCGAGCGGGCGTTCAGCCTGATGGATGCCCAACCGGAGGTCGTTGACCGGCCCGGCGCGGTGGATCCGGGAACCATCCGGGGCGAGATCGAGTTCGAACAGGTGGATTTTTACTACACGGCCGACAACCCGGTTCTGACCGGCTTTAATCTCAAGGTTCGGCCGGGCGAGACCATCGCGGTGGTGGGACCGACCGGCGGCGGCAAGTCCACCATAGCCAACCTGCTCTGTCGCTTCTACGAGCCCAAAGGGGGTGTCATCCGGATCGGTGGTCGGGACTATACCGAGCTGACGCTGAACGCGATCCAGTCACGCATTGGCGTGGTGCTGCAGACGCCGCACCTCTTTTCAGGCACCGTCCGGGATAATATCCGGTACGGCCGGTTAGCGGCGACCGACGAGGAGGTGGAGGAGGCGGCGCGGGTGGCGCGGGCGCACGAGTTCATCTCCAAGATGGAACGCGCCTATGATGAGGAGGTGGGCGAGGGCGGCAACCGGTTGTCGGTTGGGCAGAAACAGTTGATCAGCCTGGCGCGGGCCGTGCTGGCCGCGCCAGACATCCTCATCATGGATGAAGCGACCAGCTCGGTGGACACCCTGACCGAAGCGCTGATTCAGGAAGGCATGGAGGCGCTGATGCAGGACCGGACCAGCCTGGTGATAGCGCATCGGCTGTCCACCATCCGCCGCGCCGATCGTATCCTGGTGATCGAAGGCGGCCGGATTGTGGAACAGGGAACGCACAGCGATTTGATGCGTCTGCGTGGGCACTATCACGCGCTCTATACCCAGCAGTTCCGGATGGAGCGTGCGATGGAACGCGACCGAGCACTGGCGGCGCTGGCCGGGACCGGAGTCCTGGCGCCGGCGCCCAGTTTGCAGTGAGACGAGAGTTGCTTGTGAGGACGAGATGCACGGGAACGGAAACGTAAAAGAGATTGGTAAAGGTTACGTCATGCGGCCGGCGGTATCGGAAGAGGCCGGAGCCGTGACCTTGCTGCTGAATGCCTGCTCGCTTGAGCAGGTCGGCGAAATTGAGTGGGAGGAACACGAACTGGCCAACGATTGGCAATGCCCGACCTGGGACCTGGCGCGCGACGCCCGGGTGGTGGTGGCGCCCGACGGCCGTTTGGTTGGGTACGCGGACGTGTGGGACCAGCCGCCCCACGTGCGCATCTACTCGATGGGCAGCGTGCACCCGGAATACCGCGGTCGCGGGCTGGGAAGCGCGATGGCGCGATGGCTGGAGGAGCGCGCTAACGGATCGCTGGCCGATGCCCCGGCCGAGGCGCGGGTAACGCTGATCCAATTTCAACTGGCTAACCATGAGCCGACGACCGCGTTTCTTTCGAGCCAGGGTTACCAGACCGTGCGGTACAACCATCGGATGGTCATGGAGCTAGATGGCCCGCCGCCTGAGCCGGTGCTTCCGGCTGGGGTGGTCATACGCCCTTACCTGCCTTCCGAGGTGGAACCATTGCTGCGGGCCACCCGGGATGAGTTCCGCGACCACTGGGGCTATGTGGAGACACCGTGGGAGCAGCACCTAGAGCAGTTCGCCCATTGGATTCGCACCGATCCGGACCACGACCCTGATCTCTGGCTGGTGGCGGTGGAGGGTTGCAGTGGGGAGATTGTGGGCACCTCGCTTGGCCGGCCCCGGTTGCCGGAGGATCCGGACATGGGTTGGATCAATGACCTGGGGGTGCGTCGGCCATGGCGCAGGCAGGGAATCGCCTTGGCGCTGTTGCACCGCTCCTTCGGCGAGCTCTACCGTCGCGGCAAGAAACGGGTGGGGCTCGGGGTGGATGCCTCCAGCCTGACCGGCGCCACCCGGCTTTACGAGCGAGCCGGGATGCATGTGGCGCGGGTATACGCGGTTTACGAAAAAGAGCTGCAGCCGGGGGTGGAGATCAGCACCCAATCGGTGCCTGCGTGAAGGGATGGCGGAACCTCGCGGAAGGCCGCATCCGCGGGGTTCCGCCCTTGCTCATGCGAGCAATTATGGCATGATTTCCGCATCCCGACTCACCGGGGTTTGTGACGGGCCTGACTTGCACCTCCAAACCCAACCACATGCCATTCGTGGCGCCCTGCCTAGACGTCAACGGTGGGCATGGTTCGGTTGTGGTCAGGGGAGCCACTTGTGGTTGCCCACAAGTGGAGGAGGTGTACGGACGTCGGTTGATCTGGCGAATCGTGAGGGCGAGGGTTTCTGCACGGGGAACCGCACCTGGTTCAAGTTGTTGACGGTGGCGCGGCACTATGGCTGGCAGCCACAGGGCACCGCGGCGCCCGATTGGTGGGGGACGAACGATTGGACCGCAGGCAAGGCCTGAAACCCGGGCAACTATTCCAGCAATAACGGCAAATGGGTGGTGGCGGGCGACGCCCTGGCGATGGCCGACGCGTTGGAGCGGGCGCTGGAAGACATGCCGCTGGAGGAGCCGCAGGACCGGTATGAGTTCAGGGACTATTTCGAGACCGTGATCCGAGAGCTGGAGGCGGCCAAGCGGGCGCTGCGGACGCCCGGGGCCGAGCCGGCCGATCTTGGTTTGACCGGCGAGTATCGGGGTGTGGTCGGGCGGCTGATCGAGTACTGTCGGCAGGGCGAGTTCCAGATCTACTGGGGGCGACCGAGGGGTGGCCCTCAGACGAGGTCGACGGGTCGGGTTCACTCGGCCCTCCCAATCGGCCGTGGGCTGATTGTCTCCTGATTGTCAGCCGGACTTCCGGCGGCTTTCAGGTACCCCGCTGCTGGTTGTGCTACCATGATGGGGCGTTAGGGTGCTGGATCGCGCGTTCCGGGGGGCGGGGACCCGCGAGGAGGAGGTGTCACAATGGGTTGGATTGCGGGCATAGCGGCGTTGGCCAAGCACAACCGCGAAGCGGCCGAGCAAAAGGCCAAGATCGAGCAGTTGCGGGCCGGCGACCCCACGGACCGGTACGAGTACAAGGTGCTGCGGAGCCAATGGTCTACTTTCGGCAAACCCGAACGATTGAACCGGGTGCTGGACGAGGAGTCATCTGCCGGGTGGGAGTTGCCGCACAAGCTGGACAGCAGCCGGATCATGTTGCGGCGGTTGCGGCCGGCGCGGTCAGCGGACGCGCTGCTGCCTCCGGGGGTGGATCCCTACCGGACCATGGCTGAGCGGAGCGGGTCGGCCGTCCTGATGGTGGTGGTCGCGGTGCTGGTCATGGGGTTGGTTGGCGACGTGGCGGCCGGCCTGTCCGGGATCTCGGTGGCCGGCAGCGAGACGATCTTGATCGGCCTCGTGATCCTGCTCGTGGCGGTGATCCTGGTGGCGCTCCGGCCGCGTTGGCGGGACGGTGCAGGCGGTGTGTTGTCCCGGCCGCACTGCTAAACCACGTCCCAATAGACCAGCGCCGACCGCATCTCGCGAGGCCACACGTGCCAACCGTCCTTCAACGTCAGGCGGCGCTTCAACAGGTCGGCCAGGTAGGCGTCGTGGCGATCATCGTCCTCCAGGTTGAGGCGGCGTTTGACCTCGGCGAGGGCGGCCGGCAGGGACTCGTGGGACCAGGGCTGCCACAACCCACTGTCCTCCATCTGAACGTTAGCCAGGATGCCCATCTGCAGCAGCGCGTTGTAGGCAACCTGAAAGTTGGGGCTATCATACGGTTGGCCCCAGACGCGGCGGGCGGCGTCAGCCATCACGCCTCCGGCGTTGGATGCGCGGAGCACCAGGTAGCAGCGGCGGCGGGTGGCTTTGACCAAGGCCAGCACAAATCCGGCGAAATCGGTAGCGCCGTACATGGCATGCGAGCAGAGCGACACATCATGTTGAGGCAGGCCGGCACAGGGCCATGCGCCCGGAACCACCGCCACGTTGGTCACACCCTCTCGGCTCAGGTTCTCCCGCATGGCGGCCAGCATGGCGGGCGAGGGCTCCAGGGCCGTCACCCGGCCGGCGTGCGGCGCTAGGTAGATGGACCACGCACCCGATCCCGCACCGATGTCCAGCAGGGTGCTGCCGGGATGGGCGTCGAGGTCATGCGCGATCAGGTCGCGGCTGGAATCCGGCCTGGACCAGCGGCCGCGGACGCGCTCCTGGAAGCGCCGGGCCTTGGGTTGCCAGACATCCCCCCCTCCGGCTGTTTGCTCGCGGCGACGGTTGTGCACCACCACCAGCTGGTGCCAGAGCTGACAAAAGTCGGTCACTGGTTCCATTGGTTCTCCATGTGCGGCACCTTTTGCCACGGTCTCCAATTGGCCTCAGCGTCGGCCGGCTGAGCCAAGATGCTTTGTCTCCTTGATGGCGAGCGATTTCAGAGGCTCCCGCAGCGCGGCCGCGCCAGGCCGATTGCCTGCTCAAGCGCCGCACAGCGCTCCGGGCCACGGTGCCTCGTTACCGGCAGCAGCAGTGTACCCCAGCCCGTCCGGCGGGGCAAACCGTCTGACCGAACGCTGAGTTTGTCTGATATGCCTGTCGGTGGATGACCCTTGCGGATTTCCGCATTACCCATATACTTTCCTCGAGGACGCGTCGGGGCTGGACCACCAACCGGCCGGGCCCGGCTGCATTGCGAATGAGCGTCAAGGAGGTGCGATCATGCATATTGTGACCGATACCGGAACCGACAGCATCCTGGCCATGGAGCCGGGAGAGAACCTGCCCATCCAGAGGGTCCCTTTGGTGGTGACACTGGAAGGCAAATCCTACCGTGAGGGGGTGGACATTGATCCGCCAGAATTCTACCGGCTGCTGCAGGCTGCGGACACGCTGCCCACCACCTCGCAGCCCTCAACCGGCGAGTTTGTCGAAACGTACCGGCAATTAGCAGCCACCGACCCAGATATCCTCTCTATCCACATGTCCTCCGGCCTGAGCGGGACGTACAACTCGGCCGTGGCAGCGGCCGAAATGGTGCCGGAGGCCCGCGTGACCTGCGTGGACACCAAGACGCTTTCCGTGGGGGCAGGTTGGCAGGTGGTAGCGGCTGCCCGGGCCGCAAAGGCGGGTTGGCCGTTGGACCGGATTCTGGATTTGGTGCGCCGGATTGGCGCGGCGACCGACAGCCTGTACACCCTGCAGGAGCTCAAGTACCTAATCCACGGCGGCCGGATCAGCCACATGAAGGGGTTGGTCGCCTCGCTCTTGAACATCAAACCGTTGATCGGAGTGGAAAAGGTGAACGGAACCTACGCGCAGCGGGGCCAGGCGCGTACGTTTGCGCGGGCGGTGGAGGGTCTGGCCGAGCTCATTACCCGGCAGCACCCGGTGGGCAGCTCGCTGCGGGTTCAGGTACTGCACAGCAACAACCCGGAAGGCGCGTCCATGTTGCGGGAACAGGTCGACCTCCGGTTCGAGTGCGCCTGGCTGCCGGCGGGGCATCTCTCCCTGGTCCTGGGTGCACACACCGGCCCGACCATGGTGGGGGTGGCGTATGCGCCCGCGTCCGTGTTTGCCGAGGCCGTCGCACCATCGGCTGCGTAGCTGGTTGCTCGGCTGCACTTCGCCCAGCGCTGCCGGACTGGGCCAGGCCGGAGTGGGTGCTGACTGTGGCGATCTCCCCACAGTGGTATAATGGGCCACTGTCGGTCCATGGTATCGACCGGCTGCAGGAGGAATCCGATGTCCGAAGGTACGCGAATCCGCAAAATCGCCATCGCTACCGGGGGCGGCGACGCACCGGGGTTGAACGCCGTGATCCGCGCGGTGGTGTTGTCGGCGCTGCAGCGAGGATGGGAGGTCTATGGAATTCGGGACGGGTTCACCGGACTCATGCTCCCGGAAGAGTACGTGGAGGGTGGCCTGGTCCGGCTGACCCGTGACCGCGTTCGAGGTATCACGCACCTGGGCGGCACGATCCTGGGCACGACCAATCGGGGAAACCCGACCCGTTACCCCATACGCTGCACGGACGGTACGATTGAATACGTGGACCGATCGGACGAGTTGATCCGTGCGTTTTGCATGCGCCAATTGGACGCCCTGATTTCCGTGGGGGGCGATGGCTCGATGGCGATTGCCAACACGCTGGCCCAAAAGGGATTATGGGTCGTGGGCGTTCCCAAGACCATTGACAACGACCTGGATCGGACGGTGGTCACCTTTGGTTTCAACACCGCAGTGAGTTTCGCCACTGAGTGCCTGGACCGGCTGCACGCAACAGCTGCATCGCACCGGCGGGTGATCGTGGTGGAGGTCATGGGTCGTTATGCTGGCTGGATCGCGCTGGAATCAGGGGTTGCCGGTTCGGCCGACGCTATTCTGATCCCCGAGGTCCCTTACGACCTGGAGTTAGTGGCAGCCAAGATACGGGCCCGCGAGGAGCAAGGCCGCAACTTTTCGTTGGTGGTGGTGGCCGAGGGCGCCATGCCCAAAGGTGGTTCGGTGACGGTTGCCAGCCACGAGGCTGGCCGCAGCGAACGACTGGGTGGGGTGGGTGCCAAGGTAGCGGCCGATCTGCAAGAGTTTACCGGCAAAGAGACGCGTTTGGTGGTGCTGGGTCACTTGTTGCGCGGCGGCTCACCTACACCTTACGACCGCCTGGTCGCGCTGCGATTCGGGGCCGCCGCGGTGAGGGCGCTGTCGGAGGGGCAACGGGGCGTGATGGTGGCGCTGGACCCACCCTTTGTCGAATACGTGCCGCTGGAAGAATCGACCCAACGGATGAAGACGGTGCCGCTGGACAGCGACACGATGTTGACCGCACGGGACTTGGGCATCTCCTTTGGCGATTGAGCGCAGGCGCAGCCTCACGATGCCCGGCCGGACCAGGCAGACGGCAGTTTGGGTTCGCATAATCCGTCTTGGGGACATGTGGTCGCGTCTCTGGGCCGGCGTGCCAGGTGGGTCACGTGGCTGACCCGCCGCTTAAGCCAACTCGCTGTCCGGTTTGCGGAGCCAGCAACGATCATCGGGCGGCGATGTGCGCCCTGTGTGGCTCCCCAATTCGCCCCAAGCCAGACCCTGCGCTGGACCAGGTGCCGATCACTCGCCCAGCCCGCCTGATGCTTCCGCTACATGCGATGCGGCCGTGGGTGAGTTGGGCGCTCTTGGCTGCCAACGTGGCTGTCTGGTTGGCGATGACCCTGACGGGTGGCTCGACCAATCCGTTGGTGTTGCTCCGCTTCGGCGCCAAGTTTGGCCCCGCGATCTTGGTGGGGGAGTATTGGCGGCTCCTCACCACCATCTTTTTGCACATTGGACTGCTGCACCTGTTGCTGAACAGCTATGCGCTCTACATCCTGGGCCCGGAGGTAGAGCGGTTCTTTGGATCGGCGCGCTTCCTGACCGTCTATGTGTTGGCCGGACTGGTGGGCAGCGGCGGCAGTTACCTGTTTGAATCCACGCTGGCTGCCGGCGCCAGCGGCGCCATCTTTGGGTTGGTGGGCGCGCTGGCGACGTTCTACTACCGCAATCGCCGATTGTTGGGACCTATGGGCCAACGTCGTTTGAGCACCTTGGCCAGTCTGGTCCTGATCAACCTGGTGATTGGGTTTACCGTGCCCAATCTGGATAACTGGGCTCACCTGGGCGGTCTGGCGGGAGGATTATTGGCGGGTTGGGCGTTGTCGCCGCAATACCAGGTAGTCGGCAGTCCTGCTGACGGATGGCAGGTGGTTGATCGGACCGCCAAACGGCCGGCCTGGTGGATTATTCCCGTCGGGCTGGCCCTCGTGGCGGCGCTGACCATGGGAGGCAACTGGCGCGAATCGGCAGTCGTGGCAGGGTACCGGCAGGGACCAGACGCCCAGTTACGGGTGGGTCCGTGGGAAGAGGCGATTGCGACCTGGAGCCCGGTGCCGGAGCTTGAAACCGGGATTGGGAGACTTGCACCGGGTTGAGGCCGGTCTCCAATTGCCGGACCTGGGGGCGCTGCTGCCCGACTGTGGCATGGTGATTGGGTGCCGTCAGGCGGGCGCGCAACTGGCGCTGACCTGGTGGGAAGGGCAATGCCGCGCCGTCGTGCGCGACGGCGGCCGCCGATTGATTTGGACCAGGCGGTCATTTTGGAGGCACCGTCAGCACTCGCCCATTACGTTCGCGGTATGGGGAACTACCGAAACGGCCGTGGACGTTGGCGTGCAATGACCGGCAAGCCGAACCAGCGCCGCGGCTGACGGACGCCTCAGCGCAGCTGGCGGCATCTCAGGCGTTGGCGGAACCGGGGTCCGGATCAGTCGAGGAGCCGCCTTGTCGCCAGCCGAACCATAGGGTCAGCGGCAAGAGAACAAACATGGCGGCGTTGACATACTGGTCGCACAGGTTGGCCGGCCAGGGAAACGGGCGCAGCATGAAATAGTCGGTTGCACGGCCACGGGTGAGCACCTCCAGCGCGTTCCCCAACGCTCCAATGAGCACCGCAACCAGCCACCATTGGGCGGTTCGTAGGCGCGAGCGAGAAGCCCGATGAACATCCCACGCCATCATGGTCACGAGCGCAACTACGGCAACCGCTGCTATGCCCATCACCATACGGTAGGGAACCCACTGTCCCACCGAACCGAACAGGTAATGGCTGCCGGTGTTGTATGTCAGGCGCCAAACAAGAAACGGCAGCGGCGTGGCAACCACCTGGTCCAGCGGAAGGCGGGTGTCCGCGAGCATCTTGAGAAACGCATCCAGCGCCAAGAGCGCCAGTCCGAGCACGATTGCGCCGGCAACAGGGGGGCGTGCCGGCTGAAAGCTGGGTTCGGTATCGATCATTCAGCAATTCTACCAGCCTCTGGCGCGGCGTGAAGAGGTTCAGCGGGTTGTGGCAGATGAGCATTTCAAGTACAATGCAAGTCGATCAGCGCATAGGCCGGGCGACCTGCCCGACCGCGGCGCGCCGATCGGCAATCGCACATCCGACATCTGCTGCGGAGCCAGAGTGAATGAATCTAGCGCGTGGCAACCGCCATCCAACCGCGACCTTCTCCACCCTACGAAATCAACTGCGGCTGCAAGGCGAGTGCCAACCCGACGGGGCGACGGCCCGGGCGACGACTGGTCTGCGGCTGGGTTACTGGCACCTGTGGCTGCCGGTGGGGCGCGCGGTGATGGAACCCCGCAGCCTGGGAGTCGGCCGGAACGACCCGGTGGTGCTGGTGCTGACCAACGCGCCGGAAGCGGATGGGTCCTTCGGCTGGCACAGGCGTTCTGGTGTTGGCGCCGGCAGGAATCGGTGACTGTGCTCATCCAGACCTCATCCGAACTCCACGATCTGACGGATGCCGGCCCGGCAGGCGGCTCAACCGCCAGGCTGGCGCTGGGCCGGGGCGCGCTCTGTGCGGAGGCCCTGGAACTGGGGACTCTGCAACCGTCGTGCAGCGTTACGGAGACCGACGACCTTGCCTGATGACCATGTCCGGGGCCACTGAAGCGACTATGTACGTTGTCCGCCGGATGGCGCGCGCTGCGCAGGCAGAGCAGCCGGGCAGTCCTGTGGCGCGCCCCGCGCTGAACCTTGAGGTGTTCCTGCTGGCCCCTGTCGGCAAGGTGGCCCGGCCGGTGTTGATTGAGCATCCCACGGTCGGGGATCCTGGGACTACCTGACCGGTGACGTGGCCGCAAGGTCAGCGGACCGTGAGACGGGAACGGTGTGACCGGAGCTTGGAGGCGGGCTTGACGATCTGGGAGATACCGGTGGGCGGTCAGGGCTTTTGGCAGCTGCCGCCGGACGAAGTTCATCTCTGGCGGTTGGGACTGGAGCTGCCGGACGAAGCGCTGGAGGGGCTCCTCGAGGCGCTCTCGGCCGACGAGCGGAAACGCTCAGGCCGGTTTCGGTTCGGCCGTGAGCGTCGGCGTTACGTGGCGTGTCGGGCGGCGCTGCGCAAATTGCTGGGAGGCTACATGCAGAGCGATCCAGCGCAGTTGGAGTTGCGTTACGGGCGCCAGGGCAAGCCGTTTCTGAATCTGGAGGGGACTTGGCCGCTCAAATTCAACCTGGCTCACTCCCACGAACTGGCGTTGCTGGCCTTTGCCCACGGGCGGGAGTTGGGGGTTGACCTGGAATGGATGCGTCCGCTGGATGATGCCAATGCGATCGCCGAGCGTTTTTTTTCGGTGGATGAACGGACAGCGTTCCAGGCGCTGGAGCCGGCCGATCGGACAGCCGGCTTCTATCGCTGTTGGACGCGCAAGGAGGCCTACCTCAAGGCGACGGGGGGAGGGCTGGTGGGTCGGCTGGAGCACTTTACCGTGCAGTTTGCCGCTGGGCAAACGGCCGCGCTGCTCTGGGCGGCGGATGATGACCCCGTCCGCTGGACCATGACGGGGCTGGAACCGGCGGCTGGCTATGCGGGAGCATTGGTCGTGGAGGGATACGACTGGCGGCTCCTCGCGCGGGATTTCCGCTGGGATCTGGTCTCACATCGCGAAATCCCCTGACATGGCGCCCATGACACCAACTCCCCCTTTGTCCGCGCCCGCGCCGGATTCCGCCCGGGCCACAGCAGTCCGGGTTGCTGGGCCGGGCGGAGGATCGCCGTTGCGCAGGTCGTCTGCTGGTCCAACGCGGCGCCATGTTCCGGACGCGGGGCACGCCCCGGTCGCTGGTGCAGCGTCCAGCCGGCAAAGTGGGCGGCGCATTTGCGGTAGGCAGCGCATGCGTGGGTAAAAAGGGCCGGGGCCGGTCGCTCTCCGGCGGGTGAGGGTCGCGACAGCCGCTCGCTAGCGTGTTCCTCTGGCGCCTGCGGCGGTGGGCAGGTAGGAGGTGGAGGCGCTGGCGTTCGGTTACAGGTTGAAAACGTGGCTGCTGCCGGATGCAGCTCGGTGCCAAACGTGGTGCGTCGCGAGACTGGGTTCGCTGGGGTTCGCTTTTGTCATGCCACCGACCGGCAACCGGCAAGCGATCGGACGCATTAGGGCAGTTGCCGCCGCGCGACTGTCCCCAGCAGCCGTTCGATAGCGAGCGGCCAATACCGTGGTGCTCCCAGATGGCAACACCCGGTGGCGCACCTGGCGCACCCACCAAAACCGAACGCAGTCGGCGGTCATGGCATGCCTTCGGTTGGGGCAACTCAGGATCCATGTGCGGGTAATGAGCCCATCCTTTGCCCGGTTGGCCACTTGTTGGCAGATTGCAGCTGACCGTGCTATAATGCGCCAGGCGCTTGGAGGAGGATGCAGGTAGGAGATAGGCATGAACAGTGCGACCGGGACCGGATCAGCGGGCCGGCGGCGTGCAGCCGTGCTCAACCTTGAGGGTCTCCAGATGTATATTGGCTGGGACCTGGAGACAGCCGTCCAGAGATTTCAGGCAGCGACGGAGGCTGACCCGGACAACGCCGAGTATCACCTCAACCTGGCGCGCGCGTACGCCCGGGGCGGGGATTACGAGAATGCGATCCGTGCATTGGGCAACTATATCCGGACCGAACCCGACAACGCTCTTTCGGAGCGGTACGAGAGGCTGTTTGCCAGCGCTCTGGACGACGTCGAAAAGACGCTGATCGAGCGGATGCGTGCCGCCCAGATGGAGATCAAGCTGATCGGCGCAGCCATTCAGATGTGGCTAGAGTACCGGATCGCCATCGGCCGGCAGCCGTTACTGATTCGCAAACCAGAGACCTGGGCGGCCGCCCTGGACTTTACAGTGCGCAAGGTCAACTTTCAGCCGGCCGCCCGGCAGGAGCTGGCGCAGGCCTATGGCATAAGCGATTCAGCGCTCAAGGCGCGGCATGACGACCTGGTGACCGCGTTGGATGTCATGCCGGCCGATTATCGCTACTTCACCGGAGAGAACAACCCGCTGGACAAGCTGGTTGAAGCGGCCGAGATGTTGGCCCAATTGGAGCAGCGTTTTCGAGAATCCTGATTCCCGCTCTGGGATGATTGACTGGCAGACGGCACCGGGGCCCTGTGCCGTCGTAATCGTTTTCACAAGGACTTGGAGGTTTTTGTGCAAGAACTGGGACACGTGGCGAGACTAGATTCGATGTTGCGGGGGCATTCAAATGCTGTCCTGAACCCGCCGCGAAGGGTGATGATTCAGGAGGCGGTGGATCGCCGAGAGGCGATTCCCAGCGCCAATGGGGCGCTGGCGACGTGGACGCCTCCGGAGTCCTCAGGCCGCAGCCCAATGGACACCTACATGGTCCGTCGGCCAGCGAGCGAGGCCGAGATCGATTGGGACTCGCCTAACAACATACCGATGGAACCATCGACCTTTGACATGCTGTGGGACGACGCGCTGAGCACCCTCAGCCGAAAGAGCCGGCTCTACGTCACCGACCGCGTCCTTGGGGCAGACAGCACCTGGTGCCAGCCTGCGCGGGTGGTGACTGATCAGGCTCTCACTGCCTTGTTCACTGACAACATGTTCCGGCCGGTGCCGCCCGACGCCGACCGCAGCATTTTTGCCCAGCGAGGATTCACACTCCTGGTGGTGCCGTACAACAAGCTGGATCGAGATCGTTACGCCGGACGGCTGCGAAAACTTCCCGACGGGAGGACCTCCGATCTGGCGGTAGCCATGGATTTTGACCGAAATTTGGGCGTGGTGTATGGTTCGGCGTACGCCGGCAGTGTCAAAAAACTCATGTTCACGGTGATGAACTATGTGTTGCCTGGCGAGGCATTGTTGCCGCTGCACTGTTCAGCCAACGAAGGTGAAAACGGCGACATTGCGCTGCTCTTGGGTTTGTCTGGCACCGGGAAGACCAGCCTCTCGGCCGACCCCAGACGGGCTTTGTTGGGCGATGACGAGCACGGTTGGAGCGACAATGGCATCGCCAACTTTGAGTTTGGCTGCTATGCCAAGTTGATCAACCTGCGCCCGCACAAGGAGCCCGAAATCTGGAATGCGGTGTTTCACGACGCGCCGCTGTTGGAGCACGGAGCAATTGTCGAAAACTGCATGATGTACCCCTGGGGCCGGTTTGACGTCGACGACGAGCGGTACACGCCCAACTCGCGGGCCTCCTACCCACTCTCATTCCTCACCAACACCAAGACCCCGCCTGTGGGTGGTCACCCCAAGACCATCCTCTTTCTGGCTGCCGACGCCAACGGTGTGCTCCCTCCGGTTGCCCGCTTGACGCCGGAGCAGGCGATGCTCTGGTTTCTGATGGGGTACACTAGCAAGTTGGCCGGGACTGAGACCGGGATCATCAACCCGGTGAGCACCTTCTCACGCTTTTTCGGCGGGCCGTTCATGCCGCGCAATCCGGACGTGTACGCTTCGATGCTGGGCCAGCGCATGCGTCGGCATGGCTCATCGGTCTACCTGATCAACACCGGCTGGAGCGGTGGTCCGTTTGGGGTGGGAGAGCGCATGGACATCGACGTTACCCGTGCTCTGGTCCACGCTGCGCTCAGCGGGCACATGGATGATCTCGAATATGTACAGGATGCGCTGTTTCACTTTCTGCTGCCTAGCTCGTGTCCCGGGGTGGAGAGCGCGATTCTGAACCCACGCAACACCTGGGCCGACCCAACGGCGTTTGATCAAAGGGCGACCAAGCTTGCCACCGAGTTTTCGGCTGCGTTTGACAAAACCTATGGGGGCAAGCGGATCGACCCTGCGGTTGTGAGCCAGTGCCCGGGCAAATGAGACTCGGACCTTGCTGCAGCTGGATGTCTGGCTCCTGCGCAATTTCTGATGCCGCGTGACGCCAGGGACCGCCGGGTTACGAAGCGATCGGAAGGCAAACTACCCGGCCGCACGACAACGCGCGTCAAGCTAGGGCGATGGGCGGCACCCGGGGAACGCGAGGATGAATAGCTCCGGTGGGCCGGCTACAGTGCCGAGCTGGCAGAATAGGTGACAGGATGGTCAGGTTGATTTTTCGCGATCAGGAGTTTCAGGTCAAGTCCGGCATGACGCTGGGGGCGGCGCTGACCAAGTGCGATCTGAATCCACAAATGGTCCTGGCGGTGAGGCGAGGCAAGCTCATCACCGAGGACGTGATCCTCGAGGAGGGGGACGAGATCAAGTTGGTGGCGGTGATCTCGGGAGGTTGAGTGATCCCTTTGCGGCGCGCTATCTGGGTAGGTTGGTTCTGGGTGGTGGGGTGGCAGCCGTGAAGTGTCGCACGTGTGGCGAGCCGGCCGTCATCAATATGCGGCAGCACAAGCTTGCGCTGTGTGCTGACCACTATGTGGCGTGGTTTCAGGGGCAAACGGAGCGCTTTATCGGCAAGTATGGCATGTTCACCAGCGAGGAACGGGTGCTGGTGGCGGTCTCTGGCGGAAAGGACAGCCTGGCGCTGTGGGACGTGCTGCTGACCCTGGGTTACCAGGCGGACGGCCTGTACATTGGGCTGGGCATTGACGGTGGCGTGCAGTACTCGGCCGAGTCGCTCGAGATGGCCCAACGGTTTGCAGCTGGCCGTGCCGGCGCTGAATTACACGTGGTGGACATAGCGGGCGAATATGGTCTGGGCGTCCCGGAGGCAGCACAGCTCACCATTCGCGGGCGCACCAAGCCATGCGCGGTCTGCGGAATGGTCAAGCGACACGTCATGAACCGGGTGGCGCGAGACGGGGGGTATGCGGTCTTGGCAACAGGTCACAACCTGGACGACGAGGCGGCAGTCCTGTTTGGCAACACCTTGCACTGGCAGGTCGGTTACCTGGCGCGTCAGGCGCCGGTTCTGCAGGAATCGGCTGGTGGCCTGGTGCGAAAGGTCAAACCATTCTGCCGGTTCTACGAACGTGAGACCGCCGCCTACACGCTGCTGCAGGGGATCGACTATATTTATGTGGAATGTCCCTTCGCAGATGGCGCCACCAGCATCCATCACAAGCTGGTGCTGAACGGGCTGGAGGCCGAGGCGCCCGGCACCAAGTTGCAGTTCTACCTCAGTTTTCTCCAGGCTCGCCGGGCGGGTGCGTTCGCCGGGATGGAGGGGAGCGCACCCGAAATGCTGGCTTGCCGGACCTGCGGGCAGCCGACCACGGCCGGCGACCAATGCGCATTCTGCCGGTTGTGGGAGACGGTCCGAGTGCGTCGCCATTCATGAGAAGGCCGAATCCGTTTGCCACCGGCCAGGACCCACCGTGATGCATGCACGCAAGGTAATGCGGCCCTGTTGGCGCGGAGGGTCCAACCTATTGGCCATGTGAACCCGACCAGAGCACAACGGGGCCGGACCCTAACGGGTGCCGTCCAGCCAATGGATCTCTTGGCGAACAGCGCCCCACGAGCATGTGCTGGCTCCAACTCATGGAGTTGGTGCGGTGTCGGCGTGATGGCGGTTCCATGCCGGCTAGGGATCGAAAGGGAGCGAAATGATGGGTGAGGAAATGGCAGCGCGACCGCCAGCGGGTGATCACACCGAGGCGGAGCTAGACCTGAACACGCTGGACGAGGCGTTGCTCCCGGTGGGGCATCGCTCGGGATTCGTGGCGGTGGTCGGCCGGCCCAACGTGGGAAAAAGCACGCTCATGAATGCATACCTGGGCCAGAAAGTCGCTATTGTCTCCCCCAAGCCCCAGACAACGCGCTTCCGGCAATTAGGCGTCCTCACCATGGATCGGTGCCAGGTGGTGTTCGTGGACACGCCCGGCTATCACCGGCCGCTAGATAAGCTGGGCGAGTACATGGTTGAGACGACGGCAAAGGCCATCCCCGATGCTGATCTGGTTTTGTTCATGGCTGATGTCTCCCAACCGCCGACAGAGGAAGACCAACTTTTGGCCGAACGGATCAGGCTGGATCGGCGGGGAATTCCGGTCATTCTGGCGCTGAACAAGGCGGACCTGCTCGGGCCTAAGGACGTGTCGGAGCGAATCCAGGCATTTCGGGCGCTGCTGGCAACGGCCGATTGGACGCTGCTTTCGGCTACGCGCGGGGACAACCGAGATGCTCTGCTCGAAAAGATCATTGCCGCGCTACCTGAGGGGCCCCGGTTTTACCCGGCCGACCAGGTGACGGATACCCGGGTGCGGGACCTGGCCGGAGAGCTGATCCGGGAGCAGGCGCTTGTCTTTCTTCACCAGGAGGTGCCGCATGCCCTGGCGGTTTCGGTAGAGGAATACAAGGAACGAGCCGCCGACCTGACCTATGTCAAGGCAGTCTTGTGGGTGGAACGTGATTCCCAAAAGGGGATCGTGATTGGCCGCGGAGGCCAGATGCTCAAGCGAATTGGCGAGGCTGCCAGGCAAGAGCTGGAGGAGGAATTGGGCGGGCGGTTTTTCCTGGATCTCACGGTCAAGGTTTTGGCCAACTGGCGTGAGCGGACAGACGAATTGCGCCGGTTGGGCTACGCGGTTTCGGGCGAGCGCGACCGTTGACGCCTGGCCGCTACTAGGTTACGGGCAGGGTGAACCAAAAGGAGGCGCCCTGTCCGGGGGTGCTCTCGGCGCCAATGGTTCCACCGTGCAACTCGATGAATTGGCGAGCGATGGCGAGCCCGAGCCCGACGCCGCCACCGGCCCGGGAGCGGGATTTGTCACCGCGCCAGAAACGGTCAAAGACGTGCGGCAGTTCGTCGGCCGGGATGCCCGTACCGGTGTCGGTCACCGCCAACCGCACAGCACCACGGGCGGCAGCCGCCGATATCGTGACTTGGCCCCCTTCCGGCGTGTGGCGCAGGGCGTTGGTCAGCAGGTTGCCCAGCACCTGAGCGAGTCGCCGGCCGTCGGCGCTGACGCGAGGCAATCCATCCGGCACCTCCAGCGACAAGCGGATTCGGCGCTCGGCTGACTGGTTCTCGAAAGCCAACACAGCCTCCTGGAGCAGCTCACCTACGTCGACCGCCTGCCGGTCCAGATCCAATTGGCCGGCCTCCGCCTGGGCCAACGTCCGCAGATCTTCCACCAAGTAGGTCAACAGCTCAGTCTGCTCCAGAATGGGCTGCAAGTGGCTGGTCGTGGCAGGGTAGATGCCATCCAGCACCCCTTCCAGTCGGCCGCGGATCACGGTGAGAGGAGTGCGCAGTTCGTGAGCAATGTCTGCCGTCATGTTGCGACGCACCAGTTCTGCCCGTTCGAGTTCGGCTGCCATCCGGTTAAAGGTGTCGGACAGCTCAGCGACTTCGTCGTTGCCCGAGATCGGGACCCGCTGCGAGAGATCCCCGCGAGCGATGCCTTCAGCGGCCGAGGTCAACCGGCGGAGTGGCCGCACAAGCCCCCATGTCAAAACCCCGGCGGTCAAAAGCGCTGCACTGCCAGCGCCCAGGGCGGCCAGCGTGATGGCCCAGCGGACTCGCGCCAAGGTGGCGACCCCCGTCGGGCTGAGGCGCTCCGCGTCTTCCGGCGGCGGTCGGTTGCCTGGAACCACCACCGTTCCCACGGTTTGGCCCTCGACCATCACCGGCATACCCTGCGCCAGCTCCTGAGCGGTTATCTGGTCGACGTACCACGAAGACCAATTGCTGGCGACGATCGATCCCTGATCGTCAACCAAGATCAGGAGCGGTACCCATGGTTCGGCGTCGGATGTCGGGGAGGCCGACGTGAGCAACTCCCGGGCGCCGGACCAATCTCCCTGTTGGCAATACTGCTCGGCGAGACTGGCTATCAACTCGCCCGACGGCTGGTATTGGGTATCTCGCACAAAGCGTTTGAATTCTCGGGTGGCTGATTGGCTGGAGATCACCGCGACCGTAGTTGCGGCAACCAGTGTAACCAAACAGAAGGCGGCCAGCAGCTTGAGGGTCAGACCGATGGCACCTGCCTTCCGTTGCGGCCGCAAGGTCGTTGGCGAATCAGCCATGCTGTGGTCGTTGGCCTGCAGCGGCGGCCGGCCGATCGTTGAGCCGGTATCCTACCCCATAGGTCGTCAGGATGTACTCTGGTCGGCCGGGGTCAGTCTCAATCTTCCGGCGGAGGTTTTTGATGTGGGAATCGACCGCCCGATCAAACGAGGTATAGACGGCGTCGTAGACTTGCTCAGTCAGCTCCTCCCGGGTGAACGGCCGACCAGGTTGGGTCGCTAGCGTCGCCAGCAAATCGAACTCGGTCGGTGTCAATTCCACTGGCTGTCCCGCCAATCGGACCTGGCGATACTCGCGGTCGATCTCCAGATCGGCCACCTGGACGATGGCTGCGGCGGCTTCGGACCCGCTGGTACGGCGTAACACCGCTCTGACTCGGGCAACCACCTCCCGAGGACTGAAGGGTTTGGTGACATAGTCGTCCGCACCCAGTTCTAGGCCGATGAGCCGGTCGGTTTCTTCCACGCGTGCGGTCAGCATGATGATGGGCACCATGGAATGGGACTTCTCCCGGCGCAACTGGCGACAGACGTCGAGCCCGTCCATCGCGCCCGGAAGCATAAGGTCCAGGACGACCAGGTCGGGTGACTCGCGGCGAGCCAGGCCGAGCCCGCTGGGACCATCGCCGGCCGCTACGACCCGAAAGCCGGACCGTAGCAAGTAGTCGCGCAGAATCTCGACGATCTGCGGCTCGTCCTCAATGACAAGTATGGTTGGCATTGGATATTCGTTTATCGTCACACGGGCAGGCGCGCCTCATTCGTATTGTACCTGGATCGCGGCAGCAACAACAGGGTTTGGCGTTCATGTGTCGGCTCCAAAGCGGTTTTGAGCCTTACGGCTGGCGAATCCGGCATCCCGGTGTCTGCGAGTTGGATCACCAGATCGCGCCAGAGCGACCAATGCATGCAGGGGCAGCGAACGCGATTGGACGATTTCAACGCGTGCGATTCGGGAAGAGAAGGACCCACCCAAGCCACGTCGGCCCGGCGGCGCAGCAGGAACAGCACGGGCGATCCGGCCTGGTCTGCGGGGCGGCGCCCGGTCGGTATTGGTCCACGATTCACTGGTCGAGTTGTGGATCACTATCAGCGCCGGATCTAATGCGTCCGCAGTTCACGGCCGGGCGCCTAGCGTAAGGTTTAGGGTCAGCGGTTGTCCATGTCGCAGCACAGTCAGCTCTATGGTTTGCCCTACCGTGGTGTCAAAAACCAGATAGCTATTCAGATCGGCAAAGTTTGACACCGGCCGTCCGTCGATGGCCACCACGAGATCCCCGCCCCGGCCGGCGCTGCCACTGGCGGCGGTTAGGCCAGCCTCGTCAGCCGGGCCGCCGCGCGTGACGCTCACCACATACGCTCCCTTGGTCTGAGGCAGCGAGTAGGCTGTCTGCTCGTCCAGCGTGATCTCGGGGTCGAAACTCGCCCCCAGGTAGGGATAGTTGTACCGGCCGGTTTCTATTAGGCTGGGCACCACGAGATGTAGCGCGGCGACCGGGATCGAAAAACCGACGCCGGAGTTGGTCCCGGTAGTGCTAGCGATGGCCGCGTTGACGCCCACTACCTCACCTGCCAGGTTGAGAAGCGGACCGCCCGAGTTGCCGGGGTTGATGGGGGCATCAGTCTGGATCACCTCTGGCAGGGAGTAGGTGCTCTGGCCGGTGGCGGAACGCTGAGAGGCCAAACTGCGACCCAGGGCGCTGACTATGCCCATGGACATAGAACCCTGCTCGCCAAAGGGGTTTCCGATGGCTACCACAAATTGCCCGACCTGCAGGCTGTCAGAGTCAGCCAGGGGCAGCGGTTCGATACCCTCGGGAAGTGCGTCGACCTCGATCACTGCAAGGTCGCTGTCTGCGTCTGCGCCGACCACACGGGCGCGCGTTCGCTCACCAGAGCTAAAGACGACCTCCAGGTTGCGGGCATCCTCCACCACATGGCTATTGGTGACAATGCGGCCCTCAGCGTCATAGACAAAACCGCTACCGCTGCCAGTGCCTGTGACGATGATATAGACTACCGAGGGACTTGCCTGCTGGTAGACGCGCACCAGGGCAGACTCAAGGTCGGAAACCGAAGCGGCACTTGTGGTTGGGGCTTGCTCCACCTCTGTTTCCACCAGCGCCTGCACCTCGGGTAACAGCATCTGGGCGATTTCGGCCGCGCTCGGCGCCGCTGGGGCGGACGCTGGTGGCGCCGCCGATTCCGCGGCTCGCAACTGGGTCTGCACCTCAGCCAGCACGGCCTGGACGATTTCAGCCGTCTCGACGACCGGCCGAGCGGGCGTCGGTTCGGCGGCGGTTGCCAAAGAGCCACACCTGGTGGTGCTCGTTAGCACGGCCAGCAACAACGCGGCGGTAGTGATGGCATGTTTGCTTTGGGGACTCATCAAAGACACCTCACAAAAAAGTGGGCACAACCCCGGTGGCCATGCCCACTGTTCATGCGTGCTGTGCGCAACCTACAGGCCGGATGTGCCGCTGCGGCCACCGCGAGCGCCCCCAAACCACCCGGTTCCGCTCGGGTTGACTTGGCTGTTGGTGCCGTCGGAGTTGGGCCGGATGCCAAAGCTCCGACATCCATGCCGTCCCATCCCACCCGGAGCCGTCATTCCAAATCCGCCTCGACTGCCCAGAAAGCCCTTCTCGAGCCCTTCGAACAACCAGTCGGCGTTTTCCTGGGTGATCACACCGTCGTCCACCAGCTCCGCAATCTTGTTGCGCCAAGCCTCCTCACGAGCGGCGCTTACCGCGTCCTGCACATCCTGCAGGTCTACGCCTTTCGCCTTGGCCAGGCTGGAGAGGGTCTCGCCGCCCCAAAGTTGGAGCGAAAGTTCCTCGGTCGTCATTCCCAGGGCCTCAGCCGCTGCCTCCAACGCATTCTCGTCCAACCCACCACGGCCGCTGATGCCCATACGTCCCAACATCCCGGGGGTTTGCGGTGTGGTGGTCTCCGGGGCCGGGGTAGTGTTGTCAGCCTCCTGTGCCAAGGCGCTGCCGGCTACCAGGGCGGTTAACATGACGGCCGCCAGTAGCATTCCAATTCCGATTTTGACCGATTTTCGCATAGAAGTGTTTCCTTTCTTGTCCGATTGTTGACTGACTTGACTGACCATTACTCTTTTTAGTCGCGGCTTGATATCATCTGATATGGCGCCTCCTTTCTCGGCCAGGTCTGTCTGTCCGTTCACTCTTGATGATAGTCTACAAAAGAGTTGTGTGGAATTTATGGACGGTGGGTAGAAAGCCTATGGAGTTGCTCCGCTCGCGGGTCGATCTGCCGAGGAGGCCAACCGGTAGCCGATGCCGTGGACAGTAAGAACCAGGTTCGGTTGGCGTGGATTGCTCTCTATCTTGCGGCGCAGGTTCTTGATGTGACAGTCGACCGCTCGGTCGGTGCGTGACCCCGCGCTAGCGAGAGATGCCTGAAGTTCGGAACGGGTGAAAACGCGCCCCGGGTCAGCCGCCATGGCCTTGAGAAGCGCCAATTCGGAGGTGGTCAACTCCACGGGCCGGCCAGCCAGGGTGACCCTTCGGCGGGCCGATTCGATCCTTAACTGACCTACCTTTACCGGCCATGTCGAGGAGCTCGAGGATCGCTGCAGGAGAAGACTGACCCGTACGGACCACTGACGTGGTGAGAACGGCTGCAGCAGGAAGTCGTCTACGAGGTCCTCCTGCAATGCCTGTTCAAACTCCTCCGGTTGGCTGGCCAGCGCGAGGACTGGCAGGTTGCGGTTGTGGCGCAACCAGTGACGCAGCGGGCCATCTAGCACACTTGGCAGAGCCAAGTCGATCACCAGCAAGGCTGGCAACTCCCGGTTTAGTACGGCAACTGCGCCTGGACCGTCAACCGTCTGTTGCCATTGGTATTCGGCGTTCTCCAGCTCAGCCTGCCAGAGCGCGGTAGGCCATGAAGATCTGATCAGCGCCAAAATGGTTTTCAAGGTACACCTCCTGGATCATCTCTCACGGTGCGCCAAAGTGATAGCGGTGTAATGGCAAGAGGGCGCCACCAAGTATACAGCCCGTGCTTATGTTCGCCGGCCATTAACCTGCGAAATCGCGGAGCCGGCCCGCAATCCGCGGTCATCCCGATACGGGTCTCCTGGGTCGTTTCCATCTGGCAAGGCGGCCGTCGCACCCACTGCGCACTGGCCATCGTAAACGTCCTGGCTATATTGCACTGGCGTCCTTCGTCTCTGCTCCGCTCTGGATGTATGGTATCAAGGCGGAGTGTAGGGTTTGTGGGAGGATCGTGTAGACAGTGTGGAGGATTTCTGACTATGTTTGCTGTGCAGCGAGCAGGTAACGGGGCTGAACGAGCAGGGTAAGACCCTCTGGCTGGAGCTGAGGGGAGCGATTCAGGAGTTGCCTGGAGACGCGCCGTTGCGGCTGCCTAACATCATGTTCTTGCGGCCGATTCTTTGCTTGGTCCGCCAGCCTCGAACTCGTGTGCTATGACGCGCTCACCAAAGATGGGAATCATTGCGATGAGCGCGCGGATTCTCTGCGGTTAGTAGAGGCGATTCTGGTCCGCTGCGGCGACGCCCCAAGAGCTGGGCTGTGGATATCCCGTATTGCCTGCGGAGGCTGACCAGCGTACCGGGCGCCCGTCGGAGGGCATGACGGTGCATGCGTCGGGGCAGGTTCGCGAGCGTCACCCAACAGCGACCGATCACGTAAGCCGGCGGGGTCGTGATCGGTTCGATATGGGCGATTTCTGGAACCGACAACGACGGGTCAAAGCGGCGGAAATCGAGCCAAGTCGGCCGCCACGGTGCGACCGTCTGCTCTCACGGATGGTGGAACTGCCCTGGCCGCGTTCTGCGCCCGTGGACCAAGAAAGGGCTACCGGCAATGGGAAGAATCAACGAGCGCGGCAAGAGGCTGGTTGTCGGCCCAAGGGCGCGCGGTCAATCCAACGCTGGGCCTGCTCTGGCTAGAATCGACGCGATCTGCTGGATGCTCTGCCGCATGGCCATGGAAGCGAGGCCCATTTTCGCATCCGGATCGACCAGAGCAACCAGCGCTGCATCGCTGCCGTCGATGGGATAAACGATCATGGCGCCAGATTCGCCCTCTATGATGAGCCGCAGGAAGCGGCCCTGGTCCAACCGGTCGAGTGCGCGTTCCCCCAGAGCGATGGCGTTGGCAGCAGTGGCAGCCACCGTCGGGCTGCGGCCCAGTACCCCCGCCTGAGCTTCTGGACCGCCTGGGTAGGCAGCCACCACAAATCCCTCGGAACTGACAATGACTGCCTGATCGATACCCTGCACGTTTCGGCAGAGGCGAGACAGCAACTGCTCGAGTTGATCAACCCGGTATCGGAATGGCATGCCTCATCTCCTGGAGGGTATTGGTCGGAGCGCTACCCATGATTACCACTAGTTTACCGATTGTCAAACATATGCGCAAGACACTGGTGTGAGGGCACAGGGCGCGTGATACAATGGACACGGTGGGCGGACACACGTTCCGCCGGCCCAGTGGGGTGGGAGGAGTTGGATGATGTCCAAAGGTGATTTCCGGGTTTGGCTGGCGCGGATGCTGGTGGCAGCAGTATGCGGTTGGAACCTGAGTGCTGCGTTGCCAATGATCCTCCGACCAACCGATATGGCTGGCAGTTTTGCAGTTGCTGCGTGCGGACGCGGCGGAATGATCATGGTCCAGGGTCTGGGCGTCGCCTTTCTTATGTGGCAGGTTCCGTTTGTGCCAACTGTTTGGGACCCGCGGCACAACCGGGTCACGTTCCTGTGCTTGATTGTGATGCAGATGGTGGGATTGGCCGGTGAGACGCTGATGCTGGCGTCGTTATCCGAGGGCTCGCCGGCCCTCCGGGCGACCGGCTTGAGGTTCGTCGCGTTTGACGGAGCCGGGTTGATCCTGCTGATAGTGGGGTATTTGGCGGTTCATCCCATTACCGCAGCGCTCGCGGCCTTGAGTGGACTAGGTGCGGTTCGTGGGGGCTGAACACAAAGAATCGCATTGGGCCGACCGGTTTGCGCTGCCGCCCGACGGCGCAAGGCCAAGTTAGCCGCGTGCAATCACCATATGGTAAAGGGTCGGCCGGGCAACGGGTTTCCCTCGGCTGCGCTGCGGCTCGGCGTTGAGCAGTCGCAGGGTGGCGCATCGCTGGGGTTATGATCTCCGACAGGGCAAGCGCGACGGGTTGCTTGAGTCAGGGGAAAACTGCCTCAGCCGATGTGGATCGGCAGCAAATGGTTGTTGTGTCGCGCGGGCGCATGCGACAGCGATTGGCAGTTGGGTGGTTGTTCTCTGCCGCCGGAGAGAAATGCATACCTGAAGGTTCGAGCTCGCCTCGGGGCGTCATACGTCGGAACAGGCACTGGCA
Source organism: Anaerolineales bacterium UBA2181 (assembly GCA_002328075.1). Taxonomy (GTDB): domain Bacteria; phylum Chloroflexota; class Anaerolineae; order Promineifilales; family UBA4811; genus UBA4811. Next base: position 4,546 of record DCVT01000027.1, on the reverse strand, counting down.
TGGTTTAGGGGGTGGAATCCGTACCGCAATCGTGCTCAGCGCGCCGGGTTGGCTTGGGTGCCAGGAAGGAGGACAGGGGAGCGTTCTGCAATCGGTTATCGGGCCGCGGGCGGTATGGTGAGGGCTGGGCTCTGTTGTGCCAGGCCTGGCCCAGTAGGATGGCGTTCGCCCGACTGCTCACGACAAAAAAGAGGCGCGTTACCGCGCCCTGCCAGTGACCCACGGAGGATTCGAACCTCCAACCAACTGATTAAGAGTCAGCTGCTCTGCCGGATTGAGCTAGTGGGCCAACCGGCAGGATTCTACCAGATTCTGCCTAACCGGCAAGGCTAGTAGCCGCTGCATTTGGGCCGTGGTATAATATGCGCATGATCCCGATTCAGGATTCCAACCCGTCGCATACCCGGCCGGTAGTGACCTGGTCTCTCATCCTGATCAATGTGCTGGTCTTCCTGTACGAGGCGTCGCTGGACGCCTCGGGTGAGCTGGACGCCTTTCTGATGACGGCCGGGCTGGTACCGGGCCAACTGACCGCCAATCCGCTCTCCATGGAGGTGCTCAACGTTTTTACCTCCATGTTTCTTCACGGTGGATGGGCCCATCTGCTGGGCAACATGCTCTATTTGTTGATCTTTGGTGACAATATTGAGGATCAGATGGGCCACGGGCGGTTTGTGATCTTCTACCTTCTGGGCGGCGTGGCGGCGGCGGCAGCACAGGTGGCCATAAACCCAGAGTCAACCATACCCATGGTGGGAGCCAGCGGAGCCATCGCAGGTGTGTTGGGAGCGTACCTGGTGGAATTTCCCACTGCTCGCGTGCGAACCGTGATCTTTTTGGGTTACTTTGTTCGGTTTGTGAACGTGCCGGCGGTGATAGTGCTGGGGATGTGGTTCGTACTGCAGCTGTTCAGTGGGTTGTTTGCTCTATCGGACATGGCCATGGGTGGGGTGGCCTACTTTGCCCACATTGGGGGGTTTGTAGCCGGGGTCGTTCTGGTAAAGCTGTTTACGCTTGGCCGGAAGCCTCGGCTCAGGTGGGATCGCTGAGCGTCATAGATGGGGCGGCAGATCCTGAGTTGGTCCGACGTGGATGAGCTGATGGAGCACCTGATGCCCCAGTTCTACGGCGCGTTCGATGCCGTGCTGATGATTGGTCGAGGCGGGCTGATCCCAGGTGGGTTGATAGCCGAGCGTTTGCGCATGACCTGTCTGCTCACTACAGCCGTTTCGTTCCCGGCCGACAGCCCCAGCGACCTTCGGTCGTTGTTGTTGGACCGGCCGGGAAAGCCAGTGACCGGTGCGGCACTGCAAGAGGCCTTTAGCCTTCGCAGCATGCCGGCTTTTCATCACTTTCCAACCGAAGATGATCTGCTCGGTCGCCGGATCTTGGTGGTGCACCATGTCTGGAATCACGGTAGGGCGATCAATGCGGTCGCCGGCCGGGTGGTGGCGGCCGGCGGCAGGCCCGAGTCGGCTGTGCTGCACTACAAACCCGCCCAATCTATCTTTCCACAGCTCAAACCAGACTACTATGCTGCTGTGACTGACGATTTCGTGATCTACCCGTGGGAGGCGGCCCACCGCCTGGAACCCTACCGGCCGATGCCGGTGATATAATGAGAGCTTGCAGACCGACGGCAGCTGTAATCGGGCTGTTGCTGGTGGGATGTGTTTCCCAGACGCAGCCGACAGTACAATTGGTGGTTTCGCCGGCTCCGGTTGTTGTCCCGCCGACCATCGTCGCGTTTTCCCTGCCGCCAACCTGGACGCCTGCCATCGCTCCAGCGGGGCCGACGATCACGCCACTGCCGACGTCCACGCCATTGATCGTAGCCAGCGTACCGACCATTCGCAGGCGGTGGGCGCCAGATTCCATACCTTCGGTCACGTTGACCCCCACTCCCTGGAACTCGGCGCCAGTTGCGGCGCAGAGCGCTTACTATTCTGCCCAGCAGGCGGTGCGGTCCGGGAACCCGGCGCGAGCACTTGAGTTGGTGGACCAGGCGCTGGGCCTGGCGCCGGATCAGGCTGCGTACCTGGTCTTGCGTGGCCAACTGCTGTTGGATCTGGGGCATCCGTTGCAGGCTGAACAGGACCTGTTGGCGGCGCTAGCGCTGGATCCCTTTCAGGTGCAAGCCCGGTGGGCACTGATCCGGTTGTACCGCAGCTATGGGTTGTGGCGCGAGGCGCAAGCCGAATGCATACGCTATCTGGTGCTGGAACCCGACGCGCCCGACGGTTGGTTCACGCTGGGTCAGATCGAAGAAAACCAGAATCGCAAACCGGAGGCGATTGCGGCCTATTCGCAGACCCTGGCGCTTGATCCACTGCACCGGGAAGGCCTGTCTCGGCGGGCGGTTTTGTGGCAAGAGCTGGGCGAGCTGAACGCTGCCTGGATGGATCTCACCGCGCTCTTGGCCGTCGACCCCACGGCTGAGGGGTACCGGCAGCGAGCCGAACTAAGCCTGCAACTGGGCAGTCCAATGGCTGCAGCGACAGATTGGGCAGACGCGATACGCTTGCTCCCCGCGGATGTCCCCAGCGCCACACTAGTCATGGATATGGGGCAGGCATATGTAGACGGCGGGGCTGCGGAAGAAGCGGTGGTTGCGTTTCGAACCGCCGTTAGCCTGACGCTAAACGCCGATAGCCACCTGTGGTTGGCGGAAAGCTACCTGCTGATTCCAGACCCAAACTCGGCGTTGCGCGTGTTGAGCGAGACGGTTCCTACCGGGCCTTCCGAGTTGGCTCGCCTGTTGACCAGCCGGGGGCGTGCCCGGTTGGATCTGGGCGACGCGCAACTGGCCGTGGAGGATTTCACCCTGGCACTCTTGATCGAATCCGCGACTCAGTGGGAGCGCCTGCTGACCTGGCGGAGCCAGGCTTACCAGGCCCTGGAGCACTGGGACAGGGCGATCGGTGACCTGACCCGAGCGTACCAGGTGTCAGGCAACCCGCTCCACCTCTATCGGCGGGCCCTATTGTACTACCAGAAGCAGGATTACCGGGCGGCGGCGGCCGACCTTACCGGTTTTCTCGCAAATGCCGCCCCTGACCTCACCCCAGCGGCGCTTCTGACGGATGCAAAGCAACGGTTGGAGGCTTTGCAGGCCGCTTTGCCCTGAACCCGTCTGAGTCGTTAGGCGGATGAGTTGGTCACCGCCTGCACTGCTTCCGCGCCGGGTTGTCCAATGAGGGCTTGAACCGCGTGCCAGACCTCCTGCGCGGACACCGCTTCATCCCAGGTCCAGTTCTTGGGCGGGCCCCGGTGGACACCATGGTGCAGGCCGGGTACGGGGTGCCAGAGGGCGGCTGCCTGGCCCTGTCGGGCGTAAGGACCGTATCGACGCGGGTCCGAAGGGCCAAAAACGAAAACTGTCTTGCAGCCTACAGCCACTGCGAGATGGGTAGCCCCAGTGTCGTTGCCCAAGCAGAGCATCGCCTTTTCCAGCAGTGCCCCCCACACGCCCCACGCAACCTCGCCCGCCACCGCCAGGGTCTTGAGGCCGATCAGGCCCCGCACCGTCTCCAGGATGGCCCGATCCTGTGGCCCTCCCAGCAAGATGGCCTTGCCGCCGTATTCATTGAGCAGTCGGTTAGCCACGACGGCGAACCGCTCCGGCAGCCACCGTTTGCTGACCATGGCGGCTCCTGGATTGCGGCCGCCGGCTGGATGAAGGACAAAGAGGGGTTCGCCTTCTGACCACTGGAGCTGGGTGCGAAGCAGGTCGGTGGCCGCGGCGCGATCGGAGTCGGTCGGGTAGAATTCGGTCTGTACCCCTTGCACCCCCGCTCCCAGGGCCCGCACTGTTTCCAGATAGATGTCGGTTTCGTGCCGCACTCCGCGAACGGGTATCCGGACGTGGTGACAGAAACCACGGCCGGCGCTGTCCAGGCCGATGCGTTGCGGCACGCCCGCCAGCCATGGAATGGCTGCCAAAACGGGGGACCGGTCCAACACCAGGCAGGTATCGTACAACTCGGCTCGCACCCGCTTGGTGAGCCGGCGCACCTGACGCCAGCTGGGACGGCCTGCGCCCAGCTCGTGAGCGTTTAGAACACGCGAAAGTCGTGGGTTGGTCTCCACCATGGGACGAGACCAGGTGCCTACCGCCCAGTCTATCCGCACACCGGGAAACGCTCGCTGCAGGGCAACGGCGACTGGAGTTGCCAGCAACACGTCGCCTATGCAACATGGTTTCAGAATCAGTATCCGTTCCGGCGGTTTGAGGTGCCGCGGTGCACCCAACCGGAAGGGGAGGCTGGCCAAGTATCCGGCACAGCTAACCAGCCACTCGAGGGGGGCTACAGTCATGTATCGTCCTCCACGCCTGGCGCAAGGTGCTCTCAATAACCGGATTATACCTGTCCCGCCGGCGAATGCCAAACGAGGGAAATGGTCATGGAATCTGACCGAATCTCCGACAGATGCTGTTAGCCCAAAGTAGTAGAGTCCCCTTTTTTGCCAAAGTTAGAATGTCCCCCATGGAAAGGGGAACAAGTGTGGACGAACTACTAGCCATGAGCAAGACCGAACTCAATCG
>DCVT01000042.1 GCA_002328075.1 Anaerolineales bacterium UBA2181 | reverse complement strand
GCAATCGCTTGGCTTGCGACTCCAGCTTGTCCCGGTTCTCGGCAGCCGAGACACGCGCATAGACGGCCACCTTCTGAATGGGCGCCGGCGCCATGGCCTGGGGCAGTGGTTCGGTGATGATGATGGTGCCCGTCTCAACCTGGTAGCCCTGCAGCTGACCGCTCTTGAACCAGCGCCAGGCCGTGCCATAGGACACGCCAACTTGGCGGGCGTACTCGCTCAATTTCATAGCGATGTATTGGTACACAAATCCATATTTCTCAATAGGTGTGACTAAAATGAAGAAACAAATGCAGTACCTAATATAGCACGCAGGGTCGGCAAGAGTCACCAGCCGGCACGCCCTTGCAGCGCAACACGCAGCTTGGCATCCTGGATGGAGCTCACCTCAACCAACTCCCGAATGCCAGGATACGAGAGCGCCGGCAGGAGAACGTCGTCCGGCAGATCAGCGACGATTCGGGGCCACGGCCGGTGGGTGACAGTAGAGATCAGCGCCAGGGTCTCGCGGGACCTTTTCTGGGGTTCTCGGCGGTGAGGAGGATAACCGGCGCCAGACTCGACGCTGAAAAGCCGGTCAAAGATGAACCGCAAGTTGACATCCGCTGCCCACCCGTATCCCTGGTTCAGGGCCAGCGAGATGCAATTGCCGCCGTTGATCTGGGCAAATAGCCAGGCGTCCAGTGGCGCGAGGATATGCCCGCAGAACACGCCTGGATACTGCATGGCCGCGTTCATGAAACCCAACCCGGTACCGCAGCCGCCCACGACAAAATCCACCCGGCTCAGGTGCAGCAGCAGACCGGCGAGCAGCCCCGTGTGGATGTATTGCAGCTCCGGCGCAGCCCCACTGCGCGTCATGCCAGCGTTCATGATGGTGTGCCCGCACCCTTCCAGCGCCGCCAGGATGTCCGCGTTGCGGTCGGCCGCACTGGTCTCGTTGATCACCGCGATTTTCATAAGAGGTCCTTTGCTGCTATTCCTGACTTGACAACCCGCCGGCTCTTCCCGATAGGTACCAATGCCACCGCGGCACTCGCCTTGTCCATTCTCCGGGGAGAGCCCGCGTCGCTCAGTAATGGGTCAACGGAAACAACAATCACCCGCCAGACCGGCCGACGGCACCCAGGTTCCCCGATGGCAGTAAAACGCAGATTGACCGCGTGGTTCTGCCTGGATCTGGCGATCCGGTGAGAGCAGATTGGCTGTCCCGGCGCCGTTCCCACGATGAAAGCCCCGCTGGGGGGTTGCATCCACGGTAACCTCACTTACAATAGACCTTCGCGGGTGCAGGTCGATCGGCAAGACCGCAGACAGTATAGGCCGGGACCCGCCAGCTGTCAAAAATCGCAACTGACGGACGGAGGGTAACCAGGGATAACCATGGCAATTGACGCATCTGAAACCCGCCGGCGCCGCGCCGAGGCCATAGCGGCCGCCGGCGGCCTGGAGGCGGCCCTCGCCTCCGGCCGGTTGTCGCGGAGAATCAACACCACTCTGTCTGAGGCGATCGTTCTAGGGCTGCTGCGTCAGGACGTCCGCAAGTTCCTCTGCGTCCTGGGACACGGCTCCACCGAGATGGGTGAAATCCTCCGCATCTACCAGAACGCCGGGTTGCTGCGGACCTATAACGTCCGCAGCGAGATCGAAGCCTCCCACGCGGCCGCTGCCCTGCGCTGGGTGACGGGCGAAAAGGCGGCGGTGGTCACCTCCATCGGACCCGGCGCGCTGCACGCGCTGGCAGCTTCGCTCGTCCCGGCCTCCGACGGGTTGGGGGTCTGGTACCTGCTGGGCGACGAGACCACCCAGGACGAGGGGCCCAACATGCAGCAGGTCCCCCAACACGAGCAGGACCTTTTCTTGCGACTCTGCTCCATCATGGGGCGGGCGTACACGCTGCATACACCACTGGCCCTCGCCACGGCGCTGCGCCGTGGCCTGAACACGGTGGATCACCCCCACCGGGCCGGTCCTTTTTACCTGCTGTTGCCCATGAACACTCAACCGGCCGCGCTGCCCGGTTTCAACCTGGACGAGCTCCCGGTGGGTGCCCCGCCTCCGCTGGGTGCGGCCGCTGACCAGGGCAGCTACCGTCGGGCCGCAGAATCCCTCTTGCGGGCTGAACGCATCGTGGTCAAAGTGGGTGGCGGAGCCAGGCAGGCGGGCCCCGAGTTGCTCGAATTCCTGGCGTTGACCGACGCTGTCGCAGTGACCAGCCCGCTGGTCTCCGGTATCATACCCTACCGCCACCCACGCAACATGACCGTTGGCGGATCCAAGGGTTCCATCTGCGGCAACTTTGCCATGGAAAACGCCGACGAGCTCGTCGCCGTCGGCACCCGGTTCGTTTGCCAATCCGACTGCTCCCGCACGGGCTACCCCAGGGTACAGCAGGTCATCAACATCAACACCGACACGGGCGCCGCGACCCACTATGGCAAGACGCTGGCATTGGTGGGTGATGCGGGCCCCACCCTGCTCCGGTTGATCGAGGCGCTGCGCCAGGCCGGCGCGGCCAGCCCGGCCGCGCCCTCTCCGTGGTTCCTGGCGTGCAGCCAAAAGCGCCAGGAGTGGGAGGCCTTCAAGGCGCAGCGGTACGCCCAGCCGGCGCTCTATGACCCGCTGTGGGGGAAACAAGTCCTCACCCAGCCGGCGGTTATCAAGGCAGCCACCGACTGGGCACGGTCGGCCGGCGCAGTGTGCTTTTTCGACGCTGGCGACGTGCAGGCCAACGGCTTCCAGATCGTGGAGGACGACCGGCAGGGCAGGACCTACACTGACACGGGCGCCAGCTACATGGGTTTTGCCGTCTCGGCGCTGCTGGCAACCGCGCTGGCCGATCGGCCGTTCTACGGGCTGGCCCTCAGCGGCGATGGATCGTTCACCATGAACCCGCAAATCCTGATAGATGGGGTGCAACACGGCGCCCGCGGCTGCATCCTGCTGCTGGACAACCGCCGCATGGGCGCTATCTCGGGGCTCCAATGCGCCCAATACGGGCAAGACTATGCCACCGCTGATTCCGTGGCGGTGGATTATGTGGCCTGGGGGCAGGCAGTTCGCGGGGTGCTGGCGCTGGATGGCGGTCCGACCCCAGGGTCGCTGGCAGCTGCCCTCGACCAGGCGCGGGCGCATGAGGGCCTTTCCTTGGTACACCTGCCGGTGTACTATGGGCCGGACGAGCTGGGCGGCATGGGGGTATTCGGCCGGTGGAACGTGGGCAATTGGTGCGAGTCCACCCAGGCGCTGCGCCACCAGATCGGTCTTTGAGGAGGCTATGCTCACCCAACCCGATTACACCCGCTGGCAGCGCCTGCTGGACCTCCCCCTTCCCCGCTGGGTGCGCGTCCGGCAAACCTTTCGCGCCCCGCAAGAGCCAAGCGTGGCGGCCGCGGTCCGGCGCGAGCTGGCGCGCCCAGAGATCCGCCAATACCTGCGGCCGGAGCTGTCGGTCGCCATTGGCGTGGGCAGCCGGGCGTTGGCCTCCATGCCGGTGCTGGTCGCCGCTGCCGTGTCATTCCTGCGGGAGACCGGTTGCCACCCCTTCATCGTGCCAGCCATGGGCAGCCACGGGGGAGCGACGGTCGAGGGGCAACGGCAACTGCTGGCGGGTTACGGCATTACTGAGGAGTCGGTCGGCGCGCCGATTCGTTCGTCCATGGAGGTGGTCGAGATCGGCCGGCTGGGCAATAACCTGCCGCTCTACTTTGACCGGCTTGCGCTCCAGGCTGACCTCGTTATCCCGCTGAACCGCATCAAACCCCACACCGCCTTTCGCGGCGCGGTGGAGAGCGGCCTGCTCAAGATGCTGGCCATCGGCCTGGGCAAACACGCCGGGGCGCAGAGCCTGCACCGCGACGGGTTTCCCCATCTCAGTCAACATCTATGCGAAGCGTATCCCATCCTCTGCCAGCAGGTCCCCTTTCGCTTTGGCCTGGCGACGGTGGAAAACGCCCGGGAGGAGGTAGCCCACGTCGAGGCGATAGCGGCCGAGGCGCTTTTGCCGCGCGAGGCCGCCCTGCTGCAATCCGCCCGGCAGTGGATGGCCCGCCTGCGCTTTGAGCAGCTCGACGTGCTGGTGGTGGGCTATCTGGGCAAGAACGTCTCGGGCTCGGGCATGGACCCCAACGTGACCGGCCGCTTTGCCAGCGGCATCCAGGGCGACATTGCCATCGGCAAGATCGCGGTCCTCAACCTGACCCCGGAAACCCACGGCAACGCGCTGGGGCTGGGGATGGCCGACGTGACCACCGAGCGCGTGGTGCGCAAGATGGACCTCGACTCCACCTGGATCAACGCCTTTACCTCTACCGTGCTTCCCGGCACGCGCATCCCCATCTTTATGCCCGACGACCGGATGGCGATTCAGTTCGCCCTGAGGACCTGCAACCAGGTAGACCCGCAGCAGGTACGGATGATCTGCATCCGCAACACGCTGGAGCTGGAGACCATCGCGGTTTCCGAGGCGCTGTGGGGCGAGATGGGCGGCCGGCCCGAGTACGAGCGACTGAGCGAAGCGGAATTCATGCCATTCGACCCGGACGGCCGGTTGATCCTATAGACGCCTGCCGGCGAACAACAACACACTCCAAAGGGATGGTCACATTCCCGGTGACTGGAGCAACAACACGCTCCAGGGGGATTGCCAAATCCCCATCCATACCTCCCACCGGTCGGGTTCGATTGCAGATTCCTTGCACCCAGTTGACCCATCAGGGACACCGATTTACAATGTGCTCGGGATTGAGGCAACGGACTGGATGAAGAGAGGAAGCTGTGGAGGCGCATTGGTTACCGCGGACAACATCTCGCCTGGTCAATCTGACGCTGGTTCTGCTGCTGCTCCTGCCGGCCGCCGCTCCGGCACGGCCGACTTTTGCCGGCCTGGCAGCGGAGCCAGCCCCCCCTGACCCGCGCGGGCCAACCGACGTGTACTCGCTGGCATCGCTCGCTGCGCCGCCCCTCCTGGGCATCAGCGGGATCGCGGCCGGCGGTCAGCACACTTGCGCCCTCACCGTAATCGGCGGCGTCAAGTGCTGGGGATGGAACAGCGTGGGCCAACTGGGCGACGGAACCTGGGTTGACCGCCGTGAGCCGGTGGACGTGGCAGGCCTAATGAACGGAGTCCTGGCAATGGCCACTGGCGGCGAGCATTCTTGCGTGCTGACAGCCGCCGGCGGGGTCAGGTGCTGGGGGGCAAACACGTACGGCCAACTGGGCGACGGGACCAACACGCATCGCAACACACCGGTGGAGGTTGTAGGGCTGGGTGACGGCAGTGGGGTCCTGGCCGTCACCGCCGAGCGATGGCACACCTGCGCGGTCACGGCGGCCGGGGGGGGCAGGTGCTGGGGTGATAACAGATCCGGCCAACTGGGCGACGGCACGTATAACAACCGCTCCACGCCAACGTCGGCGGTGGGGCTGGCAAACGGGATCCAAGCCATCTCCGCCGGCGGATTTCATACCTGCGCCCTAACCGAAACGGGCGGGGTCAAATGTTGGGGATACAATGATTACGGCCAGCTCGGCGACGGCACGCTGGTACAACGCCTTACAGCGGTGGATGTGGTGGGCCTGGGGAGCGGCGTGCGGGTGGTGGCGACGGGCGGGTATCACACCTGCGCCCTGACCGTCAGCGACGGGATCCGATGTTGGGGCAACAACGGAGGCGGCCAACTAGGAAACGGCGCTACCAGCGTCGAGCAGAGCACTCCGGTGGACGTAGTCGGCCACAGCAGCGGGGCGCGGGCCGTAGTGACAGGCGATGGTCACACCTGCGCCCTGACCGACACCAGCGGGGTCAGGTGCTGGGGCTACAACTGGACCGGCCAGTTGGGCGACAGCACCTACAGCTCCCAGAGCGCGCCGGTGGGGGTGGTCGGGTTGGACAACAACGTACTGGCCGTGGCAGCGGGACCGGGCGCCGATCCGGGCGAAGGTCACACATGCGCGCTGACAGAAACCGGTGGGGTCATGTGCTGGGGTCTCAACACGCGAGGCCAGTTGGGAGACGGTACCAACAACAGTCACAACACGCCCGTGCAAGTCGTGACGGGAGGAACAGCCCCAAGCGCCGGCCTGGTTTACCTGGGACCGCTCTATCTCCCGGCCGCGGCTGTTATGCTGGACGAGGCAGACGGCCGTATATCGCCTGGCGATCACCTTCACCTGCGATTGCCTTTCCGCAACTTGGGCACCCACACGCTGGAGAACGCCACCGTCCATGTGACCGGGGCAATCGAGTCCGGCGGCCGGCCCCAGGTCAGCATCTACCGGGGAACATCCTGGCTCACCACCAATCAGCCGGTCACCCTGACGCCAGCCACCGTGCCGCCGGGCCAAACCAGCTATGCCGACTTTTGGATCCATGTGAGCAATGTGGATCCGTCAAGGCGCAATTCGCTGGCGAGCAACACATGGCTCGGGCTACGCACGACGGCCGGGCAGTGGATCATCCCCATTCATGTCCCCGCACTAACCTTCAACGTCGCCGGTCATGAGGCGCTCAAGTCGGGTTCGTGCCTGCACAACCCCGACAGCTTTGAGATCCGCCGGTACGCTCAATATGCAGCCGGAGCGCCTGACAGGAGTACCCCGCCGAGCAATGATAGAGACCCCGACACGGAGGTGCAGGCGATCCGAAATCTGGTGAATCGGGTCCACATCGAGTTCCGCTATCAGGATATCTGGAAAAACCGGCAGTCGGACATCACATTGCTGGCCACCCGGGACAGGAACATCGGGGTGTGCCGCGACTATGCCGACCTGACCGTTGGCTTGCTGCGCGCCCTGGGTCTTCCGAGCCGGGTCGCCGATGGCACCTTTGTCGAGCCGCGTCCCTTCTGGTTCGACTCCGTCGTAGGGCATGCCTGGGCAGAGGTGTACGCCGGAAGCCACGGCTGGAGGCAGGCGGATTCCATGTTGGGCCAGGCCTTTGGTGAAGGGTTCTATCAGAGCACGGGAGTCGTGGTAAAGGAAGCCTGGGCCGATCTATTCCCGCTATCATCCGCTGCCATCTGGTCTGATCAAAAGTACCAGTGCGTTGCCTCGTGCTACGCTGCCCCGGTGGAATGCCCCACCTGTCTGAGGGAGAGCAGCCAAGAGCGAGCGCTCTTGCCGGGCCAGCGCCCCGACCTGTCGTGTGTGCAGGATGTGACCTTCAGGTACGGCCCAACTGGCCATCGCGCACGAGCGGCGGCGCTGGAAGCCATCCAAATCCACCTTCAAGCTCCCACGCTGGTCACCCGCACGGTGCCGTTTGCACTGGCGGCCGGCATCGTCAACAGCACCACCCTTCCCCTGGACATCTTGACAGCAACTGTTGCCATCAGCGCCTTTCTGGACTCCACGACGACGCTCTTCCAGGTGAGTCCCCCGTTTCAGTCCATCACCGGTCTGAACCCGGGGCAGGCCATCACCCTCACCTGGACACTGACGCCGCTGATCGCGGCATCCGGCATTCCGCTGCGGGTCAGCGCGCAGAGCGGGGAGCTGTTTGCCGTCGCTGAACAGCCGCTGCTCGTGAACCAACCGGGGACCCTGCCAGACCTGGTGCTGCTGGACGGATGCCCGGCGGCGACTGCGATACCAGGCCAGACGTTGACTGTCACTGCGTCAGCGTTGGGAGAGTATTGGCAGCCGGTCATCACCGCCGCCATCACCGCCACGCTCTATCCCACCCCCACGGCCGGTTACTCTTTGACCACGCATCTGGCCCACTGCGCAGCCTGTGGCTACTACCGCCAGGTCATCAGCCTGCCAGCCGGTTGGCCAGTGGGCAGCTACCAGTTGGAGCTGGTCGGCAGCCACCCAGGCTACGACCCGGCCCGCACCACCGCGCGCTTGTTCGTCACCCCACCGTTGACCATGACGCTGAACGTCACCCCCACCCACGTGCTGTCGTCAGAACCGCTGACCATCACCGCCATCGTCCATGAACGGGGAACCCCAGTCATGGACGCAGTGGCGCACGCGCGGGTGGCCACGCCCGGCGGCGCGGTCATCGCGCCGCTGGTGTGGGATGGGGCCAGGTATTCAGCGTCCTTGCGCCCTGCTGACCTGGCGCCCAGCCTGGGTGGAGCGATCGAGATAGGCGAGTGGCAGATTCAGACGACGGCCGAGTACTATGGCAGCACAACCTCCGCAGCAGCTCAAATCGAGGTGTACGAGTGCTCGTCCTGCCGGGTGTTCCTGCCGCTCATGGTGAAGCGCCGCTGATGGATGCACGCCAAGGGGGGATTGACCCCATCTCCGGCCGCGGCTTTGCCCCGTACCGGCCGGGATCTGCCGCTCCCCGGCAAGCAGAGTACTCCGTGCTCCCGGGGGATTGCCAAATCCCCGGCCCCGGCCGGGATCTGCCGATCCCCGGCCAACGGAGGACGATTAGCGGATTGCCCGGTCCCCGGTTGCGGCCGCTGTATCGCTAGCCCCAAAGTTCCGGGTCGTACGCCGGCAGCTCGCAGCGCATCGGCCGGTCAACCCGTTCGCCCAGTGCATAGGCTGCTTGCACCAGGGTATGGATTTGCGAAGTTCCCTCATAGATCACGGCGCTCTTGGTATTGCGCAGGTGTCGCTCCACAATATACTCATCGGAATAGCCATAGGCGCCATGAATCTGCACCGCATCGTCGGCCGAGCGCCGGGCCGCGTCGGTGCAGTACCATTTCGCCATGCTGGTCTCCCGGGTGTTGCGAATGCCCAGGTTTTTCAGCCAGCCCGCCTTCCACACCAGCAGTTGGCCCACGTCCAGACTCATCTGCATGTTGGCAATCATCTGCTGGACCAGTTGGTATTCGGCAATCGGCCGGCCAAAGGTGGTCCGCTCCTTGGCGTAGAGGATGGATGCCTCCATGCAGGCCTTGATGACGCCATTGGCCCCGGCCGCCACTGTGTAGCGAGCGTTGTCCAGCGCGCTCATGGCGATCTTGAACCCTTCGCCCTCTTCGCCCAGCCGGTGACTGACGGGAACACGGACGTCTGACATGCTGATCCAGCCCGTGTTGCTGGCGTGGACCCCCATCTTGCCCTCGATGGTCCCGGTGGTCAGACCCTGCCACCCGCGCTCCAGGATAAAGGCGGTGATGCCGCGTGCACCCCGGCCGGGGTCGGTTTTGGCGAAAACGAGGAAACGCTCGGCCACATCGGCCAGGGTGATCCACATCTTTTCGCCGTTCAGGATATAGTCGCTCCCGTCGCGCCGGGCAGTGCTCAGCAGACCGCCCACGTCAGAGCCCGCGTTGGGCTCGGTGAGTCCGAAACAAGCCAGGTAATCGCCCCGGGCCAGCGGCGGCAGGTGTTCGGCCTTCTGCTCTTCGGTCCCCCACTGGAAAATGGGCAACGCGTGGAGCCCCAGGTGCACGGCGATGGTCTCACGGCAGGACGAGTCGCCGAACTCTACCCCCTCGGAGACGATACCCAGCGAAAGGTAATCCATCCCGGCGCCGTCGTAGCGACATGGGAGACAGATACCCAGGAACCCCAGCTTCGCCATCTGGGGGACCAGTTCGTGCGGATAGGTATGGGTCCGATCATGCTCTTTGATGATGGGTACAATCTGCTCCCGTGCAAAGTCGTACACCATCTTTTCGACCATTCTGTGTTCTTCGGATAAACGGAAATCCATAGTTCCTCTCGTTCCATTGACTCATGTTGATGATTTGATCAGGCCCTCACTGGCAGCGACCGCCGCCAGGTTTTCCTCCGCGTAGCTAGATTGGTTGCGAATGGCGTCCTCTAGCGCCTCCAACGGAAAAAGGTGTCGGTCCCGCAGGACGGCCGCCACGGCCATGGTCGCCCAGTACTCCTGTTTCCGTACGAAAGCGCCGGTCTGTCCGAAATCCAACAACACCTGCCGGGCTGCGGTCTGGACCGGCGCCAGCCTTGAATCCAGGTAAAGTGTATCCGCCGGGGTAAGGGTGTCAAGGTGCGGGCGGGCGCGGGCCAACCCCTCCGGGAACAGGACTACCAGGAGGTCTGGTTTGGTCACCCCGGAATAGCAGACGCGTTCTGGGCTCAGGACGACCTCCGAAATCGAGTATCCGGTCTTGACCGTCACCGGGTAGTCGCTGCGTTGGGTCGCCCACAGGCCAGCGCCGACGGCCGCCCTACCGAGAAGCGCTGCGGCGGTGTTGATCTTTTTCCCGGCAGCACCCGAGATCACACACGCCACCCGTCGGGATAGCCGGCTGGTATACCGGGCCTCGATGGGCTGAGGGGGCCTGGTCGGGCGACCGGCCTCGCCGGCCACTGCTTGTCGATATGCGCGGCTGTACTCCGGCCGAGGCGAACTGCGCAACACCCCGGTCCGGAACTCTAGCCTCTCCAACATCGCTTCCATCTGCCTGCGGCCATATCGGTTGTTCGGCACATAATAGGCGGTGCAGAATTCCCACACATCCACCAGGGAAAAGCCTTCATTGGCGATACCGGCCGCTATCAGATCGGAAAGGTTCTCATCAAAGGTGGTGGTGCGGGCAACGTAGCTGGCGCCGTTGGCGGCCACGGTGGCGCACACATCCAGCGGTTGTTCCAGATGACCGTACTCGGTTGTGGATGTGATGGAATCGGGCGGCGTGGTGACCGAATGCTCGCCTCCGGTCATGCCAAAGTTGAGGTTGTTAAAGAGCACCACCGTGATGCCCATGTTGCGCCGGGCGGCGTTGATGACGTGGTTGCCGCCAATACCCACCCCGCCATCTCCGGTCAACACGAACACCTTGAGGTTGGGGTTGGCCAATTTGATCCCTGAAGCATACGTGACCGACCGGCCGTGGAGTCCCAGCATCCAGTTGGTCGTCAGGAACTCGCGGCAGAGCGAGACGCACCCGATGTCCAGCACCACAACGATAGTGCGAGGATCGATTTGCAGTTTGACCAGCGCAGCGTTGATCTGATCCAGGATCAGACCGTGACCGCAGCCGGGGCAGAAGGGGTACGGCTTGCGCGATTCGTCGATGTAACTTGTCCAGCGGGTCACAGGATGCCTCCCTCCGCCAGGATCTGGTCGGGTGAGATGAGTTCGCCGTCAACGCGGTTCACCCCGACCACCTGCTGCCGATCGGTTGCCAGCCGTTCGATCTCACGCCGGTACTGCCCGAGGTTCATCTCTACCACAACAACCCGGTCGGCATCGCGTATCGCGTCACGGATGGCTTGCTCTGGCACCGGCCAGAGCGAGATGACGGTTAGCCCAGAGACCTCTCCGCCCTCACGACGAACCAGTCGGACGGCTTCGGCCACGGAACCGCTCGAGATGCCATAGCTGATAACCACCGTGCGCGCACCGGGTTGAAGATCAGCCCGGACCAGCGCGATCTCGTCTTCGGCCTGGTCGACCTTGGCCGCCAGGTGCCGATTGAGCCGGTCCAGTTCGGCGGGGCGCCAGGCTCGGGACCCGCGCTCGTTGTACGAGGCGCCGCTCACGCGGACAAGGTGTGGTCCACCAAAGGGGGACATGACCGGCACCTCGGCCGGGTGGCCGATGCGGTAGGGAACGTGGTCGGCATCGGCCGGGGCGACGTTTCTCTTCGGGACCGGCTCATGCAAGTACCTGTCCATCTCCACCGCCGAAAGGGTCGCCACCGTCTCCTTGTCCGTGGCAACGAAAACCGGCAACCGAAACCGTTCGGATAGGTAAAACGCTCGCCGCGTCAGGTTATAACAGTCCACTGCGTCCGCGGGAGCCAGTACGATGACCGGGTATCCCCCAGATGTTCCCCAGCGCAAGAACTGAACATCGCCCTCACCCGTGGTAGTGGCTGCTCCCGTGGCCGGACCCAGCCTCTGGCAATCGACAATGACCATGGGCACCTCGGCCATGATTGCCAGCCCGATGTTTTCGCTGTACAGGCTGAGGCCCGGCCCGCTGGTAGCGGTCAGCACCCGCGCGCCCGAGAGCGCAGCACCGATGCACATTCCAATGGATGCCAACTCATCCTCGGCCTGAAAAGCAACCCCTCCGACTTTGGGTAGTTCCTTGACCATGTACAAAAGGATCGGCGTCGCCGGGGTGATGGGGTACCCGGCGAAAAAGTCGCACCCGGCGTCCAGAGCGGCCCTTCCGATGGCTTCAGCGCCGGTGATGAATTCGCGCATGTCGTGTCCTTTCGGTCAAGCGGCAGCACCCATCAAGGTAGCGGTCGCTCGGAGACCGCGTCCGCTGCCTCTTGGTGCCTCGGCCGGCAGCCGTGATCAGCCTACCACATTATCCTGGCGCAGACGTGCGACCACCTCGTGTGCATAACCCAATTCATCCAGAATCTCGTCCGTGTGCTCGCCCAGTTGCGGCGGTGAACTCTGAATTGCGCCCGGGGTCCGCGAAAGATGAATGGGTATTCCGGCCAGTTGCAGTTCGGGGATGTCCGGGTGGGGAACGTTAGGGACCATTCCCAGGTGTTGTACTTGTGGATCGGCAATGATCTGATCAACTGTGTTGATCGGACCGCCAGGAACCCCGGCTCGGTTGATACGCTGTATCAGTTCGGCCGCAGTGAACCGCGCAAAGATCGCCTCCAGCAAGGCATCCTGTTCTTCCCGATGAGCCAATCGATCTATGTTGGTGACGAATCTTGGATCGTCCGCCAGTTCCGGCGCATCGATCGCCTGGCACAGCCGTTTCCATTGACCGTCGTTCCCCACGGCCAGCACAAAGTAGTCATCGCCCGCCCGGTACGCTTTGTAGGGAGTCAGACTTGGATGGGCGCTGCCCATTCGCGGCGGGATTTCGCCGTTGGCCAGGTACCCGATCATATAGTAGCCCAACCAGGTCAGCTGCCCCTCTAACAGCGAGGTCTCGACTTTTTGTCCCTGGCCATCGAGTTGACGGCGGTAGAGGGCAGTGAGTATCGCAGTCGTGGCGAAAAGCCCGGCGCCGTAGTCGGTCACCGGCAGACCAGCGCGGACCGGCGGACCTCCCGGTATGCCCGTGAGACCCAGTAGTCCGGCGAAGCCCTGCATCAAGACGTCGTAGGCTGCTTCCTGGGCTCGGGGTCCGTCCTGACCGAAACCGGACACGCTGCAGTAGATCAGCCGCGGGTTGCGGGCAGCCAACGTCTCATAGTCCAGGCCCAGTCGGTTGACGGTACCCGGCCGAAAGTTCTCCACCACCACGTCGCTCTGATCTGCCAGCGAACACGCAATGGCGAGGCCCTCTGGGTGCTTGAGGTCCAGCGCTATGCTCCGCTTGTTCCGGTTGGCAGAAAGAAAGTAGCAGCTCACGCCGTTCCAAAAGGGACCCCATCGGCGAGTCTCGTCGCCGTCCAGCGATTCGACCTTGACCACCTGGGCACCCAGGTCCCCCAACAACTGAGTACAGAATGGCCCCGCCATGGCGCGGGAGAGGTCCAGGATGCGAATACCGCTCAACGGTTGGTCGTCTGGTGCCATGTCATCGGCCTCTGAAGTCAGGGCGCCGTTTTTCCAGAAACGCACCGGTTCCCTCCAGGCGGTCCTCGGTGGCGAACAGGACCGTCTGGCCCAACACCTCGCTCAGGTACCCTGCGCCCGGCCCAAGATTCACGCCGGCATCGATGGCGACCTTGGCCAAACGCACGGCCAGGGGCCCGCGCTGCATGATCTTGCGCGCCAGATCCTTTGCCGCCGAGGGCAAATCGGCATGGGGCACTATCCGGTTAACCATGCCGATCCGTTCAGCCTCAACAGCATCAACGATGTCACCGGTAAAGATCAGCTCCTTGGCCTTGGCAACCCCTACCAGTCGTGTCAGGCGTTGGCAACCGCCGGCGCCCGGCAGCAGACCCAACCGCACCTCGGGTTGGCCGAACTTGGCTCGATCGCTGGCGATCCGCATATCGCACGCCAGAGCCACCTCACAGCCGCCGCCCAGCGCAAACCCGTTGACGGCCGCAATCGACGGTTTGGCCATTCCCTCCAGCGCCGCCAGCACCCGCTGGCCTACTGCGTCCAGCGTGGACAACATACTGCGGTCGTGCAGCCATTGGATGTCGGCGCCGGCCACGAATGCTTCGTCGCCGGCGCCGGTCAGAATAACAACGTGAACTGCCGGGTCGGCCGCCAACAGTTCGACGGCACGCCCCAGTTCTTGCCAGGCGGCCTCGTTCAGGGCGTTACGAACCTGCGGCCGGTTAAAGGTGATGGTTCCGATGCCCGCTTCGCGTTCCAGAATCAGATGCTCGAATTCCATGGTTCCTCTCCCGTGACCCGGGCAGGGTCACTTTTGGCTGTAGTCATACACGCCGCGGCCGGTCTTGCGCCCCAGACGTCCCGATTGCACGTACTTGACCAGCAACGGGCAGGGGCGAAACTTTTCGCCCAGCGTCCGGTGCAGGTACTCTAGATTGCGCAACCGAACATCCAGTCCCACCAGATCGCCCAGCTCGAGGGGGCCCATGGGGTAGTTGAGCCCGAGCTTGATGGCCCGGTCAATGTCCTCCGCGCTGGCTACGCCTTCCATCAACATGTAAAACGCTTCGTTGCCCACCAACGCGCTGATCCGGCTGGTGACAAAGCCCGGCGCCTCGTTCACCACCACGGTCTCCTTGCCCATCTGACGGGCAACGTCCAGCACGAATTGACAGGTCTCGTCGGACGTATCCAGCGAGCGGATCACCTCCACCAGCTTCATGAGGTGTACCGGGTTGAAGAAATGCATCGCTATCACTCGGTCCGGCCGGCGGGTGACTGAACCGATGGCGCTGGGGCTAAGGGTCGAGGTGTTGGTTGCCAGTATGGCGCGGGGTAGACAGACTTGGTCCAGTTGCGTAAAGACCGACTGTTTGAGCGCCAGCTCTTCGGGTACCGACTCGATGACCAGATCGGACTGGGCGGCCGCGCCGACCATGTCGGTGGTGCAATGCAGGCGCGCCAGGGCCGCCTCCATGGTGGCTGCCGGCACCTTGCCCAATTCGACGCCCTTGCGCAGGTTCTTTTCGATCTTGGTCCGCGCGGCCGCCAGCACCTCGTCACTGACGTCAGTCAGGTATACCTGGTACCCGGACATCGCGGCGACGTGGGCTATCCCGTTGCCCATGGTGCCCGCGCCCACTACAGTGATTATTCTGCATTCCATCGTGTGGTCTCCTTGCTGATGTTACTTGAGCAGACTCCCGGATATGACCAACCGCTGGATCTCGGAGGTTCCTTCATAAATCTCCAGGATGCGCTGGTCCCGATACAGTCGCTCGATGGTGTACTCTTTCATATACCCATAACCGCCGTGGATCTGGAGTGCACGATCCACGACCCAATGGGCAACCTCTGACGAAAACAGCTTGGCCATGGCGGACTCTTTGCTGAACCGACCCTTGCCGGCCGACGCCAGCTTGGCTGCCCGATACACCAAGAGTCGCGCGGCGTCTATCTGCGTCGCCATATCGGCCAGGGCAAAGCGGGTCGCCTGTTGCTCGCTCAGCGGCTTGCCGAACACCACGCGCTCCTGGGAATACCGCACAGCGGCCTCAAATGCGGCCTGAGCCACTCCCAACGCCTGCGCTCCCACCGACGGGCGTGCCCGGTCCAGGACCATCATCGAGAGCTTGAATCCGTCACCTTCTTGTCCCAGCCGGTTCTCAACCGGCACCCGGCAGTTCTCAAACACCAGCTGCCCCGTGCTGGTGCCTCGGATGCCCATCTTGTTCTCTTCTTTGGCCACCGTGAACCCATGCTCGTGCTTGTCCACAATGAACGCGCTGATGCCCCGATGGCCCGCGGCGCGGTCGGTCTTGGCGAAAACGACCACCAGCGACGCAACACCACCGTTGGTGATGAATTGCTTGGCGGCGTTGATCTCGTAATGCCCATCTGTCCGAACCGCGGAGGCGGCGATGGACGCCACGTCCGAACCGGTATTCGCCTCGGTCAGAGCAAATGCCCCAATGCGTTCACCTGAAGCGAGCAGCGGCAGGTAGCGCTGTTTCTGCGCTTCCGTGCCCATCAGCTTTATGCAATAGATCGCCAGATTGTGAGCGCCGAAAATGGCGCCTGTGCTGAGGCAGGCCCGAGCAATCTGCTCCTTGGCAATCACATAGTGAAATCCGGTCATCCCCTCGCCGCCGTATTCCTCTGGGATGATCATGCCGAGATAGCCGTTCCGGCGCAACAACTCGATAGACTCCCGGCAAAAATCCTTGTTATCGTCCGCCTGATCAGCCCGATGCACCAAGTCCTTTTCGGCAAACTGCCGCGCCGTGCGTTGCACCATCAACTCTATTTCGTCCAGTTCAAAGTCCATCTCATCCTCCCGGATCTGTTTATCGCCTTCAACCTGCCTGTTCGGCCGAGTTCCCTCGGCCATGGGGACATATGTAAACGCACATGCCACAAATGCTGGTCTCGGCTCCCGGCACCGCGTCGTTGCGGTGCAGGTAACGCCGACATTTGTGCGCGTCATAGCGCAGCTCCCGCGGCTCCTCTGGTCGGAATGGCCGCCCGGTGAACGCATGCACCGGGCAGGCGTCGACGCATGCGCGGCAGTCGCCGCACCGCTCGGCCATCGGTCGACCGGTCGACAGCGGGGCGTCGGTAAGGATCGTTGCCCATCGGAGCCGCGGACCGAGCTCCGGAGTGATGAGTAGGCAGCTCTTCCCAATCCACCCCAGACCTGCCAGATGCGCCGCCAGCTTGTGAGATATCAGCCCCGTGAGTTTCTCGCCATCCAGGTACTGGGATGCCCGCACAGGAAACGCCTGGTATCCACGCCGCTGGACCAGGCTTGCCAACTGGGAGGTCAACAGATCCAGACGATCGCTAATGATCTCATAGCTGTGGGTACGGTACGCAATGGCCACCGCCTTTTCACGGTGGCGAGGGAGTTGATCCACAATGGCCGCCGGCATGGCGATGCCCACCGAAATGGCGCGGTCGAATTGGGCCATCATCTCGCCACCCTGGTCGCGAATCGCGTCGCGTGCCAGGGTAAGGTCGGCGACGCCGCACTGGTCGGCGCCCAGGTCGTACGCTTTTTGGCGCAGGTACTCGTCCAACGGAAGCATCTTGGGCATTGCCCTTTCCATCACGAGTACAACCACTCGACGACCGTGGCAGCGCCCATGCCGACCCCCACGCACAGCGTGGCCAGACCGTAGAACGGCCGCCGTTGCCCCGGAGCCCGCCGCTTCATCTCGTGAAGCAGAGTGGTCAGGATGCGAGCCCCGGAACAACCGATGGGGTGACCCAAGGCGATGGCACCGCCATTGACGTTGGTGATCTCGGTATCCAGGCCCAACCGCCGAATGACTCCCAGGGATTGGGCAGCAAATGCCTCATTGAGCTCGATCAGGCCAATCTCATGCAACGACAGCCCCAACCGCTTGAGCAGTTTCTGGGTCGCCGGGACGGGTCCGTACCCCATGACTCCGGGGTCAACGCCCGCGGCGGCTGAACCCACCCAGCGGGCCATCGGCTTCAGCCCGATCTCTCGCGCCTTGTCCGCGCTCATGACCAGCACTGCCGCCGCCCCGTCATTGATGCCGCTCGAGTTGCCAGCGGTTACCGTGCCACCCTGGCGGAAAGCCGGCCTCAACTTGGCCAACTGCTCCAGACTGGTATCCAGCACATAATCGCCGTCCACCACCCTGTAGCGAGGGTGCTCATCGGTATCCACAATGAGCGAGGGGCCTTTGCGCTGTGGCACCTCAATCGGCGCGATCTCGTCCCTGAACCGGCCCGTCTCGATCGCCTCGATTGCCCTTCGCTGGCTTTCCAGAGCAAAGATATCCTGATCCTCGCGGCTAATGCCCATCTCGGCCGCGATGTTCTCGGCCGTCTCCCCCAAACTGACGATGGGATACAACGCATCCAGTCTGGGGTTATTGTACCGGTTGCCGATGGTGGTGTCATAGATCGTGGGTACTCCCACCGGGCGGATCGTATCGGGCTTGGGCATCGACCAGGGCGCCCGGCTCATGCACTCCACGCCCGCGCCGATGAACACCTCTCCCTCCCCCACCAGGATCGACTTGGCAGCCAGGTTAACGGCCTCCAATCCTGACGAACAGTTGCGGTTGACGGTGATTCCGCTCACCTCTTTGGGAAAACCCGCCAAGAGAACGCCGCTGCGCGCCACATCCCGACAGTCCTCGCCGGCCTGATTACAGCAGCCAGAATAGACGTCCTCAATCAGCGCCGGATCCAACCCCACCCGTTCCACCAGCGCCCGGAGCACTTCGCCCAATAAATCGTCTGGCCGCACACCGGCGAGCCCTCCGTTGTGCCGCCCGATGGGCGACCTCACCGCATCAATGATAACTGCCTCTCTCAGAGCCACAACCACCTCCTATGCCTTGTATGATGCCCGACATTCGTCCGGCGCATGGGTTCTTTTGCCCTCCACCGCTGTAGTTCCTGCCAACTCCTCAGGCGCTCCCTATGTGCACGGACCGGCCGCCCGGGCCTTTTCCCCGAGGCGACGCTGCACCGGTGAGGCCCAGCGCCACAACCAACCGACCTCGACAATCCGCGAAATCGTCAGCGCAACGGCCGCCAGCGATGCGCCCATCATCCACTTTCCCGCAGCGCCCATCAAGAGCACCACCACCATGATCGCCACATTGATCATGGTAGCCTGCGCGATGGACGAGGTCGACTCGCCGGCAACGATAAGCCCTCGAAACCAACTCTGGACAACCGCGATCAGTGGCAGCAGTATGGACCAGCGCAGCGCCGGAATCGCAAATGCGGTCAGTTCCGGGTTCAGACCCGCCACCACCTGAAGCCAACTGGTTGCCAGGGGCGTAAAGGCCAACGGATACAGGATGGCCAACGAAGCTGCACACAGGATCAGGGAAAATCGGCGCACCGTGACCACTGCCCGCGGGTCCTTGAGCACCGCCACGACCACCTCCATCAAGCTGAATCCAAGACTGCTCACCAGCACAACCTGGGCGCTCACCACGGGCCAGACGGCCAGCGATTGCACCGGGAACGGCGCCCGCGTAAGGCCAAAGTTGATGAGCGATGGAGCCCAAAGCCATACCATGGAAGTGATGGCCAGAGGCCAGTAGAACTGCAGCAAGTTGGGGACCGTGAGGGTAGCGATCGCACTGGAGACCTGGTTTTCTTCCACCAGACGTACCGATTGGCGAGCCACCAGGTGCGTATAGAGCGCCTCCACCAGGATTCCGGCCGTCATCGCGGTTGCTGCCACGAGTGCTCCATCCCACCGGCCCAATCGAAACCCCAGGAGGACCAAACCAACGGTGGTTGCCAGCCGGATCAGGGCACCGTAGGTGACCTGGCTGGTGGATCCTCGCTGGATGATCAACCCCTGTAGAAACCGGCGGTAGGCCACCCCTGCCGGGAACAGCGTGAACGCCAGAAGCGATGGGCGAACCAGCCGAGCCACCTCCGGCGGCGTGCCCATCAAGTCGACGATGACCAGGTCAAACGTGGGACGGTATGCCAGGACGGCCATGATCAGCGTGCAAAGCACCACCTGGACCACGGTGAAGCGCTTCAGGAGCCGCAACGAGGTCCTATCCTTGGCCAACGCCACGCTGGCGGTGAGCAAGGCAATCACCGGGCTCTGCACCGCCATGGTCACGGAATGGCTAATACCCAGACTGGCCAATTGCAGATCGGGCTCACGCATGCGAGCGAGCACGGCCGTCACTACCGGCATTCCGGCGGTCATGAGAACCCAGCTCAGCGCCAATGGAATCCATAGCCGCAGCAGGCCACTCATCGTCCGCCCGGATACTGCTCGTCGCAGCGGTTTGGCGGTCAGGAGCAGCGGTCTGGGTTCTTGCGAATAGCGGTCGGTCAAGACGGAGTCTCCTGCGTCGGGCTGCGGGCGCCCGGTCCGGATTATTGGGCCGTACGCCCACCATCCACCACGATCGCAGCACCCGTCACATAGCTGGACGCGTTGGACGCCAAAAAGAGAGCCACCTGTGCCACCTCTTCCACCGCGCCGACCCGACCCAACGGCACCTCGCTGACAAAGTTGGCCACGTCCACGCTGACGTCATAGCCGCGACCGGCCGCCCGGTGCTCCCACCGTTTGACATAAACCGGTCCCGGACAGACGGCGTTGACGCGGATGTGGTCCGGTGCGTGGTCCACGGCCATGGCTTTGGTCAGTAACACCGCGGCGCCTTTGGAGGCGCAATATGCCGCCAGCCGTTTTTCTCCGACCACGCCCGAGTCCGAGGCATTGTTGACGATGACCCCCCCGCCCTGGGATCGCATGACCGGAACCGCCGCCCGGCACATCAGGTAGATGCCCTTGACATTGGTATCCATGACTTGATCCCAGGTCTCCTCGTCCGTGTCATCCACCCGGCCGCCCAGGACCACGCCCGCATTGTTGAACAGGATGTCCAACCGGCCGAATCGGGCCACCGCGGCATCAACCGCCCCCTGGCAATCCTGCGCCAACCGAACGTCGCACGGGACAAAGAGCGCAGTGCCACCCAGCTCTTCGATCTGTTGGACGACCTGCTGGCCAGACTGCGCACTTCGAGCCGCAATTACCACACGTGCTCCCTCGCGGGCAAACAGAACCGCGGTGGCCTGGCCGATTCCCGAGTTACCGCCCGTGATCAGGGCCACTTGGCCGGAAAGGATCATGACATCTGCTCCTTACTCTAGAAATTGCATCACCTGGGCAGCAATCTGCGGTCCGGCAATGCCGTGTTTGGCCAAGAGCTCGTCCTCACCGCCGATGCCGGCATAGATATCCCGCACTCCCAGCCGGCGGAGCGGCGTGGCCAGGCCCAGCTCGGCCATGACTTCCGCCACCGCGCCGCCCAGTCCCCCAATGATGGTGTGATCCTCCGCCGTGATCACCATCCGCGTTTCGCGAGCGGCAGCAGCAATAGCCTCGTCGTCGATCGGTTTGAGGGTGTGCATGTCCAGCACCCGGGCACTGATGCCGCGTTGGGTCAGCAGAGCGGCCGCCAGCAGGCACTCGCCCACCGTCCGGCCGCAGCCGATCAGAGTCAGGTCGTTTCCTTCCCGCACCAGGTTGGCCTTGCCGATCTGATACGCCAACTCACCCTGGTAGATCACCGGACCAGGACCCCGGCGCAGCCGGATGTACACCGGTCCCTGGTGGGCCACTGCGGCCGCCATCACCTTTTGGGTTTCCAGGACATCCGCCGGTTCCAGAATGGTCATGTTGGCAAAGGTGCGCATGATGGCCACGTCTTCCAGCGCGTGATGGGTGGTGCCGCCTTTTCCCAACGCCACACCAGCATGCGTGGCATAGATCTTGACGTTGAGGTTGGGATAGGCGATGTCCGACCGGACCTGTTCGCAGGCCCGCATCGAGGCCAGAAAGCCGAACGTTGCCGCCACCGGGATCTTACCGCATGTGGCTAGCCCGGCCGCGATGCCCATCATGCTCTGCTCGGCAATTCCCACGTTCAAGAACCGTTCTGGGAACGCCTTGGCAAAGGGAACCAGCCCGGTGGAGTTGAGCACATCCGAGGTCAAAGCCCAGATATCAGGGTTGGACCTGGCCTCCTCGACCAAACACAAACCAGCGGCAACCCGACTGGCCACATCTGCCATGGGAAGAGGTTGGACGGGGTCTCCTGTCCATTGGGGGATTTTCGCTGATTTCATGGGGTCTACCTCGCAATCTCTTCTCGGGCCGCTTCCAGTTCCTCATTGGTGAGGATCGCATAATGGTACTGGTACTTGTTCTCCATGAAGGAGACTCCCTTCCCTTTAACGGTGTTGGCGACGATGACCGTCGGACCATCAAGATAATCGTGGGCCTGTTGGATGGCCTGGTGAATCTTGGCCGGATCATGCCCATCGCACTCGAGCACATGCCAGCCAAACGACCGCCACCTGTCTGCCAACGGTTCCAGCGCGTTGATCGACTCGGTGGCGCCATCCAGCGACAGCCTGTTCCGGTCGACAATGGCCGTCAACCGGTTCAATTTGAGGTGCGAGCCAATCATCGCCGCTTCCCAGACGGTGCCCTCCTGGCATTCGCCATCGCCGAGCACCACATACACCCGATAGTCCTTGTCATCGGCCCGGCCGGCCAGCGCCATGCCGATCCCGACTGCCAGGCCGTGGCCGAGTGAGCCGGTGCTCATGTCACACCCCGGGATTTTGTTCATGTCCGGGTGCATGCCAAACGGACTGTCCAACTGGTTAAAGGTATCCAGCAACCCCTCATCAAAAAAGCCCCAATGACCCAGCACCGGGCAGAGAGCGCCAGAGGCGTGCCCCTTGCTCAAAATCACGCGGTCCCGTTCCTCCCATCGCGGTTGTGCCGGATCAAAACGGACCACCGCACCGTACAGCGTCACCAATATCTCTACCACCGACAGCGAACCACCAAAGTGCCCGCCGCCGGCAACGTGGAACATCTCGATGATCTGGCTCCGCATCTTGTTAGCGATCAGATCCAGTTCCTGTTTCTCTTCCGGTGTCAACGTTTGCATTCGTCCCTCCTGGTGGTTGGCTCATGAACCACCTGACTGTGTGATGAACCGGCGGCATGCGCGGTTAGCAGGCTCTCTACCTCTGCCAGGGTAGGAAGCGACGCCCGCCCACCCAGCTTGCGGCAGGTCAGCGCACCCACTGCGTTGGAAAACCGTGCCGTCCGGACCAAATCCCACTCCTTAAGCATCCCGTATAGGAATGCCCCGTGAAAAGCATCGCCCGCGCCGGTAGTGTCTACCACCTCGACTGAGAACCCAGGTATCATGTGCCGCTCCCCGGCCGCCGCCACAAAGCAACCCCGGTCGCTGAGCGTGGTCACCACGACCTGCGGCCCATAACCCAGCATCTGCCGCGACGCCGCGTCCAGGTCATGCTCTCCGGTGAACCGGCTCGGAAATGATTCGGTCGCGATCACCACGTCGGCCGCGGCCACAAAATCGGCCGTGCGCGGTCCTATGCTGTAGGCATCCAGGCAGACCCGAACCCCGGACGCCCGCGCCAGAGACGCGGCAGCAAGTGCCGCTTCTGGATACCATCCGTCCAGATGCAGGAAACGGGTTTGCCGCACCAGTTGCTCATCCTCCGCGGTGAGCTCAAAAGCCGCTGACCAGTCCCCGAACGAGATAAACGCGCGTCGCCCGGTGCCGGCCTCCACCAAAACCAAACACCTCATTGACCGCACGCCCGATCGGTGGCGCAGCGCCCGAACATCCACGCCGGCCTGCAGAAACTCGCGTCGGATCTCCTGGCCCACCGTGTCGTCGCCCATCACTCCAACGTAGGCGGCCGGCACGCCCAACCGGCTTGCCGCCGCCAGGGCGGTGCTCACCGGCCCGCCGCCGGCTATCAACCAGTCCTGAGCCCGCGCCGATTCTGCCGCGTCAAACCGGGGCATGTCCCGGACAATGACCAGATGGTCCAACGCGGCACAACCGATGCCCACCAATTGTGGTTCGGCCGTAGTCCGATCGGTTTCCATTGCAGTAACGATCCTACCCATCGACCCTTAACGACTCCGGCTCGCCTCCAGGCATAACCGCAGGTAGGCGGCACAAGCCGGCAGGTCCCTTTCCGGGTCGGGCGGTATCTGACACTCCAGGGCCATATACCGGTCATACCCTATGCGCCGGAGCGCCGCAAAGCCGGACACGAAATCTGTGTGTCCTCGTCCCGGCAGAAGGCGGTTGTTGTCGCCCAATTGCACGTGACGAACCAGTCCAGCCGCGCTTTCGATGGCCGCCGGGATATCGGCTTCTTCCATATTCATGTGGAAAAAGTCGATGACCAGGTTAATGCGTGGGCTTGCCACGCGGTCAAGAACGGCCATGACGTCCGCGATCGAATAGTAAAAGTGGGTCTCGTACCGATTGATGGGTTCCAGCACGGCCGTTGCCGACACCTTTTCCGCGTGCTCGGCTACCCCAGCCATAAAGCCGTAAAACAGCTCTTCCTCCCCGGCCGACAGCCGGCGCAGGGGGAACCAGAGCGGCAGTGGTTGCGGCCGGTACTCGGGGGTGATAAACGTCGGAGCGCCCAACCCGGCCCCGACCTCCAGTGCGTGTCTGGCCGCGCCCAGCTTGAGCTCGGTGGACTCGGGCGTATCAAACGGCAGCGCGTAGGTTGGGCCGGGCACGATTACCGCCCCGACGCCCATACCGGTCTCATCCAGGGCTTGTCGCATCTCGGCAACGCGCTCCGGGGTGGCCTCGTCCGCCAGGATGCGGATTTCCACGCCTTCATAACCATAACTCCGCACGTTTAGCAGCTTTTCGCGAAAGGTGTTACCCGGAGCCATCATGATCGAACAAGCCAATTTCACCACGTACCTCCTTACGATATCGGTCGACGAATTCAGAGCGCTGAGCCCTAAACCTAATCTGCCATGCCGCCGCCATCCACGGCCAACGCGGTCCCGGTGACATACGAAGCTGCATCAGAGCAGAGCCAGAGAACCGCTTCAGCCACCTCCTCGGGCCGGCCAAAACGACTGATCGGCGCCTCAGCCATCATCTGTTTCTCCGCCAGCGGATCATCCTGCATCTTCCGCTCCACCGGCGGGGTGAGGATCCAGCCCGGGCAGATGGCGTTGACACGAATGCCCTGGGTGGCATAATCCAGCGCGGCCGCTTTTGTGAGGCCGACCACGCCGTGCTTGGCCGCCACATAGGGCGACATATGGCGGCTCGCCTTTAGCCCGTCGTCGGACGAGTTATTCACAATAGCGCCGCCGCCCTGCCTGAGCATCTGCCGGATCTCGCCCTGCATGCACAGCCAGACCCCTTTCAGATTGACCGCCACCACCCGATCAAAGACCTCCTCACTGAGATCCGCCATCGGACCCGGCTTGCCGCCCACCAGCCGGTACCCACCGGCGTTGTTAAAGGCAGCATCTAGCCGCCCGTAGGTCTCGACGGTGCGCGCCAACAACTCGCGGACCTGGCCAGCCTCGGAGACCTCCGTCTGTATCCAAAAGCCCTCGCCGCCCACCCCGCGGATGAGCTCCACGGTCTCTTCAAGCCGTTCCACGTTCCGGGCGCAACAGACCACGCGCGCCCCCTCACGGGCAAAGGCCACCGCCGTGGCCCGGCCGATGCCGGAACTGGCACCAGTCACCAGCGCCACCTTTCCCTCAAATCGGTTCATCGATTGACCTCCATAACTGGGCAGTCACCGCCGGTGCCTCTGCCGGAGTACCAACACGGTCCGTCCACAACCCAAGGTTCATGGACTACAACACTCACGCCGCCGACAGCTTTCCGGCGATCTCTTCTGTGACCTTTAGCACCCGCTCCACCTGGGCGTCGGTGACGACCAGGGGCGGTTTGATCTTGACCACGTTGCCGCGCCCCAGATACTTGGACTCGCCGTACAGGATGCCGCGTTTCATCCCTTCCACCGCAAACTGGTGCGCAGCTTCCGGCGCCGGCTCCCTGGTCTCTTTGCTCTTGACCAGCTCAAACCCAATCATGAGGCCCGGTCCCCGGACATCGCCGATCAACTCGTACCGGTCTTTCAGCTCGTTCAGCCGCGCCGTGATCTGCCGGCCGAGCACCTGGCAGCGCTCCAGAAGCCGCTCTTCTTCCAGCACCTCGAGCGTCGCCAAGCCGGCCGCCATGCTCACCGGAAAGGTCCCAAAGGTGAAGCCGTGGTCTCCCGGCTCAAGCGGCTGCAGGTCAGCCCGGCTCACCGTCCCGGCCAGCGGAAAGCCGCCGCCGATCGCCTTGCCGAACAGGATCATGTCCGGCTCGACCCCGTACAACTCGGCCGCCGTCATCGTCCCGACCCGCCCAAACGCCGTCTGGATCTCGTCCCAGATGAGCAGGATGCCCTTCCGCCGGCACAGCTCTGCAGTCGCGGTATAGTAGGCACGTGGGAATTCGATCATGCCCCCGTTGCCCTGCACCGGCTCCATGACAAAGGCAATCGGCCGGCCGTCCACCGCCTTGTCCATCGCTTCTTCCATAAACTGGACGCAGCGCAGGTCGCAACTAGGATAGGTCAAGCCAAAGGCACAGCGATAGCAGTAGGCCTGCGGCACCCGAACCACCCGGCCCTGGAACCCGAGGAAAGCATTGTTGGGATGCGGCCAGGAGAGCGCCAGGCAGCCAAAACTTCGGCCGTGGTAGGCATCGTACAGCGAGATGAACGACCCCTGGTTACCAGGTGCTTGCCGCAGCGCCAACTTCATGGCGGTCTCGACCGCCAGCGAACCGTGTAGGCAAAAGCTGACGTGCTTTTCAAACCCACCCGGCGTCAATTCTGTCAGCCTTTTTGAAAGCGCGAGGTGGGCATAGGTGTCGAAACTCGACCGGACGTGACACAACTGCTGCATCTGGTCCGCGGCGGCCTGCATGATCCTTGGGTGGTTGAACCCCAGGTTGAGCGACCAGGCCTGCGAGGTGCAGTCAATGTACTCGTTGCCGTCCTTGTCCCATGCCAATGCACCCTTCCCGCGCACGAGAATTGGCGGGGTTCCGCCGCCCCAGCCAGGCATCCGCGCGGCGCGCGCCGCTTCGAGCTCTCCTGCTTCCATCCAATATTCGTCCAGCATGATCAACTTTCTCGTCCAATCAGCTCGCGGGCAGCCCGCGCCACGTGACGGGCCGACAACCCATACTTGGCCAGAATCGGCTCGTTGGGCGCCGACTCGCCGAACACATCCTTGACTCCCACCCGCCGCATCCTGGTTGGACGGTGCTCGCCCAACGCTTCAGCGACTGCCCCGCCCAGGCCGCCGATGATGGTATGATCCTCGGCCGTCACCACCGCGTCGGTCTCTGACGCTGCCCGGACAATTGCCTCCACGTCCAGCGGTTTGACCGTGGGAAGATGGAGCAGATACGGGCTGATCCCCTGAGATTCCAGTTCGTCACACGCGTCCAGACAACGAACCGTCTGGACGCCGGTGCTTAGGATGGCCACATCGGTCCCCTTGCGCAGCACGACACCCCGCCCCAGTCCAAAACGATATCCCTCGTCAAAGATGATCGGCGCAGGATCACGGGTAAGGCGGAGATAGTACGGGCCGGGTTGGGAGACCATCACCTGGAGGGCCTGGCGCAGCTCGACGGCGTCGGCCGGGGCCACGACCGTCATGTAGGGCATGGCGCGAAACACGGACATATCAGAGACGTCCTGGTGCGTCTTTCCCGTCTTGCCGGTCAACATGCCGCTGTATCCACCGGTGATGATCACATGCAGCCGCGGCTGGGCAATCACCACGCGAACCTGATCCAGGTCTCGGTTGGCAGCAAAGGCAGCAAAGGTGCTGATAAATGGGACAAAACCCAGGGTGGCCAACCCGGCCGCCACACCGGCCATGTTCTGCTCGGCGATGCCCATCTGCAGAAACCGATCCGGGAACGCGTCGGCAAAAATGTCCGCCCGCGTCGAGGAGGCCAGGTCGCCGTCCAACACCAGGATATGGGGATTCGTCTGGGCCATCTCAACCAGGATCTCGCCCCAGGCTTCACGCAGCGCTTTGACGGCCGTCATGGCTGCACCTCGCGCAGCTCCAGTTCGGCCAGCGCCCGGGCTAGCTCCACATCCGTGGGCACGCGGGCGTGCCACGAGTAGTCGCCCTCCATAAAACTGATCCCCTTGCCCTTGACGGTGTGGGCAATCACAATCGCCGGCCGGTCCGATTCCTGGCGGGCGGTGCTCAGGGCTTCCACAAACGACGTGATGTCGTGCCCATCCACCACACTCACCTGCCAACCAAAGGCCTCCCACTGCCTCCGCGGATCGTCCAGCGGAGGCCGCATTCCGCCCGGCTCCTGCCAGCCATACTGCTGGAGTCGGTTCAAATCCAGTATGGCCACCAGGTTGCCCAACCGGTACCGCGCGGCCACAAAGGCAGCTTCCCACACCTGGCCTTCCTGGCAT
The DNA here is from genome assembly GCA_002328075.1 of Anaerolineales bacterium UBA2181. GTDB lineage: Bacteria > Chloroflexota > Anaerolineae > Promineifilales > UBA4811 > UBA4811. The sequence continues at coordinate 100,707 of DCVT01000042.1, read as the reverse complement.
TCTCCATCACCCAACATCACATAGGTGGTAAAGGGTTTGTTGCGCAGACGGGCGCCCAGCGCCATGCCGACGCCAGGCGAGAGCCCCTGCCCCAATGAGCCGGTGGACATGTCCAGGCCGGGAAGGCGGGCCATGTCCGGATGCCCCTGCAAGCGCGAATCGATGCCGTCAAACGTGATCAATTCCGAGACCGGGAAGTAGCCCCGTTCGGCCATCACCGCATACAGGGCAATGCAGGAATGTCCCTTGGAGAGGATGAACCGGTCACGGTCCTCCCACTGGGGATTGGTTGGGTCGATGTTCAGGATATGGAAATAGAGCGCCACCAGCATGTCGGTCGCCGAGAGCGGGCCGCCGACGTGACCACCCCCGGCCGCATGAACCGTGGTCAGGATGTGTCTTCGCACCCGCCGGGCCATGTCCTCCAGTTCGTGGAGGCGCGTTGGGTTGATCGTCATCGCTGTGACCTTTCCATCACCGTTCGCAGGTTGTGCGTGAGGCGGCTACGTCGTCCTGGTTCGGGGATCTAGTGCGTCGCGCAAGCCGTCGCCGATAAAGTTGAAACCCAACACCATGGACATGATCGCCAGGCCGGGAAAACCGGAAATCCAGACCTGATAGAACTTGGTCCGGCCCTCAGCAACCAGGAGCCCCCATTCAGCCTGGGGTGGCGTGGCTCCCAATCCAATAAAGCTCAAGGCCGAGGCGAGCAGCAGCACGTTTCCCATGTCCAGCGTCACCGCCACGACCACCGGGCTAATACAGAGCGGAAGCACGTGCCGAATCAGTATCCTGGATTCCGACGCGCCGACGGCCCGGGCAGCGACCACATGCTCGCCATGGCGCACCGAAAGGACTTGGGCGCGCATCAATCGGGCGTATTGTGGCCACCCGACGATGACGATGGCGATCATGGCGTTCTCGAGGCCGGGCCCTGTGGCGGTGATGATAGCCATGGCCAACACGATAGCCGGAAAGGCCAACGTGATGTCGGCCACCCGCATCGCCACTTCATCCAACAAGCCGCCCAGGAAACCGCCCACCGCGCCGACGGCGCTACCGGAAAGCAGCGACGCCATGGCCACGGCCACCGCCAGGGGGAGCGATATCCGCGATCCATAAAGAACGCGGGAAAAGACGTCTCGGCCCAGGTAGTCCGTTCCAAACCAGTGTGCGGAACTCGGCGGCGACAGCCGATTCACGACGTCCTGTTTGATGGGGTCAAAGGGAGACCAGTGCGGGATGCTAAGGGCAACCGCGATCCACGCCAGTATGATGAGCACCCCGATTATCGAGGTAGGCGTGCGCAGAAAAGCGCGAACCGCATGCCACTTCCGTTCGCGGATTTCCAGACCGGACGCAGCCGGTATGGGGTTGGTTGGCTCTGCCAGGGCCGTATCCATGGTCTTACACCGCCCGCACGCGGGGATCCAAAAGGCCATAGAGGACGTCAACCACTAGGTTGGCAGAGATGAACAGAAACGCGGTCAGCAGGGTGACTCCCATGATGGCCGGAAAATCCAAATTCCCGGACGATTGCACCGCGTAACGGCCGATGCCGGGCCAGGAAAAGATAGTCTCGGTCTGGACTGCGCCTGCCATCAGGCCGGCAACCGCCAGACCCACCACCGTCAGGGTGGGCAACATGGCGTTGCTCAGCACGTGGCGGGTGATCACCACCCGCTCGCGGAGGCCTTTGGCCCGGGCGGTTCGGACAAAATCGGCCGCCAACACCTCCAACATGGCCGCCCGACTGATACGGGCGATCAGGCCCATCTGGTACCATCCGAGCACGACCGCCGGCAACAGGAGGTGTTTGAACGCATTCCAGGCCACCTCCCAGTCGCGCGCCAACAGGCCATCGACGACGTACAGGCCGGTCTTGGCGGGCGGCGGAGCCAGCGCGCTGTCCAACCTGCCTGGACCCGGGAACCATCCCAGTTGGGCGTAGAATACCTGAAGGAAGATCAGCGCCATCCAAAAGACCGGCATGGAGGAGCCAATGAGCGCGACCGCCCGGATGAGTTGATCCACCGCCGTATTGCTCTTGATGGCAGCCACCACCCCGAGGAGCACCCCGCCGCCGATGGAAAGCAGCAGGGCGCCGATAGCCAACTCGACCGTGGCGGGGAAAAACTCGGAAAGGTCATCCAGCACGGGCCGCTGCATCCGGATGGATTTGCCCATGTCGCCCCGCAACAGGTTGCCCATGTAGATCAAATACTGTTCCGGCAGGCTTTTGTCCAGTCCCCATTCAGCCCGATAGCGGGCCACGATCTCAGGATTGCTCAGCGCCCGTTGACCCAGCACCGCCGCTAGCGGCTCGCCGGGGATGTAATGAGCTACGGAAAAGGTAGCCAGAGTGACCCCAATGAGCGTCGGGATCAGAACGAGCAACCTTCGCACCAGGAATTTTCGCACGTTCAACTCCTGTTCCGCGGCGGGCTGCCCCGCACGCAGCTCACAACAAGACGCCGCTGCCCACCCGCTCTGCTGAGAAGGCAGGCAGCGGCGGTCATTCAGGATCCAGGTCTACTTTTTGTCGATCTCAAAGACGTTGATCTTGTTGACCGGGTTCAGCTGGAATCCCACGATGTTGTCGCGGTAGCCTATCACCTCCAGCGGCTGCACCAGCGGGTGAAAGTTCCCGTCTTCGTTCAGTTTCTGCTGCAGCTCGGCATAGAGCTGGGTCCGCACGTCGGGATCGGCCGTCTGTACCGCATCCATCACCAACTTTTCCACTTCCGGATTGGCATAGTGCATCCGCTTGGCAAAGACGCCGTCCGACAGGCCAAAGACCTGAGTCACCGAGTGAGGATCGGCATAGTCCGGCGTATTGTAGCTAAAGGCGATGGGCGATTCGCCGGCGCGGAAGGCGGTAATCCAGACCGTGAACTCTTCGGGGATGATGTTCAGCGTGATCCCAATCTCTGACAGGTCGGCCTGCAGTTTTTGGGCCACCACGTTAAAGTCCACGCCAAACTGCACAATGTTGCCATAGTGCAGATCCAGCGTGACGCCATTGGGGTACCCCGCCTCCGCCAAAAGCTCCTTGGCCCTGGCCAGGTCATACGGAATCGGCTCCACCGCGCCACCGCCCAACAGACCGACCGATATCAAGCCCGGAGGGGTAGAACCACCCACGGCGGCGGTCAGGCCCTCGAAATCGATAGCGTGCAGCACGGCTTGGCGGAAGAGCGGGTTGGATGTAAGCTCGGAAACCTCCGGGCTGGCGTTCATGGCCAGGTAGATGATGCTCAGGCTGAGGCCCTTGTTGAGCAGCACGCCCGGTTTTCCCTCCAACTGCTGAGCGGTGTCCGGGTCGATGTTCATCGCAAAGTCAGCGTCGCCCCGCTGCAGAAGTTGCGCCTGGGCGGTAGCGTCTGGCACATGCTTGAAGACCACCGAGTCGAATACCGGTTTTCCTTCATAGTAGTCCGGGTTGGCGACCAGCCGGATCTCCGAGTCGCGGATCCAGCGATCCAGCCGGTAAGGGCCGACTCCCACCGAGTGCTCGTCCAACCACTCCTTGCAGGTATCGGTGGTGGCAGCATCCGCGCCGGCCACGCAGCCGTTCTGCTCGGCGACCTCGCTGTCCATGGGTCCAGTGTAGGCGACCGAGGTCTTGGCCAGGAACGACGCGTCCGACGCCGCCATGGTGACCAGGACGGTATAGTCGTCCACTGCCTCAAAGGACACGACGCCGTCCATCAGCCAGGCCGGCTGCCCCTGCAGATTCTGGAGCCGCTGCCAGGACCACACGACGTCCTTGGCCGTCATCTCGCGGCCGGTTTCAAACTTGACCCCTTTGCGCAAGTGAAACGTGTACTGGGTACTATCGTCGTTTATCTCCCAGCTCGTGGCCAGGCCGGGTTTGAGCTCACCGGGATTATCCAGGTCCAGCAGGGTGAGCGTCTCGTACATGACCTTGCCTGCAATCAGGTAGGTGTCGGAAAACGCGCGATGCGGGTCCATGTCCACGATATCGATCATGATCGCCACGACCAGCTGTTTGGGTGCCGGGGGTTGGGTTGGCTCGGGCGCCTTGGTCGCTTCGGGCGCTTTGGTGGCCGGTACCGCGGTCGGTGCAGCCCCGCCGCACGCTGCCAGCACCAACGACAGCACTATCAGGACCGACATGAACATAACGGTCAGTTTCTTCACGGAATACTCCTCCTCAACTCAGAACAAGACGCAAAAATACACCGGTTTCATCAACTACTCGTTCTTGTGTTGGTCTACCTCCTCTCATGCGTACGAATCGGCACCGCGTAGTGGAGCTCTCCTCAGATCAGCGCAGGCCCCGCAGCACCTCCTCAGCGATTTCCAGCGTCAGGTCCACATCCTCGTAGGTGTGCGCCGCCATCAGGCAGTTGCGGCGGAAGGCCAGCGGGTAGAGCATGATGCCACGCTTGACCATGGCCAGGCGAAACGCCTTGTCCTTCTCCATGTCGCAACTCATCAAGTCGTCATAGCACAATGGTTCACCCAGCTCCGGATCGATAAAGAGCGGGACAAAGATGGAGCCGTAACCGACGACCCGCATCGGAATGCCCAGCCGGTTGGCAATCTCCTGAAAGCCGGCCCGAATATGGTCTCCCAGAGCGTACAGGTGCCGATAGACCTCGCCATCCTCGAGCGCCTCAATGGTGGCCACCGCCGCCACGTTGCCGATCGGGTGGGCGTTGTGGGTGCCGGAAAAGTAGACCGTGCCGCCGCCGACTGTCAGGTTCTTCATCAACTCGGCCTTGCCACACATGACCGCGGTGACGTACCCATTGGCCATGGCCTTGCTCAGCGGCGTCAGATCCGGGGTGATGCCGATGATCTTTTGATATCCGCCCAGCCCATGCCGAAAACCGCTGATCACCTCATCGTAGACCAGGATGGTGCCGGTCTCGGTGCAAAGGCGACGTAACCCGTGGGCAAACTCGTCAGTCATCTTGACGCTGCCCATGTTGTGCGCAATCGGCTCCAGAATCACGCAGGCATATTCTTCGGTCCGCAGGCACTTTTCCACGGCCTCCAGATCGTTGAACTTGAGCACGGTCGTGTTATCGATCGCCGCCGGCAGCATGCCGCCCGACTGCGGATGCTTGGTGCCGATTCTGTCGGCCGGGCTCAACGTATTCATCAGGACATAGTCGTGCCAGCCATGGTAGTGCCCCTGGAATTTGATGATCTTCATCCGGCCTGTCACCGCGCGCGAGAGCCGGATGCAGTGGTGGGTCGCCTCCGATCCGGTGTTCGTGATGGCAGCCATTTCCGCACAAGGCACATGCTGGACGATCTTGCGAGCCAGCGCGATCTCGGTCTCGTTGGTGCCCAATCCAACCAGGTCCATCCGGTGAATGGACTCGATCACCTTGCTGTCCACCGCCGGATGACAGTGGCCCAGGAGAGTGGCGGCGAAGGCGGCATTGTAATCGATGTATTTGTTTCCGTCGGCATCCCACAGATAGGCGCCCTCGGCCCGTTTGAAGGCCAAACCGAACGGGAGCTCCCGGCGGATATGCGAGTGCAGCCCTCCGGGCGAATACCGGCGCGCCTCCTCAACCAGAACCTGCGATTTCGCAGTGTTCACAATCCTATCCAGTTTCATCTTGATCCTCCAGTATCCAAAAAGAATTCGCCTGTGCGATGTATTTGTGAGCTATTGTCAACCCAACCCAAGGGTCTGGAATGACAGGCTGATGTGACGGGCTGTCTCTGCCACCTTTTGACCCACCGCGTCCAGGTCCATCGGCCGGACGCGCGATTCGGGCCCCAGGACGCAGATGGCGGCAACCGCGTGCCCATCCCGGCCGCGAATCGGCGCCGTCACAGCCGCAGAGCCCGCGTGCCTTTCGCCGAAACTCACCGCGTAGCCTAGCCGGCGGATCTCGTCCAGTTGCCGGTTCAGCAGCTCAACGTCGGTCACAGTGGCCGGCGTTGACACGGCCTGTCCCACCAACTCCATGGATTGCCGATACTCGTCCTGCGGAATATAGGCCAAGATCACCTTTCCGGTGGCCGCCCAATGGAGCGGATACTGCGCCCCCATGATCGGATTGACCCGGTGTTCCTGGCGGCTGGGCACCTGGACCACATAGGAATAGCGGAGTCCGACCTTGAGCCCCAGCGCGGTGGTTTCACCGAATAGATCCCGCAGCCCTTCCAGGAAGGGTTTGACAAAGCTGACCAGGTCCAGTTGTTGCGACGCGGTGTGCGCCAGCTGCAGAATCATGGGCCCAAAAGTGTAACGGTCGGTGTCCAAATCCTTGCGAACCACGCCCTTTTTGCCCATCGCCACCAGCATGCGATGAACCGTGCTCTTGGCCAGACCCATTTCGGTGGCGATGTCGGTCACCCCGAGACTGCCACCGGCGGCTCGCATCGTCTCCAGGACGTCCATCGCTCGTTCCACTGCCCGCACTGTCTGAGATTCCATAGTCATTTCCCTCCAGTCGTCTTATGAAGAGACAAACAGCCGCTGAACCTCGCCGAATGTACAGAAGTGACTGGGGAAAAAGAATCGGTTGGTCATCCGCTTGAACGTGTTCAGCTAACGCCCACCTGGCGAACAGGAGCCTCTCGATGTTCTGATTTGCAGAACATCGTTCCAATTCATATCATAGCACAGCATTTTTGCCGTGTCAAGCACTATTGGTGCGGTGCCACTGGATGGCAGTCACGACCGGACTGCTCTCCGAAGTTGCCGCAATTTCTGGCAGCGCGCAGCGCCCTGAGCCGAATGCCGGCTGGATCGCTCCGCCTATTGCCAATCAACCGCAGGCTGGCTGGCAAAATCAGGGAGATCCAGAAACTCGCCCATGGTGCGACACTGGAACCCAACCAGGTTGGCGACCCGCCGGTTCTGACGCCGCAGGGGCAGCGGAGCATCCGTCAGCGGCGCAGGCGACGTGCCACAGTTGCCGGTGACGGCCGTGGCAATTCCCTGCAAGAGCAAGGGCGCCTGAATCAAGTCGCGGTCAAGGTTCGGCAACAGCCCATCCAGGTGGGAGTGGATATCCACCAAGCCGGCAGCCACCACCAAACCGCTGGCGTCCATCACCCGGCTGCATCGAGAGTGCAGGCCGGCGCGATGATCACCACCTGGCCCATTTAAATAACGATGTCAGATGGGGAACCGCGGGCGGCCGGTGCCCTCGATCACGGTGCCGTCGGCGACGACCAGCTCCACCGCGTCTCCAGCGTGGCGACGGCGCCTCGGCGCAACTATCGCCGCAACACGCGTCCGTGACGCGCGCGCGTTGTGATTTGACCCCCCTGAGCCACCACCTGGCCCGAGATCAGCACGGTATGGATGCCGCTGGGCGGCGTGTCCGGTTGCTCCAGCGTGGTGTTGTCCCCCACCGTATCCGGGTCGAACAGCACCAGGTCCGCCCAGTACCCCGGCGCCACCCGGCCAATCTGGTCGCCCAGCCCCAGCCGTTCGGCCGAGTAGGAGGTGCTCCGCCGGACCGTCTCTTCCAGCGTAAAAAGGCCCAGGTCCCGGCTGTATCGGCCCAGCAGGCGGGGAAAGGTGCCGTAAGAAGCCGGGTTGGCCTTGCCGCCGCGGGTGAGGATCGTATCCAGCATAAACGAACACCTTGGGTGCGATAGCACCGCCTGGAGCGGCTCCTCGGAGGAACCGTCACCGGAAAAGGTATCCTGCAGGATACGCGCCCGGCCGTCGCTCAGCTTGGCAACGTGCACATAGGCCTCTGCCGGCCGCATGTTCAGTTGCTCGGCAACCGCCGCGAAATGGAGCCCGTCCAGATCCGCAAGTTCGGGTAGACCGGCCCACAGCAGATAGATGTCCGAATAGTCCCGGCCGACCAGCGCATTCTGCTCGTCCCACTCTTGTTCCACCCTCCGCAGCTCGGCCGGGTCGTCCAGGTTGCGCTTGAGATCGGCCATGTACCACTTGGGAAGGTTGACGTTGATGGTGGTGTTGCCATAGGTGTAGGGAAAGGCGTCAAAGGCGAGGTCATAACCCTCATCCGCCAGCGCGTCGATCTCTTGCAGCGCCGTCTGGTAGGTCGGCCAGGTGTTGCGACCGACAAAGATAAGGTGCGAAAGCTGCAGGCGAACCGACGACCTGCGCGCCAGGTCCAGTTGCTCGCGAATGGCCCGTATGTTGTGCGGTACCCCGCCGACCATCGGTTCGTAAAAGGTGGTGGCCCAGCGATACGTGCGGTTGTGGACGGTATACACCGCCCCTTCCTCTGCCACCACCCGCAGCAGGGCCAGCAGCTCCTCAGTCTGGGCAAACATGCCGGGGGTATAACCCAGCCCGGCCGACATCCCGAACGCGCCATCGCGGATCGCCTTACGGAGCACCCGGCACATGGCCTCCAACTGCTCCGGTTGAGGCGGTTCCAGCGAATCCCCTACGACCGCGTACCGAACCGGGGCGTGGCCGGCCAGCAGCGCTGTGTTGATCATCATCCCGTCGGATTGCAGCACGTCCAGAAACTCGCGCACGGAGCGCCAGCGATAGGGAAAGGCGCTCTCCCGCAGCATGGCGGAGGTATGGTCCACCAACGGGATCGTCTCATCCGTGACCGGAGCCGGAGAAAACCCACACTGGCCGGCCACCATGGTGGTGATTCCCTGCAGCACCAGCGGTGCCAAAACCCGGTCGTGGTCCGGTAGTGGCGCCACCCATTCAGAATGCGAGTGAAAGTCGATGAAACCGGGGGCCACCGCCAGCCTGGAGGCGTCCAGCGTTCGGGTGCAGGACAGTGGTTCGCTGGCCGAGACAACCGCCACCTTGCCGCCACGCAGGCCCAGGTCAGCGTGGAAGCGGCGCCGGCCGGTGCCGTCTATCACGGTGCCGTTCTTGATGACCAGGTCAAAATCCATTTCAGGACTCCCTGCCCGGATTACCGCCGCATCACGCGGCCCCGCCGGCCTACCCGTGTCAACTCACCATCCTGCGCCACCACTTGCCCGGAGATCAGCACCTTGCGGATGCCAGTTGGCGCCGCGCCCGGCGTCTTGGGAGTGGTGTTGTCCGCCACCGTCTCTGGGTCGAACAGAGTGACGTCCGCCCAGTTCCCCTCGGCGATTCTGCCCACTCCCTCCAACCTAATCTGCTGCGCCGGCAATCCGGTCATCTTGTGCACCGTCTCTTCCAACGTCAGCAATCCCAGGTCACGGCAATAGTGGCCCAGAAACCGCGGAAACGTGCCGTACGTCGCCCGATTTGGATATCCTTCCGCAAACACCAGCGTGTCCGTCATATACGAACACAACGGGTGCGTGATGACGGCCCGCAGCGGCTCCTCCGACTGCGAGTCTCCCGAGTACGTGTCCTGCAGGATCCGAGCCCGGCCGCCACTCACCCGGGCCACGTGCAGATAGGCCTCAAACTCGGTCAGTCCCATGAAATCTGCTATCTCGGCAAAGTTCATCCCTTCCACCGCGGACAGTTCCGGCGCTGCCCCGTGCATAAGCGTGATGTCCTGGTAGGTCCGGCCAACCGTCTCATTCCGAGCCGCTATCTCGGCTTCGACTCGTTTGACGGCCGCCGGGCTTTCGATGTTGTCCTCCAGCCCGGCCAGGAACCATTTCGGCAGGTTCACGTGAATGGTGGTGTTGCCAAACGTGTACGGGAACGAATCGATGCCGATCTGCACCCCCTGGTCAACCGCCTTTTCCACATCGCGCAGCACCGTCGGAAAAGTGGACCAGGTGCGGCGCCCGTTAAACAGCAGGTGCGAAAGCTGTAACCGCACCCCGGCCGCCCCGGCCAGTTCCAGTTGCTCACGCGTAGAGAGCACATTGTGCGGCGGTGGCACGTCGTCCGGGTAGGTGGGCGCCACAATGCTATAGGCACGCGAATGCACCGTATAGACACCCCCCTCTTCGGCCGTGATCCTCAGCAGCGGCAAAAGCTCATCCCCGTCCGCGTACATGCCAGGCTCGTACCCCAGACCCGTGGAGAACCCGAACGCACCTTCGCGCAGCGACTGGCGGGTCATCTCCGCCATTGCGGCCTGTTCCGGCGGCGTCGGTTTGCGCGGGGCAACCCCCATCACCGCATACCTGATCGCACCATGTCCCACGATAAAGGCCGTGTTGAACAGGATCCCATCCCGCTCCAGCGCGTCCAGGTACTCGCCAAAAGTCCGCCAGCGAAAATAGGCTCCCGCACCGCCACCCGTGGCCTCAGCGCCATAGGCGCCCAACCGCTGATTCAGAATCGGGATCGAGGTCTCGCTAACCGGAGCCGGTGACGACCCGCAGTTTCCGGTCACCAGCGTCGTCACTCCCTGAACGAGCAGCGGCGCCAGCGACCGCTCGTGGTCCGCCAACGGCAGGTTATAATCAAAATGCGAGTGAACATCGATAAAACCCGGCGCCACGACCAGTCCGGCTGCGTCGATAGCATGACCCCCCGTCAGGGGTTCACCCGTGCTCACGGCGGCAATCTTGCCCTGGGCAATTCCTATATCGGCCTTGTAGCGTGGCCGGCCGGTTCCATCCACGACCGTCCCGTTACGAATAACCAGGTCCAGTTCCATCCCGTACTCCTATCTGCTCGAGAGAAAACCGACCGATTGGCTATCGGTCTGCCATCCGAGGGTCCAACACATCACGCAGGCCGTCGCCCAGCAAGTTGAAGCCCAGCACCAGCGCCGAGATGAACAGCCCTGGATACAGCGACATCCAGGGCGAAGTGCGCAGGTGAATTCGGGCATCGGCCAGGCTTCCACCCAGAGTGGCCACGTTGGGCGGGAGACCCACCCCCAGAAAATTCAGGCCCGACTCCGCCAGAATAGCAATGGCCAAGATGTAGGTCTGCTGCACCAGCACCGGCGCCAGGCAGTTCGGTAGCAGGTGGGTGAGAATGATCCGAAGATCGCGACTGCCCACGCATCGCGCAGCCTCGATAAACTCCTGCTCTTTGAGCGCCAAAATCGACCCGCGCACCACGCGGGCCGTCCGTGGCGTAAATGGAAACACCAGTGCGATGACAATGTTTCTGAGCTCCGGCCCCAGAATCGCCACAATGCCCAGCGCCAATAGAATCTCCGGAAACGCCTGAAAGATGTCCATCACCCGCATGATGATGTTGTCCAGCTGGGGATAATACCCCGCAAGCGAACCCAGCAACAATCCCAACACCGTGGTTATTGCTGCCACCTCAATGCCCACCCGGAAAGAGACGCGACTGCCATAGAGCACCCGCGTAAAGAGGTCGCGGCCGAAATCGTCGGTACCGAAACGATTTTCGGGGCTGGGGGGTTTGAGAATCATCCGCACGTTCATGTCGGTGGGATCCAATGGGGTGAAAAGCGGAGCGCCCACCGACAAAACGGCCAGAAACAGCGTGACCAGCAGGCCAATCTGAACGGATCGGTTGCGCGCACCGCGGCGCACCACCATCCCAATCCAGGTCCGATTGTAGACGTGGTGACCCAATTCAGCCGGTCTCAACGCCGGCTGCTCCGGCAGTTCTTTCAAGGGCTCCAGGTCCATGTTCCCGCTCCCTTATTGATACGAAATGCGTGGGTTGGCCCACACGTAAAGCACATCCACCAGCAGGTTGATGCCCAGATAGGTGAGCGTGACCACCAGAATGCCGCCCTGGATTACCGGGTAATCCCGCCGTTTCACTCCCTCCACCACCAGGCGGCCGATGCCCTGCATATTAAAGACCATCTCCATGATGACACTGCCACCCAGCAAGCCGCCGGCGGCGATGCCGACCATGGTAATGACCGGGATAAGGGCGTTCTTGAGGGCGTGCCCAAAGACAACCGACCACTCCACCAGACCCTTGGCCCGCGCCGTCCGAATGTAATCCATCCGCAGGACCTCCAACATGCTGGCGCGGGTCATTCGGGCAATCATGGCGGAGTAGATCAGACCAAGAGAGAGGCCGGGCAGGACCAGGTGCCGGATATACTCCCCCAACCCAGCGCTGGGCGGCTTGAACCCACCGAGGGGGAACCAACGTAACTTGATCACAAATACGAGGATCAGGTTCATCGCCAGCCAAAAGCTGGGAACCGACACGCCCAGCATCGCCAGCAACATCACACCCCAGTCAGCCAGGCTGTTCTGTTTGATGCCGGCCATCACCCCGGCCGACATGCCCACGACGACAGCCACCACCAGGGCCACTGATGCCAGACTATACGTGACTGGAATCCGCGCCTTGATGGCCTGGGTCACGGGAATCTGCAGGTAAAAGGAGTCTCCCAGGTCCCCTCGAAAGGCATCTAGGAACCAGCTCGCCATCCGTTCGGGTAAGGGCCGGTTAAGCCCCAGCTCGATCCGTTTGGAGTTGATCGCCTCGCCGCTGGCCTCCAAACCCATCAACAGCGCGACCGGATCGCCAGGAACGAGGTCGATCATCAGAAAGACCAACAGCGAAGTGATCAACAGAATCGGGATGAAAGCGAGCAACCTGCGCACAATGTATCTGGTCATGGTCAGAGCCTTTCAGCACCAGTGCGGATGGCACAAGGTACGAGGGTGGGCAGTCCCCGAAATAAGCACTGCCCACCCAGCAAGTTTACTCTCTACAGCGAGATCACTCGCGCCACGCGCCCCACGGACGGTTCGCGCGGTACCATATATCTAGGCCCTTGATGTCGCCTCGATAGACGGCCATCGGGAAAAAGTCAGCGATCTTGATGTTTGGAAGTTCCTCGTAATAGACGCGCTGCATCTCTTGGAATCCGGCGTACTGCTCTTCGTAGTTCAGGCCCTTGGACGCTTGATCGAATGCGGCGTCCATGGCCTCGCTGCAGTAGAACCCGCGCTCCGAACTGGCCGAGGCGCAATGCCAGAAAGAGGAAAGCGCACCCGGGTTAAAGATCACCTGGGAATAGTATCCGGTGGTGCTAAAGTTCCAGGTTTCTTTTTCCTCCCAGCGGGCTCGCTGCCCCGGCCAATCCAGCACTTCCACCTTCGTGTTGATGCCCAGCTTTTTCTGCAACTGGTCGGCGGTGTTGACAATGAGTTTGAACATGTAGTCATAGTCGCGGTTGGTCACAAAGACCACCTCTTCGCCGTTGTAACCCATCTCATCCAGCAACGCTTTGGCCCGATCCAGGTCCTTGGCGTTGTAGAGGGATTCGGCCGTCTCGTCCTGGATGTACCAGGGCCCTTCCGGCATAAAGACCGAGGAGTTGAGCCGGTAGAACTCGCGCACGCCGTTGGTGATGGCCAGCGCTACCTCGTCCATATCCAGCGCCGCCAGCACCGCCTGGCGGAAGCGAACGTCGCTGCTCGGGTAGGCCTCGTGGTTAATGAGGAGCATGTAGGCCCAGGCGGCGGGATTAACTTCCACCGCTAACCCAGGGGTGTTCTTGAGGCGTCCGAATTCGGAGGCGGGAGCACCTTCGGCCATATCATAGTCACCCGTCTCCAGCCCTGCCAAGCGGGCGCCGGATTCGGGAACAAAAATGCGCTGGACCTCATCAAAGAAGGCGATCTTGCCACCCGCCAGGCCAGAGGGCGGCCCGGCCAGGGGTTTGTACCCATCAAAGCGGACCCAACGGATCAACTCGCCCGGTTTGTTTTCCGCCAGCATATAGGGGCCGGTGCCGATCAGATCCTCATCTTTCAGGTCGCCGGCCTTTTTGCCCTCGATGACTTCTTTGGGCATGATGACCACGTCACCCACCGGGTAGGCCAACGCATCCAGGAAGCTGCCACTGGGGGCCGAAAGAGTGAACTTGACGGTATAGTCGTCTACTGCCTCCCAGGATTGCAGCAAGCCAAATTGGCCCTTGCGCGGACCAACATCCATGTAGCGGGTCACCGAAGCAACCACGTCCTCAGCCGTCATTTCCTTACCGTTATGGAACAAGACCCCATGGCGAAGGGGAAACGTATAGGTCAGGCCATCATCCGAGATCTCCCAACCCTCCACCAGCATGGGGACAACGCGATAGTTCCCATCGTAAGCCACTAGGGTTTCGAACATATACTGACCGGCGTAGCAGGATTCACCCGCCATAGTCGTCATAGTGTCCAGCGTCGGGGCAGCTGCTGAGGTGGCGATCTTGTAACTGCCGCCAAATCGAGGGTCCACCTCAATGATCCGGGTCACCTCCACCACCTCCGGCGTCGTCTGGACCTGGACCACGCGCGTCACCTCCACCGGCTTTTCCACAAGCTGGGGTACCTCAACAGTCTTTTCCACCTCGACGACACGAGTCACCTCAATGGTCTGAGGTTCACAGGCACTGAGAACCATGGTGCTCACCATGGCCAACAGCAGTAGGTATCGAAGCATCTTCACTGAATATCCTCCTCTAATCCAATATCGATCTGAAACATTCACGGCGGGAGCGGTACCCCGCTCTGCAAGGCCAGACAGGCGCAGCTTTGCGAGTCGTGACTACACGACCTTAACCCGACCTCGCCCTCCCCGTCAGTTACTTTCCTAACCGCACCATCACCTCCTCTCCGCGCCGCCCATTGACCGCACGCTGAATCCCGGCGTGACATCGGTCGGCGGATCCAAGGCATGGCAGGCGTGCCGCGGCGCCTGGCGTCTCGGCGTTGATGGGTCGAATTACTCCAGCCTCTTGCAGACCCACGCAATCCATAGAGGTTTCGTTCCGTTGATCAGAACGCTGTTCCGGTTCATCATACCATGCCGCTTTGGTTTTGTCAAGCGTTTTTTGGCTAGTTTTTCACCCCGGTCGGATAGTCGGCCACGCAGCCAAGCGGACAGCCTTCCGGGGCGTTCATGACGCGGCGGGCTGCGACGGTGAGAGGGAGTTGCGGTTTGTCGCCGGGTAGATTCGCTACCTCGCGGGCGGCTAAGGTTCACCAAAACCAAGTCGTCGCCGTGGGCGAAGGCTACGCGAGAAAAGGGCGCCAGCTATCCGAGCCCTGGTGATGTCATCCGTTCATACGGCGACATCTTGGCACAAATCTTCTGCTTGCTCGCCAACCCGCTTCCCGGACGCCACACGCGCGGCGGACCAGTGTGCTGTAGGCCGGCCCGCATGGCGGCCGAGGACGGTCCATTGGGCAAAGTCAGGCTGAGGTTCCGCTGACCGGTCACCTCGGCGGCAAGGTTCAGGAGAGCGCCCGCCGATGCCCACGGGTAGGCCAACTCGATGGCAGGATCGCCGACGCCAAGTTGGTCGTACGCCCGGGCTTTGACCGTGACCCAACAGTGTATGTTGGCATCCAAGGTGAGGAATGCCGCCATACAGATCCCCACCGTGGTTTGGGAGAGGGGATCGCCTTCACACCGCCCAGGCGCTGGCAGTCGGACGCGATAGCGTCAGGCTGCGCAGCGCTTCAACGGGGTTGCCGCCTCAGTTCTCATTGGGACCTGACCGCCTCGGCGTGGCTGCAGTGCCCGGCCGTGACAGGCCTGCCCGCAGTTCTTCGTGGGCGGTGGGTGCCGTCGCGGTCACGGGCACTCTTGAGAATCCCTCCAGCGCACCGTGATCACCTGGTGCGGCGCCACCGGCACCACCACTGCGCCATCGGCCTGAACGCTCAGCGCCGACAATTCGCGTTCTGCCAGGTTCACCAGCGAGACGCTCCCGAACCGGCGCCAGGGGGTCAGCCGGCCAACCACCGGTTCGTCCGTGATGTTGTAGCAGCGCGCGATCCACCCCACCCCATCTTCCGCCTCCTTGATCGCGCTCAGCACCAAACCGGCCGGCTGCACCTGCAGAAACGAACCGGACGGTTCGAGCATCCCCTCATGGAGCCGAGTGCTTACCGCCCGCATGGGCGCGTTATCGGCATAGGCCTGGAGGAACGCCTCCCGCCAGTCTCCGGCGTGCGGAATGACGGCGTACTTGAACGTGTGAGTGCCCGGCATCTGCGCCCCAGGCGTCGCTATCATCGGGCCAGCGTGCCCTCTGCGCGTGGACAAATCATCCCGGGAGAGCCAGCCCACGCAGCGCAAAAGCGTCAACGCTATGTCGCCTCCTTGCCCATCCTCCCGTGGCAGGACCGCCACCTCGGGTAACCCACGGTTGGCTACCATGAGGCCCACTCCGTCGCCACAGACGCTGGTGAAGGCTCGCTGCGGGACTTGAGCGCAGGGCTGTTCCACCCAGTTCTCATGCTGAAAGGTGGGATCGCCTGCCGGTCGGCGCACCACCTCCCAATGTCCGTCGTGGTCGGCATGGGTGACGGAAAACGGAAACGGAAAATGGACCCGCAGGCGGTGGTCGCTCGCCGAGTTTTCCACCTCAACCTCGACGTCCACCCGGGCCACGCCCGGATGCACCTTGATCCGGCTGACAACAACCAACCATGCATCGCTCGTGCTTCGGGAGTGGCGGTCCTCGCTGAGTTCGGCCGGGACCCTCAGGCGAAGGTTGATTTCTGCGGTCTGACAGTCGGCCGTATGGCAGATGTCAATGGCCTCGACGATAGCCCGTTCGTGGCTGACCAACTTGTCTCGTGGCGGCGGGCTATAGGTGTACTCATCGCCCGCGTCGCCCCCGTCCACGAACCGGTTCAGTCCACCGAACACCGCCCCGGTCCGTTTGTCAGTCACTCGCAGGGTTCCGTCCACGGTGTCGATATCGGCGCGCAGGAATTCGTTTTCCAGCCACGATGGCTCGCGCGGAAACCCCACCCGTGGTGCGGGTGAGACACTCGCCGGCCGCAGCCATAACGTCCGGTAACCGTGGCCCGGCACATCCGCAGCCACCAGTCGCACGGTGGACCGAGCCGGGGTGCACGCCCGAACGTGAAAGGAGGAAACGTTCTGATCATCCAGCAAGGACGCGATCCCGGCTCCCATGATCCGCACCCGATCCCGATCCGGTCGACCGCCTTCCACCAG
This sequence comes from Anaerolineales bacterium UBA2181, assembly GCA_002328075.1. Classification (GTDB taxonomy): domain Bacteria; phylum Chloroflexota; class Anaerolineae; order Promineifilales; family UBA4811; genus UBA4811. The sequence goes on along the minus strand of DCVT01000042.1, from coordinate 83,927 downwards.
GACGGCGTCAATGAGGACGGTCTCTCCCTGGCGGCGATGTGCCAGGTCCACCAGCGTCATCCCCCCCACTAATCCGGTCTGCACGACCGAGACCATGGCCAATAGCCCGGCCCGGTCCAGCGGCAGGTTGGCAAACTCACGCTGCTCGACAGCCAATACCGAGTGCGGCACGACCCGGCCGCAGTGGTCCACCACCTGCAGGTCCTCCACCCCGGCCGGCAGCACCAGGTCCAAGCAGACCGCGTCCGTGCGCGGCCCTGACACCGGGTTGAACACCACGGCGGCGCCAAACGGCGCCCCGACGACGCGGGGCGGACGGGTATCCACCGCAGCAGCCAGCACCTCGAGGCTCTGCCGAACGATCTCGCTGCCAATTTGGTCAACCTGGTCGAAACGGACCCGCATCTCTTGGTGAACCTGATCAGTCGAACAGCCGCAGATCGAGTCATGCGGGTGGTTTTCCATGAGCAGCCGCCAGGCTTGACGGATGAGCGGTGCCGAATTGCGGATCCAGGCGCCCTCGCCCGGCAGCTGTGCTTTCTCGCGGACCAGGTTGGCCATGGCAGTGAACGGCTCTGCCCACTGTTCCAGCAGCGCCTGGCTGGCATGGTTGCGCTGTTTGATCCACATCCGGCTGGAGAGCACAGCCGGCAGCAGATGATGCTTCTCCGGGCTGCGCAGTTCCCCCTGCACGACCGGAAGCTCGGGCGTAGGGGGCGTCGCCAGACACGCCTGAACGGCGGCGACGTATTCCGGCAAGCCGGCGTGGACCAATCTGTCGCCGCCGAGCCGGCCCTGCGCGTACTGCACAGCGCGGGATGTATCGGCCCTGGGTTCCATGTGGTCGGTTCCATGCATCAGCAACAGGTGGGGAACGGCCGAATGCGAGGCCAGCGAATCCCGCAGCCGGCCGACCTCGGCGACAAACGTGTCGGGATCGCCGGTCGATACATAGGCTGCGTTGTCGTACCCATCCCGAAGATAGAGCGCCAGCACTGGCGAGCCATCTGGCGACTTCCACCACAACTCGCATGGTTCATTGGCCAGCCCGCGCCGAAAGCAGGCGACGTCCATTTCAAAACCGCGCAATATCTGCGGCATCTGCCCAATGTGACCAAAGGGGTCAGGTATGTACCCGACCATCATCTTGGGGCCGAATTTCGACGCCGTTCGCTCGCCCTGCAACAAGTTGCGGACAGTCGCTTCGGGGCTAACCAGAAACTCGTCGGGCAGAATGTGCCAGGGACCGATGAGGATCCGACCGGACTGCACGTGCTGCCGCAGCACCCGCTCCTTCTCTGGGCGCATCTGCATATAGTCCTCCAGCACGACCGTCTGCCCGTCCAGCATAAAGCAGCGATACTCCGGGTCCTGCTCCAACAGATCCAGCAACTTGTCCACCAGATTCACCAACTTGAGCCGGAACTGCTGAAAGGTCAGGTACCACTCTCGGTCCCAGTGGGTGTGCGAAACCAGGTAGAGTGTGTTCATCAGTGCTCCCGATAGGATGCTGTCAAACGGCCAGGTCCGTCAGAGAGACCCGCTCCTGGGTCAATGACCGAGCCTCGGCCAGAGCCGCTTCCCGGATAGTGACCGGGAATCGGTTGTGTAACGGGCTCAGACGCGCACCCAACGCGGTAGAGGCGTAAAAGACGCGGGCCAGCGGCCGGGCAAAACCGGTCAAAGCGGTGGCTGAGTCCAGTTCCGCCAAGGTGTCACGGTCCCACCCGCCCGCCAGACCGTAAAGAAAGATGTAGATCGGGTAGGAAAGCAGTATGCCCACCAGGAAAATGAGGACGCTGGTGATCTGATCCTGCCGCCAGATCAAACCGGTGAACCAACGCAACCAGCCGTAGTGGGCCGCACCGGCCAATAGTGGCGCTATCACTGACTGCCAGGCAAAGAACCGTTGCCGATAACAGAGCCGATGGTTGACGTAATAGGCAACCAGACCTTTGCTCAGCAGTCCGACAAAGTAGGCCAGGATGAGGGCGTTGATCTGCAGCCGGGCGACCAGCAAAAAGGCCAAAACCACGCGAATGACTTGCTCGCCGCCGACCAGGACGAATTTGAGATACGGCCGGTTGCTGGCCAGCTGCACATTGTCACCCACCCACGAAGGGTACTGCACAGCGCCCCATATCGCCAGCGGGATCACATAACGGGCGGCGCGCACAAACTCCGGCCCGGAGGCTCCCTGGATGAACCGGTCGGCCACCGCCAACAGGACTGACCCGACAAACGCGCTGATCATGCCGCCGTATTTGTAGGCCATGACGGCATAGTACTGGCTGAGCGCCTTGCGGGCGTGCGAGATTGCCTCCGAGATGGAGGGCATCAGGTTGTTGTACAGGGTCTGCAGCACGTTGTAGGCAAAGACAAAGTTCTGAGCCAGTCCCCAGTTGCCCCACACCTCTGCGTAATTCACCAGCCGGGTCTGGGTTATGACCACCTCCAACGCCTGTCCGGCCGCCCAGGCGATGGATCCCCCCATCTCGAACACGCCGAACCGGAAGGATTCCTTGACCACCTTCCAGTCAAAGTGGGCAAAAAAGAGCAGCCGGCCGTTCACCCCCAGACGACGCACCATCCCATAGCCGATCACAAACGTCAGGACCTCAGTGGCATAGGCTGCCAGCCCCATGCCCAGCAATCCGCCCATGGCCATGCCAAAAGCCGGGTGATTGCGGCCCCACGCAACCATGAGCGTCACCAATATGGGTTGCGTTATCATGGGGAAGACCAAATACAGCGCCAGCTCCAGAATCTGCGGATAATCAAAACGCTGCAGGGCGATGAGCAAGTGGCGCATCACCTGGTAGAAACCCGGAATCTGGATGATGGCATGGAGGATCACCGTCCAGGCGTAAAGGGCGTAAACAGTATTGGGCAGCATGACCCCTGCAACAGCGGTGACCAGCGCAACCTGAAAGGCGCCGGACAGCGCCTGCCACCAGACAAAAACCTGGCCATATTGGATGGCTCGGCGGGGTTCCAGCACCCGGTGCTGCGAAAAGAACTTGATGAACGCGGCGCTGGTTCCCAGGTCAAAGAGCTGCCACGCCAGGGCAAAAACCTGCACCACGCGCCCCCAGATGCCCAATGCCTGAGCCGACGGCAGAATGTAAACCGGCAGGATCAGGTTCTGATAGATGATGAGGGGGACAAACAGCACCAGGCCCATCATGAGGGCAAACAGGAACCCACCCAACGGCCGGTGAAAACCGATTTCATCCCAAGCCGTGCCGGCAACCCGCTCCTGGAACTGACTCCGGCCGGTGACCAGTTCATCCAATAGCTCGGGATGGGCGCGACTGTAGCGACGCACCAGGTAAAACGCCAGGCTGGCGATCACCAGCATCAGAGCCAGACCAGAAAAGAGTAGATAGCGTTCGCCAGCGTGCGGCACCGGTGAGGCCGGGTAGTCACCAAAGTCGAGCGGCTCCTGTCCACCCGCCCGCATCACCAGGTTGTAAATCAGATAGTTGAAATAGGCCCACTCCTGAAACTGCGGATTGGCCTGATCCAGGAACGCGGTAAAGAGGTAGACCGTACCCAAACCCACTCGACGTTCGCCCAGAACGAGTCTCTCGTCCTCAAAGCCCACCACCAACGGCCGGACGTCGCCGCCTTGTAGCACCCATCGTTCGCGCACCTGCGGCGAGCTCGTCCACACAACCTGGTCCATCAGCCCACCGGTGACGCCGGGTGCCACCACCAGGCTCAGCGGTTGCGCCTCCATCGACATCCCGACGGGTAGGCCTCCACCCATCAGGATTTCCAGCGGATCGGGCGTGGATGCGGGTCCGAGGAACACGACCAGCCCAACACCTGCCTGTACCAGCTCTGCCAGCTCTTCTGCCGCCGGCGCCACACCGTTGAGAACCAGGACCTGCGCTTGGTTGGGCTGCTCCACCAGGGTGAACGCGTCTGCCAACGTCAGCGCAGTGCGGACGCGGCCCTCCGGGCCGGCATAGTAGACCGAAAGCCCTCGGCCCTGGGCGGAGGCTGGGCCGACCGCCGCCAACAGCAGTACCGTCGCTAGCAGTATCACCAACCACCGGCGCATCGTAGTGCCTCCCCACCGGACAGAACCGGTGCCCACCATAATCAGCAAAGCCGACGGGCCGGCCGCGTGCGCTGACGCTGTCCAGCCCCCAAACGAAAGCCGGCTACAACGGAAGGAAAGCGCCTCCCGGCCGAGTGTCCAATCCGTTGTCTCGTATCACCTTTGCATACCAGTGACCGCTGTCCTTGACAATCCGTTGTTGGGTGGCGTAATCCACGTACACCAGGCCAAAGCGCAGGGTATAGCCGAATGCCCATTCAAAGTTGTCTGGAAACGACCAGACAAAGTATCCATCCAACGGGACACCCTCCTGCATCGCCTGCCACAGTGCCCCCAGATGATCTCGCAGGTAGCGGATTCGCCGATAATCACGCACCCGGCCGTCGTAATCCACGCCGTCCGGAACGCAAATGCCGTTTTCGGTCACCAGCAATCGCAAACCCCGGCTATATGTCGCTCCGTAATCCTTCCACACACGCGTCAGCAACTCCCGGATGCCATCCGGATAGATCTCCCACATCTGCGAATATTCGCTGCCGGACGGCTGCACCTGCGCCACCTGGTGAAGCGGACTGTCCGGAGCGTGTCGGACCACGGTGCGCGAATAGTAGTTGATGCCCAGAAAGTCAATGGGCTCGGAAATGACCTTCAGATCAGCCGGGGAGAGTTGCGGAAGCAGTGGCCCCAAGAGCTCGGCCAGTTCGTCTGGAAGACTGCCCTTGAGCACCGGATCGAGAAAAAGCCGGTTGGTCGCCAGGTCGTGGCGCAGGGCCGCCTGCCGGTCCAGATCCGTCTCGGAGGCCGGGTGGACCGGGCTCAGGTTGAGCGTGATCCCCACCTGAGCGTTGGCCGGGCAGACCGACCGCAACGCCTGGACCGCCAATCCATGGGAAACCAGCAGGTTGCCGGCCGTCGCCAGGGCTGCCATCAGATCTTGAACCCCAGGTGCGTGTTGACCTAACAGATGTCCCAGGTACGCCATCACCATAGGTTCGTTGTGGGTGATCCAGTGCTGCACCCGATCCCCCAACCGCCGGCCCACCACCCGAGAATACTCGCCAAAGCTCTCGGCCGTCGTCCGCTGGGGCCACCCGCCTTGATCCTGCAGCGCTTGCGGCAGGTCCCAATGGTATAGGGTAACATACGGTTGGATGCCCCGCTCCAGCAGTCCGTCGACCAGCCTAGAGTAGAAATCAAGCCCGGCTTGGTTCACCTTGCCGGTGCCCTCGGGCAGGATTCGCGGCCAGGCGATGGAAAAGCGGTAGGCTTTGAGGCCCAGTTCAGCCATCAGATCCAGGTCCGCTGGCCACCGGTGATAATGATCGCAGGCCACGTCGCCGTTGCTGCCGTCCTGAATTCTGCCCGGTTGGCGGGTAAAGGTATCCCAGATCGACATACCCCGGCCGTCTTTGTCCCAGGCGCCCTCGATCTGATAGGCTGCGGTCGCCGTGCCCCAGATGAAACCGGCCGGAAAAGTTAGGAAGCCTTTACGAGTCATCACATCACTCCTCTCGTCAAACGAAACAATTCACGGCAGGATACATCGGACAGCCCAGTTTTGCCAAGTGGCTATCGGCACTCGTTACGCCCGGCGGGTTCAGAAAAAAAGGGGCGCTCCCTGTCCAGACCAAAAGCGCCCCGCGCCGCTACACGTCCGTATGGCTGCTAGCCCAGACCGTGCTTGAGCACGAAATCCTCCAGCACCCCAACGAAATTCGGGTGCCCGATTTCCTGCAGGCTGTAGTTGACCCGCGTTACAGGTTTGTTGATCTTGATGATGCGGCTCAGGTCGATGGGCGTGCCGATCACCACGGTGTCACACTCGGTCCGGTTGATGGTCGCTTCCAGGTCCCGCAGCTGCTGCTCGCCGTATCCCATAGCGGGAAGCAGAATGCCAATATCGGGATAGGTGCGGAAAGTATCGGTGAGCTTGCCGACCGTGTATTTCCGAGGGTCGACAAACCCGGCCGCCCCGAACTTCCGGGCAGCGACCACCGCCGCGCCGATCTTCATCTCGCCATGGGTGAGGGTGGGTCCATCCTCCACCGCCAGCACCATCTTGCCCTTGATCAGCGACGGATTCTCGACGTCCAGCGTAGAGGCCGCATCAATGACGATGGCTCTGGGGTTGACCAGGGCAATACTGTGCCGCACCGCGTCAATTCCGGCGAAATCAGCGCTATCGATCTTGTTGATCACCACCACGTCGGCCATCCGCAGGGTCACTTCACCCGGATAGTAACGCAGCTCATGCCCCGGCCGGTGAGGGTCGACTACCGTCACGGCCAGGTCCGACTTGTAGAACGGAAAATCATTGTTCCCGCCATCCCAGAGAATGACGTCACACCCGTCCGGGTCATTCTCCGCCGCCCGAAGGATCGCTTCATAGTCCACTCCGGCATAGATCACATTACCGCGGACTACGTGCGGCTCGTACTCTTCCATCTCCTCTACTGTGCAATTGTGCAGCGCCAGGTCATCCACTGTGGCAAAGCGCTGAACTCGCTGCGCCACCAGGTCCCCGTACGGCATCGGATGGCGAACGGCCACCACCTTGAGCCCCTTGGCCATGAGGATCTCGATGATCCGTCGCGAAGTTTGGCTCTTGCCACAACCCGTCCGGACGGCACCGACCGTGATCAGGGGTTTTGTGCTCTCCAGTTGAGTGTCCTTTGGACCTAGCAATACATAGCTGGCGCCGGCTGCCTGTACAATGGCGCTGAGGGACATCACGTACTGATACGGGACATCGCTGTAGGAAAAGGCGCAGTCGGCTACATCCAAATCGGCGATCAACTGCGGCAGGTCGGCCTGGACAAAGATGGGGATTCCTTGTGGGTACAACCTGCCGGCCAACTCTGGCGGATACCGGCGGCCGGCGATATCCGGGATTTGGGCGGCGGTGAACGCCACGACGTTGTACGCCTCGTTGCCTCGATAGTAGGTGTTAAAGTTGTGAAAATCGCGCCCGGCCGCGCCGATAATGATCACGTTCCGCTTTTCCATGTCCTTCTCCTTCATACGTCTCTGTTGTCAAGGTACATCAACATCAATTAACCGCCCAACGTAGCCACCATGATTGCCTTGATGGTATGCATGCGGTTCTCAGCCTGGCCCCACACAATAGAGGCTGGCGATTCAAATACCTCCTCGGTCACCTCCATCGACTCCAACCCAAATCGCTGGTAAATGTCCTCGCCGATGGTCGTTTCACGGTTGTGAAAGGCGGGCAGGCAGTGCAGGAACTTGACCTGCGGGTTTCCGGTCCTGGCCATGGCGGACGCGTTGACCTGGTAAGGCTGCAAAAGTGCCACGCGCTGCTTCCAGACTGCCTCAGATTCGCCCATGGAGACCCAGACATCAGTGTACAAAAAGTCACAACCGGCCACGCCGCGCTCTACGTCATCCGTAACCGTGATGCGGGCTCCGGTGCACCCGGCGATCTCTTGCGCGGTTTTCGCCAGGTCAGCGTTCGGCTGCATGCTCACGGGAGCTACGGACCGAAAATCCATGCCCATCTTGGCTGCGCCCACCAACAACTCGTTGCCCATGTTGTTGCGAGCGTCGCCCAGGTAGGCGAACGCGATTTGACTCAGTGGTTTGTCACTGTGCTCCCTCATGGTCAGAAGGTCGGCCAGCACCTGCGTCGGATGGAACTCGTTGGTCAGTCCGTTCCAAACCGGAACACCCGCGAACCGCGCCAGCTCTTCGACCCGCTCCTGGCCGAAACCCCGATACTCAATGGCATCATACATTCGGCCCAGCACCCGAGCGGTGTCTTTGATCGACTCCTTCTTCCCCAGTTGGGAACCGGAGGGTCCCAGATAGGTGACGTGTGCTCCCTGGTCCAGCGCTGCCACTTCAAACGCACAGCGGGTCCGCGTAGAGTCCTTTTCAAAGATGAGAACGATGTTCTTACCCACGAGACACGGCCGCTCCGTACCCGCGTACTTGGCCCTCTTCAGATCGGCCGAAAGGTCCAGCAAGAACCCTATCTCCTGCGGCGTCAAGTCCAACAGCTTGAGAAAATGCCGGTTTCTCAGGTTGAATGCCATCATAACCTCCAAAGATGCTCCACCTAAACAAAATACCACACCACACTAGAAACCCGGGATCTGTTTCGGAAAATAGTCCTGCAACGCACCATCGCGATACACGTCCGCGGTGGCGCAATGTAGGCCTCCGCCAAAGGCGGAGACATCCCAGAAAGGCACCGGAATCACCTCGAAACCGAGCTTGCTCAGTTGCTCCATCTGGGCGGTTTCCTGCTCCTCCACACAGATTGTCTTGGGGTCCAGTACCAGGGTGTTCATCGAAAGCCATACGCTGCAAAACGAGAGTCTCGCCTTCGTGTCGTGCGCCGGCTCGGCGCAGGGTATGATCTCCCAGTCATTGGCTTCGAAAAGGTCGTGCAATTCCTGCTGGAGCGGAACGCGCTTGCGGTTGCTCAACGCAAGACCAGGTCGCAAGGGGACGAACGTCGCATCGATGTGCATCGGCGCCGGTTCATGGAAGGTCACCACGTGAATCCGATGCTCGGGAAAGTGACGTCGCAACCAGGAGATGCCACCCGCGTTGGTGACCGTAGACTGTTGCACAAATAGGTCCTTGCCGAACCTGCCCACATCTGCCGCGTCAAAAAGGGGTTCTTTTTCGGTCAGATTCCACTGCCTCCGGAGCGTGTGGGCCATCTGCTCTTCCTCGGTAAGCCGGTCGAACTCCAACCAGAATTCGGTCTTCCAGTAGGATTCGTCGGTGAGCCTCGGCTTTGGAGCCGCCTGCCACCGGAACGCCGGGTCCTCCCGGAAATACTGCTCCAGCAAGGGCCGGTACGCCAGGTATTCAAACCACCGGCTGCGAACCGACATGGTTGCCTCCAGGATCTCGTTTCCCACAGTCAACAACAGATCTCGCGGAGGCATGGCGCCAAACATGGATTTCTGAATCCAATCAGGCGTCCGAACCTCCTGGCTGAAATCCAGGGGGATCGGCCGGTCCACCCGGATGCCCCGTTTTTGCAGCATCGCGGCAAAATTGTCCAGCTGTTCGTTAGCCTTGTCGGTCATCTCCTGAGGCAACGGGCCGTGGGTTCCGTAAGGGAATCCGTACTCCGGCCAGTTCCGCTGCACTGCAGGTTCAGGCGCCTGCACCATCGTACCGGTCGCCACCCCCACGATCACGTGCCGTAGGGGATCCCATTCGTTCCACGAACATACCTTGGTCTTGAGCTCAGTTTCCGCCATATTCTCCTCGATTACGCCGACTGACTGTTTTGTCTCGGGCCGGCCATGGTAGACCTTGCCGCTGAGTGCATCGTATATCTTCTCCCCAACTGATCAAACCGTCAAGCAGCGGCCGGCTCGGTCTTGCGCACTGTATGGATCAGTGCCACCGATCGCACCGGAGACCCGTGCTGTCACCGTTCTGGCGTTTCAATAGATGAACAGCTGATCCAATGACCAAAATACTATACAGCCATCCTGGCATCGCGTCAAGGGCACGGCGTCTCCGCCGGGCGGTTTGACGGCATGCCTCGGTTCGCTTAGAATGTTTCGCAGATTGATACGCAGCTCTGACTTTCAAAATCCAGCAGGATCGGTGATCTGGGTAGGGTTCACCGGTCAGTGGAGCATCAGATGACCAACCAGGATCGATACGTGATCGACGTGCTGGAGGTGGCGACCCAGCTCGTTGAGGCGATGGCCGACAGCCGTACAGAGTACCATGGCATCAGTGAGCTGGCGCGCCGCCTGAACATCAACCGCGGGCGCGTCTTTCGGATCCTCAAGACGTTGGAGCGGCGAGGCTGGGTTGAATTCGAACCCCGTACCGCCAGCTACCGGCTGGGAGCCCGGCTGCTTTTCATCACCGAAAGCATTCACGGACGGCTCGATTGGCGCCGCGAGGCGGGAGATGTTTTGCGACAACTGACCGAACTGACCGGCGACTCGGCTGGTCTATTCGTGTTGTACGGCGACCATGCCGTTTGCGTGGAACAGCAAAAGGGCGGATATATGCTGCAGGCGGGCGATCTGATGGGCCGTCCGGTGCCGCTGTACGTCGGCGCCGCACCCAAAGTGTTGCTGGCCAACCTCCCCGATTCAGAGCGGGAGCCGGCGATCGACAGGCTGGAGCTCTTGCCGTTCACCGAGAGCACCATCACGAACAAGGAGACGCTACGGAAGGTGTTGGATTCAGTGCGTGCCCAGGGGTATGCGGTGGACAACCAGGACTATGAGTCTGGGGTCCAGGCAGTGGGCGCTCCGGTTCGCGATCACACCGCCCGGGTGGTTGCAGCGATGAGTGTGATTACGCCCCAAGCACGGTACAGCTTGGAGCGAGAGGGTCAGTTGATCAACTGGGTGATTCAGGCGGCTAACCAGGTATCCCTCCGGCTGGGACACCGGCCGGCGCAGCAGCCATCCAAAGCGAGCGCCACATGACCAGGCTGCGGAGCGCCGAGATCACGGATGGCCCCCAGCGCACCGGGCACCGAGCCCTGCTGTTCGCCGACGGACTCGGACGGGCCGACCTGGGAAAGCCATTGATTGCAGTGGTCAACTCCTGGAACGAGATCGTGCCCGGGTGCCTGCACCTGCCGGTCCTTTCACAGGCCGTTCACCGGGGGATACGCAGGGCCGGAGGGGTGCCACTGGAGTTCAACACCATCGCCGTTTGCGACGGGTTGGCGCAGGGCCACGCCGGAATGCGCTACTCGCTTCCCAGCCGAGAGATCATCGCTGCCTCGGCCGAGATCATGCTTCAGGCCCACTGTTTCGATGGGGCTGTCTTTGTCGCCAGCTGCGACAAGGTGACGCCCGGGATGCTGTTGGCGGCGGCCCGGGTTGATCTGCCGTCCGTCTTTTTGACCGCCGGCCCGATGGCCACTGGGCGATGGAAAGACCAGACGCTCACACTGGCCAGCATGCGCGAGTGCGCCGGCCGATTTCATCGGGGAGAGATAACCGGCGAGGAGTTGGCATGCATCGAGGAAGTAGCGCTGCCGGGCGCGGGCACCTGCGCCATGTTGGGCACGGCCAACACGATGGCCTGCCTTACCGAAGCGATGGGGCTGACCCTGCCCGCCTCATCCACCACGCCGGCACTGAGCGCCGCCAAGGCCCGCGAAGCTGACCGGGCTGGGCAGATGGCCGTGGAGTTGGTAGGAACCGGTCAGACGGCCAGAGCGTTTCTCTCCATCGGCAGCCTGCGCAACGCGCTGCGGGTGGGCATGGCCATTGGCGGCTCGACCAATCTGGTGCTTCATCTGCTGGCGCTGGCCCAGGAATTGGGTCTGGATCTGGACCTGCGACACGTGGACGAGATCAGCCGGACCACACCTTACCTGAGTTGCCTGGTTCCATCGGGTTCCCACACTTTGGAGGATCTGGACGCGGCCGGCGGCATTTCAGCCGTGATGCAATCCATCGCCCACCTCCTGGACCTTCAGGTTCCCACAGTTACGGGCCGGCCGCTCAGCGAGGTCGCGGCGCAGGCGCGTTGGGTGGACCGCCAGCTCATCCGACCGGCGGCCGATCCGGTTCGTACCGATGGCGGCCTGGGGGTTCTGTGGGGCAGCCTGGCGCCGGAGGGCGCTCTGGTCAAGCGGTCCGCAGTGGAGCCATGCATGTGGATTCACACCGGACCGGCGTTGGTCTTTGACCAGCTGGAGGATGCAGTGAATGCGCTCCTGGAGGACCGCGTCGTCCCGGGCTCGGTACTGGTTCTGCGTTACGAGGGGCCGGTTGGCGGACCGGGTATGCGCGAGATGCACATGATCACCTCGTTGATGGCCGGCATGGGCCTGGCTTCCAACACCGCGTTGGTAACCGACGGACGATTCTCCGGTTCCACGCGCGGTGCCTGCATCGGCTACGTCAGCCCAGAGGCCGCGCTGGGCGGTCCCATCGCTTTGGTCCAGGACGGTGACCTGATTGCCATCGACATCGGCCACGGCGTCTTGGAGCTCCAGGTTTCAGACACGGAGCTAGAGCGACGGCGGGCAGGCTGGCAGCCTCGCCCCGTACCCGAGCACGGCGTGCTGGGACTGATGGCCCGTTTGGCAACGTCGGCCAACCGGGGGGCGGTCTGGCGCTGGCGGTGAGGGAGAACCGGCCCTTGCGGCATAAGCCACCCGTCCGAGAAGACACTCGGGCGAGCCGGCCGGCGCAATGCAACGGACGGGAAACCGTTAGCACGAAAGGAAGACCAGATGAAAGAGCCTCTGCCACCCACATGTGCCATCTGCGCGGTGCAGGCTTGCGATGCCGAGCCGGCGAGGTTGCAGCCACCCCGCTTCTGCCCGATGGTCACCGATGGGGAATTGCTGGCGAAAGTAGAACAGGCCTACCTGACCCAGGACGAGTTGCGGCAATTGGCGGTGCACTCGGCGCGCACAGAAGCATCCGGCTATATGCGCCGCACCCGTATCGAGGACATCATGGATTTTGCCCGGCGCATTGGCGCCCAGACGCTGGGCATCGCTCACTGCATCGGTTTCATGCAGGAGGCAAAATTGGCCATGGGTATATTCGAGGCCAACGGTTTTCGGGTACATACCGTGTGCTGCAAGGTGGGCTCCATTGCCAAGGAGACACTGGGCTTGAAGGACCATGAAAAAGTGGAACCGGGGAGCTATGAGCCGGTGTGCAACCCTGTGGGTCAGGCAGCCCTGCTGGCCCGTGCCGGAACACAGCTCAACGTGGTTCTGGGCCTTTGTGTCGGCCACGACAGCCTGTTCTTCATGCACTCCCAGGCCCCGACGACCGTCCTGGTAGTCAAGGATCGAGTGTTGGGCCATAACCCAGTGGCCGCGCTCTACCTTTCCAATTCCTACTACCGCCGACTGACCACCGGTGAAGGCGCCGACGACTATCTTCGCCGGCGGATAGCGAGGAGCCAACCGGCCCCAGATTGCGACGGTTGAGTCCTGTATGAGAATCCAGATTGATTCGGCCGCCGCTCTGTAACCAGGCGGAACGTTTCCCACAATCGGGCGAAAGGTTCAGGGACACCAGTTGCACCAGATGTCTCGTCGGACGCACGCGGCAGAACGACTGATGCGCCGGATGCTGCAAATGGACCGGCCGGTCAATCTCCGCACTGAGCCTGAGCTGGATCTGTTTGTCCAGCGCCACTTGCGCCGAAACGTGACCGCCAACGTAGCGGAAGGGGCTCTATTCTGGCTGGGACTCAGCTTCCTTTCCTCCACCACCATCCTGCCCCTGTTCGTCAGCAAGTTGACCTCCAGCACCTTGCCGCTGGGTTTGATTGCGATGCTCGGACAGGGCGGATGGCTGTTGCCCCAGTTGCTCGCTGCCCATTGGGTAGAGCGGATGCCGCGGAGAAAACCGGCGGTTATCCTTGTCAGCGGCCTTTTGGAGCGTCTGCCGGTCTGGCTGCTGGTACTGCTCGGTCTGAACGCTACCAGGTGGCCCAGCGCTATTCTCGTGCTCTTTTTGTTGACTTTTGCCTTCCACACGTTGGGCGGCGGGTTCATAGGACCGGCCTGGCAGGACCTGATTGCCCGCATCATTCCGGTCCGTCGGCGCGGCCGTTTTTGGGGGCTAACCAATGCAGTAGGAACCGGCACCGGGTTTGCCGGTTCGATCCTCAGCGCCTGGTTGCTGGTCCGTTATCCATTTCCGGCCAATTTCGCAATGATATTCGGCCTGGCTGCCGCAGCCTTTACGCTCGGCTGGCTGCCGCTGTTCCTCATCCGAGAGCCAGAAGTTCCGGTGCCCAGTCAGGGTAAGAAACTGGGCCAGTTCCTCACCCACCTGCCCGGGCTGCTGCATCAGGATCGACCCTTCCGACGGTACCTGTTGGCACGATCCCTTTTAAGCCTGGGGTTGATGGGTCTCGGTTTTGTCACCGTGGCGGCTGTCCGGCGATGGCAGGTGACGGACAGCGTCGTGGGCTATTTCACCGGCGCTCAGCTCATTGGCATGGCCTCCGGCAGCCTGCTCTTTGGCGCCCTGGCGGACCGGTTGGGCCACAAACTCTCGCTAGAGTGGGCCGCTCTGATCTATACGGCTGCGTTTCTACTGGCGTGGTTGGCGCCCGCGCCGGTGCTCTATTATCCAGTTTACCTGCTCTTGGGCGCCGGTCAGGGTGCGGTGTTCCTGTCCGGCATGTTCGTGGTGATGGAGTTTGCCGAGCCGGCGCGGCGTCCGACCTATATTGGCATCTCCAATACGGTAGTCGGCCTGGTCAGCATGGCTGGCCCCCTACTGGCGTCTGGTTTGGCTGCCGTCCGCTACGACCTCGTGTTTGCCATCAGCGCCGCCATCAGCTTGGTCGGCTATCTCACGATGCATTGGTGGGTTCAGGATCCACGATGGGCCGATCGATCCAGCAGTCTGCCCTCAGGGCAACCACTTGACATGCTTTAACCAAACAGTTATCATTAAAAAGTGGCGGGTGCAGCAACCGCGAACCCTGGTTTCTCTGGAGACCAGGGTTTTTTGGGCAAATGGACGATTGTCGACGGCGCCGTTTCGGGCGCTTGTGCAGTGGAGGACAGATTGTTGGACGGAGAATCAGCAGTTGATGGAGGTCTTGGAAAATGACTAACCATATCAGACCATTGAGTGATCATCTCTTGGTGGAACCGATAGAGCGGGAGACCACGACTGCCTCTGGCATCATCCTGCCAGAGACAGCCAAAGAACGACCGCAGGAGGGGAAGGTGCTCGCGGTCGGTCCAGGCCGTCGCGACAGCGAAGGAAAGCGGGTAGCCATGGACCTGACGGTGGATGACCGGGTGCTGTTTGCCAAGTACGCCGGCACCGAGATCAAATTGGGCGACCGCAAACTTCTCATCTTGGTGGAATCAGACATTCTGGCAATTCTCAAATAGGCGCGAAATCATCATAACGGGAGAGCTAACATGGCGAAACAATTGGAGTTCAGCGAAGAAGCACGACGAAAACTCAAGGCCGGCATTGACGAGCTGGCGAAGGCTGTTGTGACCACCCTCGGCCCCAAAGGACGAAACGTCGCCCTGGACAAGAAATGGGGTGCACCTACCATCACCCACGACGGCGTAACCGTCGCCAAGGACATTGAGTTAAGCGACCCCTGGGAAAACATGGGGGCGCAACTGATCAAGGAAGCTGCCACCAAAACGAACGATATTGCCGGTGACGGCACCACCACTGCCACGTTGCTGGCGCACGCCGTCGTCAGCGAGGGTCTCAAGAACGTCACGGCCGGCGTCAACCCCATGCTGCTCAAACGAGGCCTGGAAAAAGGGACCCGGGCGCTGAGCAAGGCCATTGCCGACATGGCGATCGAGATTGAGACCCGGCAGGAGATCGCCGCCGTGGCTGCCATCTCGGCGCAGGATCAGGAGATCGGCAACCTGATTGCGGACGTAATGGAAAAGGTCGGAAAAGACGGAGTCATCACCGTAGAAGAAGCCAAGGGACTCACGTTTGAAACCAAGTTTGTGGAAGGTATGCAGTTCGACCGAGGTTACATCTCCCCCTATTTCGTCACCGACTCGGAGAGCATGGAGTCAACCATCAGCGAGCCATACCTGCTGATACACGACAAAAAGATCTCGGTGGCGGCCGATCTCATCCCGATCCTAGAAAAGCTAGTGCGCATCGGCAAGCGAGATCTGGTCATCATCGCTGAGGACGTGGACGGTGAGGCGTTGGCTACGCTGGTTCTGAACAAGCTACGTGGCATGATCAACGCGCTGGCCATCAAGGCACCTGGTTTCGGCGATCGGCGCAAGGCCTTGATGCAGGACATCGCCATCCTCACCGGTGGCCAGGTTATTACCGAGGAGCTGGGTCGCAAGCTAGAATCCGTGGCTATCTCCGACCTCGGCCGCGCCAGTAAGGTGGTAGCGACCAAGGACGATACCACCATCGTGGGCGGCGCCGGGGACGAGGCACAGATCCGTGGCCGGATCGAGCAGATCAAGGTCGAAATCGAGAAAACGACCAGCGACTATGACCGCGAAAAACTGCAGGAACGGCTGGCCAAGCTCTCCGGCGGCGTGGCGGTGATTGGCGTAGGCGCCGCAACCGAGACCGAGATGAAGGAAAAGAAACACCGGGTGGAGGACGCGCTCAGCGCTACCCGAGCAGCCGTTGAGGAAGGCATTGTACCCGGTGGCGGAGTCGCATTGGTCAATGCCATACCGGCGCTCGACGCAATCAAGCCGGCCAACCGGGATGAGGAGATTGGCATCGCCATCCTGCGCAAAGCACTGGAGGAACCTCTGCGAAGAATCGCCAGCAACGCGGGCATGGAAGGCGCAGTTGTGCTGGACGCTGTCCGGCGCAAGCAACGGGAGCTCAGCGACCTGAACATCGGGTACGACGTGATGACCGGCCAATACGTGAATATGGTCAAGGCCGGCATCATTGACCCCGCCAAAGTGACCAAGGGCGCTTTGGAGAACGCGGTCTCCATTGCCGCGATGATCCTGACCACCGAGGCGCTGATCACCGACATGCCCGAGAAGAAAAGGCCAGCCCCGGCCGCGCCGCCGGAGGACATGTACTAGATCGGAGCAGGGAGCATTTGAGAAGGGGCGCCTAATGGCGCCCCTTTATCTTCGCGAGACTCAGACCAACACGCCGTCTGGCGTTCCCGACCAACGCTCCAACTGGTGCTCGTGCCAGATTGTCTGGCACGGCCGGCCGCGGCCTATCCACACTCGCCTATCTTCGACGCAGATAATCACTGCAAAGACCGTCACCGACTCGATTCCGTGCTTGCAGATGGAAGCCGGGTAATTGGCGTGGTCGGCCAGCAACTGCCGGAACAGGTCAGGCGAGAGCCCTCCCCGGTTTTCTCGCAGAAGGCGCATGGCTCGATGCTGGCGAATGACCGAACTGCCAATTGCGTTACGGTCTGCCTCCTTGTCACGCATCGCCGGGCTGATATAGTGGTTGGCGTGAGCCAGCAGATCATCCTCGATGTAGAGCGGTTCGCAGTCGGTCGCCGCGCCCTCCATGCTGTACACTTCTCCGTTGGCATCGGCGATGATGTTGTTGTAGCTAGAGGCGCGCTGAGGCAGCAGGCAGGTATCCATCGCTTCGCCCAGCGTGCGGGCAGCCAGAATGGCCCGCACTACCAGCAGTCGCGGAACCCCTATACGCACATCGGTGCTGGATACCTGGTTGCCGGTGAGGCTGATTCCGGCCGTATTGAGGCCCGCGCTCAGGCCCAGCCCGCCCACCGATACAGCCAGGAATTCCGGTTCATCCGCCGCCTGTACCCGCAGAATCACCAGCTCCTCCTCGGTCTCCGGTCCCAGATCATTGGTATGTGCCACCAGAGTCGATCCGTCCACTGTCGCACGGCCTCGAGCTGCAAGGTCGGTGCAACCTGAGCCCGGGCTGGGCTCAAAGAGCTCTTCGCACATGGCGACGAATAGGTGATCCAGCGGCAGGTCAGCCCCTTCCGCAATCCCCGCCAACTCGGTCACGTATTCGGGAAGTGCGGCTCGGCTGCAATCCAGGTACGGTCGCACCCGGCCGACCGCCCAATCCCAACCCAGGCCGGGGGGCAGTTCGAGGCGGACCCTATCCAAGAGGCGGTTCAGATGCATCCGTCGTGCAGCGCCGATCTGTTGCCCCACCTGACGATGGCTGCCGCTAACACTCAATACGGGAATCGGGTCTGCTGCCATGCTGTGCTCTCCTACCGGCTCAAGTCCGCGGTCCGGCTCCCGGCGATGGTAGCACAAAGCAGCCGCAGAGCAACTCGCATCTTGCGGTCGTCGGTTGGTAGACGACCGCGCCCCACCACTCCCCCGGTCGGGCCGAAACAAACTGGCGCAGACTCCGGGCAGCGCATATGCCCGGCCTGGTGCTGGTCCGGATGCCTCAGCCTCGTCAACTTGCCTTGGCTCTTTTGATATGGTAGGATGCAGCTCAGGATCTGGTCACCGCCGTTTTCACAATCACTGCCGGGTCAGGAGCCGCAAGATGGCTACTCGAGTGTTGCCGCTGTACGAGGTCCGGGGAAACGCCCGGGAGAGGGGACGCCAACAAGGCGATGCCGCCCGTGAGCAGGTGGAGGCCAGCCTAGCCCAATACCGGGAGCTCTTGCCCCATGCAACGGGCCTGAATTGGGACGAAGCGCTGGTCGAGACCCGCAAGTTCCTTCCTTACGGTGAGGTCGCGTTCCCAGGCTTTGTTGAAGAGCTCCGCGGGATTGCCGAGGGCGCCGACATCTCTTTCTTGGAGGTATGGGCACTCAACTGCTATGAGGGCCTCATGCAACCGGAGCAGGCCTGGGGTTGCACCTCCGTAGCGGTGAGCGGCGACCTGACGGGCAACGGCCATGTATTCTTGGCTCATAACGAGGACTGGCAGAGCGAGGACGCCGACCACGTTTACCTGGTGCGCTCTATTCCGGACGAGGGTCCATCCTTTCTCGCCATGACCTATGGCCCGCTCCTGGCCAACATCGGACTCAACGCGTGCGGATTGGCGGTTGCCATTGATTCCGTGTATCCTACTGATGTCCGCGCCGGTGTGCCGCGCATCCTCTGTGCCCGGGCAATATTGGCCGCTCGCACCATCGGCGAAGCGATTCGAGCCTGCGTGCCCAAGTCTCGGGCGGGCGGCTATAATCACCTGTTGGCAGATGCCAGCGGTGAGCTGTACAACGTAGAAACCTCGGCCGCCACCCACGAAATCGAATACGGTCAAAGCGGTTGGCTGGCCCACAGCAACCACTATCTTTCCCCCAAAATGCAGGCCCTGGAAGAGCCGGGGGTTTACGCCGGGTCCAACGTTCGGGTGAACCGCGCGCGCCGGTTGATGGCTGCGCAGGTGGGCTCTGTGACGGTGGAGAGCCTTCAGACCCTATTGCGGGATCATGTCAACTGGCCAGACGCCATCTGCAGCCACGAAGATTCCGGGGACCCGGTCCACGAACGCACTCAGACGGTCGCATCCTTAGTAATGGACCTGACCGCGCAGGTCATGTGGGCGGCGCCCGGACCGCCCTGCCAAAACGATTTCGTCCCTTTTCCTTTGCTGGCCGGCGGCCCGAAAGCAGGCGCTGCGTTATGTCGCAAGCCCACATGCTAGGCTGACGAGATCGCCTGTGCCCAACAAACCGCTGGTCCGTCGCGGGAGGGCGTGTCCGGGCCATGTGCCCCTATTTGGCCGCCAGCGACCTTGGGCGATTCCAGGCAGTCGGCTTGAAAAAAAACGGTGTCGGCTGTAGAATGATCAAGGCCGCTTGATATTCGAGATCTCGCGGGGTTGTCGACTCGCCATGGTCGCCAACCATAGAGGCTGCCGCCGCGAGCAAGCCCAAGAGTGATTGACGATGCAGATTGAAGTCCGGTTGTTCGCCACCTTCCGGCGCTGGTTGCCGGCCTCCGCCCAAGGCAGCCGATGCCAGATCGAGGTGGCCGATGGCAGCGATATTGGCCGGGTGCTTTCGCAGCTGGGTGTGCCCATAGACCAGCCAGAGCACATGGTCATTCTGCTGAACGGCCGCCCGGTTGGACCCGGCCATCCCCTGAAACCCGGCGACGTACTGAGCGCCTTCCCCGCCATGGAAGGTGGTTAACCGGCAACGACCCGGGCAGCGGCATCAGGACGAGCGGGCACAGAAACAAGGAGTAACAACATGTACGGATGGCATGGCAAGGCTTTGCACGTCGACCTGACCCACAGAACCACCGCGGTGGAGCCAGTGGATCTGGGCACCGCGAAACAGTATCTGGGCGGCCGGGGACTGGCCGTGAGGTACCTCTCCGATTTGACGAGCCCGACCGTGGACCCGCTGTCGCCCGAGAACTTGCTCATCTTGGCCACCGGTCCGCTCACCGGAACCCCGGCACCCACGGGCAATCGATACATGGTGGTGAGCAAATCACCGCTCACTGGGGCTCTTTCGCGCTCCAATTCCGGTGGCACCTTTCCCACCATGCTGAAACAGACTGGCTACGACCTGGTGATCATTCGGGGTCGCGCCAGCCGGCCGGTCTACCTTTGGATCCAGGATGAACAGGCAGAGCTCCGGCCGGCCGAGCATCTCTGGGGCAAGTTGGTTCCAGAGACTGAGGATTCGCTCCTGGCCGAAACCCACCGGAAGGCCAAGGTGGCCTGTATCGGACCGGCCGGCGAGAACTTGGTCCGGATTGCTGCTATCATGAACGACAAGAACCGGGCGGCCGCCCGCTCTGGCGTCGGTGCGGTGATGGGCAGCAAGCTCCTCAAAGCCGTCGTGGTTCACGGGACGCATGAGGTGGCCCTGTACCATCCGGAGGAGATGAACGCGCTCTGCCAACAAGTGCGATCCGAGGTGCGGGAGTCGGTCCGCCAGGGGTCGGCGCTTCGCGAGTACGGCACAGCCTACGTCCCTCCGGTGACTAATGAGTTGGGCATTCTTCCGACACGCAATTTCCAGACCGGCGTCTTTGAGGGCGTCGAACAGATTAGCGGCCACGCCCTCAAGGAGAAATACCTGCGCCGGCCCAAGGCCTGTTTCGGTTGCCCCATCGCCTGTGGTCGCGACACCGAGGTACAAGAGCCACCCTATTCGGGCGAGGGCGAAGGACCGGAATATGAGACCATTGCCGCTCTGGGAAGCTCGTGCGGGGTGGACAACTTGGCGGCGATCACGCGGGCCAACTATTGGTGCAACGAGTTAGGTTTGGACACCATTTCCACGGGCGTCACCATTTCCTGCGCCATGGAGTTGGCAGAAAAAGGGTGCCTGCCGATCGCCGACGTCGGACGGCCGCTTCACTTTGGCGATGCCGATGCAGTAATTGAACTGGTGCAAAAGACCGCCTATCGGGAGGGCTTTGGCGACCGGCTAGCCGAGGGGAGTTACCGGCTGGCGACTAGTTACGGACACCCAGAGCTATCCATGACCGCCCGCAAGCTAGAGATGCCCGGGTACGACCCGCGCGGTTCCAAGGGAATGGGGTTGTTGTACGCCACCTCGAGCATCGGCGCCTCTCACATGATGGGCGACCTGGCCTACATGGAGGTATTTGGTGTGCCGAGAAAGCTTGATCCACTGGCCGTCGAGGGCAAGGCAGCCTATATCAAGCATTTCGAGGACTTGTTTGCGCTGGTGGATTCGGCTGGGCTATGTGTCTTTCTGGCCATTCGCTACCTGTTAAGCCAAGATTACCAGGTCATGCCCACCCGGTTGACTCAGATGCTGAACCACGCCACCGGCGCCGGATATACCTCGGAAGATCTATTGCACGTAGGGGATCGCATTTTTAACCTGGAACGGCTGTATCTGTTGGGCGCAGGGTTTACCGGGGCAGACGACACGCTCCCCCCACGTATGCTGGCGGAATCGCTGCCAGAGGGACCGGGCAGGGGCCACGTGGTGGAACTGGACCGAATGCTCCCCGAGTTCTACCGGCTGCGTGGCTGGGACGAGAACGGCGTGCCAACCGCTGCCAAGTTGGCCTCATTGGGCCTGAACGGCTGACACAATCCCTTGAGCCAGGCGCGGCGCAGCGCACCCGCACCGTCCCTGGCCGTTTCTTTCAAACAGTCCAGGAGGAATGGACATGAACACGAAACCAAACCTGGTGACCGAACTCCCTGGCCCCAAGGCCAAGGCCGTGTTGGCCCAAAACAGACGGTCCGTCAGCCCCTCGCTTCCCCACGCCTATCCGCTCGTCGTCAAGCGGGCGGCCGGCACGGAAGTGGAAGACGTGGATGGCAACCGCTTCCTAGATTGCGCCGCGGGCATCGCGGTCTGTTCCACCGGGCATTGCCACCCGCGCGTTGTTCAGGCGATCCGGGAGCAGGCCGGTAACCTGCTACACATATGCGCCGCCGACTTTTACGACCCGCTCTACATCAGCCTTGCCGAGAGGCTCGGCCGGCTAGCGCCCGGCAAAGAGCCCATGGTGGCCTACCTGGGAAACTCGGGGGCCGAGGCCGTCGAGGCAGCTCTCAAACTGACGCGCCACGCCACTCGCCGGACCCATATCCTGGCGTTCATGGGCGCCTTTCATGGCCGGACGATGGGAGCCATCTCTCTGACGGCCAGCAAGACGTTGTACCATAGCGGCTTTCGCCCGCTCGTCCCGGCCATCACCCACATTCCGTATGCCTACTGCTACCGGTGCGCACATCACCTCACATATCCCCAATGCAATCTGGCCTGCGTGGACTTTATCGAGGATCAGGTCTTTGGCAAAACGGTAGCGCCCGACGAGGTCGCCGCCGTCTTTGTCGAAGCTATTCAGGGTGAAGGTGGGTACATCGTCCCGCCCGTGGGATGGCTGAGCAAACTGGCCGAGCTGTGTAAACGACACGATATCCTGTTGGTAGCAGACGAGATCCAGTCCGGCATGGGTCGCACTGGCAAGATGTTTGCGGTGGAGCATTGGGGGGTAGAACCAGATATGATCTGCATGGCCAAGGCATTGGCTTCCGGCATGCCTATCGCGGCCATGATCGCGCGCCGCGAACTGATGCGCTGGCCGCCCGGCTCCCACGGCAGCACGTTTGGCGGCAACCCCGTGTGCTGCGCCGCCGCGCACGCGACCCTGGACGTATTGGAGGAGGAAAGGCTGCTGGATAACGCTACACGGATTGGAGCTTACCTCATGGCCAAACTGGCCGACCTGGCCGAAAGCAGCCGGCTCATCGGGGACGTGCGCGGCCGCGGGCTGATGATTGGCGTGGAACTGGTTCAGGACAAGGTGACCCGCAAGAAGGCCGTGCGGGAGGCGGAACAGGTGATGCTAGGGTGCTTTAAACGGGGCCTACTGACGCTGACCTGCGGCCCGAACAGCATCCGCTTTTCCCCTCCCCTGATTATCACCGAGGCCGAGGCCGATACCGCCTTTCAGATCTTTGCCGAGGCGGTCATGGAGGTCGAGAAGGCGGGGGTGCAACCTTGAACCCGACCCGCTACGAAGAGCTATCCTGGCCTCAAATGCGTGAGGCCATCCAGCAACAACCGGCGGTTCTGCTTCCCTTTGGTACCATCGAGGACCATGGCCCTCACCTGCCCGTCAGTACCGACAACACCATTGTGGAAGCTATCTGCCACGAGGTGGCCCAGCGCGTTGACGGGCTGGCGCTGGTGATGCCCCTCATCCCCTACGGCCTGGACGAGCACCACATGGATTTTCCGGGTACCGTATCGGTGGACATGCTCACGTTGATCCGCTACGTATCCGATGTAGCCATCAGCGTGGCGCGGCATGGATTCACCCACATTCTGTTGGTCAATGGCCACGGGTCCAACGCGCCGATTGCGGACCTGGCCGCGCGCCGCGTCGTGCTGGAGACAGGTGTGGTCTGCGGCGCCATGAGCCCCAATGCTGCCATCGACCCCACCTTCGCTGAACCTACGCTCTCTCAGATGCGCCGGTCAGCGCCGGGCGGAGTGGCGCACGCTGGCGAGTTTGAAACGGCGTTGATGTTGCATCTGCGGCCCGACCTGGTGCAGATGGACAAGGCGATCCGGGAGATTGGCCAGATCAAGCTAGAGTATTTCAACTGGGACCATCCGGAGCCCAGCGTACTGAGCTGGCAGGATTGGTGGTCCAGGATGAGCCGGACAGGCGTTTGCGGCGACCCCACCGTAGCCACGGCCGAATTCGGCCGGGCGCTGTTCGAAACCATCGTTGGCAACTTTGCGCGCTTTGTGCGCGAGTTCCGCACCATCCCTCTGAGGCCGCGCCAGCCGCCTCAGACCACTGTCGAGTGACCGTCGGCTCGAGTCTTGCCACCCCACCGGAAGGAGAACCACAGGAGATCCAATCATAGCCGCCAAGCTCACCGATATGCATGACGCTATCCAAAGACTGGTGCACGACGGAGACACCGTTGCCATCGAGGGGTTCACCGCTTTCATCTGCACCGCGGCCGCCCACGAGATCATCCGACAGCGCCGGAGGGACCTGGTCCTTTGTCGGATGACGCCCGACCTGATCTACGATCAGATGGTTGCGGCCGGGTGTGCCCGCAAGCTGATATTTAGCTACCTGGGCAATCCGGGCATCGGCCCCTTGCACTGCATCCGCCGCGCTATTGAAAAGGGAGTGCCGTGCGCGGTGGAACTGGAAGAGTATTCGCACTTTGGCATGGTATGCCGGTACACGGCCGGAGCTGCCGGGTTGCCCTTCTTTCCCTTGCGCAGTCACTTGGGCGATGATCTACCCCGTGTCAACCCCCGCATCCAGTTTGTCGATAGCCCGTACACCCCTGAGCGGATCGCAGTCGTTCCGCCTTTGAACCCGGATGTTGCCATCATCCACGCGCAGCGGGCGGACTCTCAGGGCAACACACAGATGTGGGGCCTCCTGGGGGTTCAAAAAGAGACCGCCTTTTCCGCCCGCCATGTGATCGTGGTCGTGGAGGAGATCGTGGACCAGTCATTGATCCGCCGCGACCCTAACCGAACCGTGATGCCGCACCTGGCGGTGGACGCCGTCGTTCACCAGCCCCGCGGCGCTCATCCCTTCTACGTTCAGGGATATTACGACCGCGACAACCAGTTCTACCTGACGTGGGACCGCATATCGCGCGACCACTCAGCTGCGTTGGATTGGCTAGACGAATGGGTGTTCGGCGTGACTTGCTGGGAGGAATACCTGGACAAACTCACCAGGCAAGAACCGTCCATCTGGTCACGCCTGGCGCCGGGCGATGCTCTCTCTTGCCCGGTCAACTATGGATTGTATGCCAATCAGGTTGACCCATCCAGTCAGGCAGCAGATTGAGCCGGCCGGTGTTGCTTGTCCCTCCACCAGTCGACCCGGGAGCACCAATATGCAATTCACTCCTTCTGAGTTGATGATCGTCTGCTCGGCGCGAGCTCTGGCCCGAGAAAGGGTGGTCTTTGTCGGCGTCGGCCTGCCAAACATCGCCTGTAACCTGGCGCGCCGGACCTTGAACTGGTTTACGAATCCGGCGTGTTCGGCGCCCAACCGGCGCGGCTTCCCCTCTCCATCGGCGATCCTACACTGATAAGCGGCGCCACGCTGGTGTGCCCGATGGCCGATCTGTTCATGGATTATTCACGGGGTGGCCGCATTGAGGTGGCTTTTTTGGGCGTGGCGCAGATCGACCGATTCGGCAATATCAACACCACCGTCATCGGCAGCCATCCGGACGATTTGTCCGCCATGTACCGATCTCCGGCTGTTCGCCTTCCCGGCAGCGGTGGCGCATGCGAGATCGCGCTGCATGCCAAAAAGGTGTACATCATCACTCGCCTGCAGAGACGGAGCTTTGTGGAGCGGCTGGCGTTCATTACCAGCGTCGGCCACCTAGCAGGCCGGCCGGGTGAGCGAGATGCGTTGGGCATTCGTGGGCAAGGGCCCGGCCTGGTCGTGACTGACAAGGCCGTGTTTGACGTTGATCCGGCGACACACGAAATGCGTTTGATCTCGGTGCACCCGGGCGTGACTGTGGACCAGGTACGGCGCGAGATCAGTTGGCCGCTTTGCACGGCGGATGAGGTGCAGACGACGGAACCGCCCGAGGCCGAGGAGTTGAGGATCATCCGCGAGGAGTTGGATCCCTCGGGCATGTACTCGTCTTAGGCCAAGCCTCTGGGCAGGCTAGCCGGGTTCGATCTGGGTGAGCGCTGCTGAACCCGCCGCCCGTGTGGTGTCCGGCAGGCGTGCCGATGAACGAGCTCTGGCTGCACTTGACCTGCATCACTTGCACGCGCGGTTGCTGCGGATACAATAAGCCAAGAAGCGGTTCTGGCGAACAGGAGTGACGCCGGGCCATGGTGTCATATGGGCAAGGAGGTGAGGTCCATCGAGATAAATGCCGGTCGAACAGGACAAGCGGACAGCGGGCCAACAGGACACGAGAGGATCATGCGTGTCGCGTTGCAGGTCATCATTCAAGGAGGCAATGAATGTCCCAAGAGGTAGCCATTGTGGGCATCGGGTACACCAGCTTCCGTCCCCTCACGCCGGAAGTCTCCTACAAGGAACTGGTGTACGAAGCAGCGGTCAAGGCATACGAAGACGCCGGGCTGGACCCGCGCTCGGACGTGGACAGCATCGTCTCGGTTGCCGAAGATTTCACGGAAGGGACCAGCATATTCGACGAATATGTTCCTGACCAGTTGGGCGGAATGCTCAAGCCCAACGTCACCATTCCAGGCGACGGCATCCACGGACTGGCAACGGCCTATATGCAGATTGCCAGCGGGATTGTGGACGTGGTAGCGGTTGAGGCGCACAGCAAGGCCTCCAACGTACTGACGCTGCCCCGCATCACTGCGTACGCCATGGACCCAGTGCTCAATCGGCCGCTGCGTGCCAATCCGGTTTTTATCGCTGGAATGGAGATGAATCGCTATCTGTACACGAGCGGAGCGACCCGGGAGCACTGCGCCCTGGTGGTGGCAAAAAACAAGCGTAATGCTCTGCTCAATCCGGCAGCGGCTTTTGGCGCCGCGCTTGAACCCGACCAGGCATTGGATTCAGAGATGGTCGCGTACCCGCTTTCGGTGGTGGACATCAGCCCGCACGCCGACGGCGCCATCGTGGTGGTGCTGGCATCCGCCGAGGTGGCACAGAGTCTCACCGACGTTCCGATCTGGATTCGGGGCATAGGCTGGTGCAATGACTCTCCCTCGCTGGAGAATCGGGCTTGGGGTCGCGCCATCTATGCGGAAGAGGCGGGGCGGATGGCCTACCGCACGGCCGGGATCCGTAACGCGATGGACGAGATTGATCTAGCCGAGATCGATGACGCCTATTCCTACAAGGAATTGCAGCACCTGGAAGCCCTGGGGTTCTGTGAATACGGTCGGGGTGGCTTTCTCACCGCCGATGGCGTCACAGAGATAGAGGGCGCTCTCCCGGTCAATGCATCCGGTGGAAGCATCGGCGGGGGTCACCTGCTGGACGCTTCCGGCCTGCGAGCAGTGGTGGAGGTAGCCCTGCAATTGCGCGGTGAGGCCGGCGCCCATCAGATACCGGGCGTCGAAACCGGTCTGGCCTTTGGTTGGCGCGGCGTGCCCAGCACCAGCGGCGCCGCCGTCATTCTCAGCAGCTAGGAGGCAAACCATGGCAATGCGCAAAGTCGCTGTTGTCGGAGCGGGCATGACTCGTTTCGTCCGTCGCGCACTAGAGACCGGAAAGGAGCTGTCATATGAAGCGTCCAAGATGGCCCTGGACTACTGCGACCTGACGCTGGATGAAGTGGACTGTGTGGTACACGGCACCGCACCGGACTCGTTTGATGGCGTACATATGAAAGGGGAGTACCTGTCGGATGGGTCAGGCGCCTGGCGCAAACCGTACACGCGCTGCTACGTCGGCGGAGGCACCGGCGTGTTTGCTCCTATCCACGGCTGGTACCACGTGGCGTCTGGCCTTTTCGACATCTGCCTGGTGGTCTGTGAGGAAAAGATGTCCTCGTGCCAGCCGCACCCGCAGGGAGCGTTCCTCACCATCTTTGACCACACCACCGAACGCCCGTTGAAGCCAAATCTCCTATGGATCTTTGCCATGGAGATGAACCGCTACATGCACACCTACGGGCTCAAGAAAGAGGATATTGCCCTGGTGTCGGTCAAGAACAAGCGAAATGCGGCCGACCACCCCTGCAGCCTGCTCGGGGACGCCAACATCACGTTGCAGGACGTTCTGAACTCTGAGGTGCTCGCATGGCCCGTCCAGCGATTGGATGTGAGCCCGGTGACCGATGGAGCAGTAGCGCTGGTCCTGGCGGCCGAACACGTCGCACGCCGCATCTGTGACAAACCGATTTGGATCGAGGGCGTAGGCTGGAACCTGGATACGGCTTACTGGACGAATCGCGACCTATGCTACCCGCGTTACGTGGAGAAAGCAGCCCGCATGGCTTACGAAATGGCCGGCATTACCGAGCCCCGCAAACAGATCCACATTGCCGAGCCGTACGACCCCTTTGACTACAAAGAACTGCACCACCTGGAAGGGCTCATGTTGTTTGACCGGGGCAAGGCACCCGAGGCAACCGCGTTGGGGATCACGCAAAGGAACGGCGACTTGCCCGTCTGCCCCAGTGGTGGCCTGTTGGGGGTCGGCAATCCGATTGCCGCTGCCGGGCTGATGAAAGTCGCAGAGCTTTTCTGGCAGCTGCGAGGAGAGGCCGGCGCCCGCCAGGTGCCCGGCCAGCCCAGGCGTGGCGTCGCTCAGGCATGGGGCGACCTGATGCAGGTGGGCACTGTTGCGGTGCTAGGTGTGTAGCCAGAAGGAGAGTCTGCCATGACCGTCAAGATAGATAAATTCCCCGGAGTGTACCTGCACGAGTCGGACTTTGAACAGGGTCGCGTCCTGTACAACACATGGGACCCGCAGGCACAGTACGCCTGGGACGCCGGCATCGCCATCGGCCGGTACCTGAGCGAATTGAAGCAAGGGCATCTTGTCGGCGTGCGCTGCAACCAGTGCCGCCGGACAGTGGTTCCGCCCCGGGCCTTTTGCGAGTGGTGCTTTCGCCCGATGGACGACTGGGTGAACCTGCCAGACACCGGCACGGTGAACACCTTTTCGTTGTGCTACGTTACGTGGGACATGCAGTATCTGACCGAACCGCAGATACCCGCGGTCATTGACATTGATGGCACCCGCCCGTCTGTAGGAATCATGCACCTATTGGGTGACGTGGACCCCAAGAAGGTGCACATTGGCATGCGCGTCCAGGCAGTCTGGAAACCGGAAGAGGAACGCACCGGCTCTATCCTGGACATACGCCATTTCAAACCCGTGTAGGAGGTCAGCGTGGCAATACTCAACAAGCCCGACAAGGTGCACCAGGCCATCGCCTGGCACGGTGATATTCCCATTACCAACCGATACACGGCCGGCGTCGCTGGCGAACGCTTCTTTCGCGAAGTGAAGGAGAACGGCAAGTTCATGGGCACTCGCTGCCCGGAATGCGACCTGATCTACGTGCCAGCAACCATGTTTTGCGAGCGGTGCTTTGCAGAGCTGGACGAGTGGGTGCAGGTGGAGAACCAGGGTCAGGTTGTGACCTACACCATCCTGTATTGGGACCTCGACGACCAACCGCTGGCGGTGCCACTCGTTCTGGCTTTGGTCCAGTTGGATGGCTCCGACGGAGGGTTGGTGCACTATCTGGGCGAAACCGACCCAGAGGATGTTTACATCGGCATGGAGGTAGAGGCGGTCCTCAAGGATCCCGCTGAACGTGAGGGTTCCATCCTGGACATCCGGCACTTTCGGCCGATCCAGGTTTGATCCGCGATTCCCCGACCGAGCGCGGGGTGGATTGGCGGTTTGACACCGGCTCGAACATTGCCCGGTGACTGCTCTGCCGGTCCACCTCGCGCTAGGGTCGCACCTGAGACGCGCTGGCAGGCGACCGTGGGTCCTGCACCCAGGCAACCAGCGCCACCAGAGCCAGTAGATTAAAGGCGGCGCTCAGCGCGAATATCAACCCGTACCCCGCGCTGACGAGGCCTACCGCCAGCAGCGGACCGGCCATGTAGATGACCCCCATCGCGGAATTGGCAATGCCAACATAGGTCGGCCGCCGGTCCGGAGTCGCATACTCGAGTGCCGACATGCTGCCGGAGACCAGTACCGCACCCATTGCCACGCCCAACAGAACAAACACCACATAGTACCAGGCGGCAGCAGTCGCCTGCCAGGCCAGAGTAAAGGCCAGCAGAAACGCAAAGGCACTCAGTTCCAGCGAAAGCTTGTGACCAAACCGGTCAGCCAGGTAACCGATAACCGGGGTGCCCAGCATCTGACCCAGCAATTGAGCGCCGGTATAGATGCCAACGGTGCTGTCGGGCACGCTCCACCGCTGCACGGCAGCTACGACCAGAAAACCGGCCCCCATGTTCCCCAGGCACATCAGTCCGCGGGCCGACAAGAACCGGCGGAAGGCTTTGTCCCCCTGAAGCAGGGGCAGCAGGCCGGCAAAGAACTGTCGCTGGTTCTGGCGGCTCGGATTAGCCGGCCATTCTGGCTCATACACCTGATTCAGTACGATCCAGCTCAGCATCTGGATGACCGCTGCCACCCCGAAATTGAGGGCAAAGTTGTAGGGGAACGCGTACCGGTCCAGAAACCAGGCACTGAGAACTGAACCGGCTAATCCACTGCCGGTGCCGAGGAAGAACATGAGTCCAACCAACCGGCCTCGCTTTTCCACTGGTATGATTCGGGCGATCATGTCCAGCCAGGCGGGACCGACGGCGCCCCCACCCAGCCCGCGGAGAGCAAAGGCCAGCAGGAAAACCACCAGGGCCAGGATTGCCGACCGATTCGCCAGCAAGGCGGCCCCCATCATCAGCCACACTGGCACCCGCTCCAGCAGCAGTGAATACCGGACCACGGCTGGCTTGCGCTGTTGCATCTGCTCTGCCCAGTTGGCAGTGAAAAGCTGGGGCAACATCCAGCCCCCCTGGGCGATCATGGCTGCCAGCGCGATCGGCACGGTGCTGGACGTGAGTTTGCTGATGAAAAGCGGCACAATGGTGCTGTAGGCAAAAAAGCTCATCCCCAGCGTAAAGAGCGCACCATCTAGCAGGTTGACCACAAAGTTGCGCCGGAAATAGCGCTCAATCAACGCTGCCAGTTCGGCCGGCTCGGGCGCTGCCGTCGGCCGGTGCGGGGCCGGTCGCCGACCGAACCTCAGCTCCATGACGGGTCCTCGATTAACACCCCCACCGGGTGTCCGGTATTCCAGACCCGATCGCCTGAAGCAGGCGCCCTGCGCCAACCTTGACACGCACGCCATTGATCGAAGCAGAGTAAGAGCAGGGGGCTTGGAGACATGGTGGTGGAGGAGAAGAATGACCGTATATCAATCCGGATAGTGAACCGCAGACCGCAATTATCGAGGCAATCGGCCGGAAACGCAACCCACAGCAGGGCGATTCTGTGCGACCCTGGGAGCGCCGACGGTTCTCTGGAATCCACCCATTCGACTCACTGAACCCGGTTTGGCCGGACGGGTCCCTACCGGCCAGCTCCGCCTGTTTGACGTCGGGATAGGAAACCGGCCGCAGGCACGGCCCGCCTTCGGCGCGAGTCGCCTGAACGGCAGCAGGGGGCGTCTTGAGAATGGCTGCAGAGAACAACGTCTCGCTGGCCAGCCGCGGCCAGGTGATCTTACCGCCGCTCAGGCTTGACGTATTGCCGTGGCCAGGTCATACTTGTGACACAGGGTACATTGACTGTTTGCAGAACGAAACCGAGCGCAACCAACAAAGATTCGCAAGGAGGTCATCGTGAGCGATCCCAAAAAGAGCCTTTCGCCGGTCTGGAACCGGTACACCCAGATCCACGTGGATCACGCCGAGGGTGCTTTCATCTATTCGGCCGATGGACGGCGGTACCTGGATTTTACCTGCGGCATCGGCGTCACAAACACCGGTCATTGCCACCCCAAGGTGGTGGCGGCCGCCCAGGCGCAAATCGGCAAGTTGATTCACGGACAGGCGAATCTGGTCTATCACCAGCCGATGCTTGACCTGGTAACCGAACTGCAACGCGTTTTTCCGCCGCACCTGAACTGCTATTTCTTTAGCAACAGCGGCGCCGAGGCAGTGGAGGCCTCGCTCAAACTGGCGCGAAACGCCACCGGACGCCCCAACTTGATCGTCTTTCAGGGCAGTTTTCACGGGCGCACGGTGGGCACCATGTCGCTAGACACCTCCAACACCATCTACCGGAAAGGCTACCAGCCGTTGATGCCCGGGGTGTTTGTCGCACCGTTCGCGTACGCCTACCATTATGGGTGGTCGGAGAAGGAAACAACTCGGTTCTGCCTCAAACAGCTGCGGCACCTGCTGGCCACACAGACCGCGCCGGAAGAGACGGCCGCCATCCTGATTGAACCCATCTTGGGTGAGGGCGGTTACGTGGTGCCCAGTGAGGGTTTCCTCCAGGGAGTGGAAGAGATCGCCCGCGAGAATAGCATCCTCCTCATCGCCGACGAGATCCAGTCAGGTTTCGGCCGGACCGGCCAATGGTTTGCCTTCCAGCATTTTGGTTTGGCTCCGGACATTGTTGTCATGGCCAAAGGACTGGCATCCGGATTCCCGCTGAGCGGCATCGCTGCCCGCCGCGAATTGATGGAAAGGTGGCTGCCCGGTTCACACGGCGGCACCTATGGTGGCAATGCAGTGGGATGCGCCGCCGCCACCGCCACAGTGCGAGTCATGCGTGAAGAAGGCCTCATCGAGAACAGCGCCCGGATGGGTGTGAAACTGCAGGCAGCGCTTCAGGGGCTCCAGCAACGTTTCCCGGTCATCGGCCAAGTTCGGGGGTTGGGTCTGATGGTGGGCGTCGAGTTCACGACGGCCTCCGGCGAACCGGATCAGGCTTCGGCCAAGGCGGTCTGGCACCACTGCCTGGACAACGGGCTGATGCTGTTAACCTGCGGCACCTATGGAAACGTGATCCGCTGGATTCCGCCACTGATTATCAGCGATGCGCACCTGGATGAGGCGCTGAGCATCTATGAAAGAGCCCTGGCGGCCGTCGCTGCCTGACCGCGGGCACCGTACGCCCGGCGGTTCGGGCCCATGAGAGGAGGCATTCAATGACAGTCTACGCTGGCCGGTACCTGCAAGTCGACCTGAGCCTGGGCGACTGGTCAGATCTCTACCTGGACGAGGCAGACGTCCGCACCTGGTTGTTGGGGTCGGGGATGGCGGCCCGGCTGTACTACGACCAGATGTCGCCCTCTCTGGACCCGCTGGCGCCGGCAAGCCCGCTCTTGGTTTTCAACGGCCTCCTCACGGGCACCTTTGCACCTACAGGCTGCCGGACCTCGTGGTGCGGCCGGTCGCCGCTGACCGGCATCTGGAACGAAGCCAACGTAGGCAACTATTGGGGCGCCGAATTGCGGCGGTGCAACTATGACGGGCTCCTCATCACCGGCCGGTCCGCCCATCCGGTCTTCTTGTGGATCGACGGCACACGGGATCGCATCGAGTTGCGGGACGCTTCCCATCTGTGGGGCCAGGACTATTTCCGGACGGCCGAGCTGCTGGCGCAGGAGACCGACCCGCGCGCCCAAATCGCCGGCATCGGGCAGGCCGGAGAGCGCCTGGTCCGCATAGCCGGTGTGCTCAACGGCCCCGCAGACCTGGTCCGCACGGCCGGACGCGGGGGCATGGGAGCTCTCATGGGCAGCAAGCATCTCAAGGCCATCGTGCTGCGCGGGAACGCCAAACCATCCTATCCTGACCCAGAGCGGTTCCGTCAGGTGATCAGAACGCAAAACGCGGACATCAAACAGGCTTCAATCGGAATGAGCGCCTACGGCACGTCGGGCGGCGTCGTGGCGACCGAGATCAAGGGCGACATGGCCTTGCGCAACTGGACATTGGGAAACTGGCCGGAGGTCACCAAGATCTCCGGCCAGACCATCCACCAGAGCATCAAGGTCAAGCACACCCACTGCTTCGCCTGCCCCATCGGCTGCGGCCACCAGGAAGAGGTACAGGAAGGCGAGTTCCGCAGCCCGCGAGGCAAGGGGCTGGAATATGAGACCATCGCCGGTTTTGGCGGCAGCTGCCAGGTTTCGGACCTGGGCGCCCTATCGCTGGCTAACTCGCTCTGTAACCGATACGGCCTGGACACCATCTCGACCTCGAATGCCATTGCCTTTGCCATGGAAGCATTCGAAAAGGGGTTAATCAGCGACGCGGACACCGGCGGCGTCATGCTGCGGTTTGGTGATGCGGCTGCCATGGTTGCCATGGTGCACAAGATCGCACTACGGGAGGACATCGGTACCCTGTTGGGAGAAGGGGTGCGAACGGCCGCAATCGCTATCGGCAACGGGGCAGAGGATTTGGCCGTGCACGTCAAGGGGATGGAGGTAGCATACCACGACCCGCGCGCTTTTGTCAGCATGGCCGTCAATTATGCCACCGCCGTCCGCGGCGGTTGTCACCTGGAGGCATTGAGCTATTGGAACGGCTACGGGCTCAACCTTCCCGACCTCGGGTACGGGGACACTGTGCCCTACCACGCATCGGGCGAAGCGCAGGCCCGGATGGCGTACGACTGGCAGAACTACACTGGGGTCTTTAACCCGCTGGGGTTATGCAAATTCATCATCAAGGCCCAGGTCGGCCCGGAACGGTTGGTCGAAATCGTCAACAACGCGCTGGGATGGGAATGGACCCCGGACGATGTTCTGACCGCGGGTGACCGGCTGTTTCAACTCAAACGGCTCATCAACCTGCGTTTAGGTGTGACCGCGGCGGACGACACCCTGCCCCCTCGGTTGCTGACCGAACCGCGACCAACGGGCGAGGCAGCCGGGGTGCTACCGAACCTGGCGGCCATGCTGCCCATCTACTACCGGCTGCGCGGTTGGGACGAACATGGACGGCCGGGCACGGAGCGGTTACGCCAGTTGGGAATCGACGCGACCGCTTGACGGTCTAATCCTCCCAGCCTCGCACGAATTCCACCAGGGTGCGCCAGACATTGTCGAACACGGACAACCGGGAGACCTCGAAACCGTGGCTGTTATCCCGGACGTGACCGAAACAGGCAATCCGATAGGCGCCCCCGGCCGCGTAGACCAGACTGGCATCGCTGGCAGCCGTGTCATACACCACCGGTTGGAGCTCTGTGCCGGCCCGACGGGCGGCAGCCCCAAGAGCGCCTAGCAGACGATGATCATAGGGAGCCAGGCGATCTTTGGACCAGACGCCGGGCCGCCCGTCCAGCAGCAGCGGCGCGCCGGGCGGCATGGGACACCCATCCAGCGCAATAAAGACCTCCGGTTGCTCCCGGAGAGCCAACGCCTTGGCGCCAAAACTGCCGTCCTCTTCGTGAACCGTAAAGGCCACCAGGGTGGGCCGTCGGGGACGGATGGACTCGCGCGTCATCGTCTCCAGCAACCGTAACAGGGCTACCACTCCCATCCGGTCATCGAACGTCCAGGCTGCGACCAGCGGGTCGGTGGCATCGCCCAGGAAGAACGGCCCCCGCCCTTCCCGTATGGGCACGGCCGTTGAGCCCGGCCGAACTCCGGCCACCGCCAACCGCTCCGGGGAAACGCCGGTGAGCACGCGCGCCTCCTGCCAGGTCACCACCTGGCTGGCGGCGCCCGGGACGTGACCCGATCCCAGCGAGACGATACCCAGGACCGTCTCACAATCGCCCAGAATCTGAATCGGACCCTCACCCAATTTCCACGGGTGCAATCCCCCCAATCGTTCCACGCGCAGCGTTCCGTCCGGCTCCACCCGGTTGACCACCACGGCGATTTCGTCCATGTGTGCTGCCAGGCAGCATAATGAGGCCTCCGGCTCCTGTCCCTCGATGCGAACCAGCACGTTTCCAGCCGGGTCGACCTGGTGGGTGATCCCCCAACCGTCCAGTTTGTCACAGATCACGCCGGCGAGCTGTTCCTCGCGGCCAGGCGGTGCCGGTACCGCCAACAGGTCGACAAACAGGCGAATTGCAGGGTGTTGACTGGCGTCATTCATGGTTCTCCTTGCGCTGTGTGTGCAGTTGGACTGGATCCAGATAATACCACGTCTGGCACGCCTTGCACCGTCGAGTGTGGGATGACATGCAACAAAACGGCTCGAACGGGCCTTGACGTATTTCGGCATGTGATTCATACTAAGCTGGCTGAGCCAGTGGGCCAGCGGGACCGAGACCGTGCCGGTCCGCGGTCTCCAACTCCAAGAGCCGGGCGATCAACCTGCGGAGTGGAAAGGATGACAAAACCGTGAAGACCATCGTCAGGAGCAGCACCAAACAGCTAGTCATCAACACGGAAGGTCCGGTCGTCATGATCGGCGAGAGGATCAACCCCACCGGCCGCAAGCGCTTGGCGGAGGCCTTGCGGGACATGGACCTGGATTATGTGCGCAGTCTGGCGCGCCAGCAGGCAGCGGCTGGGGCCGACTTGTTGGACGTCAACGTCGGCGTGCCTGGTGTGGATGACGTCGCCCTGCTGCCTCAGGTCATCCAGGCGGTCGCGGCTGAGGTCGCTTTGCCTTTATGCATCGACACGCCCAACCCGCAAGCGCTGGAAGCAGCTCTTCTGGTGGCTCCGGGCAAGCCGCTGGTGAACTCGGTCAATGGTGAAGAGAGTTCACTCCAAAACGTCTTGCCCCTGGTCAAACAGCGGGGCGCAGCGGTGATTGGCCTGACGATGGATGACAAGGGCATTCCGCCCGAGGCCGAAGCTCGGGTTGCCATTGCTGAGCGGATAGTCGAGCGCGCCGCCCAGCTTGGTATACCGGTCGAGGACATTCTGATTGACCCGCTGGTATTGACCGTGGGGGCGGATTCCTACGCCGGCCGGGTTACGCTGGAGACAATCCGGCTGGTGCGGCACCGCCTGGGCGTCAATGTCAGCCTGGGAGCCACCAACGTCTCATTCGGTCTCCCTGAGCGGCCCATCATCAACCAGGCGTTTCTGGCCCTGAGCATCCAGGCCGGCGCCACCTGCATGATCACCGATCCGGAAAAACTCGGATTGGCCATTCGGGCGACCGAGCTGTTGCTGGGCCGGGACGACTTTGCCGGTCGTTACATCGGCATGTACCGGATCCAGCAGAAATTGAAAGCATAGCACGACCCTATCGCCACCTGCCCTTGCCGTCGCCGGCAAGGCAGTTGCCGCCAGCAGCCAGACAAAGGGTGACTCCCTTTCCCGGGTCGAAACGGTCCCTCAGTCTGCTATGCAGACCAATGCCATGAAGCCAACCGATCGTCTCGTGAAACTGCCTTACGGGCGCCGATCCGTTGCCGTTTGTTTGCCTGCGACCTGCTTGTTGCAGGTTCTGCAAGTACCGCCGACAGCTTTGCAGACGGACCCCGCGGAGGCGGTGCGTCAGGCGTTGGCCCGGCCGATCGGCTGCCCGCCCCTGCGGGACCTGGTGCGTCCCGGCGAGCGGGTAGTCATCGTCACCAGCGATGCCACTCGTCCCTGCCCATCGAACCAGTTGCTGCCGCCGGTGTTGGAGGAACTCTGGTCGGCCGGCGTCGCGGAGCAATCGGTGACCGTGGTGATGGCCCTGGGACTCCATCGTCCCATGACCTCTGCGGAGATTGAGCGGGCAGTCAGTCCAGTGGTAGCTGCCAAGGTACCGGTTATCAACCACGATCCGACCGACGTGGTGCGGTTGGGTATCACTTCCCGCGGCACACCGGTAGAGCTGTTTCGCCCGGTCGTGGAGGCCGACCGCCGAATATGCCTGGGCAACCTGGAACTGCACTGGTTTGCCGGTTTCTCGGGCGGGGCCAAAGCAATTCTGCCCGGTTGCGCCTCTGCAGGGACTATCCAGGCTAACCATGCCCTGATGGCACAGCCTGGCGTGGCCGCGGGCCGCCTGGACGGGAACCCGGTTCGTGCCGATCTGGAGGAGGGCACAGCCCTGGTGGGCGTAGACCTCATCCTGAATGTGCTGTTGGACGGCCGGCATCAGATATCGCAGGCGGTGGCGGGCGACGTAAATCTTGCCCATCGGTGCGGTTGCCAATGGGTTGCCGATCGGGGGATAGTGCCGATTGCCCAGCCGGCCGACCTGGTGTTGGTCAGCGCCGGCGGTCACCCCAAGGACATCAACCTATACCAGGCCCAGAAGGCACTGGACAATGCCGTCCGCGGGGTGCGCCCCGGCGGAATCGTCGTGCTGCTGGCCGAGTGTAGCGAGGGCTTTGGAAACAGCACCTTTGAGAGCTGGATGCTCGGCGCCTCTGGCCCGGCAGAGATCTTGCAGCGGATTCAGGAGAGATTTGCCCTGGGCGGGCACAAAGCGGCGGGGTTTGCCACCGCCCTTCAACGCGCTCGGGTGTACCTCGTGTCCGACCTCCCACCTGAACAGGTGCGTCGGTGCAGCATGGTGCCGTTTACTGACGCCGCCAGCGCCATCATTGCCGCGCTTGGCGAATTGGACGCTTTTCCGCGCGTTCTTGTGTTGTCGGAGGGAGGAATGATCCTTCCCCGGCCGGCGGAGGGGCCTCCTGCTACCTTGTAGGCAGCAACCCCGAGTCCAATCTGCAGCGACTGCTTGCACCTGGGCTCGAGCATTCATATAATACGACGTGACGTCCGAGGCGGACCCAGTGCCCGCCAGCCAAACCCTCCGTGGTGCCCGGCCAGACGCCTGACCACGCCGCCAGCAGTACGACGGCGGTGATCCGGCCGGATACACTCCGATTGGGTTGCCCGGTGCCGGCTGGATCGCCCTGGGTCCTCATCAGGTTTGGTTTCTTGCGCAGCAAAAGCTACCCGATCCAGCGAGCCAAACAGGGAGGTAGATATGAAAGCCGTCCGTCTTCCACACGTGTATCGTCCGCTTAATCTGTTGGTGGTAGCCTCCTTGTTGGCGGCCATGCTGCCGTCCGCCCCTGTGGCGAACCGCTCTGTGTCGGCTGCCGGCGAGATGGTCCTTCCCGCCGCATCGGCGCCGGCAACCTTCCCCCAACCTCCCGACTTGAAGACGGCCGAGGTTGCTGCAGCGCCGGCGCCCGCGGCGCCGGCTGTCTTGGCTCAACCACTGGCGGTTTCCCGAGTGCAGTCGGCCTACAGCCCGGCCGACGCCATCTCGGGCGCGCTTGTCGTCACTTTTACCGTCACCAACAACCGTCCGCCGGCCGCGATTCCCCATATTCCGATCTCGGCCACCCTCACAGAAACTATGAACATCGCCGCCGCTCTGGATTTCGGCAACGACCCCAACACCCTTTACGACGTGCTGTTGGTGGATACGCTGTCTGGTGTGGGAAGCTACCTGGACGCGTCACCCCTGCCCGACCGGTCGGCCGACGTATTGGCCTGGAACCTGGGCAAGATCCCGCCCCTTGGCAGCGCCTCAGTTGCTCTCACCCTCCAGGTGCCGGGCAGCGTCGCCGGTTCTTCCGCGCTGGACGGAGGAGCAGTCGCCTGGGGCGTGCTTCAGGGACGCCAGGTGAGCGCCCAAGCTTACCCCGCCATGCTGGCCCCGGACACAATCGAGGGCGAACCAATCGGCGACTGGCTCATCTGGACGGTGGACGCCGACACGTACGACCAGGATATGTTGGCCCAGGCAGCCCAACTGGGTCAGGATCCTCTGCGCCTCTTTGAATACGCCCGCTTGTTGGGGTACGAATCCTACCGCGGTT
The DNA here is from genome assembly GCA_002328075.1 of Anaerolineales bacterium UBA2181. Classification (GTDB taxonomy): domain Bacteria; phylum Chloroflexota; class Anaerolineae; order Promineifilales; family UBA4811; genus UBA4811. Next base: position 44,784 of record DCVT01000042.1, on the reverse strand, counting down.
CACTTCGAGGAACCCGGGGCACGCTGTGGAGCCGGGCAGGCAACTCGCTCGACCAGGCAAGCCTGCTCATCGCCATGCTTCGCGCCAGCGGCGTGCCCGCCCGTTACCGCCACGGAACGCTGCCGACCGCTCTGGTTCATCAGCTTATCCTATCCATGTTCCCCTCCCCCCTGGGCGTGGCCGGGCACATCCCCGCCGGCACGGCTGTCAGCGACCCGGTCAGTGATCCGCGCCTGCTGGCAGAGACAGCCGACCACTGGTGGGTGGAGGCCTACCTGCCGGGGCTGGGGTGGGTGGACCTGGATCCCACCTTTGTGGACGCGGCCGTGGGTGAGCGCTTTGTCGCCGATGGTGACATGGCCGCCGACGGCACCGATCGAATCCGTGAGGTGCCGGACGCGCTGCGTCACAAGGTAACGCTGACGGTCACCGTGGAGCAGTACCACCCTCTCAACATCGGCGGCAGCGCCCCCGGCATGAGAGAGTCAGTCCCGTTGGCCCGCACTTTTAGCACCGTGGAATTGGCCGGGAAACCAGTGACTTTGGGCCACCTGGTGAACACCGTCCGTCAGCCGGGGTTGATCTTTGTCTACACCCAACACACCTACACCCCCTACTTTCGGGTAGGCGATGAGAACGAGGTGATCACCGACGGTTCGTTCGAGGACCTGATCACCAATTTCCCGTTGGGAACGCACATCACGGTGGCCGAGTTCCTCTCCTTCCAGGTCAGAGACCCCGACGGCCAGGTCCGCACCTACCGGCGCGAAGTCGTGGACCTGTTGGGATTCGAAGTCAGACAGGGAGGAGGGACGGTTTACGGTCAGTTCGGCGGTGACAATGCTGCCCTGTTTACCACCCTGGATCTGTACACTACCTGGTTCTGGCCTGGACAGGTGCCGACAGAGGCCGCCGAGGCCGCCAACGGGCAGATGCTGGCGACGGTCGAGCAGTTGAACGCCGACTCTGAGCTACTGGCCGAATTGGAGGGGCTGTTTTCTCCTTCGGCCGACCAGCTGGCCACCATGCAACAGGTGCGGATGCGTTTCCAGACCAACCTGGGCCGTTTTCTGAGCACCATTGGGCTTGTCTTTGGCAGTCAGGCGGACCAGGCCATGGAGGAGATGGGCGAGGGGATGCTGGTCAAGGCGTATTACGCTGCCCCTCGCATCGTCACCATTGCTTCTGAGGCCGGCGATGAAGCCGTCGAGTTTAACGTGGACCTGCGCCACACGCTGGCCCGCACGATCCCCTATCCAGGCCAGGCGATCACCGCCAGCTATGGTCTAAACATGGGAAAGGGCTTTATCGAATCCAGTTTGGAAGGAGACATTCTGCAGCGGGCGTTCGACAAACCCGCCGCGACCACTGCACGCGTATTCGAGGCCGCTGCCGACCAGGGGATCGAGTCCCGTTGGATCAACCAGTATCGGCTCCCCGATTTGGAAGCGCTGAACCTATCGGCCGAGGCCAAAGCCCGCATCATCGACGTCGTTTACCAGGGCAAAGTGGTTCTGGTGCCGCAGGAACCGGTGCTGCTGGATGGCCAGTTGGCCATCGGTTGGTGGGAGATGGACCCCGAGACCGGCGAGACCATCGGCGTGATGGAAAACGGCCTTCACAACGCGTTGATGGAATGGTTGCTGGACATGAGCTTCTGGTCAATGGCGGGTCCCATCTTTGGTTTCATGCAAGGTTTCACTGCTTACACGCTTTCGTTTGTTGCATCTGTCGTCGAACTGATAAACACCGGGGGCGACATGAAAACCGCGTTTGACCGGGCCCAGAGTATGTTCGACGAGATATCGGCCGCGGGAACAGCTCTCAGCTGCATATTCTTCTGGGCCGGGATCGGGAATACCGTGGATTGTATGCTGGGCCAGTTCGGGGCGGACGTCTTTACCGCGGGTGGCAGCGTGGCCCGTTCGTTTTTCGAGCAACGGGTCCAGTTTGACCCGCCCCTGCCAGACGCTCTGCTGGCTTATCCGCAGCGTGACCCAGCGCAGCCGGTCGCCTCGGCTCGAGTCACCCCCCACACACTCTACCCGATCGGCACGCTCGTTGCCTCGCTAGAGACTGGGCTGACCACGATCAGCGGAACGCTGCAGGGGGCCTGGACATCATCGCCCGGCAGCCATGTCCTCGCCGGCTCGCTTACTGCTTCCTCTGTGGCTCTTTATGACGGCGTTGGTTTGCTCATCGGCAGCGGCGCGGTTCAGGCAACACCACGCCAGGGGGATGCGTTGCTCGCCCTCCTGACAGGCGGACCCGTCCAGGCGACGTTGGCCGGGTCCGGCCGCACCGGTCTGCATGCACCGGCCCTCGCCGGGTTGGCCTCCGGCGGAGACTGGACCGAATACACTGTCGAACTGACCGCCGACACCGGCTACACCCTGACGCTGCAAAACGCCACCGTCAGGTTCAACGGCAACCCGCTGCCGGCCGGGCCGGTCCAATTGGTCACCTCGGCAGCCACCCTATCGGGAAGCGGCCCCACCGCTGCGCCCAACTTGACGGCGCAACTGGCGGCTGCGCTTCAGGACGCCAACCTGCAGATCGGTCCGGCAACTGGATCAGCGCAGATTGGCTCCACGCCTATTCCGCTGAGCAACGGCCTGGCCATCCTGAATTACGCCGGCGGCCTCAATGTCACCGAGTCGACCCCATCCGTTGACGCGGTGGTATTGGATGGACCAGCCACCTTTTTTGCCCTGGTGGTCGACCCGCCTGCCACGATCACCGACCCGAACACGCCTGTCGCCTTTGACGCCCTCATCAGCACCAACCTGGATCAGCCGTTTACCGTGACGGTCACTGCTCCGGAAGGTTGGCAGGTTGCCGTGGACGCCACCGGCGCTGTTGCAGCTACACCACCCACTGGAACCCCGCCGCAGGATCATGCCATCCTGGTGACCGCACGGTTGACGAGCGCACCATCCGTTTATGCGTCGGCCGTCCACACCGTCACCACCACCTCCTTTGAGGGAATGGCATTGCGGGTAATCCCGGACCCTCTGGTGACGGTGCCCTGGGGTCCAGCCGCTTCCGGCTCGCGGCCCGGCTCGACCAATGACGGCCGTATCCAGCTCCCGGATTCGGCGTATTCGGTTCGGATCAGCAACACCTCCACCGTTTCGCGCACCTTTTCCCTCGCCGTCACCGGCCTGCCGGCCGGCTGGCTGCTCTTTAACGGCAGCGCCGCAGACCAGACTACCGTCCATCTGCCGCCAGGCGCGGTGGGTCAGGTCGGCCTGTATATTTCGCCCACGCTGTCCACGCTCCCGCCGGCCGGCACGCTCTACCCGTTTTCCGTGTCGGCCGCTGCAGCCGAGAATCCGGCGCTGCAGGACACCGACTCGGCCACCTACACCGTGCCCGGCGTTGCGTTCAATTACCTGCAGATCGGCCCCGAACTGATCTGGGCCGGCCCCAACAGCACGGCCACCCTGAGCATCACCCTGACCAACGTGGGAAACATCGCCGGTAGTTTTGACCTGACGCTCGCCATGCCCGGCCCCTCCTGGGTGCCGCTGTCCCCGCTGGCATCGCCGGTGGGGCTGGATCCCGCGGAGAGCTACTCCCAGAGCGTGCCTTTCGCCATTCCGGATGTGCCTATTGGCCAACACAATACCGTCGCGGTCGAGAGCCCGGCGCCGGGCACGCCGTATATCCAACGCGACGCGCTGGACGTGCTGATCCTCAGCGCTCACACCCTGCCTATCTATCAGACCAGCGCCCGATTGGCGGGCGAGTGCGCACTGGCTGGCGGCGTGGTTTTGCCAGGTGCGTTGTCCTATTTGGGATCGGCTGTGCACGACCTGGACGTCTCCTGTCACGAGGGCCCATGCGCCCTGGACCTGCGCGATCGGGTGGTCTCGGCCGCCCGCGCCGTCGCCAACCACGCGGAACCAACGTCCGGCCTGATCACCGCCGACGACTCGCTGGCAGCCATTGCGGCCGCCATGGCGATGCACGCGTCCGACGCCGACCTGTTGGCAGACCTGGGATTGCTGGGTGACGCCGTCCGGCTGCTCGAGTTTCAGGCTTGTGCACTGGCGCACCATGACATCGAGGTCAGCTTTAACCCGGCGACGGCCGTCATCCTCGAGGGAACCGCAGCCACCCTAGCGCTGCGGCTGCGAAACGCCGGCTCGCTGGCGACCACCGCAGCCGTCACCTTGACCCCACCGACGGGTGGAAGCACCTCCTGGCTGGCCCAGTCGGTGCCGCTTGCGCCGGCCGAGGTTGTTACCGTGACGACCGTCATCACCCCTACCGGCCAGGGGATCTGGCTGACCCAGGCCGAGGTAGCCGCCGTCGAGTCATCCGTCGTTCGTCACCAGGCGGCTGCCAGCGTCTCGGTGGTCGATGCCTTGCTGCGCATCGCTGACGTGATCGTCGTCCCCACCTTTGTAGAAGTGGGGGACGAGGTCAATGCGACATTCTATGCCGACGTCGCCAACGTGGTCAACCTGCCGCTGGCGGGCGAGGCGCGGGTGCAGGTGTCCGCTCCGGACGGGTCAGTAGTCGCTTCTATCAGCAGCCCATTGACAGTGCCCAGTTCGCTCGTTCCGGTCCGGCTGCAAGTGGGTGCCATCAACACCAGTGGCCTGGTCACAGGAAGCTATACGGTCACCGTCCGCATCGTGGACGCGGGCGGCAACGTGATCCCCAAGGCTACCGGCAGCGGCATGCTGGCGGTAGGGCAGGCCCTGGAGGCCGGCCACGCCGTGGCGCCGCTCTTGGTCGCGCCTGGCACTGTCACCGTGACCAACTTCATCACCACATCGCTTAGCCAGGCCATTCTGGAGCAACTGGGAGCTGGCTCGCGCGGGTTGGTCTCTGCCGGCACCATCTGGTTGCCCCAGTCAGACGATGCAGCTGGATCCTGCCTCGACTGCATGTCTTATGCCGCGCCAACCGCCTCAACGCAAAGCAGCGATGTCTCCGTCAGACTGCCAGATGAAGACGAGGCCGCAGTCCAGTTCGTCTTCACCGACCAGCCGACGCAGACCATCGCTGGTATTGCCTTCCCGCTGGCAGTAACCGCGCTGGACGCCTTGGGTGAGGTTGCGTTGGGCTACACCGGCACAGTTGCTTTCGGCAGCTCTGACCCCCAGGCGACTCTTCCCGTCAGCCATACCTTTACCACTGGACCCGATGCGGACAACGGCCTCCACACCTTTGCCGGCCTCACCCTGCGCACCGCCGGAGTCCAGTGGGTGAAACTGACTGACGTCGACCAACCCTCCATCAGCGGGACCATCACCGTGTCGGTCGAGCCCGCGGCCATTGCCGTCAGCGCCGGCCGGTTTTCCGCTTCCAGCCCGCACCCAGCCGACGGCATCCAGGCTTCCACAGTTGTCGTGACCGTCACCGACAGCTTTGGCAACCCGGTCCGGGATGCCACCGTGTGGGTAGTAGCGACCGGCTCGGAAAACAGCATCGCGGGCTCACCCGGCGCCACCGACGCCGATGGAGGCATTACCGCCACCCTGACCAGCACCCAACCGGAGGCCAAACAACTCCGGGTGCTGATCGGCGACGGGCAGGCGATGAGTTGGATTCCGGGCGTTGCCATGGTCGAGTTCACCGGTGCCACCATCATCGGGGTCGTCTTTGACGACCCCAACCGTAATGGGGCGAAAGAACCCGCGGAGCCCGGATTGGGCAGCGTGCAGGTGAGTCTGTTTCTTGCCGGCGACACCCTTCCGCTCAGGATGACCGTCACCGATTCCGACGGCGGCTATAGCTTCACCGCACTGGCTGCCGGCACCTACCGGATAGAGCAGACCCGGCTGGACCAGTACGCGTTTACCAACGCCGGCGTCCTGACGGCGACCGTCGCCGATTTCGACGCCTCCACCGGGCACGATTTCGGCAACTATGCCGTGGGCCATGTTCGCGGCACGGTCTGGACCGACGAGGACCAGGACGGCGAGAGGGGCCCCGGTGAGGATCCCATTCCCGGGGTGTTGGTCAACGCCTATGACTCGGAGAACGCGATGGTGGGGAGTATGCTCACCGGCGATGCCGGAGCCTATCACCTTGAACTAGCCGCTTCCCTGCCGCATGCGCCCGAGAATTTCGTGTTCAACAGCGGTCGGCTATCGCTGCAAGAGCCGGCTTCAGCAGTGGTGGGAAATGGGGACCTGTCCCGCGAACTGACCCCCCTCGATCCGTCGACCTATCCGGCCAATTTCGATTTTTCCAGCGGGGCGATGGACGGGTGGACGGGATCGGGCGGCGCAGTGACCGTGGTCAGCAACACCTACAACCTGGATGGCCCGTATCTCCTCATCAACGCCTATAACCAGTATGTCGATTCTCCGGCCTTTACCGTGCCGCCGGAGGCCCAGTCGCTCAGGTTCAGTTTCTTCTCCTGGTGTTGGGAGAGCAGCACCGAACGACCGATCACCGTGTACGCACGCACCGGGCCAAGTTTTGACGCCAGCACCCTGATCGGCACCGTCAACGGAAGCGCCCTTCAAGGATGGCGCACCGGCGTGCTAGACCTCCAGGCCTGGCAGGGGCGGGCCATCCAACTCCGCTTTGTATCGGACACCAACAGCTATTGGTCTGGTCGTTCCCGTATCGATAGCATCAGCCTGAACGTGGAAGCACCCGACTGGACCATGAGTGACACCCTGTACGTGCGCGCGGTCAATGACAACCATAGCCTGCCAGGGGGCGGGGCCTATGTGCGGCTGGATCGTTACAACCAATGGGCCGATACGGCAGCCTTTCTGGTGCCATCGAAGGCACAGAGCGTGCGATTTGACTATGCCACCTGGTCAACCCGCGATAGCAGCGCCAGCCGGCCGCTCAATGTGTACGCCCTGAGTGGAGACCATTTCGGGACTGCTCAGTCCTTGGGATCGGCGTATGGCAGCAATCTGGAAGGCTGGAAGACGGCCGCGCTCGACCTGCAGGGTTTTTCCGGTCAGGTCATCAAGCTGCGATTCCAGACGGAGGACAATGACTATTGGGGCGCACGCGCCCGCGTGGACAATGTCGGGCTGTACATCGAGACTCCGGGATGGAAACCCTCGGACTCGCTGTACGTCCGCATCGGGGCAGATCAGGTTCCACCAGATCCAGGCACCAGTGCGCCTGAGAACCCGGATTTCGAACTTGGCCTGTCGCCGCTGGACGCCAGCGTCTATCCCCTGAACCACGACTTTGCCGTAGGTCTCACAACGCTACCAACCAGCACGTACCCGGCCAACTATGATTTCTCCAGCGAGAGCTTGAGCGGCTGGTCTGTGTCCGATCCTGCGCAGGTGCAGGTCATTAGCGACGCCTATGACCTGGACGGCGGGTACCTGAGACTCAATTCGTACAACCAGTCAGCCACCTCACCGGCCTTCGCCGTGCCCGATGACGCGCAGAGTCTGCGGCTCAACTACTATGTCTGGAACGCGCGGGTTGCCGAACGGCAGACCAGCCGACCAATAAACGTTGATGTACTGAGTGGACCCGACTTTTCCATCTCCACTCAGATCGGCGAGCTGTGGGGGAATTGGTTTCAGGGATGGCAGATCGCGGTGATGGACCTCCAGCCGTTCCAGGGACAGACGATCAAACTGCGGATCCGCACGGAAAACAATAGCTATTGGGGCACCCGGGCCCGGATCGATAACCTTTCGCTCCACGTTGAAGCTCCGAATTGGCGCACCAGCAGCAGCGCCCACGTGAGGGTGGTGCATGACCCTTACGGTCTTCCCGACTCGGGCGCCCACCTTCTCCTCAACCGTTACGGTCAGTGGGCAGATTCCACCCCCATTGATCTGCCCCCGGATGTTCAGAGCCTGCGTTTCGACTATATGAGTTACGCCGGCCGGCAGACCGATTACTCCTACCCATTTCACGTGTACGTCGTGAGTGGTCCCAACCTGGACACGGTGACGTTGGTCGGCTCTCTATCCGGCAGCCGACTTGAAGGCTGGAAGCAAGCCCGTGTCGGGCTGCAGAGTTACGCCGGGCAGACCGTCAGGTTGCGCTTCCAGACCGATGGCAGCGATTATTGGGACGGCCGGGCCCGAATTGACAACATTAGCCTCAACTGCGAGGTGCCTGGATGGAGTGCCGATAGCGGCACGGACATCTGGGTGACCGGTGATCAACCGCCTCAGGACCCACTCACCGGGTTCGACAATGGCGATTTTGCGTTGGGCCTGACGCCCTTTGACCCTGCTACCTATCCAGCCAACTATGGCTTCACCCAGATGCGAATGCCGCTTGACCCTGCCACCTACCCCAGCAACTATGACTTTGGGCTGGGAGATCTGGGGGAATGGACGGTTTCCAACAACACATATGTCGCCGTGATCAGCGATACCACCAACCTTGATGGTTACCACCTGCGCATAAACCAATATGGCCAATCCGCGACATCACCCAGTTTTTATGTGCCCACCAGCACTCAGAGCCTGCGCTTCGACTGTTATGTCTGGAACACGCGAGATAACACGACGCAGCGGCCACTCTACGTTTACGCGCTCACCGGGCCAAACCTGGAGATCACAACTCAGGTCGGAGAGATCTGGGGCGCGGCAAACAACGGCTGGTTCAAGTGCGCGCTGGACCTGCAGCCCTACCAGGGCAGGACCATCAAATTGCACTTTTCGCCGGAGAACAGCAGCTATTGGGGCACTCGTTCCCGGATTGATAACATCAGCCTGAATCACGATCTTCCGGGCGGTTGGCGTCCGTCCGATGTTGGCTATGATCGGGTGCAGATCATCAGTGACACCAAGAACTTGGACGGCCCATACCTGCGCCTTGACCGCTATGGTGTGTACGCCGACACGCCCCTGTTTACCGTACCAGATGACGCCCAGAGCGTCCGGTTCAATTACTACAACTGGACCGACCGAGACCCGAGCCAAGCTGGCCCGCTCCATCTGTATGTGAGGAGTGGTAGTGACCTTAGCATCCTGACCCACATTGCCACGGTCAATGGGAGCGGCAACGATGGCTGGAAGATCGCCCGGGCCAGCATTCAGCGGTTCCGGGGAGAGGCGATCCGATTACGCTTCCAGACGGACGGCAGCGACTACTGGAATTACCGGTCACGTGTCGATAGGATCAGCCTGAACATAGAAGTTCCCCAGTGGAACCTCTCGGACGGAAGCTTGATCAGTGTGGGGTCCATCGACGGGATCAGTGGGAACTACCTGCTGCTGAACCGCTACGGCGCCTGGGCCTCGCCGCCGCCCTTTTTGGTGCCGACCAGCATCGATAGCCTGCAATTCGACTACTGGAACTGGACCGATCGGAGCGCAAGCCAGGCCTCGCCCCTGCACGTGTATGCCGATGGCGGTGACGGCTTCAGCGTGCCGGTCTTGCTGGGCACGGTGTATGGTTCGGCCAACTCGGGCTGGCAATCGGCCAACATCAACCTGACTTCGGTGCGCGGGCGTCTGATCCGGCTGCGCCTGCAGACTGACGGCAGCGACTATTGGAACTATCGCTCGCGAGTCGACAATATTCGGCTGGTCGATGGCGCTGGAGGCAGCCCGGTGGCCACCGATTGGGCAGAGAGCGCCTATGTGCGCCTGAACCGCTATGGCGCTACCATTACCTCGGTGCCGTTTCTTGTTCCGGCCAATGCAATGGCTCTCGAGTTCGACTATTTGAACTGGTCTACCCGCGACGGAACCACCTCACGGCCGCTGGAGGTGATTGTGCTCAGTGGCGCTGGATTCGACGTGAGCAACTTGGTGGGAACGGTTAACGGGTCCTTCCTCAACGGCTGGAGGCACGCGAGTCTGAGCCTGGCGGGTTACCGCGATCAGGTGATCCGGTTGCGTTTTCGCACCGATCCCAACGATTACTGGAACGGCCGATCCAAGATCGATGCCGTGGTCATCACCCTTGACCCGGAGGCGGGCAGTGGCGCCCCGCCGGACGCATATGCCGACGGCACCTACCTCCATCTGATGCAGTACGGCGCATCGGCCGTGTCCGCTCCCCTGGCGGTACCCACCGACACGGCGAGCCTGCACCTGGAGTACCTGATCTATAACACACGCAGTATCGGCGAGAATCGACCGCTCACCGTGTACGCGCTGAGCGGCCCGGACTATACAACCTCCACCTCGCTGGGGGTCCTGTGGGGTAACTGGCTGCAAGGGTGGCGAGAAGCCAACTTGGCGATGAGTAGCTTTCGAGGACAGACGATCAAACTACGTTTCCTCGCCGATACCAATGACTATTGGAACGGCCGGGCGAGGATCGACAACGTGTACCTGCTGCCGATGGCCACCACCCCCTACACCATCACCGAGATCAATCCCGTCGGCTATACCTCCTCCACCGCCGACACGGTGCCGGTCGACGTCTTTGGCGGCGGCCAATTCACCGTCGGCTTTGGCGATTTCTTGCTCGACCGTTATGCCTCCACCGTCCAGGTCAGCCCTGGTCATCTGGTTGCCGACGGCCTCCACACCGCCGCCGTCACCGTCACGCTCAAGGACGGCCAGGGTAACCCCCTCCCGGACTATGGCGTCGAGATATTGGCCGCCGGCACCCGCGTCTCCTTAGACCAGCCGGCCGACCTGACCAACGCCAACGGGCAGGCGTTCGGGGGAATCCGCTCCACGTTCGCACCGCAGGTGGCCCTGGTGACCGCTCGCACCATCAGCGACAATGTCACCCTGGCTGCTACCGTGCCGATCACCTTCACCCCGGGCCCGGCCGACGCCGCTCGCTCCGGCCTAATCGCAACGCCCGCCTCCGTGGTCGCCGATGGCATCGAGGCTTCCCGGTACACCGTCACCCTCCGCGATCGCTTTGATAACCTGGTCGCGGGCAATCAGGTCACCGTCACGGTCTCCAGCGCCTATCCCGTCACCCTGACCCAGCCTCTGTCCCTCACCAACCTCGCCGGCCAGATCACCGGCACCGTTCGCTCTACCCACGAGCAGATGGTCACCCTCCGCGCTCTGGACCTCACCGACCTCATCACCTTGACCCAGTCGGCTGAGGTCAACTTTAGCCTGGTCGACCCCGGGCGATCCCTGGTGGAAGCAGCTCCCCATACCCTGATCGCCGACGGCGTCTCCACCTCCACCATCACCGTCACCCTCATCAACCGCCTGGTCGGCCCCCTGCCGGGCAAATCCGTGCTGATCACCGCGAACTGCGCTGCCTGCTCGCTGGGCGGCGGCCGGGCGGTCGGCCCGGTGGAGATTGGACCCACCGGCGCCGATGGCACAGCTACTGCGACGCTGTACTCCACGGCCGTCGAGGTGGTCACGGTGTCGGCCGTCGGCGACGGCATCCCGTTGGCCGACACTGCCCAGATCACCTTTACCGTCGGCCCGGTGAACCCCGACGCTTCTACCCTCACCGGCTCTCCCACCACCGTCGTCGCTGACGGCGTCTCTTTGGCCACCCTGGTCGCCACCCTTTACGACAGCTACGGACACCGGGTGCCCGGCAAGACGGTCCAGATACGCGCCACCGGCGACGGCCTGACGCTCAACCAACCCTCAGCCGTCACCGACGCCCAGGGCCAGGTGCAGGCCACGCTGCGTTCCACGGTCGTCCAGCCGGTGACCGTGTCGGCGGTCGACCAGAGCGATGGGATCACGCTGACCCAGACGGTGGAGATCCAGTTCGTCACCGGGCCAGCCGCCGCCGTCCAATCCACCCTGATCGTATCCCCCACCACGGTGCTGGCCGATGGGTTCCAGACCACCACCATCACCGTTACCTTGCGTGACAGCCTGGGGCACCCGGCCGCCTATCGGTCCGTCCAGTTGGTGGTCACCGGTCAGGACAACCGGATCACCCCGGCCGCCCAGGGCATCACCAACGCCGACGGCGCAATCAATTGGCGCCTGGCTTCCACGGCGGTGGGCGCCAAGAGCGTTGCCGTCCGCGACCTGGCCTACGATGTGACCCTCCCCGTCGGAGAGGTCCAGTTCGTAGCCGGCCCGGTGGACCCCGACCTCTCCACCCTGACCACCAACAAGTCCACTGTGCTGGTAGGCTCTGACCAGGCCACGCTGACCGCCACCTTGTGGGACAACCTGGGGCATCGCATCCCGGGCAAACAGGTGGTCATTTTGGCTAGCGGGGTGGGCGTCACCGTCACCCAACCGGTGACCGTCACCGACAGCCTGGGCCGGGTCCAGGCCACCGTCCGCAGCAACATCGTCCAGCAGGCTACTGTCCGGGCGGTAGACCTCACCGACAACCTCACCCTCACCCAGGTGGTAGCGCTGACCTTCGTGGCTGGTCCCGCCTCCCCCACCCAATCGACCATCACCGTAAGCCCGACCACCGTGGTCGCCGACAACGTTCACACCGCCGCCATCAACGCAAACCTGCGGGATGCCCAGGGCAACCCGCTGGTTCAACGGGCCGTCAGACTGGTCGTGACCGGTCAGAACAACGTGATCCTTCCCACCAGCCAACAGAACACCGATGCCGAGGGGCGCGTCGCGTTCACCCTGGCCTCGTCCAAGGCAGAGGTCAAGCAGCTCTCCCTCCAGGATCTGCTCGGCGGCGTCACGCTACCGGCCGGCGAGGTCACCTTTATCCCGGGCGATCTCAGCGCCTCGCGCTCCACCGTCACCGCCAGCCCCACCAAGGCGGCGGCCAATGGGATCAGTACCATTCTGATCACGGTGCGGGCGCTGGATGCCCTCGGCAACCCCATCAGCGGTTTGCCGGTGGTGATCTCGGCCTCCGGCGTGCCGGTCACATTGACACAGCCAACCGCCGAAGGCACCGACGCCGACGGCATCGCCCGAGGGGCTCTGGTTGGTTCGCAAGTCGGATCGGCCACCGTGCGGGCTACGGTGAGCGGCGTCGTCCTGGACCAGGCACCCGTCGTTCAGCTTGAGCCGCTCTACCGCTACCAGGCATCAGTTGACCCGGCTGTGCAATCAGTGCCGGTGGGCGGCCTGGCCAGCTTTGACCTGGAGGTGACCAACCTGGGATATCTTCCCGACGGGTACGCGCTCAGCCTGGCCGAACCCTATCCCGCCTGGTTCAACCTGGAACCAGCCCTCTTATCCCTGGCACCAGGTCAGCAGGGGCACGCCACGCTTCTCGCCCAGACGTCTGAATGCCTGGATGCGGGCAGCTATCCGTTCTTCCTGCGCGTGGCCTCGGCCGGCGTGGGCAACGTCACCACGTTGACGGGCACACTTACCGTCACGCCCGATCCGGTGCTCCTCGGGCTCTCGCCGGCCGACGCCAGCAGCATCGGCGGCACCAACGCGCTCTTCAGCTGGGCCACCGCGGTCAGCGCCACCACCTCCCTCTACATCAAGCCGGTCACCGGCACCGTCTATTCCGAGTACGTCGGACCGACCGGATACCAGCACCGGGTGGCAGTCAGCAATCTGGAGCGCAACACCGACTATCACTGGTACGCTCGCAGCGAGTCGATCTGCGGCGTTGCCCAAAGCTCTCCTCGCACCCTCAGTGTGCTCAACGGGGTAGTTTTCGGCAGCCGGGCCTACACCTTTGACATCGAGCGGGACTATGACCAACAGCGGACCGTGAGCGTACACAACCAGGACTCCGTCCCCCATACCGTCCTGGTGACCCTGGAAAACCCGCATCCTGAGCTGATAATCGCCTTTATAGGAGAAGGCAGCATTGACGAACCGTTCCTGTTGCAGCCCGGCGGAACCCAGGTCATCCGCCTGGCGATTCACGCCCAGGACGCCAACCAGACTTACTATCCCCTGATCGCCCGGTTGACGGCCGATGATGGCGAAGGCAGACTGATTCAGGACGCGGTGCCGGTCCATCTGAATGTCCACATCCCGGACTTTCGTTTCTCGATCCAGCAGACCGGCTTTGACCCGCAGACCCTGGTGACCAGCTATCGGGTCACCAACCTGGCTGATCCGCTGACCGACCTGGCCATCACTGCCGAGGTCACCGGGACCGGCTCCATCTATCTTCTGCCCGCCATGGCCCATGGGTACCTCAGAACCGGCGAGAGCTTTTCCTTCCAGGCCTACCCCGCCCTGGACAGCGGCTTCCAGTCGCTCTCCGGCTCTGTCATTGCCAGCGCCGGCGGGGTCGTGACCAACGCGCTGATCAGCCTCAGCCTGCCCGCCGGCACCAGTATGTTCCTCGGCACGGCCACCGACGTCTCGCTGGAGTCCAAGACCGCCGACTGGTACTGCACCAATCGCCCGTTGATCTACCCCAAGCTCGTGCTCCCGCCTGGCTTCCGCCGCGCCGAGGTCACCAAAGCGCAGTTCCTATTCCACATCAACTCGTACTGGAGCTCTGTCCGTCCGCATGACGTTCACCTCTATCTCAACGACCATGAGATCGGCGCCTTGCTGGACATGATCCCCCACGGCCTCTATACCTTCCCCGTCCAACCCGACTGGCTCAACGAGTCGCTCATCGGGCCCAGCGTCAACAACCTCAAGTTGGAGACGCTCCACATGAACGGCGGACACTATGTGGTAGCCTCGGACATGATTCTCTTCCTCTGCCTGAGCCGCTATCAGGAGTGGGTGGCGGCTACCTCACAGGCCGAGGCCGACCAGATCGTCTCCAGTCGCAGCTTTCTCATCCCGGCTCCGACCACACTGGAGGTCAACATCCTGACCCCGGCTGAGGGGCAGACGTTGGTCGCCGGCCTGCCCGTCACGGTCAGGGTCGACGTCAACAGCGACCTCACCCAGCCCATCTTTTTCGAGGTGACGGCCGAGGCCGACAACGGCAACGGCAGCCTGATCCTGTACGACGATGGCACCCACGACGACGGCGCCTACCGAGACGGCGTCTATGCCAACTCCTGGGTGCCCACCAATCCCGGAGCCACCACCCTCTCCGTTCACGCCGGAAGCTGCACCATTGCGGGTGACGCATCCGTGAGCGTCACAGTGCAATCCCTCAGCTATGCTGTGGACGTGAGCCACCGGATACCAACCGGTGGCGTGGACCTGCTGTCCGGCTCGGTCACCCCTCCTCCGGACCAGCTCTTGACCGGCCCGGACGAGATCGTGATCAGCTGGACGCACACGCTGACCCCCGCCCATACGCTGCAGCGCGACCAGCTGAGCCTGGTGGTGCGCGACCTACAGCCGGGCGAGGTTCGCCAGGTCGCCAGCGGCACGGTCATCAGCTATACCGGGCCGGGCGGTTCGGGCGTCCTCAATCTGCCCCCGCTCACAGTGTCGGCCGGACACCTGGTGGCCGTCGCACCTCCACTGCAGACCGCCAACTTGGGCGGACGGGCTTTCTACCAGGTCTCGCTCTTCAACCCGGGCACTCAGCCCATCACCCTGGATCTGACGACCGCCGGCCTTCCCGAGTCCTGGGTCAACCTGACCCCAGCTGTGGCTCTGGCCGGAGGCCAGGAGACCGTGGTTCCACTGACGCTAACCCTACCGCTGGACGCTAACCTCGGAGACACCCCCTTCTCGGTCATCGTAGAGACCTCATCCGGCGGCCGGGACCAGGCGGGGGCAGTTCTGCGGATTGCCGACCTGCTGGACGTTGCGATAACACCTGTTCTTCAACTGGCCGATCCAGGCGAAATTGTGATCTACTCGGTCACAGTGACCAACCTGGAGCCAACTGCCCAGACGGCCAGTCTGGCCGTTCAAGGACTCGAGGGCAACCAGGTTACCCTTCCAGAAACCATTGCCCTGGGCGCCAACGAAAGCGCCACAGTGCTGCTGCAGGTGACGGCCTACGCCCCGCAGGGCGCTCATGTCTTTGTGGTGACTGCCTCTGTTCCTGGAACCGGCAGCAGCCGACAGACAGCGGCCATTCTGCAGATCCGCCAGGAGCAACGGGTGACGGCTCACCTGTCGCCCGCCATCGGCGTCGGCGGGCCGGGCACCTCGGTGCCCTATACGCTAACCGTGACCAATGGCGGCACGGTCTTTGACAGCTATTCGCTGGCCCTGGATGTACCCGCCGGCTGGTCCTATCTCATCCATGCCAACAACCGGCCGGTCAGCACGGTGGCGCTTCCGCCGTACATCGGAAATCAGGCCGTGCTGCAACTCCTGGTGACGCCGGCAACGGACGCCGTCCCTGGCAACTATCCGGTGAGGGCTCTTGTCCTATCCGACGATAACCCGAGCGCGCGGGCAACCGCTGAGGTCATGCTGGAGGTGACCGATTACGGCGTCCAGATCGAGGTCACGCCGGTTGCCACCGTTTTGGACCCGACTGAGGTAGGCGTGTGGCAGGTGACGCTCACCAACACCGGCGAACAACCGGATACCTACGACCTGACCGCAGGAGGCATCCTGGCCCAGTCAGGCCAATTCTCGACCAACCCCATTTCGCTGGCGCCTGACCAGAGTCAGGTGCTGCAACTCTCGGCGGCCGATCTTGATTTCGCCTTGCCCCATACGTACGGATTCGAGGTCCGCGCCCAGTCCCGGTTTGACGAGCGCATCTGGGGCCATGACACCGGCGAGGTTACGTTTACCGGAATCCGGCGCGCCGACCTGGTGTGGCTGCCGGCCGAGCAGGTGATAACCGACACGCTCACCGCGGTCTATCTGCTGCTCATCACCAACACCGGCAATGTGGAATCGGTCTATCAACTCGCGGTCGCCGGAGCAGACATCGTGGCGGACCTGCAGGTCACGGCGCTTCCGCTTCCGCCGAAGTCAGGCGCCGCCGTTCGGGTCGTCGTCGAGGCTGCGGGTCAGGGCATCTGGCCGTTGACGGCCACCGCCAGTGTGAGTGGCGAGGTATTCGCCAGTGAGCCTTCTACGCTGACCGTGGTTGCCGTCAGCCATCCGCCCACGGTCTATGCCGGGCCTGACCAGGTCGCCGACGAAGGCAGTCCGATTACCTTTACCGGCGTCATCACCGACGAGGCGAACCTGGGCCCCTATGCGGTCCAGTGGGACCTGGGTGACAGCACCTTTGCCAGCGGAACCCTCACGCCGACCCACGTCTACCCCGACGACGGGATCTACACCGTGGTTCTGACCGTCACCAACAGCCAGGCACAAAGCGCCAGCGACAGCCTGACGGTCACGGTGCGCAACGTGGCGCCGACGGTCAATGCCGGTCCAAACGTGGAGACGATGGCTGGGAACCCGGTGCCGTTCGCCGGCTCGTTCACCGACCCGGGCGCTCTGGACACCCACACCATCCACTGGGCATTTGGCGACGGCGCGAGCGCCCACGGCACTCTGACGCCGACCCACACTTACCTGGTAGTCGGAACCTTCACCGCTACCCTCACTGTGACCGACGATGACGCGGGAGTGGGCAGCGACACCAGCCGGGTGACGGTCCACGCCCCGGCCGTCAGCGCGGACCTGGCGGTTACCAAGGTGGTAACCGGCCCGATTCGGCAACCGTCCGGCGAGCCGCTGACCTTCCGCGAGGGCCAGACCATCCTGTTCACGGTGCAGGTGCTGAACAACGGCCCGGACCCGGCGTCGGCCATCGTACTGGAGGACCTGTTGCCGACCGAGGTCCTCTATCTGGAAGATGACGGCGGCGGCAGCTATGACCCGCAAACCGGTCTCTGGCAGGTTGGCGGCCTGGCGCCCGGCGCACAGGCTACGCTGCGGATCTGGGCGGTCGTCCGGGCGAACACCGCCGGCAGCAGAGTCGAGAACGTTGCTCGGATCCACTCGGCCGGGCAGCACGACCCGAATCTGACGAACAACCAGGCTTCGGTCGCGTTCGATGCCCTCGGGTGGTTGCGGCTCTACATGCCCGTCCTGTTGAACCAGGCAGGGGGCTGAGGCCAACGAAGCTGACCATTATGTGAACCAGGGAGCGGCGACCTTGTGGCGGGTGTGCCGCAGGGTCACCGCGCTCCATTTTCCCGGAGAGACCCGTGCCTCGGGTGCCGCTGGGCAGCGCAGCCACAGCGGCCCGGGCAGCAGTAAGGAGAGTATCATGGCTTCGGAACAGGTGGAAGCACTGGCGGCAAGATTGGAAAAAGGCCACGCCCACGTCCTGAGGATACTGGGCGACCTATCGCCGGACCAATGGGAGCAGACCGTCTACGAGAACCCAACGCCCTGGAGGATACGCGACCTGCTGGCGCACTTTGTCTCGGCGGAGGAGAACCTGCTGGCGTTGGCCCAAGAGGTGGCGGCTGGAGGAGCCGGAGCCCCGCCTGGGTTCGACTATGACGCCTTTAACGCGGCCGAAGTTCAGCGCCTGGGCCCGCAAACCGCAGTTGATCTGCTGGACGCGTTGACGGTGGCGCGAAAAGCGACTCTCGACTGGTTGAGGCAGCTGGACGATCAGGCGCTGCAGCTGTCTGGTCGACACCCTGCGCTGGGCGAGGTCTCGTTGGAGATCATGATCACCGCCATCTATGGCCATCAGTTGATGCATATGCGAGACCTGATGCCCAGACTCGGCGCCTAGGCCTGCCCGCTGGCGGCTTGGCTTAACACTCCACCAGTAACCGATGCGATCGCCGGGCATCGTCCATCGCCCGGCGGTAGAGAGGAACGAGGGCGGGGGTCGCTTGGCAGTTCGGGCACGCCCGGTGAAACAAGAGCGCCTGGTCGGCCGGCGGCAGGCCGTTGGGCGCAAATCGGTCGCGGATGTAGGCTATTGCGCAACAGGGCGGGTAGCCAAAATACCGGGCTTCTGCCCGGATTATCCGTGAATTTGCGGTCTCCAGCACCGTCCCGTCAAACTCTGCCTGGTAGTCCCGAATGATACCGGCATCGCGGCTGAGAACCCAATGGCGAATCGTGCGGCCGTTGAGCGCCGTTCGGTTGACGTCGCGGACTAACAGCCCCAACCAAGCGTAGAACTCGCCCACCGCCGGTCTCACCGGATACTCCAGCCGGCTCAACGGTTTGACATGCCGGGCAGTGAGGATACCCAGGTAGAGCGCGTCCTCCTCAGGCCGATCTAGTTGGCCGCTGCCCTCAGGCATCTTGCATGATGTCCACCAGCAACTGGCCGGCTACGTCCTGGTCGGTAATAGGGTGGCCCACCTCCGCCAGGTGAAACAGGAGGGGGTCCAGATACACCGCTCGACCGTCGTCGTGCCGAACCTCAATGACACCCATCCCGGCCAGCTCGCCGCAAAAGGGACACGGTACCTGCCCGCGCTGGATTCCACTGCGGTCCACCACCACCAGGCCCGAGCGACACCGATAGAAATCGATGGGGTCAATCTCCTGGTACATGATCTGTTCTACCTTGAGGATTGCCTCCTTCAGTTCCATGATATTCACTCCACCTCTCGAGTTCATCGTGGTGCGCTCAGCCTCTTGTGGTCGTGGGGTTTTGAGGCCGGTCTCCAGCTTGTTCCACACCTCTCGTTTGACGCGACCTGCCAGCGACCCGTCGTGCTGGCTCAGAAACGCCCGCACCGCCGCCGGATCGTGGACCACCAGTTCCCGTAGCGCCCATGACAAGGCCTTGACTACCATATCCTGGTGGTCCGACACCAAGAGACGACAGACTGCCAGCGTTTTGGGCACATCCCCCTGCCCGCCCTTGGACCGCACGTTGAGCGCCACCGTGCTGACCAGCGCCGCCCGGCGCCACCAGAGGTCGGGGGAACACGCCCAGCGGTGAATCAGGGCGTCAGGCACCTGCCCGCGGAGCCAGGCCGGGCCGGCCAGTGTGCGAGCGAAAGCGTCCACGGTCCACCAACTATCGATGCCTCGGCCTAACGCTTCCAGATCCTGCGGCCCCAGGCTCTCAAACGCCGGCCGGTGGGCCTGGATCAGCTCATAAGCCACCCAGCGGTGGTCGTAGCGGCCAAGCAGCTCGTCTGCCAGGTCGAGGACAAAGCGAGGAGCAGCCGCCCTGAGCTGTTGAGTGTAACGGCGCCGGACGGCTCGGACGGACGGCGTGTTTGGCAGCGGCAGCGCGCGGATCTCGGCGTGTATTCGGGAGGCAATCAGTTGCGCACCCTCAGGTATCTGTAGCTGATTCACAGGCACCCCTTCCCTTACGAGTGGGCTGCGTTGCTGGTCCCACAGCCATGGTAACGCTCTAGCCGACCAACAATCCCGGTTTGGGCGGACTGCACGCTCAGTCATAGACAGGACGCTGCCAGCAGATCCAGCCGCGTGACCCCAGGTGCTGACGGCCGGCCGCCCACTGATCCTGGACAGCCAGATTGTATGCCCCCGTTCCTCGCGTGTCAACCTGCACGGGTGAACCCGGCAACGGCCCGTCGCACGGCCGAAACTCGGCCAGCAGTTCCACCGGTGGGTTGGTGCGCCGCGCCAACGCCTCCACCAGGATCTGTTCATGGTGGCCGACCTTTTTTCGAGCGAACTTGCCTTGGGCGGTGGAGATGACAATCACCCTGTATTTGCATCAGACGATTGAGGATGACATTCCCCCAGAAAAAAACTCGTTTACCCTCTTGACGAATGCCCCGACCTGGTAGTACAATACGAACAAATGTTCTATTTCTTTTCCGGTTGGTGCGATGAAGGTTTCCTGTATTTCGATCGATCACTTGCCGGTTCAGATCGAGCGCCAACGCGATCCGGCGCTGGTGGAACAGCCACTGATCGTCGGCGGCCGGCCCTGGGATGATGGCGCAGTGCTTGACTGTTGCCCGGCGGCAGCCGAGGCACGGGTCTCTCCTGGCATGCGGTTGGCGCAAGCCGAGGTGCTTTGCCCCCTGGCTCGCTTTGTTCCTTCCAATGAAGCGGCCTATCGCGCGGCGCACGACGCCATGATTGCCGCGATTGCACGCTTAACTCCCACCGTTGAAACGGCTGGCCTGGGGTTGGCTTACGCTGAGGTCAGCGGGTTGGAGCGAACCTGGGGCGCCGATCCACAACTTGCCCGCCGGCTCTCTCGGGCCGTCGAGCACGCCACCGGCCTCGCCGTGGAGACCGGTCTGGCAACCAACAAGTTCGTGGCCCGACAGGCGGCCGCTACTGCCCAACCCAGGCAGGTCCGTCTCGTCCCGGCTGGTCAAGAACACAGCTTTCTTGCACCGCTGCCACTAGAAGCGTTGGTATCCGATCCAGAAACGGCCCGCCGGTTGCACATGCTGGGGATAACCACGCTGGGAGGTGTGGCCGCCCTTCCCCGCCGGGCCATGATCCGGCAATTTGGCGCTCAGATGGGCCCCCTGCATGATCTGGCATCCGGAATAGACCCCCGGCCAGTCCAGCCAACTGCGCCGCCGCTGGCCATCGAACGGAACCGTATTTTCAACGAGCCCCTGGAGGGCCGCACCCCCTTGCTGGCACACCTGGAAAAGTTGGCAGCTGCGCTGGGCTCCGAATTAACCTGTCGGGGCTACCAGGCTGAGGGATTGCGCCTGAGCCTGTTCACGGAGGCCGACCAGGGTGCGGCCGGAGCGTCAGTCAAACCACCCTCGGCCGACGGTGCCAAGTTAACCCGTCTGGCCGGCCGGCTGCTAGAGCAAGCCCATCCTGGCAAACCGATCATCGCACTGACCCTCACCATCTATCCGCTGCGCCCTGCGCATTGGGGCGTTGCGCAACTGTCACTCCTGGAGCAAGTGCAACAAGGCAAGGTATCCAAGCTGCGTGAAACGTTGCGCGGTCTGCGGGGGCGATTTGGCGAACCGGCCGTGATGGTCGCGGCGTTGGCAAGCCCTCCTCCCCCCTGCCAGATTCAGGTCACCACCGGTCCGGACGGGGTGCCCCGGGCACTGTTCTGGCAGCGACAAATTCATCCTGTCACCGCGGTCTATGAATCCTGGAAAGAGCAGCGTAGGTGGTGGAGCCGGCCGGTAGAACGAGACTACTACCGGCTAGAGATCGCGGCCTCGATACCCCCCCACCCTCAGGACCGGCAGATGCGGGTGATCTTTCAGGATCGGAGCACAGAGCAATGGCTACTGGAACGCCGGCATCTCTAGCGGTCCAGCCCTCACCCCGATACGTAGAGCTACACACGCATTCGGACCATTCTCTGCTGGATGGCGTTCCAACCCCGGAAGCGCTGGTAGCGCGCGCCAGCGAACTGGGCATGTCTGCCCTGGCACTGACCGACCACGATGCACTCTATGGAATCGTCCGCTTGGTAGAGGCGGCCCGCGAGGCCGGCATCAAACCCATCCTGGGAGCCGAGATGACTCTGGAGGATGACTCGCACCTTACCCTGCTGGCCGAAACGGCCAAAGGCTATGCGAATCTGTGTAGACTTATCACTCTTTCCCGGCGCGACAAACCAAAAGGGTTGGCACAACTCAGGCAAGCAGACCTGGACGCCCACGCCAGTGGTTTGATTGCGCTCTCGGGCTGTCGCCAAGGCCAGATACCCCGGCTGCTGGCAAAAGACCGAGCCCGGGAAGCTCTCCAACTTGCCCGCGGATACGCCTGCCTCTTTGGTCCCCAGCACTTTTTTATCGAACTCCAACGCCATCATCGCCAGGGTGATAACCGGCTGGTTGCCCACCTGGTTGCACTCGCCGAACATGCTGGGGTAGGAGTCGTTGCCACCGGCAACGTCCATTACCTCAACCCCGCGCAAAGGGAGGTGCACGACGTCCTCACCTGCATCCGCCACCGCACCAACCTGGAAAACGCCCAGCAGTGGCTCCGTCCCAACGGCGAGTATCTATTGCGCTCACCGCAAGAGATGGCCTTGCTCTTTGCCCAACACCCGGATGCGCTGGAGAACACACTGCGGATTGCGGACCGATGCGAGGATGCCGGCCGACTTCTTCCGGCCGGGCCGCAGGTGTTGCCGGGCTTTCCGGCTCCAGCAGGACGACCAGCTCACATCTACCTGCGAGCCCTCTGCCTGGAAGCGCTGCGAGATCGCTACCCGGTTAACCCACCGCGGGAACTGCTGGAGAAAGAATTGGCTATCATTAGCCAACTGGGGTTGGCGGATTATTTTCTTGTCGTCTGGGACATTGTCCGCTTTTCACGCCAGGCCGGCATCCGTTGTCAGGGACGGGGCAGCGCAGCCAACTCATTGGTCGCCTATTTGCTCCAGATCACCCCGATTGACCCTGTAGCCGGGGGATTGGTTTTTGAGCGTTTCCTCTCCAAGGAGCGGGCCAAGACGCCGGACATTGACATCGACTTTGCCGCCGACCGGCGCGAGGAGGTGATTCAATATGTCTATCAACGTTATGGCGCCGAGCACGCTGCCATGGCTTGCACGCTGGTCACCTTCCGTGCCCGCAGCGCGGTGCGAGATACCGCCCGGGCCCTCGGTTTTCCGCCAACCCTGGTGGAGCGGCTGGCCATCGCCCTGGACGTGCGGCGGGCGGACAGCATAGCCGAGTCCCGTGGCTTGGTTGAATCCTTTGGTGCGGATCTGGCAGGCGAGCCTTTCCAGCACCTGCTACGCATTGTACCCCAATTGGAGGGTATCCCCCGGCACCTGGGAATACACAACGGGGGCATGGTGCTCTCCGGCCCCCCTCTGACCGAACTGGTGCCGCTTGAACCTGCCACCATGCCCGGCCGGGTGGTCGCCCAATGGGACAAGGACGGCCTGGAAGGGACCGGCATGGTCAAGATCGACATCCTGGGGCTGCGCATGCTCTCCGCCATTGAGGACGCCGTCGTCATTGCCGGGGCGCAGACTGGCAACCGCCCCCTCATCGATCGGCTCACCCCCGATGATCTGGCCGTGTACAACATGCTCTGCCGGAAAGAGACGGTGGGTGTCTTTCAGGTGGAAAGCCGTGCCCAGGCCGACCTGATTCCCCAGTTTCAGCCTCGTTGTTTTGCTGACCTGGTTATCCAGATTTCTCTTATCCGGCCCGGCCCGCTCCAGGCGAACATGGTTCACCCCTACCTTCGCAGGCGGCGGGGGGTTGAACCGGTGACCTACCTGCACCCGCTCCTGAAGCCGGCATTGCAGGAAACGTTAGGGGTCATTGTTTTTCAGGAACAGGTGCTCAAGATTGCCCGCGACCTGGCTGGCTTTACCGCCGGCCGGGCGGACCTTTTGCGCCGGGCATTGGGCCACAAGCGGGCGGGGGAACACATCCAGCGCTTTTGCCAATCCTTCATAGACGGAGCTATGGCTCGGGGCGCCTCATTAGAAGTTGCGCAGCAGGTCTGGCACCAACTAGAGGCCTTTGGGGGCTATGCGTTTGCCAAGAGCCACGCAGCCTCCTTTGCAGTGTTGACCTATCAATCCGCCTGGCTGCGATGCTACCACCCGGCTGCCTTTTTCACCGCGCTGCTGCGACATCAACCGATGGGGTTCTATCCGCCGCACGTCATTGTCTCAGAAGCACGCCGCTCAGGAATAGAGATTCGGCCAGTGGACATTGCCGCGTCCGATTTGCTGGCCACATTGGAGGATGGGGCGTTGCGCTTGGGACTGATGGCAGTGACCGGTTTGGGCCAGGACAGCGGGGACAAGGTGATCCAAGCTCGCCAGGCCGGGCCCTTTCGCTCGCTGGCCGACTTTTGCCGGCGAACTCTATTGGAGCGGCGCCCCATCGAAGCACTCATCTGGGCCGGCGCCTTCGATCGGTGGGAGATTCCACGCCGCCAGTTGCTGTGGGACCTGCAAGCAGGGTTGGAAGCGGCCGAACACCCCCCGGCACTTTCCCTGGATACCGACGAGGAGCGCCCCCGCTTTGGTTTCCTCATGCCGGCAGAAAGGCTGTGGGCGGAGGTAACCCAGACCGGCATTTGCGCCAGCGGACACCTAACCGAGTTAGTCTCTGATCAGTTGCGCCAGATGGGAGTGGTCCACAGCAACACGCTGCCGAACCTAGCCGAAGGCTGCCGGGTTTGGATCGGCGGCGTGTTGGTCGCGGCTCAGCGGCCGCCGACCGCCAAGGGAGTGGCTTTTCTCGCGTTGGAAGATCAAGAGGGGTTGATCAACGTGGTACTGCAGCCCGAGGTGTACGAGGCCTCCCGTCCATCGCTGCGTTCTCGGTACGTGGCGGTTGAGGGTCGGCTACAAAAACGCCTTGGTGCAGTCAGCATTCTGGCCCAACGGGTCCTCCCAATCCGGTTACAGATCTGATCGTTCGGCACCCCACCCACCACTGCTCCTAGATGCACCCATGCGCACCCTTTCCCCCAGGAGGTCTGCCGACCGCTGCCGTCAAACGCACGATGGGATCGCGGTTCGCCCAGCTGGCGC
Organism: Anaerolineales bacterium UBA2181; assembly: GCA_002328075.1. GTDB lineage: Bacteria > Chloroflexota > Anaerolineae > Promineifilales > UBA4811 > UBA4811. The sequence goes on along the minus strand of DCVT01000042.1, from coordinate 19,758 downwards.
AAGGGTGTCTTTACGAGGTCCGACCTTCCCGGATGCCCAATCGGACCAGCCGGATCAAGCTCATCGGACTCTCACTTTCCGTCGCTCGGTTACACGCGTTGCCGGGACCAGGTACGCCACCCCGTGCTGCCGGCGCCGTGTCACCCACACCGATGGCTCTTGCGAAAGTCCGCTCGGATTCTCGCTTCCCCGCAGGCGAGCACGCTGAGGAACCGTCACCGGCCGGATGAGCCAATTGGCGCCGACCCCAACCGTCAGTCCGTCGTCTTTGACGCATTGCCGGTAGGCAGGTAGAATCTTCCTTTGTTATTCCGGCGCGAATCGACATGGACCCGAAACTGCGCGAACTGAGAGCGATACTGCAACCGATGGGCCGCGTATTGGTGGCCTACTCCGGCGGCGTGGACAGCAGCTTTCTGCTGTGGGCGGCAACCGAGACGTTGGGCAGGGACCGCGTGCTGGCCGTCACTGCCACCTCCCCTATTGTGGCGCCAAAAGACCTGGCCCGAGCTCAGGACGTGGCAACGCAACTGCGGGTACAACACCTCATGATCCCCACCGGGCAGATGGAGGACCAGCAGTTTTTGCAGAACTCGGTGCAGCGCTGCTATTACTGCAAGCGAGAGACACTCAGCCGATTGGTTGAGATGGCGCAGGAGAAGGGCTTTCCCTGGGTGGTAGAGGGCTCGAACGTGGACGACCGTGAGGAATTCCGGCCGGGAAAACAGGCGGTGACCGAGCTCGGCGTGCGCAGCCCGCTGGAGGAAGCCTGCCTGACAAAGGCAGATATCCGCGAGCTGTCGCGTCAGGTGGGCCTGCCGACCTGGCACCTGCCGGCTCAAACCTGCCTCGCCACACGCTTTCCGCATGCCGCCCCCCTCACGATGCAAGGACTGAACCAGGTAGCACAAGCCGAGGCGGTCTTGCAGCAAATGGGGTTTGACCAGGTTCGCGTCCGGCACCACGGCGCCATCGCCCGGATCGAGGTGCCGGGCGACCAGATCGAACAACTTGCCGCGCCGGACACGTCCGCACGGGTCGTGGCTGCGCTTCGACTGGTGGGTTTCGACTATGTCACCGCCGACCTGGATGGATACCGCCGGGGCAATCTTTCAGAACTCCCGGATGCAACCGCCGGGTAGGGATTCGAGTCGTTGGTAGAAGCAGGAGTTCACCATGCACCTGATCGATCATGAACAAGCTTTGACCGACCTGGCCCAAGAGTACTCACAGCGATCACCCAACTCGGCGGCGGTAGATGCCTACGCCCGGCGATTCTTGGTTGACGGCGGCAGCCACACCATCCGCCTGATCCAACCGTTCCCACCGAGGTTGGTCTCTGCTCAGGGCGGATGGTTCGTGGACGAGGACGGGCATCGTGTGCTGGACCTGTGGCAGGGTCACCTGGCCAACCTTTTGGGCCACAATCCACCAGAGATCACCTCGGTGCTGTCAGAGGCGTTTGGACGGGGACACGGTCTCCAGACGGGATTCGCCGACCGATGTCAGGCCGAGGCGGCCGAAATCCTGTGTCGGCAGACCGGCAGCGAGCAGGTTCGGTTCACCACCAGCGGTTCGCTCGCGACCATGTACGCCATCATGTTGGCGCGCGCCCATACCGGCCGTCCGTTGGTCATGAAGGCGGGCGGCGGCTGGCACGGCGCTCAGCCGTGGGGATTGGTGGGGGTCCATTTTCACAACGGTTTTGAGCACGTGGAAGGGGAAGGAATGCCGGCCGCTGTGGCCGAGCAGGTCGTGGTCACCCGTTTCAACGATCTCGACATGCTGGCGGACCACGTGCGGCAACACGGCCGTCAGGCAGCCTGTTTGATCCTGGAGCCGATGATGGGGGCCGGAGGTCTGATTCACGCCACTCCAGAGTACATGCAGGCAGCCCGCGACTGGACCCGTGACCACGGTATGCTACTGATTCTGGACGAAGTTGTTTCTGGCTTTCGCTTCCGGCCGGGTGACACCGGGGCTCTGTACGGGATCAAGCCAGACCTGGCAACCTTTGGCAAGATCATCGGCGGAGGCATGCCAGTCGCGGCAGTCGCCGGCCGGGCCGACGTTCTCGGATTGGTCGGCCGGGCCAGCGGCAACCGGGTCCATTTTTCGGGTGGTACGTACTCGGCCCACCCCGCCTCCATGCTGGCGGCCAAGACCATGTTGACCTACCTGGTGCAGCACGAATCCGAGGTGTATCCGCGATTGGCTGGCCTGGGTCAGAGGCTGCGCCGGGTCATCGAACAGAGCTTCGCCCAGGAGGGTTTCTTCGCCCGGTGTACCGGCGAAGGACCCTTTCCGGTAGGCAGTTCGATGGCCATGGTCCACTTTCCATTCTGCGAGGAAACGCCCTTGGACCGGCCAGAAATAGTGAACGACCCCGCCCTGTTTGACGTCACGTTGCGGGACCGGATTCTGGAGCTTGCCCTACTGCTGCACGACGTGCATCTGTTGCGCAGTCACGGGGCCGTGGCCACAGCGCATACCGAACAGGACCTGGACTACCTGGAGGAGGCCTGTTGCCTGGTGGCGCGACGCCTGCGGCGATACCTTGTCTCGTAAGGCCGCTCTACCGGAGCAGTCCCTGGACAACGACATCCACCGCTTCGTCCTCAGCCAACCCGCGGGCCATCAACGTTTCGATCTGTTTGCGGTCGACGCTGCCGATCGCTGCCTCGTGGGTCACCTTGGCGTTTTCGTCGCTCACCAAGACCACTGGGACGTTCCGCGCCACTGCCTGTCCGCCGACAATCTCGGTGCATTCCATGTGACCCCGTGATCCGGCTGCCAGGCCGTGCATCTCGGTGTAGACCTCGGTGTGGGCCCGATCCACCACCACGATGTTGGTCTTGGTCAGACCGCGGGATTCGGCGCCGCGGAGATATACCACCTCTTTCACCCGGATCCGGTCATCCCCTTTGCCATAGGCTTTGGTTGTGAATTCGGCCGTGGCACCGGAATCCAAATCGGCCGAGAAATCGATGTCGAGCTCGCCGATTCGACCCTGCACCATCCGAAAACCGGCCTGGTAATGACCGCCAGGTCCGATGGACGCCCGCGTCTTGGGCCGGGTGACTACCCCTCCCTGAGGCCCGTGATAATGCACCTCATTGTAGACCATCTTCGCCTGCGCACCGACCCGCACGGTTGCCTCCATCAGGTGCAGCACATCCACTGCGTTGGGAAACGAACAGTGAGAGACAAACTCCACCCGGGCGCCCTCCCCGATGTCGTACTCGGAGAGAATCACCTGTCTCCCCTCCTGAGGAACCACGCCAAAGCAGAGGTGAATGGGCTGCTCGAGCACTGTACCCGGTTCAACCCGGAGCCGAACCCGAACGCCGTCCTTCATCTGGTCCGCCTGCATGTGGACGCCCGGCATCTCGTTCGTTTCCAGCACCTGGTTACCGCTGACCACCAACCGGGCAACCTGACTGCTCTGGAGCACAGCCAGGTCACCCCCTGCCAACTGGTAGGCCTGAGCAAGCGCGGTGAAATGGTCAACGGAGTTCATGGGCAATCCTAGCCAGGTCAGGTAGGTTCGGCCGCTTGCAGTCATCGCAATGCTGTCGAAAATAGGCCGTTACTGCGTGCGGTTCGCCAGTCGCCAGAATCGTGCCGGCACACATCAGTGACGACTGGCTGGCCATCAGAGCCATCTCTTCGCGGTGAGTGATAAGAAGCACGGCCGCACCCTGGGTGCTCAGGTAACGGATGACCCCGGCAATCTCATCCAGCGAAAGGAAATCAATGCCCGAGTCCGGTTCGTCCAGGATCGCCAGGCGAGGGCGCATGGCCACCACCGCCGCCAGTTCAATGCGCCGGCGCTCCCCGCCGCTAAGGTGTTCATCTAGCAGCCGGTCCATGTATCTGTCCGGTGACAGGCCGACCCTCCTCAGGTCCTCCTCCACATTGTGGTCATCCGTACGGGCATTGCGGTGGCTGAGAGAAAGGTAATCGCGCACCGTCAAACCATCGAACGCAACCGGAGATTGCCATGCCAGGGTCAATCCGCGGCGCGCCCTCTCGGTGACGGGGGAATGGGTGATATCCGCACCGTCCAACAGGATCTGTCCGGCGTCCGGCCGCAGTCCATTCAGACCCATCAACAGGCCGGCGAGGGTGGATTTGCCAACCCCGTTGACCCCCAGCAGGCTATGGATGTCCCCTTCTGGGACCTGAAGGCTCAGGCGATCCAAGACCTTGTTGTCGCCCAACGTCAAAGTAACTTGCTCCACTTTCAGCAGCATCCCGGGCTCCTCTTGCCGAATCCTGGACAGCAATTGTAAACGACGACGCCGGCAAGTCCAGGCTGGGGTTCACTCCCGCCCCAAAACAAGAGCGTAGCTAGTGCGGCGCTCGTCCACATAGAACTGTCCTGGTCCCAACCTTAAGCGGGTGTGCTCTTGTACTCCACTCCGCCCGTTGACCGTGACGCTCGGAGACGTGTTGACACTAGTCACCAACAGGGCCGGCCGCATCTTCGTGGTAAGATGGCTCTGTATTCACTGACCACAGATCGTGCTGTTCGCCCAGAATATTGCGCACCGCCAACATGGCCGTGAGCATCGAGTGATCCATGTTGTTATACCGATGCATGCCGTTGCGGCCGATGGTCTGCAGATTCTTGAGGGTAGCCAGAAAACTGCGAATGATGTCCACTCGCTCGCGGTACTCTGGGTCGTAGACAGGGTAGGTCTGGCTCTGGCGGATAACGAACCCGTCTTCAACAACACCTGCCGGTGCCAGGCCCAACCATTCCAACTCGCGGGCAGCGAGTTGGACCAGATCGTCGTCCGCCATCAGCCACACGTGGTCGCCTTGACTGCTAAAGTACTCCATCCCCAGACTTGTCTTGGATGGGTCCGGGACCATCGCCGAACTCCAGTTCTTGGGGTTCTGAATGCGCCCAACCTTGACCTCCGGGCTGTGAACATAGATCCAGTTGTCCGGAAAGAGCTGCGGTCGGTCCACGATCAGTCCCACCAACACGAAATCCCGATACCGCAGCGAGCGCGCTGCCTCCAGTACCTCGCGGGGAGGTTCGGGGTCGAGCTTTTCCACCAACTCGGTCAACGGCATGCTGGATATGTAATGCTGGGCGGCGAGGGTGCTCGTCGCGCCATTCCGCCGAACATCGACCTGAACCACCTGATCCTCTTGCCTCACAACGCGCACTACGTTCGCGCTCAACCAGACCTCGGCTCCCTGGGCTACCGAGACCTCCTGAAATCGTTGCCACATCATGCCCGGCCCTAACACCGGGTAATGAAACTCGCCAATCAGCGATTTGGCACCATTATTGCGAAACAGAGCGTTGGCCACAACAGCCGTGAGCGAGAGACCGCGGATGCGCTGATCCGCCCAGTCCGCCTGAATCTCGCGGCATGGAATGCCCCAAACTTTTTCGGTGTACGTCCGGAAAAACATCTGGTACAGACGCCGGCCAAAACGGTTGACCACCCACTCCTCCAGGTTATGCTCCGGCCGGTGAGGGCGCAGCTTTGCCTGCAGGTAGCTCGCCAGGATGCGAGCGCTTTCGACGACGCCCAGGTTGACCAACGTGTTTGGCAGTTCCAGAGGGTAATGAAAAAACCGCCCGCGGTAAAAAATCCTGGACAACCGCGAGACCTGAAGCAGGTCGGGGCCCATCATTTGGTGCCAGAGCTCGTTGACCTCCGACACCTTGGTGAAATAGCGGTGACCGCCGATATCGAATCGGTATCCGCCATGTTCGACTGTGCGGGCAATGCCCCCGACCTGATCGCCCTTTTCCAGCACTACCGGCCGGATCCCGTGAGTCACAGCCTGAAGACAGGCGGTCAATCCGGCTGGTCCCGCCCCTATGATGGCCAGCGATGGTTGCTCGTTCAATTCAAAAATCGACCTCTCCTAGCGGGTTGCCTTGTGTCTCTCGGCGTTCGCCGATGGCTCGGATGAACTGGCGGGAACGCCACCCATTACCGTGCGCGTCGGCCGCGGGCCAGTGGTAGCTGCCGGCTCTGTGGTGACCGAGGACGCGGTTCCGCCGAGTACACGCGTAAACTCACCGGCGACGCGCCCCAAAAAACGCCAAGTTGAACCGTCGCACCGGGCTCTCACCCGCTGCGCTTATTGAGCCAACTCCTCTTCCCGGTCGGCCTGACTGTCGCGCCTCCCGGTGATGGGACAACCACATCGTACGAGACCCGATAGACATCCGGCTTTCGTTCCGCGACCATGTGCCTATCATACCATACTGAAGGCCGGAGTCACCGGATCGGTGGAATGGGCCACTCACGGCCGGCAGCCTCGCGCCGGCGCCAAGTAAGCCCTGGATCAGACGCCGCGTCCATCCAGTCCGCCGGCACCCAACAGCCTGCTCTGTCTCCAGCCTCCTGCCCAGGCAGATAGTATCGGGACGCCTCTCGACTGAGCGGATCAGCTCGCCGTGGACGTCGCTGACGTGACACGAACGCGGGTCAGCACCGCCGTCGAAAGGAAGAACAGCGCCGCATACAGCGCGAAAATGACCAGGTAGCCCAATCCGGGACGCAACAAGTTGAAAAAGTCTGCCATCGGCCCGCCAATGCCGGCGCCCACGATACCCGCTCCTGCGCCTGCCAGGTTGGAGATGCCCAGGTAGCGACCGGCCTGCTTGGCCGGAACCAGGTCAGTGCCCAGAGCCCAGTTGGTGGCCATAAAGGTGCCTGTCCCCAGGCCGATGATGCAGCCGGCGACCATCACCAACGGGATGTTCCGCGCCCCCAGCAGCAGCAACGCGCCGCTGCCTGCCACCAGACCGGCATATCCCACCAACCGTTTTCGGCCGATCCGATCGGCCAGACTCCCCCCAACCAGGGCCGAGGGAAGAAGAAACGCGGCAACCACCGCCAACAACAACGTGGTCATGCTGGCCGCTTTCTCAACCTGCAACACGTCCCTCAGAAAGTACTGGGCGAAGGCCTGAATGGAACCCACGGCTGCCAGAAAGAGCAACCGGTTGATCACCCACCAAATGAACGAGGTCTGCTGCCGAGCTTCACGCCCGATTCCTACCCAGGCGCCCAGATAGACACCCAGGAGAATGGACCCGGCCATCCCGACCAATCCGGCCAGACCGACGATGGCCACCTGAACGCCGACGGCCGCACCTTGTTCTCCCAACCAGGTGCCGCTGGCGCGCACCAACCAGACCGCGCCTTGGGTGACCGCCACAAAAATCGCCGTGAGCGCCACCAGACGCAGCAGCGGTTCCCGAACACCTCCGGCGGGTTTTTCCTTTTGTGGCTTCTCATGAACAAAGAATACCGTGAGGAGCATGGTGATCAGAAACGACCCAATGATAACACCGATGGTCAACCAGATGCGACCAGCATCCACCAGGGGGCCGATAAAAATGATCAGGAAAACCGGCAGCAGTTCCATGACCGCCTTGACCCCCGAGGAACGACCGCGCCGGTTCGCCGGCACCAGGTCCGGGATGAGCCCTTGTAGCGCACCGTGAGCGACATTGGATGAGATCTGAAGCAGCACAATGCCAGCAAGCAACACAATGTAGGCCGTGCTCACTCCAAGCGCTCTTTCGAAAAAGGGGTCCGCCGGATTGCCGATGAGAAGCGGACTAACGCCCACCACCAGCAAAAAGAGCACATCCAGCAGGGTGCCAGCCACAATAAAGGGACGGCGCCGTCCCCAGCGCAGGGTGCTTCGGTCGCTCAGCAATCCGGCCATCGGTTGAATCATCATAGCGACGGCCAAACCCACCACGCGCACGGTGGCCAGATAGGTGTTCTTCTGAGCATCTGGCACAAAAAGCGCCACGAGATAAGGCAGCAGCACGGGTGTGATCACACCCGATGCCACGTTCAGCCCCAACCAGTAGATATTGATAACGATGTGATCAGTCCAACGCGTCTCCCTCTCCATGTCGCCTTCTCCTCGCGCGTCAATCAACCGGCACACACCGGCGCCATCATCTCCCGGCCGGCGCAACCGACGCGGCCCCGGTACGCGATCGTGCCTGCGCCGACCACAACCTTGTTCAAGTTATCGGCAGATCCGGGCAGATCGTCCGAATAGTGGCCAGCGATGCCAGCGCCTCCGGCACCGTCAGTTCGAAGATGACCGGGCCATCAAATGCCTGCGCAGCCAGGCGGTCCAGCAGCCGGCCCACATCCAGGTCGCCCATGCCAAGCGCCTGATGATCGCGACCATAACCGATGACCATCTCGGCGCCCTGCCACGGACCGTCGTGAAGGTGAATCTCGCCCAGCCGCCCATTGCACTGGTCCAACACCTCGTCAATGGTGATTGGCCCCGAGAACCCCACCAGAACATGCCCTGTGTCGAGGCAAACAGAGAGGTCCAACTCCTCAGCCAGCTCGAGCGTCAGTTCAAACGGGAACTCGATTGTCTCGATCGCCAGCCGACGGCTGGGGATGCCGGTTTCTCCAAGGATTGCCAAAAGACTTGACCGCGCATAGCTCTGGAACTGACGCAGTAGCAGTGCTCGGGCAATATCTGGCAATCGCATCCGGTAGAACTCCGCCGCCAGTGCTCCGGTAGCGTGCATTACGATCATCTCCGGCTCCAGCGGGCGGGTAAGCACCACGGCATCGACCAGTGCACGGACAGACCCCTGGCGCACCGGGGTCAGAGGCGTGGAGGGCTCAACCGACCAGAGCGGAAGGTGCAGGGTGAACTGAACCCCGGTTTCCTCCTTGAGCGCACCCAGCTTTTCAATGGCAGCCGGCGAGAGCGCATGCGGGAAAAACAGTGAGATGTCCCCACCCAGTTCGACCAACCGGAAGCCTTCAGCCACCAGCGACCGAACCACAGCCGACTGGTCAAAAGCACCCACGTGCGCTAGCACAGCCTCAGGACTCAGCCCTGGGGGAACCAAGGAACCGATCTGCATGGCCATAATTCCGAAACGCATGTCCACCTCCTTGAAGGCTCTCATCATATCACGCCGGGCAAGTTGCGACAACCGGCGCCCCCTTGAGAGTACCCACGCGTCGTCGCTGCCTGGGCTCCGATTCGCCCGTTGCTGGTCCACTCGCAGTGCGGTAGAATTGATCCGGCTTTCGTCACAACCGGTTACCTTGGAGGCAACCCAATGACCCGAGTTCTCATCATCCAATCCAGTCCCCGTAAGAAAGGCAACACCGCTGCGCTGGCAGAGCGCGTCGCGGATGGCGCCCGATCGGCAGGCGCTACCGTCGATTCCATCTACCTCCACCAGATGGACCTCCGCCCGTGCGATGCGTGCGATGCCTGCCGCGGGGAACCCTATCGGGGCTGCATCATCGAGGATGATATGCAGAGCATCTACCCGCTGCTGCGGCAAGCCGACGCGTTAGTCATCGCCACTCCCGTCTACTGGTTCACCGTGTCGGCGCAGGCCAAGCTCTTTATGGACCGCTGTTATGCGATGGTCACGGCCCAGGGCTATGAGCTCTGCGGAAAAAAGGTGGGCATCGTGATGACCTACGGCGACGCCGATCCCTTCGTCTCCGGCGCAGTCAACGCGTTGCGGACCTTCCAGGATGCCTACAACTATGTCGGCGCCAGGATCGTCGGCATGGTGTACGGCACGGCCGATAAACCGGGGGAGATCCGCAACAACCCGGACGTGATGGCCCGTGCATACCAGCTCGGCCAGCAACTGGCCGCGGCCGGTTAGGCATATTCGGTCGGCTGGATACGTACGAGCCACCCCTTCAGGCCAATGCATTATCAGCCATCGTGGCCGCTCAACTGAACGTCGCCCTGATCGATGCCGGTGGCAGCAACTGGCCGGCCGAGGTCGACCGGGTGCGCCGGCTGTTAGGCGCGCCCACCAACCCACTCCTCTTCCCGCCCCACTTTTTCAAGACCACCTTTCCGCACATCGGTGGTTACCTGGTTGTATGCACCCTAGATGAGCGGTTCGCCGGCGCGGGGTTTCTGTTTCCCCGGGCGCTCTCGCCATCGGCCCGCGAGTACACGCTCCGTTTTCACCCAACGGATCCCTCGCAGCCGGTCGATCCCGTTGAATTGATCGGCCGGATCCAGGAGCTGCTGCCCCGCAGCCGGTGTCATTTCTACAACCCGTCAGCTGAGCAGGATTTCTGCTCCTGCCATCAGGTTGTCGATGGCATCGAATATGGTCGTCCCGCCGAACGAGATGCGGCAGCGATCCGGTCGTTACAACAGACCATCTGGGACTGCGAGGAGGACTATCTCTACCCGGTCGACATTCACTCCACCGATTTCCGCGCCAGTACATCCCTGGTAGCCCGTACCGATCAGCAAATAGCCGGTTTTGCCTTTGGCTTCTATTCCTTTGGCGGTCCACCATTGCCACCTCAATGGCACGATCGCTTCCGCACCGACCTGCGCATGGAATCCCAATTGCTGGGGGTGCATCCTCGGTGCCGGGGTGGGGGAATTGGCTTTCATCTCAAACGACTTCAGGCCGAGGCTGCTCTCCGAGAGGGAATTGACCTGGTCCACTGGACCGTCGATCCGCTTCAATTGGCGAACGCAATGTTGAACCTAGTTCATCTCGGGGCAGTTGCCTTGCACTTTTACCCAAATTACCACCCCTTCCGCAACGTACTCAACCAGGTGGCTGCGTCCCGACTGCAAATCACCTGGTTGATCACGACCAACCGGGCGCGCCGGGCATTGACCTCACACCAGCCCGCCCGTTTTCTCGATCTGGCCAAGGCGCGGGACGTGATCACGATGAATCAGGGCACCCTGGTGCGCCACCTGGACGCCAGCTCCCGTCGGATCGCCATCGAGGTACCCGCAGCTTGGACCGCTCTCCAGCAACAGGATCTGACCCAGGCCCAAGAATGGCGCGCTGCCACCGACGCGATCCTGACCCACTGTCTGGGCGGGGAGCACGGTCGTTACATCCTGACCGGGCTGGGTGCCCATGGTCCGCGCAGATACCTCATTGCCGAGCGAGTGAACGCGACTTTGTTGGATAGGTTGGCAGAATAGCGCAACCCGGTGCCGAAATGGGGCCATATCATCGAGGAATTACCCGTGCGAATTGACCAGATCACCCTGTTCATCGTCCGGTTGCCGCTGGTGCGGCCTTTTGCCACCAGCTCCAGCGCCAAGGATCACCTGAACCATATTCTGGTGCGGGCATGTGCGGGCGACCTGGTGGGCTGGGGAGAATGCGCATGTCCCTCTGACCCCTATTACTGTGAAGAGACAACCGAGACCTGCTGGCACATTGTCCGGGATTTCATCGCGCCGGCCGTCCTTCACCGCGACTGGGATGACATCGAAACCCTGATCGGCTACTACCGGCGGGTGAAACGCAACAACTTTGCCAAGGCGGGCCTGGAGATAGCTGCCTGGGACCTTTTAGCGCAGGAGCGCGGCCAACCCCTGCACCGCCTCTTGGGCGGGACACGATCCGAGATCCTTTCCGGGGTCAGCTTGGGCATTGAGCCCGATCTCAGCCGGCTGTTCGCGCTGGTTGACGAATACGTAGCCGAGGGGTACCGCCGTTTCAAACTAAAGATCGGTCCCGGACGTGACGTGGAAACCATCCGTCAGGTGCGCCAACGATACCCGGACCTGCCGCTGATGGCGGACGCCAACTCGGCCTACACCCTGGCGGACCTGCCAACCCTGCAAGCGCTGGATGCATTCGACCTCTTAATGATCGAGCAGCCTTTGGCGCACGACGACATCGTGGACCACGCCCATTTGCAGCGCCAACTCCGAACCCCCCTCTGCCTGGACGAGAGCATCCTGTCGGCGGCCGACGCCCGCAAGGCACTTGACCTGGGAAGCTGCCAGATCATCAACATCAAGGTGAGCCGCCTGGGCGGATTGCTGGAGGCGCGACGGGTTCATGACCTGTGCGCCGAGCGCGGCGTGCCGGTCTGGTGTGGCGGTATGCACGAATACGGCATCGGGCGAGCGGCCAATGTGGCCTTGGCCAGTCTTCCCGGGTTTGCCATCCCGGGTGACGTCAGCGGGTCGGACAAGTACTACCTCCAGGACCTAGTGGACCCGCCGATCGTCGCTAGTCGGGGTGCAATCCCGGTGCCCAACACAGCAGGTCTTGGTTACGCCCCGGTTGAGGAACGCATCCGGCGCCACACCACCCGGTCACTCGACATCACAGCCCGAGGAGCCTATCATGGATACTAGTACGCTTTTCCCATTTCTAGACAACCTCCAAACCGAGATGCTGCAGACGCTGGAGGAACTCACCAACCTGGAATCACCCAGCACAGAAAAACAGCACACCGACCGGCTGGCGGCCCACCTACAGCAGCGGTTTTCACGGTTGGGGGCAAGATCCATGCTCCTGTCCAATCCGGCCTATGGCAACCATGTCGAGGTGCGCTGGTCGGCCGGTCCGTCAGATGCCAAACCGGCACTCTTGCTCTGCCACCTGGATACCGTCTGGGCGTCCGGCACGCTGGCTTCCCGGTCGTTCCAGGTGCGCGACGACAAGGCCTGGGGACCCGGCGTATATGACATGAAGGGTGGTATCGTCCTGGCCGAGTTCGCCCTGCGTGCGCTTGCCGAGCTGGGGTTGACCCTCCCCCGGCCGATTATCCTGTTGATCACCTCCGACGAGGAGATCGGCAGTCCCACATCTCGTTCAATCATCGAGGAGCACGCACACCAGGCCGAATATGTGCTAGTCCTGGAGCCGTCGTTGCCCGGGGGGATCATCAAGACCGCCCGCAAAGGGGTGGGCCAGTTTGACGTGGCAATTCAGGGCATCGCCGCGCACGCTGGCGCGGACCCGGAAAAGGGCGCCAGCGCCATCCAGGAACTGGCGCACCAGATCCTCCGCCTGCACGGCCTGACTGACCTGGCGCTGGGCACCACGGTCAATGTCGGCATTGTCAGCGGCGGCACTCGCTCCAACGTGGTTGCCGCGGAGGCCCGTGCTCAGGTGGACGTGCGGGTCTGGACGCTGGACGAGGCCAGGCGTATAGAGGCACTCATCCGGGATTGCCCGTCTCGGACGCCCGAGACCCGGGTCCAGGTGACCGGCGGGTTCAACCGCCCTCCAATGGAGCGCACCGCGGCCGGCGTGGCGTTGTTCGAACAAACCCGAGCCATCGCCGCCCGATTGGGCATCGATCTGCAGGAGGGAGCGGCCGGAGGCGCCAGCGACGGGAATTTTACCGCCGCGTTGGGCATCCCCACGTTGGATGGGTTGGGTGTTGTTGGCGATGGAGCTCACGCGGTGCACGAGCACGTCTGCGTGGACTCGCTCCCCCAGCGAGCCGCCCTATTGGCAGCACTACTGCTCCATCTATAGACCGCGCCGGCTTCCCGCCCGACCCAGTTGCACTCACCAGTGTCGTTGGTTCAACCCGTGGCCTGACCAACGGTTTGGCGGGAATTCCACATCCGCTACTGCGCACATCAGTGGATGTCTGCAGTTGGGCCGGCGTACGCCGATCGCGTTTCGGCAGGCCGCGACGTGGCACTGGGTGGCTGCAGCATTTGTCGGCGCATCCCGTCCCTCTCCCTCCGTTCGGGTTTGCAGCCAATGACCGGCGACCCGAGCCCGCTTGACACCGCCTTAGCCTTCCGTACGCCCGGCCGTCCCCTGGAATAGCTCCCAGCCCTGGCTGAGGATCACCACCTGGGCCGCCAACAGCCACAAGAAAATCAGCGTCAAACCAACGGCCGCGCCGTTCATTATCCTGGGTAGGTTGTCCTCCAGGTTGGTGAGGATCGGTCGCAGGTCGTCCATAGAGGAGCGGGACTGGGCAACCATTAGTTTGTACTCGCTCAGGCAGCCCGAGATCAGGCTCACACTGTCCGCCATCGTCGTCAGGCTGCTTTGGATGACTAGCAGGTTATCATCGGCGCTATCCAGATTGGCCGCCATTTCGGTGAGCATAGCCGGCAGAGTCTCCAGACTGGTGGCCAACTCACCTAGTGAATCCGCCATAGGAATCTCGGGATCGTACGCCTGCAAGGGGGCCTCTAGCATGGTTCCCACCACCGGCGTGGCGCTCAACAAGAACCGAAAAGTGTCCAACGACTGGATGGCGCTGTCCAACACCATGGCACCCTGTTGAGCGCTCTTGAGCGAGCTGCTGGCCGATTCCATCGCAGTGGGCAGCTGATCCGCCATGAAGGTGTGAACCTGTTCGAGGACAGGCGCAGTATCGCCCACCGAGGCGGCACTCGCGGTCAACATGACCGAGAGCGCATCCACGCTGGCCACCGTGGCGGCCAAGGCCTCGCCGGTAGTGTCCATGGCGCTCTGGCTCACGCTGACGCTGTTGCCAAGTGTGTCAAAGGTGGATCTCACATAGTCGGCCGTGTTTGGAAAGACCAACCACACGCCGACCAATCCCGCCAGGCTCAACGCCAAGCCCAATACGCCGGCCAACATCACCAGAATTCCCAAAGCGACGCAACGTCTTCATGACCTCTATCCTCATCTTTGCTTGTTGAGATGGGATCAGCAAGGCAACCCCATCTCCTCAACCCTGAAACGCACGCCCCCAGGCAATGCGGACTGGTGCCCGGCTTGGCTGCCTGCCAAGGAAATGGTGCTCTGCCAAGTAGGAACCCGAACACTCAACCAACACCAAAAAACGGATGGGACTGAATCGGCAACGGGCCAGGCCCCGGGAGGTTTGGGCCGTGACCTGTTCACCAGGTTGGTGCAAAAAGGCGTTTGGGCGTTTAGACTCGCTTATTGACCTCCGCCAGGATCGCCTCCGCCTTTTCCGTGGTCAGGCCGAACATGGCGGCTTGTGGCAAGGCAAGCACCATTTTGGGCGAAAAGTTCTTCGCCATCGCCACCATCGGGTTCGTCGAGGCGCCGGGAAGGTGCTGGTCAATGACGGTCTTGGCCTGCGGATCATCCAACAGCTCGCCAAGCGTGCTATCAAGCGTGAATGTTGCCATGGGATACGACCTCTCTCTTCACTGCTGGGGCGGACGGCACTCGTCACGATGTGCCTAGCTGAATAGTAGCACGGTCAGAGAGATAGGTCATTGCATTGTGTGCGCCGTCGTCGCCGCCGCGGGAAGGCCGGCATGGTTGGCCCAGCCCCCCTTTGCCAGCGGCTCAGGGGTGCAGCCACAGTCGCATGTTGACAAGAGGAGACTTTGGGCTCATAATGTGGTTGGGTCAAGGTGAACCGGCCGAGACCCGTCATCGAGAGCCTTCTGGCGCAAGCGACCAGGCTTAACACCACCGGGTTTGGGAGGTAAAAGATGAAACTGAGTGCTCCTCGACAGATTACATTCTGGATTGCCGTTGTAGTAGCCGTGCTTGGCGTTCTTGCCGGCCTCGTGACGATCCCGGTGCTTTCGGGAATCGCCTTCTGGCTGGTAGTGATTGCCTTTGTGATATTGGTAGTAGGCAACCTGGCCGAAGGCATCTAGCGCGACGGCCGGGGTGCAGGCCGGCGGCTGTGGGTCGGATAACGATCGCCGCCGGTTTTCGCCCGTACGGACGACGGTGGCGCGGCCGAAAGGGACCATGACGCCGCTGTTGGCGCGTGCCCGCGGCGGGGCAAACACCGATCTGCCCTATTGGCACGCCCCGGATCAGCCCCAAATCCAACAATAGATACACTGGGGCGGCAGCCGCCTTGCACGTGTTGGTGGAGATTGATCCGTCGCTACTCTCGGGGCCGAGGAACCGGCCATAATCGTCTATTCCGGTAGCCCCCCAGCGTGGTTCGCCGGCAGACCCGGGCGGACATTCAACAGGGTGGGCAGCCGGCCGGCTGCCCACCCTTCACGCGATCAGTGCGGCAGGCTTCAGCCCACCGATTGGCTGGCCGGCTGGATTCCATGTTTCCTCCGGTCAGGTGCCAGTTCTCAGGATGATGCCGATGCGCGGCGTCAACCGTCCGACACACCCACAGACGGCTGCCCGGCCGCTTGATTCATTGCCTAGCGCATCGCCAGCGGCAGGTACACCTGGCAGGGCCAACGCACCACCACGTCGGCCGTCGCGCTGATGCTGCCCGATGAGACCTGAACCGCGTGGGGATAGGACCCCGCGTCGGTCCCGGCGGTAAAGAGCCCGTCGGCGTCAATGGTGCCCGCCTCCGCCTCCAGCACGTGCCAGAGCAGGCTCAGCCCCGATATGGGGTTGTCATACACATCGTAGCCAATTGCCACGAACTGCTGCTGCGCCCGCATGGGCAGGGTAACCGCCGTTGGTGTGATCTCAAGGCGGGCAAGTGGCCCTGCCACCACGTCCACCACCGCGCTCCCGCTGACGGCATTCACCGTGGCGGTGACAAGCCGGCCAGTAGCCGGGGCGGTTTGGGCCGTCAGCAGGTTGCCGGTCATCATGCCGGCGTTGGTGGTCCAGGTCGGGGTGATCGGCACCGGGTTACCAAAGGCATCCTGGCCGGTAGCGGTGAAGGCTTGCGTGGCGCCAACCGCCAGCGTGACCGGGTTGGGGGCGACCGTAATGGCGTCTAGCGGCCCTGCCACGATGACAGTGCCGGTTCCGTCGGCCGTTATTCGCAGACCATCCCAAGCGACCCAGTACGTTGTAGTGCCAACCGGCCGGGTCGGCGTAACGGGCGTCGATGCGGCGCCGTTCAGTCCCGTGCTCGCCCAGTAGACCTCGTTCATCCCGTCGCCGTCCGCGTCAAAGGTAAAGGCCACACGCTGGCCGGCGATCGGCTGGCCGGCGCCGTTAAGCAGCCTCGCGGAGAGCATGCCGACCACGTTCTGGCTCAGGGTCAGGTCGGCCGCCGAAAGCGTCGCGCCGTCGATGACATCGCCGATGCCATTATGATCGCTGTCGGCCTGGTCGGCGTTCGGCACCGTCGGCGCGTTGTCAAAGGCCTTTGCCAGCGCAACCTCGCCCAGGGTCAGGACCACCCCGTCGGGGTAGTTTTTGACATAGTCAAGCAGGTCCAGCCAGGCCTCCCAGCGCGGCAAGTAGACGGTGTTGTTCTCGCGGTTGCCCTCAATTCGCGGCGCGTTGTTGTTCGGGCGCCCACTCCACTCGACTTCTTCAATGAGCCAGGTGTTCAGGCCGCCCAGCTGAGTGATGCTCTGCAAATATGCCATGTACGTGGCGCTATCATAGTTGTCGCCAGGTGTGGCGGGCGGATCGACCTGCAGATCGGCCGAGGCGTGAAACATGCCGAACTGATCGAACTGCTCCATGTGCGAGCCTTCCGGGCTAAAGGCCCAGCCCAGGTAGCCGGGCTCCTCCTCGTACTTGCTGGCAGAGAACGACTTGTAGCCCAATTGCGCCGTCGCCTGGCGCGACATCGTGTCGGAGGCGTTGTAGGGCGGTGCGTAGCTGATTAACGGGTTGACCGATGTCGACCAATCGATCTTGGGTGAAGCGCCGGTCGCCCCCGATTCGGCCACCCACTTGTCGGCATAGTTGCCGATCAGCGTATTGTAGCCCACCCGCAATAGCTCAAAATTCTCCGCTTCGGTCAAGCCGCAGGTTTCACAGGCGTATATGTTGAGGCTCGGGTCGACGGCCCAGTCCCCGTTGGGCGTGTTGTTCACGTGGTAGGTGCCGTGCTGGGCGATCTCCAGCTCGATGTAGTTGTTGCGGTCGTTTATCCAGGTAACCACCGGTGGATCGGTCCACAACTGCTTTGGGATGACCACCAGGCTGATGGGCACCTGTTTGCCGCCCTCGAGGGTGAGGGTCTGTGATATCGTCCCCTCGAAGGTGCCGCACGGTTCGTACGTCGGGTCTTCTGGTATATCGCCCGGGTCATAGTTCTCCCAACACTTGACGGACCAGTCGGCCGGCGACAGGAACCCGGCGTCGGCCATGATCTGAGTGAACTCGTTCTGGAACCAGCGGCTCAGTGCGTCGATGCGGATCACAAAGCGGGTCGAGCCCAGGCTCCACTTGATGGCCGCGGCCAGCGCCTCGTCGTAGAACAGGTCGCCGGGCAGCGGTCCATCGGGCAACCCGTCGGCGTCGGCATCGCGGTCATCCAACGGGTCGCAGGCATCGCCGCGGCCGTCTCCATCGGTATCCGCTTGATCCTCGTTAGCGACAAAGGGGCAGTTATCAGCGGCATCCATCACCCCATCGTTGTCATCGTCATCGTCGGCCGGGTCGCCCAGGCGCTGCCAGGTGCTGGGGTCCTCGGGGTTGCCCAGGACCGTGTCAAAGTCGTTGTCGAGCTGGTCAGGGGCAGTGCGGGCGCCGTTGGTGTTCATGTCCAGCCGCGGCGCGTTGGCGATGGTGGGCGCGTTGTCCAGATAGTCAGAGATGCCATCCCCGTCGGTGTCCAGCGGCGGCAGCTGCCGCATAAAGCACACCGTGCCCCCGTACTCGCCAGACACGATGTCGCGGTAGCCGTCTTCGTTCACATCCAGCACGTTGACGCCGCGCGCCACCATGCCGATGTCGGCCAAAACCGTTGCCCCGCCAAAGAGATAGTTGGTGGACGTACTGGCGCGCAACAGGAGCTCGCCGTCATGGGCCGCGGCCGATGTCTGGGCGCCGCTCTGCAGTCCCAGCACCAGGTCAGCTTTCCCGTCCCCATTCAGGTCAGCCGATCCGAGCGCCGGGGTGTAGCCCACCGCAGCGCGGTAGGCGTCGTGCGCCAGGAGGACGTTGGGGCGGGTGGGAAGGGGCGGCGACGACGGGACGTGCATGCTCAAGACCCCATTGCCGTTGTTGAGGTAGAGGTACACATACAGGGCGCGATCGCCGACCCACAGGTCCAGGTCGCCGTCCCCGTCCACGTCGCCCAGCGCCAGGCCCCAGGGGGAATTCTGGGTGCTGATGGCCGGGTAATAGATCTCGGCACAGGTGTCTGGGGTGCAGGTGGTTGTCTCGGTGACGAGATACTCGATGACGAATGACCCTGCGCCACCGTTGCGCAGCAGCATGACGTGCGAGTTGCTGCCGTCCACGCTGCCCGCCACAATGTCCACGTCGCCGTCCCCATCCACGTCGCCAGCCGTCAGACTGCCTGCGTCGGTGCCGATGTCAATCAGCAAAGTTCCGGCATTGTGCAGGACACCGGAGATGGTGTAAGGGTTCTCCTGAAAGGTCCCGTCGCCGTTACCCAGGAAGGCGCGCACCTCGCCATCGTTGACGGTATAGGGCGCCGTCCCCGGGCTGTTGGCGTTGGCGCCCCAGATGACATCCAGGTGACCGTCGCCGTTTGCGTCCCCGGCCGCAAACGCCCAGGCGTTATAGTAGGCCTGCTTCCAGGCGAACTGCACCGGCGCCTGAAATGTGCCATCGCCGTTGCCCCGGACAAAGTGGACATTCCCGGTGGTGCGGCCGAGCACCAGGTCAACGTTTCCATCTCCGTCATAGTCGCCTGCGGCGACGCCGAACGGCCGAGTCGTCGCTCCGAGGTTGGCGACCGTGGTCGGCGCGGCGAAAAAGGGGTCCCAAGGCCCGTCGACGGCATAGGTCATTGCCGCAGGGGCAAGGCTGCCCAGCAGCAGCACAAAGGTCATAGTGAGCGCAAGGAGCTTGGTCTGCATCGGTAAAACCTCCCATACACGACTGGATTCAGGGAAACCCGCGTATCAATATTATAACGTATGGACGCGAAAAACCATACCACATGCCGCTGCCAAATAGACTATTCCGAAAATAACCTGCTTATGCGACGACAGGCACCAGCTCGATGTGCACCGTGCCCCTTGTGAGTTTCTCTAGCTGGCGGGTCAGGTAAGACACTTTGACCTCCTTCTTGCGCTGGTCATAATAACCACCCCCAAGCTCGACGTAAGGCGTTCCGTCAGACAACATGTGCCAAATGCTAACCAGGATCGAATGCGCCA
>DCVT01000010.1 GCA_002328075.1 Anaerolineales bacterium UBA2181 | reverse complement strand
CCCCACCCGCCCCGCCATCGGCACCCACCCCGGGTCGCTCGGACACTGCACCGCGATGCTCAGCCAGCGCGCCTGGCCTTCAAAGACCGCAGCCCCAAAGTCGATCCCCGCCGTAAAGTATCCCTCCTCTACCGCCACCGGGTTCCCCTCCACCGGATTCACCGGTCCCGCCACCAACGCCCCACCTTCCGCCGCGTCGTACAGCTCAAACCGAAAGCTGCAAGCCGCATTGACCGGCACTGCATCCGCCCATAGACGCCCCTGATAGGTAAAACCCGTACCCAGCGGCGCTAGCACCCCGGCCGCCTCCTCTCCCTCCCCCTCCGCCATCACCCGGTAGACCCGAGGCCCCCACGCCGCCGAACCCCCCAACCCCACCAACACCGCCAGCACCATCGCCAGCACCCCACGGATAACCCACTCTCTCCCTCGCATCTCACACTCCTTCGGCTCCGCTACCAAAAACACCCCTTCACTGGGGTGGTCTGCCCAGGCACGCGACCATGTGCGTTACCGCACGGCAACGCACGTCACACAGGTCAGCGGGGTGATCTTGACATCCGGCCTATTCGGTTCGTTAACGACCAGTCGTCACCTTGGGAGCAGCGGCGCATGCTGCCCGTCCCAGCTCACCCAGAACCGCCCGGCCCTCCCGGTTCGGTTCGCACCTCCGGCACCCCGATTGGTGCTGGCCCTCCGCTCGGGTCGGCGCACCAGACCCGCGTTTCAGCGCCTCGGCCCGCCACCAGTGGCGGGGCGGTTACTGCTCGGCGCGAACGCCTATCAATATATCCAATCGCCGCTCAGTGTGCAAACGGTCGTTGCCATCTGGGATTCGCGCCTTGTTCTTGCCACGATCGAACGGCGTCTCGGCGCCGCGTACCGGTTGGACCATTCCCAGCACCACCCGTGCCGTTCGGGTCATCTCCTGGACCTGGAGCCCGGACGGCACCAGCCCGGTCAACGATGCTGACCCGTTTCGGATTGACCCCTGCCCCCGAACGCGGGTAGCTCGGCCACCTGCCCAACCTTGGGGATTGGCTCCTTGGCCGTCCTCGCGGTGCGGGCGCTCTTGGCCATTTCCGACCGGCGGCAGGAGCGCTCCAACCTGATCGGCCCGGCGGTCGAGATCCTGTTGGGCGTGAATGTGATCCTCTGACCGGATTCAACGGCGAGGACGAGCGGAAAGAAAAGAGCATGGAAGAGCGCAGGTTGTCGTCCAATCTGCGCGGAAAGCAGGCAAGGCGGGGAGGGCTCAGGCAGCAGCCCAGTTCTCAGGCTTGAGACCCGGCACGCGTGAGAACTCGCGAGTGTTGTTGGTAACCAGAGTAACACCCAGGCTGACCGCTTGGGCGGCAATCAGTGTGTCCAGCGCCCTTATCGGCGTCCCCTGCGACTCCAAGCTTGCCCGTATGCCCCCGTATGCCATCGCTGCTGGCTCATCAAAATCGACAATCACCAACGGGGCGAGAAAACGGTCCAACGCCTCCTGGTTCTGGGCGGCATGTTGGCTCTTCTGCACACCGTACTGTAGCTCGGCCACCGTGATGGCCGACACGCCGATCTCCCCAGGCGCGTGCTCGCAGAACCTCGCCAAGAGCTCCGGCGGCCGCTTCTCTATCAAATAAATGCAAATGCTGGTGTCGAGCAGGTATTTCACTCGAACAGCGCCTCTCTTTCCGCCTGTCCGGGCTGATGGCGGGTTACCATAAAGTCATCCGAAAACATCTCCAGGCTGCTGACCAGAGTCTCCCAGGGCTCTTGAAACGGGAGCAGCAGGACGCCCTCGCCAACCCGCTTGACCAGCACCTGAGACCCCGCGAATCGATACTGTCTGGGCAATCTGACTGCCTGACTGCGCCCGTTCATGAATATCTTGGCTGTCTCCATGCCGTTGCACCTCCGACTGCATATATATCAAAAGTATATATCGCTTTGCTCTGGCCGTCAAGAGGTCCAATCAGCTCACCAGCGGCCGGTTCGAGAATTGGGGAAGCGGGTATGTCTGCCGGGCGAGGGAGCGGCGCAAAGCAGCACCCTCTTGAGCCGCGAGGCGCGCACCTGGCCCTCGGTCGATTTAGGCGTGCCCGCTGCTGACCAGCTCGCTGCCCGACACAGCGAGATCGTGACAAGCCCGGCCAATCGATGGGCCCCCGCGATAGCGGCATACATGGCTGTGCCAGCTCGGGCGGCACTCCCGGTCCCTGCTCGATTGGCACCGGCTGCGGAAAAGTTGTCGTTGAGGATGAATCATCACACCGAGATGGAAAACCCGTTTACCGAGCGCTCCTTCGATGAGCAGGCGGATGATGACCAGGCAGGCACAGCAAACGGCTGGTCGAATAGCCGAAGATCAAGGCCCGGCCGTCGCCAGCAGCCCGCGCGCCAGCTCATCCCTCTCCGCCGGCGTCAGCCGCGCTCCCGGCTGCAGCAGCCGGTAGAACCACGGCGGCCCGACGCCCTCCCGCACGATTCGGGCCAACTCGGCGCCGCCCTTGGCATACTCGCGCCAATCCGAGAAGTTGAGCCGGCGGCGGCCTGCATCCACATCGCGCTGGACCAGCCACGAGGCCGGTGCCACTTCGCTGTACCACGGCCAGCTCGTCTGGTTGCTGTGACAATCAAAGCAGGCGCGCGCCGCCAGCTCTCGCGTGCGCGGGCTATCCCAGGACGGCTCCTCGCTGACCACCGGGTTGGTGTGATCCTGGCCATAAGGGAGCTTTTGGATAAGCGCGAGCACGAACGCCAGAACCGCCACGGCCTTCCAGACTGTCCAGAAGATTCTTCCCTTGGAAATTGCTCCTCCTACGTATCGAACGCCCGCTTCTTGCGCGGCGGGCAGCATGGCTGTAGTAT
This sequence comes from Anaerolineales bacterium UBA2181, assembly GCA_002328075.1. Lineage (GTDB taxonomy): Bacteria > Chloroflexota > Anaerolineae > Promineifilales > UBA4811 > UBA4811. The sequence goes on along the minus strand of DCVT01000010.1, from coordinate 16,100 downwards.
ACTCAATGTCCGGCAGGTCAGCCCACGCACCGGCGCGCCCGCCGTGTCGCGTGCCTGGGCACCATGCTACGGTTCCATCTCAAAGACAGTCAACAGAACGCTGTCGCCGTCTCTCGCTGCGCCTGGCGCAAGGCTGACCGGCAGCCGCCCCCCGCTAGCCCAGTCGTACAGCCCCACCCACAGCTCCAAGGTGCCCGCGAGCAGATCCGGCGGCAGGTGGATGGTGAGAGAGTCTGGGACGGTCTCGCCCGGATCCCAGATAGAGGTCGGGTAGCGGCCGCCCATGGGCTGCGCGTCGGCCTGGCTCACCGGTTGGCCGTCTTTGCCTCGCAGGTGCGCAAAGACCGTATAGTCGATCGTCGGCCGCACCTCGGCCCGCCAGCAGAGATTCAGCGTGAGATCGGACCCGGCCCGGGGAACGCCACTCAGCCGATAGCCCACCAGCGATATCTGGTCGCCCAATGTCACCGCTAGCAGCTCGAGTCCGGCCGGGCAAGTCAAAGCCGTCGGGTTCAGTACCTTGACGGTTGTCACCAGCACCATGTCGCTTCGGGAGGCCGACAAGCCGGCCCAAACCTGGTAGCGCCCAAACGGTGCCTCGGGCGGAATATCCAGGCGGTGCTCGTCCGCGATCTCCTCGCCTACTAGCCAGGTGGTCGTGGGCGCCCCGCCGTGCATTGGCTCACCGCTGGCCTTGGCCCACACCTGCCCGGTATACTCCTCGATCAGCGCCAGCCACACCGCGTGATCCTGGGTGAGGGAGATATCTGTTTGCCAGCGGATTACGACATTCAGCGCCTCGCCCGGCCGCAGACTGGCTCGGTCCAGATCAACCCCGGTGATCCCTGCCCCGCCGCCGGCCGGGAGATCCAGATGTCGGCTCACCAGATAGACCGGTGCATCATCGCGACGGCAGTAGACCACCATTGTGTCAACCATCACGCACGCCTGGTACCGATCCAAGAACCAGCCCGATGCAAGCAGCGCGTCCCACGCGGTGTCCGGCAGCGTCACGGCAAAATCCGGGCGAAAGCGCGCCACGGCATACTGGAGGCTCTGCACCCAACCGCGCAGGTGGTCGGTTGACTCCGGTGTCACCAACCCCATGGGGTCGATGATTCGCCGCTCCGAGTAGTGGCCGATCACACCGATTTCGATGCTCACGACCGACGCGTCCGCTGGGGTGGTCTCCTTCAGCCATTCCCCTATCTGGCGGTAGGTGACCAGGTGAAAATCCTCACCCCGCAGCTCGGTGGCCAGGGAGGAGATGTGGGCAGAGAGCAAGGCGACAAACGCCGAGACCGACAGCATGACTAGTACTGGCCTGTCCCTGGGACATCGGCCTGTCCAACCCCAGAGATCGTGAATCCCGAGCCCGATCAGAATCGCCAGGGGGACCACCAACGGAGTACCACGGAAAAGCGACCACGCCCAAGAGAGCATACCCGGCTACATAGAGCGCCATCCAGGCGGGGAATATCAACCGGCGGCGATCGTATCCGTGCCTGGGCAATAGGCTGACGAGCAGCGGCAGGGCCAACAGGGCGTAAGCAGGGCTCGCCGACAGAAGCCTTTGACCGGTTTCTGCCAAACCCGACAGGAACGAGCTGACCGAGCCGCCGAAACCGGGAGTCGCCGCCTGACCCATCTTGGCCGCCAGGCTGTTGGGGAAGGGAGAGCCGTAATACCAGGTGGCAAACAGGTACCAGGGCGCTGCGACCGTGACAAAGAGGGCTGCCGTCCGCCACGGCAGGCGGCGTTCCGACCACAGGATGCCTGAAAAGAGGAGAGCTGCCAGAAGAATGCCGTCGGGACGAGTCAATACCAGCAACGCCAGAAAGAGAGCGGCCGCCTCTCCCCGGCCTGCCAGATAGCAGGCGACAGCACCGGCAAACATACAGAGGTAGAGGGGCGTCTCCATCCCCAGGGATGCGAGCACCAAAGGCGAGAGCGACAGCAGACCGGCTGCCACCAGGCCCGCCCACCCGCTTGCCAGCTTCCGGCCGAGGACATACGTCAGCAGAACGGCGGCGGCCCAGGCAACGGCGCCAAGCGCGCGGCTCACCTCAGGCAGGTCCCCCAACCAACCCAATCCGGCCAGGAGCAACGTGTACAGCGGGGTCGTCGTGCCCAGAACCCGCTCTTGCGGGTTGTAGACCGGTCCGAGGTCAGCACGAAGATTCTGTGCGTAGCGATAGGTGATAAAGGCGTCGTCGTATGGCATCCGGCGCACCGCGGATCCCAGCAGGAGGGGCAACAGCATGAGAAGGCCGACGACGATCACGGGCACCCGCCGGTTTATGGTGTGGGAGCCGAGGTAACGCGATCGTTGGCTCTCCTTGTCCGGTGCCTGATACATGGTCACACCCATTCCGAAGGAATCGCTCGGGCCTCAGGCGCCCGACCGCAGCGTTCCTCGCAACCTGGGGAGCGCCTGTCGTTCGCCTCGGGCCAGCCACCCTGCCGGCGTCCGGTTGACCGGCATCGCCCGACGGCCGACTCGGTCACTCTTCCTTGCCGACGTACAGCGCCTGAAAAGCCCGCTCGTCGCGCAGCGAGATCAGATCCGGATCCTGCCTGGACCACTCGGTCAGGCTGGGGTTGAGGCTGAGACCCTCCCGGACCGCAGCCAACGCACCTTCTTTGTCCCCTGCCAGCGCGAGCGTGCAGCCCAGGTTGTATTGCACCAGACCCTGCCAGTCGGCCGCCGGGTCGAGCTCCGCCAACCACTCGGCCGATCGCTCGGCTAAATCGATGGCGTGGGCACTCTGACCGCATTCTATGTAGACGGGATTGAGGTGCATCGCCACTGCGTGGACAAAGCAGCCGTTCACTATCAAGCGCCAGAGGGGCCGCCCCTGAAGGAAGGGGAGTGCGTGGGCCCCCAGAAGGTCGGACTTGTCCCGAGCATCGACCTGCCTGGCCAAACGCCGGCACGCCTCGCGGGAGGCTGCCAGCAGTCCGGGCCACGGCGTGTGCCGGTTCTGCTCGAACTCGCGGGTATTGATCGACTCATAGTCCGAATAGTCAGCGGGCAATCGGCCGGCAGCCGCATCTTCTAGCTGCTCTGCCGTCCGCGCCGTCCAACCAGCCAGGTGGCCTATGGCATCTTTGGGCGTCCACCGGTCCGGCTGGCCTTCTTGGGCGCGGATCTCCTCCGGCAACCGCTCCATCAACGCCTGTTGCTCGGCGTACGCCTGCTCGATCAACTGAATCAATCTCAGTTTGATTTCCATGGCCCTCTCTCCCGGCACGAATGAACAAGCCGGCCGCCTGGCAGATGCTTCCGGCGACGGCCAATCCGAGTACCCCGGGTTTGCCCCAAAGGCCAGTTGATGGAAGCGCACGACCCGCCGCCGGCGACGACCGCCTGCATCGTCTTGATGAGATGCGATTCTGGGTCCGCGAAACTACCGCCGGACCGGCCACGCTGAAAAACCGACCGGTCATACGCGGCGACCCCTGCTGGGCGCGGTTACTGCCCGGCCGCCGAAGGCGCCTGGAACATGAGCAGGCCGCGCCCGGCGGAATCCAGCAGCGTTAATGTGCTGCGCCGGATGGAGAGACTGGTGACCCGCTGCATGGCCGCCAGGAAGGCCGACTCGCGTTGATCCCGCTCGCTGCCGCAGGCCATCTTGGTCTGGACCAAAGCGCCGAGGGTCAAGGTCTCCCCGGCGACCCGATAGTCGGCCGTGTAGGTATTGCAGCCGGCCGAGCCCGACAGCCTGCCCGCCTCAAAGCGGGCGGTGATCTCGCTGTCCAACCAGGTGGAGACGACAGCATCCCCCTCGGCGAGGCCGGAGAGAGTCCAGGCAGTCTGCTCCAGGGCGGCTTGCCCCGCCGGCCGGAAGCGCAGGGCGCCGCCGGCGGTCTCGATCGTCAACTGGTCATGCTCGACCTTGAGCGATCTGGCCGCAGTGAGGAGCTGGAGGAACTGCTGCTCCTGCTCCATCCGTCCCTGGCACCACATCCCGGTCTGGCCCACCTGGCTGATCGAGAGCGCACTGCCGTCGAGGCTGTAACGGCCGAAATAGTGGTTGCAGCCGGCCGATCCGGTGACCTCGGCCTGGGAGAACGCGATCGTGATCAGGGTCCCCTCTAGCGGCGGTCGGCCGGCAAGCTCAAACAGATCCCAGTCGGCTCCGACAGGCGGCGGCGGCTTATCCGGCGCCGGACCGCGGGTGCATGCAGCCGCCAGAACCAGTCCGAGGACGATGGCCACTGCCAGCCCACCATCAACAGCCTGTCTCATATCCATCGTGCCAATCTCCTTACACCTCGCAGGTGCGGTCCGCATTGACGGGCCTACTTCCCTTGAAACGCCGGAGAGGGTAAAGGTTTTTCCCCCAGGACGGCGACGAGGCGGGCCGCCGCTTGCGGTTCACTGCTGGCTATGCTAAAATCCCGCGCGCGCGGAGCCTATCCCGAGCTGGAGGTAAAGATGAAGCAGTGGAGTGACCTGTTGGGACCGATGCGGGTGCCGTTTTTGATCCTCGCCCCAGCCTGCGTGCTGGTGGGGTTGGGCACCGCTGTCTGGACTGCGGGGCGGGTCAATGTACCCCACTTTCTGCTGGTGCTGGTCGGCGGTGTGGCGGCGCACGTGAGCGTGAATGCGCTGAACGAGTATTTCGACTTTCGCAGCGGACTGGACTCCCGCACCCAGCGCACTCCCTTTAGCGGCGGCAGCGGGACGCTGCCTGCCAAACCGGAGCTGGCCCCATCGGCGCTGGCTACGGGGCTGGTTGCGCTGGCAATTACCGCCTTGGTCGGCGTCTATTTTCTCTGGCGGCAAGGGTGGGCGCTGCTGGCGATTGGGCTGCTGCTCGCCTGATAGAGCTGAACGCCTAGAAAAGAGCGGCCCAGCAGGTGCTGCCATGCGCCATAGGCCAGCCTGACCACAGGCTGAGTCCGCATCCCGGTCAGGCGTCGGATGCCAGAACAGGCGCACATGTCGTCTTTGGGTGAGACCCGGCGGGCCAGGGCGCCGGCTATCTGGGAAAGCTGACCGGGGCGGTGACCCGATATCTCTGATTTCCGATGGCTCGACGAGCAGCGGGCGTTTCCTGGCAGATTCAGCAAGGGAGCAGCGACCATGACCGAATACCTGGCAATCGTTCCGGGCGAGTCAATCGGCCCGTTCACACTGGGGATGAGCCGGGCCCAGATCGAGGCGTTGGATGTGTGGCCCCGGCTCGAGCTGGAGGGCAGCACCCACTATCCGATGGCCGACCTCCCGGAACAGACTTTGCGGGGCAAGGCTTACGTCCAGCCCCAGCCGGGGATCAACGTCACCTATGATGCGTCAGGCTTCTGCAATCGCCTGGAAGCGATCCTTCCATACCGGGTCACACCGCCGGTGTTCACGCTCTGCGGCCGGGTGGCCAACGGAATGACGGCGCGCGAGGCGGCTTCCGTGCTGGCGGCTATCGCCTCAGACGTGAAGCGTGTCTATGGGGCAATCCACTCCCTTGCGGCCGGAATCCGCGCGACCAGGTGGGAGGCGGGCGACGAGCAGATCATGTCCATCATCGTTCTGCCGAGAAAAGAGCCAGCGCTCAGCCCCGACAAGAGGGCGTAGGGCCAAAAGGCCACCACAGGCGATCGCCGCTTGGGAAAGCCGGAACCTCAGCTGCCCGGGCGCTCGCCACCGGTCCCACGGAGGCCGCGGCGCCGGAGGTAGTGGCCGGTCCCGCGGCCCGAATCCTGCGGCCGGCGGCGCGCCAAAACGGCCACCCCTCCAAGTGCTGGGCGGCTAACGCGAATGGGGCTCTTGAAAACGGCCTGAGTCTGTGATAGAATGTAGTTGGCGCCCACCCAGCATCTTACCGACTCCGCCCCACATGTGTGCCGACTGCTGGCCCGGCCCCAAGGTTCAACAGGAGGCGTAGCCATGCGCGAACGTGAGCGAAAACCAGGTCCCTCGGTGGTCAATCGGCAGCATCGCGAGGGAGCAGCCGTCGGCGGCCAGCTAGCCCACCCCATTCTGTAGTTGCAGCGGAGTGCTGGCAATCAGGCCACCCAGCGGATTTTGCAGTCCGGCGGCCTGGCTCAGTCCCGCTCCGGCTATCGCGCCGCGTCCGGAGTTCCTGTGGTCGAGCGAGACCCACCCACAACCGAGGAACTGGATAACCCAGAGGCTCGGCGACAGTTTCGCCGCCAGACAGGCGGCCGCTTTTTCGGTGCCCTGAGATGGCTGGGCCGGGTGATTCCCGGACCCGTCGGCCGGTGGATTCGCAACATGAGCGGCGTCGGGGAAGGGGCGAGACCATCGAGCGGGGCCACTCACGGCGCGACCGGTACCTTGATGAGATGCGGCGCGAGGCCCGCTGAGCTCGCACGGGACGTATCGGCAACCGGCGCCGCTCCGCCACCTGCCGACCAGCCAGATTCGCTTTGGTGTGGCAGACGGGCGCATTACAAAGGGATACTCGGAACCTCGCATGCACTTGCGGAATCTGGTGTGCACGGGCAGCGGACCATCAGCCATCACTGGGCGTTTTTCCGACGGCGCAACCGGACGATTTCTCCGGCCGTCGGCTTTCTGTTTTCGGCCCGCCTGCCCTTCTGGCGGGTCTGACGGGCGGCGTTGGAGGAGCGAAACATGACCGAGCAGAGTAAGACCCACACGCAGCAGAAACCCGAAGGTCTCGAGCCCAAGCGGGCGCCAGGTACGGAGGAGGTCACGGCACCGGTGCCGGGGGCGGCGCTGGCGCCCCCCATGCTCGCGGCCGGAGGAGATACAGCCGACCAGCACGCCCGGCTCTTGCGGGATCGACGTGTGCCGGCGGTCCAACGGCAGCAGGTAGCCACCTGGCTTGGCCGGACCCGGGGGAACCGGTACCTTCAGAGGATCATTGACCCCGCCGGACAATCTGATAGGCCAAGAACCAGGCGGACGGCGGCGATCCAACGCGGCGGGGAGACCCCGGCAGGGCCAGCTGCGCCAGGTGAGACGGCTGCCCCGGCCACCGAGGCGCCGGCCGCCGGTCCCGCCGCCGAGGGGACAGCCACGGCGCCCGGCAACGCCCCCCCCAGTCTAGAGCAGCGACTGCGAGACGCCTTTGCGAGTGCCAACCCTCCTGGCGGAGTGCAAAGCGCATTGCACAATTCCGCGGTCGACGAGCGCCGGGGAATTCTGGGAAATGCCGCCCTGATGGGAGAGTTGCGAAGCCGGCTCGGCCAGTATGGAGCCGTTATCGCAGCGCGGCTGCTGGCAGAGGGCATGACCACCGCCGAACGCCTCCAGGTTGTGGCCGCGCTCGCCGATGTCTCGGCTGCCCCGGCGGGCAAGATCCGCGACGCCACCGGCCTCCTCCTGCTGAGCTGGGAAATCGTGGACCGAAACACCGCCCAGCGGATCCTCAACCGTGACATGGCAGTTTATTACATCGAGGATTTGAGCCAGCCGCCCAATGTGAACAACCTGGTCACCGGGTATGGCCGTGACCCCACGCTTTGGACCCTTTACTATCGGCCCGGCAGCACTACCCAGACTATTTGGGTCCAACTGAACGCCGAGGGCTTTCGGATTGTTGGAAGCAACATCATCTGCGGTTTTCGCCGCCTTTCACTGGATCGTTGGCAGACTTTGCTGGTGCACGAGACCAACCACGCGCGCAATCCCGACCCCACCACGCCGCTGCTCAATTACCAGGGCGAGTTCCGCGCCTACTGGGTGGCCGAGTTCCGCAGCGTGGCCGACCTAGACGTGCGCGCCGCCCAGATCAAGGCGCACGTCCTGGCAGGTTATCCTGAGATCAGCGCGGCATATAATGCCGACGCTACGGTGAAGGCAGCTATTGATGCCTACACGCGCCCGACCGGGAACATTACCAACCTCTGAGTCGGAAGGAGCTCCAGTCCATGTCCAAAACTGACAAGCCATCTACCGAATTCACCCCGGAGACCGCGCTGGCGCGGGTCCGGGAGCATGTGGAGAGCATCCCGCCCTCCCGCGGCTCTATCATCGCCCGCGTGCCCGACCTGGACGTGGCCGGCCTGCTCGCCTTCTCCGCCATGCCCAATACCGGCCTCGCCGGCGAGATCACCTACCTAGTCGGCCCCGACGAGCTGCTCAGCACCGGCCTGCGCACCACCTTTGACCTGGTGATGAACCGGCTGGGCGTCGGCCGCTCCCCCGGCCTCCTCACGGTCCACCGCTTCGCCCGGCTCTTTATGCGGTTGCGGGCTCATCGCCGCGGGGTGGTCCTAGACGCCCCCGACGGGCATATCCTGCTCCGGCCGGAGCAGCTATCGCCAGAGGAGTTCTCCCCTCCCGTGTCCTCCTTTGACGACCAGGGAGCCCATTTCCGGTTCTGGATCTATGACACCGACCACTTCGAGCCGGCCTTCTTTGACGTGACGGTGGCGCCTGACGGGACGACAGACTATCGGGAGGTCAGGCGGCCGCCGGAGGAGGACTAGGTACTGCAGCGCCCGCAGGCGGTGCGTCGTGGCATTCCGGTGACTGCAAGATCAGGGTCAAGGCAAGACAGAGCCCGACCGCGGCCGAGGCACGCGGCGCTTGAGCGCAGCCCGGAGCCCTCCGCGCAGCCGGGTACGGAGTTGCTGCCCCCCGCGCCGGTCGCCGAGGGTGATTCACCCGAGCGCTATGCTCAGGTCTTGCGGGATAAGCGCATTCCAGCGGTCCAACGGCAGCGAGCAGCGAGATGGCTTGGGAGGACCTGGGGGAACCAGTACCTGCAGCGCTTGATCGACCCCGTCTCTGTGCGGGGTTGGGGCTCCAGGGGGCAGGCCGCCCCGCTTGTCCAACGGGAAGGGGAGACCGCTGCGCCAGCGGCCGGGGGAGAGGCACCGGGTGGCGAGGCGCTGCCAGGCGGGGCAGGCGGCGAGACAGTCTCGCTGGAACAACAGGTGCGCGACGCGCTGGCGGGTGAGTCCCCTGACACCGACGTCCCCTACCTGATCGGTTGGGCCCCAGAGGGCGACCGCTGGAGGCTGCTCAACAACGGCCTGCTCTTGTGGGCAATGCGAAACAGACTGGGAGACGGAGCCAGGTTGGACGTGGCGCAGTCACTGGCACGCGATCTGGATATTGCCGACCGCGTCCGGGTGGCAGAGGCGTTCTACGACCTTTCGACTGCCCCGGCCGGCAAGATCCGCCAGGCCACCGGGCTGCTCATGCTGAGCGACGAGGAGGTCGACAGGAACACTGCGGACAGAATACTGAACGGCGACATCACAGTCCAGTACATTGAGGATCTGAGCCAGCCACCCAACGTGAATAACCTATTGGCCGGATACGGCTATGACCCTGCTGTGTGGACGTTCTATTACCGTCCCGGCAGCACGATCAACGTCATCTGGGTCCAACTGAACGCCGTGGGCTTTCGGATCATTGGGAGCAACATCATCTGCGGTTTTCGCCGCCTCCCGCTCGAGCGCTGGCAGACGTTGCTGGTGCACGAGACCAACCACGCACGCAACCCCGACCCCACCACGCCGCTGCTGAACTACCAGAGCGAGTTCCGCGCCTATTGGGTGGCCGAGTACCGTGAAGTCGAGGACCTGGAGGAGCGCGCCAACCTGATCAAAGCGCATGTCCTGGCGGATTATCCGGGAATCAGCGCGGTCTACAATACCGACGAGACGGTGAGGAATGCGATCGACGCCTACACCCGCCCGACCGGGAACATCACCAACATATAGGGCCGCAAGAGTCCGAACACATGTCGCCAAGTCTATCCGCAGCCTTGCCTCCGCCGCCGCAGCGTGGCGCTGGGCGCCTCAATCGGCCACATCCTGCTGTGGTTGAAGCTGCTATCGCCAGAGGAGTTCTCCCCGCCCGAGTCCTCCTTTGACGACGAGGGGGCACATTTCCGCTTCTGGATCTTTGACACCGACCACATGGAACCAGCCTATTTCGATGTGACGGTGGCGCCCGACAGGACAACTCGGCATGAGGAGCGCCGCCGGTGCGACTGAGACAAGGGAGGAGCCGCAATGCGAGCGACGAACCCGTCCCGACCTGTTGTGGGGAGTCTATTGGCATGCGGTGGGGCAGCGGTCCTGGTTCTGCTCCTGCTGATCGCCAGGGCGCCTGGCCTGGGTGGTGACGCCGCAGCCGCAGCGCCGGATCAGCAGCGCAGCTAGGCAACCATGGGCGGGCCGACGACGCCGGTGACCGTCTCTCTGCCCATGGTGCGGCGCGACCAAACCCGTTTTGACCTGGTGGTTTGGCACACCATCGCCGGGGCTTACAGCGCCGAATACGACCAGGTTATCACCGAGTACGATGCCGCCCATCCGCAAGTCACCATCACATGGATCTACAGGGCGGATCTGCCGGCGGCCCTCGCAGTTGCCATCCCGGCTGGCACCGGACCTGATCTGATCTACTGCGCCAACGACCGGATCGGAAGCTATGCCCAGGCCGGTTACCTTGCGCCGATCGAGAGCATGGTGAGTCAGAGCTACCTCAACGCCAACTTCGAGCCGGCCGCCGCCAAAGCGATGCCATGGAACGGCCATGTCTGGGGAATTCCCGAATCGCAGGAGGGCATTGCCCTGGTCTACAACAAGGCGATTCTGAGCGCCGGGCAGCTGCCCAACCCGGACGATTTCGCCGATTTGCGCGCCCGGGCCGACCAGTTCCATCAACTGCACCTCACCAAATACTATGTGTGCAACCAGGGATTGGGGAACGACGATGCCTATCATGTCGCTCCCATCTTTTTCGGCATGGGGATGAACGCGTACGGCGGCTACGTGGATGAAGCGGGCAACGTCTACCTCGACACAATCGAGGCATTCAACACCGCATCGTGGGTCAACAGCTTCCGCCCATATGCGCCGGCGGTGACCGGCCATGAAATCTGCCGCGATATGCTGGTCAATGGGCAGGCAGCGATCTGGTGGACCGGCCCCTGGGCCATCGCCGATCTCGAGGCGGCGGGTGTCAACTATGGAATCGCCCTCATGGGTCGGCCCTTTGCCGGCATCAAGGGTACCATGCTGACGACCAACACGGTTTCGCGGAACAACACGCACGGCGCCATCGGATTGATGCGTCACCTGGGGAGCACGGCGGTGCAAGAGCGGTTGGCGTTGGCTAACCGGACCATACCGGCCAACAGCGCGGCGCTGCACGATCCCGCCGTGCAGTCACTTCCGAGCGTCGCGGGCTTTGACGCATCGCTCAACCGGGGCGTGCCAATGGCCTCCACTCCCTATATGGAATGTGCCTGGGCACCGGTCGGTAGTGCTGTTGCCAACATCTGGACCGGCGCCCAGGGGCCCAGCACAGCCCTGGGTGTGGCTCAGGCAGCCATCGAGGCCTGCATCGACGCCATGCAGCCCTAGGAAGCCCATCACTGTCCGATCTCCGCAGGCCTCCACGGCGGTCAAGGCGGTGGCGCGCCGCCTCGGTCATGAGGAACCGGTAGGGTCCCCAAGCCAATCAGACAGCGGAGGCCGCCGAGGTTCCGGAGACCTCGCTTGTCTGACCCTAAAAAAAGATCCGGGTCCGCGAACCCAAGCCGAGCAGCCATTGCCCTTGCGCGATTGTGCGGTATAATCTTCCGCGTGTGTTCTGGCAGCCCGGCGATCTACACACGCGCAAACTCCCCCAGCCCTACTGCTGCAGGTCAATATGCCCTGTCCGGGTATCCCCTTGATCGGTTGAATCTCAGTCAATGCAAATGGAGGAAGATATGAAAGCAGCTGTCGTTCGGTCCCGCAGAAACCCTGCAGAGCGTCTGGCGTCCCTGACTGTTATAGTCACTTTGCTGCTCGGCTTGGTGGTGCCGGGCATCGCGTCGGCTGAAGGCAACCCGGCGGCCGCGCCGTACATCATCGTCTTCAAGGATGGTGTGGATCCGGCGGCAGCGGCGCCTGCCCTGGCGAATGCATACGGCCTGCAGCCCGGTTTTGTGTACGAGCACGCGCTCAAGGGGATGTCCGCGACCGTGCCCGCTGGGCGCCTGCTGGCGCTGCAGCACGATCCGCGCGTGGCCTATGTGGTGGAAGACATGGAGCGCAGCATCAACGCCCAAACCGTCCCCACCGGCATCCAGCGCATCTTTGCGGCTGGCAACACCGAGATCGACATCGACGGCGCTGACGACTACCGGGTAGACGTGGATGTGGCGGTCATCGATACCGGCATCGACCTCCAACACCCGGATTTGGATGTGGAGGGCGGCGTGAACTGCACCGTCAGTATCATGCGGCCCAGGTGCGAGCCCGGCGGCGACGACGATCACTACCACGGTACGCACGTCGCTGGTACGATTGGCGCCCTTGACAATGACCAGGGCGTGGTTGGGGTGGCGCCGGGGGCGCGACTCTGGGCGGTCAAAGTGCTCAACAAGAACGGCAGCGGCTGGAGCTCGTGGATCGTCGCCGGCATCGACTGGGTAGCGGCCAACGCCGCCACCATCGAGGTGGCCAATATGAGCCTGGGCGGCAGCGGTTTCAGCCAGGCCGAGTACGACGCCATCCAGGGCGCGGTCAATGCTGGAGTGGCCTTTGCGGTGGCCGCCGGCAACGAGGACGACGACGCCAACAACTATAGCCCGGGCGGTTTTGACAACGTGCTCTCGGTGAGCGCGCTGGCCGACTTTAACGGCCTGCCTGGCGGAGGCGCCGCTCCCACCTGCCGCACAGATGTGGACGACACGCTGGCCGACTTTTCAAACTGGGGTCCCGAGGTCGACATCGCCGCACCCGGGGTTTGCATCCTCTCCACCTATCCGCTGGAGAAAGGTGGATACGGCACGATCAGCGGCACCTCGATGGCCAGCCCGCACGCGGCCGGCGCCCTGGCGCTGCTGGCCAGTGCCAATAACCCAGGCAACGCCACCCAGGTCTACGCCCTCTACAACCAGGTAAAGAACGCCGGCAACACTGACTGGACCGACGATTCGGGCGATGGGATCAAGGAGCCGCTGCTCGATGTGAGCAACACCAGCGTGTTCAACCCGGTGCTGGTCCCCGGCGGCGGCGGTGGCAGCAACACCGCGCCCAGCGTGACCATCACCAGCCCGGCGAACAACGCCACCTTTAGCTCTGGCGCCTCGATAACCTTCTCTGGCTCCGCCGCCGACGCTGAGGACGGAGACCTGACCAGCAGTCTGGTCTGGACCTCCAACCTGGACGGCCAGATCGGCACCGGCGGCTCGTTCGGCGCCGTGCTGAACGACGGCACTCACACCGTCACCGCCTCGGTCTCCGACTCGGGCGGCCTGATCGGCAACGCTTCGATCACGGTGGTAGTGCAGCCGGCGACGGGTGGCACAGTCACGGTTGCGTCCCTGACAGGCAGCAGCTCCACGGTCAACAAGAACTTTTGGAAGGCGACCGTGGTCGCGACCATCGATCCGGCCCTCTCCGGAGCGGTGGTGAGCGGTTCCTGGAGCACAGGTGCGGCAGCGAGCTGCACGACCGGCACCTCTGGTCAGTGCACGCTCACGATCACTGTCAGAACCAATGTGACCTCGATTACCTTCAACGTGAACAACGTCGCGCTGGCAGGATACACCTACGTCCCAGGCGCGACCACTGTAACAGTCAATAAGCCGTAGCTGCGCCGCGCGGGAACCGGTCTCGGCCGGCCCGCACCTGATTCGGCTCTGACCAGAACGGCCGTTGCCCGTAAGGGCAGCGGCCGTTGCTGTTGATGGAAGGGGCGAATCGCGGAGAACTCGCGCTGCGGGCTGCGGGGCCAACGGGAGCGACGGTTGTGCCCGGGCAGGCTCGGCGGCACAGGGTGACGGCGGTCGGCCATCGCGTCGCCTGTTTGGTGTCAATTCGGGCATCGCATCGGCGGTCTCGGCCACGATTGCCAGCCAGGCCCGGGTGCGGTGCAATGCAGCGGTCGGATTCAGGTCGGCGGGCCGGTTGGGCGCGCTGGGCGAGCGCCTGGCGGTGGGGGCGGTCGGCACCCCTGGACCGGGGCAGACAACACACCTCCGGGGAGGCATGGTCGCCTCCCCCTCGCCGTCACCTGACGTTGTCGACCGCGACGATCGAGAGGAATCGATGAGAACATCGCTCGGATTTGTGTTTCGGCACGCCAGGAAATAGCAGCTCCCATTGGCATTGACCGTGGGGAGCATGCTGCTGCTGGTGGGCATCCAACTGCTCGCCCCGTGGCTGATCAAGACCATGATCGCCACTGTCACCGACCCGAAGGCGACGCCGGAGGCGGTGACCACGGTCGCCCGGTTGGCGCTGCTGGCCCTGGCGGTCTATATCGCGCGCACCGGCCTGCTATTCGTCCGCAGCTACATGGCACACGTGGCCGGGTGGAATGTGGTCGCCGACGTTCGCTCTCAGATTTACCAGCACCTGCAGCGGTTGTCGCTTCGTTTTTACGAGGACAAACAGACTGGACAACTGATGTCACGCACGGTCAACGATTCCGATCCCGAGACCTGCCGCCTAGGCGTCCCGACGGCGGCGCCGTCGCCGCCATCCGCCCGCGCCACGCCAAGAAAGCGGCTGGCGATCGCGCCACAGGATGGGGCTTATGGTCCCCACTGCCTCCACTGTTCAGTCAGCCGGTGGCGGGTAGCCAGGATTTCCTCCCGCTTGAAGAGAGCCGCGAGACCGGCGCCCAACAGGATGGCGCCGGAGACGCCAATCTGAATCCATCGCGTTAGCTCGAGAAAACCGGGGCCAAGCTGCGCCACGGCGTTTGCCAGCAGCGCCAGTGCGCCCACCTGGCAGTAGCCCCGCGCCCGGTTGCGCACTCCCCAGGCCACGGCCAGCAGGCTCTCGACCAGCAGGAGGGCGGCGTATGCCCACGCCTGGCGAGGCAGAGACTGCACAAAGGCCGCTCCCATCAGCGTGAGAAGCCCCGCCAAGGTGGACAGCCGGTACCATAATAGCCGCCCGTAGCGGCGCTCGTTCCACCCGATACCAGCCAGCGCCAACCCCAGCGGTGCCACGTAGGCCTGGCTCTCGTCCACATAGAGCGCCTGGAAAACGTACCAGATGGTCACGACCAGGCCGCCCACGGCCAGGTAACCGAGATGCCGCTCACGCCGCAGGACGGCGTCGGCGGCGTACATGATGGCAGAGATGCCGAATGTCACGGCGCCCAGGATCGGACTATTGAGCGCGACCGCGCCCAAAAGAGGAATGGCTATGAGCAGCCGGCCGCTGTACGTCAACGGGCGGGTGTAGATCTGAACCACCGGCTCGCTCCGCCCGTGCAGCAACCACGCCAGCGCAATGAACAGAGCACAGAGGCCGGCCGCGTATGCGGGCCACACCCGCAAGGCAGATCGTCCGCTCACGGCATCCAGCAGAAAAAAGAGTCCCGCCAAGATTGCACCAACCGATAGGAACGTGAGGAGCGGCCGGCACCGCGCAGCGCGGAGCGGGTCGCGCTCCAGCCAGGCAAAGGCGAGCAGCAGGCCGGCCGTCACTGTCGACAGCGCCACCGACGTCCACCGGCCGGCACCCAGGCTAGCGCCGTAACCCACGGCCAGATCAAGAACACCGGCCAGGTAGAGAGGCCAGGCCCATCGAGGCCGCCCGGACCGGCGCAGCGACAAGCCGCCAAAAACCAGAGCAATACCGAGCAGGGTGTAAGAGACGATCAGCGCCACCTCCAGAACGGTCCGGGGTTCGAAGAAGACACGATTGAGCGCCAGAACCGCCAGGTTGCCCGCCAGCAGGCCCGGCATCAGGAGCCAAGGCCAATCCAGCCAGAGGGCCGTCAGGGCATAAAGCGCGGTCAGGGCGGCAAGGATCAAGCTGGCAACCCAGGGTGACTCCCACGTGAGAACCGGGACCACCGCGCTGAGCAAAGTGGCCGCCGAGAGAAAGGGCCAGGCCAGACGGCGACGGCGGCGTCCTAACGCATAGCCGGCGGCCAGATAACCCAGACACATCAGCGCCATCAGCAAACCCTGATGGACCGGTTGGGGGATCAGGAGGTCGAGCAGCAGGTAGACTGGCAGCATCAAGAGCCAGACCACGCCGTACACCCAGCGATAATCCCGGAATATCCACGCGGCTGCGGCCAGCAGCAGCACATCCCCGAACAGCACCTGTTAGGAAAAGTTGAAAAGTGAACCGTTGGCGGCGCATTTAAAGTTCAAAGGTGAACTCGAAACCCGTCCAGTGGG
>DCVT01000037.1 GCA_002328075.1 Anaerolineales bacterium UBA2181 | reverse complement strand
ACGGAAGCCAACCAAGTGCTGCTCGACTAGTTGCCCCGCTTAAATGCCCGATTCTCGGTCGCTCCTCGGGAGCCTGGTTCAGCCTATCGCCCCTGGCCAGCGAATCTCGTCGTTGAGGACACATTCTGCATCAAGCACCAACGTACGGTCAACGGAGACAATACCATCTCGTTTTCCGGTCACACGCTGGCCATCCCCCCCGATCGCCACCGCGGAAGCTATCGCCGTGCTCGCGTAGACGTCCATCAACGACTTGACGGCAGTCTGGCGATCTGCTATCAGGGCAGCACATTGGTGGTTTATCAGCCCGCAGCGGATGCGCCGATTCGCGTTGGCAAATTCACCCCAGCCCCTTTCGCCAAACCGGATCCGCCGCCCCGACCAGCCGCAGTCGTCAAGCCTGAGAAACCCAAGGCACCTTACCGGCCAGCGCCCGATCACCCGTGGCGGCGCTACCCTACCTCTTTGGGGCACAAGTCACCCAGCGCGCTACGCTCCCAGGGGCCCCAAACACAAGGGCAAGACAAGCCTGCCAGATGGCTGACTGGTCCTGCCCTGTCCTTGGGGGTATACTGACCATAACAGAGACGTGTGGGTAAGCAAGGTGACATTTTTATTGAACAGATAGGGTGTCATAATCACTGAACAACAACATTGGTGAGACGCAAGAATGTTGGTGAGACGCAAGAATCAGCCGGATCATGCGCCAACCGGGCGGGTGACCACGAGGGAACCGGCTTGGGTCAGGTTGCCCAAGCGGCGCCGCCCGCTGCCG
Organism: Anaerolineales bacterium UBA2181; assembly: GCA_002328075.1. Taxonomy (GTDB): domain Bacteria; phylum Chloroflexota; class Anaerolineae; order Promineifilales; family UBA4811; genus UBA4811. The sequence goes on along the minus strand of DCVT01000037.1, from coordinate 148,560 downwards.
CCAGAGCGGTGCCTGGCGCACAACCACCTCCGTCCAGTCTGGGTATGAGAGCACGGAATTTGCGAATCGGTTGGCTGTGGCCGGCGTGGGTTTTCTGTGGTATAATAGTGCCCGGTTGCGCATAGAAAGGGGTGAAAGATGGCAAAGGGCAAGGATAAACCCGCAAAGGACAAGAAGAAGAAAAAGGGCACAGGCAAAAAGGACAAAAAGTAGACTGCGAAATCGCGGCCGCTTTTTCTCTATTGTGCTCGGCGCGTCCGGCCGGCTGAACTCTGGCCGGGCGCGTTCTTTTTTTCATCATCGCGCTCGACCACCAAACGGCAGAACGGCAAGGTTGGAGGTTTTGCGCGCCGAGCCTTGCCCTCTCGCCCGGCCGGCAGTGGTGGCCGGCCTGCCGGGGAATCGGCCGATCCCCTCTGAGGAGAGCGGCAAGGCTATCCCTCAGGCGCCCGAGCCGGGGATCGAGTGATCGCAGAAACCGTCGCCGTCCTTGTCGATGTAGCGCCGGCAACGGCCGGGATACCGATCGTACACCAGGCCAAAGGGGCAGGCAACCCCGGTCAGCGGAGCCAGTTCGGCCGTGGGCGTGGGCGACGGGCTCACTGTAGTCGTCGGCGTTTCGCGGGTGGCAGTCGGTTCGCTGGTGCGCGAGGCTTTTGACTGGGCCGTGGGCTCAACCTGTGGCTGTTCCTCAACCCGAGTTGCGGCCTCGCTCTCGGTCACGCTTTCCCCGGGGGCATCGGCCGATCCATCCGCCGGGTTGTCAGCTGGTGCAGGCGCATAACCCTCGGTTTGAACGGCCAGTGGCGCCGGTCCGTCTGAGCCGGCGGCGCCAGACGGGTTATCCGCCGCGGCTACCGCTTTCAGCAGCGTCTTGGCGCCCAGCGCGGAAAACGTGAGCGCAACCGCCACCGTACCCGCCATCACCAGCGCATTTCGGCGGCTGACGGCCGGCGCGCCGGCCGCATTGACCTTGGGCACCAGGCAGCGGGTCATGGCCGAGATCCATTTCCAGTGCAACACCACATGCAGCACTACCCCCGAGATCATCGCCAGGCTGCTCCACGTGTGGACCTGGCTCCACGACCGCATGCTGATTCCCACAATTCCGCCGGCGGTCCATTCCATGGGCAGCAGAAACACCAGGCCGCTCGCCGCGCTGAGCACAAAGGCCAGGCCGATGCCGGCATCCACCCAATAGTTCACTCTTGCTTTGTTCACTCTATTCTCCCAATACGCTGAATGTCCGGCGACAGTATAGCAGCAAGGTGTGTAGGAAATGTTAAGAGCGTGTGGAGTTTGGTTCATACCTGCCGGATAACGCGATGAACCTGACCTTCATCCCGTGCCTCGATCGGTCACATCTCCAGAGTCTGACGCTGGCTCTTGACAAATAAAACAGATTGCGGTATTATATATTCACCCCTCCCCCCTGGGGGGGGGTAGGAGTTGGATCGATGAAACATGAGGAAGCGCTGAAACGGTTGAAAAACGCCGAAGGCCACCTGCACGGGGTGGTGCGCATGGTGGAACAGGGAGCGTATTGCATTGACGTGATCCATCAGATCCAGGCGGTGCAGGCCTCCCTGGGCCAGGTGAGCGCCATGATCCTGAACGGGCATCTCAACTCGTGCGTCACCACGGCCATCCGCAGTGAGAGCGAGGCAGAGCGCGAGCGCGTTCTGCAGGAGATCCTGGACGTGTTTCAGACGGCCAACAAGTAGCGGCCGAGAACCGGCCCAGGTCAGAAAACCAAGGCAACTGAAAGAAATGGAGAAACAGATGACCACCGTAACGTATTCGATCCCCAATATTTCTTGCGGCCATTGCGTCCGCGCCATCGAGTCCGAGGTGAGCGGGCTGGAGGGCGTGAGCCAGGTGAGCGCCAGTGCGGAGACCAAGACGGCAACCATTGTGTTTGAAGCGCCCGCGTCCGAGGACAAGATCAGAGCGTTGTTGGCCGAGATAAACTACCCGGCGGCCTGAATCAGGCCGCCGGTCGAGGGGCGCCGATATGAAACAACTCATCCTTCCCATCACCGGAATGACCTGCGCCAACTGCGTGGCAACTGTCGAGCGGAACCTGAAAAAGCTGGACGGAGTGGACGCGGCGGCGGTGAACCTATCCTCCGAGCGCGCGACGGTGACCTTTGACCCGACATATGTCACCCTGGAGGGCCTGGTGCAGCGGGTCCAGCGCGCCGGCTACGGGGTAGCCACCGGCGAGGCCGACCTGCTCATCCGGCGGTTGGCGGATGATAGCGACGTCCGGCGGCTGGAGAGATTCCTCCGGGAGTTGGAGGGCGTGAGCGAGGTTCAGGTCAGCCTGGCCACCGAACGGGCCCGGGTGAGGTACATCCCCACACTGGTGAGCCAGGCCGACCTGCGGCGCGCGGTGGCGGCGGCCGGTTTTGAGGCCATCGAGCTGGGCGGCGAGGCCCACGACGCCGAGCAGGCAGCGCGCGACGCAGAGATCGCCCAGCAACGTCACTTCCTCTTGGTCGGCTTGCTCTTTACGGTCCCGTTGTTCCTCTTTTCCATGGGCCTGGACCTGCGCATACTTCCCATGCATTGGTCGCACGCCGGTTGGGCACGGTGGGTGATGTTGGCCCTGGCGACTCCGGTGCAGTTCTACGTGGGGCGCCAGTATTACGTGGGCGCCTACAAATCATTGCGCAACGCGACCGCCAACATGGACGTGCTGATTGCCCTGGGCACGTCGGCCGCCTACTTTTACTCGCTGCCCATCACCTTCGGGCTGTTGGAGGGGCACGTCTACTTTGAGACCGCTGCGGTGATCATCACTCTCATCAAGCTGGGAAAGTTCCTGGAGGCGCGGGCCAAGGGGCGCACCAGCGAAGCGATCAAAAAGCTGATGGGCCTGCGGGCCAAGACCGCCCGGGTGTTGCGCGACGGCGAGGAGCTGGAGGTGCCAACCGACCAGGTTCTGGTGGGCGACGTGGTGTTGGTGCGGCCGGGGGAAAAGATCCCGGTGGACGGCGTGGTTCTGGAAGGTCGGTCCGCGGTCGACGAGTCCATGCTCACCGGAGAATCGTTACCGGTGGAAAAAGGGCCGGGTTCGCCGGTTATCGGGGCCACGCTGAACAAACTGGGTCTATTGCGGTTCGAGGCCACCAAGGTGGGCAAGGAAACCGCGTTGGCGCAGATCATCCGTCTGGTGGAAGAAGCCCAGGGCAGCAAAGCGCCCATCCAGAAACTCACCGACCGGATTTCCGCGGTGTTTGTTCCGGCGGTCATCCTCATCGCGCTTCTCACCTTTGTCATTTGGTACTTTTTCGTGCCGTTGCCGGCCGATTCAGACATCTCGTCGTTCACCCGGGCGCTGATCCACATGGTGGCCGTGTTGGTCATTGCCTGTCCGTGTGCCATGGGCCTGGCCACTCCCACGGCGGTGATGGTGGGCACCGGCCGGGGCGCCGAGATGGGGGTCCTCATCAAGTCCTCGGAAGCACTAGAGCGGGCGGGAAAGGTGACCACCGTCGTGCTGGACAAAACCGGGACCATCACCAAGGGGCAGCCGGCCGTGACCGATATCGTCACCCTGGAAACTGACGCCGGGCCGGCCGACGCCGACTCCTGGGTCCTGGACGGCAATCGGCTGCTGCAATTGGCGGCCTCGGTGGAAAAGGGCTCCGAGCACCCGCTCGGCGAGGCGATTGTGGCCGAAGCCGGCGACCGCGGTCTGGTCCTCAGCCAACCCGAGGCTTTCCGCGCCGAGGTGGGACACGGCGTAGAGGCTCAGGTCGATGGCCACGCCGTCCTGGTGGGCAACCAGCGGTTGATGGAGGCCCGTGGCCTGCCCATGACCGGGCTGCAGCCTGTGGTGGATCGTTTGCAGGGCGAAGCCAAGACCGCCATGCTGGTGGCGGTGGATGGGACAGTTCGCGGTGTGATCGGCGTGGCGGACACGGTCAAGGAAAACTCGGCCGACGCCATAGCCGCCCTGCGCCGCATGGGCCTGGGGGTGATCATGATCACCGGCGACAACCAGCAGACGGCCGACGCCATCGGCCGGCAGGTAGGCATCGATCGGGCGCTGGCCCAGGTGCTTCCGGGTGAAAAGGCGGCCGAGATCAGACGGCTGCAGACGGCCGAACCGGGGGCGAGCCGGCCGGTGGTGGCCATGGTGGGCGATGGGGTCAACGACGCTCCGGCGCTGGCCCAGGCCGACCTGGGGATCGCGATTGGCACCGGAACCGACGTGGCGATAGCCTCGGCGCCGGTAGTGCTGATGAGCGGCGACCTCTACGGCGTGGCCCGGGCCATCGGCCTCTCGCGGGCCACGTTGCGCACCATCAAGCAGAACCTGTTTTGGGCCTTTATCTACAACGTGCTGCTCATTCCGGCGGCGGCAGTCGGGCTGCTTAGCCCCATTCTGGCGGCCGGCGCCATGGCATTCAGCAGCGTGTTCGTGGTGAGCAACAGCCTGCGGCTCCGCAAGGCGTCGATCGACGGCTGATCCGGCCCCGGACAACCAACCAACGCTCAGCCACCGGGTGCGTGTTGGATCCACGGCGCCGGGTCGGCCGTCGCCTGGCTCGCACACCCTGTCCGCCCGAACCTGATGGCACCGGCCTGATTCGGCGCTGGCTCTCGTGGCGGCGCGGGCGGGCGACTCTGAGCCGGGCTGACCGCGACTCTCGCGTGGGATTTCTGCTTCACCGATACCGCCCCATGCCCTGCGCTTGCAGTTTGTCCGCGGGGCGTCGCCGGCTGACAGGGCGATTGCGGCCGCCTCGCCAGGCAGATACCGATTCGCGAATCGTCGTCCGATGCTTGACAAACCTGCCCAGCCGGAATATCATGCAAGCAAGTGCACACATGCATCGACAGCTTGAGTTGATTCGTAACCCTCACCTGGTGGCGGAGAATCGCAATTGATTCGTCCGGTGGCTTTCGCGGCGGCGACCCTCGGCCGGCCCAGACGGCCGGACCCAACCACACCACTACCGACTGGAGTCTGCCCGGCATGACCGGCCCCATGTCCCCGGACGGACAGCGACCACCGGCTTCCGGGGCCCCTTCATCCTGGTCGGCGGCCGCCTCTGGCATCGCGGGAGCTCGGTTGGTCGAACCCGGTCAAGGCCAGCCGGCGGATCTCACGCGCCAACGCCTTTTGCGCGCCGCGGCTGAGCTGTTTGCCGCCAAAGGGTACACCCGGGCCACCACACGCACGCTGGCCGCGGCCGCCGGCGTCAACGAGGTCACGCTGTTTCGCCACTTTGGCACCAAACTCAACCTATTGGTAGCGGTCATCGAGCAGTTTTCCGGCCTGTCCGACCTGGCGGCCATGTTGGATGACACCCTGACCGGCGACTATCGCCAAGACATGCTCCGGCTGGGCCGCTATTTCCAGGAGATCATGGCCGCGCGTCGTACGTCGCTTCGCCTGATCCTGTGTGAGGCAGAGCAGGTGCCAGAGTTGCGACCGGTGGTCGGCCGGATGCCGCTCCAGCTGAGGCAGATGCTGGCCGGCTACCTCCGCCGCCAGATGGCCGCCCGCCGGGTCCGGCCGTTAGACCCAGAGGTGATGGCCCAGGCTTTCTTTGGCATCTTTTTCTCCTACAACATGAGCGAAGCTCTGGTGCCGGAGCCGTTGGCCGGCGGTCTGAGCGCCGAGTCGGTGGTGGAGCAGTTTGTTGATCTCTTTCTGAATGGGACACTCGTCCAGACACTTGAACCGTGACCGGCAATTCGCCCTCCTCCCCAGGAAATGCCAGGCGCCGGCTCGCCGCGCTGCACGCTCCGCGGCCGGTCATCGTTGGGGAACTCGGCGCGCTGCAGCCGCAGTCTAATTCGCACGTCACGCAGGTCGGTTCGCGCGTCACGCATCACGCTGGAGACAGCCAATAAGAGAGAGGATCCCATGGAACCAGTGATCCGCACCCAAGCGTTGCAGAAGCATTTCGGCCCCATCCGGGCGGTGGACGGACTGGATGTGACGGTCCAGGCCGGCGAGATTTATGGCCTGCTGGGACCCAATGGCTCGGGCAAGACCACGCTGATACGATTGCTGATCGGCCTGCTGCGGGCGACCTCCGGTTGGGTAACCGTGTTGGGCCAGCCGATGCCAAACAAGCCGATCCTGGCCCGGGTGGGTTACATGACCCAGGCCAGCGCGCTGTATGACGACCTTTCGGCGCAGGAGAACTTGGGCTTTTTCGGCGCCATGTGCAGCGCAGGTCAGCCTATCGGTCGGGAGCGCGTCGCTCAGGTCCTGGAACTGGTCGGCCTGACGGACCGGGCGAACAGCCTGGTGCGGACCCTCTCGGGTGGCATGAAGCAACGTCTCTCCCTGGCATGCACGCTGGTCCACCGGCCGCAGGTGCTGCTGCTGGACGAACCCACAGTGGGCGTGGATCCCCAGTTGCGGGTCGCCTTTTGGGCCCATTTTCGGAGCCTGGCGGCCGAGGGAGTGACGATCGTGGTATCCAGCCACGTGATGGACGAAGCCGAACGTTGCGACCAATTGGGATTCATGCGTCAGGGTCGTTTGCTGGCGGAGGGTTCGGCGGCAGCGCTGCGTTCCGGGGCCGGCGCGGCCACGCTGGAAGAGGCATTCTTGCACTATGCCAGCCGTGAGGAGTAGGACGCATGGCGCAGGGCAGTGGACGCCCGGCATTTCGGCCGGTAGCTGGCAGCCGGTCGTATCTCCAGGGAGGTAGGCGATGAACAGAAAACGGGTGGTGGCACTGGCCCGCCGGGTCGTGCGCCAGATCGCACACGATCGGCGCACGGTGGCGCTGGTGATTGTAGCGCCCATGTTGATGCTCGCGTTGGGAGCCATCCTCTTTCGCGCCGAAGCCGCCGTCATTCCGCTGGGGGTCGTCAACCAGGACATAGGGATGAAGCTTCCCGGCATAGGGAACCTGGCTGCTGGACAGCGCATCATCGACGAGCTGGCGGCCAGCGGGGCCTTTGACCTGATACCGCTCCGGTTGGAAGAGATAGACGAGCGGCTGCGTGACGGGAGCGCGCAGGGCGTAGTGACCTTCCCGGCCGATTTCACCGTACAACTGCTCAGCAGCCCCGGACACCGGGCTTTCCTCGACCTGCGATTGGAGGGGTCCAATCCCGGCCGCAGCCAATTGATCGCCGCGCGGATCACCGAGGGCGCCGTTAAAGCGATGGTCGGGCTGAACCGGGTCGGGGCAACCGCATCCCAACCCACAGACGGCCAGTCGGAGTCGCAGGCAGTTGGGCTGCCGGTGACGGTGAACACGACCTACCTCTATGCCGGCAGCTCGTTCGACCTGATGGATTACATCGCGCCGGTGTATATTGCCTTTCTCTCTTTCTTTTTCGTCTTTTTGCTCACTTGCGTCGCGTTCCTGCGTGAGCGTTCGCAGGGAACGATGGAGCGTCTGCTGGCCACGCCGGTTACCCGGCTGGAGATCATCTTGGGGTACCTGGGTGGCCTGGGGATCGTCGCTCTCATCCAGGTGGCAGTGATCCTCCTGTTCACCATCTGGGTGATCAAGATCCACTATCTGGGCAGCCTGGCGCTCCTTTTCCTGGTTGTGGCGCTGCTGGCGCTGGTAGGCGTCGGTCTGGGCATCCTGGCCTCCACCTTTGCCCGTAACGAGTTCCAGGTCATCCAGTTCATCCCCATCATCATCATCCCGCAAGCGCTGCTGAGCGGAATGGTCTGGCCGCTGGAAGAGTTGCCGGGTTACCTCCGGCCGCTGGCTTACCTGATGCCGCTTTCCTACGCCAACCGCGCCCTACGGGACATAATGCTGCGCGGTCTGAACCTGACCGCCATCTGGCCCAACCTGCTCATTCTGGCAACGTTTGCCATCGTCTTTGTGGCTCTGGGAGCTCTGACGGTGCGCCGGGAAGTGGCTTGAGGCCATAGCAAACTCCAGCCAGACCGAGACACGGGACGACGGGCGGTTGGCCGCCACCGTGATGGGCAGGACTGCACTCGTCAAGTCCGTCCACCTATTCCGGCTGTTGGGCTTTCCATTCGCTGCGCAGCAGCCCGCGCAGCACCAGGTCCTCGTGCCGGTCCCACTTGATCACGTGCTGCCGGGCGCAACCCTCATATGCCATGCCCACCTTTTCCATCACCCGTCCCGAGGCCGGATTGCGTGCCAGGTGCCAGGCGTAGATTCGGTTCAACCCCATGTGACAAAAACCAAACGCCACCACAACCCGGGCCGCCTCGGTGCAGTATCCCCGGCCCCAGTACGGCTGGCCCACCCAGTACCCCAGCTCGGCCCGCTCGAAATCCGGCCGCAGCACCAGCCCCATTGCGCCCACCAGTGCCCCGGTCTGGCGCAGAACCATGGCAAAGACGGCCGATTCCCCCCGGTCAAAGGCCGGTCGGTGGGTGGCGATCCACTCCTCGGCCGCCCCGTCCGGGTAGGGATGGGGAACGTTCATGGTGGTATCGGCAACGGCCCTTTCGCCCGCCAAACGCTGCACTGTGGGCGCATCCGCCACCACAAACGGCCTCAGAATCAGTCTCGGGCTCTCCAACGTCGGTTGCTCTGCCATTGCCTCCACTCTCGGTTGTCGGGTTTCCAGAATCGAACCCGGCGACCACCCCTATAACGCTGCGGCGAGCGCTGCCGCCCGGGATTCGCCAAGCCCACGCCACGCTACCGCTGCAGAAAACCTATCAGGAGCGGCGTCACCACCTCCGGCTGCTCATAGTGCGAGACGTGCCCGGCTTGCTCCACCGTCTGCAACTCTGCCTGAGGTATCGATTTCAGCACCTGGGCGCTGGTGCGGAACGGCACCACCCGGTCATGCCGGCCCCAGATCAGCAGGACCGGCCGTTCTTGTCGCCCTACCTCTGCGTACGCTTCGGCCGCCCCGGTGACCAGTCCGCTGCGCAGCGTGGACAGCAGCGCGCGCCTGAATCCGACGAACCGCATCTGGTCGCGGTAACGAGTCTGGTACTCGCCCATCCGCTCCGGCCGGAAAAAGTCGTCCGTCAAGCCTCCCACCAACACCCGATCACCCACCCAGTCCAACAACCGCTCGCCCAGTCGGGGCGCGGTGATGAATCGAGCGTACCACGGAGTCGGCAGCGGCAATCCGGCCGGGCTGACCAGGCAGAGCCGGCGTACCAGCGCCGGGTGCCGCGCCGCCAGGTGTATCGCAATTGCCCCGCCCATGGAGAGCCCCACCAGGTCAACCGGCTCTCTTAACCGCAAAGCCGCAATCAGGTTCAGCAACTGACGCTCAAACAGCCGGTTGTCGTAGTTCAGGTCCGGCCGGTCCGAATAGCCGCGGCCGTAGAGATCGTAACGCAGAACCCTAAAGCCGGCATTCACCAGCGCGGGCAAGGTCGCATCCCAGGTGTAGCACGGCACCGAAAAACCGTGAATCAACACCACCGGCTGCCCCCGTTCAGGCCCTGCGAGTTCATAGTGGACCGTCCCGTCCGCCAGCTCGGTGAACGCTCCCGGCGCTTCAGTGCGCGCCGCAGCATCCAACACCCGGGTTTCGCCCCGAAAAGAATAGTCCTGAAGCAACATGGCAACCCCGCTCGACGCAAATCGGGGCCGATGCCAGACGCCGGAACGGGTCGCCAGCGTCAACGCCTCGGCCCCAGGTAATTGTCGCATTGTAGCAGAGCCGTGCCGGAGCAGCAACTGAAATACGCCGCGGCAACCTGCAGCGCCGGGCGCGGCGGTGCCAGCGCTCAGGCCCGATGTTGGTTCAGGCCACCCACTGGCTCCCGTTTTCGGCCCAATTGCTCCGGGCGGCTCTGACTCGGACAGACCTGCCCGGTACCGGACCAGGCCGGGCACAGACCCGCCCGACCGATGGAGGGCCGGAGCGGGGTCCCGCTGGCCCAATCCTGGCAATGCTTCCCAAGTCGGGTATAATGAGCGGCATGACCCGGCACAGTTGGATCCGTTGGCGGACCTTGAGTCCGCCCGGCTCACCCGCCTGTGAGAAGCGCGTGGGGTGCGCCTCCGTTTCTCGCACGCGACGCCACAGAACATGAGCCAGCCCCTCGCCGCCGGTCTTGAGCGGACCATCACCGAACTCCACGGCCCGGCCGGCGTCCGGTGGCTCACAGCCCTGCCCGGCCTATTGGACGCCATCGCCGAGCGCTGGGATCTGCAGATAGGCCCTCCGTTCGAATCGCTCTCGTACCACTATGTCGCGCCCGCCACCACCCGGGTTGGCATCGACCTCGTGGTCAAATTGGGGGTGCCGCACGTTGGCCTGCGTCGCGAAGCTGAGGCTCTACGGTGCCTGGCCGGTCAGGGTACCGCCCGGCTGATCGACTCCGACCTCGAACTTGGCATGCTACTGCTGGAGCGACTGCGTCCAGGCCACCCGCTGTCAGCCCTACCCGACGACCAGCAGGCAACGCAGCAGGCAGCCCAGGTCATGCGCCTGCTGCCCATTCCCGTCCCGGCAACCCACCCCTTTCGCAGCGTGGCCGACCGGGCAGGAGACCTGGCCGACTTGCGCCGCCGGTTCCAGGGCACATCCGGCCCGTTTCCCGCCGACCTGGTGGACCGCGCCGAGCGGTTGTTCGCCGAGCTGCTTGCCAGCCAGGGTCCGCCCATGCTGCTGCACGGCGACCTGCACCACGGCAACATCCTGGCAGCCCAGCGCCGGCCATGGCTGGCCATCGACCCGAAAGGGATTGTGGGTGAGGCCGAATACGACGCCGCGAACCTGCTCTGCAACCCGATGCCGGCGCTGCTCAGTTGGCCTGATCTGTCGCGTGTGATGGTGCGGCGGGCAGACCAGTTGGGCGAGTTGCTGGGGTTCGACGCCGTTCGGCTCCTCGGCTGGGCGCAAGCGCATGCAGTGGTCTCGGCGTGGTGGGTGTATGACGACCACGGCCGGGTGGGTGCGAGGTGGCTCGCCTGCGCCCGGGCCCTGCAGGCCGCACACCGGCCGATCCGTCAACCAGTGCCGAAAGGCACCGATGCACGTAAACGCCAGTAGGCGTCTATTCAAGGAGATGTCCATGGACGACCATGGTTCCCAGGTTCAGGTTGCCGTAGTTCAGGCGGCGCCGGTAGTTTTCGATCGTGCCGGATCGATCCAAAAGGCAGTGCGGTTGACCGCCGAGGCCGCCGAGCAAGGAGCGCGGTTGATCCTTTTTCCCGAAGCGTTCATCCCCGCCTATCCGCGTGGGTTTACCTTCGGCACAGTGGTCGGCGGCCGCACCCCGGCCGGCCGGCAGCTGTGGGAGCGATACTGGGCCAATGCCATCCAGATTCCCGGTCCGGAGGTGGAGGCGCTGGGAGCGGCCGCGCGTGACGCCCACGCTTTTCTCGCCATCGGTGTGATCGAGCGCGACGGCCGCTACAGCCGGGGAACGGTCTACTGCACGCTACTTTACCTGGGTCCGGACGGGTCCTTGCTGGGACTGCACCGCAAGCTGGTGCCCACCGCGGCCGAGCGGCTCATCTGGGGCCGCGGAGACGGCAGCACCCTCACCGTCATCGACACCCCCTTTGGCAAGGTGGGCGGACTCATCTGTTGGGAGAACTATATGCCGCTGGCTCGGTTCGCCATGTATGGCAAAGGGGTACAGATCTATCTGGCACCAACTGCCGACCAACGCGACGGGTGGCAGGCAACGCTGCGCCACATCTCGCTGGAAGGCCGCTGTTTCGTGTTAGGCTGCAACCAGTACCTGACCCGCAGCATGGTGCCGGCCGATCTTCCCGGTGTTGAAGAGCTGGCGTCGCAGCCGGAGGAGCTCTGTCGTGGCGGCAGCGCCGTCTATTCGCCTCTGGGCGACCTGTTGGCCGGGCCGCTGTACGGTGAGGAGGGAATACTGACGGCCGTCCTGGACCCGGCCGACGTCGTCCGGGCGCGCTTTGACTTCGACCCCGTCGGCCATTACGCCCGTCCCGACGTCTTTCAGTTGACGGTAAACGAAGCGGCTCAGCCGCCGCTGGTTTACCGGTCTGGGGACACTCGGACCGTCCCACCGGGGTTGACCGGCCGCCATGACTGACCCGCTCGACAATCTATCGGGTGGCGAGCTCCGATCGGTCAGGAAGGCGCGCGACGCGCGGGCAGACGCATCCACCGGCCCGCCGCTGTCTCGCGCTTGCCGCCAGGGCGTGCTCTCGGCCGACCCGGTGATTCCCCTGCGCACCACCGGCGCGTCCGGGCGCCACACGGTGCGCAACGAGCCGCTGCAGATCACGATCCGGTCGGCCATCACATGTGGCAGCCAACTGGAGACACCTCGCTGATGCCGGATCCCTCTGGGCTGCCGCCATCTGTTCGCTCGGTCCGTCTATTCTCCCGATGCCCTGGGCGATGGTGGTTTTCCCGTCGGTGATAGCTGATCTGGAACAAGGAGGAGCACATGATCGACCCCCAGATTACCGGCAAAGTAGCTCTGGTTACCGGAGCCAACCATGGCATCGGCGCCGCGATAGCCCGCGGGTTGGCGGCGCAGGGCGCCCGGGTCCTGATGACGTTTTTCCGCGAACCCTGCAACCTGCCAATTGAGGAGCTGGCCCGCGCCTGCGAATTGGGGATTGGGGGCGTATGGCTCTACCGCGCCAACCAACAGCAGACGGCGCAGCCAACGCTGGACCAGATCCGTTCGGCCGGCGGTAGCGCCACCGCCGTCGAGATGGATCTCTCGACTCCCGACCGTATCCCGGCGCTGTTTGACCGCTGCGAGCTCGAATGGGGGCCGGTGCACATTCTGGTAAACAACCACACCTACTGCGCGCCGGATACCTTTGACCCCGGCCGGGTCACGTCGGCCGGTTTTGGAGTCAACCTGATAGCGCCGAGGGACATGGATCCCAACTGGTCGACAAACAGCCGCTCCTACGCTCTGATGATGTCCGAATACATCCGCCGCTTCCTGATGCGGGGCGCCTCCTGGGGTCGTATCGTCAACCTCAGCACGGACGCTGCGCATGCGCACCCGGAGAACGTCAGCTATGCGGCCAGCAAGCACGCCATCGAATCGTACAGCCGGTCGGCCGCCGCGGAGGTGGGCCAATACGGGATCACCGTGAATGTTATCGCCCCTGGTCCGATTCAGACCGGGTACCTGAATCCCGAGCAAGAGGCATCTATCGCCTCCCAGACCCCCTTGCGGCGCGTTGGGCAACCGGAGGACATCGCCGACGTGGTGGTCTGGCTGGCGTCCGAGCAAGCGCGTTGGGTGACCGGTCAGCTCATCTACGTCGGCGGCGGATGGAGGATGCACCAGTAGGCATCCGCCGGTCACCGACCGGAACCCCGGCGCCCCGCAGCCCAGAGTCCACTGGCTTGGTGGGATCCGTGTGGAGGCGACACTCAAGTGACCTCCGAGGTCTGAGGTGCACACCGGGCGGCGTGGTATACTGGTACCTGGCGAGCACCGGCCGGGTTTGTGGCCGGCCGCCCCAGGCAAGTGAATCAGCGCAATCCAAGAGGGTTAGCAGATCCAGGAGACTATCATGCACATCGTCCACGTTCTTGTCCATGTGAAACCAGAAGCGGTGCAGGCATTCCAGATGTCTTCGGCGGAAAACGCCCGCCACAGTGTCCAGGAGCCCGGGATCGCCCGCTTTGACGTCATCCAGCAGCAGAGCGACCCCACCCGCTTTGTGTTGGTTGAGGTCTACCGCACCGCAGACGACCCTGCTCGTCACAAGGAAACCGAACACTATGCGGTCTGGCGCGACGCGGTGGCGCCGATGATGGCTGAACCCCGCACCAGCATTCTGTACCGAAACGTCTATCCGGACGAGGACCGTTGGGGGTAGTCACCTGTGCGCTTTGAATTCGCCACCGCAACCCGCATCCTGTTTGGAGCAGGAACACTCCAGCAGGTGGGACTGCCGGCGGCACGGCTGGGAAACCGTGCGATGGTGGTCACCGGCCGGATGGGGCTGCATGCTACACGGCTCCTGGAGCTGCTGCAGGCCGCCCGGGTGACGGCCGGTACCTACCCGGTCTCCGGTGAACCGACGGTGGACATTGTTCGCCAGGCAGTGGAGCACGCCCGGGGCACGGGCTGCGATCTGGTGATCGGACTCGGCGGAGGCAGTGCCATCGACTCGGCCAAAGCGATTGCCGCCCTGGTGGCCAACCCCGGCGATCCGTTGGATTATCTGGAGGTGATCGGCCGTGGCCAACCGTTGACCCGCCCGTCGCTGCCTGTCATCGCCATCCCGACCACGGCCGGGACCGGCGCTGAGGTGACTCGCAATGCGGTGCTCGCGTCGCCTGAGCACCGAGTCAAGGTCAGCCTCCGCAGCCCCTGGATGTTGCCGAGTTTGGCGGTGGTGGACCCTGAGCTCACCCACTCCATGCCGCCGGCGCTCACCGCCAGCACCGGACTTGACGCGCTGACACAATTGGTTGAGCCCTTTGTCTCCCGCCAGGCCAACCCACTGACCGACGGCCTGTGCCGCGAGGGGTTGACGCAAGCGGCGTGGGCGCTGGCTCAGGCCTACAACGACGGCGATGATACAAAGGCGCGAGAAGCCATGGCGCTGGCCAGTCTGCTTGGCGGCCTGGCGCTGGCCAACGCCAAACTGGGGGCCGTGCATGGTATGGCCGGCGTGTTGGGTGGGCGGTTCTCGGCGCCGCACGGGGCATTATGCGCTCGGCTGCTGCCGGGTGTTTGGGAGGCCAACCGGCGGGCCCTGCAAACCCGCGCTCCGGATTCGCCGGCCCTGGAGCGCTACGGTGAGGCAGCGCAGTTGTTGACCGGGAACGGCACCGCTACGGCGGCCGATGGGGGTGCCTGGATTGAGGCGCTGTGCAAGGAACTTCAGGTTCCGCCGCTCTCCGGCTATGGGCTGGCCGAAACGGACCTGCCGGCCGTGGTGGCCCAATCCCAGCTATCCAGCAGCATGCAGGGAAATCCCATCCCACTCACCGATGCCGAGTTGACCGCAGTGCTGCGCGGGGCTTTGTAGACCGTCCGGTTGCCGATCCAACGGCGCCACGCAGCTCCGGTTCGATGGTGCTGCACTCCCTGCTGGCATCCGGCGACCTGACCGCGGACAAGCGGCCGAGGCCCCCATCATCCTCCCCGCCGGTCGCCAGCGCCTCCACCGTCCGGCCGGCGGCCGATTACCCGCCTTAATCCTCGCCGGCCGGGCCGGTCCACTCGCGGTACAGCGCGTTGTCGATCCCCAGCCGGGCGAGAATCCGCCCAACGGTATGATTCACCAGGTCCTCAATGGTCGCCGGCCGATAGTAAAAGGCGGGCACCGGCGGCATGATCACGCAGCCGTTCTCGGTGGCTTCCAGCATCAGCCGGAGATGACCACGATGGAGTGGAGTCTCGCGCACCACCAGGACGACCGGCCGGCCTTGCTTGAGCTGGACGTCGGCCGCGCGGGCAATCAACTCTGCGTTGTAGCTATGGGCAATGGCGGACAGCGTCTTGATGCTGCAGGGCACCACCACCATCCCCCTGGTCGCGAACGAACCACTGGCGATGGCTGCACCGATGTCTCCCGGCGAGTACACGGCGTCTGCCAGCCGTTCTATGTCCGCCAGCTGCCAGTCCGTCTCCTGCGCAATGGTCACGCGCGCGGCCTCGGTGATCACCAGGTGGGTCTCCACCACGCGCCGCTGGCGCAAGACCTCCAACAGACGGATCCCAATGATCTGCCCGCTGGCCCCGGATAACGCAACCACCAATCTGTCCATCGATTTACCTTCTAACCACTAGTCCGGCGCGCACTGCTACGGACGGCAGCCCATCTGCTTCCCTCTTTGGGTCTTTTCCCGAGTCCCGCATGTCAGTCCCGGTCGCGATCATACTGGCGCTGGTTCACTGCAAACGCCCGCCCTGCAACACCTCATGCAGAGCCGCCAGAAAGCGTCGATTGTGGCTTTCCAACCCAATGGAGATACGGATCAGATCCGCCTTTTCAAGACCGCGGTAGGAGCGGCAGTCCACCACGACCACGCCGCGACTGGCCAACGCCTCGGTCAACTCAGGCGAGGTCCAGCCAGTTCCCGTCACGTCGAACGTCAGCACGCCTGTCTCCACCGGCCAGGTTCGAATGCCGGGCATGGCCGAGAGTTGATCCAACAAGATGCGTCTCTGCTCGCCAATGGCGCTCCAGACCCTTTCCAGGAAGGTCGTGTCGTCCAGCGCACCCAGCACTGCAGCCTCGCCCAAAAGATTGACGTTAAACGGCGGCCGGACGATTTCCATGTATTTTAGCAGATTCGGATCGCCCACGGCATACCCGACCCGGGCGCCGGCCAGTCCGTGGTACTTGGAAAACGTCCTGAGGACCATCAAATTGGGGCTGGAGGACGCCAGGTCCGTCATACCGGGATCGCGCGGAAAGATCATTGCTTCGTCCAGGACCACCAGAGGCCCAGCCGGGCCAAGCTCCAACAGCCGGCGCACCACCTCGCGCTCCACTGGGACGCCGGTGGGATTGTTCGGCGAACAAAGAAAGATGAGCTTGGTGCGCGGCGTCACCTGGGCCAGCACAGCTTCGGCCGGCACTTGGTAGGTGTCGGTCAGTGGCACGAGCCGGGGAAAGCCCCCCATGATGCTCACCTCTAGCTCGTAGCGAGGAAACGTCGGTATGGGGATGATCGCCTCATCCCCGGGTTCAATTGTCGTCTGAGCGATAAGCTTGAGCACCTCGTCGAGACCGTCCCCCAAAAACACCTGGGCCGGGTCCACGTTGTGCCGGAGCGCCAACCGCCGTTTGAGCTCTCGCAATTCGATGTCCGGGTATTGGTAGAGGCCTCCCAGCCGATCGCGAATCGCCGAACAGGCGCTCTCGGGCGGACCAAAGACGTTGATGTTCAGTGAAAGGTCGATGACCTCGTCGGCTGGCAGTCCATATCGCTCACCGACCGTCAGGGCCGAGGTCTCTTTGGCGTACTCGGTGGCCTGGCTCAACGCCATTACCCGGTTCCGGATCAGGTGCTCCATCTCATTCCCCTCTTGTTACGGCATGGTTGGCCTTGGCCTGCTCTACGCGCCGCTGCTGGATGGCTGGCTTCCAGCCCGTTTTTCGCGCAGCGCAGCCAGGATTCGATCCGGCGTCATCGGGAGGTCGGTGAGCCGAACACCGATGGCGTCATAGATGGCGTTGGCAACGGCCGCCACGGTGGGCACAACCGCCGTCTCGCCGACGGACTTGGCGCCAAACGGTCCGTTCGGGTCATCAGGCTCGACCAGGATCGATTCAATGGGAGGGATATCCACCGAGGTAGGGATACGATAGTCCAGGAAATCGGGATTGAGCACCCGGCCCCGGTCCATCTTGATCTCCTCCAGCAGCGCGTAACCAATTCCTTGCGCAATGCCGCCCTCGATCTGCCCTTCCACACCCAACGGGTTGATGGCCCTTCCCACGTCGTGCGCCGCCACAAAACGCAGCACGCGCACCCGACCGGTCTCGGTGTCCACCAGCACTTCGGCGACCTGTGTGCCAAATGAGTACGCGATGGCGATGTTGCCATACTTGGTCTGCGGGTCTGGCAGGACCACACCCTCCGTGCGATACTCACCGACGCCGATGACCGGCTTGCCGCCCAGAGCATCGGATGCGATTTCGGCCGCGACGGGGAAACTGAGACGGCGCTCGGGATGCGAGCGAGATATCACCGAACCATTCTCCATGTCGAGCGCCTGCGCTGGGACTCCCCAGTTCTCGGCCGCCGCCGCCAGAATCTTGTCCCGCGCATCCTTGGCAGCCAGATCCACCGCCAGACCACCCAACGTCGTCACCCGGCTGGCCACCGTGCCAATGGCAAATGGGGAGAAATCCGTGTCGGCCGCCGCCACCGTAACCGCATCCATGGGCACTCCCAGCACCTCGGCCGCAATTTGAGCAAACACCGTCCGACAACCCTGTCCCAGGTCCGCCTCGCCGGAATACACCACCACTGAGCCGTCTCCAGATACCTGAACTCGGGCGTTCGAGCCGTCATACGGTTTGTAGATGGTGCGGTTGCCCGCCACGTGGATACAGGAGGCCATGCCAATGCCCCAAAAGGTCTTGCCGTCGGCAAGTGGACGGCCACCCCGGCGCCGATTGACCAGGTCCGTTGCCTCGGCCGCTTTCTCAATGGTCTCCTGGACCGCGCAACTGCCCAGGTACCAGCCATGGGCAGAGGTATCGCCAGGCAGCGCAGCGTTGCGTCGCCGAATCTCGACCGGGTCAATGCCCACCGCTTCGGCCAGCATATCCATCATCGATTCACCGGCAAAGTGCATCTGCGGATTTCCGAAACCGCGGAACATGCCGGTCGGCACCGTGTTGGTGTACACAAGATCCGCGGTGCAGCGTATGTTGCCCAGGCGGTAGAGACTGTCGTATCGGGTAGCCGCTACATAGTGTACCGCCGGCGCCGAAATGGAATACGCACCGTTGCCGCTCATGATGCGCGTCTCCTTGAAGGCCAGCCGGCCGTCGCGATAGACGCCCATACTGAGGTCGATGATCATCGGCACCCGCGGCAGTGTGGCTTCGAACTCCTCCTGGCGGGTAAGCACTATCCGGACCGGCCGGCCAGCCTTGCGGGCCAGCACGGCAGTGATGGGCCACACTTGCTGCCAGGTCTTGCCGCCAAAGGCGCCGCCAGTAAAGGTCTGAATGAACCGGATCTTGTCCTCGGGCATCACCAACGCCCGGGCTAACACCAAACGGGCGGCAAAGGGCCCTTGGTTGGGTGCCCAGAGCGTGAGCGACCCGTTCTCGCTCCAGGTAGCCACGCACGAATTCGGCTCCAGGTAACACTGGTGCACGGCCGGGGTGGTGAACCTCCGGGTAAAGCACGCATACGCATCGCGCCGGCCGCCGTCCGGGTCGCCCCGTTCAAAGTGGATATGGTCCGCGATGTTGTTAGGCACGTCGTTGTGGACCCGCAGCGAATCGTCCCGCATGGCCGCTTCCATATCGAGCACCGGCGGCAGCAGTTCATAATCCACTTTAATCAAGCGCAACGCTGCCTCGGCCGTCTCCAGATCCACGGCGGCCACGGCCGCCACCTCATCACCAATGTAGCGCACTTTGTCCGTCGCCAGGATGGTTTGGTCCGGGATGATGGTCCCATAGCGCACCATGGGTGTGTCGGCCGCCGTGATCACACCCAGCACTCCGGGGAGCGCCTCGGCCGCAGCGGTGTCAACGTACCGGATGCGCGCGTGCGGATGCGGACTGCGCAATATCTTGCCCTCCAACATCCCTGGTAGTTTAATATCCGCGCCAAAGCGGGCACTGCCAACCACCTTGTCGATGGAATCGACCAGCGGTGCCCTTTTTCCTACGACCTGATACGCGTTACTCATCCGACACTCCGCTACCCGTTGTCACGTCCTGCGCCGCAAGCTCGATGGCTTGCACGATTTTGACGTATCCAGTACACCGGCAGAGGTTACCTGATATGGCCTGGCGGATCTCAGTCGCGTCAGGTTGTGGGTTCTCTGCCAGCAAACTGACCGCCCGCAGCACCATCCCTGGCGTGCAAAAACCGCACTGGACGGCGCCGACATCCACAAACGCCTGTTGGACCGGATGCAACTTGCCGTTCTGGGCCAGTCCCTCGATGGTGACAATTCGACGCCCCTCGCTTCGCACCGCCAGGAACAGACAGGAGTTGATCGCTTTCCCATCAATCAGG
Source organism: Anaerolineales bacterium UBA2181 (assembly GCA_002328075.1). Classification (GTDB taxonomy): domain Bacteria; phylum Chloroflexota; class Anaerolineae; order Promineifilales; family UBA4811; genus UBA4811. The sequence goes on along the minus strand of DCVT01000037.1, from coordinate 128,967 downwards.
ACAGTGCAGGCCCCGCAGTCGCCGGCGTTGCAGCCCTCCTTGGTTCCCACGAGGTCCAATTTCTCCCTAAGAACATACAAGAGCGTCCAGTGGGGCTCGATCTCCAACCTATGGTTCTCGCCATTGACGTTTAGGGTGATCTCTTTCACGACCGTGCTCCCTTGATGTGAGCCAGCGCGTCCAATATCGCGCGCTTGACCAGCACCTCGATCATCTCTCGCCGATATTCCTCCGTGGCCCGGGCTGAGGTGCGCGGCCGAGCCTCGGCTGCTGCGATCCGCCCGAGTTCAGATGCAAGTTCCTCGTTCACGACAGCGCCCTTCAAGGCCGCTTCGGCCGCGTCGGCCCGCCTTGGGACAGGACCGGCCGTCCCCAGCGCGATCCGTGCCTCCAGGCAACGGCAGTCACCCGGATCGGCCGTCAGAACTACGGCCGCCCCGCACATCTGAATGTCCAGCGCCTCGCGCCAGGAGTGTTTGTGATACGAACCGCCCGCACCCGCCAGCCGGTCAGGCAGCACAAACCCCAGCAGCAACTCATTCCGGGCCAATACTGACCGCCCGGGGCCGGCAAAAAAACCATCAAGCGGCAGCACCCGCTTACCCTCAGGTCCCAGGACATGCGCTTGGGCATCCAACGCCAGCAACGCAGGCGCCGTGTCCGCACAGGGCACCGCGTTGCAGATATTGCCGCCAATGGTGGCAACGTTGCGGATTTGGTGCGACCCCACCTTGCCGGAAGCCGATGCCAGAACCGGGTATCTCTCCAGGACCAGCGGCGACATCGTAACGGCGTGATGCGTCGTCACCGCCCCGATCCACAAGCCGCCCTCAGTCGGCCGAATGCCCTGCAACTCGGGTATCTCGGTAATGCCAATCAGCACCGGTGGTGTGTACTTGCCGCGGCGAATATCCATCAGCACATCGGTGCCGCCGGCGATCAGCCGCGCATCGGGTCCCCACTGGCTTAATGCCGCCAGAACCTCGTCGCTAGATGCTGCTTCCACATATTCGATACGAACCATACTCCAAACTCCTCTACGTTGACGATCAGCACCTTGAGGCCACCGCACAGGGACCAATCAACCGCCAGGCGCTGAGCGTAACCACCGCGGCGACAGCTGCCGATACCAGAATGGCGGAACGGTAACCGGCAACGTCTATCGCCCACGTCAGGAGAACCGGGCCAATCAACACGCCGATATCCCCTGCCAATCGGTAAAGGCCAACGGCCGGTCCGCGAAGATGCGAGGGAACCACGGCGCCCAGGACTGCCGAGGGAACGCTGGATCCCGCCGAGTACAAGCCGACCACCGCCGCCGCCAAAACAAAACCCACCGCGTCCCGCACCAGCAAAAACCCCAGTGAACCCACCACAATAGCCGCGAATCCTGGTAGCAGGACGCGCATGGGTCCAAAACGGTCGGCCCACGCACCACCAGGAATGGTGACTGCCAGACCAATCATCGAGGCCACCGCCAATCCGGTGCCTATGGCCGACGGCCGCAATGCCAGCACCTCGTGACCGAACAGAGGAACCGCCGTGCCCACAAACCCAACGCTGTTGAACATGAGCAGGAAAATGCTGCCATAAACGCCCAAGAGACCCAGTCGCTGGATGCGAGGCAGTTTGGCCAACGCCCTCAGCCCATTTCCGGCAGAGTGGTCCAAGCCGCCCACCTGCCGGAACGGCCGACCCCGCCGAACACCCAGCAGTACCAGGCCGATCCCTATTACAGCCGAGATGGCACAGAGGACAAAGGCTGCCCGCCATCCCTGTTTCTCGGCCAGCAGACCGCTGAGAAAGGGGTAGAACGACAGAGCAGTAACAATACCGGTCTGGTACATGGCCATCACGGTGTTCCGCAGTGCCGGTGCTGCGGCGTTGACTATCCAGGTAAGGTTGGCGATGGACGCCACCGATTGCCCAGCGCCCATCAGCACCCGGGCCACCAGCAGCGCGGCGTATGAACCAGCCAATACGGCCAAGGACGAACCCACCCCCATGACCATCAGACCAGCACCGGTCAGCCAGCGGGCATCCATCCTGCCGGCCAGGTTACCGGCCGGCAGGTCAACCAACAGCCGGGCCAGACCAAAGGTCGAGCCGATGAGTCCCATCAGCGCGGTTGGTATCAGGAAATCTTCTTGAATCTGCCCCAGCACGGGGCCGGCGGCCGATACCACCGATATGTTGATAAAGGCGATGGCGCATGCCACCAGCACCTCGAATGTCGCAGCCTGCCGGATGGTCGACCAGAGGCCATTCCCTCCTGGACCCGTTTCGCCTCCCAACGGGTGGTTTGGGCTGGTCATCGTCCCGCTTACGCTCCCGCCGGCCACAGGTCCGGCACCAGGTCTCCCAGCTCCAACTGGCGCAACGTCTCCGGCGTCGGCACCCCCTGCGCGGTCCAGCCGCGGTGCGCATAATACTCGTCCACCATCTGGTCCAGGTGGTGCGCAATCCGCCCCGCCGACTTGCCACCCGGCAAAGGTTCCTCCAGGAACCGAGCCGGCAACTGGTCGTCCGCTCGCGACAGGCCGTGCCGCAGGTTGTAGGCGCGCTCCAGGGTAATGATTCGGCGGCCGGCGCGCCAGAGCGTCTCTTCGTCCGTCTCCCAGCCGGTAGCCTGGCTAAAAGCCAGCGCCAGGTCGGCCATCGTCACCGCCATAAGCGAGGAGCAGATGAAAAGGCAGATTCCCAGCGCATCCGCCACCGCACACAGATCCTCTTCCCAGGAGACCATGGCAGCCTTGCCCAGCGGGTCGGCGGGGTCGACGGCCTTCTCCGAACCCACCCAGCGGAGGGCATCCTCCGGTTTCCACGCCTTTTCGACTTTCATAAAGCCAGCGCGAAGGTGATCGCCGCCCCGCGACGATACGGCATAACTCAGCGCCGTGCCCAGAGAGCCGCGCGGGTCGCTGGCCGGCAGCTCCATCCCCTTGACGTGCATCGCATACCGCGCAGCGGCCGGACCCAATGCACTCGACGCACGTCGGCTGCCTTCCGCCAGCAGGTCGCCCATCCCTTGCCGCAGCGCAATCTGGTGCACCAGTGACACCATCGCCTCGCTGTTGCCCCAGCTCAGCTCGAGGCCACCGACCTGTTCCGGCCGAATCAACCCCTGCTCATAACACTCGAAAGCAAAGGCGATGGTGGTACCGAGAGACATAGTGTCCAGTCCGTACTGGTTGGCCAGCGTATTGGCGTGGAGGATTGCCGGCAGGTCGTTGATCCCCAGCTTGGAGCCCAGAGCATTCAACGTCTCGTATTCGGGCCCTTCTCCTTCTGTCTCGGCATACGGGCCGTGCGGCACCCGGTACATGTGACTACATCGTATGGGGCAGGCGTAGCAGCCGGTTCGCTCCAGCCAGTAGCCGTCCGCCAACGCCTCCGGGCCAATAGCCTGGTTTCCTTCGAAATAGCCGGCCTGGTGATTGCGCGTGCTATCGGTCCCAAGACCGCTGAGGAGCTTCATGAGCGAGGCGGTGCCGAATTGTGACCGGGCCTCAAAGCCGCGATCCTGCTGGATCTGGTGCACCAGCCGGTGCGCGGTATGCCGGAAAGCAGCTGCATCCGCCAGAGCTGGGCGGCCGGTGCCGCGGACGGCGATCGCCTTCAACCGTTTGGCGCCCATCACCGCCCCCATACCAGTCCGGCCAGCGGCCCGGTTCCGTTCGTTCATGATGGCGGCGTACCGGACCAGACGCTCTCCGGCCGGTCCGATGCAGGCAACCCTGATTCTGCGGTCACCGGCCATCTCTTCCAAGGCAGTGGTGGTCTCCCACGTGTTCTTGCCCCACAAGCCGGGGGCATCCCGCAATTCGGCATGCCCGTCCTGAATCCAGAGCACCACCGGGCCGTCGGCTTGCCCGCGCAGGATCAGGACATCCCAGCCGGCCGCCTTGAGCTCCGCGCCAAAATAACCGCCCGAATTGCTGTCACCCAATAGGCCGGTCAAGGGCGAGCGGGCGGTCACCGTGAATCGAGCGGAGGTGGGAAATCCGGTACCGGTCAGGGGACCAGGGCCAACGATGAGCGGGTTCTCCGGGTCCAGTGGGCCGGAATCTGCCGTGCCATAACGGTAGAGCAACCAGCTATTCAATCCGCGACTTCCCACAAAGCGGCGAACCACTCGCTCGTCCAGCGTCTCTGCCGCGATGGTTCGCCTGCCCAGGTCTACCACTAGCAGCCGGCTGGAAAAGGCGCGGTGGGGCCGATCTGCTTGAGCGTTCATCGTTCAGCGCGCTCTTGCACTTGCCAGCGAGACCTGACCGCGTCGCTCAGGCCGATCCCGGCGACGATGGCCTGAGACCGCTCCTGGGCCTGGCTCATGATCGATTGGCAGTCCAGATGCAGCGGCCGTCCCTCCTGCAACAACACCTCGCCATCCACCATCACCGTGTCCACGCACGCCCGGGTGGCGCTGCCGTAGACCAGATTGGCAATGGGGTTGTGCAGAGGTCGCCAACCGATCCCACGGAGATCAAGGACAGTTACATCCGCCTGTTTGCCAACCTCCAGCGAGCCGATCCGGTCCTGCAGTCCTAACGCTCGAGCGCCGTCGCAGGTGACCATCTCCAGGATCTTTTCGGCTGGGGTGACCCTGGGCTCGCGGTAGTTTGCCTTGTGAATCAGCCCTGCCAGGTTCATTTCCCGCAACAGATCGTAGGTGTCGTTGCACAGCCCGCCGTCAGTCCCGAGAGCCACTACCACCCCTCGGTCTAGCAACTCAGGGATAGGAGCAAAACCGTTACCCAACTTGAGGTTGGAGGCCGGGCAGTGAGCGATCCGCGTATCCGTCCGCGCGATAGCATCCAGGTCCGCCTCTTCCAGGCGGATGGCATGGGTCAGTATCATCTGTGGGCCCAACAGCCCCAAGTCTTCCAGGTATTCGGTCGCGCCAATACCATGGACGCGTTGGATCTCCCGGACATCCTCTTCCACCTCGGCAAAGTGCGCCGTGATGCCCGTTCCCAACCCGGCGACTGCTTCCCGCATGAACCCAGCCAGCGGCCGGTCAATGGCGCTCACCACCCGCGGACCCAGCCAGACCTGTAGCCGCCGGTCGGCCGCGTCGTGCCAGGCAAGCACCGCGTCAAGCTGCGCCGCTGGCCCCTCATCGGACACCAACTGCTTTCCCGGCTCCATGTTGTAGCCCGAGCCACCCTCCAGAGCCAGCGCCAGTCCGGCCCGGAGGCCGATGGTTTCCATGGCCTGCGCGACCCCGGCAAAGTGCTCCGGCCAGACCTCCGGATCCAGATAGCAGGTCGTGCCCGACGCCAGCATCTCCAGCCCGCAGAGTAGACCTGCCAGGCGGGCATCGTCCGGGAGCATCTGTTTAAGCAGCGGGTGATTTCGCTCCAGGAGCCACTGAAGAAACGGAAGATCGGTGGCGCAGCCGCGAAACAGAGCCTCGGTTGTGTGGGCGTGGATGTTGATCAGGCCGGGCAAGACCATCCTTCCCCGGCAGTCCAGCACCGTATCCGAAGCCCCGCCCCGCCTTGCGAGCTCAGAGACCTCTACCAGAATTCCCTTCTCCACCACCAAGGTACCCGGCTGCAGCACCCGGCGCCGCGGGTCCATGGTGACAACCAGGCCGTTTTGAAATATGGTCGCCATGCTCTATCCTGCTGCTACGGCACCCGCGGCCGGGCGGGCATCAATCCGTCCATCCGGGGATCTTGATCTCTGCCACGCCGGGAATGTCGAAAAAGGGCGGAAAGTTTTCGCCAATGGGCTCGGTGGCGTCAAAACCCATCACCGCAGTCACATCTGGCTCCAACGTCGATGGGTCACGCGGACCGCCGGCAACCCTTGGGATGATGATCACATCGCGATCGGGTTGTGAGCGGAACACCATGGCCCAGACCACCTTGTTCATGTCATAGATGTCCACGTCCTCGTCGACCAAGAACACGTATTTGGGCCGCGAATGGTGTCCAAGCGCCGCCAGGATGACGTTGCGCGCCTCACCCTTGTACTTTTGGTCCAGCGCAACAATGGCCAGGTGTTGAGCCCCGCCGGCCGGCGCATAGTGCACGTTGCAGACGTTAGGAAACACCCGCTTGAGATCTGCGAATAGCGCCGCCTCGTACGGCAGCTCTTTCATCACGTGGTTCTCGGTGATGGGAATTCCGGTGAGCACGGTCTGGAAAAAGGCGTCATGGCGGTGGGTGACGGCCGTCACCTCCATGATCGGGTCGTTCTCGGTTGGCCCATAGTAGCCGCCGAATTCGCCGAACGGACCCTCGATCTCCCGGATCCCCGGTAACACTCGGCCTTCAATGACGATCTCCGATGTAGCCGGCACCCACAGGTCCACCGTCCTGCAGCGCACCACCTGGACCGCCTCGCCCCGCAACCCGCCGGCCAGCGCCAATTCGTCATACCCGTACGGCACCTTCGCTTGGGTGGCCAGCGAGATGACGGGATCCACGCCGATGGCCACCGCCACCTCCAGTGGCTGGCCGCGGGATTCAGCCCGGCTGAATTGGACCGATATATCCTGAAACGCGTGCGCCGAAAGCGCCAACCGATTGCGGCCCTTGACCTCCATCCGGTAGATGGAGGCGTTGCGCGAACCGGTATCGGGGTCCTGGCTGATCTGAATGCCGGCCAGAATATAGGGTCCGGGATCCAACCGCCCCTGCGTCGGAATTGGGAGGTTTCCAAGATCTACCTGGTCGCCCACGTAGACAACCTCCTGGCACACGCCCTCCTCCACCGGCGCAGTTGGTATGGGATGCTGCAGCGCGTGCGTGAACTTGGCCAACGCCAGCGAGTTGTCAACCTCTAGCGCCAACAGGGCACGTTGGCGGGTGGAAAAGACCCCCCCAACCACAGGCATGCTGTGGCCGCGCACATTGGCAAAAAAGAGGGCGGGCCCCTGAATATCGGAGGTCTTGCGAATGTAAGCAGCGATCTCGTGTCGTGGATCGACCTCCTCAGTAATGTCTACCATTTCTCCCCGTTCACGCAGCACCCTCAGGAACGCGCGAAGATCGGAAAACGCCATCAGTCACCTCTGAAACGGGAGAGCGGCGCCCGGCCCAACGAAACAGATCTGACGGTCCGGGTTCGCCGCTCTAGCATAGTTGGATAGACCGCTTTTCCTACTCGGTGATCGCAGCCCAGGTCTCCAGGCCTTGTTGCAGCGCCGCAAAAGCGTTGGCCAGTCGCGTCGCCTCATAGCTTACGCGGGTGACGTCCATCGCCTTCAGATGGCCCCGGAAAATGGTCAGGTGGTCGGAAAAATCCTTGACCGCATCGTCCAACGCCTCCGGCCACCGAGTACGTTCAAGCAATTGCTCGATGACGCCGTAATGAACCTGTGCCACATCGTTTCCGCCGGGTGTTCCCCAGCGCCTCTGCGCGATCTGGGCCTTGTACAGGTTCAGGTCCACGTTCAGGAGAACCAAACCCAGCGAATTCGCCCATAGCTGTTTCTTGAGGGCAGCCAATTCAGTCTCGTTCATGCTCAGTCATCCACCTCTCTGAGATCTGCTCGTTACCAGCCGGCAATATAATCCGACAGGTTGAGCGATTCCCACATCTCTCGCGGCACATCGGCCCGGTCTTCAAACGGGGCCTCGATCGGTTTGGTAGCATCGATGGCCCACTTGGTGTTCATGGTGTCCTTTTCGACCCGATTCCAGATCGAATAGGCGGCCGGGTCCAACCGGGAAACGGCCGAATTCTGCACGAAGAATGTGGCCAGGTCGGGTTGAGTGCGTGTTGCTACTGCCCACAACACCTCGCTGTCGCTGTTGACATTGACGTCCTCGTCGACCACGATCGCCAGCTTGACAAACGGGTCGGATGCCAGTGCCGCCAGCGCCGCAATCTTGCCCTCGCCATCGTATTCCTTGGCAATCTGGACATAGGCGGTGAACCGGCAAATGCCCGACATCGGCATGCGGACGTCGCGGACCGTGGGAACCACTGACTTGACCCGCTTGTACAATATGGACTCGCGGCCCAACTTGCCGGTGTAGTTGTGCTCCGGGTGAGCCGCAAAGAGGTGTTGAAAGATTGCATCATTGCGGTACGTGATGGCGGTCACATGGAAAACCGGGCTGTAGCGCTCCAACCCGTAATACCAGGTAAACTCACCAAACGGTCCCTCCGGCTTGCGGACCTCGGGAAGCGTATAGCCCTCAAAAACGATCTCGGCGTAGGCCGGTACCATCAGATCGATGGTGCGGCACTTGACCACGTCCAAAGGTTCACCCAGAAGGCCGCCCATCGTATCGTATTCGTCGGTGCCAAACGGCAGTTTGGATTGGCTGCCCAGCATGCATGCCGGGTGGTGCCCGACGAAAACTGCGGTCGGCAGCGCCTCTCCCTTGGGTTCGTATTTGCGGTGGATGTGTCCGATGTGGGTGTGCTTTTCGTAGCTCATCCCCAATTCGTTGGGGCTCAGTATCATCAGCCGGTAGATGCCCGCATTGTGGGCGCCCGAATCGGGATCTCTCACCACGGTGACGCCCGCCGTGATAAAACGACCCGAGTCCTTTTCACAGTTGAAGCAGATGGGAATGCGATTCAGATCGATATCTTGACCGGTTATCACAACGTCCTGAACCGGGGCATTCTGGACAACGCGGTGCGGAATGCGGTGGTCTTCCCGAGCAATGTATTCCCACAGCATTTGGTCGGGGGTACTGTCCAAGGCTAACGCCAGGCTTTCAGGGTTCGCCAGGACGTTGGATATGACTGGAATTTCCGAATCCTGAACATTCTCAAACAGGACTGCCGGGTATTGGCCGTCTTCCTGCAGGCGGCGAAGAACCGCGGTGAGCTCCAGGTCTCGGCTCACCGGCCGTTGCACCCGCAGCAGACCCGCAGGGTTCATTTGATCCAAAGCCGCCATAAAGGACCGAAGATCTTTGGGCATTGTATTTCCACTCCTCAGAATGTGGTTCGTTTCGATTGCTGGAACAGCATGGGTGGGCAAAAACGCAGGAGCGGCCCAGTCTGGGCTGCGGCCGCTCCTGCAGCCTTCCGCTCCCTGCTATTGTGGTTTAGCCGGGTACGGATTGGCAGCCGCGTAAGCCGCTGCCTGGTCGATCACGCCCTGATAGTCAAAGTTGTTCATCTCAGGGACAAAGTCGTTGGTCAGGAACTGGGCCAGATCGAAGGGCTTTTCGCCCGCCAGGTCGGCGAAAGCCTGCCACTGCTCAAAGTCAAAGATGCCAAAGTAGTACTTGTCACCCTGCTTGGGCGGCCGCACGGTTTCTTGGGCACCCTCCATGTACAGCCAGATGTACGCCAGGTCCGAGTGCTCCTCAGGCGAGACCTTTTGCATGATGGCCAACGCCGCCGCCGGATTCTCCAGCCCAACCAGCATACCCTTGGCGACGGCTCGGCAGATGCCCGCTACCAGCGCCGGTTCGTTGGCCGCGAGGCTGGCAGGGACTACCACATCCTCGGCCGGCAGGAGCTGGAACGCTTCGGGGGTCAGGTCGACCAGGTCAAACCCGGCCGCCAGGAAGGAGATGTTTCGGTTCCAGGACGAGGAGTAAGCTGCGATCTGCCCATTTTCAAAGGCCTGCATGATGGCGGGCACGTTCTCGCCCACGGGCAGCAGCTGCACGTCGACGTACGGCTCCAACCCTGCATCGCGAATAAAGGCCTCCAGCGCAGGCACGTCACCGCCGCCCGCTTCGGAGATGCCCACCACTTTGCCCGACAATTCGCTCACCGAGGTGATGCCTGTCCCTCCCCACGTGATCAGCGGGAACGTCTGCGTCCACATCCAGCGCATGACGTCTTTGAAGGGCAGTCCCTCTTCCATGCCGTTGAGAACCGCACCGGTCCCGGCAAGACCCGCCTCAGCGCGGCCGGCCGCCACTTGCTGAACTACAAATGAACTCCCATCCGTCGGCTGGATGTTGACCTTGATGCCCTCAGCCGCGAAAAAGCCCATCTCGTCGGCTACCATCACCGGGTAGAAGGCCATCGTCTTGATGAACGGCAGGAGAAAGGTGATCTCCCGCAGGGTGGGCGCCACCGCTTCCGGACGCGGCGCATACGGGTGTTGCTGGGCATAGGCCTGCGCCTCGGCTGCCACGGCGCCGCGGTCAAAGTCGTTGATCTGCCCGATGAAATCGTCCACGATGATCTTGGCAAAGTCCACCGGCTCCTGGAGCGTCCGGTCGTCTCCGGTTCCACTCGTCAACATGTCCATGACCACCTGCCAACCGTTGGGGTCGTTGTGGCCAAAGACATAGTCCGCACCCTCGCGGTGAAACGACTTTTGTTCGATGACGCTGTCCCAGAAACGGTAGGCATAATCGACGTCGTCGTGCTCTTCCGGAACCACGTTCTTCATGGCTGCCAGGCAGGCCACCGGGCTGATCTCGCAAAAGTACGAGGCCTTGGCAATGGCGCGAGCCACGCCGACGGCGATTTCGGGTTTCTCGGCCAACAACTTGGCGGTCATAAAGAGCCCCTCAGAGGGCATGTGGTCGTACTCGGGGTAGTTGATGCTGCGCAGTTTGACCTGCCCCAGCGCCTCAATCGGCACGAATTCCGTGTCCGACGCACCGTAGGCGTCAATGGTCCCGGTCTGTAGCGCGTTCAGCGCACCGGCCGCCTGCTCGCCGACCGGAACGACGACAACGTCCTGACCGATGACCAGACCTGCCCGCGCCAGCACGGCACGCACCATGGGCATCTCACCCGATTCCATTCCGGTCACGCCCAGGGTCTTGCCCCTGAGGTCTTCGATCGTTTTGACCGGGCTGTTATCCAGGGCGACGATGCCAAACAGGTTGGACGCCTTGTCAGTGTAGAACCACTTGAGGTCGTTGCCACCGGCGACGGTGAGGATCACCGAGCCGGGGTTGGCCATACCCACCTCAGCATTGCCGGCCGCAACCTGTTGTACCACCAGAGTGCCGCCCTCCGTGCCGATGACCGTCACATCCAGGCCCTCTTGCGCGAAATAGCCAAGTTCCTTGGCCAACAACGGGCCGTAAAAAGTCATGCCCTCAAGCCAGGGCAGCAGCAGCTTGATCTTGGTGAGCTGCGCGGGCGGCGCCTGAGTCGGCTGCGCGGCCGTCGTATCCGTGGTGGTCGGTGCGGTCGTCGGTGCGGGTGTAGTTCCGCAGGCCGAAAACAGCATCGACGCAATCACCAGTATGCTCACTATTCGTAAAGCTTTCATTTTCCGTCTTCCTCCTCTAACTGTTTTCTGCGTGTCAATTAGACGCGATTAGCAGCGAGCCATTGGCTAGACCCAAAACCGTGCTTTCCCTTTACACATCACCTCCTTTGTCTTGGTACCGCGTAGCATGGTGGCCTCTACGGCCCATCGGCATCGCCGATCTCCATGCGCGCGGTCACCTCCAAGGACTCAACTCCAAAAGGCCCAGCCGGTCCAGCGTCTGATGGGTTGGTAGACCGTTCGCGTCCCAGCCCCGCTTCTGGTAATAGTCGGCCAGCATTATCTCCATGCTGGCACGGGGCGTAAACACCCCCGCTGTCGGTCCGTAGGTGGCTGGTTCGCTTACAAAACGGGGCGGGGGCGCGTCAAAAGCCGCGCCGAATTCCGGAATCTCGCGCATCCAGTAGAGGCGCGTTAGGTTCCACGCCCGCTCAGAGATATGCATGAGGTCCTCATACGAGCGCTTGACGCCGGTGACAGCCTGGAGTGCCGCGACGTACTGGTCGAATGAAAGGCGGAGTTCGACCCAAAGGAAACGGCAGCAACCCAGGCAGTCAAATAGCGGCCGGATGTGTTGCAGCTCTATCACCTTGTCCACTTTTTCCGGGCTGACCTTGTCGCGCCCCATAGAGATGTCGTTCCAGATAGCCCACGCCCGGCCGTGGTGCCCACCAATGTCACATGTCATATAGGAGAGCAGCATGGCAGTGGCACTGTGGGTCTCGTAAGCGCTCTGTTCCATACCCTTGTGTTGAATGGCCCAGGCTATGGATCCTTGTCCTAATTCCTCGGCCGCCCGCTTGGAGCCCTCTGCCAACAGGTTTCCCAACCAACCGTCGCGGTGGCCGATCCTTTCCAGCAGCGTCCAAATAGCCTCCGCGCTGCCCCACGACAGGTCCAACCCGTCGGTCAGCGAGGCGTCAAGCAACCCCTTGGCCTGGCATTCCATGGCCCAGGAAATCGTGGCGCCGGCCGAGATGGTGTCCAAGCCCAGTTCGTCGCACAACCAGTTGGCCTTGACGAGCGCCTGCCAATCATCCAGTCCCACATTCGGGCCCAACATGCCCACCGTCTCATAATCCGGCCCCTCGATGTGAAGGTCATATCTGGGCGCATAGGTGTACTTGCCGCAGGGACTGGGGCAGCAATAGCACCCTTTGTCCGAAACGACATAGGACCGAGCCACGTCCGCATACAGGCTGGGCGCCTGTTCAAACGCACCCGCCTGGAAATTGTATGTAGGAAGGGTGCCTGTGCCGTTCACCCACTCGGTGGTCTTGGTCGTCCCTTCGCGCACCCACTGCTCGTGGGTCTCGGCGCTTTTTACCGCTTGAAATGCCTGCCGGGAGACCTCCAAGAATGCCGCCGGATCGGCTACCGAAACGGAACCGGTGCCATAGACCGCAATCGCCTTGAGCCGCTTCGAGCCCATGACCGCGCCAATTCCGCAACGGCCGGCCTGACGACCAACGTCGTGATGGATGCAGGCATACCGGACCAGATTCTCGCCGGCCGGACCGATGGTGGCAATCTGCATCTCCTCGCCCAGCTCCTCCTTGAGCATCTGCTCAGTAGTCATGGCGCCCCGACCCCATAGGTGGCCCGCGTCCCGCAGTTCCACATGGTCGTCCTGCACCAGGAGATAGACCGGCTCGCGGCTCATGCCTTCCACCACAATCGCGTCAAAGCCGGCGAACTTGAGCTCGGCGGCCAGTTTGCCGCCAATGCTAGAGCTTCCGTACCCGCTGTTGAGCGGCGATTTGGCCGCCACGTCCATCTTGCAGGCGCCGGGGAACAGGGTGCCGGAAAGCGGGCCGGTGGAAAAGAACACCTTGTTCTCCGGCCCCAGCGGATCAGCTCCCGCCGGCACCTCAGTGAAGAGCAGAAAGGCCCCCAAGCCGCGCCCTCCAAGGTAATCTCGGATCACGGCCGCAGGAATTGGTTCCGTCGTCATTCGTCCTGTTGTCAGATCGACCCGCAGCAATTTACCCACGTAGCCGGACATCACCACCCTCCTACTCTGCCAGCCGCAGGACATCCATCCCGCACACCTGGATGCACTCGCCACACAGGTCGCACTCCCAGGTGTGCGGAACATCCTCCCGGAAAAAGACGACACCCTCGGGGCAGGCATCCACGCAGGCCATGCATAGGGTGCAAAGCTCGGGCACAACATGGTAGGCCCCCAGATCGTTCTGGACAATGGCATCGGTCGGACAGCCGGCGGCGCATTCACCACATTGGGTGCACACCTGAACGGTGTACCCGCCCGGTACCGGAAAGTGGGGAATGACGCGCAGAGCAGCCCTCTTGGTGGTGATCTGCCCGAAAAGGTGATACGAACAGGCTGCTAGACAAGCGCTGCAGCCAGAACACCTGGCATTGTCGGCATACAGGCGCATCGATAACCTCCCTATTTGCCTTTCGTTTGCAGGGCCAATAGAACACGCTCGGCCGTGATCGGAAGATCCCGTATCCGCGCCCCGGTGGCGTGGAATATGGCATTGGCGATGGCTGGAGCCGTAGGCCCTACCAACGCCTCGCCGATGCCCTTGGCACCATAGGGACCCTTGTCGTCCGGCACCTCAACCAGAATCATCTCAGCCTGGGGAACATCGACCGCTGTCGGTATCTTGTAATCCAGAAACGTGGGGTTGACCACTCGCCCATCCTGAGATATCAGGTTTTCCATGACTGCAAAACCGAGGCCTTGAGCCAGACCGCCATACACCTGGCCCTCCACACCGGCCTGGTTGATGGCTTTGCCCACATCCTGCGCGCAGTACAGCTTGAGCACCCGGACCTGCCCGGTCGCCGGATCAACCTCGACCTCAGCAACCTGGGTGTTGTACACCAAGCCGGGAAACGGACCCATAGGATAGCCGCTCACCGTGCCCGGTTCGAGGGGCGTCCCCTCGGCGAGGTAGGAACCGCGGCCGATGATTGGGCCACCCCAGCGTCGGATGGCCTCGCCCGCCAGCGCCGCTACAGGAACCGATTGTTCAGGCGCTAGCCGGACCGACACCACACCCGCCCGCAGCTCCAGCTCAGCGGGTCCAACCTCCAATTTGCCCGCCGCCAACTCGAACAACTGCCGCCGGACGTCCGCTGCCGCCAAACGGATCGCGTTGCCCGACGTGTACGTGGTGCGGCTGGCCACACTGCCATAGTCGTAGGGAGTCGCATCAGTGTCCGCCATGATCACCGAGATCGATTCCACGCCTACCCCCAGCTCTTCGGCCGCGATCTGAGAAAGAACCGTCTTGGCGCCGGTACCTATCTCGACCGCTCCCGAAAGAAGCGAGTAGGTGCCATCCTCGTTCAACTTGATCACCACACCCGAGGAGAACAGACCAAAACCCCGTTCGTGGCAAGCCAGACCGATGCCCCGATAAGGAGCGTTGGCCTTTCGTTTTTCCTGCCAGCCCGCCCGTTCGGCCGCGGCGCGCAGCGTGGCTTTCATGCTCACATTGCGGCATACCTGACCGGTGGTCAGTTGGTCACCCTCGTTCACCCCGTTGATCAGGCGCAACTCGAACGGGTCCATGCCCAATTCGTCAGCGATGATGTCCATTTGGGACTCGGTGGCCCAACACTGCGGCGGGCCACCATAACCACGGCACGCACCGCTAATCACGTTGTTGGTATAGACGCAGTAGGCGTCCACGTGGACATTGTCCACCCGATAGGGGCCCTTGGCGAACGTCGCGCCGTAGGCAGTGGTACCGGGGGATTGGTCGGCATAGGCGCCGGAATCGTAGACGTACTGCGCCTTGACCGCCGTCAGCGTGCCATCCTTTTTCGCACCGGTGCGCAGAGTGATACGGGTTGGTTGTCGTGGTCGGCCGGCGACAAACTCCTCCCAGCGAGAGAGAACCATCTTGACCGGACGACCCGCGTGCAGACTCAGTAGCGCGGCAATGCCATCCAAGAGACTCTCCTTGCCGCCAAAGCCGCCACCCACTTCAGTGGCGATAACACGCACCTTGGACATGGGCAGTTGCAGAGTCTGGCAGACGGCATTCCGAGCCTTGAACGGGGCCTGACTGGTAGTCCAGACCGTCACCCGCCCGGACGAGTCGACATTGGCCAGACAGGCATGTGGTTCGATGTACGCCTGATGAATGCGGGCAGTTGTAAAGGTGTTCTCCACAACCAGGTCCGCCCGGCGCAACCCCTCCTCCACATCCCCACGGTGTATCTGGGTATAGCTGCAGACGTTCCCATATTTGACCGCCGCGAATTTGGCCGGGTAGCGGGCCAGGTCCTCATGGATCACGGGTGCGTCCGGCTTCATCGCCTCCAGCGGATCAAAAACCGCCGGCAGGTCCTCGTAATCGACCTCGATGAGTTCCAAAGCCTCCTCGGCTACCGCCGGATCAACCGCCGCCACTGCCGCCACGGGTTCGCCTATGTAGCGCACCTTGTTGCGAGCCAGGAGGCGTTGATCAAAGATATAGTGCATGGTGTATCGCACGTCGGGCGCATCCATACCGGTGACCACGGCTTTCACACCCGGCAGACTACGCGCCCGAGAGGTCTCTATGTGGCGAATCCGGGCGTGTGGTCGAGTGCTTCGAAGGATGCTGCCGTGGAGCATTCCGGGCTGGTTAAGATCGGCCGCGTAGATCGCCCGGCCCGTCACTTTGTCCAACGCGTCCACCCGCGGGTTTCTTGTGCCGATGTGTTGGTGTTCCATCGTCTAGTCTCTTGGGGCAGCGCAGGGCGCGTTGGCCACGCACATGATGGCCTCCACAATCTGCGCATAGCCGGTACAGCGGCAGAGGTTGCCGGCGATCGCCTGCCGGACCTCCTCTTCGCTTGGACAGGGATTTCGACCCAGAAGCGCCACCGCAGAAAGGATCATTCCGGGTGTACAAAAACCACATTGGATGGCCCAATGATCAATAAAGGCCTGCTGCAGAGGGTGCAACACGCCGTTCGTGGCCAGTCCCTCAATGGTGAGGACATCCTGTCCGCTCACATCCACTGCGAGCACCAAACATGAAGGGACCGGCCGGCCACCTAGCAACACGGTGCAGGCGCCACAATCACCAGTGCCGCATCCCTTTTTTGTGCCGGTCAGCGCCAGGTCATCGCGCAGGACGTCCACCAGCAGTTGATCGGGCGAAACGGCAACCTCGCGGCTTTCGCCGTTGACGTGCAGATGAATCAACCTTTTCATTTCGCTTTCACCAGGGTGCCCGCGGGCAGTCCTGACCAGCCACCGGCGAGGGCGGCAGACCAGGCCTTTTCTATGGCCCGAGGCACCAGTACCCGCAGCATTTCGCGCCGGTAGGCGGCCGTGCCGCGAACATCATCGATCGGTCGGCTCTCCGACGCAGCCAACATTCCAGCCTGGTTCCACAGGGTCTCGTTCATCGCCTGACCTTGCAGCGACCCTTCGGCCTGGACGGCGCGCAGCGGGGTCGGAGCTACTGCGCCCAAGACAATGCGCACATCGCCGCAAACAGAACCGGGTTGGCTGGACATCAACCAAGCCGCCACGCCGACAACTGCGCAATCCATGCTCTTGCGCGTGCCTCGCTTGAGGTAACAACCACCCGAACCGGGCTCAGGCGCTGGCAGTCGGAGATGCGTGAGTACCTCTCCCTGAGACAGGGTGGTCTGACCCGGACCGCAAAACAAGCTTTCCACTTGGACGAATCGCTCGCCGGCCGGGCCCACGATGCGCGCCTCGGCGCCCAGGGCAATCAGTGCCGGCACGGTATCCGCCGAAGGAGAAGCGTTGCACAGATTTCCGCCCACGGTAGCGACGTTGCGGACCTGGACTGAACCCAGCTCGCCGGCGGCTGAAGCCAGCATGGGGTACTGCCGCCGGACCAGATCTGACGTGGCGACGTCCGCTACCCTGGTGAGCGCTCCAATCAGCAGGCCACCACCGTGCAGAGAAATGCCATCCAGGTCAGGGACGCATTTGAGGTTGATCAGATACCGTGGCTGCAGATGCTTGAGTTTGATGGCTACCATCAGGTCGGTGCCACCGGCCAGCGGGCGGGCGGCGGATCCGTGCCTTTGCAGCATTTCCACCGCCTCCGACACGGTCCTGGGTTCCAGGATGTCAAACTTGTTCATACGAGCAATCCATTAAGCGGGTCTACCCGGCACGTCAGCGCTCACTGACCTGCCGTATGGCGTCCTCAAACAAGTCCATGCCTCGATCGGCCAGCTCCTCCGAGATCATCAGCGGAGGCGTGATGCGGATCACGTTGTTATAGAGCCCGCCTGGCGGCAGAGTGATAAGACCCGACCGCGTGAGGTGTTCGAAAATCGCCCGCGACTCCTCTCGGGCCGGCTCTTTGCTGATCCGGTCGCGCACAAACTCGACTCCGATGGAGAGTCCGATGCCGCGGGCGTCACCGATCAGCGGATAGCGCTCAGTCATCGCGTTCAACCGTTCCATGATCCGGCTTCCGGTGCGGGCAGCCTTTTCTGGCAGCCCTTCTTTGACCAGGACCTCGACTGAGGCGGTCACTCCGGCACAAGAGAGCGGATTGGCAGCAAAGGTGCTGGGCCAACCCACCGCCCGCAGCGCGTCCGATATGTCCTCACGCATCGCCACCGCGCTGGTGGGCACCCCGCCGGCGATGCCCTTGCCGAGTATGACAATGTCTGGCAGAAAGCCATAGTGCTCAAAAGCAAACATCTTGCCGGTGCGCCCAAAGCTGGCTTGCACCTCGTCAAACACCAGCAGCAGGTTGTGCCGGTCACAAAAGGCGCGCAGTCCTTGGAGGAACTCGGGAGGCGGAACGATGGACCCCGCGACCCCGAGGTAAGGCTCAACCACCGCTGCGGCCGTGTCGCCGCGGGCAAAGGTGATCATCAGGTCGTCCAGGTAGCGCAGGCACTGCAGGTTGCAGCACTCGCGCTCCAGACCCAGGGAACAGCGGTAGCAGTAGGCATAGGGGGCATGGATATGCCCAGAGGGCAGCGGCCCCCCTCCCTTGCGCACATGCCAGATGCCCGTCATGGCGGCATCCAGCGAAGAACGGCCGTGAAACGAGCCCATGAAGGTGATGATGTCGTTCCGGCCGGTGAACGCCCGAGCCACCTTGACCGCCATCTCGACACCTTCCGCGCCGGTGTTGGTCAGGACCACCCGGCGGAGTGTGGGCGGCAGAACGCTCGCCAGGGCTTCCATAGCTTCCACCTGAACCTCGGTCGGCGAGAAATAACAGTGGGAGAGCTTGGCCACCTGCGCCTGAAGCCGTTCGACGAAAACTGGGTGGCTGTGCCCGGTGTTCATCACCGAGACCCCAGAGGAAAAGTCGATGTACCGATTGCCGTCGACATCGGTCACCACCGCCCCTTCAGCCTTTTCCCAGACGACGGGCACCCAGCTGGGCAGGGTGTATACCAGTAGTCGGCTCTGACGCTCCAGTAAACCGCGAGCCCGCGGGCCTGGGATCTCCGTTCTGATTAATGGAACATCGTTCAACATCATGGACACCTTTGCCTTGGTGGATTCACTTGCAGGTTGACCGGCCGGCTCGCTGCAGGGGCGGGGAGCCAAACGTTACAGAATGTCCTGTTCCCAGGAAGAGGTCCGCCAGAAGACGATCTTACGATCCAGCAATTCCATGATCCCATAGAGCGCCAGCCCCATCAACGACAGGACGATGATGGTCGCAAAGACCAACGGGATCTTCATCTGAAAGTTGTACACCTCGACCAAAAGCCCCAGACCGGCTTGCGCGGCGACGAACTCGCCAACCACCGCGCCTACCAGAGCCAGCGTGATGCCGTTCTTGAAACCGGCAAAGACAAAGGGAAGCGCCGAGGGCACCTTGAGCTTGGTAAAGATCTGCCACCTTTTTGCCTGGAGTGAACGCATCAACAAGTACTCGTTTTCCGCATACGACTCCAGCCCAACCATGGTGTTCAGGGTCACCACAAAGAAGGCTATCACGGCCGACATCACCACTTTGGAGGCCACGCCAAAACCGAACCAGGTGATGAAAAGCGGGGCCAACGCCGACTTGGGCAGCACCTGAAAAGCCACGATGTAGGGGTACAGCGTCGTGCGCATGATCGGAAACTGGGAGATGATGGACCCCAGGAACAGACCCAACACGGCCGCGATCAGAAACCCAACCACGGTCTCGTAGAGCGTGGCCTGGACGTGTTTGGGGAAAAACGGGGCGGTGACCAGTTCTAGCAGCGACTTGCCGATAGCGCTTGGCGCGGGAAGGATGATGGCCGCCACCATTCCGGCGCGGGAGATGGCCTCCCAGATGGAGACGGCCACGATGAAAACCAGCGGAACCATGGCATAGCCAAACCACTTGCTTTGGGTGATAGCAGTCCAGGGCTTGACGCCGTTTCCGTTGCCCAAGGCGGAAGCGGGTACAACCGCCTGACCATCGACATCATTCGAACTATCAGTCAATTTGGTGTCAGCCATCTGCCTATACTCCCAGAATCTCCCGGATCTCGAACACGTAATCTGCGTACCGCCGGGTCTTCATCAGCGTGACCTCGCGCGGTCGAGGAAGGTCGATTTCGATGATCTTGGCCACGCAACCGGGGCACGGCGTCATGACGCATACCGTGTCCGACAGAAAGACCGCCTCGCCAACGTTGTGGGTCACAAAGACGATCGCCGGATTGTTCAGGTGCCACATGCGCAAGACCTCCAGGTTCATCCGCTCGCGAGTGAACTCGTCCAGTGCGCCAAAGGGCTCATCCAGCAACAACAGCTCGGGGTCGTAAGCAAGAACGCGGCACAGGGCGGCCCGTTGCTGCATTCCGCCCGATAGCTCGCGTGGGTACGCCTTGCTGAATTGCGACAGACCCGTCATGTCCAGCAGCTTTAGGCATTTGTCGACGTAATCCTCTTTCTTGAGACCATACACCTCAGTGGGAAGCAGCAGGTTTTGGAGTATGGTGCGCCACGGAAAGAGAACCGGCGTCTGGAACATGATGCCGACCCCACTTTGTGGCCCGGTCACCTCACGCCCGTCCACCAGCACCGTGCCGGCCGTCTTGGTGATCAGGCCGCCAATGATCTTTAGCAGGGTCGACTTGCCACAACCGCTGGGACCCACCAGCGAGACAAAAGAGCCGCTGGGGACGTCCAAGGTCGCCTCACGCAACGCCTCAACCGAACCCTGGCGACCGACGTACACCTTGGAAAGCTCTCGAACAGTTACAGCTTGATGGTTATTGACCATGTAGTGGACACCTCCAAGAATGCGCAGACTGGAAGGGAATCATACACTCAAACGGAACACTACAGATCGCAGACCAGATCACGAATGACCTGGCCCTCGGCGGCCGGTTCGAGCACGAGCTCATCGCTGGCCACATCCTTGAGTGTTTCCCGACAGCTCAACACCTTGCGCCCGTTCACTTTGACAGTGCAGATCAGACAGTTGCCGATACGGCAACTCTCGCGAAAAGCCAGACTGGGATCCTGGTGCTCAACTATGTGCTTGAGCAGGCCCATGATTGTCTCCTGTTCGTCCAGCGAGACCTCGTACGTGTCGTAATGGGGTTCTGCATCCCGGGTAGGATCGAACCGGAAAACCTTGACTTTCAAGACGTGATTCTCCATGTCACTTGGTCCCCTCTTGCCCGGCAGTGTCTTGGTCCAGCGTGACGTACGCCAAGACCGCCGGCCGCGCCTCTAGCCTGACGGCTCCGCCTTCCTGGCGAACAAAGAGACTCTTTAGCCAATTGTCGTTGTCTTCCGTAGGAAAGTCAGCCCGGAAATGGGCGCCGCGGCTCTCCGTCCTGGCCAGAGCAGACCGGGCAATCAGCTCGGCAACATCCACCATGAACTCGGCTTCCAGCGCCACCATCCATTCCAGATTGTAGCAGCGGGTGGCGGTGGTCAGACCCAACCGAGGCAGCTTTTCCGCCCGGATGGCTGTCAACCGGTTGATCGCCGTATTGAGGGTGCTGGCGTCACGATGAGCCAGGACGTTGTCCGCCATGATCTGTTGAATTTCGTTGCGGACGTCCAGCGGACGAACCCCAGGTTCCCGGGTGCGGATCGCCTCGAGTCGCTGGCGAATCTGGCCAACCTGAGCGTCGCTTGGCTCGACGAATCCCTTTTGTGCGGCCGCCAACTCTGCGGCTCGGATTCCGGCTCGACGACCAAAGACCGACATGTCGGGCAGCGCGTTGCCGCCCAACCGATTGGCGCCATGGACTCCACCGACCACCTCGCCGCAGGCGAGAAGCCCGGGAAGACCGACCTCACCCCATTCGTCGGCCACGACACCGCCCATGAAAAAGTGCGCACCGGGGGCAACTTCGAAGGGCTCCTGGCGAATGTCGATCCCCTCGTCAAGGAGTTTCACGCCCCCAAAGTCGTATCCCGGGTAGAGCCGCTCGATGGCCGCATCAATGACTTTGGGCGGAAGGTAGGACACATCCAGATACACACCGCCGTGCTCAGTCCCCCGCCCCTCGCGCACTTCGGTCTGGATGGCGCGGGCGACAATGTCCCGGGTGGAACGTTCCATACGGACCGGATCATAGCGGCGCATGAAACGTTCGCCGAAAAAGTTCAAAAGCTGTGCATTCAGCTCATAGCGCAACCGTGTGGGCGTCTGCTGCCCGAATAGCCGTTTGGGCCAGACCATAACGGTGGGAAAATACTGGACGAATTCCATGTCCCGCAGCGGCAGTCCCAGACGGTACGCCATCGCGTAACCGTCGCCGGTGGCCTCGCGGGACGCGCAGTTCCCTTTGTACAACTCCATCCCGCCGCCGGTGGCCAGGACAACGCACTTGGCTTTGATGACCAGGAATTGGCCGGTGCGCAGGTCAATGGCGGTCGCTCCCACTGCCCGACCGTTCTGCACCAAGATATCGGTCACCAGTGTATCATTGAGGAGTTGAACCTTGCGCCGCTCTCGCTCCTTGGCCAGCGCGCGAGTGATCTGCCGGCCCGTGGTGCCAATGGGTTGCGTGTAGCATCCGCGATCATAACTATGGCCAGGCATGTGCAATTGCTTGTACCGCTCGCCATCCTTGGCCCACCGGACGCCAAAACCCTCCAGCAACCGAACGGTATCGGCGGCCTCCTCCGTGAATATCTTGCATAGGTGCTGATCATTCAAGAACCGCCCCCCAATAATGGCATCCTTGAGGGCAGTCGCCGGATCATCTCGTTGATCCAGCGGCGCGGTGTAGGTGGCAACCGCCATGATGGTGACTCCGCTTTTTGCCATCACAGCCTTGGTCACCATCAGGACGTCCGCACCCTCACTGGCAGTGATCGCAGCCACCGCGCCGGCTGCCTCCGTACCGACGACGAGGACATCCTTTTCGATGACCCCGTCTGCTATCTGTTCTACTCCCACACTTGACCTCCTACAATTGGCGTCCGGCAAGCGACGCAAGGTGTCGAATCAGGTCCCAGCGACCAGCGGCCGGTCACGGCATTTCCGCCAGCAAGCGACCGTATCCCGGGATGCCACCAGTGCAGTGCAGCATCTTGAGGAGCGCCCAGAGTGAGGCCTGGTTGCTGCTCACCACCGGTTTGCCCAAGGTTGCCTCCAAGGTCCCAATGACCTCCATGGCTCTAAAATCCGTGCAACTCACAAACACGCCGTCGGCGTCCGTACGGTCCACGTTCCGCACCAACTCGTAAACCGTCTCGGGAGGTTGTTCACGAATCGCGGGTCCTGAAAGTCCCAAGCCAAGGCACGAAACGACATTAAATCCGTTCTTGTTCAGGAATTCCTCTTCCCTCTCGTTTACCGAATCCATGTATGGAGTGGCCACCGCCAAGCGACAGATGTTCAGCGCCTTGAGCCCCTGTACCATAGCGGTGGACGTCGTGGTGGCCGGGCAGCCAACCATGTCCTGAATTTTGTCGATGATGACCTGGTCCCAGCCCAGTCCTTTGATAAAACTGCCACTGGTGCAGGCATAGACGACCGCGTCCGGATTGACGGTGGACAGGAGCCGAGCAGCCGAGTCAAGGTCATCTTCCATCTGTATCAAGGCCTCGGGTGTCGTCTGAGCCAGGTACACGCGCGTGGTGAAGAACCCGATTCCCTTGGGCGCCACGTGATATAGCTCTGGCTCCATGATGCAGTTGACTGAGGGAAGGATGATGCCGACCCGTTTCTTGCCCAGGTTGGGGTTACGCCGAATCTCCATGGTTCACTTTTTCCCTTTGGTCCATGTTGCCTGGTATTCTCGGGTAAACACGCTGCCAGGTACTCGGTGATGAACAATGCTGTGCAGCAGTTCGACAATGGCAACATTGATGTGCGTGGGGGTGCCGTCGACGTATGGTCGGAGCAATCCGGACACCGGATCGATAGCCCCGCCGCGAACCGATTCCTCGATCAACCAGCGCTCAGCCGGACCGTCGTGCAGCACCTCCGGCTCATCCAGCAGGGCCGCCAGGCAGGCTTCGACCCCATAGGCACCCCAGTTGGAGATGTTGGTCATGATGCCGAGGTCGGGTTCGGAGGCGGCCGCGATTCCCCCGCCGCAGGGGCATTGACAGACATCACCATGGGGGATGAGCCGCCGTATGGTGTCGGCAACAAAACCCATGCCCATCTCGTTGCCCAGGTCGCCAATGCCGATCGTCAGGATGCCCCGCGCTTTGGCCTCCTCAAAGAGATAGTCGATCTTGGCAGTGAACTCTGAGATCCCAAAGCCGCCGCCGCTGTGATGCACGCGGTTGCGGTTCCATCCCGGCCGTTCGATGGCAATGACGGCCGAAGGCTGGTAACGGTCGAGCATCCGATGTGCCGCGTCGCTGGCTGCCTGGTGATCGATGGGAAAACCCTCAATGATGGCGCGATGAATCCCCTGCCGTGCCGAGTCGGGGTCCCAGGGATGAAGACCGGCACCGACCGCAGTGGCTGCCATAGCCGGTTTGACGCTGTCTTCCGTGACAAAGATGGGTGTGGCCTTGAGCCCCACGTCCACCGCTCTTGCCAGCGCTGCTGCACCCACCGGGCCATCGGTCTCGGGCTTGCCGCAGCTCAACATCACAAATCCGGTAACAAAGATCACAGTGTCACCGGGGGCAACATTTTCCACCAACATCCGGGCCGCCCGGAGGCACAACGGTTCGCCCACCTTGGCGCGACACGCTTCGTAGACCTGCCCGACCGGTATTCCCTTGAGGATGGCCCAGTTGGACATGGGCACTGTGATCAAACGATCTACGGCCTCACCGACGTTTTCTACAGGAATACCACTCATACTTGCCCTTTCTACTGCCTATCGCTGGCTCAGGACGGCCGATATCTGGTCACCCAGGTAATCTCTCAGGTCCAGGCTCTCCTCGCCGGGCACCCGGCGCCGCTGACCAACCCGCCGGTAGTCCAGCGGCAAGGTGGCGTCGATGGCCATCTTACCCGAGTGCATGGCTCGCACGTCCTCGCGCGTATAACTTGGCACGCCTGGGACCAGCATGACGCCACTATCCGGTCGGCAGCGGGTCTGCACGGCCCACAGCACATCGGCCGCGTCCTCAATGTCCACGTCATCATCCACCACGATGGCGAGTTTGATCCAGGCGTAGGAAGCCAGGGCCGCCAGCATGGCGTTCTTGGGTTGATCCTCGTTCTCTTTGTGGATGGCAATGACCACGCCAAAGACAAAACCGGTGGTCGAGATGCCCGCGATCCTCGGTACGTATTGCCGGACGTGTTTGAACACCTGCTGTTCTATGGGGATGCCCAAGAGGCGTAGATCCTCCTCGCCGCCGGCAAAGATGGTGTGATAAAGAGGATCACGGCGCCGTGTGAGGGCCTTGACCTGAAATACATGGTTCTTCATCACGGGCACAAAACTGTCGGTAAACTCGCCAAAAGGACCCTCGTCCTCCCGGGTCCCGGGCAGGACTTGGCCCTCCAAGACAATCTCGGCATGTGCCGGCACGTCCAAGTCGATGGTCTTGCACCTAACCACCTCCAGGGCCTCACCTTGCCACGCGCCGGCAACCTCCAGCTCGTCGGTTTCAAAGGGGATCTTGCTGGCGGCGCTGAACATCAGGCCGGGCGGAGCACCAATGACGATGGCGGTCTCTAGCGGCTGGCCCCGTTCCTCTGCCAGCGCATGGAGCCGACCCAGATGCTGGGGTGGCATCATCCGCACACGCAACTTGTCGTCGCTAACCAGTTGGACGCGGTTCCATGACGCATTATTCACCCCGGTGTCCGGGTGTTTGGCGATCAGCACACCTCCGGTGATATACCGACCGGCGTCGCCCTCCGAATGCACAATGATCGGCAGCTCCTCCAGGTTCACCTGTGATCCCACTTGAACCACTTCCTGCACTGGACCTTGATCAGACCGGCGGACCGGGATTGGGTTCGCCTCCCGCTCGGTCATCTCGGCAAGAAGATGGCTCTTGGGCAACCCTAACGACAGGGGCACGGAATCGCGCCGGCCAAAGACGTTGGAGACAAGCGAGAATCGAGCGCCACGAACCTTCTCAAATAGGATGGGTTGGTTGACGGACTTTTGAACCCGTTTGATGACGGCATTCACCTCGTATTCGGGATCGACCTCGCGACCGACGCGCAAGAGCTGTCCCTGCTCCTCCAGCGTGTAGATCAGACTGCGAAAATCATGAGGCATCTGGGACTCCCTTTCCGGTTTCTGGCATATCACCTAGCGAAAAACCGAGGCCGGTTTGCTGAGCGGGCCAACATGCCGAATCTGCGACAAAAGGTGGATGGGCCGAGCTGTGTTGCCCTGCGAGAGCCATCACGCGCCTGCCGAAACCCAGCGGCCAACCTGGCCGTCCTTTGGGGAAATCAGAACTGGGCACAACCTGACATCACGTCGTATATTCTACTCAAAACGGCCGGCTTTGTCAAGTACTTGTTTATGATTGTGATTAAAATAGAACATCCGACTTTGAATCGAATTCGCAGTACCAAATGCCGGCCACGCTTTCCAGGTAGGCTCACATCGTATCAGTATGGCTGGACAGGCAGGCTAACGATCCACGCATCAGGAGTTGCCGGCGGTCGCTGCTTGCGCCATCGCGGCCTTGAGTTTTTTTCGTGTCGCCGGCAGTTCACAGATTCGGACCCCCACCGCATCATGGATCGCGTTGATGATCGCCGGCGCGGTAGGAATGACCGCGGTCTCGCCGACGGCCTTACCGCCGGATAGACCGACCATGCTGGCCGATTCCACCAGGCGAATGTCTACCATCGGGGCATTCAGGATCGCGGGCACTCTACATTTCCCAAAGGTGTCCGTGACGTTGGGTCCGTTGGCATGGTACTCCTCCGAGAGCGCGTACCCCATTCCCATGATGGCCCCGCCTTCGAGCTGACCTTCGATGTTCCCTGGGTGTATGGCCCGGCCGACATCGTGCACCAGTATCAGCTTGACTACATCCACCGCGCCAGTCTTTTCGTCCACATCCACAAACGCCGCTTGCACGCTGAACGCCAGACTAAAGTGCGTATCGGCCTGCGCTGCATGGGCCTGGTCAGCGTCAGTTGGAGGCACCCGCAGGGCATAAGTCTCCGGTGGCATGTAGTGATGTGTTTGACAGAGTTCCCACCCCTTTTCAGATGCCACCTTGGCCAGGTCAACCAGCGAACAAACCACCTGCTCCGCTTCCAGGTCCACAAAACTGCCGTCCTGCAGCAGGAGACGATCTCGCTGAACCCCAAACTCCCGAGCCACCAGGTCATGGAGCAGGTCGCGCAGCCCCTGGCTGGCAACCAGGACCGCACTGCCGGTCACGTAGGTCTGGCGCGAGGCGATGGTTGGTCCACCGAAGGGGGTTTGCGCGGTGTCACCCATAATCACCTGTACCTGGTCATAATCCACGCCCAGGGTCTGAGCCGCCACCTGAGCCACCATCGTTTCCAAACCCTGGCCCAACTCTACGCCACCCACGCGTGCCAGGACTGCGCCTTCAGACGTCAGTTCTACGGCTGCCGCCGCCCCCGGATCGCGGCCGTAGCCCAGGCCGGTGGGTTTCACCCCGGCCGCCACACCAAAGCCGCGGCGTTTGCCCGATGTCGGCAGCGGGATGTTGCTCGCTGCCTCTTGGGCTATCCGTATTACCTCGGGGAACACCGTCGGCTCGCGCAGCACTTGACCGGTGCTGGTAATCTTGCCCGCGTCCAAAGCATTGCGCCGGCGCAGCTCAAAGGGATCCAATACCAACTGGCAGGCCAGCCGGTCCATCTGTTGTTCGACCGCAAAGATCACCTGGGGAATGCCAAAACCGCGCATCGCACCGGCGGTGCAGTTGTTCGTGTACACGGCGAACGAGTCCAGCGCAATGTTGGGCACGTGATATGCGCCACAGGCGGAACCGATAGCCGTGCGCATCACGGGGACACTCTCGGACGCATACGCTCCCGCATCCCCGACGAGGCGAGCCTCCACGGCCGTGAGTGTGCCATCACCGCGGGCGCCCGTCCGGTAATGCATGGTGACGGCATGCCGTTTGGGATGAACACGCAGAGATTCCGCCCGGCTGAGAACCATCTTGACAGGCCGCTGGGTTCGGAGCGCGCCCAAAGCGGCAAAGATCTGCAGCAACACGTCATGTTTGGAGCCAAAGGCGCCTCCGGTAGGCACATGGACGACGCGGACCTGCTCCAACGGCAACGCCAGCGCAGCGGCGACCTGGATTTGGATCTTGATCGGTTCGTGGGTTCCGGACCAGACGTTCACCAACACCTGATCGCCGGGCTCTCCCGGCGCGGCTAGCGTCGCCTCTGGTTCGAGATAGGCATGCTCAACTTGGGGCACAGAGTAGGTACCCTCCACCACGACATCCGCCTCAGCCATACCAGCTGCCACGTCGCCGACCCGGATGACCGTGTGATCTAGCAGGTTCCCGCCCGGATGTAGCTGCACCGCGCCCTCGGCCAACGCCGCTTCCGGGTCCAACAGCGGCGGCAGCTCTTGGATATCGACCTCAATCTCAGCCACCGCGGCAGCTGCCTGCTGGGGGGTTTCGGCAATAACCACCGCCAGTGCATCGCCCAGGAAACGGACCCGGTCAGTTGCCAACACCGGCTGGTCGGCCGTGATCAGGCCGAACTTGTCGCACCCCGGCACGTCATCCGCCGTCAGCACCGCCCGCACGCCCGGCATGATGCAAGCTCGCGAGGTGTCCAAACCGCCGAGTTGACCGTGCGCCACCGGGCTCCACAGCACCTTGCCATACAGCATCCCAGGCAACGCCATATCCCCCGCGTATTGAATTCGGCCGGTGACCTTGGACACCGCGTCCTTGCGTGGGACCGAACGGCCGAGCGGGTCCCGACCGACCGCCTGTCCGGAGTCTGAGTCGGGTGCGACCGCCAACCTTGCGGCCCTTCGGACGGCGGCGACGATCTTGCTATACGAAGCACAGCGGCATATGTTGAACTGAAGCGCCTTGCGTATTTCGGACTCGCTGGGATTGGGGTTCTGGCGCAACAGCGCCTTGACGGCCATCACCAGACCCGGTGTGCAGAAACCACACTGAATCGCATTCTCACTGACCAGAGCCTGCTGTACCGGGTCAAGCAGGTCTCCCCGGGCCACAGACTCGATGGTCTCGACCCGGCGCCCGGCAGCCCGTTTCATGGGAACCAGGCAAGAACGGGTTGCTTTGTCGTCCATGATCACGGTGCAGGCGCCGCAGTGACCCTGCCCACACCCATCTTTGGTTCCCATGAGGCCCAGATGGTCCCGCAGGAACTCGAGGAGGGTCAGGTCTGGCGGTACGGACTGGCGGATTTCCTCTCCGTTGACAATCAGCGTGAAGGGGGCCATTTGCTCGTTTGGGCAGGACATGGATTCTCCGTTCCCCGGCCGCATGACATCGGCCGACTACCCGCACCCGGATCAGTGTACAATGGAGTAACGACAAGAACCGGTGCAGTGGCAAGATATAAACACGAATGCAGGCCAATAGGTGGAGACGGCCGCACGAACCTTTAAAACACCACCGGCGAGATGCAGAGGATGTACTCTGCCTCTTCCTCCCCCACGGCCGTAAACCGATGCGGAGTGTTGGCGTCAAAATTCAACGAATCGTGCCGTCCGAGGAGAATGATCTCGCCGCCCAGCCAGACCTGAACCTGGCCTTGCAGAACCAACAGACACTCCTCCTGGGGGTGTGATTGCGGCTGGTCGTAGACCGAGTGACCTGCCTGAAGTCGGGCGCGCATGACAGCGATACTGGCACTACCCTGACGGGACAGCAGTTCATATTCGATGTTGCTCTCGGGCAGCTTGAGACATAGATGGCGACCCTTTTTCAACACCACCGAGTCGCGGCTGCTGCCGGCGAAAAAATCGAACAACGGCACGTGTAGCGCCTGGGCTATCGCCGTCAATGTGCTCAGTGTTGGGCTCACCATACCGCGCTCGATCTGGCTCAGGGAGCTGGCGCTGAGACCGGAGGCCGCGCCCAAATCGCGCAAACTGAAGCCCAGCACCTGACGCCGTCGCTTGATCTGGTGACCGATTTCTTGCGGCAGGGCCTCCTCCGGCAGGTCATTTGCTGGGGATGCGTCCTGAACCGGAAGGTCTACAGTCATGTCTCAACCCTCAATTCTGGCCAGCTCATGGTGTCCATGGTTACAGCGCGTGGGGCGACACTACCATCAGGTACACGGCAGTAATGTCGCCCACGGAGACAATCTGGTGCGGAATCAGGCCATCATAATGCGCGCTATCTCCGGCGCGTAGCAGGTGATGCTCCGTACCGATGCGTATCAACAGCCGGCCTTCGAAAACCACCACACACTCCTCTTGAGGGTGCTGCTGCGGATCGGCAAAGGTGGACGCTCCCGGTTCCAAATGCGCGATCATGCAGCCGAACCGCGACCCCGGAAAGCGCGTGAGTAATTCATACTGGACCTCAGCGTCGGCCAATTTCAACACCGCGCGTTCACCATGCCGCGAGACCTGGGAACCAACCGCGCCATTGACGAAAAAGAAGGCCAACGGAACGCCCAACTCTTTGGCGATTAACGCCAGCGAGCTCAGGCTGGGACTGACCGCATCGCGTTCCACATAACTCAGATAACTCGGCGTCACCCCAACGCGGTCGGCCAGCGAGTGTAGCGTCAAATTGAGTTGCGACCGCCGCTCGCGCATTCGCTGGCCCAGTGTAGCTGCCATGATTTTTACCCTGCAACGATCTTGCCCATGTATACGCCACTGCCTCCAACCGCCGGCGCCTATGGTTAGGGCCCATCCTACACCGCGCCCAGCAGCAGGTTGCAGGTAAACACCAACCACATTATAGCACGCCGCACATGACACGTCAAGTATTAATCAAACCCGTTGAACCAGGCTTGACAAGATCATAACCACGGTTTATGCTTGAGAAAGGTTTTCGACCAAGTCTGTGATTCCGCATTGGACGACCCGGTAGGGTGTGTTTCCAGCCGGTTTGCCCTGGAGCCAGAGATGATTGACGAAACGCAAGCCATACTGGAGGCTGCCCTCCAGGCGGTCCGTGACTGCGAACCGGTCGCCCTGGTTACGGTGATAGAGAGCCGGGGATCTGCACCTCGTGGGATGTCTGCCCGGATGCTGGTCCGCGCGGATGGCAGCACCGTAGGCACGGTAGGCGGCGGCGCGGCCGAGGCCCGGGCAGTACAAGCCTCAGCGGCCGCCATGCAGGAGGGCCAATCGCGGGAGCTCTCCTTCCGTCTGGTAGACGAGGCTCAGGGCGACGCCGGCGTGTGTGGCGGCGACATGCGGTTGTTTGTCGACGTTCTCCTGCCCCGGCCGACTCTTCTTATCATGGGCGGAGGTCATGTAGGGCAGGCAGTGGCAGCACAGGGGGCGCTCATCGGTTACCGGGTTGTGGTCATGGACGAACGGCCCGAGCTCCTGACCGAGGAACGGTTCCCACACGCGCATGAGCGCGCTGTCGGTGACCTCGCCCAACTGGCGGCCGAATACCCGTTCACGGCTCACACGTTTGTGGTGATGGTCACCCCCCATCACTCGGTTGACGACGAGATACTGGCTGCCATGGCACCGCACCCCGTCCCTTATGTCGGCCTCATCGGTAGCCGCCGGCGCTCCGCCTTGACCTTTGAACGTGCACGGCAGCGGGGAGTACCGGATGCCTTTTTGCAGCAGGTTCGTACTCCTATCGGCCTGGATATTGGCGCCGAGACCCCGCAGGAAATCGCGGTGAGCATCATCGGCGAGGTGATTGCGGCACAACGGAAATCGCGGAAACGGAGCTAGATCATGGGCACAAAACTTGACACTGCAAGCGTGACGGTGGTGGTCAGGGGCGGAGGTGACCTGGGGACCGGCGTGGCCTGGCGTCTCCACCGCTGTGGGTTTCGGGTGCTGGTGACCGAGACCGAGCAGCCGACGGTCATTCGACGGGCGGTCGCCTTTGCCTCGGCCGTCCGTGACAACCGCATCACGGTTGACGGCGTAACCGCCCTTCTGGTCAGCGATGACGAGGAGATCGACGCGGCCTGGAGCCAGGGGGTGGTGCCCGTGGCGGTGGATTCGACCGGGGTCATCATTCGTCAGCGCCGGCCGGATGTGGTGGTGGATGCCATCCTGGCTAAGGAGAACCTGGGCACGCGGGTGGATGATGCGCCCTCGGTAATTGCGTTGGGACCGGGCTTTACCGCCGGGGTCGATTGCCACGCCGTTGTCGAGACGAATCGCGGGCACAACCTGGGACGCGTCATCCTGCAAGGGAGCGCCGAACCCAACACCGGCGTGCCGGGCACGGTTGGGGGAGAAGGCGCTTTGCGCGTATTGCGGGCGCCGGTCGCAGGGGTGTTTCAAGCTGTGCGCGAGATTGGCGACCGGGTACAAAAGGGCGAGGCGGTAGCCTACGCCAGCGGTCAGCCCATCCGTACCGCTATCGATGGTGTGGTTCGCGGCCTATTGGCAGAGGGACTGCCGGTGACGGCCGGAATGAAGGTGGGAGACGTAGACCCGAGAGGGGTTGTGGACCACTGCTTTACCATCTCGGAAAAGGCCCTGGCAATTGGCGGCGGGGTACTGGAGGCGATTCTTTACCTGGGGGTGTAGGGCGGCGAACCACCGTCTTGGGAAAAACCAACCGGGTCAGGCCGAGCTGATCTGGTCCATCCCAAACTGACAGGATGGGTCTGGATTCAGCGCCGGGCACGGGGATCCAGGATATCCCGCAGCCCATCCCCCAAGAAATTAAACGCCAGCACCGTCAGCGCAATAGCCAGCCCGGGGAACACGGGAAACCAGGGCGCATCCAGAAAATACTTGCGGCCGTTGCTGATCATAAGGCCCCACTCTGGTGACGGAGCCTGTGCGCCCAGCCCCAGGAAACCCAGCGCCGCAAACGACAGCGCCGTGACGCCCAGGTTGATGGTTGCCTGCACGATGAGCGGCCCGACACAGTTGGGAAAGATGTGCCGGAGCATGATCCGCCAGCGGCCGGCGCCGGCTGCCCGGGCAGCGGTCACGTATTCGTTCTGAACCAGCGAGAGCGTCTGGCCCCGCATCACACGAGCATATTCTGGCCAATTGACAATCACCAACGTCAACCCGGCGTTAAAGAGCCCGGGGTTGAGCGCGGTCACAATGACCATCGCCAGGAGCACTGCCGGAAAGGCCATGAAAATGTCGGTGATACGCATGACAACTTCCTGAAACCACCCCCCCACGTACCCGGCGGCGACGCCCACCAGCGAACCGATGAAGCTCCCGGTCAGCACAACCGTTACCGTCATCACCAGCGTGATTCTGGCACCATAGATGATCCGGCTCAGGATGTCCCGGCCAAAGTTGTCGGTGCCCATGAGGTGTGCGGCCGACGGCGGCGACAATCGATTGGGCAAGTCCAGCACCAGCGGATCGTACGGCGCCAGTGAACCCTGAAAGACGGCCGCCACCGCCAGGACCAGGAGAATAGCCAATCCGCTGGCGGTCAGCGGGTTGCGAAGCACGCGCCGAAACGTGTTCAGGTTTCTGCGGGCGCTGGAGGCGCCCCTGAATGGTGCGTTCCGCTGTTCCATCGTGACAGATCACTGTGTGCAAGCCGAGCCACGCGCCGTGGTCACTCTTCCAGGTCGCACCCACCATCGAATCGCAAGGCAACCGCCCGCAACGCAGCCGTTACCGGATCGTTTTCCTGGCCAATCGCCAGAAGGTCAGAGCCGGTGCGGACCAATTGGCGGCGTGCCAACTGAACCACCCGGCCGGATTTCGCGCAATGCACAACCTCCTGACTGATGAGCGGGAATGGGACCACCCGGCCGACGACCTGCCCGTTCTCGACGATCTCACTCAACTGCACGTCCGGCTGCCACAACCCGGCGCATTCACTGGTCACCGAGGTGCGGTCATAGGCAACCACCGAACTTACTGTGGGTTTTCCAGGCACAATGCCCATCATTTGAGCGACGCGGTAAAGACCGTCGGACACGCGTTCGACGTCGCGATCGGTCAGCAACAATGCGTTTCCGGTTTCTACCCCCAACGACGGAACACCCCCTTGGATGAGGGCGGCGGCGATGCTGCCCCGGTCATTCGGCACCACCCACACCCAATCTGGACTCAAGGCAGCAATGTGATCCAGGATCCTCTGGTTCACCTCGCTGGTGCCGACGGGTATGTAGACCGCCATGGTTGGGGTGTCCATATCACCGAATTCGTGCAGGTCCACCACCAGGGTGCTCTGGATCAACAGGGAATACAGGTGGTGTGCCATTCGTTTTGTCAACGATCCGTCCGCTTGCCCTCGGCCGACCTGCAGATCGCCATAATCGGCGAGGGTCACCCGGGTACCAGTAGCCTGAGCGATCGGGTTGGCGGCTGGGATGAGCCGCACCGTGCCGTTCAGATCGGGCTCCTGCAGCAGTCGCTGAACAAACTGATAGCCAGCCATGACACCCATCGTCTCGTCGCCGTGAACCCCGCAGGTTACCGACAATACAGGCTCGCCGGAGCCGACCGTTACAACCGGAATCCGCACCGCAAGGCTGGCAAGGTGCCCGACCTCTAGATATGCGACGGATACTGCAGGGTTCATTTCGGCAATGCTCCGGCCAGTCAAGCTACAGCGGCCTATGTGTATTCGATCCGCGGGTCCAAGACCACATAGATCATGTCCACCACAAGATTGGACATCAGAAAGACAACAGTGGCCAGGAGTGTGACCCCCATAATGGCAGGGTAATCCAACAGAATGATCGAGTCAAAGGCATATTTGCCCAGGCCTGGCCAACCAAAGACCGTCTCAACCAACACCGAACCACCCAGCATGTACCCAATGGCGATACCCATCAGGGTGATAGTGGGTATGAGCGCGTTCCGGAGGGCATGGCGAACGATCACCGCTCGCTCAGCCAGCCCTTTCGCCCGCGCCGTCTGGATATATACCTCTCCCAACACCTCCAACATGACAGTCCGGGTGAAGCGCATAAAGCGCGCTGTTGGCCCAAACGATAGCGTGACGGCGGGTAGAATGATGTGTCTCAGAGCGTCCCAAAACACCGACCATTTTCCGGCAATCAACGAGTCGACCAATAGAAAGTGAGTGACCGTGTCCACATTCTCACGGGTCATGAGCATGATGTCCATTCGGCCACTGCCCGGAAGCCAGCCTAGCTTAAAGTAGAACAGCAGAAGCAGAATGATGCCCACCCAGAACGAGGGGAAAGCGATTCCCGCCAGTGACGCAACGCGCAGCACATTGTCCCAAAATCCGTCCTTGTGAACGGCCGTCAGCACTCCCAACGGAATGCCAACCAGAACCGATAGGAAAAAGGCCGGAACAGCCAGCTCCACCGTGGCCGGGAAAAACGCCTTGAGGTTATCCGCAACCGGCCGGCGGTTCAACACAGACTGGCCCAGGTCACCGCGCATCAACCTGCTCACATAGTCAAAGTACTGAACCCACATCGGGCGATCTAGCCCCAGTTCCTGCCTGAGTTGCTCCACCCTTGCCTCGGGGGCCTCCAACCCGGCGACCAACCGGGCCGGATCTCCGGGCGCCACGTGCGAAAAGAAGAACGTGAGCACGCTGATGCCGAGCAAAGTGGGGATCAGCAACAGGATGCGCCGGGTCATGAATCGCGCGAAACTCACAGTTGCTCCCTTCCGATCACGGATGGCTGTGCAACCGCCGGTTGGCGTCGTGCTGGTTCTGGTCGGCGGACCGGCCCGAACCAGCACGACCATTATCCCTTACCGTTGTATGTCCAGATTCCAGAAATTGTCACGGTTAAACGAGCCAAAGTCATAGCCGATAACCCAAGAGCCGGTCGCCCGCGACTGGCTCTCCTCGTACAGGAGCAGCCATGGCATGTCATCCATCACAATCTCCTGAGCCCGATAGTATGCTGCCAGCTGGTCCTCCTCGCTGACGGCCACGCGAGCTTGTTCCACGGCCGCGTCCAGTTCTGGGTTGCTGTAACTGGCCAGGTTGCCCTCCAGCCCCATCCCCATGTTGGCGCTGATGAGTTTCTGGAACATGGCGTCGGGATGCGGATAGACGGGTGACGAGTTCCAAACAAAGAACGGAAGGCTGCCGTCCTCGACCCCACCCATCAGGGCGTTCAACGTGATCTCTTGCAGTCTGGCCTGAACCCCGATGTCCGCCAGATTCGCCTGGATGACGACCGCCAGATCGGGTATCAACCCCCAGACCACATAAGGCATGTCCATGGCGAAACCCGCCGGATAGCCCGCCTCGGCCAACAGCTGTTTGGCTTTTTCCACGTCGCGCTGAATGAGGGGGAGCTTCGGGTTGTGGCCAAACATGCCGGACATGAGTGGGCTGTTCATTCGCGTTCCGCCGTCTTTGACCAAGTTCTCCATCATGGAGTCATAGTCCAGCGCGTAGGCAAAGGCTTGCCGCACCCGCTTGTCATTGAACGGGGCCGCCGACGTATCAAAAATCCAATACATGTACGAGGCAACGGGTTTGGTGTAAACATGGATGTTCGGATTCTGCTTAAGGACCGTCATCATGTCGTCTGGCAGGATCATCACCACATCCACGTCGCCCTTTTCCAAGGCCAACCGCGAGGTGGTGTCATCCGGGCTCAACTGGTAGAGAACCTCTTCGATCTTGGCAGGTCCCTTCCAGTACTCGTCGTATCGCACCATGCGCACGTACTGCTGGGGCACCCACTCGACGAATTCAAAGGGCCCCGTGCCGTTGGCATGGTCCTTTAGGTATTCCTCGGCCCACGGATCGGCCGCAGTTGCGTTCGCTTCGACCCAGGCCCGGGGCAAGATGCTAAAGCTGAAAGGTCCGGCGATGATGGTGGGGAACGCAGACCAAGCTTCGCTCAACGTCATCTGTACCGTCAAATCGTCCAGCGCCACTACGCTGTCCGGCGAGAGTTTCCCGATCACGAATGGGACATCGCCCAGGTTGATGGCCAGCGCGCGCTGGAATGAATACACCACGTCGGCCGCCGTCAACGGCGTGTCATCGTGGAATTTGACTCCGGCGCGGAGATGAAAGGTATAGGTGAGACCATCGTCCGAGACCTCCCAGGTCTCGGCCAGGTCCGGGAAGGTTTGGTAACCGTCGTAACTGCGATCCAGCAGGCGGCTGTACACGTTGCGCGCCACGGTTCCCGACATCCCTTCTGTAATCTTGGCCGGATCGAGCCACCGCACTTCCTGAGGGTAAACGTAAATCAGGGTCTTTTTCTGTGGAGGTGCCAGCTCGATCGTTGGCGTTACAACCTTTTCCACCTCCACCACGCGGGTGACCTCGCGCTCCACCACCTGGGGAGTGCCCTCCACCATGACCGTTTCGACAACTTTCTCGGTGACCACCCGGGTCACCTCGTTGACCACCTCTTTCGGAGCGCATCCTGCCAGCAGCACCGACATTGCCATTACGACCACCAAAGCAGTCCTAAGTATCATCGCCTCTTCTCCTTAACTATGTCGCGTTCCAGTCAGACCCCATATTGCCTCGCAGCACCATCCCATGCGTCCGCTTCAGACCTCCCTTCTCCATTCGATCACCTCCGTTGGTCGGCCCAATAATCGGCCAATGCACTCAATCCGATTGACCAAACCTTCTGGCTACCTCCGGGTCCAAAAACTGCTGCACCTCGACGGCATAGCCGCCGGGATCGCGCAGAAAGAAGCTTTGGATCTGAACCTCGTCGATGGCGCGGATCTCCGTCAGGCCGGGGACGTCCAGGCCGGCCAGGTAGTCGTGCCACGCCCCCAAATCCTGCACCAACAAGGTGATTAACACTGCATTCTCTCGCTGCGCCTTAAGGTGCCCGCGGTCACCGCACACCAGACCGATGAACCCGCCGGACGGGACAGCATAGATCTTCGCCCACCCTGCATCCAGGGCGCACGCCAACCCCAGGACCGTCTGGTAAAACTCGGCCGCGGGCGCCAGATCCTGATAGTACAGGAACGTGATGGTCGATTTGATCGGAAGCCGCTCGCTCATGGAGTCACCCTCCCATGCATTTATGACCGGTCAGGTCAGGGCAAACTGCCCTGACCGGCAAAATCCAGCCAAACCCCCACATCATTTGGCTCCCAATACGCCTCGGTGACCGTTTCCAGGTCAAAAAACTGGTAGGGATCAACCTCTTTGTAGGCGGCGTACGGCCCGGACCACTCTTTGCGGCGCTCTTTGTACGCCAGAAATGCCGGGTGCGAGATGTATTCGAACATCATCACAAAACGCCCAGTGGGTTGTCCTGTGTAACGGTCCACCTGACGAAAGTAACGGGCCGATTTCCACTCAGGGAACAGCTCCGGCTGATGCTCCCGGACGAACGCGGACCACCGGCGCACCATCTCATCGTGCTCCGCCTGCACGCCAGGTTTTGGAACCCAAGTCTCCACTTCAAAAAACGACATCCTTACACCTCCATCATACCACGCCTGGAAGCTCGTTGTCCTGAAAGTCCGGCCCGTGGTGCCGGGCAGCATACCGGAGCCCGTCCAACAACGCATCGATGTGGTCGGGCGTGTTGAACAGGTGACAAGAGACGCGTACCCCGCCCACACCGGCGGTGAACCGAATGGAAACAAACACGCGCTGCTGGGTCAGCTGGTGCACCAACGCCCGTTCGGCTTCCAGGCTCTGGTAGAAACGAAAGGTC
Organism: Anaerolineales bacterium UBA2181; assembly: GCA_002328075.1. GTDB lineage: Bacteria > Chloroflexota > Anaerolineae > Promineifilales > UBA4811 > UBA4811. Next base: position 90,735 of record DCVT01000037.1, on the reverse strand, counting down.
ACGATGCCGGATCGGTGCTGCCGTTCAGGCGGCGTCACCAATCGTGCCCCCACCGCCGGCAGCCGTTCCATCAGGTAATCCGTCAAACCGAGCACATGCTCCTGAACGGTGGTAGCGCCCAGTTCGTTGAACAGGTGGAGCGAAGCCGCCAACCCGATTGCCCCGGGGTAGTTGCTGGTGCCGCCGGTCTCTAGCTTTCTGGCCGAGGCAACAAACGGGTAGGCGCCCGGCGATCGAACCGCCTGAATGCTGGGAGTAGAAAAGTAGGTTCCCCATCCGCCGTCGGGGTCCTCCAGGTTAAGATAGCCCCAGGTTGGGGGCCGCATATGCTCCAGCACCTTGGGCGAGGCGTACAGGATTCCGCAGCCGAAGGGCGCGTTGAGCCACTTGTGCCCACCGGCCATCAGGATGTCCACCGCGTCCGCTTCCGGATGCGTGACCATGGCGCCCAACTGCTGGATCGCGTCCACCACGAACCAAAGGTCGTGCCGCCGGCACAAGCTGGCAAACGCCGAGAGGTCAGCCCGGAAACCATTGTTCCACTGAGTGGACGAAAGAATAATCATGCGGGTGTTGCGAGAAAGGTGCGCCGCAAAATCCTCGGGTAGCACCCGACCGGTTTGATGCGGCACCGGTATGACCCGGACTCCGCGCGGCTCCTGCATGACCCAGGGCAAAGCTACCTGCAGAAACTCCATCTCGCTTACCAGCACTTCGGACCCAGGTGGAAGCGGCAGACCAGCGGCAACGGTGTTTAGGCCATGAGTGGTGCTCTCCACCAGCGCAATCTGATCGCGGCCGGTGTTCAACAGCGCGGCCGCCTCTTGCACCGCCTGTCGGCGCATCGCGTCCATGTTGATGTGGTGCTGAGTGGAGGACTCGGCTGGGCAGGTAAGCGCTATCTGCAAGAAATGGTTCACCGCGCTGCAGGCCGAACGCGGCGCCAGGCTGACACAGGCTGCGTCCAGAAACGCCTTGTCCTGGGCGCCGGGGAATTCCGCAGCGATGTGGTTCAGGTTCAGGGTCAACGTTGCATCCTATCTGCGTTCCCGCCACACGGCCGGTGGGCTCGCTACAAAGACGGTGGAATTGAGAGATAGACCCAGGTCGCTTTTTCCGTACCCCGGTTGGCGTAGCAGTGCGGAATCCGAGCGTCAAAGATGATGCAATCGCCCGGGTTCAGGACATGCTCTTGCTGATCCAACGAGACGGTCAATTGCCCCGCAATAACCAGCGTGTACTCTTCACCGTGTTGGTGGGTGATGCTCTGCGTTCCCCCCTGCCCTGGATCCAGTTCCACCCAGACAAACTCGGCCTGGCCCTGGAGATCAGGGGTCAACAACTGGTACACGATGCCCGAGCTGGGAAGTTGAAGTCGCTTTCGGTCCCGAGCGCGGACGAGGGAGACGCGGCGCTCCAACGAGGGGCGCAAGTGGGGGCCAGCCGACGGTCCGTCGTCCGGCACGACCAGATCGCCCACCGAGACGTGCAGCTCCATGGCGATCTTGCGCAGCACGTCCAACGAGGGGTTGATCACATTGTGCTCGATCTTGCTCACCATGCTGGGCGAAACACCGATCCGTCGGGCGAATTCGGTTGCCGTAAGGTCTTGCTTGATGCGGGCCAGTTTGATCTGGGTGCCGATGGACACGTTCTCACTCACACATCTGTTCCAAGTTCGCAACGTCTCTCAACTGACGTGAATATCATATCATCTTTTTGATTATTTGTCAAGTTTTTGAGTAGCATAACACTCCGCTCTCCATGGCGGCTCACAAAGCGCATGGCTGTGCGGTGACATGACAGTCGGCACTCCCGTCTGGAGCAACTCGGCCCAGCCCAACGTTTGTCCCGCGCACATCCTTGGTGGTCGGTCTTGCTCGACCACCGGGAGCCGGGCCAACCGTTCTCGGGGCGGCCGGCGCCCAGGTGCTCACGTCTCTACGGTCACGCCCTCGGCCGGGTCACCTCCGGCCGGCCCGCTACCTACCCACGTAGCCAGTTGACGGTATAATGACGTCAGAGCAAGACGAACGGCTGCGTGACCTTAATGTGTGCCGTTCTCCAACGGAGGCAGGGCAGAGTGGCGACCGGCAGTCCGAACCAAGGGGCGCGCTCGTTGCCGGGTTCGGCCGGGTCGGTTGGTCACACGAGAACGCCGCGTCTATTGCGAACGAGGTGTTGATGGTAGCCGAGGCACATTTGGACATATGGGACTGCCTCTTGCCGTCGCTGCCGGACGGCCGAATTGTCTCTGTGAGCGTGGGACTTTACTGGACCGCGGTGGTGGCTGACGTCCGGGGGATGTTGCGCTGCGGCCTGGCCGCTACCTTGGCAAATCCGGAGTTTGAAACCTCCCGACTCCCGGCCGTCGGCGAACCGGGCACGTTGGAGAATCGGCCGGCGCTGGAGCTGGCTGGCTGGGTCTCCTCACCCAGCTACACCGAAGCGGGCATTGGGCTGGCTACCATCAATGCGCTTTTGCCGCCGCCCGCAAGTCCGGCTGACCTGAAGGCACAGGAGTATATCGCCCGCGAAGGGGCAGGTGGCCGGGTAGCCCTTATCGGCCACTTTCCTTTTGTGAGCGAGTTGCGCCAGAGGGTTCGCGAGTTGTGGGTGTTGGAGCTGAACCCTCAGGAGGGTGACCTGCCGGCCTCCTCGGCTCCCGAGATCATTCCTCAGGCTGACGTTCTGGCCATCACCTCGACCACCCTCATTAACCACACCTTTGCAGGCCTGTTTGTCCTCCGCAAGCCCGGCGCCAAGACGTTGCTCTTGGGCCCGAGCACCCCGCTTTCGCCCCTGCTCTTTGGGTTGGGTATGCACGTGCTATCTGGCGTGGTCACCCAAGACCCGGATCAGATCGTGCAACGGGTTCGGCAGGGCGCCACTTTCCGCCAATTGCGGAATCACGGCGTGCGATTGGTCACACTGGGAAGCACCTGACCGCTTCCCGGTTGTCGATCGGCCTTGACACTCGCCGATTGGGCCGTATAATACGAATAGTCATTTAATGAATACTCCGAGACTGAGATGTCACCCCGCCCGTCGCTCCCGCTGCGTCTGGAATACGTCCTTCTTGGCCTGATACGCCGCCGGCCGGTTCACGGTTACGAGCTTCTGGCCCGCTGGAACGAGGCCGGCGGCATCGGGCTTGTCTGGCGCGTCAAACCCGGCCGTTTTTACGCGGCGTTGGACAAGCTGGAACACATGGAGTACCTGAGCCTGACGCTGGTGGCAGGAGACGCTTTTCCGCTGCGCAAGGAGTATCGAATCACGGCCGCGGGCGAGCAGGCATTTCTGGACTGGATGCGAACCCCTGTCCCGGCGGCCCGCGAACTGCGTCAGGATTTCGTGGCCAAGCTCTATTTTGCCACCGATGTGGATCCGCGTGTGATGGAAGAGCTATTCAGCCGCCAGCTTTCGGCTTGCCGCCGGTGGCTCGATGCAGTTCAGGAAGAACTGCCTTCCGCCATTGGGTTTGAACGTCAAGTCCTGACGTTTCGGGTTCGCCAGTTGCAGTTCGTCCGGGAGTGGCTTCAGGACAGTGCTCCGGCCGCGTCAGCCATTCCTGCAAGGAGGATTCCGTGAAACCTTTCTGGTCCGCTCTTTTGGTTTTCCTGGTGGCCGCCGGCTGCAGCGCCTCGCCAGCTCTTTCACCGACTGCGCCCCCGATGGCAGCCAATGTGGAGGCACCCACGGTGATTCCCCGAACGCCAACGTCCATCACGATCACGGATTCGCTCGGCCGACAGGTTCTCTTGCCAGACGTGCCCCAGCGCATCGTGATCACCGGCAAGGCACTGATCATGATCGTGGACGCTGCATACATGTTTCCAGAAGCGCCCGGCCGCATGGCGGCGCTGGGGAATGCCGGCCAGGGCACCAGCAACTTTATCTCGTTGATCGATCCAGATTATGCCGGCAAGGCAACGTTGCAGCAGGATGCCAGCGCCGAGCAGATCGCATCCGCCCGGCCCGACCTTGTGCTCCTGAAAAGCTACCTGGCCGAAACGGTGGGAAAATCGCTTGAGCCGCTCACCATTCCCGTCGTGTACGTAGATTTCGAGACGCCGGACCAGTACCAGCGCGACCTGGCCATCCTGGGCCAGGTGTTCCAGAATCCCGTCCGGGCAGAGGAGGTGGCGAGTTATTACCGGGAAGCGGTAGACCACGTCCTTTCAGCCCTGGAGAACGTCACCACCCGGCCGCGCACCCTGCTGCTGTACCACACAGACCGGGACGGCGCCGTGGCGTTCAACGTCCCGCCGCTGGCCTGGATGCAGACCCAGCTGGTGCAATTGGCCGGCGGCGAGCCGGTTTGGTCCGGCGCTAACCCGGGCAGCGGGTGGACCAAGGTGACCATGGAACAGATTGCTGCCTGGGACGCCGACATGGTGCTGATTGTGTCCTATACAGAGAACCCATCCGACGTGGTGGCTGAGCTCAAAGCGGATCCTCAATGGCGGGAACTGCGTGCAGTTCAAGAGGGCAACCTACTGGCCTTCCCCGGCGACCTGTACAGCTGGGATCAGCCGGACGCGCGCTGGATACTCGGACTCTTTTGGCTGGCACAACGCCTGCACCCCGAGCAACTCGCCGGAGCGGACATTGTGCAGGAGGCACAGCAGTTCTACCAGACGCTGTACGGGCTGGACGCGGACTTTTTTGAGGCCAAGATTCGCCCCACCTTCAAAGGAGACATGCGCTGATGTCGGCGGCGACGTCGGAAGCGTGGCAGCAGATCTACGCCCGCAACGGTCACCGCCGGTGGATCTTGCTCGGGCTCGCCGCAGGGTTGGTCACTCTGTTTGTCCTGTCGCTATTGGTGGGCCGCTACCCGGCCCCGGGATTCATCTCCTGGCAGCGAATCAGCCAGGATGAATTGGCCCGCCTGCTGGTCCTTAACCTGCGTCTGCCGCGCCTGTTGACCGCCCTGCTGTTGGGAAGCTCCCTGTCAGCCGCCGGGACGGTTTTTCAGATGCTGTTTGGCAATCCGTTGGTGGAACCTGGCTTTTTGGGGGTCTCGCAGGGAGCCGCCTTTGGCGCCGCCCTGTGCATCGTGTTCCTGGGAGGATCGGCCGTCCTGATTCAAGGAATGGCTGCGCTGTTTGCCTGCGCCGGATTGGGTCTTTCCTACCTGCTGGCCCGGCGAATCCGCTATGGTGGGTGGGTTCTCCGTCTGGTGCTGGCGGGGATAGCGGTTTCGGCGCTGTTTTCGGCCGGGCTGGGCGTCCTCAAATACATGGCCGATCCGCTCCGCCAGTTGCCCGAGATCACCTTTTGGCTGCTGGGGGGGTTGTCGGCCCTGACTTGGCCGCGGTTCCTGTCGATACTGCCGGCAACCGCCGTCGGGCTGTTGGTGCTCCTGCTGTTTCGATGGCGGCTCAACGTGCTGGCCCTCAGCGAAGAGACCGCTTTCTCCATGGGCGCAGCGCCCACACCGGAGCGCCTGGTGATGCTCATTGCGGCCGTGCTGCCCACGGCTGCAGTGATCTCGGTGGCAGGCATGGTAGGTTGGGTGGGTCTTATCATGCCCCACATCGCCCGGCGGCTGTTTGGCTCTGACACACGCTACACGCTGCCGGCGGCCATGCTGCTCGGCGGGCTGTTTGCCATCCTGTGCGACGATCTCTCCCGCACGGTGCTCGCAGGTGAAATCCCGCTGGGCATCCTGACTTCACTGCTGGGTGCGGTGGTTTTTGTCGGTTTGATGACATCACCGCGGGCCAAGGCGACGCGATGACAACCCCGCTGATGACTTTCCAGGAGGTAGTATTTGGCTACAACCGCCGGGGTCGGCCGGTCATCGACGGGCTGGACCTTGCCTTGCTCCAAGGCAGCATCACGGCCATCCTGGGGCCCAACGGCGCCGGGAAAACCACACTGCTCTATCTGACGCTGGGCTGGCTCCGGCCGTGGAGCGGCAAGATCACCCTGGCAGGACAACCGCTGGCCGGTTTCAGTCGGCGCGCTCTGGGTCAGGAGATTGCGCTGATCCCCCAAAATGAAACCCATCGCTTTGAACACACCGTGCTCGAGTACGTGTTGCTGGGGCGCGCTCCCTACCTGCCGCCGTTGGGAATGCCGACCCGCACCGACGAGACGATCGCACTCCAGGCGTTGGAGAGGGTGGGAATCCCCTACCTGTACAACCAGTCCATCCTGGAGATCAGCGGCGGCGAGCGACAACTGGTGCTGGCAGCACGGGCGCTGGCACAGGAACCTCAGCTGTTGCTATCTGACGAGCCCACCTCCCATCTGGACCTGAGCAACAAATTCCGGTTGGTAAACATCCTAAAGGGGCTGCGGGAACAAGGGGCCACCATCCTGATGACCACCCACGAACCTGACATTGCGTTGGCAGTGAGTGACTATGCTATCCTGATGGCCAAGGGGCGGGTGCTGGCGGCCGGCCCCACACAACAGGTGATCACCGGCGAGACTCTCTCCCAGGTTTACCAGGTGCCGGTGCGGATTGTGCCCGTGGAGGGCAAAAGTCAGGTGCTGTGGATGTAAACATCTGGCTGGTGACTGGGTGGCGTCAGGCCGGCAAGACCAGTTTCTGCCGCCGGATGGCAGAGTCGGCCCGGGAGGCGGGTTGGAGCGTCGGGGGCCTGCTCTCCCCGGCCGGCTTTCAGGACGGAGCCAAGAACACCATCTGGGTGCAGGACATCCAATCGGGAGACAGGCGGCAGCTGGCCGTGGCCGCCGGCCAGGGTGGGTTCGACCTGCTGCTGGGTGATTGGTTCTTTAGCCGGTCGGCCTTGGCCTGGGGGGACTCGATCCTACAGGCCATCGCCCCTTGCGATCTGCTGATCATTGACGAACTTGGGCCGCTGGAGTTCGTCCTGCTTCTCGGCTGGATGGCCGCATTTGAGGTGCTGTCGCGCTCCCGCTTTCGGCTGGCGCTGGTGGTAGTACGACCAGAACTGGCGGAAACGGCTCGCCGGGCTATCCAGTTCACTGACGCCATCCGGTTGGACGGTCCGGACCAGGTCGGTTCAGCTTTGGAAACGTGGGCTGCACGTATGCTGGAGCTGCCCGCGTGCCCAACTCGATGGCGAGTAGGTCCTCCGGCGGACACAAGGGCGCACTGATGGCCAAGATCGACTTGCCGGCTGTGGTAGGCCGTTCGGCCGGACGTCCTCCAAGCAGCCGCTGACCCGACATGTCTCGGTCCAGGCACCGTGCGGGCCTGGCGCAGCCGGCGTCCAGACCAGCAGTGCATGCCGCGACCTGGCCTTGCCTTCCGTAACCCGGTTGACAGCCATCTTGAACGGCGTCATACTATGAAAAGGATGCCAGGATGATGGAAGGATGTGCAATGAGGTGGGATGACCTTGCCGCCCGGGCATTGCGTTTTGTCGACGTGCTCTGTCGCGTGAAACCCAACCGTCGGACCGGCTCGGCCGGCAACCGGCAGGCGGCCGAGTTCGCCGCGCGGACCATCGGGTCACTTGAATACCAGATCGATTCCACGCCGTTCGATTGCTTGGATTGGTTGCACGGCGAAGCGCTGCTGGCGGCCGGCGACCGGGCGTTTCCAGTCCTTCCCAGTCCGTACACCCTGGGATGCGACGTCACCGCCACCCTGGTGGCAGCTCAGACGCTGGAGGAGTTGGCGGCCACCGACTCCGCAGGCAAGGTTTTGCTGCTGCATGGTCCGTTGTGCGCGGAGCAGTTGATGCCCAAGGGGTTTGTCTTTTACAATCCCGCGCACCATCAAGAGATCATCGCGCTGCTGGAAGCGCTCAAGCCGGCCGCTATCGTCACGGCCACCGCCCGGAGCCCGGAGCAGGTGGGCGCACTTTACCCATTTCCGCTGATTGTGGACGGTGACTTTGACATTCCCAACGTCCACTGCACTGACGCCGTGGGCGCGGACCTGGCCGGCCAGGCCGGCCAGGTCTTCAGGCTCAAGATCGAGGCCGAGCGCCGGCCGTCCAGCGCGTCCAACGTCATCGCCCGGTTGAACCCGACCGCTCCTGAAAAAGTCGTCGTCACCGCCCACATCGACGCTTATGAGGACGCACCAGGTGCCTTGGACAACGCCTCCGGCACCGCGGTGCTCCTGTTGCTGGCCGGACTATTGGCCGATTACCCCGGGCCACTGGGCGTCGAGATCGCTGCCTTTAACGGCGAGGATCACTATAGCGCCGGTGGTCAGATGGACTATCTACGCCGGTACGGCGAGGAGCTGCGGCGCATCCGGCTGGTGGTCAACCTGGACGACGTCGGCTACCTCCAGGGAGCTTCGGCCTACTCGTTCTATGAATGCACGCCCGAACTGCAGGCCAAAGCCGAGTCCGTTTTCCGGGGCTATGCCGGCCTGGTTCAGGGAGAGCCCTGGGTGATGGGCGACCACATGGTGTTCGTGCAGCAGGGAATCGCCGCGATCGCCTTTGCGTCCGAGGAGATGCCAGAGCTGATGCGCACGGTGACCCATACTGCCCGTGACACGCCCGGTCTCGTGGACGGAAGCAAGCTGGCCGAGATCGCGCAGGCGCTGAACCACTTGATCCGAACGCTGTAGCTCAGGATCGACCCTCACCGCCTCAGGCGCGGTTCTATCTGTCGCTCTTTTGCTGATGCCTATCCGCTGGAGCGCCGGCAGGCTGGCCTCCCGCGGATTTCGCCGCCACCAGGTACCGGTGGGCCGGCGCGCCCGGCAAGGCCGTCCGTGAGCAGGTGATTGGCGCATGACCAAAATCACTTGCCAAGACCACAAAATCGTGGCACAATTGCGACCGACAGATCAATAGCAGATCCTTCGGGGCAGGGTGAAATTCCCGATCGGCGGTAGAGCCCGCGAGCGCGATGAGCGTATGATCCGGTGAGACTCCGGGGCCGACGGTTAGAGTCCGGATGGGAGAAGGTCCACGGTCTGAGCGCGAGACCAGGTTGCATGACACGGTTCAGCGCTTGGGCGTCACTGTCAAAACCCCGAAGGGCGAGTCCTTGGGGTTTTTTGTTGCCAGAAACCCCCGGGAAGGTAGGGTGGCATGGCTTTCTGGGACAAGATACGCGAGACACCGGCCGGCGCGGAACCGCGTGGCGTTCTCGGCTGGCTTCACGTTGCGTTGGTGCCGCTAACGCTGACCGCGTTTGTAGGTTTGTGGGCCCTGGTGGTCCGCGTCCTCGAGTATCCCGCGTTTATCCTGCCTGCCCCCGACCGTGTCTGGGTCCGGTTCCTGGTGCTGGCGGGTGATGGTACGCTCGGCCGCCACACGCTGGTCACGGTAGGCGAGGTGCTGGCGGGGTTGGCACTAGGCACAACCGTGGCCCTGGTGCTGGGTTTTGTTCTCTCTCGTTCGCGCGCACTGGAACGACTGGTGGCCCCCTATCTGGTTGCGTCGCAGGCCATACCGGTGGTGGCCATTGCGCCCCTGCTGGTCATCTGGTTTGGCGCCGGCGCAACCTCCAAGGTTCTCCTTTCGGCGATGATTGTCTTCTTTCCCATCCTGGTCAGCACGGTGGCAGGGTTGCGCGGGTCTGACCCTGACCTGGACGATCTGATGCGGTCCTACCAGGCGACCCGCTGGCAGACCTTTGCCAAGCTCCACCTTCCTACCGCCCTGCCCATGATTGTCGCCGGGGTCAAGGTGGGCGCCACCCTTTCGGTGATCGGTGCAGTGGTCGGTGAATTGGCCGGTTCAGACCGCGGATTGGGCTTTCTGGTCAAGCAGGGTCAGGGAATCTATGACACCGCGCTCATGTTTGTGGCGGTGATCATGTTAGTTGTTATCGCCATGGCGCTCTATGGATTTGTCACGCTCCTGGAGCGACCGCTGCTGGCGTGGAGAGATTGATTCCAATGTCAAAGAAGGAGTCCATCATGTTCAAATACGTTCTGCTCATCACCCTCGCCCTGGTTCTGCCGCTGACAGCATGCAGTGCTCCAACCGCCGTCGGACCAATTCCGGTCGAAAAGATTCGCCTCCCCATGGGGTACATTCCCAATGTTCAGTTCACACCCTTTTACGTGGCGGTGGACCGTGGGTATTTTCAGGAGCAGGGAATCGAGATCGAGTTTGACTACCGCTTTGAGACCGACGGAATGAAGCTGGTTGCGGCCAACGAGCTCCCTTTCTCCATACAGAGCGGCGAGCAGGTTCCGCTGGCGCGTGAGCAAGGGTTGCCGGTGATCTATGTAGCCCAATGGTGGCAACACTTTCCGGTGGTGGTAGTGGCATTGGCAGAGTCCGGAATCAGCTCGCCGGCCGACCTGGAGGGCAAAACGATCGGAACCCCCCTGTTTGGCGGCGCCAGTTACATCGGCTGGAAGGCGCTGGTGTCCCGGGCCGGCCTGGACGAATCAACCATGCGTGTGCTGGAGATCGGCTATACCCAGTTGGCGGCGCTCACCCAGGGGACGGTCGACGCAGCCATCTGTTACATCAACAACGAACCGATCCAATTGGCCCGCGCCGGCCGGGCAATCCATATCATCGAGGTCTCCCCGTTTGCCAATCTGGTTTCCAACGGCCTGGTCACGAATGAGTCCACCATCGCCCAGCGGCCCGAACTGGTGGAGGCAATGGTCACGGCGTTGTTGCACGGGCTGCGGGACACCATCGCGGACCCGGATGCGGCGTTTGAGATCGCAAAGAAGTACGTCGAGGGACTGGGTACCGACCCGGAGACCGACGCAGCTCAACGGCAGGTCTTGGCGGCGTCCATCGAGTTATGGCAAGCTGATGAACCTGGCCTGTCCAGCGCAGCCGATTGGGAGACGACGCTGGCGGTGTTGCGCGAGGCGGGACTCCTCAAAATCGACATGGCGGCCGAGGACGTCTTTACCAACTACTTTGTGGAAAAGGCGACCGAGTAAGTGCAGACCGACCTTTCCGCGGGTGGCGACCGGCCGCCGGTCATGTCGGTCGAGCGCCTCAGCTACACCTTTAACGACCAAGCCGGTCCGCTGGAGGCTCTGGCAGACATCTCTTTCGATGTGGCACCGTCAGAGTTCATCTGCCTGGTCGGACCCTCGGGCTGCGGCAAATCCACCTTGCTGCGGCTGATGGCAGGCTTGTTAAGGCCATCAGAGGGGCAGGTCTGTCTTCACGGGCGACCGCTGGAGGGTCCGCAGCGTCAGATCGGGCTGGTCTTTCAGAAACCCAACCTGATGCCCTGGCGTTCGGTTCGGCAGAACGTGGTGCTGCCGCTCGAGTTGGCAGGGGCACCTCGGGGGCAAGCGGACCTCCTGGTCGACGAACTGATTGCGCTGGTGGGATTGGACGGTTTTGACGACGCCCGCCCGCGCAGCCTCTCAGGAGGCATGGCTCAGCGGGTAGCCATTGCCCGCGCCCTGATCCATGACCCCGAGATACTGCTGCTGGATGAACCGTTCGGGGCCTTGGATGCCATGACTCGCGAGCGGATGGCCAGCGAGCTATTGCGCATCTGGTCCGCCCGCCGCAAGACCGTGGTGATGGTGACGCACAGCATTCCGGAGGCGGTCTTTCTGGCCGACCGGGTACTGGTGGTCAGCCCCAGCCCGGGTCGGGTGCACCAGATCATACCGATTCCTCTGTCGCGCCCACGCGGACTGGATATCCAGTCCAGCCCCGAGTTTGCGGCATTGGCCGGCCGGGTGCGGGCGGCCATCGGTTGAGAGCGGCCGCCCGAACCGGAACCAAAGCCGATCGCCAGATCCGCTGCACAAGGTTATCGCGGCGCCAACCGGCGGAAGACACGAACGACGCGCCGGGTCAACAGCCGCCCAGGCACTCGTCGCCATCGGCCGGACGGGGCAACGGTCTGTCCACGCCCCTGACATCCGGCCGGCCCAGGTCTGTTCCATTGGCCGGGGTCCGGGCCACCCAGATCATCTGCTCCGAGTCGTCCGTGAGCTCGCCTCTCGCAAAATCACCGTACACGGTCACGGAGGCAAAACCCACCCGCCGCAACAGGTGTTCCATCTCAAACCGAAACACGCAGTGAAGGGGCATCGGCTCCAGTTCCCAACGCCGGTGGACGCTGCCATCCGCGGCCAATTGCTCCCAGCCTAACGTCACCGTGGCAGTCTGGGTGGACCGCTGCAGAACCCAGCCGTGCAGCGGCCGGATCCTACTGCCGTCTGTCAGATGGACCAGTTCCGGGCCCACCTCCAGGCCGACGTTGCCGCCAGCGGGCAGCCGGCCCAGCCAGCCCAGATCCTGATGGTCCAGGTGGACCACCAGAATTCCTCCCGGAGCCATGTGCCGCTTGATGCACTCCAGTCATTGGACCTGATCCTCTGGAGTGAGCATGAATTGAAACGAATGGCCGGGTATGATCACCAGCCCGTACTGCTGGCCCAGGTCAAACGATCGCATGTCAGCCTGAACCCAGCGGATGAGCGGGATCGCCCCGCTCCTTTCCCTGGTCATCCGGAGCATCTCCGGGCACAACTCCAAACCGGTGACCCTGGCCCCCTCTCGGGCGAGCGGTATCGTGACCCGGCCGGTGCCGCAGGCGATTTCCAGTACGTCCCGGCCCTCATGTCGGGCAAGCGCAGCCAGCTCCAGGTAGAACGCCAACTCGCCGGGCCAATCCGGCACCGTCTGATCATAGAGTGCAGTGTAAATCTCACGAGCGGTCCGTTCCATTCGGAATACCTCCCATCAGAAGCATCCGGAACCCGCGGTTACGTTGCCGGATACGAATCAAGCACCTAACCAGGCAGCACAGACACGGCGGTTCCTCCCCTGCGCCGGTAATCAGGGCAGCCGGGAGCGCCGGGATCACGATCACACCAAGAGTCGCCAACTTAGGCGGGCGGACGACGCATGTTCGCCGCCGTGGTCAATCGGCGCGTAGACGCGCCGGCCGGGTCTGTTTCATCAAGCCAATCAGCAGGCCCAGGAGGATCAGGTCGATAACCAGTGTGACCACATCCAAGAGGCCGAACTGATCGGTCAACGTCAGGACAATGTTCACGGCCAATACCAAGAACGCGAACCCGTAGTTCAGACGGCGCCGGCGGCCGATCCCGATTCCGGCCGCCAGCATGGCGCCGGCATTGCCGATCATGAGAAGGCTCACGACAAGAGTCGTGACTGTGGTGTTGTCACCGCGCAACGGCGATCGCGCCAGGTCTTGACAGCCAACGCCAGCCATAAGGCAACGTTGAGAAAGAGCAACCCTTGAGCGGCCCTTATAGTGGTGACTCGTTCGCGTCGGTTGGACACTTGGCTCTCGCTCCCGGCCGAATCCACCGACCGAAACCAAGGGGTAACGACGGTCTCTTTGTGTCTTGACGGCGGCCATCATGCAAACAGCAACGCACCCAGGATGTACGGCAGCAGCACCAGCCAGGCCAGCGCCGGATGTCCGCGGCGCGTTGTGTTGCGGTTATCCCAACTGAACAGGAAAACGCCCAAGGCTAACGCGATGACGCCGCTGGCGGCCAGCACCCCAACCGAACCCCACGCCGAGAAATCGGCCGCCCATCCCATCGCCAATCCGTGGAATGCGTTCATCGCATGTGTAGTGGGCAAAAGCTGCGCAATGCGACCGGCACCCGCGGGCAGCATGCTGTAGGGAAGCATCATACCGCCCAGCAACATGGAGGGCACGAAGACCAGTTGCGACCACAAGACCGTCATGCGGGAACTGGGTGAGACGACACCGATCAGTACGCTCAGCCCCGAGCACGCACAGGCAGTGGCACCGACAATCAGCGCAAAGTTCAACCAATTGTCTGGAAGCGGCGCATCGAACAGCCAAGGCGCCGTGGAAACAACGACCGCGGTCACAATCAGCAGGTGCAGGACGGTGGTAAGGGCAGGGATGATCAGAATCGAGATCGAGGGCACCCCGTTCACCTTGTAGCTGCGGAAAATGCCGTTCTCGCGAGCGTTGACCAAGGGATCCGGAATGCCCAGCAACGTGGCGGCCAATATGGCAAAGACGGTCATCGCCGGGATGATTTCCTGCCGGAACGGCGGGTTGATCGCTGCCATGATGAATCCCATCATCAGGTAAAAACCCAACGGGAAGAGATAGTTCATGAGGAGCAACTGCTTGTTGCGGACGCCGGTGCGGAAATCGAACGCCAGGTGGTGCCAAAACGCGTTCATCGTTCACCTCCGGGGTCGGTGATCTCAAGGAAGCGGTCTTCCAGCGACGGCCGTTCGACGCGCAGGTCGACGAGCGAATCACCCTGGGCTGCAATCTGGGTGATGATGGCTGGCACTGTGACGCCGATATCCGAGCTGTAGTAGATGCTGTACTCGCCCTTGGTCACCTGGTGGGACACGGCCGGAAAACCGCCAAGGGAAAGCGCCAGGTTACCCGCCAACGTGCGCACCGATATCTTGGTCAGGCCGGCGCCAGTCGCCGTGATTTCGATGGGCGTGCCGGTGTGAACGATCTTGCCCTGCAGGAGGATGGCTACCCGATCGGACATCTGTTCGGCCTCAGCCATATCGTGGGTCGCCATGATGATGGTGGCGCCGCCGGATTGCAGCTCGCGCATCATGGCGTGCAGTTCAACCCGCGTGGCAACGTCCAGTCCGGCCGTGGGTTCGTCCAGAATCAGCACTTGGGGGCGGTGTGCGATGGCCAGAGCCAACGCCAGGCGGCGTTGTTGGCCGGTGGAGAGTTGGTAAAACTGAGCGCTCCGTCTCTCTCCCAGGCCCAGTCGGTCGAGCAGGTCCAATCGAGGCGCCACGTTGTGATAGGCGCAGAACAACCGTATCGCCTCGTCGGGCGTGATGCTCTCTGGGAGTCCCGAGGTTTGTAGTTGAACCCCAATCAGGTTGCGCAGTTTGCGAGTCTCGCCCACCGGATCGACGCCTGCCACCCGCAGCCGGCCACGATCCGGCCGGCGTAGGCCTTCCAGGCATTCCAGCGTGCTGGTTTTGCCCGCGCCATTGGGACCCAGCAAGCCAATAATCTCGCCCTGCTTCACCTCGAAACTGATGGAATCCACAGCAACAAAATCACCGTAGGTCTTGGTCAGTTCTCTGACGTCCACTAGAGCAGTGTTCACGGCAAATCTATCCCCAGGAAATCAATGCACGGAAGCATGTCGCCGCGTGTACCGGTCGGTTGATCCAACCGCAGCCACTTGGCGATTCGGCCGCCTGCATCCTCAGGCCCAGACGACGAAACCGCCCAGGACCGGTGAGCAATACGCGCCCCAACCAGTCGACACCGTGGCCGAGTTGTGTTTTTGCCACCAGGGGCCGCTGCCCAATGACCTGATCCTGCGCTCACCGGATGCATAGTACTAATGAGCCTACCCTACCGCGCGGCCGGACCCCACAAACAAAGTTCCAATGTCGACATGGTCGTTTCCCAAGGCGCGTTCATTCCAGGCTGTAGAGCCGCTCTGCTCTCCTGAGATCAAGTCGGTCTGGCGGATGCAATCATACCATCAACACCGGGGTCGGCCAACGTGTCAGGCAGGAAAGCCCTTGCCAGGGTCATCCGTCGGTCGCCTTGGCCGATCGCCGGCAGAGCAGCCCTTGGCCGTTCGCGAGGTAGGCACCGGGCCGAACCGGTCAGTCAGGCGCCGATGGCTAACTTGGGAAAGGCGACGCGAGTCCGGCACAAGCAGCCAGATTCGCCTTCCGAACGGTTGCCGCGCCCGACCCAGCCTGCTAAAATGCAGGCAGGTGCGCAGCAGGAGGAGCAGGAATGACCTACGTAACCCAACCGCTGCCGGGCATGGTCGAGTTGGCCCCGGGGGTCTGGCGGAGGCAAGATAGCGACGAGCCAGTCGTTTGGACCGGAAGCATCCACAGCAATCGGTACCACCGAGCCACCTGCCATTATGTCAACCGCATCCGGCCGCGGAACGCGCTTGGCTTCCGGGACGAACAGGCTGCCCGGGCGTACGGCTATGTTGCGTGCCGGGCTTGTTTGATCCAGGCGTGACGCGCTGCTAGACTTCCCGTGCCTCGGCAAATCGGCGGCGGATCGCGCGGGCGTGCCGGAAGGCAGGGTACCCCAGGACCATGACTATTCCGGGCTGCAGTCGGCGGGGCAGGCCATATTTGCTCTTTAGCCGGCGACTGTACTTGATGGCGTAGCCTGGAAACCCCAGCAGACAGCTGCCCAATCCCAACGACTCAGCGGCCAGCATGGCGTACGTGGCGGCGATGTACGGGTCGGCTGGGTCGGCATAGGGCGACCCATACCAATACAGCGCCACGGGAGCGCGGTAAAAGAACGCATCCACGCCCTGGCGATCATACTCCACATACGCGTCAATTACCGGGACGACAAAGGCCTTCAGGGATCGGTACGATTCACGGCTCATGAACGGTCGCATCAACCACAAGGCGGCCGGCGAGAACATCCACCGCATTCCCTCCAGTTCGCGCAGCAGCTCATTCCGGAATGCTTGCACCTTGTCCCGGCCGGCAAAAACCAGCACCCCGACCTCCGAAGGGGGTATCCCCATGGGCGCGGTCGAGGCGGCTCGAGTTATCTGGTTTATTACCTCCGGTGGTACCACCTGGTCACGGTACTCGCGGACGCTGCGGCGCGCTACGAGCAGCGAGTACAGCGCCGTGTAGCCGGCGCTAGCATCTGAGCGCGGCAGCTCCAGGAGGTCGGACGGCGAAAGATCCCTCCCGGTCACTGTGACACAATCGGCCGGGCACACGGTCATGCACTGGCCGCACCCAATGCAGCCAAACAGCCGGCTCGGATCAACCCGAACCTCTGCCTCCGCAAGGTAGATGGGACCACCTTGGCAGGCCCGAACGCACAAACCGCAGGCGGTGCAGCGTTCTCGATCGATCGTTACGTGGGCCGGGCCACCGCCGCGGCCAAAATCGAATTGCATGGTTCCTCCTGTAGTGCCAAGGCAACTTGTCCCGCGCTCAAATGCGTCGGTCGGCCGGCCCTTGGGCGACCAGAGGCGCCGGGGCAGTCTTGAGCACAAACAAAACGGTCCGGACGCCGGATCGCGCCGGCCAACGCCAGTGCTGCGCGAGGCCCGGGTCAGGTCGGAGAACTGACCGGTCTTGGCCGCGCCCTCAGCCCATCATCTGCCCGACCTCGCGCAGCGTTTGCACTGCCTCGGCCGGCAGCATGGCCGGTTCGCGGCCCAGCGCCTTGCAGCGAAGAATCATCTCTGCGGTACGCTCTACCACCTCGCTCAGATTGGCGGCCCGCCGCAGGTTGGCAGCAGCCACGACCGGTCCGTGGTTCTGCATGAGCACCACAGACCCGTGCCGCCCCATCGCCGTCGACACCGCCTGCGCCAGATCGGCCGTGCCCGGCATGATGAACGGAACCAGCGGCACCTCGCCCAGGAAGGCCGCCTCGGTGGACACGGGAAGCAAAGGGGTTTCGGTGAGCGCCAGCAAGGTAGACCAGGGTGCGTGGCTGTGGACGATGGCCTGGATTTCAGGTCTCGACCGGTAGATGGCGGTGTGCACCAACTTTTCGCTGGACGGGGCCAACGCGTCTTCGTCCAGCGAGTGGCCATCCAGGTCGATCCGCACCATCATCCCGGCGTGCAGACTGCCCTTGAACATCTGGCTGGGCGTGATCCAACAGGTATCGGGCCGTCCGGACACCCGGACGCTGACATTCCCCCCGGTGGCTGTGATGAGGTTCTTGGCGTATAGCTCTTCCACCACCGCCACGATCTCATCCCGTTCGTCGCCGGTTCCAGACCCGCGCGTCGGCCGGGGAACGCCGGTCGGTGTTCCAGGAGTCCCGGCAGCGGGAGGCGCTGGCGGCACTGCTGTCGGCGCGCCCAGCGCGGTCAGGTCCCCCGGATCACCCACCTGCTCGCAAGCCGACTCGTACAACCGCCCCATGTCACGCGCGATCTTGGTCATCGCCATCGCCTTGCTGGTATCGCCGGTGAACGTGAGCTTGCCAGTCATTGCCGCCTGGGTTCCATTGACCCGACCGGTCATCATCCCGTCGAAGATGTCGGCCTTCATCTTGAGCGTGATATCCGGCGGTATCGGCGGCGCTCCCAGCGCTCCCTCGACCACCCCGTCGCGAAAGAGCATGTGAAAACGCAGGTCGGCGTCGGTGAGGTGGTACTCCATCACCAATCCCTTGCCGGCCGCAAAGTGCAGCAGCGCGGGATCGTCGGCCATGCTAGCCAGGAAAACCCGCAGGATCTGCTCAAACCGGGCCACTATCCCGGTTGCCGACGGGGCAGGAGCATTAGCTTCAGGACCGGCGGTTGCGTGGCGGGAGAAAAGCCGGCGCAGGCTGGCCAACAGGCCGAGCTGGCCCGTCTGCCGCGCGGTTGCCTCCCGAAGTGATAACTGCTGCGCCGGCGCCGGTGCCGGTGGCTCTCGTTTCAGCGCGAGGCGCGGCTCCGGGGCTGCCTGGAAGTCACTGACCGCCGGGCCGGGTCGCCGTTGGAGCTGCTCCAACGACTCGGTCGCCGGCGCGGTGCGTTCACCCCTCCAGGAAAACCCGGCCAACACGTCCGGGTTCAGCACGTGGCGCGGTGGCTGACGGCGCAACAGCCGGGTGAGTTCCTCCACCACCATCGCCCCCTGATGATGAGCCACGTCAACCGTGTTTCCTCCGATGTGGGGGGTGGCAATGAGGTGGGGCGCCTGAAGCAACGGGTCATCCCATGCCGGTGGCTCGCTACCAAAGACGTCCAAGGCGGCGCCGGCCAGGCGACCGGAGCGCAGCGCATCGACCAGCGCCGCCTCGTCCACCAACGCCGCCCGAGCGGTGTTGACCAGCAGTGAACCCGGTTTGGTCAAGGCCAATTCGGCGGAACCAATCATCCCACGAGTCTCGAAAGTCACGGGCGCGTGTAGGCTTATCACATCGCTGCGCGCCAACAGATCGGGCAGCGACACGCGCTCTGCGCCCGCCTGCGCCACCTCGTCTTGGCTGACCAACGGATCATAAACCAGTAACCGGGCTCCAAAGGCGTGCAGCCGGCGAGCCACTGCGCGGCCGACGGCGCCCAACCCCACCAGGCCCACCGTCTTACACCAGAGTTCGGCGCCCAGGAACTGGGCAAAGGCCTGCGCCATCCGCCCCATGTCGCCCGCCTCGCCGCCCGGTAGGCGCAGAAAGGCAGTGGCCTCTGGCAGCTTGCGGGCCAGCATGAGCATGAACGCCACCGTCAGATCGGCGACTGCATCGGCGTTGCGGCCCGGCGTGTTGACCACAGGAATCCCATAGGCGGTGCACGCTGCCAGGTCGATGTTCACTGCATTGCCGCGACAACTGATCACCAACCGCAGGTCGGGTAGCTGAGCCAGAGCATCCGCGTCCACCACATCCACCTCGGTGACCAGCACCTGAAAACCCCGCAGCGCCGTCACCAAGTCCTCTCCGCTCAGCAGGCGCATCTCATCACGGTAGCTGGCGTGCTCTACCTCCGCCAGTTCACGCAGGCGTGCCAGCGAATCCGAGTCGATCTGGGCGGTGACCAGAACCCGGGGGCGGAACCCGACCGTGTCCGGCGCCGCAGCCGACCGCTCTTGCTCGAGGTGCTGCAGAATCCGGTCGGCCGTCAGGCTGTCGGCCGGTGCGTGCGCCGCGCACATGGCGGTCCAGACGCGGTACAGGTCCTGGTGCTCCTGGGCATACCCATCGGTCGGATGATGCACCCGTCCCGGCCCGGCCAACGCCGCACTTGCCTGCGTCAGGTCAGCATATATCCCGGCGCCAACCCCGGCGCAGATGGCCGCTCCCAATGCCGATCCATCGGGTGTGGCAGCCACGGTCACCGGGCGCCCCAACAGATCAGAAAGCATCTGCGTCCACAGCGCGGAGCGACTGATTCCACCAGTCACAAAAACCGCCGATGGGGCCGGGAGACCGGCGACCGCCAGGGCCTGTTCGGCATTGGCTCGGATGGCGCACGCCATCCCTTCCAGGACTGCGCGCCCCAGATGCCGGCCGGCCGGCGGATCCGCAAGGGGGATCATCTGAGAGAGGCTCAGGTGACCTATTGGCAACGCCATCTGGCGCGCGTCAAAGACGTCTGCGCCCAGCGTAGAAAGGATACCGGCCGCGCCGGGCGGCGAAAAGGCCGCATCGGCCGCGAGTCTCGCCACCGGGTTGGGCGAATCTGGATAAAGGCCACACGCGATCCAGTCCAGCGCCTGGCCCATGGCGCCGGCATTGCTCTCCAGCACCCAGAGGCCCGGCACGACGTGATGGCCGGTCCACACGCGTTGCTGCGGATCGGTTACCGGACCGTCCAGCACCAACTGAACCGGTGCGGTGGTACCGGCTACCACCCCCAGGTGGCCAACCATTACCGCTCCGGCGCCCAACAGCGCACATTGCGTGTCGCCGCCGCAGACCGCAACCGGGATTCCAGGACGCAGCCCCAAGGCAACAGCAGCGCTCTTTGCCAGACCTCCCAACCGGGTGCCGGCCGGCGCCACCGGCGGCAGGATGTTCGCCGGCAGGCCCAACAGTTGAAGCAGGTCCGATGCCCAGTCACGCCTGACCAGGTCAAAGAGCATGGTCTCGCCCGCGTGGGAGGGGTCGGTGGCCATTTCGCCGCAGAGCTTCCAGGTGACCCATTCACTGAGCGACAGCGACCTGGCCGCCCTTTCCAGGCGGGAGGGATCGACGCGGGCCAACCAGCGTAAGCGAGCGGCCGGAAGGACAGGTGAAGGCCAGCGTCCGGTTCGTCGGAAAAGCTCATCGCCCCACTCGCCGGCCAATTCCATCGCCTCGGAAACCGCTCGGGCGTCTCTATTGGGGGTCGCCATCAAGGGTTCGTCCGTGCGGTCCAGCAGAACCATTCCGTGGCGCATACTGGTGACGGCTAACCCCGTTACCTGGTCGGCCGAAGCGTCTGCCCGACGCATGGCTTCTTGAGCGACCGCGCTCAGCGCACGCCAGATGGCATCAAGATCCAGATCCAGGCTCCAGCCATCACCCTCGGCTGCCTGGGCGTGGTACCACGACCGATCAGCAGTGATGATCGCGCCGCTGTCCACATCCACCAAGAGACAGCTTCCTTTTCCGCCCCCGGCGTCGAGACCCATCAGGAATTTCCGATCCATGCGTGCTCCTGTCAACGATCAAATGGCGCAGCCCGGCCAGAAAACCCAGCCCGAGAGCCGGCGCACCAGCCAGATTGATGCGCGGTTGATTGGTCGAACCGTTGGCACCAGTATATTCCGGCCGCACAAAGCGGGCAAACGTTGACCGGGCGCGAACGGCAACAACCACCTGCAAAGCCGGTTCAGGTTCAGATGCCCGAAGCCCTTACCTGCCGCCCGCGCGGTCCACCACACGCTCGGCCGCCACGCGTCACCTTGCCGGCAGCGCCATGGGACCTGGCCGGGTGCGGCGATTCCGCTGCACGGTCCGGCCGAAAGCGATTGCCAATTGGCGTGCTTTGCGGTATCATCGGCGGTCGTTCGGCCAAGTCATCGTTATTAGGAGCGAGAGGTAACATGCCAGCCAAAAAGGTAGCAAAAACGGATCGGGTGACGGCGCCTGACAGCGTGTTTCAGGGATTGCGCCGTTTCAACGTTATCATGGGCGCCCTGCACCTGGTGCAGGGAATCCTGATGATTGTGCTCAGCAATGACACAACCTATCCCATCTTTACCAACTTTTTAAAGTTCGACGCCGCCGCTCGCGCGCTGGTGCCCAACCCCACCCTGTATCACGACCTGCGCTTTGGGCCGGCCGTAGCTGCTTTTCTGCTAATCTCGGCGGTGGCTCATTTTTATCTATCCACCATTGGATATGACCGATACGTCCGCAACCTGAAAAAGGGTATGAACCCGGTCCGGTTCTATGAATATGCCTTCAGCTCTTCGCTGATGATTGTGCTGATTGGGATGCTAGTCGGGATGTGGGACCTCGGCGCGTTGATCCTCATCTTTGGCCTCAACGCAACCATGAACCTCTTTGGCATCATGATGGAGTACCACAACTACCACACTACCAAGACCGACTGGACCTCCTTCATCTATGGTTGCGTCGCCGGAATCATCCCCTGGATCGTGATCGTGCTCTATTTCGCCGGATCGCTCTCGTCCTCCGACGCCAAACCGCCGGCCTTTGTCTATGCCATCATCCCCAGCCTGTTCATCTTTTTCAACATCTTTGCGGTGAACATGCTGCTGCAGTACAAAAAGGTGGGTCGCTGGAAGGACTATCTGTACGGCGAGCGGGTCTACATTGTGCTCAGCCTGGTGGCCAAGACCCTGCTGGCGTGGCAGATCTTTGCCGGTACCCTGGCGCCGGTGTAAGCCAAGAACCGATTCGCGGTTTCCACCCTACGTTGTGTTGCGTTCCGGTCTGGGATGGTAGCTCTCGCTGCCATCCCTTCCACCCGGCGCGCTGTCTGCGCCGGTTTCGGGAGGAGTCTGATGACGGTGCCGAGTTGGCTTCAGGTTTTGGCGGCGGTGGCGACCGTAGCCACCGGTCTCTTTGCGCTCATCCGGCCGTTGGCGGTTCAAGGGTTCACCGGACTTCGGGTTGACGGCCCGCGTGGCGTCAGCGAGGTCCGCTCCATCTTTGGCGGTTTGTTCATCGGGCTAGGCGCCGCCCCGCTGATTTTGAATAACGTGGCGGCCTATCAAATGCTGGGCATCGGCTACCTGGCCATTGCCGCCGCGCGGTCATTCTCGATAGCCCTCGACCGTTCCAGGGACCGATCCAACATCATCAGCCTGGTGGTGGAGATTGTTTTTGGGTTGATCCTGGTGTTCTGACCGGTCAACCCTGACGCCGAGAGGGCTAGAGTTTTCCGGAGGATCAGATGGCAGAGGATTATACCGAGCTGGGTCAGCAGGTCATGGCGGCGCAGCCCTTTACCCGGCTATTGGGTGCGCACCTCACGCACCTCTCGCCGGGCAAAGCTGAGCTGGAAATCCCTCTCCGTCTGGAACATAACCAGCAACACGGCTTGGTGCACGGCGGAGTGATCAGTTACCTGGTCGATGATGTGCTCACCTTTGCCGGCGGATCGGTCTTGGGCCCTGACGTGCTGACGCTGGAGATCAAGCTGAACTACCTCCGGCCGGCTGTGGGGGAGCGGCTGGTGGCGCGGGGCTGGGTTGTGTCGGCCGGCCGGCGGAACGCCGTCTGCCGGTGTGACGTGCTGGTGGTGAACGAAGGTGTGGAGACGTTGTGCGCGGCCGGGCAGGGCACCATAGCCCGGCGAGGGGACGGGGACGGAACCGCATCCTAACCCTCCCCGGGTAAGGGAGCGATCACGGCTTTGTGCCTGACCCGGCGGCCGTGGGATACTGAACACCTCCCCCCAACCTCCCCTCACCATGGAGGGAACGTGGTTATCTGGCTGACCGGCCGGCCGCGGGACCCTGGACACCCCACCCTAACCTCCCCCGAGAAGAGAGAGGACAGCGCTCCCACCCCGGCCCGGCCCAATCTGGGGTGAAACACCCTCTCCTCGATCTGCGGGAGCCACGGCGCAGTATCGCGCTCCTTCCGTGACCCGGCCAAGGCTAAGGGTGGGTGTCCCACTCCCTCCCCAATCTGGGTTAGGTTGGGCAGCCTGCGGGTAACCGCCTCACGAATCCGGAGCGCTCCGCGGTAGCGCTGCAGCAAAAAGGCGGCGCCGGTTGATGGCCCTTGCAGCCGGTGCCGCCTTCGATGGTCGTCGAACGGGGCCTCACCCCCGTCTGACGTTACTGATCGCGTCGCTGTTTGGTTGTGTACTGCCGCTGATGGCTGGTCTTGCGTGACTCCTCATCCAGCCCTCGGCGCATGCGCTCCACAAGCCCGCTGTACTCCTCGTGAATCGCGGCCGATAGATAGGGCGCACTGCTCGCCAGACTCATGCTCAGCATGGCGCTCGCTTGCTCTCGCTCACCCTTCCGCTCCAACTTGAGCGCTTCAGCCGCGCGTGTGGCTACCTCCACCAGACCGAACCGCTCCATCAGGTCCATCCGCAGCGGTGCGGCCTGTACCTCGGTTTCCGGCGCATACCGCAGATTCAGCAGAGTCTCCACCCGGAGCGGCTCACCGCCTTCTCCCTTGCCGGATGCCACCCCGCTAACGGTCAATTGCGGTTGGTCGCCGGCCGGCGGCGTGAGCAGTTTCACATAGACCTGGCGACGTTGGTTGGCAGCCAGGTCGCTCAACCAGAGGTGCCAATGGCGATCGTCCTGTTCGGTGCGCCAGCTTCCCAGGACCTCCACCGAGACTCCGGTCGGAACACCCAGGGTTACCTGGACGTTGCGAGCCGTGACCGCCGCCAATTCACGGAACTCCTCTTCAAAGATCCCGGGGATCTGTTGCGGATGTTCGATGTAGTAGTAGCGACCACCGCCCTGGTTGGCCATGTGCTCCAATAGATGCTCGTCAAAGTCTCTGCCCACGCCAAAGGTAGATGTCGGAACCCCGCGCAGGAGCAGTTGGCCGGCATGAACACCCAGCTCCTCCAGGTCGGTGATCCCTACGTTGGCCAGCCCATCGGTGAGCAACAGCACCCGGTTCAAGTGCCCCTCCACCGCGGCCGCCGCCACCTCCTGGCAGCCAGCCAGCCAGCCGCCGCTGAGATTGGTCATGTTGCCGCTTCTCATGGCCTCGATCTTGGCCTTGATTTCGGCCTTGGCGGCCGGCGTCACCGCCACGCTGGGCGAGACCGGCGTCACCTCCGTGTCATAGGCCACCACCGCTACCCGATCCTGCTCCTGCATGACCTCCAGGACATGGATGGCAGCGCGCTTGACGTACTCGAGCTTATCCCCGGACATCGAACCGCTGCGATCGATGACCAGCCCGAGATTAAGCGCCGGCCGTTGGTGCGCGGCGACCGCCGACGGGGGCGTCACCACCAGTTCCAGCACCCGTTGCGAGGGCACCTCGCGGGCAATCAACTCTGAATCCACGTGCATCTCGAAAGCAAACTCTGTCATCTCCTCATACCTCTCTGTTCCTCTGCTTGACCTGCTCCCAGCCGGGGGCCAACCACTGACCACACCCCACCACCTCTTACCTGGCTTGACCACCCCTACGCAGCATCTCTTGGCCGTCTCGGACAAGTTGCCGGACCGCCCGTCCGAATTGAGCCAGAACCGGTTCGCTCACGTGCAGCTCCAGCCCATCCGCGATCACAAACCGTCGCCAGCCGGCCCCGTCCGGCATCACGTCACTGCCGGCCCGCGCATTATCGACAGGCTGTGACCTGACCGCGGCAGATGCCCGACTCCTGCTTGCGAGCCCATCCCTTGACTGTGCATCCGGCCGCCTCTCCAACACACCAGAGATATAGGCCAACGCGTCACCTCCCGGACCAAGTTTGCTCTCATAATGCTGCACAAAGTCCTCCAACTCCTCTTCTGTCCGGGTCTCCAGCATGTAGCGAATCTCCTTGATCGGGAGGTATGCATCCTTGAGCCGCCGGATCAGACGGATTCGCTGCAGATAGTCCTCATCATAGACTGAATAGCGCCCCCGCGTCTGTGGCGGGGGCAGCAGCCCCTCGCTGATATAGTACCGTATGGTACGCACCGAAACTCCGGCTCGTGCGGCCAACTCACCGATCAGATATTGCCTGCTGGACATAGTCTCTCGCTCATCTGCAACCTTGACAGTTACACTGACACTATATCACTATTACGTGATACTGTCAAGTGCCAGATTGCCTGATTCTGGAGGAATCTGGCACGAGATTCCTTCAGAGCGGGCTCAGGGGATCAGATGACAGGCAACATGGGTCGGGCGGAACAGCCAGGCGCTATGTGCTACCGTGCGGCGCTGGCAGGCGTGCTGGATCTGGATCGGCGCCCAGAGCCTTGCGCCTGCCGGTGGAGTCCGGCCCGGTCGCACCGGCCAGCCACGGCCCAGGCGGGGCAAACCTCGCCCGGCAAGTCCAACCTCTCCCCCGCCCCGGCGCCGGAAAGGCGCTCCAGTCACCCTCTCGCGATCCCACGGCGACGCGCAGAACCACGCAGCCCGGGTGGCAGTTGCCGCAAAGCCGGCGGCCGATGGGTATCAGCCCCCAACCTGACCGGCCGCGGCCACCGGAGACCTTGTGCTGGCGGCGCGGACCGCTAGATACCCAGCGCCATCCGCGCGATGGTGAAATAGATGAACAGGCCGGTAGCGTCCACCAGCGTGCTCATGACCGGGCCGGATACGACGGTCGGATCGATGCGCAACTTGGAGGCCAGCAGCGGCAGGATCGCGCCCAGGCCGTTGGCCCAAACGACAATCGTGAAAATGGCCATCGACACGGTTGCAGCCAGACCCGGCGTGGTGTGCCACGTCAACGCTCGGACAAAGGCAAACACCCCCATGCCCAGTCCCAGCAAAAGACCGACGCGCAATTCGTGCCACAGCGCCCTGGCTGCCTCTCGAGTGTCGATGTCGCCCACCGCCAGGGCGCGGATGATGGTGCTGGTGGTCTGGGAACCTGCATTCCCTCCGGTGCCAATTAGCAGTGGGACAAAGAAGGCCAGCGCAACCACCGTCTGCAACTGGTCTTCAAAGTGGCGCAGGACCGTGCCCGTCAGGCTCTCGGTGATAAAGAGGAGCATAAGCCAGCCGACGCGCTTGCGCGCCACTTCTAGGACCCGGCTGGAGAGGTAGGGCTGATCCAGGGGCAAGGCGCCGCCCATGCGCTGGATGTCCTCGGTCGCCTCGTCCTCCAGCACCTCCATCACGTCGTCGATGGTGATGACGCCCAGCAACCGGTGTTCGCAGTCCACTACCGGCAGCGCCAACAGGTCATAGCGCGACATCAGGCGGGCGCACTCTTCCTGGTCGGTTCCGGTCAGCACTGCGATGACATCGCCCTCCATGATGTCCCCTACGGGCCTGTCCGCCGGAGAGACAACCAGTTGGTGCAGGTTGACCACACCGCTCAATCGACCCTGCGAATCAACCACAAAGAGGTCGTAGACCGGCTGGGAGTCGGGTTGCCAGCGCCGGACGGCTTCCAGCGCCTCGCCGGCGGTGGTTCGCCGTCGCAACACCAGGATTTCGGAGGTCATCAACCCGCCGGCGCTGTCCTCCGCATGCAACATCAGCGGGTGGATATCCTCTGAATCCTCCATTCCGGCCAGGATGGACCGGGCTATGGCGGGTTCAATGTCCCCCAGCACGTCGGCCGCCTCATCGTCCGCCATCTCTTCCACAATGCGGATCGCGGTTTCGGTGGGCAACGCCTCCATCAGGTCGGCGGCTTCTTCATCCTCCAACTCCTCGAGGATGTCGGCCGAGGCGGCTGGACCAAGCCGGGTTACCAGGGCGATCTGATCTTCCTCGTCCAGCTCGGCCAGCAGGTCGGCCTGGTCCGGGGTACGCAGGGATTCCAGCGTGTGGATGGCGTCGTCGAGCTGGTTAAGCTCCAACGCCTGGCGCATCTGCGCCAGCAGGTTGTCCAGGTCAAAAGGCTTCATCGCGCACCTCCTAGAGCCGCTTGGCCCCCGGAAGCGCCCGAAAGGTGGGGTCGCCGGCCGAGGGCTAGCTTATTCGGTTGGCCGACTGAGTATGGCCCCTAGGACTGCCTGGGCCAGGTTCGTCTTTAGCTTTTTCCATCTTGATAGTTTGTTCCACCGCGAACGGTCGGAATTATAGGCCTGTACAGCCCACTTGTCAACTTGAGGGCTGGCATGGGAGATCAGCAACCAGCAAGCCGGTCGTGGCGGCGGCCGGTTGGTGGGACGCTGCCTCAGCCACTGCAGGGTGTCCCGGGTTTGAGGACCAGCCAATCCGCGGTATACTCCGCAACCGTGGGACCACTCCGCCAATACCGTGGAGCGTCCCGGCAGCATACGCTCAGCTCGGAGGATCTGATAACGCCATGGCAGACCGCGCAGAACTGGAACAGCTCTTGACCGAAGAGGGATTCACCGATTATCGGTGGATCGACCCCCGGCAGATCCTGGTGGCACAATGGGTTCGGATGAAATGCACCTTTGGGTGCGGGGAGTATGGGCACAATGCGACGTGCCCTCCCTACACGCCATCGGTTGCAGAGTGTCGACGGTTCTTCGACGACTATGGTTCGGCCGTGGTTCTCCATTTCGAAAAGCGGGTGGACCATCCGAACGACCGCCATGCCTGGTCTCGGACCGTCAATCAGGGTTTGGCGCGGCTGGAGCGGGCCGTCTTTATGGCGGGCTTTCCCAAGGCTTTTGTGCTCTTTATGGACAGTTGCACCCTGTGCACCGAGTGCACCGGTGCCAGGACATCCTGCAAGAACCCTCGATCCGCTCGCCCCTCGCCTGAAGCGATGGCAGTGGACGTTTTTGGCACCGTGCGGCCGCTCGGGCTCCCCATTGAGGTGCTGACCGAGTATGGACAGGCGATGAACCGATACGCCTTTCTGCTGATCGAGTGAGTCGCAAGGCGAGGCCAAGTCCCACAGGAAAGGTTGCCGTTCATGCCGGGCGCGGTCCGTCAAAACAAGCGGTTCGACCGGGCCCAGGTTCAGCGCTTGAGACAGGTCACTGGTCAGGCCGATTTTCGCATGGGGTGCAGCCTTCAAGTGGGCTTCGCCGATCGATCCGATTCAGATTCAGATGATCACTCTGGACGGCGAGGGCAACGCGGGTTCTTGACCCGGGGCTGCGGAGTACGGGGACCCTGCCAAACGGCTACGCGGTTTACTGACGGCTTGACAGATGTCGACCGCAGACCGTCGGTAGATACTTGGTTCATAAAAACAACCCCACCATCGACGTTGGAGCCAAGAGTCGACCGTGTTATAATGTGAACAGGTCAAATCATTGTGGGTTCGACCAAGCTGATCCCGGCATTCGCTGCACCCTGGCAGGTTGGTGCGGCAGGGCGCTGGCGCATCACCGGCAATGGAAGAGTAGGACACGGAGCCCCGGCGAAATGGTTCAGGGAAGCAACGCGGAGGAACGCCTGACAAATCAGCGTGAACCGTCCCCCAAATCCAGGTCCCTGCGGCGACGCGATCGGCCGGCTCAGGTCGAGTCCGATGATCAATCGGACCCCCGGCAGGCAGCCGTGGAGAGCCCAGGGGCCGCCCTGGTCTACCTCGATTCCGAGTCTACCATTCGGTGGGTCGATCCGGCCTTCACCCAAATCACCGGGCGCTGTCAGGAAGAGCTGGTCGGCCGCAACTACTTGACATTGTTCGCAACCGCAGAGGGTCGAGCGGCTTTTGAGCGGGCTAGAGACACAGGCCGGCCCGCCGAGAGCACGTCCAAACCGCTGGATATCGCCTACAAACCCGATCGGGGTGTCACCCACTGGGATTGGAGCCTGACGCCGGTCAAGGGCGGCGAGGGAATCGCGCCGGGGTTCATCTTTTCGCTACGGGATGTCACCGGGCGGACGCGAGCCGAGACGGAGCGCGAGAAAATGCAGGCCCGCCTTCGTTGGGAGGCGGAGGTTCATGCAGCTCTGTCCGCCGTATATGAACCCTTGGTGTCGCCGTTCACCAGCACCGAGCATATTGTCGGGGTCGTACTAGATCAGGCCCTCAGTCTCACCGCAAGCCCGGAGGGATGTGTGGCAGTCATCGATCCGGTAAGCGGCGAGGTGGTTGTGCAGACATGCGTCGGAATGGCGGGCGGCAATGGCTTCGTGACTGCACGGCATCCGGCCGCAGTCGTTCCACCGGGGATGGAACAACAACAATTCGCAGCGTGGGTGAGTGATCTAGCGACCAAGAAGGCATTCTTTGACAATGCGCCGGAAACTCAGCCTGCCTACTCCGGGTCGCTTGAGCATCAGGCACCGCTGCGCCGTGTGCTGTCGGCGCCTGTAGTATTGGGCCAGGCTCCCGTCGGGCACATCGCGCTTGCCAACGCAGAGCAAGACTATACCGAGCTGGACCTGGAGGCCGTCACGAGGCTTGGAGGGCTCTATGCACTGGCCGTTCAGCGCAGGCGATACGAAGATCTGCTGCGGAAGCAGCACAACCTGGCCTCGGCGATCCTGGACACGGCTGGATCTCTGATACTGGTGCTGGATAGGCAGGGCCGGATCGTGCGCTTTAATCGTGCTTGCGAACAGATCACCGGTCACACCTTGGCCGAGGCAAGCGGAAAGGATTATTGGGATGTATTCTTGCTTCCAGAGGACGTGGAACCGGAAAAAAGGGTGTTTGCCGGGCTCCCGGACGGCGAGTATCCCGCGCGGCACGATAGCTGCTGGCTGACCAGGGACGGGAGGCGGCGGTGGATATCCTGGACCAGCACGGCGCTAACCGACGACCTGGGCGCGGTGGAGTATGTGGTCAGATCAGGTATCGACGTTACCGAGCACCGGCAATACGAGCAGAAGCTGCGCACGCTCATTGAGCTGCTTCCCATTGGCATTTCGGTCCTGGGCCCCTCCCGCAGGTTCCAGCTTGTGAACTCAGCACTGTCAGAGATCCTGCACCTGACTGAGGATCAACTGTTGAGCGGGGAGCACGAGAAACGAACTTACGTGCGAACCGACGGCAGCCCGTTTCCGCCGAGCGAGTTCCCCAGTAACCGGGCCGTTGTTGAGGAGCAGTTGATCCGCGATGTTGAGATTGGCGTGGTGAAAGCCGAAGGTCAGCATATATGGACCCGCGTCAGCGCTGCCCCGCTGCCATTTGACGATTGGCGCGTCCTCATCGCCACAGTAGACATCACCGACCGGATTGCGGCGATGGCTGCGCTGCGCCAGGCGCGAGACGACCTTGAGATGCGTGTCATCCAGCGAACCGCCGATTTGGCCCAGGCAAACCAGGTGCTGCGCACTGAAATCGTGGACCGGCAGCGTGCAGAGGAAGAGCTGCGGGCCAGCGAGCTGCGTTTTCACCAGTTGGCAGACAACCTAGACGTCGTCTTTTGGCTGATAGAGCCGGATTGCAGCGAGCTCGTGTATCTCAGCCCAGCCTACGAAAAGGTGTGGGGACGCTCCACAAAGACCTTGGCGAACAACATGAACGCCCTACTGGATGACGTGTACCCACCCGACCGAGAGACCACCTTCCGACACATGGTGGATTACACTGTGGAGACGACTTTCGAGTTTCGCGTGGTTCGGCCTGACGGCGAACTGCGCTGGATTCAGGCTCGCCAATTCCCCGTCCGGAACCAAACTGGGAAAATCTATCGAGTTGCGGCCATCGCCGCTGACGTCACAGTTGAGAAACAGATCCAGGCCAGTCTGATCGAAACCGAGCGGCTGGCGATCACCGGTAAGCTGGCCGCTTCGCTGGCCCATGAGATCAACAATCCTCTGCAGGCCGCCATCGGCTGCCTCGACTTGAGCTTGGAGCAGTTGGAGCAGGGAGAGGATCCGCGGCGCCACCTCAGGGTGACTGCCAACGCGCTGGACCGCGCGTCTCGGGTGGTAAAACAATTACAGGAGCTTCACTTCCCGGCGACCCAAGAGGTCAAAGAGCAGTCTGACTTGAACCAGCTGCTGGAGAACGTATTGGTCTTGATCCAGAGGCGGTGCAATCATCAGCACATCGAGGTAAAATGGAGACCGGCACCGGATATTCCCCCGATCCTGCTGATGCCCGATTCGGTGCAGCAGGTCTTCCTCAATCTCGCGCTCAATGCCCTGGACGCCATGACCGACGGCGGGCAGTTGTGGGTGAGCACTTGCCGATCCCAAGAGCCACCCGCTGTCATGGTCAGGTTCACCGACAGCGGACACGGAATCCCGTCCGACGCGCTTGCCCATGTGTTCGAGCCATTCTTCAGCACGAAATCCGACAGTCTGGGCTTGGGCCTTTTCATCAGCCAGAATATCGTTCACCAGCATGGAGGCCTCCTCGAGGTAGAGAGCCAGGAAGGAAGAGGGACGACGTTCACCGTGCTCCTGCCCCTCGCGAGTTCAGAGTCCTCCCGCACTTTTGGTACGCATGAACCCCCTACTGAGGCTCCTCCGATTGAAAGGTGATTGGCATGGAAAGCCAGGTAACAACCCTGATTGTTGACGATGATCAAGCCGTTTGCTTCTTCCTTGAGGAGTTGCTGTCGGCTGAGGGACATGCAGTTGTGACCGCCCCCGATGGCGAGGAGGCACTGGAGCGTCTGCGGGATATCCATTTCGATTTGGCTATCCTTGACCTGCAACTGGGCGGCCGCGTCGACGGCTTGCGCGTGCTCGAGGCGATTAGTTGGCGCTGGCCCAATATGGCGAGGATCATCCTGACGGGGCACGGAACGTTGGATTCGGCAATAAGCGCTATCGACGAAGGCGTGGACGCCTATCTTCTCAAGCCAGTCAAAGCTCAGGATTTGCGGCGGTTGGTCAAGGCGGCGTTGGAGAAGCGGTCCCACGACAGCCAGGTGCGCCAAGCCACAGGCGCCGCCGCGTCACTGCAACGCGGGCCTATTGTGGTGGACCTGAGCCGACATGAGGTGAGCCGAGACGAGCAAACGCTGACATTGAACCCTTGCGAGTACAAGCTACTGGTCCACCTGATGGAGAACGATGACCGTCCGGTTTCGGTGAAGGAATTGGTGTCGGTTGTCAAGGGATACCAGTGCGAACACGTGCACGAGGCGCGGGACGTCATAAAATGGTATGTCTACTCCTTGCGCCAGAAGGTCGAGAGGGATCCATCTGCACCTCGGCACCTTTTGAACGTACGCGGGGTCGGATACATTTTCAAGGCCTAAGCCCATCAAGGCTGTGCCGCCAACTTTTCCCAACCCACGGACGTCAAGTCAATCGCTTCCGCCCCAGTTCCGACGATAGGAATGTAAGACTGGTGCTATAATGGCGTTGTTCGGGATGCCACAGGACGGCAGCATCGCCTGAGGGTGATGCGCCAGAAATGCTGGTTTCCGCAAGGAGCACGAGAGGACTCGGTATCAAAAACGCTTGAACAAGCAGAAACGCATACTTGTGGTCGACGATGACGACCAGATACTCACCGTCTGGCGCGGCGCCCTTCTCAAGTACGCAGAACGGTGGTGTGTCGAGACGGCCCGTTGCGGCCACGAAGGGCTGGAGGCGCTCCAGAGGACCAGCTTTGACCTGGTTGTCACTGACCTGAGAATGCCGGGCATAACCGGCCGTGATCTGACTGAGGCCGTTCGCCGCATGGTTGGCAACGTTCCTGTGATCTGGATCACCGCCTTCCCTCAATCCGATATCCAAGCCAATGCCGAGGCCTTGGGCGTCCACAGCCTTTTGTACAAACCGCTGTCGATAACCCAGATGCGCCAGGCTGTGCTCAACGTTCTCGGCAACGAGAACTGACTCAGCAATCCCTACATCGAATAAAGGCGCCGCGCCGGTGTGGCTTTGCGGCCAGACCCGCCAGGCGCCCTGCGTTTTGGGGCTGTCCTTCAGGCGGGTGATGCGCCCCTACGAGACGCCCCTTTTCATTTCTCGGCCAAGCACCCCGGCCCGCCGGGACGCCCGTTGTTCCTGGCTCGCGAGGACAGCCCTCCCCAACCCAACTCTGCAGTAATCCAACCAAACCCGGTACTTGGTTGGCCGGTACATATGGTATTTTATCGGGCATGGTGGTGGCACATCGCCGCGTGTTGGCGTGTATTTCTGCGGTCCGTGACGCAAGAATGTCCGGTTATCGGAACCGGAGGCAGTAGACTGCCGCAAGATACCGATTGAGGAGGAGCGCACATGTTACCAAGACGACAGACCGGCGTCGCAGGACGTCACCGACAGAGCCATTCAGTTCTCACTATCCCGTTGTGCCTGCTTCTGGTACTGGGACTCGTGTCTCCTCCAGTGGCAGCGCTCTCGCCGGAATTGAGCCAGACATGGATCGATGCACCTGGCTCAGCATCAACCACCCTGCAGGCTGTAACCGAGACCAATACCCTCACCCTGCGAGTGGTCAACGCCCGCACCGAGCCGCGTGCCTTTGACGGAGCTGGCGTGGTGGCCGGAGAGCCGATCACCGCGACCTACCATTTTCTCATTTCTGTTGACAATACGGGCGACCCGTTTGATGACACGGACTGTTTAGCGTTTCTGGATCCGCCGGACAACACCATTCGTAACCCGAACTACCCCGACGGCTGCGAATGGCCCGGCGTCCACACGACCCCGGGCTGGGCACCCGTCTTCACGGTGGGTGAGCAGGATGACTTGAACGAGACGGTGGGCATCGACCTACCCGCCGGCAAGTACCTGATATCGGTGAGAGCCGACGGCTACAAGGTCGATGGCGAGCACTTTACCGTTCCACTTCCCAGTCCGGGTCTGGTGGAAGTCGCAGTACATCCGCTCCCCCTTCCGCCGGCCGAGATGGTTATCAAGGTCTTTAACGACCATTCGTTGACCAACGGCCAGTTCGACGGTGCGGTTGAGGACAGCCGATGTCCGGGCGTGAACTGCATGCAGGGCTTCCGGGCGAGCCTCAACGACATCGTCGGTGAGGTCACGGCCGACCTTTTTGGCAATCCACTCTGCACCGAATACGAGCGCGACGCCATTACCGGCGAGATTCTGTTCGACGATGACGGTAATCCCATTCCGATTTTCGGCACCGGCGGTCAGTGCCTCAGCGACGAGAACGGAGTCATCCTCATCCCCAACATTGGGCCCATCCGCTACGACGTGCTGGTCACGCCGCCCGATGGCGAGGTGTGGATCCAGACGACGACGCTCGAGGGCTCTCACGGCTGGGACACTTGGCTCCAGGAGGCCGGTACCGGTCTCGACAACGAATTCATCGTCGCCGCCGAACCGTTCCCCTGGACCATCTTTGGCTTTGTACAGCCCTCAACCACCACGTTGCCACTCATGACGGATGGCGGCAGCATTGAGGGCGTGATCATGGGCATCACAACCTACAGCCCTTCGCAGAACGGGCTTCCGCATCAGGGCGACATTTGGGGCGGACTCATGGGTGCCAAGCTTGACGAGCCGATCGCCTATCCCTGGCTATCGCTCAACAGCCTGCAGCTCGGCGATTCCGCCATCTGGGTGGGACAGGGCAACGCCGATGGCAGCTTCCGGATAGACAACGTGCCGGCCGGCGACTATTTCCTGAGTTACTGGGACTTTAACCAACACTACATCCTCGACTTTGTCCAGGTTGCGGTGCTGCCCAACGAAGTCACGGACATTGGGGTGCGAACCATGACCAACTGGTTCACCAAGTGGTACGGCACCGTATTTCACGATTACAACGAGAACGGCCGGCAGGATCCGGGCGAACCCGGAGTTCCGGATTACTTGGTTGTCTTGCGCGACCGGGACAATACCGAGATCGACCGCATGTCCATAGCCTCAGTGACCGACGTTCAGGGTAGTTACGCACTGGAAAAGGGCTACCCCATGAGCTCCTGGATGGTGCTGGAGGCCTACAGCGACCTATACCGCACCACTGGCATCACGTTCCAGGCCAGCAACCAGACAGATGATACGACGGTGCTGGGCCCCATTGTCGATGTGAACGTGTTGCCCATTTTTAGCCAGTGGGGCCGCCTCGATTGGGGCGTCAAGTTCTACGATCCTGGCACCAACGGCGGAATTGCCGGCTCTGTCTTTTATGACACGGCCCGCGCCGAGGACGATGCCGCTTTCGCCGGCGCCGAGCCGTGGCAGCCGGGCATCCCGGGGCTGGAGATGCGACTCTACGCCACGGTAAAAGATGCATTCGGCAACTATGAGGTGGAGGCGGATGGCTCCCTCAAGAAGGGGCCCCTGCTCAACACCGCCATGACCGAGGACTATGTGCGGCCCAAGGACTGCCAGCCGCTCGACGTGAATGGCGATCCGGTAGAGTTCCCCGCGTTGCCACCCTCCACCGGCGGCTACGACTGCCTGGAGGCGCCGATGATGGGTGTGCAGTTTGGCACCGGTCAGGCAGAGTTGCCCGGCAATTGGGGTTTTTCTGAAGTCTATACGGACGCGATCAGTGGCGCCGCCCTGCCTGAGCCTGTGCCCATTCAGCCGGGCGACTATCTAGTTGAGGTCGTTATTCCGACGGACCCGGTCTTTGGCCGCCCCCTCTACAACGTGACGCGCGAGGAGGACCTCAATATCTTCGACGGCGACTCGTTTGTCCCGCACGAGCCGTTGATCCCGCCGCCGGCCTGCGCCGGGCCGTTGCACACGGTGGATGTGATGGGCATTCCGCCTGACGGACCCAACGCTGCACACAATCCTGGATACGCCGAGGTAGGTGGAAGCCGTTTTGAAGGCCAGGATAAGCCGCTATGCAACGTCAAGCTGGTGACGGTCGTCGATCGGAAATCCGTGGCCCCGATCTTTACGCTGTGGACGGAAGTGCCGATTCCCGGTCGTTGGCGGGGTTACATCATCGACGACCTGAACGTATCCAGCAATCCGTTGGAACTTTTCTTTGGCGAGAAGGCAGGGCTGCCCAATTTCGCCATCGGTATCTATGACTACACCGGACGGCTGGTACACACAGTGCATTCCGACTTTCACGGTGTGTATGAAGTGATCCTGCCATCTGATGCGACCTACAATGCGCCTACCCCGAGCGGTATGTTTGCCAGCATGTACTACATCTATGGCAACGATCCGGGACAGCCGGGCAGCTTCAACGAGAATTACCATCCCGGCTACCGGTCCATCGGCACCACCTTTGAGATGTACCCCGGGGTCCTGGTACCCTCGGACTTGGCGCCGATCCAGAACGGAGTCGGTATCTGGGCGCCCGGCTCGCTGCAAACTCAATTGGCGACCTGCAGGCTGGAGCCCACCACTCCCCAGATCTTTGCTGTGTCACAGCCTTATGTCTACGGGACTGGCGGAACGTTTACCATCCGCGGCGTGGGTTTTGGCGCCACACGCGGCCGAGGCAAGGTCATGCTCGGCAACAGGATCTTGTCGATCACCAGTTGGAGCGACCGCGAGCTGGTTGTCCGCGTTCCGGGGGGAGTGGGCCCTGGACCATATCAACTCACCGTCACGGCCGACAATCTTCAATCCACCGTCAACGGCCTGACCTTTCACATCTTGGGCACAGGCTACAACCCGACCCTGCTGGAGGTAGGGCCAACAAAGGACTGGGCCACCATCCAGAGCGCCCTGGACCATGCGGCCATGATCGGAAATTCACTGGTGGTTGTGTATCCGGGTGTCACGTCCACTTTTACCAACCCGCTGGGCATTTGGCTGGAGAACCCAATTATCTATGCGCCGGTCAAGCTGCAAGGCATCGGCCCGGGTGGTGTCTATGAGGATGGCAGCGGCGTCCTGGGTTCGATACTGGACGGGCGCGGCATGGGCGGCACCGAGGTTTATGCGGAGTGGTGGCGAACCCTGGCCGGCGACATCTGGCTGAATCGCGGGGGATGGGACGGCAGTCCGGTGGACGGCGACGGCAACCCACGTCTCTTTGAGGGCCAGGTGGTGACCATCTTTGCCGAGGACGGCGAATTCACCGGCACCTTTCCTTCCAGTATCGACGGCTTTAAGATTCAGGGTGGCGACCAGCAGGGCTTCCCCAACAACATCAACCAGATCGGCGGCGGACGGATCGACGGCGTTCCGGCACAGGTGGTGATTCAGGGCGGCGCCATTTTCGCCAACGGCTACGCCCGGTACCTGCGCATCACCAACAACCTCATCGAAGCCAACGGTGGGTCGTACGCCAGCGCCATCCGCCTCGGAACTCCCGACGTGGCCGAGCCGTTCACAGATCACCAGAACGACAATGTCTACATCGGGCAGAACCGTATCGTTGGAAACGGCGGCACCAACCTGGCCGGCGCGATCGGGGTTTTTGCCGGCGCCGAGAATTACGAGATTGCGCACAACGACATCTGCGGCAATTTCTCGGCCGAATACGGTGGTGGCATCAGCCATTACGGCTACAGCCCGAACGGGAGGATCCACCACAATCGCATCTACTTTAACCGATCGTACGATGAGGGCGGCGGGATCATGATCGCCGGCCAACTGCCGGCGGATTTCACCCAACTCTCCCCTGGAGCCGGGCCGGTTGACATCTATTCCAATCTGATCCAGGCCAACCTGGCCAACGACGATGGTGGCGGCCTGCGATTCCTGATGGCGGGCAACTTTACCTACAATGTCTACAACAACATCATCGTCAACAACGTATCCACCCACGAGGGCGGCGGCATCTCGCTGAACGACGCGCCCGCCGTGCGCATCTATAACAACACCATCATGAAGAACCTCACGACCGCCACCGCGATGACCAGCAACGGTTTGGCGGCGCCGGCCGGACTATCCTCCAGCCGCAACAGCACCCTCTTGCAGGTAACCCTGCCGGTCACCATGCCCATGTTTAGCGACCCGCTGCTCTTTAACAACATCTTCTGGGACAATCGGGCTGGCACCTGGACCGGCGGCGGTGTGGCCGGCATCGGCCAGCAGGGCGATCCGCTCCCCATCTTCCATTGGGACCTCGGCGTTGCCGGCGGCGCGGGGCAGTTGAGTCCCACCTACTCCATTCTGCAGGTTCCGTACGGTGCGGCCGATCCCAGCAATCTGGTCGGCACCAACCCGATGGTGGCGGCAGAGTACGACTCGAGCGTACGGGTCTTTCCGTGGCGGGGAAACACCAACTTTGTCGGGGCCGACATTGTCGCCGTCGAACTCCCGGTGAGCCTGATGGGTGACTATCACCTGACGGATAATTCGCCGGCCATCAATGTCGGAGCTGCATCTTGGGCTGGCGTCAACGCGCCCAACCAGGACTTTGACGGCCAGCCCCGCCCATCGCAGGGGCGTTTTGAGATCGGGGCTGACGAGACAGGACAGCCGTTCCCCACCACCCCAGTCCTTTTCCCACCGGCCGGCGGCGCGGCGCGGTCTCTCCGGACCGCCATTCCGGCAGCGAGCCAGGTCATGAGTTACACGACGTACCTTCCGGTGATCATGGATGGCTTTACACTGGCAACCTGGGTGGGTGAGCTGGAGAGCTATTCCCTCGATCCGCTCACCGGGGTTCAGGTGCTGGCCGACGGTCTCCTGTTGTGGAATCGCAATCGTTTCGAAAGCGATCAGGAGGTGTACCTCACCTTCACCGCCGTGGGGCCAACCGCGACTCGGCAGGACCTACTACTCAAGGTCGATGGTCTCACCATCAGCGGTACCCTGGGCACCCACAGCCACCTGATCAACGTAGGGCTGGACGTTACCTCCGGCAGCATACGGGTTGCTACCCTGTCACCCGGCAACGCGTGGTACACCCACGCGGTCTTTTCCGGCCTCGAATTCGCGGTCGGCGACGTCTTTGGCGCACGAGCGGCGAGTGGAGGTATCGTGGAGGTTTACCAGAATGGCGAGATGATCGCCCGGATCGACCTCAGCGAAGGGGCGACGGCCTGGCCCTACAACCGGGCAGGCGGTAGGATCGGCGTCTGGTTCGAGGCGCCGAGCTTTGCCGGGGCAGACGCGGCCGGATTTACCGACTTGGGCGGCGGTACCATGCCATAACCACGGCTGTACATTCATGGTTGAGAACCGATCATGTTTCCGGTTCTCAACCCTTCCTAACAGCAGAGGAGAATGACAATGAAGAGAAATGAACCATTGCAGAACCTGAGCCGGAGGCGCTTTTTGCGACTGGGAGCCGGTCTGGTGGGCGCGACCGCCGCTGGCACCCTGCTGCCCAGGGCGATCCTGCGGCCGGACAACATTGCCGAAGCCGTGCCAGGCGAACCCCCAATCACCGTGCCCGACCTGGTTCTTGCGGCAACTGACGGTTGGGTTTACCTTCCGCCGCCGGCGGTTGGCTTTTACCATCCCGACAATATGGCGCCCGACCCGTTTACGACCTACATATTCGGTTTTCGCGACGTCACCGGCTTTACGCAGGCGCAAACCTTTGCTCAGAAGATGAAGGCTCAGCTCACCGCTCCCCTTTGGTGGCTGGACGAGGGTACAGGTTTTACCTTGAAGCTGACCAACCTGGGCCTGCAGGTTCGGCCCGACCTGATCGATGCCCACACCCTCCACTTTCACGGTTTTCGCAATGCGATCCCCATTTTTGACGGCGAGCCACACTCGTCAGTGGGTGTACCCATCGCCCGCGATCTGACCTACTTTTACCGGCCCCAGCACCCTGGCACCTACATGGCCCACTGCCACTTTGAGGAGACCGAGCACGTGCACATGGGCATGGTGGGTCTGGTCTATGTCCGTCCGGCGCTGGGTCCCAACTTTGCCTACAATGATCCCAGCACCCAATTTGACCGCGAGTTTACCATGTGCTTGAACGAGGTGTGGGCTCTGGCACACTGGTGCGACTCACACGTCCAGCTGCCAGAGTGGAGCGACTATGCCCCCGATTTTTACCTGATCAACGGTCGCGCCTATCCAGACACCATCGCTCCGCCCGGCGGGGGCATCGATCCCGTGAGTGGTGACCTGATCAGCCCACCGGGGCACCCCGAACTGCAATACCAACCTATCTCGTCCCTGGTGACATGCAACTCGGGAGATCGGGTGCTGCTGCGTTTTGCCAACCTGGGTTATGTGGAGCAATCGATGCGCCTGACCGGGGTCAAAATGCGGGTCGTGGGCAGGGATGCTGCGTTGCTGAGTGGACGCGACGGCACCGACCTGAGTTACCTGACTGATACGGTCATCTTGGGCCCCGGCGAGAGCGCGGATGCCATCTTTGTGGCCCCGAATGTTTCGAGCGAAACCCGGTTGCTCTTGTACAACCGCAACTATTCCCGTCTGAACAATGCGGGTGGTCAAGGCCATGGCGGGCAGATGACCGAGGTTCACGTCTTTCCGGCCGGCATGCTTCCGGCCCAGAGAGCTCCCAACACCTAATGGGAAAGTGAAATGGAGAGTGCGATGAAACATCTACAGTCCTCAACCATGGGCAAACCGGCGCGGCTGCTGACCATCCTTGTGTTGCTCGTGATGATCCTGGTGGCGGTGAACGGGAGCAATGGCGTCGTGACCGCCGGGCACCAAGAATGGCCTGCCCACGGCATGATCTGCACCAGCAACCCATCTGCGACGTTTACGCTGACCACCCGCGGAGGCGCCATAAGCACGCCCGACGGGAACCTGGTTTACATGTGGGGATATAGCGAAGCGGAGAATCCCTTCCAGCATCCCAGCCCGGTGCTATGCGTCAACGAAGGAGATACGGTGACCATCGTGCTAAACAACACGCTCAGCCACGATGTGTCCATCATCTTTCCGGGACAGCATGACGTCCTGGCCAACGGATTGCCCTCACAACCCCAATTCGACTTGGGCGGCAACCTGACCTCGCTGGCGCCGGTGGCCGCCGCCAACGGCGGCAGCATGACGTACAGCTTTGTGGCCGATTCGCCCGGCACCTATCTTTACGAAAGCGGCACCGAGCCAGCGATCCAGGTAAACATGGGGTTGTTCGGGGCTCTGGTTGTGCGGCCGGCCGCCCATCTGGATTGGGCATACAACGAGGTGGCGATCAGTGGTGACGATATTTATACCACCCAGTTCAACCCCGATGCCGAGTTCGTCATGCTCTTTTCTGAGATCGATCCCGTCTTGCACATGGCCGTCGAGCAGGGGCAGCCGTACAACATGAACAACTATCGCTCCCGGTACTGGCTCATAAACGGCCGCAGCTTCCCGGACACCGTCGCCCCCAACGGCGCCGAGTGGTTGCCCAGCCAGCCGTACGGATCACTCGTCTATATTCATCCGCACAACGATGATCCCGGTGCCGGCGAGGCATACAACCCCTACCCCGCCTTGATCCGGTACCTGAGCGTGGGGACAGAGAACTATCCCCACCACCCCCATGGCAACCATAGCCGGATCGTTGCTCAGGACGGAAACGTGCTCGTCGGATCTGGGGGTGAAGACATGTCATACGAGAAATTCACCTCCCTTCTCGGACCCGGCCAGACGTACGACGAGCTGTTTGCCTGGGCCGACGTAGAAAACTGGAACCCGGTGACCAACCCAATTCCTGTGACGATTCCTCAGCTTCAGAATCTGACCTTTGGCACCTTTTACAGCGGCAGCCCTTACCTGGGCACTTCTGATGCCTTGCCGGTAGGCCAGCAGGTTCTGAACTCGTGCGGCGAGTACTATCACATCGCTCACAATCATGCTTTGCAGCAGATCACGGCGTGGGGTATTGTATTGAGCGGTCACATCACCTTCGCCCGCATCGACCCGCCGCTGCCAAACGACTGCAATTGAGGATACCGATGAGTGGCAAACAACAATTCATCCTTCGTCCTCCGGGCAGTGAACAGAAAACGGAGATCACAGAAATGAAAGAGCGAACTCGCACCCTACATGCGCTGCATGGTCTTGTCCTCGGGCTGGCGGCAGTGGTGGTTCTGGGCGTCCTGCTGTCTGGCGCGCAGATTACAGCAGCCTCACGCGCGAGCAGCAGCGGTCTCAATTTGGTTGCGCCTCCGGCGGACGCGACCGGAATCCGCGTCACCAACCTACCGCAGACGACCTGTACCCTGGTCGGGTCGACGCGCACTTGCGAGCTGTGGGCAAAGGCTGGGACGATCACCCTGCCCCAGGCGGTGACCGTGCCGATATGGGGATTTGCCGATGATGCGGCCGGCCCGGCACAACTTCCTGGCCCAGTTCTGATTGCGAATGCTGGCGAGACGTTAGAGCTGGTTCTGCACAACGAATTGGTGAGCGAAACCATAGCCTTGGCGTTTCCGGGGCAAACTGACCTATTGCCTGACCTGGTTGGCGTGGCCACGGGCGCAGTGGTGACCTATACCTTCCCGGTCACCAATCCCGGCACCTACCTCTACGAAGCCGGCTTGACCTACAACGGGGCGCGGCAGGTTGCCATGGGCCTGTTTGGCGGCATGATCGTCCGCCCGGCCGCGTTGGGTCAGGCCTATGAAGATCCGGCCACGGCCTACGATGACGAGATGCTGCTGGTCCTGAGCGAGATCGATCCTCGGTTCAACTCGGATCCGTATGGGTTTGTGATGACCGAGTACTCGCCGCGCTACTGGCTCATCAACGGAAAAGCGTATCCCGATGCAGCCGAGATCGATACGGCGGCCGGGAACACGATCCTGCTGCGCTATATCAACGCGGGCCTCGATACCCACTGGATGGGGCTCATGGGCCTGCGGCAGCGGATCATCGCCACGGACGGTCAGGCGAAGGCTCTGCCCCGCCAGGTAGTGGCGGAGACAATCGCCAGCGGCCAGACCGTCGACGCTTTGGTCTCAGTCCCACTTTCAGCTGTGGGGGCCACCCGCTATGCCGTCTATGATACGAACATGATGCTTCACAACGGGGGGTACCGGCCTGCGCCCAGCGAACCGCTGGCCTTTGGCGGGATGATGACCTTCATACACACTATCACCGGCACGGCGCCGTTCGAGGCCGGGCCGGTGGCCAGGGTCCAGGTTGCCCCGAATCCGACGACGGGATCGAGCGGGGTCACGCTGCAAGTCCAGCTCGACGACCGCTTGACCGGCGGGTTGGACATTATCGCTGCCGAGTACTTTACCGACAGCATCGGACCGGCGGGCACCGGTTTCCCGTTGACGATTCCTGCAGCGGCGCCTGTGGTTTCCCTGACCGAGTTCATCCCCGCGGCGACCCTTGCCGCGTGGCCAAGTGGCTACCCCATCTTTTACGTCCGCGGGCTGGACGCCAACAGCAACTGGGGTTTTGTGGGATCGGCGGTTCTGAACCTCGACAAACTTGGGCCCAGCTCAATCCGCATGAGCCTGCAGCCAGAGTGGACCAACACAACGCGCGACGTCACATTGCGGGCAACGGGCGATGATCACGAAACCGGCAACAACAATGTGGTGT
The DNA here is from genome assembly GCA_002328075.1 of Anaerolineales bacterium UBA2181. Taxonomy (GTDB): domain Bacteria; phylum Chloroflexota; class Anaerolineae; order Promineifilales; family UBA4811; genus UBA4811. The sequence goes on along the minus strand of DCVT01000037.1, from coordinate 47,169 downwards.
CCGGCACCTACAGCCTCGACGGTGGGTTGCCTCAAGTGTTGACCCTTGGCCGCACCGATGTGCCCATCGTTGGCATGCAGACTACACTGCTCAGGACGATGCTGGCTGGCCTGCCTGAGGGGCTGCATCCGATCTCGGTAAGCGCTCAAGACTCGCTGGGCAACTGGGGAGTACCGGGCGTTATTACGCTCACCATCGACCGCACGGGTCCGGAGGCGCCCATCGGAACCCTGTCACCCAACATACTGGACCTTTCGGGGGCCCCGCCGGTGACCCACATCCGACTGGCTGCGGTCATAACCGACGGGCTATCGGCCGGCGTGAGAACACCGTTGGCCAATGCCGAGGCCTTTGTCGGCGCGGCCGGACCCAACGGCACAGGTTTCTCGCTCTTTCCCAAGGATGGCCTGTTCGACGAGATCAGCGAGCAGGTGTACTTTGACGTCCCTATCGCCAACTTTATTTTCCTCGCCCAGGGAATCCACGAGGTCATGATTCGCGGTCTGGACGCCGCCGGAAACTGGGGGGCTCTGGGGACGACGACAATCGTCATTGATCGGGGCACCACCGACACGGAGGGACCGATTGTCAGTTTTATCAACCTGGTGCCCAACCCAACGGGTGGCGCCGCGTCGGTCACCCTGACAGCACCCGCCGCCGACCCCGGCCGGCTGTCGAATGTTGCTGCCGCCGAATGGTTCGTGGGCGCCGACCCAGGCCTGGGACAAGGCCTACCCCTCGACGCAGCCGACGGTGCTTTTGACAGTCCGGCCGAGCTCTTGACCAAGGTCATTGATGTCACCGGATGGCGAAATGGCCAGCACCAGGTGTCGGTCCGTGCCCGTGATCTCCTGGCGAACTGGGGACCGGTAGCATCGATACGCCTGGCGGTGGAGGGCAACAACGAGACGCTCATCCTGGCGGACAGCTTTGAAGCCGGTCTTGCCGAATGGAGCGCGGTGGTCGGACCTGTGAGCACGTCGCCCGAGGCTGCCATCGCACCCGACGGTGGCGTCATGGGAATGCAGGCGGTGGTCAGCAACGGCGAGCCGGCGTATCTCAGCTCCCTTTTGCCATCCGGAGAGACTAGGTTCCTCGCTAGCTTTTACTGGGATCCCAACGGCACGGACACCGGATCGCAGGCTCACGACATCCTGGTCGGGCTGAACGGCGGCACGCCAGTCTTTGGTATCCAGGCTGAATCCGCCGCCCTGGGCGGCTACCGGCTGCGCGGCTGGGTCCTGGACAATGGGATAGCCACGTATACCGGCTGGTTTGACTTGACAGATCAAGCCCACGCGCTGGCGATCCTCTGGAACGCCAGCCCTAAAGGATTGTTTTCCCTGACCATTGACAATGTCAAGGTGGAGGAACTGACCGGTGTCAACACCGGCGCCTACGTGCTGCACGAAATCCTGCTGGGACCATCTGGGAATCTCGACCCAATCGCTTCCGGAATCGAGTACTTTGACGGTTGGAGGGCAGCTCGCACGGTTCAGATGTACCTGCCCACGGTAAGGCGCTGATATCAAGTGGACGGACGGCCGGGGCTTGCTGGGACGACCACAAGCCTCGGCCATCCCACGTTACACAGGCGGCACGAGAACAAAGAGGTTTCATCATGCTAGGTCAACCCATTTCAGACACGAATACCCTCCGGGGTAACAGAGTGTATGCCTCCAAGCGCTTTTACCAGGTCGCCGGACTCCTGCTGGTGCTGGGCGCCGCCATTCTTGCGTGGCGATTGCTGGCCGGACCCGCGCAGGTATGGGAACCGGGGACAATGCCCATCAGTCCCGAGATGGAGGACAAATTCGGCGTCCGTTTTTCCTTCGTGGCCGTGACCGCCCAGGGCGGCATGGTCGAATTGCGCTACCGCGTGATTGACGCGGGCAAGGCCGCCAACTTTGGCCACTATACCGAAACAGCGCCCATGCTGATCTCCGAAGACACAGGCAAGGTCGTGGACGTCACCATCATGGGTCTGCATAACCATCGGGTGGAACCGGGCCGAACGTATTACGTCCTGTATCGCAACACGGAGAAGGCCATTCAGTCGCACCGCCCCGTTACCATCGCGGTCGGCGACCTCAAGCTGGAGCACGTTGTCGCCTGGTAGGATCCGGCGCATCAGTCATTGAGTATCGGGGTTCAGTATCATCTTTTGAAAAAACGAGGAGAACCATGAAAGTTGCAGCTGTCGCTATTGTCGCATTGGCCATCTTGATCGCTATCATACCCATCTTCAGCGACTGTGAGTCTCAGGGACGGACCCTTACCCTTGAGAACGGCAGGCAAGTTTCTATGAAATGTCATTGGACAGCCCGCGCCGAGTTGGCCCTGGGCGTTCCGCTCCTGGCGGTGGGTGGGTTACTCGCCTTCAGCCGGCGGAAAGAGACCCGTAGGAATCTTGGGATCATGGGCGCAGTCCTGGGCGCCGTCGTCATTCTGATGCCCACGGCGCTCATCGGCGTGTGCGTCAACCCCGATATGCCCTGCGTCGGGATTATGAAGCCAGCTCTGATTCTCCTCGGCGTCCTGATGGTGGCCATCAACCTGGCGGTTGTGGTTCGCTCGTTGGGGCAGGAGGACGAGGCGGCGTGAGTTTGCTCGTCCTTGTGCTGAGGAACATCTCCGGCAACTTGTTCAGGAGCGGAGCCATCTTTCTGTGCGCCAGCCTGGTCGCCGGGCTCGGCCTTTCCGCAACTTTTGTTGTTCGAGGTGCCGAAACCGGCCTACGTCAGAACCTGAGCCGGATGGGAGCCGACATCATCGCTGTTCCCTGGGGAACCATGTCCCAGGACTTTGACGGCGCGCACCTGATGGGCATGATGACAGAACGCTGGATGCCGCGAGCGTACATGGAAAAGATCGCGGCGGTTCCGGGTGTGGAGGCGACTTCGCCACAGCTCTATGTGTCCACCTGGGCCGATAGCGGCTTTACCACCCGACCCGAGCTTTACGTCGTCGCCTACGAACCGGCCACCGACTTTGTCCTGAGACCTTGGCTGGAGAACGACCCGATTGGCACCCTGCGCCTTGGCGAGGGCGTAGCCGGAGCCGCCATCCAAGCTCCCGATGGTGGGCAACGAATCCACCTTTACGGCTATCCGATCCACCTGCTGCGCTCACTTGAGGAGGTGGGCGGTGACATCGACCAGACCGTTTTCATTAGCTTTGAGACCGCCTTGGCCATCCTGGAGCACGTGCAGATGGAGGCGCAGCCGGCCTTTGAGATCAACCCACACACCATATCGACGGCCATGGTCAAGGTGCGGCTAGGGCACAGTCCTCATGATGTGGCCGTGAGCATTCTCGAGCAGGTACCCGGTGTGTTGCCCATCGAAAGCACAGGCTTTTTCCAGACACAGCGATCCCAGATGGTCGGGTTGTTGCGCACCGTTCTCGCCCTGTCGGGGCTTACCTGGATGTTGTCGCTCGCTTTCATGGGCTTTGCGTTCACGCTGGCCGCGAATGAACGACGGCGCCAGATTGGGGTGTTGCGAGCGCTCGGCGCGACCCGCGGACTTGTCCTGAAAACACTGCTTCTGGAGGGGGTTGTCTTGGCGCTATCTGGCGGGGCAGCCGGCACGATCTCTGCCGTCCTGTCCGCGTTTCTGTTCCGGGAGCAGATTGCCCGCGCCACAGATATCCAGTACACCTTGCCGCCTCCACTGGCACTGCTGGGAATGGTCGCAGCGGGACTGGTGCTGGCTCTGCTTAGCGTCTCCGCAGCCGCCTGGTTTCCGGCATCAAGACTGTGTCGCGAGGAGATGGTCGTCACCGTTCGAGAGTAGGGTATATCGCACATGCACGTGATCCGGCTAGCGATACGCAACGCGGCTGGCAACTCTTTTCGCAGTTGGATGGTCTTTTTCTGCGCCGCTTTGATGGCCGGCTTTGTCATCTCGGCGACGCTGGTCATCCGAGGAGCGGATGACAGCCTGCGCCTGGCCCTGGAACGGCTGGGAGCTGACATCATCGTCATTCCCGAAGGCCACGAGCGACGTCTGGAGAGCGCACTGTTGATGGGCATACCGGTGCATTGCTGGATGCCCGACATCATCGTGGACGAGGTCGCCGCCCTGCCCGGCGTAGTGGCCGTGTCGCCGCAGATATACCTATCCACGCTGCGCGGCGCAATCTGTTGTTCGCTGCCGGAGCTGTTCCTCATCGCCTATGATCCAGCGACCGACTTTACGATCCGGCCGTGGTTGGAGCTGAACCTGGACGCGGGCCTGGCACTAGGCGAGACCGTCGGCGGGAGTTTCGTGTATGTGCCGGCCGGCGAGGACAAACTCCTGGTCTATGGGTACGAGCTGGACCTCAAGGCTAACCTGGAACCCACCGGCACCGGGTTGGATCAGAGTCTGTTCTTTACCCTGGAGACGGCCTACGACATCGCGCGCTTATCGGACGAATATGCGGTAAAGGTCATGGACATTCCGCCGCGCACCGTGTCGTCGGTCCTGGTCAAGGTGGGGCGGGACGCGGATGTTCACCAGGTGGCTCAGCTGATCGAGGCAGAGATTCCCGGCGTGACGCCCCTGGAGACCAACAAGCTGTTCAAGGACCAGCGGGAGCAGATCTTGAGCCTGCTGCACAGCGTGGTGGCGCTGTTGGTAATCACCTGGCTGCTGGCCATGGCGCTGATCGCCGTCGTCTTTTCCCTGGCGGTAAACGAGCGGCGGCGGCAGATGGGTGTCATGCGTGCGCTTGGCGCGCGTCGCGGTACAGTGCTGCAGTCGGTGTTGATCGAAGCGTGGCTTCTGGCCTTGTCTGGAGGTTTGGCGGGCATTGGCGTCTCCACGCTGGCCATTTCCCTGTTCCAACGGGCGATCATCGCTGTGATGAATGTTCCGTTTCTGTTCCCGCCACCGCTCCGCCTGGCGGGCTTGAGCTTTGGCGCATTGGCCATGGCTCTGTCCGGTGTGACGCTGGCCGTCCTGGTCCCGGCTGTGCGGATCAGCCTCCAGGACCCAGCTATGTCGATGAGAGAATAGACTCATGATATCGCTTCAGAATGTGAGCAAGACATACAGCGTACGCGGAGATTCTTCGGTCCTGGCGGTTCGCAATTTGACCATGCAAGTCGAAAAGGGCGAGTTTGTGATCATCACCGGGAGATCCGGTTCTGGCAAGACTACGCTGCTGAGCCTGGTGGCGGGTTTGACCTGGCCAACCTCGGGACAGGTCCTGCTCGACGGCATCGAGGTCTGGCGACTTGCCGACAAGGAACAGTCCCTGCTGCGAAACAAAAAGATCGGTTTTGTTTTCCAATTTCCCAGCCTGCTGCCCACGCTGACGTCCGTGGAGAATGTACTGCTGCCCACGATGTTTGGCGACAAGGTCAAGGGGGATCGATCCCGCGATCGCGCAGTCATGCTGCTGGAACAGGTGGGGCTCAACGACAAATTACGGTCTTACCCGCGGCAACTCTCCGGTGGGCAGCAACAGCGCGTGGTCATCGCCCGAGCACTGATGAACGAACCCCAACTTTTGTTGGCTGATGAACCGACGAGCGACCTAGACGAGTTGACAGAGCATGAGATCATGGCCCTGTTCCGCAACATCCATGCTCTCACCGGGGTGACGGTTCTATTGGTCACCCACTCGAACGATTTGGCCGGTTATGGCACGCGGCTGATCCGGATGGCCGGCGGCGCGATCACGGACCTCGATGACTGAGCCGTCGCAAACGGGATTTCTCGATCGGGCGGCTTAACAGGATCGGCCGCCTTCGCCAAAGAACTGGCGGAGCCTCTGCAACCGCTATGAGTACGAAAATCCTTCTGAACCGGCTTGACCTGCCCATAGGCAGGCTTGGCTGACATGTAGGTGCCAATCCTGGCCTGTTCAGGCAGGGACCGCGCTGCCGCTCTCTGACAGGATGTCAGCCGTTGTACGCACCGACCCTCGGCTGCACTCTGCCTACCTGTTGTTCTCAAGTCAACCGTCAGGCCAAGACGGTAATCCTGATGCGCAGCCTTGCACCCCGCCCCGAACCGTCGGCCAACAAGCCTGAACGATGCACGGGTAGGAGGGCCAATCGGTCAAGGTTGCCTCGCACGGAACCGGTACGTGCCCGCATGCGCTCCGGCGACTCGTTGCCGACGCCTGGTTGACCTGCTACAATCTTGCTGGCGGGCGCAGCCTGTCACCAGCAGCCACCGGCGGTTTTTCCGGCCCGCTCTGGTGGACACGTCAGTCACCATTGTGATGTGCCCGGCCGTGGCTGCAAACCGAGAACGGTCAAGCGACATCGCCTCGTTAGCGAGAGCGTGAATTGTGAAGTCACGAGAACGCGTGCTCTGCGCCCTTGCGGGAGGGCAGCCCGACCGGGTTCCGTTCATCGAAGCCACGGTGGCGCCCAGTATCGGCCGCGCCCTGGCCCACTCTGACCGCGACCTGATCGAACGGGAGTTGTCTGAACTCCTGGGACTCGATGCAGTCGTCGCCCGCCTATTGCCGCCTTACTTTGCCGATCAGCAGGCGGGGAGCGACGGCCTGCCGTACGTGACTACCGGTTGGATCAAGAGCCGCGCCGATCTGGACAAGATGGTGTTTCCCGATCCACGCGACCCTGCCCTCTATGAGAACGCTCAACGGGTTCTGGGGAACAAGGGCGATTACGCGTCCGGGGTGAGGATCAAGCTGGGGGTGGCGCCCATGCTGATGAGCATGGGGCTGGATGGGTTTGCCTACGCGTCAAAGGATGATCCCGGCCTGGTCACTGAGGTGCTTGACCGGTACGTGGATTGGCAGCTGGTGGTGACCGAGCAACTGGTTTCCATGGGATTCGACTTTGTCTGGAGTGCCGACGACGTGGCATACAAATCCGGCCCTTTCTGCTCGCCGGGCATGTTCCGTGAACTCATCATGCCCGCTTTTCGCCGTTCGGTTGAAGCCATTACCATCCCCTGGATCTTTCACAGCGACGGCAACCTCATGCCCGTGCTGGAGGACCTGACCACGTTGGGGATGAACGGGCTGCACCCTATCGAGCCGGGACCCATGGACCTGGTAGAAGTGAAACGCAAATACGGTCACCGGTTGTGTCTTGTGGGCAATGTGTCGGTGGACCTGCTCTGCAGCGGAACGGCCGACCAGGTGCGCAATGAGGTCCGGGCATGTTTGGCCACCGGTGGTCCCGGTGGCGGATACATGATCTCTTCCTCCAACAGCATACCCTGCTACGCCGACCCGGAAAACGTGCGGGAAATGGCGGAGGCAATCCGGGAGCACGGCGCCTATCCACTGGTTTGGTCAGGCTAGTACAACGAGGAGATGCGATGCGAGGTTCACACGCGATCGCTCGAGTTCTCAAGCAAGAAGCAGTCGAATTCGTAACCTGTTTCCCCCACAATGAGATCATCGATGCCTGCGCCGGGGAGAGCATCCGCCCCATCATGGCGCGCACTGAACGAGTGGCGGTCAACATGGCCGACGGTTACTCTCGAATGACCAACGGCCGCCAGATCGGCGTCTGTCTGGTGCAAGAAGGACCCGGCATCGAGAACAGCTTTGGCGCGGTTGCACAGGCGTACTCGGACAACAGCCCGATCCTCTTGCTTCCCGGCGGCTATGCACGGCATGCCCACGGGGTCCCACCCAATTTTCGGGTCCAGCCCAGTTACCAGCCCATCACCAAGTGGGCCGATCAGATCAACCTGGTCGAGCGGATTCCCCAGATGCTGCAGCGGGCCTTTACGCTTCTGCGCAACGGTTGTCCCGGACCGGTGGTGTTGGAGGTGCCCCGGGATGTGATGGCCAATGAATTGGCCGGCGACAGTCTGGCCTATGTCCCCCCAGGCGTTCTGCTCCGGTAGGCGACCCTGCTCTGGTCAGCGAGGTCATGGAAGCCTTGCTCACGGCACAAAGCCCGGTGATCGTGGCCGGGCAGGGCATTCACATGGCGGAGGCCTGGGAGGAGTTGCGCCGGTTGGCCGAGTTGGCTCAGGTCCCGGTGATGACCACGATGAACGGCAAGAGCACCTTCCCCGAGAACCATCCGCTGTCACTGGGCGCCGGGGGCAACTCCCGTCCCCGCACCGTGACGCACTTTATGGAAAAGGCAGATTGTGTGCTGGGGATTGGCACCAGCTTTACCCGTTCGCTCTTTGTCACACCCGTTCCTCCCGGAAAGGTGATGGGCCAGATCACCATCGACGAACGTGACCTCAGCAAGGACTATCCGATCTCGGTCGGGGTGATGGGCGACGCCCGGGCGGTTCTGCAACAGATGATCCAACTGATCCAGGCGCGGATCGGACCCGGCGGCCGGCAGGGCGCAAATGGGGTAGCCTCCGAGATCCGGGCCGTGCGTGAGCTGTTCCTGCGCGAATGGATGCCGCGCCTCACCTCGGATGAGGTGCCCATCAACCCCTATCGGGTCGTTTGGGAGCTGATGCGCACGGTGGACCGTCGATCAACCGTGATGACGCACGACGCGGGCAATCCCCGGGACCAGCTGTTGCCTTTTTATGAGACCATCGCCCCCAGAACGTATCTGGGATGGGGCAAGTCGACCCAATTGGGCACCGGCCTGGGTTTGGCGATGGGAGCCAAGCTCGCTCGGCCCGACTGGCTCTCGGTCAATGTGATGGGCGACGCTGCATTTGGCATGGTTGGGATGGATTTTGAGACCGCGGTGCGCAACCAGATCCCCGTGTTGACCGTGGTGTTGAACAACGGCCGTTTGGGAGCGTATGACCGGCTGCTCCCCGTATCGTCGGAACGCTACCGGCTGAGGTTCATGCCGGGCAACCGCTACGGCCAGGTGGCCGAAGCCCTGGGGGGATACACGGAGCGAGTCGAACGGCCCGAGGAGATCCAACCGGCACTGAGGCGGTGTGTTCAGGAGGTGGGGTTGGGTCGAGCCGCCCTGCTGGAGGTGATCACGCGCGAGGATCCGACACTGCCCAAGGAATAGTGGCGCGCAGCCGGTGGTTGGCCGTCTGGGGATCGGGTCGTGGCGCTTGACCATCACGGCTCCCGGTCGCCCAGGCATCGCGCAAAAGAGACCAGGTCGTCACACTCCCCAAAGGACCGCCGCACCTCCCGGTGGCTGATTCTCGCGGCGCCAACCCAGCCGGCCGCGAACCTCGCCTGCTGGATAGCCACCCGGGTGGGTTCACCGGCATCCGGTTTTATTCGAGCCCGGCAGTGGCTACCTTGGGGTCCGCGGGGACCCGTTGTGGTTGCCGGCACAACATTCCGATTCGACCGGCCAAGAGCGACCCATTTCTGGCACGCCCAGGAGGGGGTGCACCCGAGGTCGCCCAGCGGTCCCGGCCTTGGGCCCTTAAGCGATGAAATCAGTTCGCGGCGTCGGCAGCTGCCCGCAGCAGCGTTCGCCCTGCCCGCGCCCCCCGTGCCGAACCGACAGCCCGGTCCGGCCGATTTCCACGACTGCGCGCCAGACCGCCCGCCCGTGGGAGGCGTCCACCTTGGTGGCCCGATGGCCGGGATCCGTACCCTGGCAATCGGCGGACCAATCTGCTACAATCCGGCCGGCCGGGAGCCGTTCCCGGTTCATCGGGAGGTCTGCATGAAACGATGGAGCGCACTGATGGGCCCTATGCGGGTCCCCTTTTTGGTTCTAGCGCCCGCCTGCGTGCTGGTGGGGTTGGGCACGGCCGTCTGGACCACCGGCCGGGTGAGCGTGCCGCAGTTTCTGCTGGCTTTGCTCGGCGGGTTGACCGCGCATGTGGCCGTCAACGCGCTGAACGAGTATTTTGACTATCGCAGCGGTTTGGACGCGCGTACGCAGCGGACCCCGTTCAGCGGCGGCAGCGGCACGCTGCCTGCCCAACCGGAGCTGGCTCGGCCGGCGTTGGCCCTGGCTCTCACGGCGCTGGCGGTCACCGGACTCATCGGGCTCTATTTCGTCGCGCAGCGCGGTGTGGGGTTGCTTCCGTTGGGCGTGCTGGGGCTCGTGGTCATCGTCGCCTACACCCCATGGTTCGCCCGCCTACCAACCCTCTCGCTCATTTCGCCCGGCCTCGGTTTCGGCACGCTCATGGTCATGGGGACCGATTATGTGCTGACCGGCGCCTATTCCTGGACCGCCTTTGCCGCTTCGTTGGTTCCCTTTTTCCTGGTGAACAACCTTTTGTTGCTCAACCAGTTCCCGGATATGGAGGCCGACCGCTCGGTGGGACGCCACAACTATGTCATCCTGCTGGGCCGGCCGCGGGCGAGCCGGATCTATACCGCGTTCATGGGATTGACGTATCTATCCGTCATCGGGGGGGTGCTCCTACGCCTGCTGCCCGTAACGGCCCTGCTGGCGCTGCTCACGGTGCCGTTGGCCGTCCGGGCCAGCCGGGACGCCCAACGCTTTGCAGACGATCCGCCCCGGTTGATCCCCGCTCAGGGGCAGAACGTGATGGTAAACCTGCTCACGCCGACGCTGTTGGCCATTGGCCTGCTGATCGGCTGAGCCGACTCCGGCAACTCTGTCCGCCGGGCAGCGCGCACCTGATCGGCCCGGCGGCGGCCGGCGCAGTGCGACCCAGCCGCGCACCGCCCCTTGACCTACCCCGTCCGCCGGGCAGGACCCACAGCCGGTCCCCGATTCAGCCCGAAGGGTCCTGCCGGTTGAGCCCTAGCACCCGAGCCAACGGGACCACAAACAAGATCCCGGTGTTCGGCCGGTTCAGGTCCCCGATAACGCGCTGGGTAGCTTCGATGATCCGGTCCACCATCACGTCGTCCCGAACCAGGGTAAAGAGGGTGCGATGATGGGCTTCGTGGCTAGTCAAGAGGTCGCGCAGCGATGGGAAGAGTGGGACATCGCCCTGCAGCACATTGCGCACCCGCTGCAGACCGGTGCTCTCTAGCATGGTGATGCCGGTTGTCCCGGCCGCGTCCCAGGCGTCCATCACTGCGGTGCATTGGCTAGGATCGTCGAGTACCAAAACCACCAGTTGCGCCATGTCAGATCCTTTCTACGATCTGTCCTAAGAACCTCGATGCGCGGCCGACGGCCGCGGGTAGAGTCGCCGGAGCAGCAATGGGGTCACCAAGGTGGTGACCAGCACAACTATGACCAGGCTGGTAAAGGCCTCGGTAGTCAGCAAGCCTTCCTTGAGCCCGATGGAGGCCACAATCAGCCCCACCTCGCCGCGGGAGACCATGCCCACGCCCAGGCGCAGGGCGTCCTTGTTGGCAAACCCACCCAGCCGGGCACCCGACCCGGCGCCGAGTACCTTGGCGACGATGGCAACCCCGATCACCGCCAGCGCAAACGGGACGCCTGCCCAACCCAGCAGCCGCGCGTCGGTCTGCAGTCCGATGCTGACAAAGAATATGGGCACGAGCCAGGCGTAGGTCAGACCACGCACCTTGACATCGATGGTGTGCCGTAGAGAAGTGCGGCCGAAAGAGACTCCCGCCAAAAAGGCGCCGGTAATGGCCGCCATTCCGCCCAACGCCTCGCTGGCCCAGGCAAATACCAGGGTGACCACAAAGACCACCGAGAGCACCGCTTCGCTGATGGGCAGCCGTTCGGCCCGGGCAGCCAGCGGCGGAACGACGCGCAACCCGACCAGGACAATGGCGGCCATCACCAGCAGCATCTTGCCCACCACGACAATGACTGAGAGGAGACCCGAACCCTCTCCGGTCACGGCGGTGAAGAGAGAGAGCAGCACAATCACCAGCACGTCGTCCACCACAGCCGCTCCCAGCAGCGCAATGCCGACGGGCGTCCGCAGGACGCCCAGCTCCATGAGCGTCTGGGCCGAGATGCTCACGCTGGTGGCGGCGAGAACCAGGCCGAGAAAGAGCCCCGCCTGCGCGGTGTAACCAAAGGGAAGCGCCACCAGGAGTCCCAGGCCAATCGGTGTCAGGACGCCCAAAACCCCAGCCAGCATGGTGGACCGGCCGGACGCCGCCATGAGGCCGAGGTCCACCTCCAGCCCGGCGACAAACATGAGAAAGAGAACGCCCAGGTGGGCCAATTCAATGATCATGGGCTGCAGGTGGGTGTCGCTAAAGACCGGCCAGCGAAACAGATTGAGGACCGTTGGCCCCAGCACCAGGCCCATCACCAGCTTACCCACCACGGCCGGCTGTCCCAACCGCATACTTAGATAGCCCGCGACCTTGGCAGCGACGATGATGAGGGTCAACACTAGCAGGAACTGAAGCAACGGATCCATAACACCACGCTTTCCAAACGGCCATTCCCAGCCGGCGGGTCGACGCACAATGATCAACCCAAGGGCAGGGTGTCCATTCCGTTCGACTGCCGCTCGCCGGCACGGGCCGGCCGACGGCCAATACTACACGATTGAGATGGTGCTGGCAAGGGAACACCACTGCCGGCAGATCGAGTGTGCTGCATCCGGGGGCAGGCGCGGCAACCAACGCTGGATTCGTCAGCGCCGCCCTATTGCCGCGCCAGGACTGCCTAATGGACGGCTATTCCGGTCGGTTTTCGCAGGTGTCCGTCGCTGCTTCTTTCTACCTCGTGCGGTCAGGAGACGGCGCAACGCCGGTAATGCCGGGCGCCCGTCCTACCCGGGCAGCCACCAGGATCGCTCCGCCAAGAGAGTCAACGCCCACTCTTGAGCACGAGTGGCAGCTGTACCCGGTGGTAAAACCACGTCGGCGGGAAAAGCGCCATGCCGCGCAGCTCGCCATCTCCCAGCAGTAGCACTTTTTCCATTGTATGGTCGGCAGTGTTGAACACTCCCAGCCAGCCGTCATAAGGAAAAGTGGCATAGACCCAGGGTCCGGCGATTCCGGGAAGCGCTTCAACCTCCCAGGCGGTCCGGCCGTCGCCGGTGGCCGTCATCGTAGCCTGCAGGGCGCCGGTCCTGGTGTCCAACACATAGATGTCACCCATGTCGGCATCCGCCACATAGAGCCAGCGTCCGCTTGGCGAAACGTCCAGGTCGGCCAGCCAATCGGCGCCGGGCACGGGCCAGGCGGCAATAAGGCTATCTGTCCGGGTGTCGATCACGCTGACGCTGCGGTCGGTCTGGTTGGAAACATAGACGCGGCGGCTGAGCGGGTCGGCGACGACGCCCCAGGGACGACTCAACCCGGTAATCACCTGAGTGACGGTCAGCCCGGCCGTATCCACCACTGCCACACCGTCCGGACCTCGGACGGCGACATAGAGCCTGTCGGCGCAGGTTCGCGTGAGACCCATGACCTGACCGGCTACCTCTATCTCGTCGATCACCTCTGGAATTCCGGTGTCAATCACCGAGATCGTGCCGTCCCAGCGATTGGTCACAAACGCCCGGCTGCCATCCAGGTTGAAAGCCACATCCTGCGGGCCGCTGCCCACCTCCAGCATCGCCACCGGAGCGAGCTCCACCGCATCGACGATCAGCAACGAGTCAGAATCACGCAGCCCGACATAGAGCAGCTTTACATCAGGACTCAGGGTTCCGCGGAAGGGTTTGCCGCCATAGCTCGAGGTGTCGATGTCGATGCCGCTGTCCAGGTGATAGAAGGTATCGACCACATGGATAACGCGTTCGTCTTCGTCGAAAACAAAGCCGGGGCGCAACACGCTGGATGTGAGCATCGCCGCGTCCGAGCCGCCCGCGCCGCTCGCCGTAAGGGTGACCGCATCCAGCACCCCCTGCGCGGCGCCGGTCGGGATGTCCACCGTCACCGTCAGCGGGAAGGTCTCGCCCGGCGCCAGCGGCCCGGTGGTCGGGGCAGACAGGTGCGCGGGCCAGGTCCCGCCGCTTGGCGACAAAGCAAAGGTGTCGGTGACGATCGAGAGATTGGTTACATAGAGGCCGAAATTGACCGACTCCCCGGCCGGGGCTACCAGGTGCGGTGCGGTAGGCGACAGTGCCACATCGCCGGCGAGGCAGGCGAGGTCCATCGGAAAGAGAGCCAGTCCGCGTGCATCACCGACGCCCGCCAGCGAAATCAACCTCTCTACGCGCTGCGTCTCTGTGTTTACCACCGCCACTTGCTGAGGATAGGGGCGCGAAAAGTAGGCATAGTTGCCCGCGCCGGCCGGAAAGGCCTCGATGTACCAGGCTTCCGATCGTTCGGAGGGGATGACAGTCAACAGATCGCCGGAGAAAGCGTCGACCACCAGCACCGCCCCTCGCTCGTTGTCGACCACATAGAGTGTGCGACCATCGGGCGAGATGTCGATCATTTGCAGCCACCAGCCCGGGAGTTGCCAGGTGGCTACCAGTTCGTCGATGGCCGTATCGATCACGCCGATTGAGCCACCGCCCTGGTTGACGACATAGGCCCGACGGCCAAAGGGCGACAGGACGATGCCCCATGGCCTGCTAAAGCCGGTGATGGTATCGACCACGCTGAGCGTCGCGGTGTCAATCACGCTCACGGTGTCACTGCCGAGATTGGTCACGTAGGCCTTGCCCAGGCAGGCACTGGTGACGACAATCATTGGGCTGTCGCCCATCGTGAGCGTCACCGTGACTGTGGGAGTGGGGATCCCCGTGTTTATCACCGATAGCGAGCCACTCCAGCGGTTGGGAATAAAGGCGTAGGTCCCATCCGCGGTAAAGGCCGCGTTGCGCGGGCCCTGGCCCACGTCAATCGCCGCGAGCGGTTGCTGGGTAGCGGTGTCGACGATGAGCACACGGCCGCTATCCCGCAGGCTTACGTAGAGCCGTGATCCATCGGGACTCAGCCCGCCAAGATATGGTCCATCTCCGTAGAGCGTGGTATCAATGGCGCCGACGACGGCGTGAATGGCGGTGTCCAGCACGTGAATCTGGTTATCTTGTTGGGTAAAGACATAACCGTATTGGCCGGAGGAGACCGTTGTCTGAAATTCCCCGTCATCTCGTATGGCCGGCTGCCCCACGCCGCTGGCCGTGACCAGGCCGTCGTCCGCCGCGCCCGGGACCGCACCGGCCGGCACGTTGACTTGCACCGTGAAGGTATAGACCTCCAGATCGGCCAGGAGCGGGGTCCGGCTCAGCGGCGCCCCGCTGGTGGTGCGCACACTCGTAGGCCACACCGGCCCGCTGGTGATCAGGTCGAACTGCCCCGGAGCCATCAGGAAGTTGGTCAAAGTATAGGTATAGATCGCAGTTTGGCCACTTTCGGCATACTGGAGCTGAGCAGCGTCCGGTTTGACGTCCACCGCCGGGTGGCGGCAGACGAGGAACTCATAGTCGTAGTAGATCAGGTCGTTGTCATCGGTATCGTCCAACAGCACGTTCAAAGCGGTATAGCGGGCCGGCAGCAGCACGTCGTCAAAGAAGACTCCATTGCCCACATCCCGGCCGCTGGCGATTGTTTGCCAGCCCGTGGCCAGATCATAGCCGCGCAGGTCAGCATCCATGCTGTCGGCATCCTCGCTATACAACGTCAGGCGCGCCACTGCAAACGTCTGGCCGCCGTATTCCCACAGGTCGTCCAGATCACCGTACGTTTCGCTAGATCGTCCCGCAATGGTGAGGTAGCCGGGACACAGCGCGATGGTGCGGATGGAGGCGGTAGCCGAAAAGGCCGTCGGGCTGGTGACCGAGGTCGCCGTCAGGGTCACATCGTCGTAGGTGCCGGCTGCAGCGCCCGCAGGAATGGCAACCTGGACGGCGATCTCCAGATAGTCGCCGTCGGACAGTGGTGGGGTGATGGCATAGGGCAGCGCGGTAGGCCAAAGATTGCCGCTCAGCTCCAGGGTGTAGGTATCGGTCAACGTGGTGCCGTTTACCAACGCAAGCTCATAAATCACAATGCTCCCCGGAGTGTCGTAACCTTTGGCGGATGCGGGAACCAACCCCAAGAAGGGATTTCCCACCTGCATCACGGCGCGATTCAGCACCTCCAACCAGCCGCCGTCCTGGCTGCCGGGTGGAGCGGCATCATACCAGTCCCATCCCAGGTAAACGATCTGTCCACCTCCGTAGGGCATCCAGGCCACCTCCGCACTGTTGCCGCCGCTGCTATAGATGGCCAGCCCGCCGGCCGGGAAGGTGGTGCGGTCGAGCCCCCAGGTGGCATTGTTGCTGGGCAGGGATGCCGGGCCGCCGTGAAAGGCCGTCCCTTCGGCCGCTGCGGTAATACTGCTGCTGTCGCCGCCACTATGGTCGAGGCTCAAACCCAGAACCGGGTTCAGAAAATCGGAGCCGTAGTAGAACTGGATCAACCCGCCACCCTGGGACACGAAATCGGCTATCACGCTGCGCGCCGCCGGTGATAGGTCATTGCCCAAGTAGGAATTGTTTTCCAACTCTGGGATTGCCAGGATATTGGCGCCCGCCAGCGCTGCGCTCCACGACGCCTCGTCGATGCCGGTAAACGGTTGGACGATGTACCCCATTGCCGCCAACCCGGCCTGCACGTTATCCGATTCGCTGGAGGTGTAGCCTTCAGTATCCACGTAGTTGGGATCGTCAAAGACCGCGATCACCGCTGCCCCGTTGAGCTGACCTGGCGTTCGCGAAAGACCGCTGGGCGCCGACAGGGTCGATTGCTCTTGTCTCAACGGCGTGTTGGCCGGCGGGTCGCCTGGCCCGGCTAACGCCATGTTGCTTGCGGAAAGAAATAGAGCCGCCAACAGGCTCAAGACCAGAAAAACAAGCATGCCCTGTGTTCGCTTCATCTCTGCTGTCTCCCTTGGTGGCCATCCCGCCATGGTGGCCGACAGCGATTCTGCTACCGAGAGCACTATATCACAAAGCCGGCAGACCGGCTAGCAGCGTGATGCGCTCTCGGAACCTGGCGCTCTGCGGAGCCAGCGCCAGGTCAGAGGGCGTTGGTCTTGACGACGCACCGGCCAATGATCGTGTGCGAGTGGGACGGCGGGTAGGGCGTTCGTAACTGGACCGGTGCGCCTGCGCACCTTGACCGGACAGGATCAATACTGCTCAGCTTGACAGGTCGTGGCCACTGCGGTCCGCGTCTGTGCCGCGTTGCGGCCGCAGGCGGCACTCCAACCCGACCGATGTTCGGCCTTGGCAGAAAGCAGGTTTGGGTCCACACTGGAGGCGCTATGGGAGGTGCAACTATGACCGAGTTCTCGATTGTTCCAGGCGAATCCATCGGCCCGTTCAAGCTGGGGATGACAAGGCAGCAAAGCGAGGACTTGGAAATTCGTCCACGGGTAGATTTGGCGGACAAAACAGCGACCCATTTCCCACTGGTAGGCGTCCACGACGAAACCTGCCCGTTGGAGACGGTCGGCCACCCTCACCCCGGCGTAGACGTTCACTATATGCATCGGGCAGGTGTCACCGCCCGGAGGCGATTCTGAGATACGAGCCTTTGCCACCTGTGTTCACCCTGTGCGGCCGCGTAGCCAATGGAATAACCGAAAACGAAGTGACGTCGATACTCCAGTCCATGGCAAAGGACATCAAGAGCACTTTTGGAACAGTCCATTCCACGTCAGCGGGGATACGCGCGATCAAATGGGAAAACAGTGACCCTCACATCATGTGCATCGTGGTGACGCCGAAAAAGGATGCAACACCGCGCGCGCGTTAACCCGCTGCTGGAGCCGCTCGGCTGATGCTCAACTTGTGTCGCAAGTCTGAGCGGCGTTCCTCAGATCGAACCGTCAGCCTCTGACTCCTGGCACCGGCGCGACTGGCGCGCGTGGCCCAGCTCAAGGACCGTCATGTCGTTTGGGTGTCGCTGGGGAGCGGGTACCGGCAAGACACCCGGGTGTTCGGCGCCGTGCTAGCGCGGCGCGAACGCGCCGCAATCCTCCGCCCACAGCGCCGGGTGACGGCCAACGAACCCCTGCATTAGCTGCCAGCACTCGTCGAGATCCAGGTCAACCACCTCGACACCGTGGGATTTCAGCCAGTCCCAGGACCCCCGGCCGGTCCGCGCCTCGCCCGCCACGACCCGTGGGATGCCAAACTGGACTACCGCACCGCCACACAGAAAACAGGGCATGCACGTGGAATACAGCACCGTGTTCCGATAGTCCCCAATGCGGCCGGCGTTGCGCAGGCAGGCTATCTCGGCGTGCAGAATGGGGTTCCCCTCCTGCACCCGGCCGTTATGACCCCGGCCGATGATGACCCCATCCCGCACCAGGACGGCGCCTATGGGAACCCCACCCTCTGCCAACCCCTGACGGGCCTCGGCCAACGCTTCAACCATGAACGGGTCCATACCCCACCCTCCTGTAACCTTGGCATCCCCGTAGGCTCAGGCCAACCACCTGGCTCGCGGGCCAAACTCGATGGCATCCACCGGGCAGACCTGGGCACACAGGGCGCACCCAACACACGCTTCCAGGTCAACGTGCGGTGCGCCCTCGGGCGTGGCCGCCGGCCGGATCGCCTGATGGGCGCCGTCCTGACAAGCAATCACACAACGACCGCAATTCGTGCACCGGTCAGTAATCCGAGCCACAAGGCTGAAATCCGGCTCCAGCCGAAAGACGCTGTCGATGACCCGGTCATTCGCACGCCCCACCAATGACTGCACCGAGGCGCCCCCCTTTTCCTGAAGGTAACCGGTGAGGCCCGCCAGCATCTTGTCAATGATGCCATAACCCGACCACATGACTGCGGAGCAGACCTGGACGCAGCAGGCGCCCAGCAGTATGAATTCGGCCGCATCCTGCCAATTGCTGATGCCGCCGGTAGCCGAGACCGGCAAAAGGCCCACCTTGTGAACCCGGGAGACCGCCGCCAGTGCTATCGGCTTGATGCCCGGACCCGAGTACCCACAGTAGGTGCCTACACCCTGGACGTTGGGCAGCGGCTGCATGGTGTCCAGGTCCACCCCCATCAGGGACGAGAGGGTGTTGATGGTGGTCACCCCGGCCGCGCCGGCCTCGCAGCAGGCCTCGAGCACCCCGCGCCAGTCGCGTACGGAAGCCGGCAGCTTGGGGATGACGGGAATGGTCGGCGGCACCACCTCGGTGACCCACCCCACGACCTGCGCCGCCAACTCAGGGTCCTCGCCCACGATGAGCGGCACCTCGCGGCCCAACGTGGCGTGGGTGCAGGACAAGGCCAGCTCGATGCCATCCACCCCGGCGGCGACCAGGGCTCGCGCCATGGTCTGCCAGGTCTCCCTGACCACTTCGGCACCAAAGCTGCCCAGAACCATCTTGCTGGGGTGCCTAGCCTTCAGCGCCGGCAACGCCGCAGCCCAGTCAACAAGTCCCCACTGGCCGGTGATCGAGAGATTGCCCATGCCGATCCGCTGGGCTCCCCGTTTGAAATGGGCCAGCAGGGGCCGCGGCTCCTGCGTCAAACCCCGCTGCATCATGGCATCGGAGGGGATGGTCTTGATCACGGCTCCCGCCCAGCCCGCCTGAAACGCTCGATCCAACATGGCGGAGTCACGGGTGGGAGGTGCCGAGGCCAGCAAAAAGGGGTTATCCAACTTCAGGCCGGCAAACTCGCATTGAAGAGGGTTCGTTACCACCGTTCGTCGCTCCTTATGTCAGATCACCCACCGAGGGGGCCGCGGTTCACGCCGCGGGCCCATCCGCTTTGCGCGGGTCGGTCAGGCCGAGACTGCTAAGACCCGACCAATCCAGCCGACCGGGCACAAACTCGCCCCGGCCGCGCGCGCCGCAGAAGACATAGTCATCCACAATCACCTGGCCGCGGGCCACGGTGTACTGCGGATAGCCGGCCACCTCAAGCCCGTCATAAGCGCACCAGTCCACCGGCATGTGCTGGGTATCGGCGCCAAGCCGGACCCGGCGGCCGGGGTCGATGACGATGAGATCGGCGTCGCTCCCCGGCGCGATGACCCCCTTCCGGGGGTAGAGACCGCAGACCCGCGCCGGGTTGGTGCAGTTGAGCTCCACAAAGCGTTCGAGTGACAGCCGCCCGCCCTCAACCCCCTGGGTATAAAGGACGGGCAGCCGCAGCTCGACGCCGGGCAGCCCGTTGGGAATGGCCTCCAGCGGACCGCCCAACGCCCGCGCCTTGTCGGCAGCGTTGTAGCCGGCCTCGTCGGTGCTCACCAGAGCCACAGCACCGTCGCTCAGCGCCTGCCACAGGGCCCGTTGGTCAGCGACTGACCGCAGCGGCGGGCTGCAGATATAGTTGACCCCGTCCGGCCGATCCAGGCAATCAGCCGACAACGTCAGGTAGTGAGTGCAGGTTTCGGCCAGCACGGCCT
This sequence comes from Anaerolineales bacterium UBA2181, assembly GCA_002328075.1. Lineage (GTDB taxonomy): Bacteria > Chloroflexota > Anaerolineae > Promineifilales > UBA4811 > UBA4811. The sequence goes on along the minus strand of DCVT01000037.1, from coordinate 27,099 downwards.
GGCCGGCCGCCCGCGCCCGGCGCACCAGCTCAAGCCCCAGGGCGGTGGAGAGGTGATAGATGTAGAGGGGAGCGCTGGCAACACGAGCCAGAAAGAGCACCCGGTTGATGGCCTCGGCCTCGACGTAATCCGGCTTGGCCAGCGCGTGATAGTGCGGTTGCCACAGACCCTTGGCCGCGAAACGGGCATAGTTGCGCTCGGCAATAGGCGCGTTCTCGGCGTGGACGCCGGGCAGCCCGCCGCACTCGTGCACCCGCCGGCAGACCTCCAGGATTTGATCGTCCTCCAACATGATACCGTGGGAACGATAGATGGTGAACATCTTGAAGGTGGGGATGCCATAGTCGACGACCCGGCTGATCTCGTCCAGCGTGGCGGAACTGGCGTCGGTGATAGAGAGGTGAAGGCCATAGTCGATGACCGCGTCTGGGTCGGCCCGACTGCGCCAGGCATCGACCGCCTCCATCATAAGCCGGCCGCGCGTCTGGGTGGCGAAATCCACCACCGTAGTGACCCCTCCCACAGCCGCGGCGGCCGTGCCGTGGTACCAGTCGTTGGGTGTCACTGCGTCCCAGGAGGAACAGCCCAGGTGAACGTGGGCATCCACCAGGCCGGGCAGCACCAGCATGCTGCTGGCGTCGACGGTGCGGCGGGCCGGCTGATCCGCCCGGCCCAGCGCTACGATGCGGCCGCCGTCCACTGCAACGTCACAGCCGGCTTTCACCACCCCGGCCGGCGTCACGACGCACCCGCCACGCACCAACAGGTCGATCACAGCCGCAACTCTGCCCGCAGTCTTAGCGCATCAAAAGGCTCATGACTGCCTTTTGCGCGTGTAGCCGGTTCTCCGCCTGATCAAACACGGCCGATTGGGGACCATCAATGACCTCGCGCGTCACCTCATGGTCGCGGTTACAGGGCAGGCAGTGCAGGTAGAAGGCGCTCTTTTTGGCCAGGCCCATTCGCCGGCCGTCGCAGATCCAGTCCTTGTGGCCATCGGCCAGCGCCTGCAGACCGGAGTCATCTAGCTTGTCCGTTGTCGGCGGCCAGTACTGGAGCGCAGTCCACGACTTGGCGTACACCACATCCGCGTTGCGGCAGGCTTCGTCCATATCGTCCATAATCTGGAACGAGCCGCCGTGACGAGCCACGTTGGCGCGGACGCCCTCCAGCACGGTCGGGTGAAGTTCATAACCGGCCGGGTGAGCCAGCACCAACTCCATGCCGAACTTGCTGGCCACCGCCAGCATGCTGTGGGCCACGCTCAGGGGCTTTTTGGTATCCGGCGCGTAGGCCCAGGACATCACCAGCTTGCGCCCCTGAAGGTCGCCCAGCTTTTCCTTGATGGTCATGATGTCGGCCATGCCCTGGCAGGGATGGTACCAGTCGTCCTCCATGTTGATGACCGGGATATCCGACCATTTGGCAAACTCTTGCATCACCTGGTTGCCCATGCCCCAGACCCAGCTCACTGCGCTGCCGAAACAACGAATGGCGATGCCGTGGCCCATCCGGCTGAGCGTCCGGGCAGTGTCGGCGATCTCTTCGCTGTGCCGCGCAGCCTGCTGGCCGGGCAGCGCGGGCGAATAGATCTTTTCCTGGTCCAAAAAGTGGGCGTGCCCGCCCAATTGAGTCATGCCGGCCTCAAAGCTATTGCGGGTGCGCAGGCTGGCGTTGTAAAAGACCATGAACAGTGTCTTGCGCAACAGGTGGTCGTGGGGCTTGCCCAGCAGGAAATCCTGTTTCAGCTCGGCGGCTACGCCCAGCAGAGTCTCGAGCTCCTGCCGGGTATAGTCAAGCGTGGTAATGAAATCGCGGTTCTTCCAGGTGTCGGTCTTCATGACGTGAGATTTGCTCCATCTATTGACTGTCAACTCCCCAGTTCCGGGGCAGTAAGAACAACTTTGGTGCTCTGGTGCCGGCGCTTGTCAAAAGCCACCGCCAGCGCGGTGGCCCACTCATCCCGCGGGTACCGGTGGGTGACGAGGGCGCGGTGATCCACCTGGCCGCGGGCGAGGAGCTCGAGCGCCATCCCGAACTCGCGGCGCTCGCCCCACATAGAATAGCCGTCGGCGGCCTGGATATCCAACTCTTTGAGGAAAAAGGTGCACAGGTTGACCGGCCGGATTGCGTTGAAAAAGCCCAGCACAATGATTCTGCCGCCCGGCCGACAGATGTCAACGGCCTGCTGCACGGTGTCGGCTGAGCCGCCGACGCACTCGTAGACCTGATCCACCCGCCCGGCTAGGTGGCGAATGGCCGAGACCGCGTCCGGCTGATCCTCCAGGCAGACCACCTCGGCCGCTCCCATCTGTCGCGCCAGCGCGGCCTGAAACGGGTACCGCGCTACCGCCAGCACGTCGGTCACGCCGACGGCCCGCAGCGTCTGCAGCATGTCCAGGCCGATGGCGCCGCAGCCCAGCACCAGCGCCACCTGACCCGGGTTGGGGTCGCCCAACCGGAGCGCGTGGACGCAGCAGGCCAGGACGTCCAGAATGGCGGCGTCCTCCAGGGAAACGTGGTCCGGCAGCCGAAAGAGGCAGCCGGCGTGAACCGGCGAATAGGGGCCGAAACCGCCAGGCAGGCGGAGATTCGCCGGGATGCCGACGTGCCCCAGGTGGGCGCAGAGATGATATTGGCCTGCCTGGCAAGCCGGGCAGGGCCCCAGGTTCTGGGTGGCGCAGGGGTGGAGCGGTTCGGCTGCCACGCGGTCGCCCACCGCCCAGCCCTCGACGCCGGGCCCTACTTCCACCACGACGCCGGCGTTCTCGTGGCCCAAGACGGCCGGTAGGTTGGCATCCGGCACCTGGTGTCGCATGCCGCCCGAAAGGTAGTGCAGGTCCGAACCGCAGATGCCGGTGGCACGGTTGTGCAGGATCACCCAGCCCGGCGCCGGTTGCGGCCGCGGCAGAGTAGACCAGCGCAGCCCTTCGGGATAGGCGCTACCGTCCCACAGGAGCGCCTGCATCTCAGCCGGCAAAGAACGCATCGCCGCTCTTTCCTTTCAGTCCGGGGTGGCCGTCAAAGCGGACGACTCCAACATGCGCCTCCGGCACCGCCTGGCAGACCTGGGCCACGCCGCCGTGGCCAAACCCGCCGCACAGCTCGATGGTCTCGATGCCGGACTGGAGAAGGCGCTTGGCCGCCTGGATGGCGGCGGTATAGTCCGGCACGGCAACCACCGTCAGGTCAAACGCGGGCGTCGACAGCACCACCTGATGTTCGTCCGGGTCCGCACCCGGCGAGAGCACTACAAACGCAATCCCAGCCATCCTGCCTCCTTACCCCTGGCGCGACCCAGGAACTCAACGGGACCGAAAGCCCGAGAGGGCCACGGCGGCAAAGACCATGATGCCACGAAAGAGATAGAAACCCCAATACGGCGTGTGCAACAGCGTCAGGCCGTTGAACATGATGCCCATAAAGATGGCCCCGACGATGGTGCCCAGGATGTGCGGCCGGCCCTCCTTGATGACGGTGCTGCCCAAAAAGACGGCGGCGATGGCGTCCATCAGGTAGGGTTCGCCGATACGCACCTGGCCCAGCCCCATCCGCGCCGCCATGAGCAGCCCAGAGCCGGCGGCGAGCACGCCGGAAAAGATATAAGCCAGCCACAAAACCCGCCGGGAGTCGATACCGCAGGTCTCGGCCGCCACCCGGTCGCCGCCGGCCGCGTACATGTGCTGGCCCAGCGCGGTCTTGGAGAGAACGATCTCGGCCACAGCCGCCACCAGGAGCATGACCAGCGCAGCGACCGGCACCGGTCCGAGAAATCCCTTACCCAAAAAGTCCATCAGGGGCTGTTTCGGGCCCAGCCCGCCGGGTATCTGGCTGCCGCCGCCGGTGAGCATGAACTGAGGACCCACCACGGCCAGCATGGTGGCCAGCGTCCCCACCCAGGGAACAATGCGGAGGCGGGCACAGAACAGACCGTTGGCCCAGCCACAGGCAGCACCCACTGCGAGCACAACCAGCAGCGCAGCCAGCACCGGCACGTTGCGCACCAATAGCCAGGCCACAAACACGGTGCTGAGCGCGGCGACCGAACCCACCGAGAGATCAAACCCGCCGGCTGCCACGGCGTAGGTGAGCCCGCAGGCCATGATGCCAACCACCGCCACCTGACGCAAGACGTCAAAGAGGTTCGACGGCTGAATGAAAGCGGGGACGGAGATGGCAAGAAAGAGGCAGACCAGCGCCATCAGGCCCAGCGTGCCATACCGGGCAATCAAGTCCCCGGCCCCACGGCGTACGTTTTCGTTGGATTTCATCGGGTACCTCGATCCGTCGCCGTTTAGCGTTGTTGTAGCCGCATTCCCGAAAACGCCACCGCGCCGACGATGGCAAACGCGCGGACAATGTACTGGTAATAGAACGGGATGTTCAGAAAGACAAACCCGTTGGCCAGGGTCGCCAAAAAGATCCCGCCCAGGACGGTGCCAAGGACGTGGGGACGACCGCGGCGCAAAAAGGTGGTGCCGATAGATGCGGCGGCGATGCTGTCGCCCAACAACGCCTCGCCGGCTCGCGGCTTGCCGCCCTCCAACCGCGCCGAGAGCATGAATCCGCCCACGGCGACCACCAGGGCGCAGAGAATAAAGGCGGCCCAGCGCAACCGTTCCACGTGGACTCCCGAGAGGTGTGCCGCCCGCGGGTTGCCGCCGATAGCATAGAGCCGCCTGCCAAGGCTGCTGCGGTCCAGGATCACGTGGCAGACCAGGGCCACCGCAATCAGCAGCAGGGTGGCGGCGGGCATCCCCAGCACGTCCCCCTTGCCCAGCAGGCGCAACTCGGCCGCATACTCAAAGTCAATATGGACGTTGGCGCCTTTGGAGAGCAACACATCCATCCCAATGGTGATAAACATCATGGCGACGGTGGCCAGAAAATCGTTGATGTGCAGACGTGCCACCAGAAAGCCATTGATGATGCCGACCATGAGACCGGTGAGCAGGGCGCCAGCCACCGCCAGCGGGAACCCATACCCACGGGCGAGGATCAGCGCCGCCACGATGCTGCATAGGCCGGCGGTGCCGCCCACCGAAATATCAAAGACGCCCGCTGCCAGCACAAAGGTTAACCCCAACGCCACCAACGTGAGGGTCGCTGCCTGGCGCAGGATGTTTAGCATGTTACCGGTTGAGAGAAACCTGGGCTCCAGCATCGCGATGATGGGAAAGACCAGCAGCATACCGATCAGCGTCCCATAGTTGCCCAGGAAAATGAACAGCCGTTGGCGCCGGCTGAGAGCCGGCCCGGAAACCGCAGTCGTGCTAGCTGACATCAGTCTCGCTCGCTTCGCCCTTGAGCGCATACATGAGTAGCTCGTCGGCGTCAGTCTGTTGGGTCAACTTGTCCAGCACCATCCGGCCGCGGAACATGACCATCACCCGGTCGGTAATGTGGAGAATCTCGGGGAGTTCGGAGGAAAACAGGATGACCCCGGCACCTCCTTGCAGGAGTCGGCTGATCAGCCGATAGATCTCGATTTTGGCGCCCACGTCCACCCCGCGAGTGGGCTCGTCAAATACATAGACCTGGGCTTGGGAGAGCATGGCCTTGGCGATGACCACCTTTTGTTGATTGCCGCCGCTCAACTCCTGCACCACCTGCTCCGCGCCGTAGGTCCGAACGTTGAGCGCCTCGATCTGATCCCGAGTCACCGCCTTTTCCTCGCGGCTCCGGATAAGACCCGCGCTCACCCAGCGGCCAAGGCCGGCCAGCGTCATGTTTTCGCGGACGGTGAAGGAGAGGACCAATCCTTCGTCACGGCGATCCTTGGGAATGAGGGCGATTCCATCGCGGAGCGCGTGATGCGGGGAGCGAAACGTGGTCGGCTCACCCCGCACCAACATCTTGCCGGCCGCCAACGGCCGATCGCCGGCCAGCATGCCCGCCAGTTCGGCCGTGCCCGAACCCAGAACCCCATAGATTCCGACCACCTGACCGGCACGCACCTCAAAGGAGACATCCTGCACCAGCGCGCCGTCGCCCATGCCGCCAACCGCCAGGAGCTGTGGCCCGATCTCGAGGTCGGTCTTGGGAAACATGTCGTCCAGTTGCCGACCAACCATCAGCGAGATCACCTGGTCCGGGTTGGTCTCCGCCACTTGGAGGCTCGCCACGTTTTTGCCGTCTCGCATCACCGTCACCCGGTCGGCAATCTCAAACACCTCTTCCATTCGGTGCGAGATGTAGAGAATGCCCACCCCTTGCTCCTTGAGGCGCTCCAGCAGACCAAACAGGTAGCCGATTTCGGCGCGCGTCAACATGGCGGTGGGCTCGTCCAGCACGAAAATGGTCGGGTTGTGCAGCAGCGCCCGTGCAATGATGACCATCTGCCGTTGTCCGAAACCTAGCTTGCGCACCGGCACGCGCAGGTCGAGCGAGACTCCCAAGGTGCCCAACAGCCGCTCGGCCTCCCGGTACATCTCGGACCAGCGCACCAGTCCCAGTTTTCCCCGCGGTTCGGCGCCCAAAAAGATGTTCTGGGCAACGTCAAAGTGAGGGATGAGGTTCAGCTCCTGGTAGATGCAGGCGACGCCCAGGTCCTGCATCTGCCGCGTGGAGCGCACGTGCACCTCGCGGCCGTCGAGCTCAATGCACCCCTCATCGCAGGCATAGATGCCGGTGAGTACTTTGATCAGCGTGGATTTGCCGGCCCCATTTTCGCCCACCAGCGCGTGAATTTCGCCGCCGTGCAAGCTGAAATCGACGTGGTCCAGCGCCCGCACTCCGGGAAAGTCCTTGGAGATGTTGTGCATCGCCAGGACGCGTTGCTCCGTTGAAGGTGGATCGTGCACCCTGCTTCCTACCTACCCGTTTCGGGTCCTGTTGCCAGCCGAGGAACGATCTTCCCCGCACCGGGAGGCGGGGAAGATCATCCGATCAAGGGGAACTACTGACCAAAGCGCTCGTCAAAGATGGCCTTGGCGTTGCTCGAGTCCACCGGAATGGCGGGCACGTACACCACCCCAGTCTCGACCTCCTTGCCCTGCAGCTTGCCGATCACGATCTCGGCCGCTCTGGAGCCCATGGCGGCCATGTCCTGCGCCACGGTAAAAACAAAGGGGCCGCCTGCCATGATGGATTCCAATACCTCGCGGTCGCCGTCCGCGCCGATGACAACGATCTCGGTGCGGCCGGCCTCCTGAATTGCCTGCGCCGCGCCGACGCCCTGACTGTCATAGCTGGCCACCACCGCGTTGATCTGGCCGGCGGGATACTGGGTGAGCAGCGCCTCCATCTGGGCCTTGGCCTCCGGCACCTGGTTGGGCCAGCGGGCGGGGAACGGGCCGAGCACCTTGATGCCCGAATGCTTGCTGATCTCAGCGGTAAAGCCGTCCATCCGGATGTCCACCGGGGCATAGCCGGGCTCGTAGATCAGGACGACCGTGCCGGTCTCGCCGATATGCTTGACCACCGCCTCGGCCATCAGCTTGCCAATCTGGCCGTTATCCGAGGTGACATCGGCCAACACGGTGTCCGCGCCCAGGTCGCCCGAGACCACCGGGATGCCCTTGGCGATGGCGCTGTCCACTGCGCCCTTGATGTCCGCCCAGTTGGCGTCGCCGACCACCATGCCGTCCACGCCTTGCTGAATTGCGTTCTCAATGTTGGCCACGTGCTGGGTGACATCACCACCCGCCACCGACGGGATGGCCTCCGCGCCCAACTCTTTGACCTTGGCGATGGCGGATTCGTGCAGCGTGGTCATGGTCCAGTTGTTATGGGTGTTCCAGGGCAGCGCGATCCGCAGCGTTTCTTCTTCTTCTGCCTTTTTACAGCCAGAGAGCGCCACCGTGGTAATGAGCACCATCGTCACCAACAGCAGCACGCTCTTTTTGAGGGATTTTTGCGTCATCTTGTTCTCCTTCCAACGATCAAGCTTGGCAAACACTCGGTAACCTTTCCAGTCGCAGGATTGATTTCCTCCTCACCACCTCCTTGACCTCAGCCTTCGCCTGTTGGGCGTTACTCGGCCGGCACCAGCAGGATTTTGAGACCCTGGCCCGAACTCGCCAGCTCGAAAGCCTTTTCCCACTCGGGCAAGGGAAAGATGTGTGACACGATGGGCCGGAGACGTACCCGACGTTGGGCCGCCAGCCTCAGGCCGCGGTCCCACCCGCGCCAGTTGCTGCTAAAGGTGCCGTATAGCCGCAGCTCTTTGAGCACTACCTGATCCAGCTCCAATTCGACCGGACGTCCAAATAGCCCCACCTGGCTGTACTTGCCGCCTTTGCGCGCCGCCTGCAGCCCGGTACGGGCAGCGGCGGCCGCCCCGGAGCACTCGAACACCACATCTGCGCCCAGGCCACCGGTCAACTCGCGCAACCGGCCGACCACGTCCTCGGTCTGAACATTGAGGACCTCGTGTGCACCAAGATCGAGGGCCAGTTGGAGCCTCAGGGCGTCAGACGCAATCCCGGTCACCACGACGTAACCGCCCTCGGCCAGCGCACACTGCACGGTGAGCAACCCCATGGGCCCCGGCCCGGAGACCAGAACCACGTCCCCGGCGGTCACCTGGGTCAGCTCGCACACCGCACACACGCAGCAAGCCAAGGGTTCGGCCAGGGCCGCCTCCTCGAAGGAGAGCGTATCGGGGATGGGATGGACGCGGTCCGCATCCACCACGGTAAAGGTGGCAAAAGCGCCGTTGGCCGCCCAGCCGAGGCCGCGACGGGTCAGACAGAGATTGTCGTATCCCGTTTTGCAGGCCCGGCACTCGCGGCAGGTATCATAGAGCACCTCCGAAACCACCCGCTGGCCGACGGCAACGCCTTTGGCGCCCGGACCCAGCGATTCGATCACGCCGCTGAACTCGTGCCCCATCACGACGGGCGGAAAGTTGGGGAACGAATCGTGCTGGATGTGCAGGTCGGTGCCGCAGATCCCGCAGGCCTTGACCCGGATCTTGACCTGACCCGGGCCCGGCTCCGGCTCGGGAAAGTCCGTGTACTCGATGTGCCCGACGCCCTTGGCGGTTTTGACCAACGCCTTCATGGCTGCCTCCAGACGGACCTGTCTACTCGGCCGGCTTGGCGGCCGCGCTCTCGGCGGCAAAGTCGCGAAACGCCTCGGCCGCGACCTCCAGACCGGTGAGGGTGATGGGCCAACCGGCATAGTTTTGCATCTGCAGGAGCACCTCGGTCACCTCTTGCTCGGTGGCTCCCACCCGCAGCGCCCCACCGATGTGGCTCTTGAGCTGCGGCCACCGGGCCAGCACCGCCAACGCCGTCACGGTGCACAATTCGCGGGTCTTGAGGTCCAAACCCGGCCGGCAATAGTAGGCGCCAAAACAGTACTTCATCAGGTTGTCAACCGCATCCGGGTTGATGCCCCTGAACCTTTCTCGCCACTCGGCCACACCCTCACCAAATATCTCGGTGTGCTTGGCGGTTCCGATCTTGAGCAACGTCTCTTCGTCCATTTTTCTCTCCAATTGTCCGGTGGTTGAATGGTCAGGCGCTGGTGACCTCAGCGTCGGCGTAGACCAGCAGTTCATCCAGCATGTCCAGCGCCCTATCCAATTCAGTCTCGGTGATGACCAATGGCGGCGCCAACACGAAATAGTTCCAGCGCGCCATAAAGATGACTCCTCGCTCCTTGGCCTCTCGGGCAATCCGGCCCAGCACCGGTGAATCGACGTTGAACGGCACGAACGGCTCCCGGCTCTGGCGGTCCTTGACAAGTTCCACGGCGGCAAACAACCCCTTGCCGCGCACCTCGCCGATGCTCGGGTGACGGGTCTGCATCTCGCGCAGGCGGGCCAGCATCCGATCGCCCAGAACTCGCGAGTGCTCTATCAGGTTCTCTTGCTCGTAGGCCTCCAACGCAGCCACCCCGGCGGCACAGGCCAAAGTGTGGCCCAGGTAGGTCAGGCCGGCATAGAGCATACGGTTTTCAAAGGCGTCGGCGATCTTGCCCGATACGATGACCGCCCCCAGGGGGATCAGCGCCCCGGTCAGGCCCTTGGCGGTCACGATGATATCCGGGACCACGTCCCAATGCTGGCAGGCAAACCAGGAACCGGTCCGGCCAAAGCCGGTCATCACCTCGTCGCAGATGAGGAGGACCTGGTTGGCGTCGCATATCTCTCGCAGTCGTTGCAGGTAGCCATCCGGCGGAACCAGGATACCGTTGGTGCCGACGATGGGCTCGATGAGAACGGCAGCGACATTCGCCGCCCCCTCGTACATGATCATCTCATCGATCTGCTGGGCGCACCGGAGGTTGCAGGAAGGATACTCGAGCCCCATGCTGCAGCGGTAGCAATAGGCGTCAAAGGCGCGGATGACGCCCGGAATGCCGGGCTCGGCCGCCCAGCGCCGGGGATCGCCGGTGAGGCTCATGGCGCCGGCCGAGGCGCCGTGATACGACCGGTACCGGGTGATGATTTTCTGTTTGCCGGTGAACCAGCGGGCAAACTTGATGGCATTCTCGTTGGATTCAGCGCCGGCGTTGGTAAAAAAGGTCTTGGCCCGCTCCATGGGAACCACCTCGGCCAGCCGTTTGGCCAGCTTGGCTCGCGGCTCGCAGCCCCAGCTGCCCTGAATAAAACAGAGCTTCTGAGCCTGCTCCACAATGGCCTTAACCACGCGCGGGTGCTGATGCCCCAGGTTGTTGCACATGGCCTGCGAGGTAAAGTCCAGGTACCGCCGGCCGTCCATGTCCACAAAAGACGCTCCATCGCCGGTGACGACGACAGGCGAGTTGTACCTGCTCTGAACCGTCCACGAATGCAGCACGTACTGCCGCTCCATCTCTCGCAGCTCGTCGTGCGTCACTGTATCTTGTCCATCCACGTCAGCCTCCAGATAAGTAGGTGTATTCGCCGGCTCTGATGCCGTCTTAGCCTCCGACGAAACCGAGGCGGGACGATATCTCGGCCGAATGGCTCTTGAGCAACGCGATCATCTCGGCGGCCACGCTCTCGTCGATGCGGGACGAGGGGCCCGAGATGCTCATGGCGGCCGTGACCTCGCCGGTACGGCCGCGGACCGGGACCGCCACCGCGCGCACAAACCCCTCGTGCTCGCCCCAGGCGCGGGCATAGCCTTGCCGGCGAATCTGCTCCAACTCCTCGAGCAGCGCGGTGCGGGTGCGAATGGTATCCGGGGTAAACGGGGTCAGCTCGGCCGGCAGGTTGGCCTCCACGTAATTCGGCCCGGCATGCGCCAGCAGCACCTTGCCGGTAGAGGTGCAATGAGCCGGCAGCCGGGCGGCAAAGGTTCCGCCGGTGGAGAGCACGTGGCGGCCGGGAATCTGTTCGATGATGATTATGTAGGCGCCGCGCAGCACATCCAAGTCCACCGTCTCGTGCCAGCGGGTCGCCAGGTCCGTCATGTAGGGAAGCGCCACTCGGCGCACGTCCGAGTGCCGCAGGACCGAGCCGGCCAGCGCGACCAACTCAAAGCCCAACAAGTAACGACCGGTCCGCGGGTCCTGCTCCACCACCCCTTCCCGCTCCAGAGCGGAAAGCATCCGGTGCACCGTGCTGCGTGGCAAGCCGAGGGCGGCCGTCAGCTCGCGCACTCCCCATTCGTCCTTTTCGGAGGTAAAAGCGCGGAGAATCTCAAACGCCTTGTGGATCGCGTTTGGGCCTGAGCCGCTGGAGGCATTGGTTGCGGACATTAACACACCGGGTCCTGTCCCTCAATGTGGGACACTGTCCCACATATGATAGTATAGCACAGGATTTTGCCGGAGTCAATCTTTTTGGCCCCCAGTTTGGCGGGTTCCGCAGACTCTTCCAGGTTGCTGACCCTTGCGGCAGGGGCCCATTGGCCGTCCGGAGACAAGTTGGGGCCGCGACCCCACCGCCCTGGTGTGCGAGACCTGCCAATCTGGGGAAACGTTACGGGCTTGGGGTCGCCAGCAGCAGCCCTAATAGCGGAGGATCAGCGCGATCCGTTGGTAATCGGCCAGCTGTCCGTTCGGCAGGAAAACTACATTGCCGCGTTTGTCCATCACCGTCTCAACGATTTCGTCCACCGCGTCGTCCATGGCACCGGGCGTCGTCGGGTCGTCCACCGGCACCAGATGGGTACCGCTCTCGTCCAGAAGAGCCGGGTAGTGGAAACCCTCCTCCACCAGCAGCAGCGCGCCGCGGCCTTCGTGCGCCAGCCGCCACACCTCGCCCACCGTCGCGACGAACCGCTTTTCGCTGACCGCCTTTTGCAGCTCTCCCAGCGCTTCCTGACGCCGGGCGGCCACGTTCTCCTCTACCAGCGGCCACGCCAGTTTGGCCAATTCGTGCGCCGGGGTCCTGTCGTGGCTGCCGCTCACCACGCCGACGATGGCGCTCGCGTGGGCGGTCAACTCGCGAAAGAAAGCCTGGTATCGACCAATACCGATCAACACCAGCGGCAAAGGGTCATCGGCCAGAAAAGGTTTCAGCGCGTTGTCCACCTGCCGGAAGAACTGCCGGTGGCGTTCGTCTCGATGCGCCGATTTCCGGATGCCGTATCCGCCGGGCAGGGGTGCAGCTCCACCCGGGCCCTCGTGCACCATGGGAAAGCCCTCCTGGGTAACCTCGGTCAGATTTGTGTGCACACCTTCATAGAGCCGGGTGGGCTTTTCGCTGAGCGCCAGCACCCAGTACCGGGCGAGGTGGTTCAGCGCATAGACAAGCTCCCGGGTGGCAAAGGTCTCGTCGATCATGACCCGCTCCTTTACCGAGAACGGCAGGACCACAGCCCGGCCGATGTCCTGGTTGGCGAACAGCGCCAGCCCGTCCTGCACGTAACGCAGGTCCAGCGAGCCGGCCAGTTGATCCAGGCGTCCCAACAAGCGCTCTATGTCGCGTCTGCTAAACTCGGACAGCAACCGGTTGGTGGCCTGGTCCAACAGCATCTTGAGCCGCAACGGATCCTGTTGGTTGGCCGGGGCCGTCCGATGGGTGGGCATGAGAATGGTGACGCAGGGATAACCCCGCACCTGTTGCAGCAGCCGAACGTCGTGTCGATTCATGTATCCTTCCTCTCTATCTTGGGTTGTCGCCGGCAGCGTGCAGCGCCGCGGGCCGGGCGGCAAGCCGGCCGCGAACCGGACCCGGCGGCACGCGATATCTGGTATGGTCTCTGCGCCAGGTTCTGGCGGCGGGGGTGTTCCCCAACTCCCGCAGTATACCGCAGGTCTGCGTTCGGGGCAAATTGCCTGCCCGGCGGCGCCACGCTGCCGAGCAGGCCATGATGCGATTATGGGAGCCGAAGAACAGGGCGCGAGGAGCGCCGGTTTGTCGGAGCGGAGCCGTCGATCCGGACCCCGGGCCTGGCGATGGAACGCTCAAGGGAGATGACGACCACCGCATCGGGTTCCGGCGCGGCCGATTGACCGCTCGGCCGGCTGCGCAACAAGATCATCGCCTGGTTCTTTGTGCCCATCCTCCTGATCCTCGGCGCAGTGGCGGCGTCGCCTCGGGCACTGTCGGCGGGTGATCGACGAGCTGGCGCCGGAACGCAACCAGGCGCTGGCGCAGGTCCCGGCCGGTAGTCTGGACGGCAAAGTACGCACTGACAAGAGCACACCATGGGCCATCCCACACCGCGCCCGATGCCCTGATGCCATCGCGAGGCTGGCCCGGTCGCCGGTGGCAATGCCCATCCACGAAATTCAGAGCGGCCGTAAAAGCAAGCCCGGACTACCGTCGTTGAAACCGCTGGCGCAACGCCTGCGCGGCGGTTTGATAGAGCCCGTAGAGCCCGGCCGGATAAAAGATCATCACCAGGATCAACATGAGCCCGTAGATGATGAGTCGGTACTCCATCAGATACTTGAGCGAATCGAATATCGGGATCAGCAGAAAACTGGCCACAACGCCGCCCAGCAGACTGCCAGAGCCGCCGATGAACGAGAGAGTCATCACCTCCATGGTGTAGGAGGTGTCCATGATTGCCGGCGTGACGATGCCGACAAAATGGGCATAGAATCCGCCCAGGAAACCGGCGCAGGCGCAGGAAAGGGTAAAGTTCAGCAACTTGTAGCGGGTCGGGTCTACCCCGGAGGCGCAAGCGGCGTCAAAGTTTTGGCCCACTGCGCGAAAGGCCAAACCGGCGCGCGACCGGATGATGCGGTGCAGCAGCAGGTACAAAGCGACTGCCATGACCAGCAAGACGTACAGGTAACCCAGCGTGGTGATCCCCTCCGCCATGGGGGGCACCACCAACCCACGGGCACCCCGGGTGACGTCCTTCAAGGCGCCGGCCAGCGCCATCAGTGTCATCCCCACAAACCAGGACATCAGAGATACATAGATTCCGCGCAGGGGCAACGTGAGAAGGCCGGTAAGAAAGCCCACCAACCCGGTAGCCAGGGCCGCGGCCGGAAGGCCCACCCAGGCGCTCAGCTCGGCGTTCCGCACCACCAACGTCGCCACATAAGCGCCCAACCCCACAAAACCGGCAAAACCAAAGTTGACCGCATTGATGAACCCGCCGGTAAAGTCAAAGGTCATGGCCAGCGCACCGAAATACAGGCTCACCACCAGCAGCCGTTGCAAGTAGGCGTCTCGTGCCCAGAGCGGAGCCAACGCCAGTAGTGCCACTCCCACCACAAAGACAGGTGACAGGCCCCAGGCGGAAAGCCAGGCGCGAAGCAAGGAGCGCCGACGTGGCGGTGTCCTCGGACGGTGTTGCAGACCGCTCTCCATTGGCGCTCACTCCCACACGGTTTTGATATTGGTGCCGAACAACCCGGTGGGCTTGAACAACAGCAGCAGCATGAGCAGCAGAAGACTGGCGACCTCCTGCCACCCCTGGCCCAGGGCAAAGTAGGAAACGCTCTCAAACAGCCCAACAATGAACCCACCCACGACCGCGCCATAGATGTTGCCCAATCCGGCAATGGTCACGACAAACCAGGACGAAATCAGCGGTTTGCTTCCGGCATAAGGGTACGCCGGGCTGAGCGACAGGAGACTGGCGCCACCTATGCCGGCCAGCATGCTACCCAGCGCAAAGGTAAGCGTCTGAATCCGGTCGAGATCGATTCCCATGAGCATGGCACCGCGCTCGTCCTGGGAAACAGCCCGGATGGCCCGGCCGGTGGGCGTTTTCTGCAGAAACAGCCAGAGGCCGCTGATGGTGACCAGGGCAATGCCAAACGCCACCAACCGGTCGGCCGCGACCGTCATGCCAAAGAGAGTGACAGAGGCGTTCCAGTACTGGGTGATTCCGCGGTATTTGGTTCCAAAGGCGAGCCGGTAGGTGCTCTGCAACACCACCGAAAGGCCGGCGGTGAGCAAAAACGCATTCATCACCCAGCCACTCTGGTTCAGCTTGCGCAGCGGGTAAAAGAGCAGCTTTTCGCTGACTGCACCTGCCAGGAAACTCAGCACGGCGGCAACCAGTATCGCGATGGCGGGATGCAGACCCCACGTGACATGGGCGAAAAAGGCGGCATAGGCTCCCAGCACATAGTACTCGCCGTGGGCGAAATGGCAGATGTTCATGACGCCAAATACCAACGCCAGTCCGACCGCCATCAGGGCGTAAAGCCCGCCGCGCAAAAGACCGGTCATCAGCAAACCTTGAAGGGTCAGCAAGTCCATAATTGCCCTATCTAGTTCGGTTGACGGCGCTCAGCCTGCGGGATGATGGCGCCACCGATGGCGCTTCCCAGCCGCTCAACGCCGGCCAAGATATGCCTCGCGCAGGTACTCGTTCTGCAGCAACTCAGCGCTGGGACCCTGCAGCACCATGCGGCCGTGCTCCACCACATAGGCCTTATCGGCGACGCTCAGCGTGTGGTTGACGTTCTGCTCCACGAGCAAGATGGTCACCCCCCGCCGGTGCAGGTCGGTGAGCGCATCAAATACGGTCAGCACCAAACGGGGCGCCAGGCCCAGCGAGGGTTCGTCGACCATGAGCAGCTGCGGGTGGGACATGAGTCCCCGGCCCAGGGCCAACATACGGCGTTCGCCGCCGCTGAGGGTCCCGGCCAGTTGCCGGCGACGCTGACTGAGGATCGGAAAGAGTTGGTACACCTCGTTCAGCGCTTCGCCACGGGGACTGCCGTCCTGCCGGGTCATGACGCCGAGCAGCAGGTTGTCCTGCACTGACATCGCCTCGAACAGGTTAAGGTCCTCGGTGATGTACCCCAGACCGGTGCGGCTGATCTTGTGCGCCGGCATCCCGCCGATGGATTGGCCCAGAAAGGTCACCTCACCGGCCGACGGCCGAATCACGCCCGAAATGGCGCGCAGGATCGTAGTTTTGCCGGCGCCGTTAGCGCCGATGAGCGCGACAAATTCCCCCTTACAAACCTCCAGGCTGATGTCCCAGAGAACCTGGAGCCGGCCGTACCGGGCCTGGAGGTGACGAACAGACAACAACTGACCGGCCGGCTCGTTCACAGGAGTCGCATCCGTGGCCTAAAGAAGATACTGCTCGCCCAGGTAGGCAGTGGCTACCTGCTCATTCCGGCAGATCTCGGCCGCCGTACCTACGGCCAGGACCTGCCCATAGTGCAGCACCGCGATCCGGTCGCACAGCTCCATGATCAAGCGCATCAGGTGCTCAACGATGAGGATGCTTACCCCCTGCTCACGGATTCTGAGAACGAGACCCTGCAGATCAGATAGCTCGTTGGGCGTGAGGCCGGCGGCGGATTCATCCAGCAGCAACAGCCGGGGTCGGCTGGCGAGCGCCCGTGCCAGATCGAGACGGCGAAGGTGGGCAGTGTTGAGGCTGCCGGCCGGCGTCTCTGGGTCGGCGGTGAATCCCACAAACTCCAGCGTATGCTCTGCCCGGGCCAGAGCATCGCCCCGCAGCGTCGGGTCACCAAAGGTGGAAGCTACCAGCACATTTTCCAGAGCGGACATCCGGCCAAACGGCTTGGGGATTTGAAAGGTACGGCCAATGCCCCGTCGGCAGATCTGGCTGGCGCTTAATCCCGTAATCCGCTCGCCACACAGCGAGATGGTGCCGCTAGTGCTCTTGTGCGCCCCGGCGATCACGTTGAGGAGGGTGCTCTTGCCCGCGCCATTCGGACCGATGACGCCAAGAATCTCACCCTCCTCCACCGCCAGGTCTACGCTGTCCAGGGCAACCAGCCCGCCGAATCGCTTCGTGACGCGGTCGACCTGCAGTATCACGTATTAGCCCGGAGGAAGTTGCAGGTCCTGCTCTTTGATCTCATCGGGCCATATCGTGATGCCGGCGCCTTCCAGGTATTGGATCACCGGAAAGACAAAATAACCCTTGCCCACGACCATGTCAGGCAGCGATTCCTGAGAGAACGCGTATTCCGACATCAGGATTCCGTCGGTGTACGTGAGTTCGCCGGTGAACATCTTGGCCATGGCAGTCTCATGGATGGTCTCGCTGGTGAGCGCGCCGTGATCCTCAAAGGTCTGCTGCAGAACCCGGATGAAAAAGCCCACTTCATCATACGCCAAACCAGCCGAGGAGGGGCTTGGCTCGATGCCCCAACGCGCCTCGAAAGCGTCCTTAAAGGCAACCGCGTCCGCGGTGGCCCAACCGGGGATCTGATCAATGACGTAATCCGAGGCGGCGCCGGCCATGTCATACCACTCGCCCACCCATCCCAGACCGTCGGCAACGATGAGGCTCGTGACGCCCACCTCACGCGCCTGCTTGATCATGGCCGGAAAGCCGGCCGCGTCGTCCATGGTGCCGGCCATCAGCGGCGCGTTGAGCGACTTGATCTTGGTCAGCATGGGATAGAAATCGGTCTCTCCGACCGGAACATATTCCTCGCCCACGATTTTCCAGCCGGCGGCCTGCAGCTGGACTCCGATCGCCTTGGAAAAACCCCGGCTCCATTCATCGTCGTTGCCGTACAAGACAACGTTCTTTTCAGGAACCGACCAAAGCCCCCGCTGAAGGGCGTCCTCGAGCGCATTCACATAGTTGATAGTCAACTTGGAGGGAGTAGGCCAACCTTTGCCCATCCAGTAGGAGTATTTCGCATCGGACAACCACATGGCATCAATGTCCTCGCTGGTGCCCATGGCGAAAAAGTGGGGAATCTTGTATTTGGCGGAAAGCTCCATGACCGGGATCACATCCGAGGCGTCCCAGTTCAGCAGGCCAACGTCCATCTTGTCACGGGTGATGGCCGCCTCGTAGGCACGGGTGGCCTTTTCCGGGTCGGATTCGCCGTCAATGTACACCAGCTCAATCCTGGTGTCGCCTACGGTCCAGTTTATCTGATCAAAGGCCATCATGGCCGAGTATTTGAACTCCTCACCCACGCGGGCGCTGGGCCCGGTGAAAGGAGCCATAAGGCCCACGATCAGCGTCTTGGTTTCGGCCGCAGGAGCTTGGGTGGGTTGCGCCGCCTCCTGGCCGGTGCAGGCAACGACACCGCACAACAGAACGGCCAAAATCGAAACAAAAAGGAACCATCTGATCTTCATTCGTGCCTCCTGTCTATCAGTTCAATGAACGTATGATGCCAATTGCCAACCGGCTAACAGGCGTTGGCTCCTGGCGGCTATCCGTACGAACAACCGCGATTCCGATCCCACCCTCCTTCTCCCCTCTCCATGTTGATGCTGCGAGAACGCACCTTCCATGTCAGGTGCGCCGTTTCCACCGGCATCCCGTTTCCGGCCGCCAGCAACAGCTTGCTGTCAACCAGTATATCCGGCAGGCGCAAACGTGCAAGTTCCTTCCCGGATGCGCCTCCGATGAACGTGCTCTCCCGGCACAGGGGAGAACGGCGGCGAATTCGAGATCTGGCACCCACCAACGGTGCTGATTGACCGACTGGGTCCATCATCGGCGACCGGTACCCGCCGGAACGGATATCTGCCGATGGCGATCTGCCCCCGGGCAGGACCTGCCGGCCATGGAATCACGCCGGGCCCGGCAGCTACGCCACAGTCGTTCAGGACAAGGCTCGCGTACCGGGCTCCAATTGCCAAGCCGCTCTCAGCCGGTCCGGCCAGAATTGGTCAGCCCTGCCCGTGTGCTGCGTCCGCCGGCGACAGGTTATTTCAGATATTGAAACAGGTTGCTATAGTCGTCGGTCCAGACCCGCAAACCGGCCGGCACGGCCGGGCGCGGCGCGGCGCGCCCAACAATGGCAGGCGATGCCAGGAAATCAGCATCACGTGAAAGCAACATCCACACCGAATCGTAGCTCTGGATGCCATCGCCCTGGTCCTCAACCAGGACGGCCGGAAGGCTCAGCGCATCGGCCAACCGGTACACCGCCAGGTCGAGGTCAAAGTATCGATTAGAGACGTTGACGGCCATGACGCCCCCCGGCCGGAGGTGTTGTAGGTACAACTCCATGGCCTCCCGGGTCAGGAGGTGGAGTGGCATGGCGTCACCCAGAAACGTATCCAGCACCAACAGGTCCAAGTTCTGCGGATTGCCGGCCGCCAGCTCTCTTTCGAGCGAGACGCGAGCATCACCCGGTATCACCTGGATATCGGCTTGCGAGTCGGTCAGAAACGAGAAATGGCCACCCTGACCCTCGGCGATTTCGATCACGTTCGGGTTGATCTCGTAGAATCGCATGACGTCGCCGGGTTGTCCATAGCTGGCTATGATGCCGATCCCCATGCCCAGGGCGCCGACGCGCATCGGGCCGGGCCGGGCCGAGTGGTTCGCGAACGCCAGCCCGACTCCGCTCTTTTCGGCATAGTAGGTGGTGGGCAGGTTGCGCAGCTCGGAAGTGATAAACTGGAACCCGTGCGCCGTGCGGCCGTGGGTGAGCTGGTTGGCCAGAATCACAGGTTGGTCGGCGTTGATCTCCCACACCCGATTTACACCATAGAAATCCCGTGTGGCCAGCAGCGTCTCGGATGACATCGACCACATATAGTACCCGACGCATATACTGGCCAGCAGCACCGCCGCGGACGACGCCATGACGGCCGGTGTGAACCGTTGGCGGGCCGGCGTCGCTTTGCCGCGCGCTTTGCCGCTGCGTTGCCGGGCGGGCAGGGCGCGCTCGCCTTGCAGGACGACCGCCATCAGCAGTCCGCAGAGCACCAACCCCCACTGCAGCTCCCAAAAGCCGGTCGAGAAGGCCAGCGGCGCCAGCAGCGTCACCAGGATTCCACCCAGGGCGCCACCGACCGACACCATCAGGTAGAATGAGGGCAAATGGCGCGCCGACGGGCGCAGCTTGTACAATTCGTTGTGGCACAACATGCAGACGACAAACAAGAGCAGCGCGTACAGCGCGATCTGCGACGCCATGTCGATGCCGGATAGCCGCAGCAGCATCCGGCTGCCCACGCTGATGACCAACAGGGCGATCAGGTACGGTTTGCGGTGGTACCACCGGCCGCCGGCAAACGCCAGGATGAACGTGAGCAGGTAGACCGTCAGCGGCAAAACCCACAGGAACGGGATGACCGCCACCTCTTGAGTTATCTGATTGGTCACCGCAAGCAGCAGGAGAGACGCGCACGCCGCCAGCCCAACCCAAAGCAGATGAACCCCGCGGCCGGGTCGCGGTTCCCGCGCAACCTGAGCACCTTCCGCCGGCGGAGTCGTGTCAACTGCGGTCCGCCGGAAGGTTCTCAGCGCCAGATACGCTGCACCCAGCGCAAACACCAGGTAACCAAACGACCAGAGATAGGCCTGTTGTCGCAACGTAAGCATGGGCTCAAAAAGAACAGGGTAGCTGACCAGCGCCACCAGCGATCCCGCATTGGAGAGCGCGTACATGCGATACGGAGTCCGATTGCCTTGGTTTCGAACAGACCAGGCCTGCATCAGCGTGCTGTTGGAGGCCAGGACCAGGTACGGCACGCCCACCGCGACGGCCAGGATGCGCAAAATCCCCCAGATGGGCACGCTGGAACTCGCCGGCCGCCACGCGGCGCCGGGGGTGAGCGGTGATGGCCAGGCCAACATGGTCAACAGCAGCAGACCAATGGACAGGCCCAGCATGATCCCATGCACAACCCCTTGCCGCCGGTCAGACAACTTGCCCAGCAACCAATAGGCATAGGCATACCCACCGGTGAGAACAGCCTGGAAGAAGAGCAGCGAGGTGGACCAGACGGCCGGCGTTCCGCCAAACCAGGGCAACAGGTACTTGCCCATCATCGGTTGGACCTGAAATAGCAGGAAGGCCGAGAGAACGACGCTGCCCGCGTAGTAGCAAGGGATATCGAGCCCCTTTTGGCGCACCGGCTTGCTCATTCCTCTTGGCTCAACGCATCGGCAATGGTGGTTGCCCAGGCGAAAATGGCCTGCCAATCACGCGAGTCGCCCGTCGGCGCCTTGATCCCTTTGTACGATCAACCTTTCCGGGAGGCTGAGCTTGTCGGGGTCAATCCGTCCATGGAAAACGGCCACATCGCAAGGGCACATGCGGTCGGCGATGGCCTGTTGTGGGGCCGGAAGGCGCCAGCCCTGCATCAACTGGACCGGATCGCCTTCGCCGGTCGGTCCACTGGAAAACAGCCATACCGGCCGCTCGGTCAGGGCCCGCTCGTGTCCCGTGAGCAGAGCCGCGGCCTCCTTGCGCCACTGACCGGCATAGACCGCGCTGCCCAACACCACCACATCATAAGAAGAAAGGTCACACACCTGCCCGGCGGGCAGCACATCAACCAACAGGCCTGCCTCACTGAGCACCTGGCCGATCTTGGACGCTATCTCGGCTGTCGCGCCGTACTTGGTACCGTAGTCGATTAGTGCGCGTGCTTGCACATTGAACTCCTTGACTGACGCGGAGCCTGGCCGTAACCGGATGCGATGGGCAGTAGTATACCAAGTACGGGAACCTGAGCAACGGGCGAGGCTCGATGCCGATGTCTGGACCTTGTGTTTCGGCGACCACAACGGCCGGACGCCGCCGCCCACGTCAATCGCAGTGCCTATTGTCGCCGGGGCCGTCGCGTCACCTGAAACAACCGCAGATCGGGAAACCTGAAAACCTCGCGGATCGCCAACCGGCGCGGCCGGCCCCAACTATCGCCTGGTGGGCCAGGCGCTGGAGGGGGAACGGTTGGAGGTAGTAGGCAGGAGCTTGGGGGTTGGCTGGTTGGTGATGGCGGCCGCCGCCGGCGCGCGAACCCGTCGGCCTCTGCAAGACTAGAGCGGCCGGTTTCGGGCGCGGTCAGGCCATGTGTGCCCTACTCGAGTCGCTCACTGATCGGTAAGTCTCTCCCGGCGCAGTACCGCAGAGCTAGGCCTTCGAACCGCGCAGTGCCAGGCCGGTCCAGATGGCTGCCAACAGGTCCACGACGCCAAAGGCTATGAGCATCGGCTCGGCGATACCCAAGGCCACAAAGACAATAAAGCAGACCAAGACCCAGGGACGGGCGTGAACCGTCCACAGAAAAAAGGACCGCAACTCGTGGCGCGCCGCCTGGATGTAGTAGTATGCCAGGATGAGCAAGAGCAATCCCACCACCCGGATCCAGGGTTCATTGGTGGCCGGAAAGCCGAACAAAGCCAGAGGTGTGTTGGGAACAACCAGAAAACACTGGCCTGTCACCACAAGATAGATGCCAAACACAAAGACTCTCTTGGCCGCCTTACTCATATCTACCTCCGTTGGAACTCCAATCCTTCTCGAACACACAACGTCTGACTGACATGACACCTGCGCCCGCGTGGCGCGGGTCGCCTTCTGACCGACGCGGTCTTGAGACCGCGTCGGTCTCGCCGTTCTTGTGGCACGCTGGCCACGATACTCCCGCTCTTGCTCTCGGCGTCGCTCGCCCCTCCGGCTATCCCTTGAGCACGGCCGGCAGATAGATCCGGCACCCGGTTGGCAGCAGCTCAGCCCAGTATCCGCTGTTCAGCGCGTAGCCGTCGCCATCGGTGAGCGGACCGGCGGCCGGCTGCCCGGCCGCCGCGCTCATCTGATAGCCGGCATCGCCGCCAATCGATTCGCCGCCGCCTGCCACCACCCACCAGTCGATCTGGTAGCCCGTTTGGGCTCCGGCCCCTGCCGCGATCGCAAGCCCGGCCAGGGCGACGGTGGCCAGCACTGTCCATCGCTTCTTGATGTTCATCTTGGCGCTCCTCATCCGTAGCGGTTCTCAGCGGCGCTTCAGCCAGGCGACAACGGCCGCCGCCAGGCCCAGGAACCCGACGCCCGGCAGCAGGCCGCCGCCAATCCCGGCCGCTAGCGGCCCCTGGACGCGCTTTTCCAGCGCCGCCAACCGGGCTTCCAGCTCGACGTTCTGCTGCTGCAGCGCTTCGATGGTCGCCTGCTGCTCCGGCACCCTAGGGTACAGCCCCTGGCTGGCGGCGAGCGAGACGCCAATTGCGTCCATGTTGTTGATGTGCAGCAGGCTCTCCACCTCGCCAAAGAGGTAGGCAAATAAAGTCCTGCGCCACCGACCCGATGTGCCGCACGGCGTCCGGCTGCGCGATCAGGTTCCAGGTCTGGATGGGCAGATCGGCCAGCGTCTCCAGCACCTGGACGGTGTCCACCGCCTCGAAATTCTCCTTGACGTTGCGGTCCGAGATGCTGTTCCAGGCACTGCCGCCCGCCGCCAGCACGACCCCGGTGCCGGTCCCGGAGGCGGTCAAGAACCGGGCGCCGCCATGAGCGCGGACGGTTAAGCTATAGTCGGCAATGGAGGAGGTGGCCTCGTAGCTGGACCAGACAAACGACCCGTCGTGTGTGGCGCTGGCGCTATGACCCGCAGCCAGCGACTGGTCGCCGCCGGCCGTGTTGTAGGAACCACCCGGAACGACAGAATTGTCGCCGCTGGCAAAGTTGACGTGCCCGCCAGCCACGGTTGAATAGTAGCCGATGGCGGCGTTTAGGACCCCGCCACCGATCGTAGCGCCAACTTGGGTGGCCTCATTGTACGATCCGCCACCCACGCTGGAGTCCTGGGCGGTGGCGTAATTGCGGTACCCGCCCACAACGATTGAATAGGAGCCGCTAGCGCGCCCAAGTCGACCGCCCCCCACCACACTGTACGAGCCGTCGGCGTAGTTGAGGTGCCCGCCCCCCACCACACTGCTCATGCCGCTGGCCATGTTATCTCTGCCTCCGCCAACGGCGCTTTGCTCTCCGGCGACGTTGCTAAAACCGCCGCTTACCGTGCCATGCGTTCCCGTGATCCAGTTTTCTTGGCCGCCACCCACCGTCCCATGCGTGTCGGCCACCAGGTTGCTCTGTCCCCCGCCGATGGTGCCAGCGGTCGCAGTGATCTGGTTGTCATACCCCCCGCCAATGGTGGCCTGACTGCCAGTCGAGGTGATCTCGTTCGCCAGGCCTCCGCCAATCGTGGACGCCGCGCCACCCGCCTGGTTGCCTCCGAAACTTGTGTCATCCCGGCCACCGCCGCCGACAAAGGCACCCGAGCCGGTGGCGCGGTTGTCGGCCCCACCGGTGATGGTCGAATATTCGCCGGTGGCATAGTTCTGCAACCCGCCGCCGATGGTGGCCAAGTGGCCTTCAGCGTGGTTCGCATACCCACCGGAAACCGTACCATAGTCGCCCACAACATAGTTCCACGTCCCAGCACCAACAAAGGCCCCCTGCCCACTGGCGACGTTATCCTCGCCCCCGGCGATGGTTGCGCCCCAGGCGCCGCTGGCCACATTGTTGATGCCGCCGCCCCCGCCGCTACCCAGTCACCGGTCGCGCGGTTCATAAAGCCGCCGGCGACGGTGGTATACGACGCACCGGCGGCGTTGTTGTACCCGCCACCCACCGTCCCGTGCGTGGCAGTCACCAGGTTGCTCGCGCCGCCGCCGATCGTGCTCAAGTCGCCGGCGGCCAGGTTCGACCGGCCGCCGACGGTGGCAAACCAGGCATCATCCGGGGTTCCGGCGTTGTTGCCGGCCTGGTTGTTCGCGCCGCCTCCCACCACGCCAAAGTGATCGGTCACCCGGTTGGCCTGCCCGAAATCGCTGCCGGCGCTCTGATGATGAGCGCCGATGAGGACCGTGTTGCTCGGCAAACCGTCGCTCACGTCATAGTTGCGAAAGGCGCCCGAACGAGGATCAAAGCGGGAGACGCCGCCTCCATTGGTGCCCAACCACAGAAAGCCCTGTTCGTCGCGGTAAATCGCCGACACGGCGTCGTCGGGCAGACCGTCTGCGTTAGTCAAGGTGGTGAACTGCCCGCTGTCGCGGTTGAGCCGGTTCAGCCCGCCGTGCGTGCCTATCCAGAGGGTCCCCTCGGGATCCAGAAGAATGCTCCATACGAAATCGTGGCTCAGACTGGAAGGATCGGCCGGGTCGTGGTTGTATCGCCGAACGGTCCCGGTCTCCGGATCGAGCTGGACCAGTCCTTCATAGGTGCCCAGCCACAGAACTTGCCCTCCGCCGGCCAGAGGGTCGCCGGTCTCGTCAATCCAGAGCGGCCTCACCCCATAGGTGTCCGGCCAGCCGGCCGGGTCAGTCGGGTCGTGTTGATAACAGTGGAACGACTGGTCGGCGCGAGAGAAACGGCCGAGCGTTCCCGGTTCCTCAGTGCCGATCCACAACACACCGCTACCATCCTCCGCGATGACCTTGACCGGTCCCGGGCAAACGCTGTGCGGATCGGTCGGATCGTGCCGGTAGTGGGTGAACTGCGCGGCGGCGCCTTCCGCCCCTGCGCCTCGCTCAGGACCAGTCGGTCGAGGCCGGCCGAGGTTCCCACCCATAACACGCCCTCATGGTCCTCCAGGAGCGCAGTCACGGTGTCCGCTCCCAGGCCGTTGGGGTCACCCGGGTCATGGAGATAGTGGGTGTAGCGACCGGATACTCGGTCCAGTCGGTTGAGGCCTCCGCCTCGGACGCCGATCCACAGTATTCCGTCGTGGTCCAGGAAGAGCGCTCCTACGGACGGCCCACTGAGGCTGTTAGCATCGAGCGGATCAGGTTGGAAGCGTGGGAACCGATCCTTGGCCGTGGCATACGCACTAACCCCGCCGTCGCGGGTCGCGAACCAGAGGATGCCACTGCGGTCCTGGTGGATGGCGCTGACTCGACCGCGACCCAGGCTGTGCAGATTCAACGGATCATGCGCATAGTGGACAAAACGGTGATTGTCACCATCCCAATGGTCGAGACCCGCCTCGGTGCCAACCCAAAGGGCGCCATCACGATCCTGACAGAGCGCGGTGACCTGGTTGTGACCCAAACTATGCGGGTCGGCCGCGTCGTAAAGGTAGCGCGTGAAACGGCCGGTCGCTACCTCCAGGCGATTGAGACCGCCGACCTCGGGCTGGTCATCGACCCCGGTGCCCACCCACAAAACCGCACCGTCTCCGGCGGAAGGTGCACCGCGGTGCTCGGCGACAATCGCGGTCACCCAGTTATGACTAAGGCAGTTTGGGTCGTCTGGTTGTGCGTAGTAGCGGGTCACCTGCCCGGTGGTCGGATCCAACGCGTTCAGCCCGTTCCAGGTCCCCACCCACGGCAATCCCTCACCGTCCTGCAAGATGGCAGTGACGTTGTCGTCGCTCAGGGTCGCCGGAGCGGCCGGATCGTGCCTATACCGGACCGCCTCTCCGGTTGCCCGATCAAGCCGCAATAACCCGCCACCGTGTGTGCCGATCCACAGATGGCCTGCGTTGTCCTCCAGGATGACGCTGACGGCGTCGCTGAACGCAGGATGATGGTGGAATTGCCGGGTAGCTCGGTCAAGACCGTCCAACCCCAGGACCGTGCCGACCCACAACTGGCCGGCCGAATCCTCGTAAAGCGCGCTGACAGTGTTGTCGGAAAGCGAGGTGGGGTCTGCATAGCGATGCCGAAAGACGGTAAAGGTGTAGCCGTCGTAGCGGTTCAGCCCGTTCTGTGTGCCCAACCAGAGAAAACCCTGGTCGTCCTGCAGTACGCAGCGCACCGTGTCGTGGGAGAGGCCGTCCTCGGTGGTCAGGCGGGTGAATCGCAGGGTTTGCACCTCGGCCGGGCGTGGCAACACCAGCCCGACGGCTACCAGGGTCAGGAGCGCGGGAAAGATGCACCGGCTAAAGTTCCGCATGCTCATCGCGCGGCCTCCGGTCCTAACCTAACAGGGTCACGGCAATAGTTACCCGTTTTATAGCCAACCATTACACGGGTGTTTGGACCGGACTGATTGACCTTTTGCAGCTCTCGCCATCTGCCTGGGCAGGCGAGGTGTATAGCCCGGCGGATGCAGTACGGGCATCCGGGAGACGGCGCATGAACCGGATCGCCAGCGCTGCCGCCA
>DCVT01000058.1 GCA_002328075.1 Anaerolineales bacterium UBA2181 | reverse complement strand
TTCGAGCCAACAGTGTTCTGCCTGTGGTTTTACCCTATCGATGAACCGCCGCACCCAGGACCAGTTTGTGTGCCTGTGGTGCGGGTATGCCGCCAACGCGGATGAGAACGCGGCCTCCAATATCGCTGAACGCGAGAGCGACGAGGAATTGAATGCGCTTTCCTTCCGCGAAGTGGAGACAGCGCTGGCGATCCGGTTCATGCGCGGTCTCCCGGATGCCCGTAGTGCATCCGCCGGGCTAGACACCTCGCCTGCGCAGGCAGGTGGCGAGAGCTACCAAAGGTCAATCAGCCCGGTCCAAACACCCGTGTAATGGTTGTCCATACAACGGGTTACTATGTTACACTCCTGCCCTTGGCTAGCGGATTTGGCGCCGGATGAAATACCACATCACCACCTACGGCTGTCAGATGAACGTGGCAGATTCACGGCGTTTGGCGGCTGAACTGGAGCAGTTGGGCTATCGCCCCACTGCGCGGGTCGATAAGGCCGATGTGATTGTGATCAACACCTGCGTGGTTCGCCAACAGCCGGAGGACCGGGCAGTGAACCGGCTGCAGAACCTCAAACCGATCAAAGAGGCCCGTCCCGAAGTGGTGATTGCACTGATGGGATGCCTGGTGGGCACGCGCAACCCGGAAGCGACGTTACGACACCGGTATCCCCTGGCGGACGTCTTTATGCCGCCTTCCGACGCCCGGCCGCTGGTCCAGTACCTGGCCGAGCGTCACGGCGATCGGCTGGGTGCCGAACCCGGCTGCGGCCGAGAGCAAGCCACAGACCGGGCGCTGCTACTGCCACTGCATGACCGCGGCCGACTGGTAGCTGCCCACTTGCCGGTGGTGCTCGGGTGCTCCCACGCCTGCTCCTATTGCGTGATTCCATACCGGCGCGGACCCGAGCGCAGCCGGCCACCGGGTGAGGTGTTGGCGGAGGCGCGCTCGCTGGCAGCCCAGGGCGTGAAAGAGATCACCCTGTTGGGTCAGATCGTGGATCGTTATGGGATGGACCTGCCCGAAAGGAGCTCGTTGCCAACGTTGTTGCGCCAGTTGCACGAGGTGGACGGCCTGGAGCGGATTCGCTTCCTCACCAGCCATCCCAACTGGCTGACCGACGAGTTGTTGCACGCCGTGGCCGACCTGCCAAGCGTCTGTGAGCACATTGAGGTGCCGGTCCAATCCGGTGACGATGACATTCTGAGGGCAATGCGCCGCGGCTACACCGTTCAGCAGTACCGGGACCTGGTGGGACGCATCCGGGCCATCGTACCGGGGGCGGCCGTCCACAGTGACATCATCGTTGGTTTTCCGGGCGAGACGGAACAGCACTTTCAGAATACCTATGACCTGTTGGCCGAGCTACAGCTGGACAAGGTACACATCGCCCGCTACTCGCCCCGGCCGGAGACTCTGGCCGCCCGCCAGATGGTCGACGACGTCCCGGCATCCGAAAAAGAGCGGCGGCGTCAGGCGTTGGACGAGCTGCAGGCCGGCATCGTCGGCCGGATCAACCAGCGCTACCTCGGTCAACCCGTCCAGGTCCTGGTGGAGGAGCAGCAAAAGGGTCGCTGGCGCGGCCGCACGCGTGGTAACAAGCTGGTCTTTATCGAGGACCCGCGCGATCTCTCCGGTCAATTGGTGGAGGTCCAGGTAGCGTGGGCCGGTCCCTGGTCCATGGTGGGTTGCGTCGCCTGAACGCCGGCCAGGCGGGATGCGCCGTGCGACCGGACGGCCGGACCGGCTGGAACTGGATGGCGCCGGCATCCCAACCGGTCCTGGAGGAACCGTCCCCGATGGGAATCGGGCCGGTTTCCGGAGTGCCCAGTTGATGGTAGAATCACCCCATGCAGCGATTACGGGTAGAATTCGCCAAACTTGGCTGGCTCCGTTTCACCGGCCACCTGGACTTGGCCCGCGCATGGGAACGAATGCTGCGCCGGGCCGCGTTGCCGCTGGCCTACTCGTTGGGCCATACCCCGCAGCCGCGCGTCAACCTGGCGGCGGCGTTACCGTTGGGCTTTTCCAGCCAGTGCGAGCTGATGGACATCTGGTTGGAGCAGCCGGTGGAGCCGGCCGACGCGTTGGACCGCCTGAACCGGGCCGCGCTTCCTGGGCTGCTGGTTCGCCATGTGGTCGAGGCGCCGCTGTCCGAACCGTCGCTGCAGTCCCAACTGGAGGCCATAGAATACCTGGTCACCGTGCCGGATGGCGAAATATCGGCCGGGCGTCTCGGCACGCTGATGGCGGCCGAGACCTTACCCCGGGAGCGGCGAGGCAAGCAATACGATCTTCGGCCCCTCATCCAGGACCTGTGGTCCGGCCAGCCGGGCGAGATCGGCATGCGACTGGTGGCCCGGCCAAGCGCTACCGGCCGGCCAGACGAGGTACTTCAGGCGCTCGAGTATGACGCGACCAGAGCCGGCGTCCACCGGACGCGGCTGGTCCTGCGGGCACCGGCCGGCACGCCTGACCAACCCTTGGGCCCGCCCTGATCGCGGGGCAGCGGCGCTGCGATGCCGTCAGGCAGCCGACAGATCGCGCCCGCTGACTCTAGCCGCAATAAAAGGCAGGACGGCGGTTGCCGTCCTGCTTGACAATCGATCAGGTAGGGTGGGTATCGTCTAGCCGACCTTGACGTCGATCTTGCGGGTCTGAGCGGCCTTGGCCTTGGGCAGGTAGAGCCGGAGCACCCCGTCCTTCATCACTGCCTCAATGCCATCGCGGTCCACCTCGTCGGAGAGTGTGAAGCGGCGCTGATAATCGCCGACCTCGTACTCGGCCCAGGTCAGGCCGTATCCGGGCATCTCCATCCGTGACACGTACCCATTGATGGTCAGGATATTCTTTTCCAGCGTCACGTCCAGTGACTCGGCGGTCACGCCCGGCATGTCGGTCACAACCACAATGCTATCCGGGGTTTCGTAGATGTCTGCCCGCGGTACAAAGCACTGGCATTCCCGGGTGGGTTCGGTGCCTTCGGCAACCGGGACCTGTTCCTTCTGCAACTCTATGGCTTTTTCCTCAGTCATCTCTGTATCCTCCATTTGCTGGGTGGGCAATCCTGATTCAGGACCCTTTGACCGTTATCTTTCTGGGCTTGTCCTCCTCGGCGCGGGGCAGCGACACATAGAGGACTCCATCTTTCATGTTAGCATCCACCTCGCCGGAATTGACCGGGAAGGGAAGCTGGATACTGCGGGCGAAACGCCCTTGACCTCGCTCGCGTCGATGATATCGCGAATTCTCGTTGATCTCGTCCGCTGCTCGCTGGCCTTTGAGGGTCAGCGTCTCGTTGACCACCGTGATTTCCAGGTCGTCCACGTTGACACCGGGAATCTCGGCCGTCACGACCAGTCCTTCGTCCGAAGACCAGATGTTCATCGGTGGAAAGGCGGCCGCTTGCCGTAACAGACGGTCAGGCCCGGTGTCAAAGAGCCGGTTCATCTCCCGGCGAATTCGTTCCATCTCGCGCCACGCTGTGGGCATACCATACAATCGATACATTTCATCTTCTCCTTGACTACATGATCCTAACCTGATGCTGCCTTGAGGATAGCACCGTCGTATAAGAGACAGATATGCGTACTATATGAGCTTTGTATGAACGTGAGGTAGTCAAGGCCGGCACGCGGTAACCGGCACAAAAAAGCCCTGCCAGGGTCAAGCGAACCCGGCAGGGCATCTTATTCCGGTTAGGCGGGAGCCTTACTGGCTGGGCGGTATGCGTATCTCCTGCCCCGGGTAGATGGTGTAAGGCCAGGGGATATTGTTGTACGCCGCGATAGTTTCATGCGAGAATCCGTAGCGCAGCGCAATACGAAACAGATTCTCGCCCGCTTGCACCAGGTGAAGCTGTTCGCCCGTGTAGTCGACCACCGGTTCCGTGGGCGTCACCGGTTGGGTTCCCGGCACCGGAATGACCAGCACCTGCCCCGGTTCCAGGGTATTCACGTCCACGATATTGTTGCGCGCTGCCAGCTCCTCGATCGTCACGCCGTATTGCAGGGCGATATTGTACAGCGTATCGCCCGCCACCACGGTAACCGTCTGCTCGACGGCCGGCGCAGCAGGCTCTGCACCGGCAGCGGGTTCCGGCTCGGTCACCGTCGGCTCAGTCTGGCCCGAGTCCGCCGACAGAGTCGCACCCGAATCCCCGGTGGGTTCCGCACCCACGGCTGGGGTCTCGGCCGGCAGCGCGGTAACCGCTGGTTCGATTCCCGGTATCGTCACCGGCTCCGGCGTGTTCCGAATACGGGTGGCGGACCGATTGCAGCCGGTCAACAACAGTCCAACGAGCAACACAAGAACCAGAACAAGACGCACGCTCTTAACCGAGAACCTCATGGCGACCTCCACAGAACTGACCATCAATTGCCCACATTCTGTCAAGCGACAGTGTACCATTGCGCGAGTCGGCGGTCAAGCAACTTGCCGAACCGGTTGACCGGTCGATTCTGTGAGAGATGGAGCATATACCGTGCCAAACTGTGCTGCCACGTGGTGCGGTAGGGACAAATGACTTCCAATCCGGAAGACCTCACCTGGCGTGGGTTTGCGCCAGACTGTGTGAGGCTGATTCTGGCAACGGTGGCGATATGGGCCACGACGGCGGCGGGCAGGCCGTCGCCGGTAGAGCCGTGGATAAAGCACGAACTCGACGGGCTGCGCTTGGTAGCGGACGGGAAAAGGAGAGCCAGGAGAGTCGGCAAGCAACGGGTGGAGATCCCGTGTCCAGGTCCTTCTGGATGCGCAGTGCACTTTGGTGAACGTTCTTGCCTGACGCACAGCGGGAAAATCAATCATTCTTCATTGAACGGTCAAAGACCAGGCGCTGCTCGACGGGCCCATTGCCCAATTGCGCCACCCGGGCGTCGTACCCGTCACGGTGACTTTCGGGCGCCCCCCTTCGCCCGAGGACCTGGCCGGAATGTGGGCCAGGCCGTTAGCTCGAGCTCCACACCGGCCGATGGGCGCACCAAACGCCCTGTTATGCCCAAGGTCACGGTCGAGAATCAGAGGTCGGGTCCGATCGGCTTGCACGCGACTCCGGAGGATCTCTCCCTTTTCACCCACAGCGCAACGCTCGACCGATGCCGGGGCGCCTCCGCGGCGGGCGACGAAGCCGACTAGCGCTGACCTCTTGCCAAGAGGTGGGCGCGTGCGGACGGCCTTGGCCGTCTCTGAACAGCGAATTGGCGCCGCCAAGCCGGCGCTTTCGCCGACTAGAAGTAAACCCGCTCCATCCCCTGAACGTACTTGCTGTTGCGGGTCATACGGAAGGGAAAGCCTCCCGCCACGCGGTCGGCCGAAGGCTCTTGATCAACCTCGTATTTCAGCTCCACGATGACGTCCCGGTCGTTCACCTGATGGTGGAGAAAAGAGTTGCCGAACGCACCCAGAACCCGATGGTAGGTCATGCCGATGTCTACCGTCACCCGAAAACGGCCGTCGCGTGAGGCGTAGTAATGTCGGTAGTAGCGGTTGAGCAGGACCACATTGAGGTCGCGCAGTTCCGGCCAAACCGGCTCCGGTAGGCCCGAGCCGGCCGCGACCGACCGGAAATACCGGTCGCAAAAGCGACCGTCCACCTGCAGCAGAGCCAGCGGGAAGGTCTGCTTGGTCCCCACCGGGCCGTCCTTGACCTTGATTTCCAGCAACGGGTGCATCACCGGGCCGAATAGCTCACCGTACCAGCGGACTCGCACCTTGCGGCGCTGAGAAGCCCCGGTCAGATTATCATAGAAATGCTGCAGGTCGGCCGTATCAAAGTACAGATTGTTGACATAACGCGGAGGGTAGGCTGTGATAAACATCTGTGGATGCAGGCGCACCACGCACGCCACCTGCTCGGGGGTCAACGTGTCGGCTACGAATTTGCGTTCGTAGCGATAACTCCGCAGCGGGGTGTATCCCCGGTCGGCACCAGCAGTGGTCACCAGACGCCCTTGTTGTCCAGGAACGAGATCTCCATAGTGGGCGAGAGCGCCTGCAGGGCCGCCCGCGCCCGGGCCAGATCGGCCGTTTGCCGGAACTCGACCACAAACGATATCTCTAGCGCCTCTTCGGTTTCATCATAACGCAGCAGCCGCAGCCGGGAGCAGTGGCTTTCCAGCGTCTTCATGACCGCCGGTAGTTCGGCTTTTGGGAACCGACTGGCGATTGTAAGGTGGAGGTTGACGTCAGCCTGGGTGTGGCGGAAGACCCTCGCCAGGCCGACAAGAGCCACGACGACCACCATCGCCAGCAGCGTGATCGCCCGCTGGTTGTCGCCCAAGCCGATGCCCAGGCTGATGGCAAAAAAGAGGTAGGCCAGCTCCTCCGGCTCCTTGATGGCGGCGCGAAAGCGGATGATCGAGAGGGCGCCCACCAGGCCAAGCGAAAGAGCCACCGAGGAGCGCACCACCAGGATGATAAACGTGGTGGTGACGGTGACCAGCGGCAGGTTGGAGGCGAACTTGCGACGGTTGGACAGCGACGCACCCCAGTGGACGTAAACCCGGCTCAGAATGAACGAGGTCACGACCGCCAGCACCAGGTTAAGGAGCACCGTATCAAGTTCCAGTCGGCTCCCCTGGCCGGAGGCGATTGTGTTGAGGAGGACCTGCCAACTGGTCGGCACGGGGGTAGCGGTCGGCACAGAGGTAGGGGGCACCGATACGGGCCCGGCAGCCGGCTCAGGCCTTTCGCGCGGGACCGTCAGCACCACGTCGTCGACCTCCGTGATCCGCCGCCCGTGCGAGGCGAGGACAAGCATACCCGGCGGCAGCGGGTTGGGATCATCGGCGGTCAGCAACGGGGCGCCATCGGCCGAGATGGCATGACGCCCGCCCGACAGGTTGATGCGCAGCTCGAATCCTTGATCACCCTCCGCCGGCAGCGTGCCGTGAGCGATCTCGACAGGTTCCATCGGGGGCGACGACCGACGCAGAATGGCCTCGTGAGTCGAGAGCAGCAACTGGTAGTTGCCGGTTTCGGAAGCACAATACTCGATCTGAGTTTCGCCGTCGCCAGAGTATCGCAGGGTCAAGGTCAGGTCAAACTCCTGCCAGGCACCCATGCGAGCCGCGAAATTGGCCGGAGCTATGCGCAGCAACCCTCCCGCGACGATCACCTCGGGAGAGTGTTCCCAACCCGGCAGCTGCGGGTCGTCAAACCGCTCCGTGAAACCCGGTTGCTGAGCCAGCGCCGGGGTGACGGCGACACCGGCGATCAACACCAGACTGAAAAGCCACGCGAGCAACTGGAAGGTCTTGTGGTTCATGGTTTACCTCGTTTCTGGGGCGGGCGTCATGCCAGTCGTCACGGCCAGGACGCTGCGCAGGTAGCCGGTGCGCTGGGTGGCGAAATCGACCAGCCGCCGCCATCCATCCTGAAAGGCGGGAAAGGGGTACATGGGCTGGTCGCCAAAAAAAGCCTTGTCGCCGGTGGACTGGGTGACATAGGGCGCAATCAGGCGATGGTAGCGGCCGGCCAGGTCGGCGATGTTGCGGGGGTTGAACCAGCCGCGGAGCAGCAGATCCAGGTAGGCAGCGTACTGGCTCCGGTACTGCTTCACCTGAAGCACCCGATCGTACAGCGGCGCTCGCTGCGCCAGGGTGGGACCGGAGCGCTGGAAGGGCGGGGCCTGGGCGTTCTCCCCCCAGGTCAGGTCCCACGGTATCCACTCGAACCGGTTGCTCACCGGGTTGTTGAACAGGTAATAGTTGTTGCCCGTATAGGGGTAGCTATCCCAGTTATCGAGAATCACCGACACCGCCAGGTAGCGCAAGAAATCGTCCACGTTCAGGACCGACTCCAGCGCCCGGCGAAACTCGTCCTCGCTGGCATAATCAGTGCCGTCCAACACCCGGCAGAGCGCGATGATGTCGCTGTAGTCCGCCTCCTCCTCGTTGTTCATCTTGCCGTAAGCAACCTTACCGTCCTGAGTGGGATAGTCCTCGATCTGTTCGCCATAGTAGACCAGGTCCATCGGCCCGCGCTGGGCGTGGCTGGCCTTGTAGAGGTTGCCGCCCTTGCTCGCCTGGCCAAAGCGATTGGCCAAGAACTTGAGATCCACCCGCTCTGCCAGGGCATAGATTCCCCAGTAGAGTGCCGCGCCAGAGTCGTCCGCGATGTCGATCCATAACTCGACAAAGGCGACATGGCTGGCGGGCAACCCGGCAAAGGCCATCATCTCATAGGCCAGCTTTTCCTTGAGCAGCGTAGGGTCGCCGATGGCGTTGAGCAGCAGCAACTGCCGAAGGTTGTGGAACTCCTGGCCGTCGACGTAGGCGTCGGTGTCGATCTTCCAGGGCTTTTTGATGCCCGATTCGCGCAGCGAGAACTGCCCGCGCATGCGAAAGCCGACGTCACGCAGCGTCTCGCCGAAAATGGTGGCGTCGGCCCGCGCCTGGTGCTTGGACTCCGGGTCGGCCCACATCTGGTCCCAGTCAGCCTGCGAGAGGCGGACCTCGATCCGACCGACGCGTCGGTCGTCAAAGACCGTCCAATAGTCCACGCTGCTGGACGCGCGCAGCCGCACGCTCACGGTGATCTGATCGGTGGCCGAGCGCCCCAAGGAGTCGGTCACCCGCAGGTTGATGGCATAGTTGCCGGGTTTGCTGTAGACGTAGGCGGCATAGCCGCCCTGGTTGGTGGCATCATAGTCGTACTCGCCGTTGGCGTCCAGGTCCCACTCGATGCGGGCGAGCGGGGCACCCTCAGCATGGCTGCCATAGGCGCTGAAAAGAACGCTGAGGGGAGCCCAGCCCTGGTCGGGCATTGCGCTGGCCTGAGCGAAAACCTGGTCACTCTCAACTACCACCGGCTGGGGAACCCGAGAGGAGGCAGAATACGCCACCAACACCGCCACTGCGGCCAGGGTGAAGAGGAGGATCGAGGCCAGCTCGAATCGCCGGAATCCGCCGGCCGGTCCTTCTGCTGCACGCTGATCCATCACCTGGTGGCTCTCTCCGTGGCTCGCGGCGATTGGCGGACATTACTATAGCTCAGATGGTGGGAAAATCAAGCGGCGGGGAACCATAGTCCGAGAACAGGCTACGAAGGACGGCATGGATTAAGCCTCCTGTGCATGGCTTCGGACTGCGCCCCCGCATCAACGGACCACGCGCAACATACTCCCACTTCCTGTGGCAGATTCTCAAAGCCCTTCCGGGCTGCCGGGGTTCGCCTTCCGTGTGCAATTGGCGCCAAAGGGGGAAAGCGTGAGTTCGGCCGGTTTCCCTCGGAATGCGCAGCGCACTCTGTCCGTCGGGCGTCAGTATCGCCTCATGCCTGCCACCCCTCGCTTGCACAGCGATGGGTTCGGGAGTATAATGCGGGTTGTCAGCAGGGGTGCGCCCGGAGGATTTCGCCCTGTTCACGTATCCGGCTGACGTATCGGGCCGAGGAAAGCACGAGGGTTGGAAAAGGAGTACAGCAATGGCAGAGAGTGTCTACAAGATAGTCGAGCTGGTGGGGACCAGCGATGAATCCTGGGAAAAGGCAGCGAAAGCGGCCGTAGAGACAGCCGCGCATACCCTGCGCGACCTTCGCATTGCGGAGATCGTGGAGTTGGATATGCTCATCGAGGATGGGAAAGTCTGCCGGTACCGGGCCAAGGTAAAGCTGTCATTCAAATACGACACCTCCGACTGAGCTAGCTGCCAGCCAGGCAGCGATTCGTTCACCAGCCCGCCGAACCTCGGGGAGACAGGCTGCTAGATAAGCGACTCCGCCTGTATGCTGTCGAGCGTCGATATACGCTTGCTTGCGGCGGGCCTCGGCGTCGCGTTGCTCTCCCGCGGCGCCGCCGGGCTGGCCGACACACCCGGATGGTAGACGCGCCATGCGGCCCCGCCCAACCGCGGCTTGCCGGCCGTGGGCGTAACCCCTGTCGTCGCCCGTTTGTGGCTGCCCAACAGCCAACCGACCAGCAGCCAAACCGTACCGGTCTGGTCCATCGGCTGGCGTAACCGGTTACGATTGGGGCCGTCGCTCGGCGCAAAGTCAGGCGCTGTCTTCAAACCGCCTCGCTCAGTGCCCTCATCGTCCTCATCCCCTCGGAGCTCCCGCCCGGCTTGACACCGACCGGGTTTCAGCTATGATGAACCCCGGCAGAGCACGTTCAACATCTCACCAATGGAGGCACACCATGGCGGCACTGGACCAGCTTTATGGGATCGCCCGCAGCGAGGCAGAGAGCCTCAGTCCCAGGGCGGTTGAATCGTTGTTGCAGAGCGCATACCAGGCCTATGTATCCGTGGCCGGGCGCGACCCCGGCTATCAGGCCTTCCTCGACATGGCCAATTCCTCGGGCGCCAGTCTGGGCGACCGGTTGCGCCCCCGCTTGACCGAGGCGCTGCAGAACGTCCGCGCCGGCCGGTTCTAAGCAGGAGGCCCACCCAGCAAGCCTGACGGCCGCAACTCGCGGGCCACGGGTCGAGTTCCTCCCAAACTCGCGGCCCGCCAACCACAGCCTGCCATGCCGTCACCCCACCTGCCCTTCTCCTCGCTGGCCGAGGCCTTTGAGGACATTGTTCGGCGCAACCTCGCCCGGGTCGCGTTGCCGTCGGCGGCCGGCGAGCTGACCTACGACGCGCTCAACCGGACCGCCAACCGTCTGGCGCATCGCCTGTTGGTCACGGGTGGCGCACCAGGCCGGCCGGCGGCGCTGTTGCTGGCCAACCCCACCGAGGCCGTGGTCGCCATCCTGGCGGCGCTCAAGGCGGGCCGGGCCTACGTCCCGCTAGACGCAAACCTTCCGGCTACCCGGCTGGCGGAGATCTTGAGCCAGACCCAACCCAGCGTCCTGGTGACCGACCCTGTTCACCGTGCCGCCGCCCGACGTTTGCTCAAATCGGACGTTGGCTGCCGGCTGACCCACCTGGTGGACCTGGCAGCGCTCCCGGCCGGTCTGCCGGACGCCAACCCCGGCCTGGCGCTTGACCCCCACACGCCCAGTGCCATCTATTTTACCTCCGGCTCCACGGGTCGGCCCAAGGGGGTAGTCCGAGACCACCGTCTTCAACTCTTTCAGACCGATTACTATATTCAGGGGTATGGCATCAACCCGGCCGACCGGCTGTCGCTGCTCGTCCCGCTGAGCGTGGGCATGTCCGACCAACTCCTCTTTGGCGCCCTGCTCAGCGGCGCCTCACTTCACCCGCCGGACGCTGCACTACGGCGGGTGAGCGGGCAGGCACTGGCCCGTTGGTTGGATGCGGAGCGGATCACCGTGTATGCGTCCACTCCCACGCTCTTCCGGCAACTCTGCGCCGCGCTGCCGGACGACGCTACCCTGCCCCACCTGCGGCTGGTCTGGCTCTCCGGCGAGACAGTCAGCCGGGACGACCTGGATCGCTTCAAAGCACACTTTGGTCCCGAATGTCGGTTGGTCAACTCGCTGGGCGCCGTCGAGGCGGGCGATTTCGCACACTATGCGATGGACCACACCACCAAGCTGGGCGGCCCGCTCGCCCCGGCCGGTTACCCGGTACCGGGAAAGGAGATCTGGCTACTGGACGATTCCGGCCAGCCGGTGGGACCTGGGGAGGTAGGTGAGATCGCTGTCTGTAGCGCCTACCTCTCGGCCGGTTACTGGCGGCAGCCAGCATTGACGGCCGACAGGTTCCGCCCCGACCCTCACGACCCGGCTAGGCGGCTCTACCTGACCGGCGACCTGGGCCGGCAGCGTATCGACGGCTGCTTGGAGCACCTGGGTCGACGCGACTGGCAGGTCAAGGTGCGGGGAACGCTGATCGAACTAGAATCCGTGGAGGCAGCGATTCGCCATCTGACCGAGGTTCGCGACGCGGCGGTAGTGGCGCGACCCGACCCGAGTGACGAAAACCGGTTGGTGGCCTACGTGGTTCCCGCCCATCTGC
Organism: Anaerolineales bacterium UBA2181; assembly: GCA_002328075.1. GTDB lineage: Bacteria > Chloroflexota > Anaerolineae > Promineifilales > UBA4811 > UBA4811. Next base: position 191,951 of record DCVT01000058.1, on the reverse strand, counting down.
CCGGGCCAACGGCGAGCTCGCTGCGCCGGCAGCTCGCCCGGACGTTGCCCGAGCCGCTGATCCCTTCCGTATATGTCACCCTGGAGCGCCTGCCAATGACCGCCACCGGCAAGGTGGACCGGCCGGCACTGCCGCCGCCTGGCCGGCAGAGGCCGGCGCTGGAGACGCCGTACGCCGGGCCGCGCAGCGCTAACGAGCAGACACTGGCGGCGATCTGGGCCCAGGTGCTAGGGTTGGACGCCGTCGGCATTCACGATCGATTCGACGACCTGGGGGGCAACTCGCTGCAGGCCATGCGGATCCAGGCCCAGGTGGCGGCCGAGCTGGGGGTGGAACTCGCCTGGCCAAGCTTGCTGGACACGCCCACCGTCGCGGAGCTCAGTCGGGCAATGGAACGCCACTCAGCTCTCGCGAATGCTGCGCCGGCGCCGCGCCCGACGAGGGACGCTGGCTCCTGGCCCCTCTCCCCGGCCCAGGAGCGGATCTGGTTTGTGCAGCAATTGCAGCCCCAGTCGCCGCTGTACAACCTGGGACTGACGCTGCGGATGACGGGAACCTTGGAACTTGGCGCGCTGGAACGGGCACTGAGCACAATTGTGCAGCGGCACGAATCGCTGCGGACGACCTTTCCCACCCGCGAGGGTCAACCTGTGCAGCGGGTCGCGCCCCCGCACCGGTTGGCCGTGCCGTCGACCGACCTGGCCGAGTTGCCTTTGCCGGATCGCGAGTCCGAGTTGGCACGGTTGACAACCTGCGAGGTTCGCCGGCCGTTTGACCTGGCACGCGGGCCGCTGCTGAGGCTGCACCTCTATCGGCTGCACGAATTCGGGCACGTGCTTTGCCTTGTGGTTCATCACCTGGTGTTCGACGGTTGGTCGCAGAAGGTCCTGCTGTCCGAGCTAGCAGCCCTGTACGCCGCTTACCTGCGCGGCTGCCCGTCGCCATTGCCTGAACTGACCCTCCAGCCGGCCGACCTGGCACTGACCGAGCGCCAGCAACTGGAGGCGGGTGTCTGGGACCAGCCGTTGGCCGATTGGCGCGAACGACTGCGCGGCACCCCCGCCGGGTTGGCTCTGCCCACCGACCGGCCCCAGGCAACCGAGCTGGGCGGCCACGCTGGATCCAGCCCATCAGGACCCAGCGCCAGGTTGCGGTTCGAGATTCCGCCGCCGGTAACTGCCCCGCTCCGACAGGTGAGCCGACAGCACGCGGTCACCCCGTTTGTCACGCTGCTGGTGGCTTGGCAGGCGCTGTTGGCCCGCTTAACCGGCCAGGAGGACTTGGTTGTCGGCGTGCCTATTGCCAACCGCAAGTCGGAGCTCGCGGCCGTCATTGGCTTTATGGTCAACACCCTGCCCTTTCGGCTGGACCTTAGGGGCAACCCGCGGTTCATCGACCTATTGGCCCAGGCCCGCGGTGTGACGCACCAGGTCTATGCTCACGCCGGCTTGCCGCTGGGCCACCTGGTGGAGTCCTTGCGCCCAGACGGCCTGAGCGCCACGCCCGCCCTCTTTGGGGTCCTGTTCGTGCACCGGGAGCGGCCCGGTCCGCCGCCGGCGTGGCCCGGTCTGGAGGTGACCGTCCAACCCCTGGAAAACGGGACGGCCGAGTTTGATCTGGTCCTGGCGGTGGAGGCGGGAGAATCCGGCTGGCCCGCCACGCTGGAATACCGCAGCGACCTGTTCCAGGCCACCACCGCCGAGCAGATCACCAATTCCTGGCTGGCGCTGTTGGCGGGCATCGCGGCCGATCCCACCCGTAGGGTAGGCGACCTGCCGTTGCTCGACCACAGGGAGCGCCGGATCCGGGTGGAGGGCAGGGGCGCCGAGCCCGCGGAGGCGCCTGCGAGCTGCGTCCCCGACTGGATCCGGGCGCAGGCAGCGGAACGGCCCGATGCGGTCGCGGTGGTCTCGGGAGGGGCCCGGCTGACCTACTCTCAACTCGACCTTTGGGCGACGCACCTGGCCCGGCACTTGCGAGTGATCGGCTGCGCCGCCGGCCGGGAGGCCGTGGTGGGCGTCTGCCTGGAGCGCTCGATGGAGATGGTGGCAGCGGCTCTGAGTGTCCTCTATGCCGGCGCCGCCTATCTTCCGCTGAACCCGGCTTGGCCTGCCCTGCGGCTGGCTCAGCTGTTGGGTGACAGCGGGGCGACACACCTTTTGGCCGGTTGTTCGCTGCCGCCGCTGCCGGGCTGGCACGGCAAGGTGATCCAACCTGACCGGCCCGACCCCAACGGCCCACCCGAACCCGCCTCCCCCCTGCAGCCGCCCGCGCCGGGCAATTTGGCCTATGTCATTACCACCTCAGGGTCAACCGGGGCGCCCAAGGGAGTCATGGTGGAACACCGGTCGCTGGCCAGCATCTGTCGCAGCGTGATTACTGCTTTTGACCTGACGCCGGCCGATCGCGTCATGCAGTTCCACCCGTTCAGTTTTGACGCCAGCGCGGAGGAGATCTGGCCCACCCTGGCGACCGGGGCCACGTTGGTCTTGCGCTCGGAAGCCATGCTCGAATCGGTGGCCGCGTTTCTGGACGAGGTCCGAGAGCTGGAGGTCAGCGTGGTCAGCCTCTCGGCCGCCCTGTGGCACACGCTGGCTTTGGACCTGCCACCCGAACGCGTTGACGCCGGCCGTCTGCGGCTGCTGGTCACCGGTGGGGAGAAGGCGCGCTGGGACGCTGCTGCCGCCTGGCGGCGCAGCCTGGGTCCGGCAGTCCGCCTGGTCAACGTCTACGGCCCCACCGAGGCCACCATTGTGTCCACACTATACGAAATGCCGGACCTGCCAGACGGGACGCGCGAAACGGGCGTCCCCATCGGACAACCGCTGCCCCACGCGCGGGCCTATGTGTTGGACCGTTGGCTTAGCCCTACTCCGCCGGGGCTACCGGGCGAGCTCTACCTGGGCGGCGACGGACCGTCTCGCGGTTACGTGCGACAGCCGGCGCTCACCGCCCAACGCTTTCTGCCCGATCCCTTCTCGAACCGGCCAGGTGCGCGGATGGTCCGCACCGGGGACCGGGTCCGCCGCAGACCGGATGATAACCTGGTTTTTCTTGGCCGGCTGGATCGTCAGGTCAAGGTGAGCGGCTTCCGGGTAGAGCCCGCCGAGGTGGAAGAGTTGCTGCTGCGCCACCCGGCAGTGCGCCAGGCCACCGTGGTGACGCCCGACGCCGGCAAGTCCGGCCGGCTGCTGGCAGCATTCGTGGTGTTGCGCGCGCCTGACGCAAGCGTCCCGACTGGCGGCACCAACCCGGCCGACCTGCGCCGCTGGCTGGCCGAGCGGTTGCCGGATCACATGGCGCCGGGGTCGCTGACCGCTCTGGATGCGCTCCCGCTGACCCCGGCGGGCAAAGTGGACCAGGCGGCGCTGCTGGCGTTGGCGGCCAACCCTCCGCATGGTACAACTGGTGCTCACCGGTTACCCAGCGCGACCGAGTCGCTGGTGGTCGGGATCGTCGCCGACCTCTTGGGCCGCGAATCCGTGAGATTGGAGGACAGCTTTGCCGGGCTGGGGGGCAGCTCGTTGGGAGCTATCCGGCTGCTCTCCCGCCTGCGCCAGACGCTGGCGGCCGAGCTGCCGCTGCGGGCGATCTACGACTCCCCCACCCTGGCCGACCTGGCTCGGCGGGTGGACCGGACGCGCCGGCCGGAATGGCTATTCCAGCCCATCCAACCGCCCGAGCAGGCCGATTCGCTGGCGCCGGCGCCGCTTTCTGCAGCGCAGGAGCGGATGTGGCGGGTCAGCTGCTCCGTTCCGGGTGCGCCGCTCTACCATCTGCCACTGCACCTGAAATTCGACGGCGACCTGGACACGGTCGCGCTGCAGAGTTGCCTGACCCAGGTGACCCGGCGGCACGCAGTCCTCCGCTCGACCGTGGACGAGATCAACGGCGAGCTGGCCTGGGTGCCGCGGCCGGTCGCGGCCGTCCGGTTGCCACAAGTCGACCTGGCTGACCTGCCGGAGGCGGAGCACGACACCGCGGTTCAGGAGCTGGCCCGCCAGTTCTTCCACCTGAGCTTCGACCTGGCGACCCAAGCACCGGTAAGGGCGTTGTTGCTGCGCCTGGGTGCTAGAAAACACATCCTGCTGTTGACGCTCCACCACGCAGCGGCCGACGGCGGTTCAGCGGGCGTGTTAGCGGCCGAGATTGCCCAACTCTATTCCACCCGTGCGGTTGGGGATCGGGCAGCACTGCCCGCGCCCTCGCTCCAGCAAGCGGACTATATGCGTTGGCAACGGGAGTGGCTGGAGAGCCGGGAAGCGCAGCACCAGATCGCCTACTGGCGGCGACACCTGCGCGGGTTCCTGGCCGAGCTGCCGCTGCCGGCCAGCCACCCGCGCCCCCCGTCCAACACCTACCGCTACGGCCGTCTTCGCCACCACCTGCCATCCGGTGTGGACCGGTCCTTGCAGGCGCTGGCCCGGCAGGAGGGCGTGACCCGTTTCATGACCGTCGTGGCGGGACTGGCCGGCCTGTTGTTTGCGGCCACTGGCCTGCGCGACCTGCGGTTTGGAACGTTGGTCTCCAACCGGCACCGGCCGGGGACCGAAGGCGTGGTCGGCCTGCTCATCAACACCGTTGTCCTGCGGCTTCAGGTGGACGGTGACCAGACCGTGCGCAACCTGCTGCAACAGGTGCGGCGGGTAGCGCTGGAGGCCTATGACAACCAGGATGTGCCCTTTGAGGCGGTGGTGGACTCGCTGCGCGCTGAGCACGACCTGGCCAATGAGACCCTGTTCCAGGTCATGTTGGTACAGCAGGAGGAGCCAGGCCGGCCGGTGCAACTGCCCGGTCTGACCATGACCCCACTGCCGTCCGAGGTCTTCCCGGGAGAGCTCGAGTTCACCGTCTCGACCTACGATTGGATCATCGAAATCGAGGACTGGCCGGGCGAACTAGCGCTGCTGGTGCGCTACAACGCCGACCAGTTCGACCGACCGTTGATGGAGCGCATTCTGGCCGACCTGGAGCGCTGGCTGGGGTGTATGGCGGAGCACCTCGACCGGCCGTTGGGTGACTGGCTGACAGCCAACGACTGCGCCTAGGGAGATGGGCTGCCAGACAGCGTTCTGCACTCTGAACTCATTGCAGAACCGCCCCGGGTGTGCGCACCTCCCACGCCGCGCCGACCTCGCGGCAAGAGCGTGGTTACCCCGCCCCCACCACACATCCTCGGCCGGCAATCGTCTGACCACTTGCCCGTAACTCTCAGAAAGGAATTCTGCAGGTCCTGGCCGCTCAACCACCGAGTGAAGGGTTCAGGTCTCGCTCGGGCAGCTCATCTCTCCAGGCCCATGTTCGGCCGGGAGTTCCACGATCGGGGCATCGGTAGAGTCGATGCAGATGACGTCGTGCGGTATGGTTGGGCGCTGACTCCCGGTCAACCAGTGTTTCGCGAATGGAGGCTATTGGCGCAGAGATCGAGCTCCGCCACCGCCAGACCAGCAGCTTGACCATGAGCAAGAGGCGCTGAGGAGACCATGAAGCGAACACCCTTGCCGTAAGCCGCCTGTAGGCGGTGCTGGCTCGCAAACCCAACCACGGTCGATCTCAGCGCTTCAGGGCCTTCTCGATGAGGCGGGTCACCCAGTTCGGTTGGAGCGCCAAAGCCCATATCATGTAATGTGGCGTACGGACAATCGCGCGTATCGCCGCTCGCGCTCGTCTGAGGTCCTCGGGCGATGGGTTCTCGGGGGTGCCAATCACAATCCTCCAATATCGGCCGGTGACCTTGTTTCCCACCAACTCTTCCCATGCCGCGGCGCGTGCCTGCCAGCCCTTGACTTCGCCCTTGACTGTGAGGGCCAGCGCGGGACCCTGTTCAAGATGCTTGGCTTCTTCCACGACGGCCGCGAGCAACCGGGGATCGCCCGGGTCGCCATCTGGCGAGAAGCTCTTGGAATTGAGTTCAATGTCGCCGCCTGCGGTCCACCTAGCGCCGGTGCCAACCTGCCTTGAAAACCCAATACGTGTGTCGTTCCGGATGAGATAATCGGCTGCATTCCGGCAGGCATTTCCGCCGCGGGCCAGATTGGACACGACTCTCCGCCGAAATTCTGCCTGCCTGTCCTCCAGGGTATGGTTGGAGCTGTCAGCGCTGGCGCTGCGGACCAGGGTACGGTCAACTGCAGGTTCTTTTCCTGAACGCCAGAAGTGTTGGTCTCCAGGCGTGTCCTCAGAGCGATAGCGCCCCAAGGTATCCGCGCAACGCAGAGAATTCCCGGCTGTGCAGCTGCACCTGTTCAGTGTCTGTGGCGCGGCCCATTTCGGGACCGCGTCACCCGGCCGAACAGAGCGCGCGCTTGCCAGAGTGGCCCGATATCTGGCTCCCGAGACCGGGTCAAGCTGCAATTCGCGCCAACCCAACACGCTCTCACTCGCTCTCTTTGCGGCTTGAATCACGCGTGTAATGTCGTAGGCGTTAGCTCGCAGCGCACCCATGCACTATTTCGGAACACGTCCAGCGCATACCCTTGCCATTCACCCCGGATTTGGTCAACGAATGTCGGTCGCATCCATATCCATGAGGACGCTGCGCGTCTCCTCTGTCGCCTCGCCTGCATATGCGGCTTTGAGTATAGCGCGGCTGCTGCCGGGGCGCAAAGGTACTCACACTCCGTCAATTCGCTGCAGGCAGCCCTTGATGTGGGTCGTTGCCCGCGCCGTTGCTGGCACTGGACTGCCGATTGTCCGGCGGAAACGGTTGGTCTGCCCGAAAACCGCTCACAGCCAGCATCGCGCACTCTGCATGACCGAGTATTCGATGGGCATACAACGTTCCTCAACCGACCTATCGCCTGCAGAAGCGGACAAAGCATTGTTTGGCCAAGCTGGATTCGGGCCGCGATCGACGAACAGCTTTAGCTGTCCATGGTCAAGCTCCTGGTTACCGGATTGACCCCCGAGTGCCAAAGCAACCCACCACTGTGGCCCTCCATCCGTGCAAGCCACCCGGTTGGCTACGCATTCCGCCAACCAGAAAACGCAAGTCTGACCGAGAGCACCCTCCGCCCGACGGGCACTTGAGATTGGAGCGACGCGCGCACCGTGGGCCATGTCTTGGGCCGGTCCTGGCACACGGTTGTAACCGCCAGGATCAGGCTCACCGCCCCCAATCATTCTCCTCGATTCAGCGTGACCTGGCAATGGCATTCCGCGTGACTGCGTGCTATACTGTCGCTTAGGCAGATTCCGGTTTGACCATGTTGGGAGGCTTGTGTGTGAACACCACAGAGCGAGATCTATGGGGTCTGGGCCAACAGGCGCACCTCCTGGAGCTGGTGCCCGACGCCGTCATCCTGCGTGACGGCCAGGGCGTCATCATCTCGATCAACCGCGGAGCAGAAGAACTCCTTGGCTGGACGAAGGATGAGGTCCTCGGCCGGAGCGGTGACGCGCTGTTGCACACGCGGTATCCACAGCCCCTGGCGGAGATCCAGGCCCACGCGCTGGATGCGGGTTACTGGGAGGGTGAGCTGGTCCATATGCGGCGAGACGGCCGGCCGGTGACGGTAAACAGCCGCTGGGCCGTGTGGCATCAAGAGCCCGGCGCTGCACCGACCCTGGTGGAGATCAGCACCGATGTCACCGAGCGCCGGCAGGTCGAACGGTCGCAGCGGGCGCTGGCCGTGGCCGGTTCGGCGCTGGCCGCGTCGCTCGACGCTACGGGCCGGTTGGCCAACATCGCTCAGGTGGTGGTGCCCCTGTTGGCCGACTGGTGCATTGTCCACGTCGCCAAAGAAGGCGAGCCGATCCAACCGGTGGCTGTCGCGCACGCCGACCCGCAGAAGCTGGCGCTGGCCGACGATCTCTTGCGGCGCGAGCCGCCCGACCCGGAGGTGCCCCCCGGACCCGTCCATGTGCAGCGCAGCGGCCGGCCGGCATTCTATCCCCAGCCATCCGAGGAGTTGCTCGCGGCCATCGCCCGCGACGCCGACCAGATCGAGCTGGTGCGGTCGCTGGGAGTCCGGTCGGCGATGATCGTCCCACTGGTCACGCGAGGCCACACGCTGGGCACCATCACGCTGGTGGCATCGGCCGAGTCCGGGCGGGAGTACGCCGAGGTCGACCTGGCTCTGGCCGAAGAGCTGGCCCGCCGCGCCGCGCTGGCGGTTGACAACGCCCGGCTGTACGCCGAAGCGCAACAACTGAACGCCGAATTGGAGGTGCTCGTGCAGCAGCGCACCTCGGAGCTGCAGGGGGCGATTGCCCAGCTGGAGAGCTCGCGGGAGCAGTTGCTCCACCTCGGCCAATACGAGCGAACTCGGCGCGAAGAGGACCGGGCGCGCATGGCCCGCGAAGTGCACGACGAACTGGGCCAGGCCCTGACCGGACTCAAAATGGATCTGGCCTGGCTTCAGAGACAGATCGGCCCCAAACGGAAAATCCTGTTGCAGAAATTTCGAGACATGTCTGACCTGGTTGACACGACCATCCAGGGGGTGCGCCGCATTGCCGCCGATCTGCGCCCCATCATGTTGGATGATCTGGGGCTGGTCCCGGCGATGGAGTGGCAGCTGCAAGAGTTCGAAAAACGCAGTGGCATTCGGTGCCGATTCACCTCTAGCTCGGAGGAGGTAGAGCTGGACGCCGAGGCGACCACCATCCTCTTTCGCATCCTGCAGGAGGCGCTGACGAACGTGGGGCGCCACGCCGAGGCCACGCAGGTGGCGGTTCGCCTGGATCAGGAACAAGGGTACGTGCGCCTCCAGGTTCAGGATGACGGGCGCGGCATCACGCCCGACGAGGCGCACGGCGCTCGGTCATTTGGGTTGCTGGGAATGCGGGAGCGGGCCCTGCTGCGCTCCGGCGATTTCGATATTCAGGGTACACCCGGCCAGGGAACCACCTTGGTGGTCAGATTACCGCTCGGTCAGGTGGAGGAGTCGCTATGATCCGAGTTTTGGTGGCCGACGACCACGCGGTGGTGCGACAAGGCCTGAAGCAGATCCTGGGCGACGCACCGGGGTTGATGGTCGCCGGCGAAGCGGTCAACGGGCAAGAGGTGCTGGACAAGGTCCGGTCCGAGCCGTGGGATGTGGTGGTCCTGGACATCTCGATGCCCGACCGCAGCGGGCTGGACGTGCTGAAAGAGATCAAGTCAGAACGACCCAAACTGCCGGTGTTGATATTGAGCATGTATTCGGAAGATCAGTATGCCATACGCGTTCTCAAGGCCGGCGCCGCTGGCTACCTGTCAAAGGACGGGGCGGCCGACGAATTGGTCAAGGCCATCCACCAGGTGGTGGGGGGCGGAAGATACGTCAGCCCGCTGCTGGCCGAAAGATTGGCGTTTCGGATCGGCGCCGATTCTAGCGGGCTGCCCCACGAAACGTTGTCCGACCGGGAGTACCAGGTGCTGCGGCGGATAGCGGCGGGCAAATCGGTCACCGAGATCGCCGCGGAACTCTCCCTGAGCGTCAAGACCATTAGCACCTACCGGGGGCGCATTCTGGTCAAGATGAATCTGCGCACCAGCGCCGAGCTGATGCACTACGCCATGCAGCACGACCTGATCGACTGACGCCCCTCGTTCGCCCTTTCTCGGCTCTTCCCGCACACCTCGTGTAGGACAACATCCGACAGGCCAGTTGGGCCGCCGCCTACAGCGGAATCGGTCCTGCGCCGACATACCCGAAACCGGGCGCGGTGTACAATCTTGTCAATGGATCAGCTCAAGGTATTCATCAGCGACGATTCGGCCACCATTCGGGAGCACCTGATCAGCACACTGTTGGCCCTGCCTGGCATCACCGTGGTGGGTCAGGCCCGGGACGTGGCCGCTTCCCTGGACGGCATCCGCCAGACGCAGCCCCACGTGGTGGTCCTGGACATTCGCATGCCGGGCGGCAACGGCATCTCGGTGCTGCGCAAGGTGAAAAAGATGGACCCGGCCCCCAAGGTCATCATGTTCACCAATTTCGCCTATCCCCAATACCGAGAAAAGTGCGAACAGGCCGGCGCGGATTACTTTCTGGACAAGTCCACCGAGTTTGACCGGCTCCCACAAGCGCTGGAGCAGGTGCACCAGAGTCTGCGGACCGAGTCGGGCGCAGGTGGTTCGCCCGCGGTCCCGGCGGAACCAGAGCTAGAGGCGACCCAGACGGTACGATGCTTCAGGTAGTCGGACTGTCTGGCAAGCGGAACAGTCGTTTCGCGGTAGGAGAGTGAAAGGAGAAAGCAATGGCCAAGAAAGAAGAAGAAAAGGCAGCGGTCGAGGAGGAGGTCAAGAAGGACAAGGTCAAGCCGGTCAAGAAGGACAAGAAAGAAAAGAAGGAAAAGGGCGGGAAAAAAGAAAAAAAGGGCAAAAAGAAAGCCAAAAAGTAGGGTGACACGGTCCAACCACGGAGAATCCGTGGTCGGCATTCAGTAGAAAGAGGAGGAAGCAATGAATGTGATTGTAGTGCTCATCGTTGGGGCGATCGTCGGCTGGGCAGCCAGCGTGATTATGCGGACGCGGCAGGGGCTGGTGGTCGACATCATCGTGGGTATCGTGGGTGCGCTGTTGGCCAGTTGGCTGTTTGGTCGCGAGACTCTAGCCTCGGGCAGCTTTAACGTCGCGGCGCTATTGTGGTCCTTGTTGGGCGCGGTCATTCTGCTGGCCGTGTTCAAGCTCATCCGCCGTGGATGAGCTGGCCGCTGAGAGCCCGGCCAGGTTGTGGTCTGTCCGACCCGCGAACGACTCCGAGCGGACAGACCTGACCGACCGAAACCGCCTGGGTGACCGGCGACCGACCCGTGCAAGAACACCACCCGGTCGCCTCAATGGAAAGGAACCGTCATGACTGAGAATCAGCGTCTCGAGGTATCCGTGGACCGCCGCCAGGATGTGGTTTCCGTTCAGGAACCCGGCTATGCGTCCACCCAGCAGGTCACACGCGATTTGGCGGCCGAGCGGCGCCTGCGCATCGGGATGGTTAACCAGATCATCTGGGCCATTCTGGGCTTGCTAGAGGTCTTGTTGGGAATCCGCTTCTTGCTCAGATTGATGGCCGCGAATCCGGACAGCGGTTTCGCCACTTTCATTTATGGCATTACCAAGCCCTTCCTGGCGCCGTTCACTGCGCTGGTGGGGACGCCCACAGCCGGTGGCATGGTCCTGGAGGCGACGACGCTGATCGCCATGGCGGTCTATGCGCTGTTTTTTTGGATCGTCGTTCGCGCGGTCCTCATTGCCGGGAATCGTCCCACCGCCCGCACGGCGACGAGATCGGTGCGGGAGCAGATGCCGGGCGATCCTGGAAACCAGCGCAACACGCACACAACAACCCGCAGCTAGCGGAGACTCTAAGAAAGCACAGGCAGACAGGGATGCAGGGCCGGCGTCCGAGCGATGTTCCTTTGCCGAGTCGGGCCCGGAGCGTGGAGGGCGAAATGGCAGAAGTGGTGGTAGGGATCATTGTTGTAAGCGGCATCGGCTGGGTGACCAGGTCGATCCTGCGCGCGGATGCGCAACAGCACGCCGCCCAATATCGGCGGCGGCGTCCGGTGTCGCGTTCCTGGAACCTGACCAGATGGTAGGCAGAAAACGAGTGGTGTCTGTGACGAAACCGAATCAGTTTAGCGTGGACGGAAGCCAGGCAAGCCGGAGATTCGTTTGGCCTGGATTGGGACCGGGTTGACCTGGAGCAGTTCCGCATGGGCCTGATGGTAGAGTTGGAGCACGGAACCAGAGACCCGGAGACGAACGTAACCGGCGATGGACTTGACGCTGACGGGCAAGATCGCGTTGGCTCACTTGCGCGAATTCCCGGACTATTACACGCGACTGGCCGCCATGGAGGCGGAAGCAGACGCCTACTGGGCGGCGAAGAAACGGGAGCGTTGACCGGGAAGGGCGACGGCGGAGAAGGGAGACGCCCCGCCCGGCGGCAGGCGAACCCGAGATCGGGAGACGCCCTCCCGCATACAGCACCGGATGGGAGTGGGGCGGCCGGGGCGGCTGCTCATGGGCCGCAACGCTGAAAGAACCATTGAACAACACGCTTTTCAATTGTATCAATCACGAGGAGAGACAGATGAAACTCAATGCACCAAAGCAGATTACCTGGATCGTCGCGGTGATCCTTGGCATCGTCGGGATCCTGGCGGGCCTGACCACCATTCCGGTCATCACCGCTGGCCTTGGCTATTGGCTGGTGGTCGTGGCGTGGGTCCTGTTGGTGATTGCGACCTTGACAAAAGGGTTGTAAGATGGCGGCCGCAGTCATCGGCCGATAGGGTGGGTCGGCTTCACATGCAGAGACCGGATTGCTGATAGATCTCGCGGGTTAGTGCGGCCGTCGATAAGCCCCGACCCGCGAGGTCATCCATGCGCTTATCGGCCGAACCCCAACGATCCACCCTGGCTCTCGTTGCGAATTCTGACCGATAGGTCGGCAATCTCCCGCTCCAGACTGGCGGGATATCGTTGCAGCCCCGGTCCGATGTCTTCTGGAATGCCGTCAAACATCCAGGCGATGCCCATCAGCATCACCGCGGTGTAATGGTCAAACAGGTCTATACCATACGGGCCGGCGCCGGCCGCCAGGTTCAGCAGACTCCCCTGCGCCAGCAGGAACAGGTAAGTATCTCCCAAGTCAAATCGCTCAATGTGGGCCTTCATGCGCCGGCGTGGCTGCTGAAATAGCCAATCAATGTCTATCTCGCGATTAGAGTGCCCTGCGTTGAACAGGATGGCGCCCGGCCGAACCTGGCGCAGGTACTCCTGGCTCATGACCCCTTCTACTCCGGTTGCCGTCACAATGACCTGGCAACGAGCGAGCCCTTCAGCCAGGCTGACCGTTTCGCACCCCAGGTGTTGCGCCTCCAACAGGCGAATGGGATCCAGATCCGCCACCTGCACAATGGCTCCAAGAGCACGCGCCCGTTCGGCAATCCCTTTACCAACCGGCCCACAGCCGACAACCAGGACGCGCCGCCCAAACAGACCCAGACTGGTTACATGGCCGAATGCTGGCCAGACACTGTCCCCGACATGGTACCGGTTGTGCAGGTCCTTCAAAGGGATGCTGTTCCAGTCAAAGACGGGGAACGGCAGGCGGTGGTTCTTGAGCAGGTGAAGCCCGCTGGTGGTGGCTTCCAGGGCACCCCTCACCGGCGGAGCCTTGTCCAAATACGCTGCGCTCAGTTCGCCGCCCATATCGCACAGATAATCGGCCTCAAAAGAGCGAACAAGCGCCAGGTTCTCCCGGTGCTCTTGCTGACTCATCCCTTGCCAACCATAGACGGTGATCCCCTTCGAAACCAGATAGGCGGCGGCCGCATCATCCGTACTGTCGACGTTGCAGGCTCCTGCCACCATTTCTGCACCCGCCTGTTTCAAGGCCGCCATCATGGAAACCGAGTTTTGCGCCGTGATGTGGCCCCAATAGGCGAACCGCTTGCCCCGATAATCGCGTTGGGCAATCTGCCCGCAGCAACGTTCGGTGATAGGGGTGACGTATCGTAGCCAGGCAAGCTCTCCTTCATCAATCCTTTCCGCAAGCCTCAAGTCCTTAATTCGTGACGCCTCCATCGTGTCTACCTCCTCAGGTGCGTCCTCACACAGCGGGACCGCCGGTTAGCGGTCGCGTTCAGCCTTTGCTCTCCGCCCCTCTTTGCGTGCCACGAACAGCAGATGAAGACCCATTCCCAGCAGCTCGGGACGGGTGCACAGCGCCAGCTCCAATCGCTTGAGCTTTTCCCACCGGTCGGCGTCCGCGGTATAGCCGTCAAGATCCATGGTATCGCCAAACGTAGGGGTCGAGGCGACCTCCAGAACCGGGCAGCCCCGCTCCTTCAGCAGTGTGGTCATCTCATCCACCGTGTACAGGTGCGTCCTCGGCCCCATGCCACAGGTCGAGGTGCTGGTCTCCAGGATGTCCAGCGCCTCGTCCAGCGCTCCCTGGGCCAGTTTCATCCGCATGAAACCGAACTTGGCATCGCAGCCAAGGACCAGTATCGAGCCGGGCTCTGCGACCCGGACCAGTTCGTCCAACGCCTGAAACCGCCTGTCAAGCACGTAAGAGATGGCGTCCCCCACGCACACGACAAACGTGAACTGCTCGTTCCGAAAGCGGCTCAGGTCAGTGATGTCCCCCTGTACCAGATCTATCTTGCCTGATGGGCCGGCCTGAGCGATGTTGTCCCTGGCAATCTGCAGCATCCTGGGCGTGATGTCCAGCAGCGTGACCCGGGAGCATCGCTCCGCCATCATGATGGCCGAGATGCCGGTGCCACCGCCGGCGTCCAACACCCTATCTGACGCCCGCAGGTACCTCCAGATGAACTCCCGCGGGAGTTCCACCCGCAGCGAACGGCCCTTTTCCGAAGCATCCTCGAACTCGGCGTTTCGTTCGTAGGACTGGATGATCGATTTGGGATCGTATGACATGGTAATTACGTCAGAACCTCCCTGACCCTGACAAGCCGTGGCGGTGTGCCACAAACCACTGACCGCACGGCCGGTCAGCCGCCGGGTCAGTCCGCTGCCCGTTTTTGGGAGACGACGACCCGAAAATCACGCTGCGACCTTTCGCTCTCACCGCCCAAAGATGGATGGAACACTACCTCCTCAAAGTCGTGTTCCGCCAGCAACGATTGGTAGTCTCGGTCGGTATAGGCTTGCGTGCTGGCCGCATATCGCGTCAGAATTCCGGCCAAACCATCGAGCACGAGATAGCGTTCAGTGGCTGCGTTCAGGCCGGCATCCCAAAAGCTCTCCGCGAGGCAGATGTGCGGCCGGTCCAGAAACAGGCCGCTCTCGGTGGAATACCAGGACGCAGGCCGTTCTCCCAATGCACGAACGGCCGTGAATGTGTGGACCTCCAGCAACAGCTGGCCGTTCTCAGCCAGTGCCTGGTGAGCCTTGGCCAGGATGGTTCGGGCGTCGGCCGGCCGAAACACGTTGAACTCTCCAAAGATGAACATGACCAGTCCATATCCTTGGCCATAGTCCGCGACCCGCAGATCGTGCTGAACGTAGGAGCAGCGCAGGTTGTCCCGGTGGGCACATTCCATGGCGTAGGATATCGAACTGGGCGAAAAGTCGATGCCGACACACTCGTGCCCCAGCCTGGCGAGTTGGCTGGTGTAAAGCCCCGGGCCGCAGCCAAGGTCCAGGATCCTGGAAGGCCGGCCGGAAAGAACCGAATGGTGGATCCAATCCACGTGTTTTTCGATAGTCTCTAGGCGACGGCTGGCTGAATCGTGATCCTGCGACAGGTGCTCCAGCAGCATGCGTCGGCTAAACCCGAGCTCATTCCAGGGGATTTTCTCCCCTTCAGACCACGGTTCGGGCACCGCCTGGCGTCGGATGATGTCCATCAAATCCATCTTGCACTTTCACTCGCTATGGACGTGGCCTTTAGGGCTGACCCCACCATCCCCACCCTGCCGACAGTCATCAACCCGCCGCCAGCGGCACGGTCAGATTGGCGGTCCGCGCGGGGCGCGGGTCTGGATAGGTGGGTGCACGCCTGAATCAGAGTATAGCGCTAGCGCGGCCGCGATGCAACCGGTCAGGGGCGGCGGTGCACCGCTCACCACCAGGTGCCACTGGTCCTGACGCAGAAGCCAATTCTCTACCGAGTGCTCGTGCCAATGAACTTCACGATCGGGCTATGGGCGCGCAGACGCACCGTGACGAATGGTCACCAGGCAGTGCCTGATGCCCCTCATCCAGGGCGCCGCGACGTACCCCAAGAGGCCCCGGAAAACGTACCTGGAATATGCTTCTTGGTCGGCCATTGGTTCCTTCTCTAGCTTCTCACCACAGTGCCGTGGATCGCCATGGGGTACACTGGACCATGTTGGTGAAGGCGATTACCCGCCGAATTGGCCCGGCGAAACTCCCGCGGGTGGCGCGAGAGATCAAGGTTTCTGATAGACATCACAGGTCCGATTCTGGTATCGGCCTACCATGCCCGCGTCTTGCGTCTGGGGCGTGACCCAAGGCTCAAGTCCACCACAAAGCAACCGACTTGCCGGCCGATCTGACAATCGCCCAAAAAGCGGACAGCCGGTCGAAATGATGTAGAATCTGTGAGACGGCAGCCGGCCCGAACCCGCTCCTGCCTTTGTGCCAGGCGGGACCGGTACCGACCGGCTGGTGATGGGCAAGATGCCAGCTTGGAGGATACTGGAATGCGCAGAATCCATCCCGGCGCGTCGGCCGTCTTGAAGGTGGGCATCCTTTTGCTGCCCGCCATTCCCGCGCTGATCTGGCTCTGGCCGGCGGTGAGCGGGACCACTCTCTATTATCCGGCGCAGGTCCTGGCCTACCTGTACGTCCTGGCCGGTTCGCTGCTTATGGGCCGGCGGTGCTTGTCCTGGGCTGAACTGGGGCTGAGCCGGCGCGGAATAGGGATGGGGCTAACCTGCGGCGCGGTGCTCATCGCTGAACGCGTGTTGGCTCAACTCGCTCTCGGGTTGCCGCTGGCTCTTCGCCCGTTCGACGCGGACCGGCTGGCGGGTGAGCTCGTCTTTATCCTGGGGTTGGTGGGGCCGGTCGAGGAGCTGCTGTTTCGCGGATGGTTGTTTCAGGCGCTGGACTCCTGGCGCGGCCCCGGCCTCGCCGTCCTGGGCTCCTCCCTCGGTTTCGCCATCTGGCACGTCGGCTGGGCCGGGTCATTGATGGTGATTCACTTGCTGCTGGGCCTCGTTCTGGGTCTGATACGCTGGCGCGCCGGTGGGATCGTGGGGCTGATCGTCGTCCATGGCCTGTTTGACCTTCTGGCGGCAGAGACGCTGACCCCGGTCAGCGTGACAACGCTGGGCCAGCTCACGCAGATTACCGTGATCAACCGGCCGGCGGTGTTGGCTGGCGACCTGCTCCTGCTGGCACTGATCCTGTACCTGTGGAAGGTTCATCCGGCGATCAGCCGGCCGCGACCCTGAGCGCGGCAAGCGGCGATCGAGAAGGGCGGTTGTGCTCAAGAAGCCGATTGCCGTAGCGGTTTCTGCCCGCACCACGACGAGTGCACCCGCTGATGATGTCAGTCCGTCAATCCCCCATGGGATGGCATGCATCCGGCGTTTATGAGCCAGCACGTTATAGAACTCGAAAGCGCAACGGTTGCCCAGCCGAAGCAATTGCCAGATTGTCGACCACCGTTGCCCTGCCCTCTTGTGAGGATGCCGAGTATGTTGACGCCAGTTGTTTTCGCCCATGTTGTCGGATATAATTCGCGCAGGTAGGCTGGCCTGGTGCGGTCCGCAGGTGATCAAGTCGAACCCCTCATGCAGGGGCCCGGCCAGGACGGAGGCAGCCGCAGGGCACTGCGGCGTGGCCGATCAGGTCCGCCCGCTAGAGGTGAGGGAACCATGGATTCGTTGAACCAATCGTCCATGCAACCGGGAGAGAAGGGAACCCTGCAGCAGTTCGGCCGATACCGGATTGACCGGGAACTCGGCCGGGGCGGCATGGGCACAGTCTTCCTAGCTTACGACCCCAACTTTGACCGTCAGGTAGCCATCAAACTACTGCCGGCCGGCTTTTTGCAGGACGCCTCGTTTCGCGTCCGCTTTGACCGGGAGGCCAAGATGATCGCCAGACTGGAGCATCCGGCGATTGTCCCGGTCTATGACTATGGCGAAGACCAGGGATGCCCTTACCTGGTCATGCGGTACATGGGTGGCGGAACGCTCAAGGAGCGGCTGGCGCATGGAGCGCTGCCTGCGGGTGAGATCAACGCCATCCTCCAGCGAATCTGCAGCGCGCTGGACAAAGCCCACGCCCGGGGGGTCGTCCACCGTGACCTGAAACCGGGCAACATCCTGTTCGATGAGGACAGCAACGCCTACCTGGCCGACTTTGGCATCGCCCGCCTGACCGAGACTAGCCAGACGTTTACCGTGCTGGGCACCCCGCAATACCTGACGCCGGAGCAGGCCAACGGCCAGCCAGTGGACGCCCGCACCGACGTGTACCAGATGGGGGTGGTCCTATTTGAGATGCTCACCGGCCGGATTCCATTCGACGCCGACACGCCGGTGGGGTTGATCTTTCAACACGTCACCGCCCCCATCCCCTCGGTGCGGGCGCTCAACCACCAGCTGCCCCCGTCAGCGGACGCTGTTTTGTCCAAGGCGATGGCAAAATTGCCGGACGCCCGTTACTCGACCGCCGGTGCGCTGGCGGCGGCCGCTGCCAGCGAATTCCTCGCCGCCCCTCCGGGGGACCACACGCTGTACACACCTCCCGCGGGGTTGACAGCAGCCGGCGCGTTCGGCGCCGGCCCTCGCGCAGAGTCAGCGCTGCGCCAGTCACGGCCGGCGAGGCCCACGGTTCCACCTTTTGCTCCGCCACCGGCGGCTCGCGGTGCCGATAGGCCGGTGGTGCAGGCGGCCAAGGAGGCGGTCAAGCCAGCACGCCGTCTGAACCGCTGGTGGTTGCTGGTGCCGGCCGGGCTAGCCGTCCTGGCGCTCGCCGGGGTGTTGACAGTGACTCTGGCCAACCGGATCCGGGAAGAACAAACGCAGGGCATGACCCCTGCCGTCGATCCCGAACGGCCGGTTCTGGTTCTGCTGCCCAGCGCTGAGACCGCTGATGCGCTGCCTGCACCACTTTGCCCTGACCCGCAACCGCTTTGGGTCACCGACCTCGAGCTGCGCCAGCCGACGCTGGCAGTGGAACCCCTGCCCCGCGTCCCCTTTCGCGATCCGGCGCTTGGCTCCTGCGTGGTGCGGGTTACCGACCGCCAGGCCGACCTCACGCCTTACGACGAGTCGCTCGGTCTGAAAAACGAATACTCGCGAGTCCAGTCGTTCAACGCCGATGAAAGCGCACTGCTGGTCTTCGGCACTGCCTACGAATGGTACCTCTATGATGCCCGATCGCTGCAGTTGCGTGGGCGGCTTCCCCTCGGCCAGGAACCACGGTGGGATGCGGACGACCCCGACCTGATCGTCTACAACGAAGAAAACCGCCTGCTGACGTTTGACGTGAGTAGCGGGGAGACCCACCTGCTCCACGACTTTGGCGCCGATTTTCCCGGCCAGTCGCTGGCGGCGGTCTGGACGCGCGAGGAGGGCCGGCCCTCGAACGACACTCGCTACTGGGGGTTGATGGCAGAGGACGAGGAGTGGCTGCCGGTCGCTTTTGTCGTGTACGACCGGACAACTGACCGGGCGACGGTGCGCGACGTGCGCGGGTTGCCCGGCATCGAGGACGACGTCGATCACGTGACGATGAGCCCGTTGGGAACCTATTTTCTGGCTTCGTTTGACCGCGCGTGCGCGCCGCGACGCCTCGGCGACGATGCGCATCCCTGCGGTCTGATGGTCTACGATCGTGACCTGACCCGTGGCCGGGGGCTACTGCGGATCATCGGTCATTACGACACCGTGTTGGACGCGCAAGGGCGCGAGGTGATCGTCTACCAGGATATCGACGCCGACACCATCTCGATGCTGGATCTGGAGACCGGGGCAGCCACCCCGCTTTGGCCCATCGATTTCAGCAAGACCCCGCTCGGGCTGCATTTTTCCGGGCTGGCAGTCGGCCGGCCGGGCTGGGCGCTGGTTTCCACTTATAGTGGCGGCTATCCGGTCTCGGTCACCTGGATGGACGACCAGGTGTTTGCCATCGAACTGCGGGCTGGCGGCCGATTGGTGCGACTGGCGCACACCTACTCGCGGGTAGACCCGGATCACCCCGAGGAGCACGACTATTGGGCCGAGCCGCAAGCCAGCGTGAACCAGGATTTCACGCGGATCTTGTTCACCAGCAATTGGGGGCGCTCAGGCACGGAAGAGGTCGATCTATTCCTGGTCGAGCTGCCGGCCGATTGGAGCGATCGGCCGCTGCCTAGCCTGACGCCGACCTCCACCAGCTCCGCGACGCGCGCTCCCGTGCCCACCAAAACCCGGCCGGCGACGCCCGAGCCGCGCTCCACGCCGACCCGGATTTCCTATGGCACCACGACGCCTGGGACCCGCGAGGCCTCGCCATCACCGAGCGAAACGGCGGCGGCGCAGCCTCGTACGAGCACCCCGACTCCGACGGCCACTGGGGGATCGGTTGTGCCCCTGCCCACCAACACGCCTCTACCGACCCGCACCGACACGCCGCGGCCGCTGCCCACCGACACGCCGCTCCCGACCCGCACCGACACGCCGCGGCCGCCGCCCACCGACACGCCAATCCCGCCGCCCACCGACACGCCAATCCCGGAACCCACGGCCACGCCAATCCCGCCCCGGCCGCCAACGCCAACGCCGTGATGATCGTCGCGCGGCCGTGAGCATCACGGCCGCGCGATGCAGAATCAGGCCCGACGCCAACGACCAGGCGGGAGCACTGACCAGACCCCGTTGCTTTTGGGGGCCCAAGCCCTGGTGATGATCGACTGGCTCTTCCCGAGGTCGTGGGGCGGCGATATCGGATTCTTTCGCCGGTTGGTCTCGCGGTCGCCAGCGAACACATTCACCTCGCAAACTGACCGGCAGCAAGCAACCACCTTTTCGCGAGGCGGCGCCCCGCCGTTCGCGTGTGGCGGTCTGGGTTCGCTCGGCGAGGATGGTCTGGTTGATTGCCTCGAGGGAGTGGCGGTAGCCGGTGCGTGCTGAGCGATCCAGGCCGCGGAGGCTGCGAACCACCGCACCCAGGTATCTTCGGCGGGCGGCGATAGCTGGTGCAAACAGTGGCTGCGGGGGGGGTGACCATCTGGGGCCGCGGCCGACTTGCGGCCGGCGCACCTTTCCGGTATCCTTTCCCGTGCGATGGGAGGGGCAGTGCCTCACCTGGCTTTGAGACCAATAGAGAGAGGAGATCGCCATGCTACTGAAACACTTTTTCCTGAACAAGATAGCCCACAGTTCTTACCTCCTGGCGGGAAAAGCGAGTTGCGCGATCATTGATCCGCAGCGTGACGTGGACCTGTACATCAACCAGGCGCGCGACCTCGGTGTGACCATCACCCACATCCTGCAGACCCATCTGCACGCCGATTTTGTCTCCGGCCACATGGACCTGGCCCAAAAGACAGGCGCCAGGATCTATGCACCCAAACAGGCCGACTGCCAATTCGATCATATCTCGGTGGCCGAAGGCGACCCCATCGAGATCGAGCACATGCGCCTGCAGGTGCTAGAGACCCCCGGACATACCCCGGAACACGTCTGCTACGCTCTGACGGATCGGACTCGGGGCGACACCCCCATTGGCGTTTTCGTGGGTGACGTCCTGTTTGTCGGCGACGTCGGCCGGCCGGACCTTTTCCCGGATATGGCTGACCAGCTGGCCGGGCAGTTGTACGACAGCCTGCACCACAAGCTGCTTCGCCTGCCGGATTATTGTGAAGTCTATCCTGCCCACGGCGCCGGCTCCCTCTGCGGCCGGTCCATGGCCGCCAAGTGGCTGACCACCATCGGCTACGAACGCCGCTACAACGCTGCGCTGCAACTGCGCAAGGCCGAATTCATCCGCTCGCTCACCACGGATATGCCGCCCACCCCAGACCATTTCAGCCGCTGCAGCGCCATCAACCGGGATGGACCCGCCCTGGTGGCCAACCTACCGGTCCCGGAGGAACTCCGGCCGGCGCGGTTTCACGAGCGGATGGCGGAGCGGCACGTGGCAGTGGTGGACGTGCGCAGCTACACCGCCTTTGCCGGCCTTCACATCCCGGGGGCTTGGCACCTGGACCTCAGCGGCAACTTTCCTACCTTTGCCGGGTGGGTTCTGCCCGTGGATCAGGACATCATGCTGGTGGCCGATACCTATGACGACGCCCTCGCGGCGACCCTGTGGGCGCGGCGGGTGGGGATTGGCCGCATCGTCGGCTACCTGCAGGGTGGAATGGTGGCCTGGGCCACCGCGGGTCTGCGGACCGCCGATGTTCACCTGATCTCAGCCGAGGAACTGCACGACCGGGTCACCGGCACCGCCAACATGGTCCTGGTGGACGCGCGCTCGCCGCTGGAGTTCCAGGATGGTCACATCAGCGGCGCGGTCAACATCCCGGCACCTGATCTGCGCACGCGCCACGTGGAGCTGGACCCAGACACGCCTACCTTTGTCGTGTGCAGCTCGGGGAACCGCTCCAGTCTGGGGGCCAGCATCCTCAAACAACACAACTTTCGGGAGGTGCACAACGTGGCCGGTGGCATGACCGGGTACAGCGCGGCCGGGTACGCTCGGCAGTGCGCAGTCTGCGAGAACCCGCACGGCTCCCGATTCTATGCGCTCTTTTCGGCTGCCGATGCGGTCCGGCCGTAGGAGGTCAGAATCATGAACTGGTTGCGAGAGGTAAGCTGGTCGCCCTACGCGGTCGGCATCGGCATCGGCATGTTGAGTTGGTTCACCTGGCTCATCTCGGGCAAACCCATTGGCTGCTCTACCTCCTTTGCCCGAACCGCCGGCATGATAGAAAAGCTCTTCCGCGGGAAAAAGGTGGAGAACCGACCGTACTATCAGGAGGTCAAACCGACCGTGGACTGGCAATGGATGCTGGTCCTGGGCATGGTGCTGGGGGCGTTCCTTTCCTCGGTGCTCTCGGGCGATTTCCGCTGGCATTGGGTGCCCCGGCAATGGGAGGCGGCTTTTGGGCCTAGCGCGCTTCTGCGGGTGGGTTTGGCCCTGGTGGGCGGGACCCTGCTGGGCTTTGGCTCACGCTGGGCCGACGGATGTACCAGCGGACACGGAATCAGCGGCACGATGCAACTGGCGGTCTCTAGCTGGATCTCCGCCATCTGCTTTTTTGTGGGCGGCATTCTCATGGCCCAGCTTCTTTTTGCCATCATCGCCTGAGTCAGGAGGAAACGATGAAAACTAGATCACCCCTGGCTTGGGGACTCCTGTTTGGCATCATCTTTGGCTTCCTGCTGCAGAAGGGCGGCGTGACCAAGTACGACGTCATCATCGGCCAGTTGCTGCTGCAGGACTTTACCGTCCTCAAGATCATACTCACGGCCGTGGTGAGCGGAATGATCGGCATCCACCTGATGAAGAGCCTGGGCTGGATCCAGCTCGATCCCAAGTCCGGCTCCTGGGGCAAGAACGCCATCGGCGGGTTAATCTTCGGGCTGGGTTTTGCCCTTTTGGGCTACTGCCCCGGTACCATCGCCGGCGCCATCGGCAACGGCTATCTGGACGCATTGGTGGGCGGCCTGGCCGGCATCCTGCTGGGTTCAGGGCTGCTGGCTGTGGCCTATCCTCGGCTGCAGGCCGGCGTGATGAAAAGGGGGCATTTCGGAGACCTGACTCTGCCGCGCCTCTTCAAGGTCAGCGACTGGGCCGTCATCGGACCGCTATCCCTGGTCATCGTGCTGGCGCTCTACCTGCTGGAACGGGCAGGGCTCTAGCAGCGGCGTCGTTGCACCCAGCAACTGGGGCGGATCTCTCCGCCCTATTTTTGGCTTGCCCTGCCGCCAGGCATGTAGGAGGTGATCGTCACGGTGTATCCAGCTGGATCTGCCAGGCTCGCAGTCCGCAGTCCCCAGGGCATGTCGGTCGGTGGCTCGACAAACTGGGCTCCGCGCTCTTGCAGATGCTGATACGCTTCATCAACGTCGGGCACAACGAAATCCACCACCACACCCTTGCCGCCCGCTTCCCACCGGGCGCGCTCCTCCGGAGAACTGCTGATACATAGCGTCATCTCGCGCTTTTCGCTGATCCAGTAGCCCACAAACCATTCGTAGGTGACTTCTCTGAGCTGAAGCCCGAGCACGTCCTCGTAGAAGAGACGGGCCGCTGCCATGTCCGCGTGGTAGATAACCACAAACGATTCGGTAGGTGATATGCCCATGGTTCAAGCTCCTCCGGGCCGGGTGCCTGTTGGCGCACGGACCTGATCGTGGCGCTCGAGCAGCGCCTTTTCATCGACGAGCCCGCTGAGGGTCGCCCTCACCTTGCTGTGTCCGTGCCACGTCGCTGCCTACACCCAACATCGCGCTTGAGCCCCACCGTGTAACATGACCGGCGCATCAGATCTCCAGTTGACCAACCATCTCTTCCGCGCATCGCGTCGCACAATCTCCACGCCGGCTTCTGTCCGAAAAAACGTCCTTTCGGTCACTGGGTTGGGGACACGCACCTCAAGAGGCAACCCTTGGCACCGCTTTTGAAAGAAGAGCGTCATCGCCTGTGCGGCGGCAGAACCGAGTTGCTCAAAGACGTCTTGAACCTCGTCTTCGAGATTGGCATCAACGCGCTCTCGGATCACGGCTGATGTGATCACGGTCACCTCCAACTCTGGGCATTATCTTCCACAAACGAGATACCGTGTCAAGTCAGACGATTCGCTTCCGAAAGCTTCTCGTTCAATCAGAAGATACTGTGACCGGGTTTTCATAGTCTTTTGGGGGGTCGCGTCCGTTTCCTTTTCCATTCTCGCCCATGAGTCGTAGGGGCTGTGGATATGTGGGCAAGTCGGAGCCCGTCGAAGAGTTGTCCTCATGTCCAGCAACCCGCTGGAGCGACCGGGCTTCCTTCTGGGGCAACATGATCAAATGACGGAACCAGCCCCCATCGGTACCATTTTCTATGAAAGTATACACCGACTAGTCGGTCTCCGCCCGACGCGCTATAATGACGAGCGTCTGCGCGGCACAATCACGTGTAGGGGCGGAACGCGCAAGCCGATCAAGGCATCGATATTCCTTCGGCGAAACGCAGGCGCCGGAGGATGTTGGAGGCGCGTTTGGGACATGCAAGGAAGAAAAGCAGGTGCCGCCGGGTTATGTGCATTCCCCGTGGTCGACCGTGGCGGCAGCAGGTTTGCCAGGCTGCAGAGCGCAGCGTCTTGCCGATTGGCGAAGGGACGTACGCTCGATTCCGGATGAACCCACGTGTACTGGTTGCAGACCCTGGTGTCATTCTTGGCTGGTTATTGGACGAACAGGATGAATGATGAGACCTTTGGCGCTGCCACACCTATTTCGAATGGGACCGGACAGATGGTTAAAGTTCATCGGATTGGGTGTGCTGATAGTGCTGGTGGCCCACGCCTTGATGGGACTTCCGCCTGAGACGGGCAAGATAGACTTTCGTGCCTATTGGAGCGCGAGCTATTTGTTGGCTCGTGGCGCGAACTTTGCTGATGAAAGCAGTCTCCTGGCAGCGCAGCGTGAACTGACCGGATTTGACAGCGACTATGCAATGAAAACATGGAATCCGCCCTGGATATTGGTGTGGCTGCTGCCTTTCACCTGGGTTGGTTTCGACGTGGGGGCCACCTTGTGGTTGATGACTAACGTGGGGGCTCTGCTCCTCAGCATTGTGGCAAGTTGGCGAATGCTTTGGCCGCCGGACATCAAAACGCGTAGATTGCTGTGGCTTCCCGTGCTGGTAGCCATCCTTTTCCCATCAACAATCGTTACCCTAGTTTTCGGCCAGGTCAATCTGATGGTGTTGTGCGGTATCGTGGGTTTTCTGGTTTTTTTGCTGCCAAGGGCGCGACGTTGCAGCCGGTCTCGCGCTGGCGTTGACGACGTTCAAACCACACCTTGCGTATCTGGTATTGCCAATCTTGGTGCTGCAGTCTTGGAGACAACGACGTTGGATAGTGTTGGTCGCCTTTTCCAGTCTTCTTGCCATTTCCACGGCAATTGCCTTGGCATTGCGGCCAACGTTACTCCGCGGTTATTTCCTTGGAGCAACTGCTGGGAACTTGCTTAGCTGGGACGCGGCTACTGCGGTTACGTTTCTCTCAAGGGTGACCGGCTTTTCGTGGATACAACTTGCTGGAGCAGCCGTGCTTCCATCAACGTTGTTGATTTGGTTTATCCTGGGTGAGAAATGGAACCTGATGAGCGCCACTCAGGCCGGTGTGTTGGTGTCAATTGCCACAACCCCTTTTGGCTGGAGTTATGACTTTGTGTTGTTGTTGCTGCCGACCAATCAGCTGCTGGTGTGGCTGGCAACCAGTAGCCTGCATTTTGGAGAACGGCTGGTCACAATCGCCATGCTGCTTGGCGTGTACCTGGCGTACTATCTGCAGCGGATTGCATCGCCAAGCGAGCTCTACTTCTATTGGGTACCTCTGGCGATCACAGTGATCTATGGCTGGACGGCATGGCGCTGTGCGCGCTCCGCAGGCGCTGGCACCGTCAGGCGACAGCGGTAGTGGTGGTTGGCGGAAAACGGGACTACATGCGTCATTTGTGCAGTGTCGTGCAGACATCGAGACGTGCCCCTGGAGTCGACTGCGTGCCACGCTGCTGGACGTCAGGCTGCTGATTGCGTCGATTGAGGAGGGTGCGGCAACCGCGGGCGCGCAGGCCAGCTGCCGGATTCATCCCCGCGTCTGTGTCACCCGTGCGGCCGGCCGGATTCCAGTCCGCCATGAATGCGCGCCGGTTGCTGGTCCAGCTCTGGTGCATCCTGCCGTTCACGTCCTGGGCGGAGTATCAAGCTCCTCGCAACCCTCCATCCTGCAGCTCGCGCCCACCACCGGCCGAGGGCGGCCGCCAGTATGGACGCCCCCACCCGATGCGCCAAACCGATCAGGCCGAAGGCGCCCGCGTGCTTGAGCTTGACTATATGACGCCAGACCTGCCAACCGGCGGCGCCTGGGCGAATCAGGCTGGCCAGCAGCCAACTCGGGCGCAGCTAAAGCGCAGCGTGTTTCTCGGAAATGGCAGCGGCAAGGTCGTCCAGGGCCGAGAAGGTATCGGCACGGGGCAGCCCCTTGCACATCACGGCGCCGAGAACCTCGACCTTCAGGTTCGGAATCAAGCCCGAGATCTGCTCGACCGCCTTGGTATGCCATCCATAGGAACCGAGGACGGCCGCATACCGGGCCTTGGGTCGCAACGCGTTGGCCAGGTACGTGGCCGAAAAGACGCCGGGATGCAGACCACCCAGGACCGTTGGAGCGCCGATCACGATGGTCGCGGCATCGACCAGGGCCATCGCCAATTTGCCTATGTCTGTGGTGGACAACTCGAATGGCTGAACCTTGACGCCACGCTCGACCAACGCGTCGACAAGATAGTTGACCATCGTTTCGGTGCTTCCGTGCATCGAAATGTACGGAATAACGACCAGATTCGACACCCGGTCCGAGGTCCAATCTTCGTAGGCCGACACAATGCCTTCCGGATCATCATAGATTGGGCCGTGGCTCGGCGCGATCATGTCAAATGACAGCTCCCGCACCTTTCGCATATGGTTTTTGATCGCCCCGCGGAAGGGCATCATGATCTCCGCATAATAGCGCTTGGCTGCCTCCATCACATAGGGATCCGCCCCGGCGCATAACTCCGACGTGGCGAGATGCGAGCCAAAGAGGTCGCACGAGAACAGAATGTGGTCCTGGGGCAGGTGCGTCATCATTGTCTCAGGCCAGTGTACCCAGGGAACATGCACAAAGCAGAGCGTCTTGCCTCCCAGGTCCAGTGTCTCGCCATCCGCAACCGTTTTAATGCGCTCGGCCGCAACGTCAAGATGTTCCATCAGCATTGCTTTGGCTTTGGGTGTACACACCACTGTCGCCTCGCTGTACTTGCGCAGCACAAACGGGATGGACCCCGAGTGATCCTGTTCGGCGTGGTGGGAAATGACGTAATCCAGGTGATCGACCTGCGCCAGTTGGCTTGACAGGACGTTCTCCATGGCTGGGTCAACCGTGTCCAATAACGCCGTCTTTTCTTCTCCCTGGACGAGATAGGCGTTGTAGCTGGTGCCATCTGGCAGGGGGATCAAGGAATCGAACAGCCGCCGATTCCAGTCCACCGCGCCCATCCATTGCACTCCCGCACATAGCTGTCTTGATTTCATCCGCCTCTCCTTACCTTTCCTACCTGATTTTTGGGTCAGTACACTGGTAACAATTCGATTCGCGCACAACATCCCGCTTCCACACGGCGTCAGATTTGCGCCAGCCTTCGGACGAACCTTGGCCTCGGGAAACCAAGTTGTCCGCGCGCCTTACCTAGCCAAGGGCTGGCAAAGACGTGCACTACTATCGTACCATACAAATGCACCAGCCAGTCAACCGGCATCGGGCAGCGCGGGAAGCGTTTCGGGCCGGGTCGGTACGCCCAGAAGCTTCGTGCGCCACGATACGCCCCCACCGCTGCGGGTCGGACAGGCCGGCACCGTGCGCATGCCAGGAGTCCGGCAGTGCCGATTGACCTGCACTAGCGAGCGTTGCCTCACCCAAAGCATACGCCTGCGGCGTCGGAACCCCTACCGGAGCGACCGGCCGTCGGAGGTTCGCGGCCTGGCGACCATCGAGCGCAAAACTAAACCATCGAAGCGTGGCGCCCTACAACCGGCTGGTCACGCAGCACGTCCGGCAGTAGCCGGACGCCCCAATCTGCCCAAGGCCGCCTGTCACGGGCATGGGTATCGCGTCAGCGGCGGACCGTTCTTCACCTCACTCACCAAACCTGAGAACCTCGGCGATCGTGTGACTTGCCGTATCGCTGTACGCGACCAGAACCGATTGGTAGTCGAGAATGTGGCGGATGATCTCCGCGACAACGCCGGAGCGCCGCTCGGCAATGGCCTTGCGCGCGTCCTCCATCCGGCCGGACCTCCGCAAGAGATCCACGAGAATGGCGGTGCCTGCGCCTTCCTCGGCCGAGATTGACAGAGCATGCTGTTCTGCCCGCAGCAGCATGTCCGCCGCTCTTGTGCGGCACGCCATCGCCGGACCAACACGGTCCGAGTCGTCGCAGGCCCATGCAGCCTTTATCAACGCCCAAGTGGCTGCCACATAATCCCCGGACGCCTGATCAATGATTGCACGGCACAGAAACAAGTTGGCCAAATTGGGGAACGCCGGATCGATGAGCTGAATCTGGTATTCCCCGCTGCTCACCACATCGGCTGCGTCCGGGCGAGGTTTGCTCACATCGGACGCGCAGTAGCCACAGCTCGGGCATTGTTGCACCTCGGTGTACAGCGTCGATCGCATCATTTCTGGAGGGCGCGCATCGAGGTCGGCCGATCCAAAGGCATTGGTGCTGGCAACGCAAGTGTATTCGCTCTCTGATCCACAGATGCTACACCGCTGGGTCTGTTGGATCAATGTCGTCATGATCCCTCCTCCCTACGCTTGGACGGCTTAACGTCACGCTTGCTCAGGTATATGGCGGCTTAGCAGATGGACGGCGAGCTTGGCCACCCACGCCGGTTTCCCGGTGCAAACCAAGGACACTCCGGCAGGCCGCGACGGTCTGCGCTCAGACCGAGCCGAGTCGCGCACCCAGTCCGGGCCAGGCGGCTGATTACGCTACTTCCCTATGCCGCCGCGGCGCGGGTTGGGTTTTTTCCCGCCAGCCCAAGTACGAGAGCGCACGTCAGACACAACGGCGCCGACGATCATGATCAAGGGCAACAGGGAAAATGCGATGATCAGGAGGGGCGTCACCAGGACCGCCAGAAAACCCTCGCCCAACCGCTCCCGCACCAGCTCTCGCCGGGCGCCGGCCGGCGCAGTCCGCGCAACCGCTGCAGGCAACTGAAGCGCTCGCTCCAGGTCGTACAGGTCCGGCCAATACCCCAGGTGACGTTTGACGACCAGCGCCGCCGAAACTTCTAGCCGGTCCGGGTCGGATGGGATGCTTAGCGTGTTGTGCCTGGCGGTGGTCACCCGGCCGCAGTTTCGACAACGGTAGTCCACATCCCCCCAGAAAAGCTTCACGGCCGCCGCCACCGCCGCCAGACCGGCCAGGACCCACCCGATGGGTACGTCGCCCGTTCGGTGCAGCTCGAACGCCAGGGCCGCCACGAGCCCGCCGGAAGAGAGAATCAGCAGCCATTTCCGGACGCTGAGGTAGGTCCGGACGCGGAAAGAGCGGCAGGAATCGCAATACACGTACAGCGTGGCGACGCAATAGGGGTAGCCACGGGACCGGAAACTCGTTTCGTTCGCCATATGGACGACGCCCACAGCCACGCGCTCCTTCGTTGTGCCGGCCACGATCAGGCGAAACCGTCACAAGTTTCGCGGCACCGAGTTGGCATGCCAAACAATAGGCAGGCGGCCGGCTCAACACCGAGACAGGCACCTGTTCCCTGAAAGCACAATACGAATAATACACCAGCCGGAACGAAATGCAACGTGCTCCTGTTCCGTGATGAGGGCAGCCGATTCGCTGGAAGGGGTCCAGGAATGCAGCGGGGATGCAGCCGATGCCGCCCACGCCTTGCTGAGTGACCTGACTGTTGGTCTACCGGTTTCCAGTGCCGGAGCGGCGAGTTCGACCGTGGGTCGTTGTTGTGCGCCCACAAACCCTCAATCAACTGCCGGCGCAAGCCTTCCCGGCCGCCCCGGCCTCACAGCCGCGGTGACCCCACCATCAATCACGGCCACGTGCACGATGTCAAACCAACCGAGGCGTTAGCCGACTGTCGTGCGGCGGTATTGACAGCTGGCACAAAAAAGCGCCAGTCTACCTTGAGACTGGCGCCATAGAGGCAGGGAAACGTGTGAATCGGCGAGGGTCAGTCAGCGGCGGCCGGAATTTGTACCCGTACATTCGATTTGAGCCGTCATCGACATAAGCTGCTGGCGGAGGTCTGAGGCAGCCCCTCCCACGTGCGTTCATTTGTAACCTGGCGGCCCGGATAACACAACGTATCGTACGGCGGGATCGACTACAGTCCGAGGGTGTCAGCGGCAGAAGAAAGGCCAGCGGGCGGCTCATGGGTCTCGGGATTGTGAATTCGACCGCCTAAGAGCCTGCTCAATGGCTCCGCGCCAGCTCTTCGATAGGCACCTCGTGGGCGAGTTGAACCAACTCTGGGTCGCCTGTGGCCAGACTCGCCCCCAGGGCCACAGCCGTCGCCACGGCAAAGGCATCGGCATATGACATAGCGTAGTGCATCTTGTATCGGACGGCAGCCCATACGGCCTCGTCACTAGCCGAGACGACAGTGATAGGCAGGCGGCGGATCAGTGCCAGCGCCTCGGCCGCTTCTGTCTCGCCCCGCACCTTGCCCACCCGATACACAACCTCGCCGAGGTTGATAATCGACGAGAACAGCTCCACTTTCTGGCTGCGAGCCTCATGCAGCAAGCTCCGAATGCGGGAGGCGGCTGGTTTTTCCCCCTGGAGAAAGGCCAGCACTGCCCAGGCATCAAGAACGATGAGACTGCTCACGATCTATCTCCTCGCGATGTTCCCCCTCTAGGTCGGCCAGCAAGTCATGGCCTGAGTACCGAGCATACAAGCGATCGATGGCAGAATGCACAACAGGCTCCAGCACGAGCCGATCGTCTTCGACTCCCATGTGAAGCTGATCACCAGGCTCGAGGCCAAGCTCCTGCCGCACCGACTTCGGGATCACCAACTGCCCTTTGGACGACAACCGGACCAGCATGTTAGTAATCACAACCTCCGTAGCATCTTACTTGACTGAAAGAATTGTAAGCCAATAGAGGGCTTTTGTCAAGAGCGGGCCCAGGAAATGCACACGAGGACCGCTGCCACGCTCGGTCGGATGGCAGCGGTCCTCGCGCAAGAGCCTGCGGTTCGCAGGCGTTCAGGCAGGCTATCTAGATAATTAGATGATATCTTTCACGTGTTTGCGGAATTTGTACCCGTAAACGATCACGCCCTGGTCCCCGTCCGCCCGCAGCCGGCGGGTCACCATCTCGACCGGCATGCCGATCTCGGGCTTGTCGTCGCCCAGGTCGGTCAGTTGGGCGGTGACCATCGGGCCCTCCTCCAGTTGGACCAGCGCCACCGAATAGGGCGCATACTCCTGGTACCCCTCCGGCGCCGAGTAGACGGTGCTGTATGAATAGACCTGGCCCCGGCCGCTAAAGGTGAAAAGCTCCTGGGCTGGTTCGGCACACTCGGGGCAGACGTCCCGCGGAGGAAAAAGCCGGGCGCCGCACCGGTCGCACTGCTCGCCCACCAGGCTGTAGCGCTGATTGTGCAATCGCCAATGTCGCGTCAGTTCCATGAGAATCTCCTACACTAAACCAATCTCTCCAATACGTGTGCCACGGCCGTGCCCCCGGCGCCGCCCAGGTTCAGCGCCATGCCCCAATGCGGGTCCGGCACCTGGCAGCGCCCCGCCGTGCCGCGCAGCTGTTGTACCACTTCGACCAACTGATACACGCCGGTAGCGCCTCCGGCGTCGCCCCGGGCCTTGAGCCCTCCGTGGGTGCTGATGGGGATACGGCCCTGGCGGGCGATATCGCCGTTGCCGGCCAGTATCCAGCCTCCGCCCCGGGGTGCAAAACCGGCCGCCTCCAGCTGCAGCGCAACCATCACGGTAAAAGAATCGTGAAGCTCCAGCAGATTCAGTTGGTCCGGCCCAATCCCGGCCGCCATGTACGCCCGCCCGGCGGCCAGGTTGGCCGCCGCCAGGTACAGCGGATCGCGGCGGTCATGCACCGCCGGCGCATCCGTCGCCAGCGCCGACGCCGCCACCCGGACTGGATGCGGCACCATGTCCCGGGCTCGCTCGGTCCGGCAGACGATCACCGCGGCCGCGCCGTCGCCGGCGGGCGCCGAATCAAACAGGTTCACCGGGTCGGCCACCAGCGGCGCCTGGAGATAGGTGTCGACACTGATGGCCCTCCGATACATGGCAAACGGATTGCCTTCCGCATTGGCGTGGGCATTGACGCTGAACCCCGCGAAATCGGCCAGCCCGACACCATGTTCGTGCATGTACCGCCGCATGAGCAGCGCGCCCAGCGCCGCCGCGGTGATCCCGTGCACCGATTCATAATCTGCGTCCATGGAATTGGTCTGGGCCATGGTGGCCGACGAGCCGACCATGTCGGTGACCTTTTCCACACCGACTGCCATCGCCAGGTCTACCACCCCGCTCTGCACCGCCAACACCGCCTGGCGCACGGCCGCGCCGCCCGAAGCCTCGGCCGCTTCTATCGTGACGGCTTCCACTCCGCGCAGCCCGGCGAAATCCGCCAGCATCGCTCCCAGGTGCTGCTGGTGCGAGAGCGTCCCCGCCGTCATGTTGCCAACATACAGCGCGCCTACCTTTTTCACCCCCGCATCCGCCAGCGCCGCCTGGATGGCTTTCAGCGCCAGGTGCCGCAGGGATACCGACCAATGCTCGGCCACCTGGGTCTGCCCGATGCCAATAATGCTGACGTCGAGAGGTCGGGAATTCGAGGTATCCATGCCGTAGCTCATGTCTTTAGCTTGTGGCGGTACCGGGTGTAGGTGGCATAGTCAATCTGGGTGCGGCGCCGGATATAGTCCTGAGTCAATGGCGCCCGGTCGCGACTATCCTCTATGCGGTCGGTGACCGTCAGGTCAAAGGCATCCGAGCCCGCGCCTGAGCCGTACGAGACCATCAGGATCCGTTCGCCCGGCTGGGCCACGTCCAGAATGCCGGTCAGCCCGATAATGCACGAACCGGCGTATACGTTGCCAATGTCGCCCACCAGCAAACCAGGCGCGATCTGTTCGGCCGAAAAGCCAAGCATCTTGGCCACCCGTTGCGGGAATTTGATATTGGGTTGGTGGAAAACCGCCCAGCGATAGTCGCCTGCCTTGGCCCCCAACGCGTCCATCAGGTGTTGGCCGGCTGCAGAAATATGGCGGAAATAGGCCGGTTCCCCAGTAAAGCGATCCCCATGCGATGGGTAGCTCTCCTCCGCCCGTCGCCAAAAGTCTGGCGTGTCGGTCACGTACGAATAGGAGGCATTCAAGGTAGCCAGTGATTCCTCGGCCGGGCCCACCAGAAGCGCCGCTCCGCCGGCTGCGGCGGTATACTCGAGTGCGTCGCCCGGCCGGCCCTGGGCAGTGTCCATGCCGATGCTCAAGGCATAGCGGGCCATGCCGGAGCCCACCAGCCCGATGGCCGCCTGCAGCGCCTCGGTTCCCGCCTTGCAGGCAAACTCCCAATCTGCTGCCTGCGTGTGCGGGACTGCGCCAAGGGCCTCGGCCACGATGGTGCTGGTCGGTTTTACTGCATACGGGTGGGATTCGCTGCCCACCCAGACTGCCCGGATGAGCCGGGGGTCAATGTTCGCCCGCGCCACCGCATGGCGGGCCGCCTCGATAGACATGGTCACCACGTCCTCATCCAGCCCGGGAACCGACTTTTCCCGAACCGGGACCTCGTCCCGGCCGCCGGCCCAGACACGCGCAACCTCGCTGGCGGGCAGCCGGTATCGCGGCACATAGGCGCCATACCCCACGATGCCCACCGGCCGGTTGGGGACCATCAGCGCACATTCATCAGGAGAAAAACGGGATTCGGTCACGCCGCCTCTAGTTGATGCACGATCTCTTGTGCTATGTCCAGGCGTATAGTGCCGCCCTGGATCAATTGCTGAACCACCAGGTCCACCCGGTCTCCGGTCGCGCCGGCCGCCACCGCCAATTGGCGGGCGTGGAGCCGCATGTGGCCCGCCTGAATCCCCGTGGTCGCCAGGGCGCGGATCGCCGCCAGGTTCTGCGCCAGGCCGACGGCCGCCATCACCTCGGCCAACTCCCGCCCGGACTGCACTCCCAGGATCTGGAGGGCCAGGCGGGCTCCCCGGTGAACCCGGGTTGCGCCGCCCACCACGCCGACGGCCAGGGGAAGCTGCAGCCGGCCGCAGAGGTTGCCCTGTTCGTCCAGCCACCACCGGCTGAGCGACGAATACCGGCCACTGCGCGCGGCATAGGCGTGCGCTCCGGCTTCGACGGCTCGCCAATCGTTGCCCGTCGCCAAAGCCACTGCGTCAATGCCGTTCATGATGCCCTTGTTGTGGGTCGCCGCCCGGTGCGGGTCCGCATCTGCCAGTGCCCAGACCTCGACAATCCGTTGGGCTACGTCCGCTCCCGGCACGTCCTCCAACGCCAGCGCATCGGTGGGCACGGAACCCTGGGCATGGGCCAACCGCTCATCGGCCAGGTTGGAGAGGATGCGCAAGTTGACCCGGCCGCCGGTGAGCTTTTCCACCAGGGGAGCAACCTTTTCGCAGATCGTGTTGACCGTGTTCGCGCCCATGGCGTCCCGGCAGTCCACCAGGATCTCCACCAGCAGCATGGGCCCAACAGCAGTCTCGGTCAGCGGCCGCACCCTGAGTTCGCGGGCTCCGCCGCCCAGCCGGACAAGCACCGGGTCCTGCTGGTCGGCTAGGAGCAGTAAATCGTCCCGCCGGGCCAGCAATTGGTCCCGGGCGGCCGCCAGATCTGGCAGGTCCAGCACCTGAATCTGCCCGATCATCACCGGTTCGGTGGCACCGGCCTGAATGCCGCCGTTCGGACGGAGCAGCCGGGCGGCCGAACTGACTCCAGCTACCACCGAAGGCTCTTCGATGGCCATGGGCACCAGGTAGTCCCTGCCGTTGACGGTAAGGTTGGAGGCCACGCCCAGCGGAAGCGGGTACACGCCGACCACGTTTTCGATCATGCGGTCAGCCTCGGGCAACGACAATGTTGCGCCGCGCTGCAGTGAAACCAGATCAGAGGGCGTCAAACCGGCCCATTGGCCGACCAGCTGTGCCCGCTCCTCAGGCGCCAGCCGGTAAAAACCCGAAACTCGAGAGGTTCGCTCTGCCATCCGCATCCTTACGCCACGAGAGGCCCAGCATATTGCGGGCCTCTCACGAGCGCGGCCCCATCATAACGGATGGAGACTATCAAAACCTATCAGAACACTGTCAGGAGGTGGCAGACCTCGCGCCCGGCCGGTTCGGGTGGCTCAGGAACCCTCCGGGACGGGTTCAGGTTCCCAGTGGAGCTTGGCCGCCAGCACAGCGGCGTCGTCTCCACCGCTGATCCGGACCCGCCTCAGTTCAAAACGCCCTTCCCAGGTGTGGTCAGCACCGAACCGGGTGGTGACTGCCCCCCAGAAATGAATCTCGTGGAGGAATTCGATGACGCGGTCATCGTAGACCCCGGAGGGATAGGCCAGGAATCGCGGGTAGCGGCCCAGTCGGGCCTCCAGAGTTTGAGCGCAGCCCAGGATCTCCCAGACCAAGAAGGCTTTGCTCTTTTGCCTCAGGTCCGGATGGTTCTTGGTGTGCGGTTCAAATCCCATACCCGCCGCGGCCATCTGCTCCACCTGCCGCCAGGTCAGGTAGCGTTCCGACCCCGCGTCTATGGGCTCAGTCAGCACAAAAAAGGTGGCAGTAAAGCCGTATTCCAGGAGTAACGGGAAGGCGTTATCATAGTTATCCCGGTACCCGTCGTCAAAGGTGATGATAATCGGTCTGGATGGCAGCGGCCGCCCCCAAGTGAGCGCGTCCAACAGGTGGTAGAGGTCAATGCTGGTGTAGCCCTCGGCCCGAAGGAATGCCAGGTGCGACTCGAACTCGGCCGGCGTGGTAGAGAGACCCAGCCGGTAGACGTCGGCATCCTCGGGCGGCTCGCTCAGGTAATGGTACATGAGGATCGGCACCCGATGGGCCCGATCCGACCCGTCCGGCGTAGGTAGCGGAGTCGGGGTGGCGGTCGGTGTGGCCGTCGGGCTGGGGGTAAACGTCCTGCTGGGGGTCAGACTGGCCGTGCGAGTGCGGGTGAGCCCTGGCAACGGCGAGGGAGTTGCGGTCGCCGTCGGACTGCTGGTAGGCGTCGGAGTAGGGGTCGCCGGAAAAGTCGAGGTGGGGGTGGGCGTGGCCGTGTAAGTAGCCGACGCCTTGGGCAGGACAGTCCCCGAGGCCGCCAGTGTGTGGCCGGGCGGCGAGCCGGACGCCCAGAGCAAAAACACGACCAGCCCCAGAACGGAGAGCACGCCCAGGAAGCCGGCCACTAACCGCGCAGGCGACCGATCCGAGTCTGTCTGATTATGTACATCCACAGGCTCATTATAACGGCGCGAGTCTGCCGGTCAAGGCACGACTGGATGACGACCAGAATACGAGGAACCATCGCGGCTGCAGCCGATGTTACAGGTCCGATCGGGGGCGAAGACGCAGCTAGGAACTAGAGAGGTCGCTCCCCACAGGTGAAGGCGTTACATCGGGGAATCTACCTCCGAGGACGCATTCCCTCCCACTTGCGCAGGTCGCCCGCCCTGGGTGCGGGCCGTCCAGGCGCGATTTCGGTCGCCGGCCTGCGGCCGGCGACAGCCCATGAGACGCTATTTGCATCGCCCCGCCCCACACCGCACACCACCCCCTGGACAAACCGTAGCGGCTGGTTTATAATCAATAGCCAGAGTGAAATGCGGGCCGCAGACGGCTCGCTTGTGTGGAGGCAACCGCGTGGCGAACACGAAATCAGCAATCAAGCGCGTCCGCAGCAACGAGCGGAAACGCCAACAGAATCGCGTCTTTCGCAGCCGGGCACGGACGTTCATCAAGCGGACGCGCCGGCTGGTCGCCGAAGGCGAAATCGACCAGGCGCAAGAGTCGGCTCAGTTGGCGGTCAGTTCTCTGGACAGGGCAGCAACCAAAGGCGTCATTCACCGAAACAACGCCTCGCGCCGCAAGGCGCGGTTGATGCGCATGCTGGCTGCTGCCCGCAAAACGGAATAGATCGCTGCTCGACCAGTGAACCAGCAGACATCGCCGTGAAGGTTCGGCGATGTCTTTTTGTGTTTCCATCTGAGGGACGGCTTTGAAACCGATCGGGCTGCCTATCCGACCCCCGAATTGGATCACGCGGGAGTCACCGTTCAACCGGTTGATTTGGTGCGGTCTGGGGTTGGCGCTGGGCCTCACCCTGGTGCTGTTGCCGCTGTCCTCGGCTGGCCTGCTGGTGGTCGGCGCAATCGCCCTGCTGGTCATTCTGATCGAGCCGCTGGCCGGTTTGGCCCTGACCTTGCTGGCTGGTCCCTTTGGCGCCCTGGAAAACGTCATCCTGGGAGGTTCGTCCTTCGACTCGGGCCAACTACTGCTTCTGCTCACACTGGCGTCCTGGTTGGCGCACAGGGTGGCCCGCGGCCGCGAGTGGGCAGCCTTTTGGCCCCCTCACCATGCAGGTACGGCCAGATTGGCCGGCTTGGCAGGTTTGATGTTGGTTGGTTGGGGAGCGGCGACACTCTTGTGGGCACCTTCCATAACCGAAGGGCTCCAAGGACTGGCCAAGTACGGGCAGATAGGATTGGTCGCCGCGTTGGCGGTCAGCGAGGGCCGCCGTCGCGGCGGTTCACAGGCCATAGGTGCCATGGTACTGCTCAGCGGCCTGGTGCAGGCGGCCATCGGCATCTGGCAGTTTGCGCTGCGCGGCCAAGGGCCAGAGCATTTTCAGATCTTGGGCCGGTTTTACCGGGCATACGGCACATTTGAGCAACCAAACCCCTATGCCGGATTCATCGGGCTGATTCTACCGTTGGCGGCCGGTTGGTGGGTCGGTCGGTCTGTGGCAGTTGGCGGCGCGGTTTGGTCGCGTCGGCCCGGGTGGCCCTGGTGGACTGTGCTCAAACTGGCTCTGCTGGGCGGGGCAGTTGGCTTGATGGCATGCGCCATGCTCTTTTCTTGGTCCAGAGGAGGCTGGTTGGGCGTGGGCAGTGCCCTCCTGGCCATGCTGCTTTTCTTGCCCCGCCGGCCGTGGATTGGCCTGGCGCTGGCAGCAGTGCTGGCTGCCAGCGGCTGGCTGACGGCGGCCAGCGGATTCCTGCCCGGCTCTGTCGCCCAGCGGCTGACGGACTTTGCGGCCTATGTCGAATTCGAGGACGTTCGTGGTGTGGACGTCACGCCGGAGAATTACGCCGTGTTGGAGCGAATGGCGCATTGGCAGGCCGCGATTAACATGGCTAACGAGCATCCCTGGACCGGGGTTGGGTTGGGCAACTATGCAGTCGCCTACGCGCAGCATACCCTGCTCAACTGGCCCGATGCTCTGGGACACGCACACAACTACTACTTGAACGCCCTGGCGGAGACTGGCGTGCCCGGGCTGGCCCTGTACCTGGCTTTCTGGGGGTTGGTCATGTGGCACACTGCCCGGCTGCTACGCTGGGTCGGCTATCCTCAACGGGGCATGGTGTTGGGCCTATTGGGCGCCTGGGTACACCTGTCAGTCCACAGTCTGGTAGACAACTTGTACGTGAACAATGTGTACCTTTTCCTGGGCGCGCTGCTGGGCATGCTGGTTTTGGTGCACCACGAGTCGGCGCCAGCCGCCGGCCCCGGCCCGGCGCGACCGATATGAACCCAGACGGCTTGACATGATCGACCCTGATCGCACCAAGAGCATCATCCGCCTGATTGACCGGCTCTTTATCGTGGTGACGAAACCGGTGTTCGCGGTGGCCGGCCGGATGGGGATGAACCTGAAAGAGTTGGAGCGCTTTGTCAAGTTCATGGTCGTTGGCACCATTGGTTTTTGCGTGGACTTTGGCACCCTGAACCTGCTGGTGCTGGTCGCCGGTCTGCCGGTGCTGGCAGCCAATGCCTGTTCGTTCAGCCTGGCAGTGCTGAGCAACTTTACCTGGAACCGGCTCTGGACCTACCCCGAATCGCGCTGTAAGCCCATCCGGTCCCAACTGGCTCAGTTTGCGGTGGTCAACGTGGCCGGATTGGGCGTCAACACGTTGGTGATGTGGGCGCTGACGCCGTTCTTTACCGATCTGGTTGGCAAACTGGGTTACAACCTCTCCAAGGCCATCGCCACCATTGTGGTGCTTTTCTGGAATTTTTTCGTGAACCGGTACTGGACGTACCGCGACGTGGACCGGCTGCCAGCTGGAAGCGAGCCGCTGCCGCCGCGTCCGGAAAGCTGTGCCGGCGGGAAGGGCGGATAGCGTCCGGTGGCACGCATCGGCATTGACTACACCGCCGCCGCCCAACAGTCGGCCGGCATTGGCAGATACGTGCGCGAGTTGGTGCGGGCGCTGCTGGAGCTGGACCGCGAGAATGAATACCGGCTTTTTGCTGCCTGCCCACGCCGGGTGGTGGCCCCGGCCGGCCGATCGGCGCGGTTTGTCCGGCTTCCGTTCGACGACCGATGGTTGGTGCGAACCTGGCACCGGGCACGGCTGCCACTGCCGG
Source organism: Anaerolineales bacterium UBA2181 (assembly GCA_002328075.1). GTDB lineage: Bacteria > Chloroflexota > Anaerolineae > Promineifilales > UBA4811 > UBA4811. Next base: position 152,154 of record DCVT01000058.1, on the reverse strand, counting down.
TGGAATTGTTCACCGGCCGGATTGACCTCTTTCATTCGCCCGATTTCACCCTTCCACCTACGCTGCCGGGCACGCGCACAGTGCTGACCGTCCATGACCTTTCGTTTGTGCGCGATCCGGACTCGGCGCACGAGCAGCTACGCGCCTACCTGAATACGGTTGTGCCGCTCTCGGTCAAGCGGGCAGGCCACATTGTGGCCGATTCCGAGGCCACCCGCCGCGACCTGGAGGATCTGTGGCAGACTCCACCAGAAAAGGTAACCGTAGTCTATTGCGGTGTGGACGCGCGGTTTCAACCGGTTGCGGACTCGGCGGCGCTGGCAGCAGTGCGCGCCCAATACCACCTGGGCGAAGGTCGGTACCTGTTGGCGGTAGGTACGCTCCACCCGCGCAAGAACTATGACTCCCTGATCCGGGCCTTTGCCCCGCTGGCTTCCAGGCACGCGGACCTCACGCTGGTCATTGCCGGAGGACACGGTTGGCGTCATGAGGAGACCCTGGCGCTGCCGGCCGGCCTGGGCATGGCCGATCGGGTGCGTTTCCCTGGCTTTGTGAGGGATCAAGACCTGCCGGCGTTATACAGCGGCGCGAGTCTCCTGGCCTTCCCGTCATTGTACGAGGGGTTTGGATTGCCCATCCTGGAGGCCATGGCATGTGGTACCCCAGTTGTCGCCTCCGATCGTTCCAGCATGCCAGAGGTTACCGGCGATGCCGGTCTTCAGGTGGATGCCACCGATACCGAGGCCTGGACGGCCGCCATGGACCGGCTGCTTGTCGATTCGCCTCTGGCCCAAAAACTGGCCAGCCGGGGTCAGGCACGGGCCGCGCGGTTTACCTGGCAAGCCGCCGCCACTCTACTGCTCGGCGTCTACCGGCAGCGGCTCGCGGCTCCGTCCGGGAAGGTGAGGCAACGTGATTCAGCATGACGCGCTGGGGATCGCCGGGAAGGGCAACAGAGATCTGCCGGTAGGCCGAAATTGGAGTATAATGCCGCTGCTGAACGGCTTTTCAGGAGGCCGGCGGTGAAGAAAGGTATCGCGTGGTACCAGTTTACCGGAGCGATGGCGAACCGATAGCAGTCATACACCTCGGCGGCCTGTACAACATCGACGGCGAGTGGGTTGGCGATCTGCGTGGGCAAGAGGTGTACGGCATCAACGGGGAGTACGTTGGATTCATCAGCCAGGACCACCGGCTATTGCGGGCGCGCCGGCCTCCCGACAGACCGGCCATCACCCCGCCCGCTGTTCCCCCCCGCCTGCGCGGGATTCCGGTGCGTTTTCCGTTGGCACCGCTTTTCAAACAGCTGCCGTACGACGTGATTGATGTGTTTGAAGAGAACCCGGAGCGGTTCAAGTACGTCTCTGAACTGCGGCCGGACATGGATTGAGCAATGAATCGGCGGCCGACGGTCAGACCTGCGCCAACTCGGACGCACTGGGGGACCCAGTCCCCATGGTGCTGTGGCTGCGCCGCACTGGGTTCACAGGCAGCTTCTCTGAGGAGCAGGCCGACGAGGAGCCAGACATCATACACGTTCTCGATCGATCGGGCCCGGCAAGCCGGGCGGCAGACGGCAGTTCTCCAACCAAGGGTGCGCTAGCAAAATGAGCACTGCCCGGTTGAACCTTTCACACTGGCACCTGTTCCTGCTGCCATTGGGCGCCGTTTTGATTCTGGTTGGGTATTTCCACCCATGGGTCCCCCATCCGGCGGCCGGCCTGGCAATAACCGGGTTCGAGATGGGCGAGTGGATCAAATTCACCTCGGCGGCTCAGAGCGTTCCCCCCACTGTCTCCCGGTCCGGCTTCTACTGGCCGCCGTTTGTGGCGGTACTGGGCATAGCTGCTTGGGCAGGCGCCGTCCGCCGCGGAAGAGGACGGAGCTTTGTCTGGTTAGCCTTGGTCGGCGCCGCGCTAGCCCTGTTGCCAATGCCGATTGTGGAGGAGCTCGGCAGCCTGGCCTCCATCCGGGCCAACGCCGTCCGCCTGGGACTGGTGGTCTTGGGCTGGCTGGCGGTGGCGCTGAGCGCCTGGTCGCGGATTGGCTCGCGCACTTGGGGAGCCGGCCTGGCATTCGCTTCAGTCGCCGGCCTGCACCAGGCCACCCGCGCTTTCACGCTGGCAGAGCCGGTCATCGAAGCCGCCTACAATCGGTTGATCGATCCTGGGTTGGGTTACCACGTCGCCCGGGTCGGCATGGCGGTGCTGCTGATCGGGGCGGTCCTCCTGGCACGGGAAAAAGAAAAGCGATGTTCCGGTTGAACATCGCCTTTCCGTCCGCCAGCCTCTCAGGCCTAACCGGCCGCAGCTAGCTTTTTCTCAAGAAACGCGACCGCTTCGGCGACGGTGGTGATCTGCTGAGCTTCCTCGTCCGAGATCTCGCCGCCAAACTCCTCTTCCATGGCCATGATGAGCTCTACCAGGTCCAGCGAATCCGCCTCCAGATCCTCGCGAAAGCGTGCCTCCGGCGTAATCTGCGCTGGGTCTACCCCCAGCAAATCCACAATGATCTCTCTAACCCGGTCGAATGTTGACGCCATATCCTATTCCTCCTATCGTGCTTACACCCATTCTAGCCAGCCACAATGGATTGTCAAGCAGCTTGACACTCCCGGACTGGATTGGTACACTGCCCAATGGTTTAACACCTGAAGCGCGGGAACGTTGCGGTGGCGGCACTAGAACAACGTAAATCTGACCACATTCGCATCAACCTGGAGGAGGAGGTCCAGTTTCGGCGCTTGCGCACCGGCCTGGAAGGGGTTCGACTGGTCCATCAGGCGCTGCCTGAACTGGACCTGGATGCGGTGGACCTCTCCACCACCCTGCTGGGCAAAAAGCTGTCGGCGCCCATCCTGATCTCGAGCATGACCGGCGGTACGGCCGATGGGGCGCGGATCAACCGGAACCTGGCCAGCGCCGCCCAGACGGCCGGGATCGCCATGGCCCTCGGTTCCCAGCGTGCCGCGCTCGAGGACCCGTCGCTGGCTGCAAGCTTTCAGGTTCGGCCGGTGGCGCCGGACATCCTGCTGCTGGCCAACCTGGGCGCCATTCAGCTAAACTATGGTTATGACGCCTCCCACTGCCAAAGGGCAGTGGACATGGTGGGCGCAGACGCACTGATTCTGCATCTGAACCCGCTGCAGGAAGCGGTGCAGCCCGAAGGTGACCGCAACTGGACTGGGCTCCTGAGCAAGATCGAACGGGTCTGTCGCGCCCTGGATGTTCCGGTGATCGTAAAGGAGGTGGGATGGGGATTATCCGGGCGCGTCGCGCGCGACCTGGCATCGGCCGGTGCGGCAATGCTGGACGTCGCTGGGGCGGGTGGCACTTCGTGGACCGAGGTCGAGTACCACCGCGCCGGCGACCCGCTTCAGGCCCGCGTCGCGACGGCCTTTGCCGATTGGGGCCTGACTACCTTGGAGGCGCTGCTCCAGGTGCACCAGGCAGTGCCGGCCATGCCCATCATCGCCAGCGGCGGACTGCGGTCTGGAATCGACCTGGCCAAGGTAATCGCTTTGGGCGGCGCCCTGGGGGGCGTGGCCGGGCCGTTTCTCCGGGCGGCGAACGAATCCATGGATGCAGCGGCGGCAATTGCGGAGGAACTGGTCAGGGTGCTACGCATTGCCATGTTCTGTTGCGGTGCATCCAACCTCGCGGCGTTGCGAGAGGTACCCGTGATGCTTCCGGCGACGCGCACGTGTGGGCCAGCACCGGACAAGTCCGCTTCGCCATCTGACTGAGGAGATCTGATGCAGTCAATTCTGGACGACACCATCCAGCGTTTTTCAGCGCCTCTCGAAAGGGAGATGCGCACTGTACTTGGCCCCGCCGCACCAGGTTATGAAGCGTACTGGGGCATGATGAACTACCACATGGGGTGGGTGGATCCCACGTGGCAACCCGTGACCGGTCGCTCCGGCAAACGAGTTCGGCCGCTGCTCTGCCTCCTGGCTTGCCAGGCGGCCGGCGGCGAGTGGGAGCAGGCGCTGCCAGCGGCTGCCGCGCTCGAGCTGTTGCACAACTTTAGCCTTCTCCACGACGACATCGAGGACCATAGCGACACGCGGCGCGGCCGGGACACTGTATGGAAGTTGTGGGGAGTGCCCCAGGCCATCAATGTGGGCGACAGCATGTTCGCCACCGCTTTTGGCGCGCTGGTTCGCCTGCGAGAGCGCAGCGTGCCAGACTCGGCCGTGGTTCAGGTCTTGGAGATCTTTTCCCAAGCTTGCATCGAGTTGACCAAAGGCCAGCACCTGGATATGCGTTTCGAGCGCGAACCGATGGTGACTGTGTACGAGTACCTGGACATGGTCGAGGGCAAGACGGCAGCCCTTCTGCAGGGCGCTTGCGCCATCGGTGCGATTGTCGCTGGCGCCAGCGCCGTGCAACGGCAACGCCTGGCGCTGTTTGGCCGGAACCTCGGATTGGCTTTTCAGGCTTACGACGACCTGTTGGGCATATGGGGCCAGGAAGAAGCGGTGGGCAAATCCACAGCCTCTGACATCCTCACCCGAAAAAAGACGCTACCGGTGGTTTTTGCATTGGCGGAAAGCGAGGAGTTTCGACAGCTGTACGCCCAACCGTCGATCGACCTGCCCCGAGTGGTGCAGTTGCTGGAGCAATTGGGGGCAGACAAGTATGCGTCCGGCATGGCCCAGGGCTTTTCCGAGGTGGCGTTGGACAACCTGACCGCAGCTGAGCCCAAGGAACCGGCCGGGCAAATGCTTGCCGAGATGGCCAACCGGTTGCTGCGCCGAAAGGATTGACCGAGCAGCGCCCAGCGGAACCTCAGAACCCCTCGTCCTCCTCGGGCCAGTCGGTCTGCCCGCAGGCGCCTGACTGGAGAGCCGTGAGCGCCAACATCGCACAGTTGATTCGGATCGGACCTAACTCGATCCCCAGCAACTCAAGTACCTGATCCTTCCCCAGGTGGCACAGCTCCCCCAACGTGCCGCCTTTGATCCGCTCGCTGAGAAGAGAAGCCGACGCCATGCTGATGGCGCAACCGCGTCCGTCCCAGGCGACCTCGGTGATCCGGCCGCTGGCATCCAGGCGCAGGTCAAACCGGACCTGGTCGCCGCAGAGCGGGTTATCTTCCTGACAAGAGATGTCGGCCGGTGTCAGGCTGCCCTTGTTGCGCGCGTGGCGATAGTGATCCAGGATGCGGTCGCGGTAAAGGTCATCCATCGCCTAGCCCACGCCAAACAGCTTCTGCGCCTGGCGAATGGAGCGCACCAGGAGGTCTATCTCAACCGGCTTGTTGTACAGGTACAGGCTGGCCCGGGCAGATGCCGCCAGCCCCAGCTTGTGATGGAGCGGCATGGCGCAGTGGTGGCCAGCCCGAATGGCAATGCCCTCACGGTTGAGCAGCTCGGCCAGGTCATGCGGATGCACACCGTCCACGGTGAACGCCGCCACAGCGCCTCTCGCGCTCTGGATCGGGCCGAGTATCTTGACGCCAGGGTTCTGGCCCAACGCTTCCAGCAAGTGGGCAGCCATCTGCCGATCGGCGGCGGCTATCCGCTCCATGCCGATGGCCTCCAGATAGTCTACCGCCGCAGCCAATCCGATAGCCCCGGCGATGTTGGGGGTGCCGGCCTCGAACTTGCACGGGACATCGTTCCACTCCGCGCCCTCCCAGGTGACCCGCCTAATCATGTCGCCCCCGGATTGAAAGGGGGGCATCGACTCCAGCAGGCGGCGTTTTCCGTACAGGACACCAATCCCGGTGGGACCGAGCATCTTGTGACCAGAGAACGCCAGGAAATCCACGTCCATCTCGGCCACGTTGACCGGCGCATGTGGAACCAACTGGGCGCCGTCCAGCACCACCACCGCGCCGGCCGCGTGGGCGCGCTCCACGATCAACCCCATTGGCCCAAAGGCGCCGGTCACGTTGGACATCCCCGAAAAGGCCACCAATCGTGTGCGCTCGGTCAGCAGCGAGTCCAAACCGCTCATGTCCAGACGGCATTCGGTGTCCACTGGCAGGTAGCGCACCGCAGCGCCCTTTTCGCGGGCCAGCAGTTGCCAGGGTACGATGTTGCTGTGGTGTTCCAGCTCTGTCAGCAGGATCTCGTCGCCTGGCCCAATGTTGGCCCGACCCCAGGACTGGGCAATGAGGTTGATGGCTTCCGTCGTGTTGCGGACAAAGACGACTTGGCGAGCGCTGCCCGCACCGATAAACCGAGCTACCTTTTTCCGAGCGGACTCATAATCGGCCGTCGCTCGCTCGGCCAACGCGTGAACGCCGCGATGGATGTTGGCATTATTCCACCGGTAATATCGGTCCAAGGCGTCCAACACCGCTACCGGTTTCTGTGTGGTGGCGGCGTTGTCCAAGTAGACCAGCGCCACGCCCGGCCGGACCTCCTGGTTCAGGATGGGAAAATCAGCCCGCGTTTGGGCGCACAGTGACATCGCGGGATCACCCCACATCGACCACCAGCCTCACTGCGCCGGTTCTCACAATTGACCGCATCGTCGGTTCGGCGATATCACGGCATCGGATCCCTGATCTGCTCGTAGCCAAATGGCTGAAATCCGGTACCGGGGGGTATGCAGTTCTCCCGACGACCTGCCGCAGCCAGCACCCACTGAAAATGGGCTGCGCTGCTCCGCAGCCCGATCATCGTATGCGTAGCCTACCGGTCTAGTAGGTAATCTTGCGCGGGAGGTTCTTGGCCTGTTCGACCCAGTCTGCGACTTGCTTGGCGCCGGGAAGTTGCCTGACCAGCTCCTTCTCCTGGTTGATTTCCGCCAGCTTTTGGTACAGATTGGCCGGATTGCGTGTGGCCAATTCAACCACGGTGTCCACTCCGCCGGCCTCCAAGAGGTCGGAATACTCCTCGGCCACGCCCTTGATGCGGAACAGGTCGGCGTGATTCACCCATTCCAGGATCAGCTTGGCGCCGATGCCAGTTTTCTCGGCCAGCTCCTGGCGGCCCTTGGGGGTGCCGCCTGCCTCCAACAGCTGCTCCGTGGTGCCGATGCCCAGCTCCTTGAGCCGGCGCGCGTACTCGGGGCCGATGCCTTCGATCTCGATGATTCTACCCATTCTGCCAACCTCCGGAATGTGATGCCTCTAGTCGCCCGAACCGCCCGGCCACCAGAAACGCGCCGCCGGACCACGGGCGAGAATTCAACCAGATAGTGGGAGCTTTCTGCTGGCCCGTCTGGCAAACAGAACTGTCACCTTGGCTCGCCCAAAGGGACCGTTTGTGATTATACCATGACCGCCCGAAAGCGGCAAACGTCACCGGGCGCACACCACGCGCAGGCGCGCCGGCTGCCGGGCCAGACGGCTCGGCAGCCAAGCGGCGAAAACTGCCTTTCGGCCTTCTCTATCGGCTGCTGGTCATCTTGACGATCCGGCCGTCAAGGTCGGCGGTCACCCGCACGGTCACCGGCAAACGGGCACCATCGGCCAATTGGGCGGAACCCTTGAAGACCAGCAGCACCCGGTCGGTCGGGCCGGACTTGGGTGATTGCAGGGAGGGACGAACCCCAGCCACCGCCGGGTACTGACGGTAGACCCGCTGGCAAATCCACTGAATCTGTTCGCCCGTCAGTTGGTTGCCCATACGCGCTCCTCTCGCGCAGTCTCGGCCCGCTGGCGCTCGCGACGCCGCAGGAATGCGGGCACGTCGAGGATGGACCGGACTGCGGGGCACTCCTCAGTGACAAAAGCATCCTCCTCCTGAGGAGTCGGCACGCCAAACAGCGATTCAACCGGAATGGATTCCCGAGGCTGGTCGTGAATGCCGGCTGCAATGAGGATGATCTGAGCCTTGCCTTCCATCTCGGGGTCCTCGCTGGCTCCGAACAGCACCTCGGCCGTAGGATGAGCCGCCTGGGTAACCAACGCCATGGTCTCGCTGATCTCCTGCAGCGGAAGGTCAGAACCGCCGGTCAAATGGACCAGCACGGCAGTGGCCTTGGCCAGGAGCTCGTTGTTCAGGAGCGGATGATGCAGCGCAGCATCGGCCGCTTCCTGCACCTTGCCTGCCCCTTCTCCCCGGCCGATGGCCATCAGCGCGTGCCCGCCGCGCAGAATGACGGATGACACGTTGGCAAAGTCCAGGTTGATGAGCCCGGTGTGGCTCACCAGTTCGACAATACCCTGAATGCCTTGTCGCAGCACGTCATCGGCTACCCTAAACGCGGTATCCAACCTGAGGTCGCGCGGCGCAATAGCCAGCAATCCGTCATTCTGGACCTGTATCAGCGTATGCGTCTGTTCTGCCAGCAGTTTGATGCCGGCCTGAGCAGTCCTCGCCCGACGGGCGCCCTCAAACGAAAAGGGAAAGGTGACAACCGCGACCGTCAGGGCCCCAAGCTCGCGGGCAATGCTCGCTACCACCGGCGCCGAACCGGTGCCGGTGCCGCCGCCCATCCCGGCAGCGACGAAGACCAGGTGAGCGCCCGAGAGCGCGCTGCGCAGCGCATCTCTGCTCTCCGTGGCTGCCTCTCGACCTACCGCTGCCTGCCCGCCCGCGCCGAGCCCGCGCGTTAGTTGCGGACCCAACTGAATCCGGGTGGGTGCTTTGCAGTTGGCCAATGCCTGGCAGTCGGTGTTGGCCACCATATACTCCACCCCCGGAATGCCCACTGCCAACATCCGCTCCACCGCGTTGCTGCCTGCTCCGCCCAGTCCAATCACCTTGATCCGGGGGCTGAATACCTGCCCCAAGGCCGGTTGGCCCTGGGTTGGCGCTAGTGCTCGATCGAGGTCCATCTTTTCAACTCCTCTGCGTCTGTGCTGCCCAGATAGGTCTTGCGTTCCTCGCCAGTTTCCCCAACAAGTTCCGTGTCTCGGTGCCGTCTTTGCCGGCGATGCGCTCGACCCGGCATCCTGCGGTCTCCAGCACCCGCGCGGCATCGGCGCTGATCCCCTGTTCGTTGCCAACAATGGTGACCCGTTGCGCCAGCACCGCCTCATCGAGCGAAAACCCGCAGGTCGGCCGGTGTGCGGCGACGTAATCCTGCGCAATCTCCAGGTACCACGGCTCCACTCCCCACTCGAACACCGGCAACAGGAGATAGTGCTGGATCAGTTTGCCCTTGGAGTGACTGGTGACCCCGCCGGCGGGGCCCACCCCTTGGTCGTCCTCGGTCACGCGGCCGGCGACAACCTGGCGATATGCATCCTGACTGGCCGCCGGCCGCAGCCGCAATTCGGCGGCGGCGTTCTGCACCGCCTGTACCGCCAGCAGCCGGGGCTTGCCGTTCGGGTCAAACCAACGTTCGGCATATCCCGCCTGGCTCCGCTCGGCGGATAGCACCCAGAAAGCATGGTTTAGTACAGCCGGCGGCAGCTCGCCATTGGCCAGCAGGTTCACCATCTCCACCGACTGGTCGGCATGCTTGCGCTGGTCCAGCGGCCGGTCGTCATCACCCCGGCTGTCTTGCGGCCCGTTAGCGCAGGCGATGATCGGCAGTTCGCGCCCGACGGACTCCCGCACGATCTCCAGGTACCACTCAAAGAGACGAAAACCACGATGGTCCTGCGTGCCGTCGTCACAGGCGTAGGGCCGGCACTGTGGCCATGCCTTCCGCCCGCCGACGCCCCAGTCCAACGGCCGGTGGTTGGCAAAGTTGCGCATCCCGATGGATGCCCTCTCCAGTAGGGGACCCAGGCCGCGCCTCACTAAACTGGCGAGCATGGTCTGCAAAAAGCTAGTGTCCCAATACGCCCCGAACGGGTCAAGCGGGGGCAACACCGGGAACAACCCCTCGGCCGCCACCGTCTCCAGCGCTGGCACCATGTAATCGACAAACCGCTCCACCACAGCCGGCTTGGCCCATTCCTGGGGAGTCCAGCGGGAACGCGAGTTGGGTTGGTCACCCAGAACCACATAGTGGGCTCCGCTGTCCGCCAGGGCATGGACTGTATCGGTTAGCGAAGGTAGATCCAGGGGACCCACCCGTTCCGCAGTCAGCACCACCACCGGCTCCACATCCCCCATCATCAGTTGCTGCAGAAAAGAGTCGGGGACCGGCCTGGCCACTGGAGTCTGCAGGACCAACCAGCTGGCGCCTAACTCGCGGAGGCGGGGCAGCCAGCAGTCCAGGTCGCGCTGATTAAAGTGGTTGTTGTCGGGAAAATAGCTGAAACCGATGCCCAGATCGTTTTGCGGCCGCGGGTACTCACTCAGGTTCATTTTGACACCGCCATCTTGACCATCTTGCCGTGCTGATCTACCGTCACCTTGACCAGTCGCTGATGCACTGCTCCCTCTGCTTGCTCGGTCTGGCGCATGGTAAAGAGCATCCGCTGGACATCTATGCCAGAGGTCTTGGCGTCGCACCCGTTGCAGGGCCGTTCGCACTGCCGGCCCTGGCACAGTTTTTGACGGGTGACGGTGAGTTTGGCGTTCTCCATGCCCGGCAGGTAGCCAGCTACCCGATTTCGGACCGCCTGGACCAGCTCTTCGGGGACGCTCTCGGCCGGTTCCGAGGCGCGACGCTTGCTGCATACCGTGGGCGGGCATTCGGTGAGCCGTTTCCAGGTCCGCGTGCGTCCACGGCGGCTGACACCATAGGCCGTTGTCGGGGCGGTGAGCGTCGGGTCACCGTAATAAACAAAGCTGATGAGCGTTTTCTGATCCTCGCCATCCAGGTACCCTTGCCGTGCGTCCAGGTGGCGGGCATAAGCCACTTTGGCCTGCTGCAGGGCCCTCCCGCCTGAGTAACCAGCAGCGATCTCCTGCCAGAAAAACAGCGCCAATTGATCAGCCGCCTCCAGCGTTGCGTTCACGCCGCCGTAGGCCACGCAGGTCGAACCGATCATGATGCGGGTGCCGGATTCGAGGAACTTGAGGCAGAGCGCGGAATCGACGGCCCGGCCGGCAATCGCTGCGCCGTAACACGCCTCGGAAAAAACAACCTCCGGCACCGTGCCCACGGCTGCCAGGTCTTCCGGTCGCAGCGCCACCGGGTAATCCGGATAGCCGGCCGGCAGATTGGGGTCACGCTGGCCGTACCAGGCCGGTCCATCGTCAATGCCGTGAAGGTTGAAATAGCCATAGCGGCACGCCCCTAACGAAAGAGACCTGAACTCGTTGGCCGTCATCGGCGGACACAAGCGCAGCCGGCGCGGGTAACCGATGTTCCGAAACACCTCCAGCGAGGCCTTTCGCCAGATGCTGGCCGAATAACCAAAGCTGGCCACCAGGCCCTTTCGGCGGCCGCGGAGCGCCCAGGCCAATTGGGTCCACCACCGGCGTATCCAGCCGCCAGCCGACCGGCGCTCGGCATGATGGGCCGCCAGCGCGGTCGAAATGGATTTGAGCAACAAGCTGGGATCATTGCCCGCGCCCGTAGGCAGCCGCCCCACTGCCCTCTGCGGTACAAAGTAGTTTTCGTCGCGACAGCCGTACGGGTTGTCAGAGAGCACGTCCAGGTCGCAGTCATCGGCTGGGTTCGGCAGTCGGTGAAAGGCGATCAGATCTGGCCCGCCCACCAGCAAGAGCCACCCAACCTCCTGTTGTTGTCGGGCCAGGCGTTCATCCATCTGGCACAGCAGGGATTTCACCGCCCATGCATCCATGGGATCCACCGGTTTCAGGCCAAAGGAGGCCAGATTGGCTGCATCGTCCAGGTAGAGCACCCCGGCCGGGGCGCGAAGGTGCACCTCGGCCGCTTTGGCCAGCGCCTGCAACGCCCGGTCAATCTGCTCCCAACCGTCAATACCATATTTCTCCTGGAGGCCTCGCTTGCTGGCAGCCATCACATAGACAGGATTCAGCCTGACCTGCTTGATCTTGTCGGACCTGGTTGAACGCTGCTTCTTGCTCTGGCCTGCGCGCCCGTTAAGGCGGTTGATCTCCGCCTGAATGTCCAGCCAGATCTCCTGGGCCGGAGAGATGATGGGCTCCCGTGGCACCGCCGGCGGCGGCGCTTGCACCTCAGTGCAGGTCGGAGCGGTCACATGCGATTTGCCATTCACCGGTTTTTCAACCGACGGCGCCGGCAACATGTTCAGTCCCAGGGCGCTGGCCACAGCCGGCGGCAGGTTCCCCAGGGCGCCGGGCACCGCGGACCCGGGCCACGCACCTTCAAACGGGGGATGATCGGCCCACAACCGGCCGGCTACCTCAGCTCCCGGGTCGACGCTCGCCGCCTGGTGTATATGTTCCACCGCGCCTGCATCCTGGCCCAACGCCATCAGGCAGTCCGCCAGGATTAGGTGCGCTTTGACGAGGTGCGGGAATGCCGCGAGCAACTGCTCGGCTTCAGATGCTACCGCCTCAAACTCGCCTTGTCGCCAGTGCGCCTCCAACTGATCAAGTTGCGGGTTGAGCGTCATAAAGTCGGCCTGCATGTCCACCTGCAGCGGTACAGAACCTAGCGATTTGACGCGCCGGGCCATGCGAGCCAGTCGCCCGTTGATCGCCGGATGATGGGCGGATATCTGGCGGAGCGTGGAGGCTGCCGCCCAGGCCAATGCCTCCTGGCAGCTGAACTCGTACAGTTGCGCGGCAAACGCCAGCGCGGCCGCGTTCTCTGGATCGGCTGCCAGCACCCCTTGAAGCACACGTTCGGCTTCCCGGGCGTCACCACCGACCAGCAAGGCCTCGGCGAGCAGCACTGATACGGCCAGATGTCCTGGCTGTGACTGCAGCCACCTCTCCGCCAGTTGCTGAGCGAAATCGGGTCGCGGCGGGTTGGTATCCAGCGCCGCCCGCACGGTCTTGAGCGTCTGCTCCAGTTTCATTGGCTAACCCTTCTTGGCTTTGCGACGCAGTCTGCCGGTCCAGGACATGGCCGTGACAGCCGAGAGCTGTTCGTAGGCCTGCTTGTTTTCCGGATCCAGCTCGGTGACCCTTTCGAACGCGCTCATGGCTTTTTCGTAGGACTTGCGCTGCTTGTGCGCCAACCCAAGCGCCAGGTGCGCACGCGGATTGGCCGGTTCCAGCATGACCGCCTGCTCCACCGCATCCATCTCTTCCACACCCTGGCCCCTTTGCCCATACACGCGGGCCAACTCCAGCCACAAATCGGCCGTAGGTCGGATGGCGAGTGCTTTGGTTAGTCCGTCCATAGCCTGATCCAATTGCCCCTCATCGTGCAAAAACCGTGCCAGAAGGAGCACATAGGTTGGATCGGGCGGAAGAATCCGGGCGGCTTGCTGATAGGCTTGCCGGGCCATGTCCCGGTCTCCCGCTGCCAGGTGAATATCGCCCAATAGGGTCAGCGCGGCGCCGTGGGTAGGGTCAAGCATTGCAGCGCGCTCCAACTCCTCTACAGCCTGGTCGACGGCTCCCAACGCACGGTAGGCGCAGGCGGTCTGGTAGCGGTACTCTGCCTCCTCGGCGGCCGAGACGCCGGCCTCGCCCGCCGTTCGGGCCAACGCCGACTGAAAGCTAGCCAAGGCATCCTGCCAACGATCGGCCGCCGCGTGCCAGTGGCCCAACGCCACGTTCGCTCCCGGATGGTCGGGCGCCAACGCCAACGCCCGCTTTGCGTGCCGCCCGGCCTGATCCGCCTTCCCCAGCGCCAGACAGGCGTTCGACCACTCAACGTATAGCGCAGGGTCGGGTGAGGTGTGCTGTTCCTCGGCCAACTGCTCCGAGCGGAGAAAACAGCCCAGCGCCTGATCGGGTCGCTCCAGCCGCAGCAAGACCCGTCCCAGGTCCTGCCACCAAGCCGGTCGGTCACTCACCGATTCGAGAGCTTGCTCCCAATGGTCGGCAGCCGCCTGGAGATGACCCAGGTCCGATTCGACTCGGGCCAGCTCGGCCAGCGCTTCTGCCTGACGATCCGCCGACGCGCTCTGGGCAGCCTCCAGGGCCTTCTGGGCGTGGTTCAGCGCCTCGAGCGGCTGGTTTCGCTGGCGCAGCCAGCCAGCCAGGGCACAGTGCCAGGCGGAAACTTTGGGTTGCTGTTCTACGGCCGAGACGATCAGGGCATGCGCCTTGTCCATTTCACCGGCCCCGTGCGCTGCCAGCGCAGTGACATAGAGGGCGGTTGGGGTCGCCTTCGAATGGTTGACCGTCCACTCGAGCAGTGCCAGGGCGGCGCTGGGTTTCCCGGCCGCCAAATAGGTGTACGCCAATTCAACCGCCGTCCGCTCGTCGGCCGAGCCCAGCCGCACTGCGGACGCCAGCACCTTGATGCTCGCCTCGTGTGCTCCCGCGGTCCGATAGGCTACTCCCAAGGCTCGCTGCGCGTTCAGATCGCCTAACGAGACATCACCGAGGCTAGCCAGGTAGACATTCAGGCTGGCAATAGCCTCCTGCACTCCGCCCAAGAGCAACCGAGCGCGGGCCAGGTCACGTCGATCCTGAGGCGTGTCGCCGTCAGCCAGCCACTCGGCCGCCTGCTGCACTTGCTCTCGGCGGTCAGGTGCCGGTACTCCGTTGCGCCGTTGATAGTCGGCCACCTCCGCCTGCTCGAGAATCATGCTGGCCAACTGGCGGCGGGCAGCATCGCTCAACGGCTTGCGCTGTCCGGCGGACCGCAATGTTCGCTCAGCGTCGCCGTACCGGCCGGCGCGGGCGTATAGCGCACTCAAGCGCTCCAGCATGCCGGTGACCGCGTCGTCGTCATCCTCCGAGGTCACGAGCGTCTTGCGAACCTCCAGCGCGTCCATTTCCAGCCCCCGCCCCGCCAGCGCGTCCGCCAGTTGAAGCTGGTAATCACGGCGATCAGGCGCCAACTGGGCCGCCCGCTCATACGCCTCCAAGGCCTGTTCAGGTTGGCCCACGCGGTCGGCCAACGCCCCACTCAGGCTGTGCGCTTCCGGATCGTCCGGGGAGTTGCGGAGGGCTGCAATCAGAAAGCTCTGCGCCTTTTCCAGTTCACCCAGCGCCAGCGCTGCTCGGGCTGCCTCGCGCCACATGGCGCCGGCCGGAATCTGGTTTTGTTCGGCGCGGCTGGCCGCCCGCTCAAACATGGTGAGGGCGCCGGCCGCATCGCCCGTCAGGAGATGCGCCTGCGCCAGCTGCTCCATGACGGCCACGTCGGCCGGGTCCAGTGCCAGCGCTTTGCCCCAGGCTTCGGCTGCGCCAGCCTGGTCGTCCATCTTCCAGTGCATCTGGGCCACTGCGCTCCAGTGCGCCGAGTTCTTGGGCTCCAGCTCGGCTGCTGCCAGGTAGGCCGCCAGCGCCTGTGCCGGACGTCCCAGGACGTCGCAGACGTCGCCCAACCGGCGCCGCACTTGGGCGTCCGCCGGGCCGAGATCAGCCGCGCGACCAAAGGCGGTAGCCGCCGTCTCCAGTTCGTCAATCCCGGCCAACGCCTCCCCGGCCTGGATCAGCAACGAGGGCTGATCGGAGACTCGAACCAGATTGGACCAGGTCTTGGATGCATCCGCCGTGTGGCCCATGGCCAATTGCACCCATCCCCTCTCCAACAGCACGCGCGGGTTCCGAGGTGCCATTTTGCAGGCCCGGCCGATCGCATCAGCCGCTTTCTCCAGGCAGTTGCCTTGCCGGGCAGTCCGGGCCAGACCGACCCAGGGTTCTGGATCGTCGCGCATCAGTTGGGTAACCTGCTGGTACTCGTCGGCCGCCTGCGCCCACCATCCAACCATCTCCAACGCTCGGGCCAGTGACCGGCGTACCAGCGGCTCCTGGGGCAGTTCCTGGCAGGCCTCCGTGAGGGCGGCAATAGCCGTGTCATACCGCCCCAACTGCAGGCATATCTCGCCAATCTGGTGCCGGGTGTGCGGATCAGTCGGGTTGAGTCGCGCCGCCGCTGCCAGTGCCTGCAGGGCCGATTCTCCCTCGCCGACGCCCTGGTGCGCTTGCGCCAGCGCCTTCCAGACTGCGGCTTGAGTGGCCGACCGCTGCGACGCCGCCTGGAGCAGGTCCACTGCCCCGTGATGATCTCCAGTTTCTAGACAGAGCTGCCCAGCGTGGAACAGCTTGGGACCATCGGTAGGATCGAGCACGACGGCCTGGCGCGCGGCCGCCACGGCCTCCGGCAACCGGCCGACCTTTTCCAGCGCCTCTGCCAGGGTATGAAACGTCTCCGCATCGGCGTCCGCCTGGGCGACGGCTTCCTGCAAGCGGGTGACAGCTTGGTCGTGATGGCCCAGCTGACACAGCACCCGACCCCATCCGGTGAGCAATCGGTTGGTACGGTTACCTAGCTGATACGACCGCCGGTAGGCGGCCTGCGCCTCGGTGAACCGACCGGTGCGGGTCAACAACTCGCCCTGCAGTAAATAGAGTGGGGCCGCCGTGGGTTCGCCCACCGTGCGCACCCCCTGTTCGAGGACCTGCTCCAGTTGCGAGGTGAGCCCTCTTTGCTCCAAATAGTCGGCCAACGCCAGGTGGGGAGCAGCGTCCACAGCGGCGGCCGCGGTGTGGGTGGCGCGACGAAGGTGAAAGATCGCCTCCTCATCCTGGCCTAACTGGGCGTGCGCCTGACCCACCAGCGAATGGACGGCGGCAGATTCGGGATGCAGCGCCAGAGCTGTGCGGCCGGCCTGTACGGTGGTCACCCATTGACCTGCAGCGTGGGCCGAGATCACCCACGCCTCCAACGTTCGTGGGTTCTCTGGGTCCAGGTTCGCCGCCTCGGCCGCCGCCTTTAGCGCTGAATCGACCTTTCCCAATTGTCGCTGGATGGCAGCCAATTCCAGGAGCGCGGGCACCTGGTCAACGCACAACGCGACCACCTGGCGCAGACAGTGCTCAGCGCTCTCCCACGCCTCCAGTCGCTTGTAGAGCTTGGCCAGTTTATGACACCAATCTAGCCGCTCTGGGGCGGCCGCCACGGCGCGGGCCAAACAGACCTCGGCAGCCGCGGGTTGCCCCAACGCGTCCAGCAATTGGCTGGCTGCGTATTGTTCGTCCGGGGATCCCGACAGAGCCAGATCGGCCGCTGTTCGAGCGGCCGCCAGGGCGCGCTGGGCACCCTCTTCTCCTTTTTCGGGCGCCAGCCCGGTCAGCGCGCGGGCGTTCTGAAAAGCCAGCGAAAAAGCGCCCTCCTTCTGGCTAAGGGGGGCGGCATCCAGCACTGTCAGTGCCTCCTGATACTGGGTGAGGTCGTTCAACGCGGTGGCAGTGCCGGCGCGCAGGTCAAGCTCGGCCGGCACCATCTGAAGCCCCATGCGGAAGGCCATCAGCGCCGCCAGCGGGTCGGATCGATTCAAATGCGCCCGACCGAGGCCCAAAGCAATTTGGCCCGCCAATTCGCGACCATTGGCAAAGGCCTGGGACAATTCGCGCACCTTGACTTCGGACTTGTCACCCGCCAACATGCCCGCGTACAGACGGCTCAGGACGGACTCGGCCAACGCCTCAGGCAGTCCATCGTCTGGGTTGGGTTCGCCCAAACCAGATTGACCTGCGAGCAGTTCCTCGTTTTCATCCAGGATCAAGCCCGCATCACATAGCGCCTCCGCCAATCGGGCAGCGGCGGCCAGTGGTAGTTGCGCCATCAGGCGGGAGGCCTCCCGTGCTGCGTCGGCGGCGGACAGATTGGTCTGCAGCACGCGGGCCACGCTGGCCGGATTCTGACGGCTCAACACCGTCAGCCAATCCATCTCTTCGCCCGTGCTGGCAGCCATGTCATACAGGCAGATGGCCACGCCTTCGGCGAGCGCAGCCCAGTCGGCCGGGTCGGCGGCGGCATGCGCGTGCAGCGCGGCTTTTGTGTCTCGGATGAGCGCCAGATCCAACGGGTTCGGCTCGACCGGAACGCCTTCCCCCTGCACGCTGGATCCGGCCGGTGCGGGGCGCTTGTCCAGATTCATCAGCCACTGGGTGGCCTCCTGCGAATCGGCGCAACCGGACAGCACAGCGGCTGCGACCCGGCCGACGCGCACCGGCCGCCACCACAAGGGGTCAGCAGACCGGGCGGCCTTCAGGAGGGCCGATAGCACCGCCGGATTGTGGGCAACCTCCCACACCGGGCGATAGGATCGCAGTCGCTTTTCGATTTCGGCCGCCTGGCGGCGATCCGCAAAGGCAGTCGCCACGGACTCGGTGATCTGTGCGGCCGCCTGGGGCGTTCCTACCAGGACGGGCCAGTCTACCGGCTGATGAGTCATAGCAATCACTCCCCTCCAGAGCATGATGCTGCTCACTGGCAGCCCAGCCCGGCCAGGACGATCTGGGTAGCAGCTTTACCCGATCAGGCGAACAGCCAAAAAGAAACCGGTCACCATCATGCCGACCCCGGCCACGCAGAGAAAGACACCAATGCCCACCGCAGTGCGCACCAGTTGATTCACCGCCTCGATGAGGCGCGAGGCCGCCTCCAGCATCGGAGCTATGGCCACGTCGCTCAGCAGCCCTTTTTGGCCAATCTGCGTCGACTGCACCGAGAGGGTGCGCATGGTCTTCTGATAATCGCTGGCCAACATGGTACGCAGTCCCATGACGCAGGCAACAAAGCCAGTCAGCCCCAGCATTCCCGCCAAGACCAGCGCAGTCAGTTCAGTAACCTCAGGCATCTATACCTCCACGCACAATCGTGCAACTGAACGCCTGGACAGGTGCACCCGGTCCAGGCAAAAAGCATCCGTCACCGGAAGAGGTGCACAAACTGTGCCAAAAGGCGGGATTATGGGGACTGGGTCAGCGAAGGATCAGGCTAGGATGCGGTATGGCAGGTGCGTCAATTCGATCTGGTCACCGCTGCAAAAGACGCAGGCACTCTCAATCGCGTTGTTCAACTCGCGGATGTTCCCGGGCCACTTGTAGGCTTGGAGTGCATTCATGGCTGCGGCGCTAAAGCCAGCGATACTCTTGCCCATTTCGCGGTTCTTGCGCTGCAGGGCAACGGCTGCCAGTTGCGGAATATCGGTCGCCCGCTCCCGCAGCGGGGGCAACCAGATGACGACGACGCTGAGACGATAGTAGAGGTCCTCCCGGAACCGGCCGTCCGCAACGGCCTGCTCCAGGTCCACCCGCGTCGCGGTGATCAGGCGAATGTCCACCGGAATGTCGCGAGTGCCCCCCACCCGGCGGATGGCACGCTCCTCAATAGCCCTCAGCAACTTGGACTGCATGTCAGAGCCCATGTTGCCGATCTCATCCAGAAAGAGCGTACCGCCATCGGCTGCCTCAAAGAGGCCCTTCTTGGGTTGCGATCCGGCGTCCGTATAGGCCCGGCCCTCATGGCCAAAGAGATCATTCTCCACCAGTCCATCCGGAACGGCCGCGCAGTTGACCGGAAGAAAGACCTTATGCCGCCGCAGGCTGTTGGAGTGGATCAACTGGGCAATGACTTCCTTTCCCGTTCCGCTTTCGCCCGTGATCAACACAGTCGCATTGGTCGGACTCACCTTTTCCACATCGTCCACCACTCGACGCATGGCGGGTGTATTGCCGGCGATGAACTCGTGAGTGCCGACGCGCGTCTGTTCGGAAAGGTGCTCCAACTGCCGTCGCATGTCGTCCAACGCACTCATGGTCCGTACCCGGGCCATTAGCCCTTCCATGTCCACCGGTTTGACGACATAGTCAACCGCATTGAGGTTCATGGCCTCCACAATCTTGGGTGGTTCCGAGTGAGCGGTGAGCACGGTAACCGGGATGTAGGGGTCGCGTTGCCTTATCTCCCGGAGGAAGGAAAGCCCATCTCCATCCGGCAGGCCGCGGTCCAGGATGATCATATCCACCCAGTGAGCACCCATCACCTCGCGTGCCTCTGCCAGATCGTTGGCCTCCAACACCTCAAAACCCTCGCGACGCAAGAGTCGGGCCAGAAAAACGCGAGCGACCTGCTCGTCTTCCACAAATAGAATCGTCTTGCCCATGGTCACTCCTCGACCGGTAGAACCACGCTAAAGATCGACCCGGCGCCGGGCCAGCTCTCGACCTGCACCGAGCCGTTGTGCAGCCCCACAATGCGCCGCACCACCGCCAGGCCGAGCCCAGTGCCCCCCTGTTTGGTGGTAAAGAAGGCATCAAAGATCCGGTCGCGGTTCTCGGGGGGAATACCGGCCCCGGTGTCACATACCTTGATGTGCACCTCGGTTCGGGGCGCCCGCCCGGCGCCCATCGGCTTTTCCTTGACCTCGCCCGTGATGGTGAGCACCCCGCCCGTCTCCATAGCCTGAATGGCGTTAACCACCAGGTTCTCCAGGACATGCTCCATTTGTGCTCGGTCGATGTGCACCAGTGGCAGCGCAGCGTACTGCTTTTGCAGGGTAATCCCGCGTTCGTCAAGCAGTTGCTGGCGTCCGGACAGCAGGTCGTCCAACAGGTCGGCTATCTGCTGAGGCCGCGGCTGCAACTCACAGGCCCGTGACACCAGCAGGGCGTCTCGCAGCAAGCGATCCAACCGCCTGACCTGCCCCTTGATTTGCTCCAGATCGACCACTGCCTCCGGGTCGGCGATGGACGGTTTGATGAAATCCAGGCCGGCCAAAATCCCGGTGAGGGGGTTACGCACTTCGTGAGCTAGCAGCGCCATGGTGCTCTCCAACCGCGCGTTTTCTTCCCGCAGTTGCTTCTCCACTTCAACCATCGGCTCGGCATGCATGTCGGCCAGCAGGACCATGGCGCCAAACGGAACGTCACCTGCCGGAAGCCGCATGGGGACCATCCGTAACCGGACGTGCAGCGGTTTTCCGTCGCGCCGATACAGTGTCAGGTGGTGTCCGCGGAGCGCACTGGTACCCTCCAGGACCGGACGCAACAGATCGGCCAAGTTGGTGCGCGAGATCAGCACCTCGGTGGCTGCCAGGCCAATGATCTCGCCAGACAGGTAGCCCAACATCTCCTCGGCCTGGCTGTTGCATTCGGCCACCCGGGCCTGGGCATCCAACCAGAGCACACCTTCTTTGACGAAATCGATGCCCGAGACCACCAAGTGGTGTAGCTGGTCTCTCTCGCGCCGCAGAGCGCCGGACTCGGTCATGCTAAGGCGGTTGCGCAAAGCAGCCGCCAGGGCGCGCAGCGTCAATTTGGACATCGTAGCCGGCAACCGCCGGGGAACCTCGGTGTAGGCCAATACCAGCCGAGCGGTACAACCGGGCAACAGGTAGACCAGCAGGTCAGTCCAGCCAGCCTCGTGGGCCGCCTGCGTCCAGGCGGCAAAGTAGTCGTTGCCCAGATGGAGTCGGATCAACGGCCGGTTGGAATTCCCTATTCCGTCCTGCAGTTGGCCCAACAGCGCCCGTGGCGCACAGTGTGGAAATAGGTAATCCGCAACCAACATCATTGGGTCGTCCGGTTCCTGGGCGGCATAAAGCGCGGCACCGGTTGCCTGGAAAAAGCTCGCCAGCCCCTGCATCGCCCGTCCGGCGTCCGGCCCATCGGGGTCCGCGAATCCGCCCAGCGTTGCGTGTAGCCGGTCCAGCGAGTCCAGGACACCCTCCAGGTTGGTAACGGCCGATGGGCCGTCATCCTGCGGCGCCTCGCCGGCGAGCAAGTCGGGGCCGAAGGCGGTCGTCAACACGCAGTCTCTCTCCGATCCAGATTCACGCGGCGTCGAGCGACCGAACTACAGCCCGCTGCCGGTTGCGCAAGAATGCAGGCGATATCTTGAGCATATTGCGATATTTGGCCACAGTGCGACGGGCAATCGGGATGCCCAGCGCGTTGAGCCGCTCGGCAATCTCGGAATCGCTCAGGGCGCGCTCCTCTTCATCCACCATCTGCCGGATGACCTCCTTGATCGACTTGCCGGACTCAAAGAAACGGGAGAGCGGCACCAGCCGGCCGTCCGGCAATTGGGCGGTCTTGCCCATGACCGCACGACTGACCGTCGCTTCGTGCACGTTCAGTTCGCGCGCTAACTGCGTCCTGGTGAGCGGCCGGATGTGCACGTCACCCTCCCGAATGGCCTTTTCCTGGTAGGCCACCAGATGTTCCACCACCCGTCGGAGCGTGTGCTGGCGCTGCGCCAGGCATTTGATGAACAGCCGGGCATTGTCGGCCATCTGGAGCCATTCGTCCTTGCGCTCTTCGGCCACCTGGTACACCATCTCACGAAAACTCTTGCGGAGCCGCAGCCAACTGGGATCAATCCCGAAAAGTTCGGCTGCCAGCTTGCCGTCGCTGTCTACATAGATCACCATGTCCGGGCGCCCATAGTGAACGGAATCGGCCGGCTGCTCCGGACCCTCCGTGTCGCTCTGCCAACAGGCCATCGCCGGATAGGGCGTCAGGTTCTGATAAAGAAAAGCCCGCACCTCCTCCAATTGGTGGTCGGGAAGAGGTATCTCGCTCATGCGATGGTGGAGAAAAGACTCCCAGAACTCCTCCACCACCCGCCGGGCAAGGGGCAGCGCGTCGCCCAATTCGCTGTGTTCCTGGAGAGCCTCCAACTGGCAGACAAAGCACTCGCGCAGATCCCGCGCCCCCACCCCAATGGGATCGACTGCCTGCATCTTTTTGCGGATCGACTCGACTGCCGGCAGTGGCACGCGCAGGAGACGTGCAATCTGGTCCACCGGGACCGCCAGCCAGCCACGATGGTCAAGAGATTCCGCCAAGACCTCGGCCACTCGGACCTCGGTCGGCTTGAGCTGGGGCAGCAACTGGGCCAGCACGTGGTCCGCCAGACGGCGGGGTTCGGCCACGTTCCTAAAAGGATCATAGCTCTCGTCCAAGTCGTCGCGCTCGTAGGCCGTGACGCGCCGCTCGCCGCCCTCGACCCGCATGCGGCTATGGTCCAGCAACTCGCGCAGGCAGTGGGGACACGGAGTCTGTTTCACCAACCGGTGACACCGTTCGCAGTACCGCGCCTCGACCATCTCCAAGGCGGGGTTCGCGGCCAGTTGGTTTTCCACTTCGGCGTCCACTTGCTGGTAGGGCATCGTCAAAAGCCGCGTAACCAGGACGGTATTCTTGCTAACCGCCGGGCCGATCGCAACGCGGGTTCCCAATTGGATGGACATCGTCCACAGTATAGCACATCTCTACCTACTGACAACAATCTGTGTGCACAAACCGTGCCGTGTCCGGACGTGTGCACGGAATGGCGCCCATTGCCCTTTTCCGACCCAGGAGTACAATTGCGGTGGAGCAGATATGCATCTCTTGGTGATTGGTGGTGGACTGGCAGGGTCGGAGGCGGCCTGGCAGGCGGCCGAGCGGGGAGTTCGGGTGACCCTGGTGGAGATGCGGCCGGGCCAGGCCACGCCGGTTCACCAGACCGGCCACCTGGCCGAGCTGGTGTGCAGCAACTCCTTGGGTTCGAGCCTGCCGGACCGTGCCTCGGGCGTGCTGAAACAGGAACTACGCTTGCTGGGGTCGCTCCTGCTGGCTTGCGCTGAGGCGTCAGCTGTTCCGGCCGGGTCGGCGCTGGCGGTGGACCGGGAGCATTTTTCGCGGATGGTGACCGACGCCATCGAGTCACACCCGCTCATTACCATCCAGCGACGAGAAGCAACCGACGTGCCAGAAGCGGCCGGCGGCGGGGCTGAACCGCAGGCGACGGTGATTGCCACCGGTCCGTTGACCTCCGAACCGTTGGCGGCCAGCCTGCAGCAACTGGCTGGGCAGCAATCGCTCTCTTTTTATGACGCGTTGGCGCCCATTGTCCGGCTGGATTCGGTGGACATGATGGTGGCTTTTCGCGCCGCGCGCTATGGCCGCGGTGGCCAGGACGGGGACTACATCAACTGCCCCATGACCGAAACCGAATATCTCCGTTTCTGGGAAGCGCTGGCCAGCGCGGAACAGGCACCGCTGCACAGTTTTGAGCACAACGACCAGAGGTTTTTTGAGGCCTGTCTACCGGTGGAAGAGATCGCCCGGCGCGGCCGCGATGCGCTCTGCTTTGGCCCCCTGCGCCCGGTGGGACTCACCGACCCTCGCACGGACTCCCGGCCGCACGCCGTGGTCCAATTGCGCCAGGACAACCTGGCGGGGACCCTTTACAACCTGGTCGGTTTTCAAACCAACCTGCGCTGGGCGGAACAGGAACGGGTCTTTCGGTTGATACCAGGTCTGGAGCAGGCTGAGTTTGTTCGGTTCGGCCAGATGCACCGCAACACCTTTTTGAACGCGCCGTCAATCCTTCAGCCGACGCTGCAATCACGACGGCGGGCCGACCTTTTCTTTGGCGGTCAATTGACCGGCGTCGAGGGGTACGGCGGCAGCATCGCCACCGGCCTGCTGGCCGGCCTGAACGCAACGCGCTGGTTGAGCGGCGCCTACCCGGTCATCCTACCGCCCAATACCATGCTCGGCGCGTTGGTTCACTATGTGACCCACGCCGAGGCCAAATCGTTTCAACCCATGAAAGCCAACTTTGGCCTTATGCCGCCACCGGAGCAGAGGCTGGGAAAGCAGGAGCGGTATCGGTACTATGCAGAACGGGCTGTGCAGTCGCTCGGCGGCTTTCTCCGGGCGGCCGAAGTGACGCCGGCCCAGCCGTCCAAGAGCTGCCCTTCATGCGCACCTGGCTCGCCTGCCTGACTCTGCTGCTTCTGGCCAGCGCGTGTCGACCGCCAGCTGACCCGGCCGATCCGAAACCGCTGGCATTCGACGGCGAGGTTGCTCTGAGTTGGGTCGTCCAGCAGACAGTGCTAGGGCCGCGGCCGGTTGGTTCTGCGGCCCATCGCCAGGCAGGCGACCTCATTGTTCAGCGCCTGAAAGAGTTGGGCTGGGTGGTGGAGGAGCAAGTCTTTGAATATCGGGGTACTGAGTGTCGTAACCTGATCGGCAAGATGCCCCATGCGGAAGGCCGGCCGATCGCGCTGTTGGGCGCCCATTACGACACCCGATTCAGGGCCGACCAGGACCCCACCCACCCCGAGGCGCCGGTATTGGGAGCTAACGATGGCGCTAGCGGCGTCGCCGTGTTGCTGGAGCTGGCCCGCGTACTGGACCCGGACCGGACCACAGTGCAGGTCTGGCTGACCTTTTTTGACGCCGAAGACAATGGGCGTGTCGACGGCTGGGATTGGATTGTAGGCAGCGAATTCCTGGCCAGCCAACTGACAGCGGTGCCCCAGTGGGTCATCGTGGTAGACATGGTCGGTGACGCCGATCAGCAAATCTACTACGAGCAAAATTCGGATCTGCTTCTCATGGAAGCGATCTGGCAAACCGCTGCCGGCCTGGGTTACGAAAAGTATTTCGTCGCCGAGTACCGGCACGCCATGTTGGATGATCATCTCCCGTTTGCCCGCATGGGAATTCCGGCGGTGGACATCATTGACTTTGACTACCCTTACTGGCACACCGCGGCCGATACCGTGGACAAGGTGAGCGCAGCCAGCCTGGCTCGCGTCGGTCACACGCTGCAGACCTTTCTACATGAGGACGACGGCCATCCGTGAGCGGTGTGCGCCAGCGATCAGAGGCAACTATGGGCACTCTGGGCGATAGGCTCTGCCACAAGCCAGACCCCCGCACCGAGGCCGCTTCACTCTTGCCCGCCTGGGTGTCGCTGACACCGGGGCTGGGCGGCCTTTTGTCACGGGTCCAGACCGGATTGTGGGCGTCGAAGCTGCGGCGCGACGCAGGCCGAAAAGCCTGTGACCCGCCGGCCGGGCAGCTTTACAATGCGCTGACTGCCCTTTCGAAAGCGACCCCGAGCAACCTTGTCGCCAAGGCTCTACTCGCCCGAGGCCCCGTTTTCCTTCGCTGCGTGTGCCTAGAATTCGGCCCGAGCGCGCGGTCCC
Source organism: Anaerolineales bacterium UBA2181 (assembly GCA_002328075.1). Taxonomy (GTDB): domain Bacteria; phylum Chloroflexota; class Anaerolineae; order Promineifilales; family UBA4811; genus UBA4811. The sequence continues at coordinate 126,603 of DCVT01000058.1, read as the reverse complement.
GGCCTGATCTGGGCCGGCCACAGACTAGGAGGAACCGGCCCCACCACGGCGGTCAGCCGGCGAGCAATTCCAGCCGGGTGCGCCGCATTTGACGTTGTCATCTATTATTGGAGGCACTGTGACATCCCGTACGACCGTGGTTCCTGAGCGCGCCCTCTTGGTGGGCGTGCAAATCCGAGGGCAGCACCCGCTTTTGGCGGTTCAGGAGAGCCTGGATGAACTGGCCCTGTTGGCCGTCACCTCCGGTGTGGAGGTCGCCGACCGTCTCGCTCAGCGGGTGGACCATATTGACCCTGCAACCTTTGTGGGAGCCGGTAAAGCTGAAGAGACCAGGCAGACGGCCGTCGCGCTGGGGGCAGGCCTGGTGATCTTTGACGATGAGCTTTCCGCGCGCCATCAGCGCGAGCTGCAGCGGCTCTTCGGGGAGGACGTGCGGATCCTAGACCGGACCGCACTGATTCTGGACATCTTTGCGCAACACGCCCGCAGCCGCGAGGGCCAGCTTCAGGTGGAGCTGGCGCAGCTGGAATACCGACTGCCCAGGCTGACGCGAATGTGGACCCACCTGGCCCGCCAGGCCGGCGGTCGGGCGGGAGGGAGCACGGGTGGCGTGGGCTTGCGCGGTCCGGGCGAGACCCAGCTGGAGGTGGACCGCCGCATGATCGGCCGGCGGATCAGCCAACTCAAGGCTGAACTGGAAAAGGTGCGTGCTCATCGCGGCCGTCACCGCGCCCGCCGCCAGAAACACGACGCACCGGTCGTGGCCATTGTCGGCTATACCAACGCCGGCAAATCAACGCTGTTGAACCGGCTCAGTGGCGCCGATGTACTGATAGCTGACCAGCTATTTGCCACCCTCGACCCGACGACCCGCCGCGTCGTGCTTCCCGGCGGGCAGGTAGCTCTGTTCACGGACACCGTGGGCTTTATCCAGAAACTGCCAACCACAGTGGTTGCCGCCTTTCGCGCCACCTTGGAGGAGATTGACGAGGCCGACCTTTTGCTCCACGTCATTGACGCGACGCATCCGCAGGCCTTGGCCCAAGCCGAGGCAGTGTTGGACACGCTGGCCGAGCTGGAGGCCGATGAGTTGCCTATCATCACCGCGCTGAACAAGGTGGACCAATTGATCAGCCCCGACCGCCTGAACCCGCTCACCGCCAGTTTCCCCGCGGCGCACGCGATTTCCGCGCTCACCGGGGAGGGTATCGATGCGCTGACCTCCAGCGTTCAGCAAGCGCTCTTGTCCGACTGGGTCATGCTCGACATCCTGCTGCCCTACCGCGAGGGGGCGCTGGCTGGCCTGTTTCACAAGGAGGGCCATGTCCTGCAAGAGACACATACTGCGGACGGCGTGCGTCTTCGCGGCCGAGTGCCCGGCCGTCTCGCCCATCACTTTCAGCCGTGGAGGCGCACCCCGCCCGGCCGCCGGACCCCGGATACAACGCCATCCCCAACCGAAGCAGATGCGGGCCAAACCCGGTAAACGGTCTGCCGCCCGAGCAGCGTCGCACCCCGCCGGTCGAGGCCAGCGCTGAAAGTCCGGGTCAGGTGATTTGGGCGGGCTCAGGTTGACGAAACAGGGCATGGCGAGAGTCTGGCTGGCGGCGAGCGGTGGCAGCGAGGTGTTGGCCGCGCTGACGTCCGCCCCGGCGGTCAGTGTTGACCGGCTAAAGGTGGGCTCCTGGCAATCCGACGCCGAGCTGATCGTTGCCGCCGCCTTCCGGCCGGTTCTGCTACACGTTTCCGAAGGGGTCTGTTGGCCACGCTCTCCCTGGTGGATTAACCGGTCGGTGCGCCAGACGGCCTGGCTGCGCACCCCCTGGGTCTCGTGCCACCTGGAACTGGGCTGGATGTCCATGGACCGTCCTCGGCCCGCACCGCAGCTGATTCCGCGGGACGTAGGCCGGCGCCTCGCCGTCCACACGGCCAGCCGCTGGGCTGCCAGGTCCCCGGTCCCCGTTCTGCTGGAGAACATGCCCCGCTCCCAACCGTCCCCGCATGACTATCTCGTAGACCCGGCCTTTGTCAGTCAGGTTGTGCGGGAGTCCGGTTGCCACCTGTTGGCGGACCTGGCGCACGCACGAATTTCAGCTGCCATGCGTAACGAACCGGTTCGCGACTACCTGCAGGAGCTTCCGCTGGACCGAGTGATGGAGGTGCACCTGAGCGGGCCACGTCCGCTGGTCATCGCACCGGAGCTGCTGCAGGATAGCCACGATACGCTGCAGGCAGAGGATTACGCCCTTCTTGACTGGTTGCTGGACCGCTGCCGGCCGCGCGCGGTCACGCTGGAGTATTGGCGTCAGCCCGCGGCCGTGGTGGAGCAGTTGCAGCGGCTCCGGCAGATGGCGGACCGACGCGCATGAATTCGGCCGAAGTCTGGTACCTCTACGTTGTGGCCTGCAACGACGGGACCCTGTACACCGGCATCTGCAAGGACGTCGCCCGTCGCTTGTCGGAGCACAATGCCGGACGGGGAGCGCGGTACACCGCAAGCCGCCGGCCGGTGCTCCTTCGGGCCGTCTGGCGGTTCCCGGATTTCCCCTCCGCGATCAAGGCCGAGGTCGCCCTCAAACGGCGAACCCGGGCGGCAAAGCTTCAGGTGGTCGAGGGCGGGGCCGATTATCGGGGCGGTGTCCGCGAGTCTACTGGGTAAGGCGCCGAAACTCCTGGATCGCCATCTCGGATAGTGGGTGCCGCGCCATCTCGTGGATGACCTCCAGCGGCAACGCGAGATGCTGCGCACCGGCGTTTAGCGCTGCGACGGCCTCGGTCGGGGACTTGATGCTGGCGGCGAGGATCTCGGTCCCGCCGCAATGATTCCCGTTCAGCACCTGGGCGATGGCCGAGATCAGGGCGACGCCATCGCCCATGAGCCGGGTGCTCCGATTTAGGTAGGGGATCACATACCGGGCGCCCGCCTCGCGTGCCAGGTAAGCCTGTGCCGGGCTAAAGACGGCCGTCATGGCACACGGAAGTTCCAGCGAGAGCCGCGCGACCACGCGCAGGCCGTCCCAGGAACAGGGAACTTTGAGCACCACCTGGCTGGGGCTGATCGCCACTGCCGCCTGCGACTCTAGCAGCATGGCATTGAGGTCACCGGTTGTCAACTGGTAAAACACACGCCCGGGCACCAGTTCGCACAACGGTTGGAGCGCTTCCAGACCAACAGTGCCGGCTGCAACCAGCAGTGCCGGGTTGGTGGTGATGCCGGCGACAAAACCGGAAGCAATTGCCTCGCGGATCTCATCGTGGTTGGCGGAATCCAGGAATATCGCCATGATTTTCTCCTCCAGTTGGCCCGACTTGGCCAACCCCAACGGGCCGGCCCAGAAAGCACAATACCCGGGTGACATCCCGGGTATTGCGGCGCCATAGAACTCTCTTGTGGAGATGCCGGGAATCGAACCCGGGTCCGAAGAATTCGGCCACGAACATCTACAGGTTTAGTTGACCTATTTGATTCCTCGTCAGCGGCCCCCGGATCAACACGGTGACTCACCGACCAGCCGAGTTGTCTTGAACTCCCTTATCGGCGTCCGGGAATCGCAGATCGGTTTTTCTGACGCCTGACCGCAAGCTGACCGATCAACAGCCCGCGGGGGCGCGGCCCCTCGCAAGGGACCTGGGCTCGTTAACCTCGCTTATGCAGCGAGGGGGAGAGCCGCGTAGTTGGTGTTATTGGCACCTGTTTTTTTGCCCTGGTTTTACGAGGACAGAGCACCTCGACCTGCAATCCGTAACCAACCTTCCCCGTCGAAGCCTGTCATCCCCGACTGGTGCCCGTATTGTACCAAAAACAGGTTGATTGGCAAGCCGGCAGGGCCGTTGCCCGGGGTCAGATCGCGTTCCACGCGTGGAGCGCGGCCCGCACGACCCCCACAACTTCCGCATCCGGGACCTGGTCCACCGCAGGGTAGCTCACGCCATCCACCTCAATGCGCACCTCGCCCATCGCGTCGCCACGCAGGTGGACGGACCGATTGGCCATCTCGGGGTGCAGCGCCATCTCTTCCTGCAGCAATTCCTCCAACTGCTCCAGCAATCCCTGCGGCTGTGGCATGACGGTCAGTTGCTGTCTCCTGCTGCGCGAAAGACCCCGACGCCAGAACTCGACCACGCCGCCCTCCGGTGCCTGCAGCCCGATTCCGCCCGGGATAGACGGCTCCAAGGGCTCGCCGATGACTGACTGACCCCCGTCCCGAGCGCGAAGGACCGGCGCGGCCTCGGTTGGGCGGACTGTACTGCCCAGGCCAGCAAAGGTCACCAGATCCTCAATGGCTTGCATCACGCGACGGCCGGTTGCGCCGTCGCGAATATCGGCGATCCGCCGGTAGCGCTGGTGGGCCACCTCCACCACGAGTTCGGCTGACGGCCCGGTGCGTAGAACGCGCATCACCTCCACCGCACCATCGGGTTCAGCAGATTTGCGAGCCTCGAGGGCAATCATCGTGGCCAGGTCCGCTTCAGACGGACCCGACTCGCCCACCGGCGCCGTTCCAGATGCCAAGCGGCCCCCGTCCCGGGCCGATGACCCCTTTTTTCGCTGCCCCACCCCCTGGATGAGACGCACCACGAGATAGATGCACAAACCAGTGCAGATAAACAAAACTGCCAACAACACGGAAAGCACCAACGCTGGATTCGGAATCTCCACCATCACACACCCTCTCGCCTTGCCAACCAACGACAACTGAGATTATAGTCGCAGCGTGGCCAAGAGTCTATCCAACCGAGGGCCTAACGGCCAGATGTGCCCGGTGCAAGTGCCGCACAGTGCTTGCTTGACAGGCCCGGCCACAATGGCTATACTGCGAACCATCCATTGTCCGGAGGAATAGAGACCATGCCTTCAACGCCACAAGAAGTGTTTGACGCCATGCCCAAGGCTTTTCTACCCCTGAAAGCGGGCGCCGCGGAGCTGGTGATCGGGTTCAACCTGAGCGGGGACCAGGGCGGCACCTGGGCCGTCGAGATCAAGGATGGCGTCTGCCAGACCCGGCGAGCCGAGCCGGCGAACCCGGTGGCCACCATCCGCACCAGCGACCAGGATTTCATGGCGCTGTTCAGCGGCCAGCTCAATGCTGTGGCCGCCTACATGAGCGGCCGGGTGAAGGTGGACGGGAACGTGACCGCCATCATGAATCTGCTCAGCTACTTTGACATGCGCCCGGTCTGAAAACGGGCTGGCCAGTCAGGGTTGGGTCCACATCTCGCCGGCGTCAAACCGCCGGTCCAGCCACTACGAACGGCGCCGGTTCAATCGCTGGCAGCGCTAACGAAACCCGCGCGCCTGCCAGACAGCATACAGACTGATGGACCCGGCTACGGCCGCATTGAGCGACTCGATGGCGCCGCGCATGGGCAAACGGATCCGAAAGTCGCACAAATCGCGCACCAGGCGGCGTAACCCACCAGACTCGCCACCCACCACCAAGGCGACCGCCCGCGAGAAATCCGCATCCTGGATAGGGGTCGCGCCGGGTTCGGTGTCCAACCCATACAACCAGACGTCGGCCGCCTGCAGCGCCCGCAGGGCCTGGGGCAGGTTGGCGACCTGGGCCACCCTCAGATGTTCGGTGGCGCCGGAGGACGAGTTGACCACGGCCGGGGTAATTCCTACCGCCCGGCGGCGTTGCAGGATGACACCATCCACCCCTACCGCCTCGGCAGTGCGCAGCAACGACCCGACATTCTGCGGATCCTGCAGCAGGTCCAGCGCCAGGTACAGCGCCGGCCGGCCAGCTGAGTGGGCGTCCGTCAGCAGATCGTCCAGATCGACGTAGGGGTAGTCCGAGGTCTCTAGCACCACGCCCTGGTGGTGGCCGTGGCCGACCAACTGCTGCAGCCGCTGCCTGTCCACCCACTCGAAAGGGAATCGCGCCTGACGGGCCAGCGTTGCCACCGACTGGAGATCACCGCCTTGCGCCAGGTAGAGCTGGCGGGGCGAGCGGCGCCGCGCCCGCAATGATTCCAGTACCGGGTTTCGGCCGTACAGGTAATCCATGACTTCCTGGCTGCCGACTTGCAGCGTCGCCCGCGGCGTCAGCCGATGATGCGCGAGACGGTGCCGTCGGGTCGGTCTTCCAGAGCAACGCCCAGCTCGCGCAGCGTCTGGCGGATTTGATCCGCTTCCGCCCACCGCTTTTCCTGACGGGCCTGCTGGCGCAATTCAATGAGCAGTTGGATCAGGCCGGCCTCGCGGACCGCGTTGGTGGCCCGAGCCCGTTCCTCCGCCAAGATGCCCAACACGGCACCGGCGGTGTCGCGGTAAAAGCGGTCGATGAGCTCCAGCGTGGGCCGGTTGGCCGGCTGCTCGGCGTTCAGCAGCGTGTTCACCTGGCGGGTCAGGTCATGCAAGACGCCCATCGCCGCCGGCGCGTTGAAATCGTCGTTCATCTTTTCTTCAAAGGCCGCACGTTGCCCGTCAAGAAAACGGCTGAACTCAGGGTCGACGGCGCCATCGCCGGCGGAACGTAGTTGCTGGCGGACCAGGTTGGCCGCGCCGTTGAGGCGCTCCCATCCCCGGCCGGCAGCGTTGACCGCTTCCTCGGTGAAATCCACCGGGCTGCGATAGTGGCTGGAGAGGATAAAGGTGCGAATCACCTCCGGCCGCCAACGGGCCAGCGCATCCTTGATGGTCACCGAGTTACCCAGGCTCTTGCTCATCTTGACGCCGTCAATGGTGAGCGAACCGGCCAGCAACCAGTAGTTGGCAAACGGGACGCCGGCGCTGGCCTCGGCCTGGGCCATCTCGCACTCGTTATGGGGAAACATGTTTTCAAGCCCGCCGCCGTGGATATCGAATGGTTGGCCCAGGTATTTGGTAGCCATGGCGGTGCATTCGGCGTGCCATCCGGGGTAGCCGCGGCCCCACGGGCTGCTCCACTGCAGGATGTGCTCGGCGTCGGCCCGTTTCCACAGGGCAAAATCGGCCGGGTGGCGTTTTTCGTCCAGCACCGAGACGCGCGCACCGGCTTCCGACTCCTCCAGCCGCCGGCCCGAGAGCCGGCCATAGCCCGGCCAGGATGGCACGTCAAAATACACTGAGCCATTGACGTGGTAGGCGTGGCCGCGCTCAATCAGTTGCTGCGCCAACTCGATCTGTTCCGGGATGTGACCACTGGCCCGGGGCGAAATATCCGGCCGGAGCACGCCCAGCGCGTCCATGTCCTCAAAATACAGCCGAGTATACCTCTCTGTCAACTCCATGGGTTCCAGTCGTTCCCGCCGAACGCCGCGCATGATGCGATCCTCGCCGGTGTCCAGCAGGTGCCCCACGTCGGTGATGTTCTGAACATAGCGCACCTGGTATCCCAGGTAACGGAGGTAGCGGACAATGACGTCCATGGACAGGTACAACTTGGCGTGGCCGATGTGACTCTGGTCATATACGGTCGGGCCACAGACGTACATGTGGGCCCGGCCTTCGGCAACCGGCTTGAAGAGCTCCTTTTTCCGGCTCAGAACGTTAAAGACCTCTAGCGTCATGATGTGTCACCTAAAAACTTGGGTGGGCGGTCATTTGTTCAGGGTTCGTCAACCCGCCGCGCGAAAACCATCCGGCCGGCGGCGGTTTGCAGCACTTTGGTCACCACCGTCGCGACCGTTTGGTCAATGAAACGGTCGCCGTCATCCACGACGACCATCGTGCCGTCTTCCAGATACCCCACGCCCTGCCCTCGCTCCTTGCCCTCCTGAATGATCCGAATGGCCAGCTCCTCGCCGGGCAAGAACACCGCGCGGACTGCGTGCGCCAGTTCGTTGACGTTGAGCACTGTGACGCCCTGGAGTTCCGCCACCTTGTTCAGATTGTAGTCGTTGGTCAGAACGGGGCACCGGTTCTGTTTGGCCAGGATAACCAGCTTTTCGTCCACCCCGAACGCTCCGTCCACATCCATGTCGGTTATTTGCACCGGGACCGTGGCGTCCTTTTGCAGCCTGTTCAGCAGCTCCAGGCCGCGCCGGCCGCGGTTGCGCCGCAGCACCTCACCGCTGTCCGCAATATGCTGCAGTTCGTTGAGCACAAAACCCGGGACCAGGAGCGGACCCGCCAGAAAACCGGTCTGCACAATATCCCCAATCCGGCCGTCAATGATGACACTGGTGTCCATCAGGATCCCTCGGCTCGCCCCGATGCGGCCGTCAGTGTTGGTCGACCAGCCAGTCCCGTTACGGTTGCGCAGAAAATGGACCACGTCGGCCTGGCGAAGGGTCATGACAGCGACAGCCAAATATCCCATCAAGGCCGCGCTCACCACAGGTAAAACCTGCCCAAACGGATTGGGCAACATGGAGAGTGGCAGCGCCGCCAGTGCACCAACCACCAGGCCGGCCACCAGGCCAAACAACACAGCGATGATGCGATGAATGGGAACTCGCTGTACCCAGCGCTGCAATCGGCGCAGGGGCAGAACCGTGATGTACGGCGTGATGATCAGTCCCATCAGCGCGCCGGCCAGACCGAAGACCATCGTGTACACCAGCTCAGAACCGCCCAACGGCCGCGCGACCACCGAACCGGCCCAGCCGGCACCCGCAGCCATCACAATCATTCCCAGCAGGCGGGATATGAAACTCGCGCTCATGTTCTGTTGATCCTCAGACCTCCCCAAGCATCCGACGTCACCGAAAGCGGAACTCGTCAGAGCCTGCCTCCACCACGCTGGGGCGGCCGCCAAGCCCAATCAAACCATCCGGCGCCGCGGCTTCAATCGTGTGCAGCGCAGAACCAGCCCACCGACGCGGCGCCAACTGCTCGGCCGCGTCAGCGGCGACTGCTTGCGCATCTTAACATACCGGAGGTCCCTCGTCAATGTCGCTCGCGCACAATCGATTCCGTCGCCTGGTCATGGCGACGGCCGGCGCAAGCCGCTCACAGCTGAAAACCATCGCGGAGCGGAACGATCTTCCAGGTATAGTTCTCGGCGTATTCTTGTAGGCGGCTCTCCAGCTCACGCCACTCGGTGCCGGCAAGCAGCTGTCGCATTGTGAGCAGATCCGGGCCGACAAACCCGGCCGACCGGCTGGGACCCTTGCCATACACGGTGTGCCACGCATCAGACATCTGCAATCCCATTTTCTGAACGGCCGGCACGAACTGGCTGATCATGAACTGGTAATAGACTTGTTGTGTTCCGGCCTTGAGGTCAAACGAGAGCACGAGTTTAACTGAAGGTGACTGGACGCCCATAATTCCTTGCTCAAGAACCTCTACCCATCGGCCGCCTCCCGGCTGCGCCGTGGCTCTCAGGGATCAACACGCCCTCCATCCGCCAGGCCGTACCGGCAGTCCGGTCGCAACGCACACTCGCCACACCTCGGGCGGCGCGCCAGGCAGACCGCTCGCCCATGTCGGATCAGGTTGATGTGCAGCGCATAGAAATGGTCCGGGGGAACAGCCGCCTCCAAGGCTACCTGCGCCTTCTCAGCCGAAAACGTTCGCGGCACCCATCCCAACCGCCCGGTCACCCGATGCACGTGTGTGTCCACCGGAAAAGCCGGTTGACCCAGGGCGAAAAGGAGCACGATAGCAGCCGTCTTGGGACCCACTCCCGGCAGCGCGGTCAGCCATTCCCGGGCCTCTTCCAGCGGCATCCCGGCCAGGAAATCCAGGGATAGTTGGCCACGGTGTTGGGAGATCTGGCGGAGCGCGTTCTGGATGCGAGGTCCCTTTTGCGGCGCCAGGCCGGCCGGCCGTATCGCCTCGATCACCTGCTCCGATGCCGCGTCGCGCACCTCCTCCCAGTTGTCGCGCCCAAAGCGAGTCTGAAGTCGCTCAAACGCCAGGTCGCGGTTTCGGTCATTGGTGTTCTGGCTCAGAATCGTGGAGACCAGCTCATCCATCGGTGGCAGTCCCGGTCTCCAGGTTGGCAAACCGTACATTGCAGCAAGGGTTGCATACACGCGCTCATAACCGGACATAGATACGAACTCGGACACCGCCCCTGCGCCCCTCACCCGCTCGCTGCCCGCTGCATTCGTGCTTCCGCCAGGTTTACCGCCGCACCCACCGTCGCCTGTCGGTCGGCCGCGGTGAGGCCCAGCAGGTCAAACACCAACGTGTCTAGCGACTGGCGCGCCGGCTCGGCGACCTGCTCCGCCAACGGTCGCAGTGGCTCTGCAGCTAACTTATCAAGCGCTTCCACCAGTTGGGCAGTGGCATCCTGCCCGATATGCCTTGGATCCGGCAGGCGAACACCTAGCAGATCAGTAGCTGCCAGCCAGAGCACCCCCAATCCGAAATTCCTCCGGCCGAAGAGCTCGATCTGCAGCGCTGCCCAACTGCTGGTGAGCAGCGCAGCAATGACTGGCAGATACTCGGGCCGCGCCTGGACCAGGTAGAACTGCTGATCAACCTCGATTCCGGCTTCCAGCAATAGCACCGCGTGTCGACGCCAAATCCCCTTGGGAACGGCCACCTGCGGCGCATCCGACCCCGCCATGAGCAAGCTGTACCAACAAGGCCGGCGGGCGCAAGTGCGCAATTGATGGAGACCAAGAGACTCACCCCAACCCACGTAACGACCGATCGGGGTTGACACGTCGTCCACGCTGTGCGCGTTCAGCGACAGAACGCGGTGCGACACATCGCTGCCGGCAACGAGAATGCGCTGCACCTCTTTGGGTGACTTGAGCAACGGTCGGGTCAAGCGTTCATCGATCTGCCACTCGTGAATCCGGCCCGGCGTCAGGTAGAAAAAGTCGTTAGCACCGGTCGTGAGACCTCGCCGCAGGGAGGCTACCTGGCCCAGCGGCACCTGGCGTTCGTCGCGGCGGGTCTGGAAAAAGACGTCTGGGCCGCGGAGGTAGGGTCCCCATTTTTCAGCCGGATCCAACGCCTTTTGCGGAATCACCCGAACCGGCAGATCGCCGCCGGGCCGAGACTTGCCGGGCAGAATCCGGGCGACCAGCCCATCGACCGCCGTAGGCCGGCTATCCTGCTCCACCAACCAGTGGCGCAGCGGTTGGTTGAGGCGGGCAAAGCGTACCTGGTGGTCCTGACGCTGCGCGGCCGAATCGCTCCGCTCCATGATGATGATGCAGGTGTTGACCTTGGCGTTGACAAACCACTGTTCGACGGCGGATTCAACGATGGCGATGATCTTGAAATTCGCCAGCAGAAACGCCTTGATCCCGGCGCCATATTGCACATCCAACCAGGAATTGGAGACCACAAATCCAAACCGGCCGCCCGGCCGCAGAAACTGAAGCCCTTGGAGGAAGAAATAGCCATGAAGGCCGGAACGCTTGCTCCAGCGCACCGTTTGCTCACCCTCGGCCGGATTCAGCGCCCGAGTGGCCGCCTCTCGGGCCGAAAGGCCATCAGCTTCCAACCATTCCGACCGCGTGTAGGGTGGATTGCCGACAATGCAGTCAAACATGGGCGGCATCCCGGGTGCCTGGCCAGGCTCCAAGGCAATAAAGTCGGCTGCCACCACCTGGGCACCCAAACTCTCGGCCTCCAGTAGTTGTCGAGCCTTTTGAACTGCCTGTGGATCAATATCCACCCCCCACAGCACGGGCCTCGAACCGGCTGTCGAGTCTTCGGCCAGCCAGCGCTGAAAGCGCGCCGCCCGCCTCAGGAACATCCCCTCGCCGCAACTTGGATCCAAAAGGCTATCGGTCGGTCGGCGGAAACAGAAACCCAGGATGAGGTCTGCCAATTCCGGAAGCGTTTCGTACTGTCCCCAGGCACGTTGCTTGACAGCCATTCGTTTCACCTTGACTACGTGGGCCCCTTGCCGGAAAGCCGGTTTAGCATCGGTCAGGGTGTGTCATGCCGAGCCCACTGAGTCGATTATAGCACAAAAACTTGACATATTCGCGCTTTTGGTGTATTTTTCATTGAAGAGATGTTGGACAGTACAACAATTACCGCCGGGCCAGGATGAGCAAGCTGGATTTGCTGGACGAGTACGCAGATGTGGAAGAGGCAGCCAGACGGTTGGGCATCCATCCCGAATCCGTCCGGCGGCTGATCCGGCAGGGCAAACTGCCAGCCATCCGGTTCTCCAATAAGTGGTTGATGGAAAAGCACGTGTTGGAGCAGTTTGCCTCGCATTACGATCCCCGACCGGGCGTCAAAGCAACCTTGTTATGAGCAGAAGGAGGTCACCCATGCAACCTGCACCCCAAATTGAGAATTTTGCCCAAATCAAGGTGGTTGGGGTGGGCGGCGCAGGATGTAATGCCGTCAACCGCATGATCGAGGAAAAGCTGATCGGCGTCGATTTTGTTGCGGTCAACACGGACGCGCAGGCTCTGATGCTTTCGCATGCGCCGCGGGCAGTGCGCATCGGTGACAAGATTACGCGTGGACTTGGTGCCGGGGGCAACCCCGAAATCGGCTTCAAATCGGCCGAGGAATCGTCGGAAGAGCTCTACCAAGTTCTGCGGGGTGCAGACATGGTCTTTGTGACCGCGGGCATGGGCGGAGGCACCGGTACCGGAGCGGCTCCGGTCATCGCCCGGCTCGCCCGCGAGGTAGGTGCTTTGACCATTGGGGTGGTGACCAAACCGTTTTCGTTTGAAGGCGCGCGCCGGGCTCAGGCGGGTGAGGCGGGCATCGAACGGCTCAAAGAGCACGCCGATACCCTCATTGTCATCCCCAACGATCGGCTGTTGGAGCTGACCGATCGCCGCGTCTCGCTCTCCAACGCGTTCAAGTTGGCCGACGATGTGCTCCGCCAGGGCATTCAGGGCATCTCGGAGCTCATCACGGTGCCCGGCCTCATTAACCTGGACTTTGCTGACGTCAAGACCATCATGGCCGAGGGCGGCGCCGCACTGATGGCCGTGGGCAGCGGGAAGGGTGACGAGCGCGCCCGGGCGGCCAGCGAGCAGGCCATGAATAACCGGCTCTTGGACATCTCGATCGACGGCGCCCGGGGGATTCTGTTCAACATCACCGGCAGCCCGGACATGAGCCTGCACGAGGTTAACCAGGCTGCCTCGATCATCAAGGAGGCGGCGCATCCAGACGTGAACCTGATATTCGGCGCGGTGATCGACGACCGACTGCAGGACGAGATCAGGATCACGGTCATTGCCACTGGGTTCGATAACAGCGTGCCGATGCGGCAGATACTCCGGCCGGCCGGGCAACCGGTGGCAACCTCCCTCCGGGCGCGCCCGTCGGCCGACAGAGAGCCAGCCAACCCGCTGTCGTCGGGCGTTGAACGCAAACCATCCGACCCGCTGGACTTGGACCTTCCCACCTTCCTGCGCAAACGCTGATCCCAATGCTACATCTTGACGACGGGTTGGACCAGGCCATCCGCATAACCCGGAGTGCGGGCGCGCTATTGCGCCAGGGATGGGGTCAGGCGGGACTCATTCGTCACAAAGGGCAGGTGGACCTGGTCACCGACTTTGACCGGCAGGCCGAGGCGTTGGTTGTCCGCGCACTGCGGTCGCTGTATCCACATCATCACATCTGCGCCGAAGAGCAAGGATCGCTGGGTCCTGATGGCAGCGAGTACACCTGGTATCTGGACCCCTTGGACGGCACCACCAACTTTGCCCACAGCTTTCCTGTGTTCGCCGTCAGCCTGGCGCTCTGGCGTCGGCAGGAGCCATTGCTGGGTGTGGTCTTTGATCCGATCCGCGACGAGCTCTTTACCGCAGCTGCAGGATCGGGATCCAGGCTCAACGGGGCCCGGATCACGGTCAGCAAACTCCCCGACCTGGATCGCTCCCTCTTGGCGACAGGGTTTCCGTACAACCGGCGAACGGCGCAGGACAACAATGTGGCGAACCTGGCCTTGTTCCTCCGACGCTGCCAGGGCGTGCGGCGGGCGGGCGCAGCCGCGTTGGACCTAGCCTACGTCGCGTGCGGGCGACTGGACGGTTATTGGGAGTTCGGGCTGCAGCCCTGGGACATGGCGGCCGGGACGCTGCTGGTCCAGGAAGCTAACGGTCAAGTGACCGGTTTCCAGGGCGAGCCGGTCAGCCTGGCGCCTGGATGCCAGCTGGTAGCCAGCAACGGCCGCATCCACCGGGAGATGCTCGAGGTGTTGAGCACCGGACCGACGGTAGCCGGATGAGCGGTTTGGGTTGGTTGTTTCAGGCTTTCTACCAGCTCCGGCGCCATTTCCTGCTGGGCCTTCGCGCAGACAGATGGTTGCTATTAGTCCTCGCCTCAACCGCAGCCTATGCGGTTTTGCGTGGCGTCGCAACCCGTACATGGATTCCAGCGGCGCTGGCGGCTGCGGTGCATGCGCTGGGTTGGGTCAGCCACAAGGCCCGGTTTGTCGTGTTCCGGTCAGAGCAGTCTATCCTGCCGACCTCATTGGCCGCCCTCCGCTCGGCCGACACCGAGTTGCACCTATGGGCCAGCGGTCGATTTTCCGTTCATGAGCAGACCCGTGACCTGGCAAATCAGCCCGCCTCCTATACCACGCCGCGCAGCCGCGAGCACATCATTATGACTCTCCTCCAGCCTACCAGGCGGTTGCTGCTAGCGCGATCACCGGCAGATGACTGGGGATGGTGGTACATCTTTATCAAACCGGACGAACTGGTCAGCGCCACACCGGGCCGCCAGTATTGCGGCTGGCGAGCGCGACCGGCCCTGAAGCTGGACCACTTGACGGAAAACGACAAGGGCGAGTTGATCCCGGCTGTCACCACGCTGGCTTTTGATTGCGAACCGAGCCGTGCGCTGGTCTGGGAGGACCTCACGCGCGACAAGCGCTGATCGCCGTCCACTCCTCGGCCAGCAGGCGCATCTCATCAAACCGCAACTGGCCGTTACGACAATAGTTCCGGTATCGCCGTTGCCAGAGCGGGCCGGCCGGCGCCTTTTGCCAGAAACTCTCCACCCAGCGGAATCCCAGCCCAAGGTACAGCTGCCGCGCCCGCTGATTGGCCGAGCATACGTCCAGTTGCATCTCTCGAAAACCTAGCACGTCAAAGTAGTAATCGAGTAACAGCAACAAGGCGGCCTTGCCGTAACCCTGCCCAATGTAACGCGGCGCCAGGGCAATCCCCAACCGGCTGCTTTGGGGAAAGCTCATCTGCCGCAGACTGAGGTGGCCCACCAGCTCTTCTCTGCGGCTCCAGATCCCATAGGACCAACGCTCCTGCTGGCGGAGTTCGAGCCAGCGCTTTCCTTGTGCGATGGTATCAAACGGCACGTTGTACTGGAGGAACAGCGGGTCGCGGAACGTCTCCCAGGTCAACATGTCGGGTATGTCCGCCGGCCTGAGCGGAAATACCCGAACCATTGGGTCCTCCAACCGGCAATCTGGTTGTGGTGGTAAGGCGGACATTGGAAAGGCCGGGGCACCAGGTTTGTGCTACTGACAACGCTGCACGCCAGTGTACCATGGTCCGGTGGATCGGCAAGAAAAGGAGCCCAATCGCGCCGGGACAGCGTGATTGGGCTCCTCGGGCAATCAGACCGGCCTACTGCTCGGGGAAGGGACCTTCACCGTCCAGCGGGGGCGCATCAAACTGATTGTCGACTCTGGCCAGCGGTGCGGGGCGTGAATCCTCGACCACCGGCGTCAAAGGAACGGCCTCCCGCGACGACTCGCGCGAACTGGAACCCGGTTGGGTTCCAGCCCGGACCGGCATCACTCCCTGCGCATGCCGATAGTCTCTCCGGCCGAACCGGGTCAGCACCACAGCACCTAGGCCAACGCAGGTCACGGCAAATCGGATGAATCGGGCACCCACTCCCAGCCACGGCACCGCGCCGATCACACCCAGAACCAGGAACACCAGTCCAGCACCGAGGGCAGCCTCCATCATGGCACTGCCGCCCTGAAGGCTTAACCGCTTCGCCATCCAACGGCCCGCCAGGCTGCCGACGGCCGACCAACCCAGCAGGGCGGCAGCCAGGATCAGCAACCATAGGATGGCAATGAGTGGAAAGCCCAACAAGCCGACGCATAGCAGCAGCACGAGCACTGCCGACAAGACGAGCAGCAGCGGGGTAAGCAAAGCGGACGCCAGAAGGGTCACAAAACCGAGCAGCCCGCTCAGCACGGGTTCACGGACAAACACCTGACGAACTTGGTCTACCGGCTGAGGCCAAAAGAGGGTAATGAGCAACACGGCGATCCCAACGCCCACCGCCGAAAGAAAAGCCCCGCCAATCCGCCCCAGAAAGCTCGGTCCCTGATGGATGACTGTGCGCGAGAATTCAGGGATGATCGGAACCGAGGGCACTGCCGGCGTCGGCACTGGAAGATTCCATCCATCAGTCCTGCGGCGCCAGTTCCACTCCCCATCAGTCCACGAGCCAAACGGGAACCAATGGGATTCCAGGTGGTCCAAGAGCTGCCCTCTGATGGTGGCGCCTTGGTCCACCGTGACCGAGCCACCTAACGACACACAGTCTCCTTCAATGACGGCATTCCGGGTGATCGTGACACCACCGCCAAAGACCACTACGTCTCCGTCCACCGTACCCGCCACAGTGACATCCCCGCCAAAGACAGCGAGGTCTCCGTCCACCAACGCGCCCTGTTCTACCTGCGCCGAGCCACCAAAGACCACGACACTTCCTCGCTCGGTCTCGCCGTTACGCAGGACATAATCGCCGCCGGTCACAATCCGATCGATAGGCGAACGTGGAGCTTCTGACGCAGCTCCTACCGATTCGAACGGAACCGCCAGCACCAACAGCAAACCCAGCAGCCAAAATAGCCTTGATCGTATCACAGCCACCTCCAGTAAGAGCCAAACCTCAACTCAACTCAACTCGCCGTTAAACACCATGGCGGGCGCAGGCTGCCGGGTCAGGTGCGCCCATATTGCCACCGCCAAAGCGGCCGCCACCGCCCACCCCCAGACGACGGGATGGGCAGACGCCTCTATCAGAATCAACCGTGCAGCTGTCCAGATGGCGCCGGCGAGCGATCCGCCGACGCCAATCAGTTGGACCAGCCAACCGAGCGCCTGGGCAAAGCCGGAGGGGTCAGCATAGGCGCGCCAGAGGCCGAGCAGCGTTACGGCGGCAGGGATCGCCACAGTCAGCAGCACGGCGACGCTTCCGGCACCCAATACAAAGAGCCCGCCCAGATTGCGACGCAAGGCAGGGGCCGTCAGGCGCGCCTCCACACGCTGTACAAAACCAACCGGGGCCGCCACCGTGGGCGACTCTGATAGCCAGCAATCAACCAACCGGAGCGCCGCCCATTCCGCGCAGCAATCAGCGCAGAGTGCGAGATGAGCATCTAACCTTGCCCAGTCATCACCCGACAGGACCCTGTCCAGCGCATCCATCATCAGAGTAAAAGCTTCTTCGTGCGTCATTGCCTCACCTCATGCGGCGACGACCGGACCCACGCCCATCCCGTGGGCAGCGGACGCCAGCATCTTGCGGGCCCGGAACAGCCTGGATTTGACGGCGCTCACCGTGGTTCGCATCGTTTCGGCAATCTCTTCGTAGGAGAGATCATACCAGTACCGCAAGACAACTGCGGCGCGGTAATCGGGCTCCAGCGAGTCCAGCAAGGTCTGCACTTGGGTCTGCATCTCGCTCTGGACCACGGATGCTTCGGGACTCGGAACGTTGCTGGACAATTGCAGCGAATACTCGGTGGGCATCGGATCATCCAGCGAAAGCCAGACCAGGCGCCGCTTGCGTATTACGTCGATGCAATGGTGCGAGGCAATAGACAGGAGCCAGGTACTGAACTTGAAACCTGGATCAAAGGAGGCCAGCCTGGTGTACGCCCGCAGGAACACCTCTTGGGCAGCCTCCTCGGCCTCTTCTGCATTGCCTAGCATCCGATATGTCAGGTTGTACACAGGTGTCTGATATGCCTCCACTAGCTTGGAAAACGCTTCCTTGTCACCGGCCCGGGCCAGGCCTACCCAGGTCTGTTCCTCCACCACGTCCACATCTCCAATCCGTGCTGCCGGTCGCGTCGTATCACGCTGCGACCTAATACGCAACCCACCCAGTAGAGTTGCACCATTGTGGCCCATTCTAACCGAGCCAGTCGTTGGGTGGCAAAAACGCTTGACTTTTGTCCGTCTGCGGGTATCCTTGCAGCCACTAGAGTGCCAGGAGGCCGCCTTGTCCGCCATGTCCACCCAGCGAGGCTGGTTTGTTGCCATAGAGGGAGTGATCGGCGTGGGCAAGACCACCCTTGCCCGTCTGCTGCGCGAAGAACTGGGCGCCGGTTTGCTGCTGGAGGTATTTGAGGAGAACCCATTTCTTTCCAGCTTTTACGCGGATCGCAGCCGGTACGCCTTTCAAACGCAGATGTTCTTTTTGCTCAGCCGGTACCGGCAGCAGCAGGGGGTCGGGCGCATGCTGGCCGGAGGACCGCTGATTTCGGACTATACATTCGCCAAGGATCAGCTCTTCGCACAGCTCAACCTGGGCGGCGACGAGTGGGAGATGTACCAGCGCATTCACCACGCTCTGGCGGAGCAAATCCCAGTTCCCGACCTGATTCTGTTTCTGCAGGCAGACACCGATGTGCTCATGGCGCGCATTGTCCAGCGCGACCGGCCCTACGAGCGGGACATGGATCGGGAATACATTGAATCGCTGCGACTGGCGTACGAAGCCTTTGCCGCCAGCTACCGAGAGGCACCGGTTCTGGTGATCAACTGCAATGAACTGGACTGGATCGCCCGGCCGCCCGACCTTCGCTACGTGATGGAGCGGCTGCGGGCTGTCATACAGGACGGAACCTACCAACGCACACTGCCCGATTTTGGGCTGGCGCGTCTGGTCGAAGGGCGATCGGTGGAGGGGAGGCCGCTCAGCGATTGGCAGCAGTATCACGTCGCGCTAGACCATGACCAGCCCCTGACTACCGATCCGTTCATCAACTTTCTCGGCCTGGGCAGACAGGTAGGCGAGTTGGGCAGCGAATTCGCCCAGTGGTGGGCCCGCGAGAGAGACCTGGCGGCTCAGGGCCACCCGCCGCCGCTGGCGCGGCACCAGGCGCTCGAGGACCGTCGGTTGGCGCTGGCCGGCCAAATGGCGAAATGCCTCACCTATCTTTTGAGGCTGGCCAACGACGCCGAAATTGACCTGGAGAGTGCGTGTCTGGACCACCTGCGCCAGAGTCAGAATGAAGCAGATCAGACACTGGGCGAGGCAATGCGCGGATGAAGCATTTTGTTGTTGTGGCTGGCAACATCGCGGCCGGCAAGACTACCTTGACCCAACGTATCAGTGAGCGGTTGGGTTGGGAGCCGTTCCTGGAATCGGTGGCGGAGAATCCGTATCTGGCGGATTTCTACCGCGACATGACCCGTTGGAGCTTTCATTCGCAGATCTTTTTCCTTTCACGGCGTTTGTTCCACCACCGTCAATTGCTGATCCGGCCAGAGTCGGTGGTTCAGGACCGCAGCGTGTACGAAGATGCCGAGATCTTTGCCCGTAACCTGTTCCTGCAGGACAAGATGACCGAACGCGACTACCAAGTGTACCGAGACTTGTACGAAGCGGTGGTCGCGGTGCTCCCGCCGCCGGATCTCGTGGTCTATTTGAACACCACGGTTCCCACCCTCGAGTCGCGCATTGCCCGCCGCGGCCGCGATTTCGAACAGAACATGGAACCGGGTTATCTGGTCCAGCTCAACACGCTCTATGAGGAGTGGATT
This sequence comes from Anaerolineales bacterium UBA2181, assembly GCA_002328075.1. Taxonomy (GTDB): domain Bacteria; phylum Chloroflexota; class Anaerolineae; order Promineifilales; family UBA4811; genus UBA4811. The sequence goes on along the minus strand of DCVT01000058.1, from coordinate 107,016 downwards.
GACCATTTCGCTCTGTGTCCGGTGTTGACCGTGCCGACCGACTCGGTTGATTTTGCCCACAACCCGGACCACCTGACCCTGGTCATCAACGTCATGATGGACCGGCTCCGCGGCCGGCAGGTGATCTCCTTCCCCACCCCATGAGCGTGCGCCCGACGATCGGTCCGAACGGGGCCGGCCTGGTGGTGGCCGATGCGGTGGACCTGCGTACCCGGTCATGGCAACCCAAAAGGCGCAGCTTGTGACACATCGGCTGTACTTTGACGATCCTTACCTCACCGAATTCCAGGCCAGCATTACCGAGCGGACCTGCGTTGGCAATCACCCAGCGGTTGTGCTAAACCAAACCGCCTTTTACGCCACGTCTGGCGGGCAGCCCCATGATACGGGCCGCATCAATGGAATCGAGGTGCTGGACGTGACGGTCCAGCCCGACGGCCGCATTGCGCACGTCCTGGCGGCGGAGGTTCAACAGGACAGGGTCCAGGGTCAGGTGGATTGGGCGCGCCGCTTTGACCACATGCAACAGCACACCGGTCAGCACCTCCTCTCGGCCGCCGGTTGGCACCTCTGGCAGGCCGAGACGGTAGGGTTTCACCTGGGTGCCCACAGCTCGAGCATCGATCTCAATATTGACCAGGTCACCGCCGACAAGGCGGATGCAGCTGAGTTGTGGGTCAACCGGGCGATCTGGGAGAACCGACCGGTTCAGGTGGAAATGCTGAATCCGGCGCAGGCGGCAAAGTTGCCGCTCCGCAAGCCGCCGCCGGTGGAGGAAGCCGTTCGCATCGTGGAGATCAAAGGGTTGGACCTGACAGCCTGCGGTGGCACTCACCTGCGAAAAACCGGCGAGTTGGGCATGGTCAAGATCACCCGGCTCGAAAACCGTCCCAAAGGGATCCGGTTGGAGTTTCTGTGTGGTCTCCGTACCCTGGCGGATTATCAGCTCAAGCACCGGACCATCACCCAGTTAGCCAATAGCCTGACGGTAGGTTACTGGGAGGTAGCGGCGGCCACTGACCGATTGCGGCAGGAACTCAAAGCAGCCCGCGGCGCGCTCGCTGCGGCTGAGAGCGGCCTCCTGGAATATCAGGCACAAGACCTGATCCGCCAGGCCGAAACCGCTGGCGACCTCCGCGTGGTGCGCCAGGTTTATGTCGACCGCGACCGGCAGGAGCTCAACTGGTTGGCCAGGCGATTGACGGCGGAGCCGAGCATGGTGGCGCTATTGGGCACGGGCGGTGTCAAATCTCATATTCTGCTGGCCCGGAGCCAGGATGTGGACTGTGATATGCTTCCCCTGCTCACAAGCGCGCTGCAGCTCCTGGGGAGCACAACTGGTGGTGGTCGCCCGGAATGGGCCCAAGGAGGCGGACCGACCGCCGACTCCCGGCGCGTGCAGCAGGCGCTCGATCACGTCCTTCAGCTGCTGCTGGACCACCAAAACTAAACCCGCACTGACCTAACGGGATATCGAATGCAAGAAATCGGATCCAACATCCTGGTGACAACCGACTATCCCGGAGTCAACGTCGGCGCCATCGTTTCGGACCAAGGGATCGTCGCTGTTGACGCGCCAACGGTGCCCGCTCATGCGCTGGATTGGTTCGCCAGGTTGCGACAGAGAACCGGACAACCGATTCGGTACTTGGTGCTCACCGATTACCACATTGATCGGACGCTTTCCGCCCACCTGCTGGAGACACCGGTCGTCTGCCACGAAAAGACAGAGGTACGGTTGGCGGGATATGAATCCCGGTTTCCTGCGTTGCTCCTGGATACGCTGGCCCTGCGGTACGACGTCGCTCGCCGCGACCTGAACGGCGCTTTGGTTGTGCGCCCGCAGATAAGTTTCGGTGGTGCGATGGCCATCCAATGCGGGCAGCAGACCGTCCAGTTGGTGCATCGACCGAGTGCTACCAGCGGGAGCATCTGGGTGTTGGTGACAGACTCCAAAGTCCTGTTTTCTGGCGATTCGGTGGTGGTCAACCAACACCCGAACCTATCCGAGGCCGAGTCCGCTCCCTGGCTGGCGGCGCTGGATTCGCTCGCAGCCAACGAGCTGGGCTCCTGCCTCATCGTTCCCGGTCGTGGACCGCTATGCGAATCTTCGGCGGCCATACCGATAGCCGAGTTTATCCGCTGCGCGCGGGAGCGAGTTCTCGCGCTGTATGGCGCCGGCCGGCCCAGGGCCGACACCACTGCCCTGGTGACCGAACTCCTGGGGGCTTTCCCCAGCGACAGCGCCAACCGGGAGTGGCTGCTCCGGCAACTCAAAACCGGGCTGGACCATCTATACGACGAGATCAAAGGCGCGGATCCGGCCAGACGAGGGGAGCCGGTGTGAAACAAATAGATACGGGCCGGCTTGAGCGGGTCAGGGCAGTGCGCCGGCGACACGCGGCCGCGCTGCTGCGGCGGCCGGGAGTCATTGGGGTTGGCATCGGCCAGGCCGAATCCTCCGTCCACGGCCCGGCGGTTCAGCCAGTGATTGTCCTCACGCTATCGGACGACGCAAGCGAGATGGGATTGCCGGCCGAGTTGGAGGGGATCCCGGTCCGACTCATCCGGACCGGGAGACTGGACAGCTGGGAGGGGTGATGGGCGTCAGAGCGCAGCGGTACCAGGACCGGATTCACGCACTGGCGACGACTTCTCAGGTCAGAACCCAACACGTCAAGCAGATCATGCGCTTGAGCAACGTGGTCGGCGCCGGGGTGGGGTACAAAGTCACTGCCAGCGGGCCGACTGATGAGTTGGGCTTGATTGTGATGGTGACTCGCAAGCTTCCCAAGGAGCAACTGCGGCCGGGCGACCTAGTGCCGCACAGTATCGATGGCGTGCCCACAGACGTGATGGAAACCGGTGTCCTCCGCGCGCTGGGAGGTAGGCTCCGGCCGGCCCGTCCAGGTTGTTCCATTGCCCACCAGGAGAGCACGGCTGGTACCCTGGGTTGTTTGGTAGAGAGGGACGGCGAAACCTACATCCTGAGCAACAACCATGTCCTGGCCCTGATGAACCAGGCGAACCTCGGCGACCCCATCCTGCAACCTGGGCCGGCCGACGGTGGCACCCTGTCGGACACCATCGCCACCCTGGCGGATTTCGTGCCGCTGGATTTCGGCAGCACCAGCCCGAACTGCAGGTGGGCAACCGCAGCCGAAGCGTTGCTGAACTGGCTGGCCGCGCGGCTTGGGTCAGCCCATCGCGTGCAAAGCGTCAAACTGACCGAGGACGAGAACCGGGTGGATGCAGCGTTGGCTCGACCGCTTTCGCCGGACCTCGTCAGCGCCGATATCCTGGACATTGGCGTGCCCACTGGGGTCTCGGCTGCTACCCTGGGAACCCGTGTGAAAAAAAGCGGACGGACCACCGGCTTTACTACCGGGTCGATCCAGGTCATTGACCTGACGGTTCAGATCAACTACGATGGGCCGGTGGCCGTGTTCAGCGGCCAATTGATGGCGTCGGCCATGAGCCAACGGGGAGACTCGGGTTCGGCCGTTATGGACGAGCAGAACCGGGCGATCGGGTTGCTATTTGCCGGGTCGGACCGGGCAACCATCATCAATCCAATTGGCCAGGTGCTGGACGCGTTGCGGGTGACCGTCGTCACCAGCCAGGGGACCATCGCCAGAAGGAGCAACCCATGAAGAGACTGCTTTCGGGCAACGAAGCGATTGCCTTGGGCGCCTGGGAGGCAGGGGTCCGCTTTGCTTCCGCCTATCCGGGAACGCCTTCGACCGAGATCCTGGAGAACCTGAGCCGCTACAGCCACCTGACGGCCGAGTGGGCCAGCAACGAAAAGGTGGCTTTGGACGCGGCCATTGGCGCCAGCTTGGCCGGCGTGCGCGCTATGGCCTCCATGAAACACGTGGGGGTCAATGTGGCCGCGGACAGCCTCATGTCGGTGAGCTACATTGGCGTGAACGGGGGATTGGTCTTGGTCAGCGCCGATGACCCAGGCACCTGGAGCAGCCAGAATGAACAGGATAACCGGCAATATGCGCGGTTCGGCAAGTTCCCCTGCCTGGAGCCTTCGGATTCGCAAGAGGCCAAGGACTTTGTCCAGGAGGCTTTTAATCTCAGCGAGCGGTTTAACACGATTGTAATGGTCCGGACCACCACCCGCATCTCGCACAGCAAATCAGCCGTCGAGGTAGAGATGCCGGCGCCGGGCCGGCCCGACGTGCCGACGCTGGAACCGTTGCCCAAATTCGAGCGCCGTCCGGAGCGCTATGTGATCATTCCGGCCCACGCTCGCCGGCTGCATCCGGTGGTAGAGGAGCGGATGCACCAATTGCGGGAGTATTCCGAAACGTGCCCGCTCAACCGCATCGAGTGGGGCAACAGCCAGATTGGAGTGATCACGGGCGGCGCGGCTTACCAACACGCTCGCGAGGTGCTGGCTGGGTTTTCGCTGCTAAAACTGGGAATGAGCTATCCGATCCCGCAAAAGATGATCCGGGATTTCTGCCGCCAAGTGCAGCAGGTGGTGGTCGTCGAGGAGCTAGACCCGTTTTGGGAGGATCAGATCCGGGCCTTGGGCATCCCGGTAACCGGGAAAGCATTCTTTCCTCTGACGGGCGAGTTCACCCTGGAACGGGTTCGAGCTGCTGCGCACGCGGCCGGGCTTCCGGTGACGCCCCTTCCGGTTGCTCCCCTAACGGAACCGGTCCAGGCGCCGCCCCGCATTCCGGCCCTCTGCCCGGGCTGTCCGCACCGCGCCGCATTCTTCTCCGCCAAGAAGCAACGGTTGTTGGTGGCGGGAGATATTGGCTGTTACACCATCGGGGTATTGCCACCGTTTGACGCCATTGATACCTGCATCAGCATGGGTGCCAGCATCGGCGTGGCCCACGGAGTGCGCCAGGCGGGCAACCAACAAAAAGCCATCGCCGTCATTGGGGATAGCACCTTTTTCCACGCCGGGCTCTCGGCGCTGGCCAACACGGTCTACAACCAGGTCCCGGTGACCACGGTGATCCTGGACAACCACACCACGGGAATGACCGGCGGTCAGGGGAACCCGGGAAGTGGCGTGCCCGCGCAGAACCAACGCAGCGGCCGCCAGATCGACATAGAGTCGGTGGTCCGGTCGCTGGGCGTTGAGTGGATCCGATGCGTGGACGCGTTCAACGTCACGGCGGTCGACCAGGCCATTCGCGAGGCAGTTGCCCACCAGGACGGGCCATCAGTAGTCATCGTGGAAGGTGATTGCGTCATGAACCAGGGCTGGCAACGCAGCAACCTGGTCCGGGTGGACCTGGAGGCCTGCAACGGCTGCACGCTCTGCTTCAACGTGGGCTGCCCGGCCATCCTGAAAAGCGACGAACTGGACGTCAAAACCCAGCGACCCAAGGCAGAGATCGACGCGTTGCTCTGTACGGGCTGCACCGTCTGCGTGCAGGTCTGTCCGCGGCACGCAATCTATCAACCGGAGTCGGGCCATGAATGACACCAATTTCCTCTTTGTCGGCGTAGGAGGACAGGGGATCCTCACTGCCTCAGACATTGTCGCAGAGGTAGGTCTGGCGGCCGGCTTGGACGCTAAAAAGTCCGAGATCCACGGCTTTTCCCAGCGCGGCGGGGTGGTCGAGAGCCACGTCCGGTGGGGTCAGCGGGTGGGCGCGCCGGTGGCAGAGTTGGGTACGGTGGATTTCTTGGTGAGCTTTGAACTGCTCGAATCCGCCCGCTTTGTCGAGCACCTCCGGCCCAACGCTGTCGTGATCACCAACACACAGCGGATCATCCCCATGTCGGTCAGCAGCGGCGGGTATGCCTATCCCGCGGACGGCGATATCGAAAAGGCGTTGCGGTCACGCACGGATCAGATATATCGGATCGATGCCCTGGCGGTCGCCCAGGAACTGGGGAATCCGCGGCTGGTGAACACGGTAGTGTTGGGTGCGCTTTCGTGGCACGTGCCGGTGGACGCCGCCGTCTGGCTGGATGTGATCAGCCGACGGGTTCCGCCCCGGCACCTGAACGCAAACCGGCAGGCGTTTGATACCGGGCGCTCGTCCTGACAAAAGCCCCAGCGGCCAAGGCACGGTTGGAGCCACCGGCGAGCGTGTTGGTTTTCCGGGCGGGTGGTTCCCGCAGAATGAAGGTGTGTATGGTGCGCGTGGCAGTCGGGTCGGAGAACCCGACCAAAATCCGGGCAGTGAGGTCAGTCATCCAGCAAGTCTGGCCGGATGCCGTCGTGCAAGGCGTCCAGGTCACGACCGGTGTGCGCCCCACTCCACTGGACGACGGTGAGTGTATCTACGGTGCGTCCGAGCGGGCCAGGCGGGCGCGAGTGGCGCTGGACGCCGACCTGGGAATTGGGCTGGAGGGTGGTGTGCATCCCATGGGCCAAGAGCTCTACCTGGTGGGCTGGGTGGTCGTGGTTGACCGCTCTGGCCGGCAATCCGTCGCCAGTGCCGCTCGCATGCCACTTCCTTCCCGTGTCAGGGAGGAGTGGCGCCCGGGAGAAGAGCTGGGTCAGGTCATGGATCGGCTGACCGGACGGGTCAGGACCAACCAGGCAGAAGGAGCCATCGGCATCCTCACCCGCAACCTGGCAACGCGCCAAAAGAGTTTCGAGACCGGCCTGGCTTACGCGCTGGCGCCCTGGCTAAACCCGGCGTGGTATGAATGGAGCGGACCGGTGAACACGCCGGCGCAAGATCCGCTGACCGTGAACGGAGGGAATCAGGCATGACGCTGGAGGTCCACCGGATGCTGGATGCCATCGAACAGGCGGCCGACGCCATGGTACTGGAACGGCAGGAGTACGGCCGCCTGGCGGGCGAGGCGCTGACTCGTCTGCACACCTACGGTGATGACCTGGACATGCTGCAGGAAAAGGCGCAAGTTGCGGCCGACAAACTGGGTGGGCTCTGGCGGGGAGCCGTTCCGCTGGGAGAGCCCATCGCTTCCGCCATTGACCCTCCGGTTCCCCCAGCGCCGATAGGGACCGTGGTGGCGGCCGACGGTTCGCAGATCTTTCCGGACCGACACGGGATTGCCAACTATGCGTTGATCCACATCGGCGCCATCGCCATCCGGCCGACCAGCAATGAGCCGCCGGAGACCTTGACGTTTGCCGAGCTGTTGTACGGTGATCGGTTGCACGACGACGAATCAGCCGAGACGCTCCAGGCAGCCGACATCAGCCGCCTGCGGGACAAGGAAGAGCTCGGCCGGCTGGTGCAGGTGAGCATTCAGATGTTCCCACCGGTGGTGGCTCTCATGGACAGCCCGTTGCTCCTCTTTGCACTAAGTGCAACAGGGGAACGCGAACTGCCAGATTGGTTCCTGGGAGCGCTCAACCGGGCTTTGGAGTCGGATATCCGGCTGGCGGGGTACGTTGACCGGCCGGGCAGCCGGGGCGTGGCTGATTTGTTGGCGCTGGCCACCATCCCGCGCGAGCAGATCGGCGCGGACAAGTCAGCCATGCGGTTCTTTCAAGAGATGCCGGATCGCACGGTGTTCCGACGCATCCTCGGCCCCGGGCAAAGGTCCGCGCTTTTCAGCAGCGCATCGCCCTTTAACCGGCTCCTGGCGCGGTGTGGCGACCAACTCCAGATCGGGTTCTTTTACCTGAATGTGGGCAGCGCCGACAATCCGGTGATGGCGCGGGTAGAAGCCCCCTGGTGGGTGTTGCAGGACCGGCTCCGGCGGGAGCAGCTACACGCGGCCGTCTGGGAGCAGTGCCAGGCGCCGGGCGGCTATCCCTATGTGTTGGCCCGGGCCCACGAGATTGCGGTGGTGCACATGGAGCAGAGGCGGCAACTGGAGGACATATTGGCCGGCGCCATGCTGGTGCGCGGTCTGGAACCGCAGCAATCGGCCAAGTCCTTCTTGAAATCGCTGACCGGCGGCTAAGAAACCATGCTGACGGATAGTTCAGCAGGAGGAGGGTGAACCATGGCCAGTTCCACGGACGGCATCTGGGTTGGGCGGCTGCTCCGGGCCAACGTGACCGCTTTTGTGCTCGGTTGCCGGGTTGGAGATACAGATCAAGTCAGTTTTGGTGGTCTGGTCCGGGTCGACTGTCGTCGAAACGCCCCCTCGATCTTTGGGTTGGTGTACGACGTGGCAGTGGCGGATGATCTGATGGTCAAACAGCTGGCCATTTCCGGCGGCCTGACCGAAACACAACGCCAGGATCAATTGGAGCGGCGCCAGGTACCCATCGAAATGAGCGTCCTGGCAGTTGGCTTTCGGGATCAGGACGGGCACATTCACCGCCGAATACCCCCGCAGCCACCGCTCAACCTGGACCGGGTGGTCGCGAGTCCGCCGGCCGAGGTCCACGAATTCACGCAGAGCCTGGACTATTTCCGCCTGGTCCTGCGCCAGCCGCTGCAAGAGATGCCGGTGGAGCAACTGATGGTGGCGCATATCGCCCAGGCGCACGCGGCGCGGGGCGGGGACGACGACTGGGTCCTGCAGGCGGCCCAGGAGCTGATTGCCCAGCTCCGGGACGACCACGCCACGCTGCTCCCGTTGTTGGAGGCGTTGCGGGAGGCCATCCCGGACCTGAAAGCCGGGGTGCCGGGAGGTCTCTAGCGTCCCGGGTCCGGCCGCTCTACTTCGGCCAGGTGAAAGGAGCAGTGATGGACGGAACGGGATACATCGGTTATATTGTGGGCGGCGGCCTGCAGGAAGGGTTGCGAGTCCGCCTGACCGTGCCCGCGTCTGAGCTCCAGCAGGGGAGTTTTGTGGTCTGCGACAGCGATCAGTGGCGGTTCTACGGGTTGGTCACCGACCTAGAGTTGGGCGCCACCGACCCCCGGTTCGCTGATGAGCGGCTGGACCGACTTCACTCGGAGGTGGCCCGGCTGTTGCACGGGCAGACGCTGTTCACCACCATGGAAGTGATGGCAGCGTTGATGCTGGACCGGGGGCCGGCCGACCCGCAGGAGAACCTTCACTGGCAGGAGCAGATCGACGCCGGTGCCATCGAGAGGCCATCGCCCCGGCCGGTCAAGACGGTGCCCGCCCATCATTCGCTGGTGCGGCTGGCCGACGCCGGCGATGTGGCCGAGATCTTTGGCAAGGACGCGGTCGGCCAACTGGTGGTGGGTTACACGCTGGAGCAGGGACACCCGGTGCGGATCGACCTGAACCGGTTTGTCAAGCGCTCCAGCGGCATCTTTGGCGCCACCGGCACGGGCAAGAGTTTTTTGGCGCGTATCATGCTGGCGGGCATCATCAAGGCCGGCGGGTCCGATGCCCGAATGGCGTCAGTGCTGGTCTTTGACATGCACAACGAGTACGGCTTTGACGACACCGACGAGAACGACCGGCCGGTTCAGGGACTGAAGACGCTTTTCGGGCCCCGGGTGCAGGTGGCCGCATTGGGCCGCAATACGCTGGTGCGCGGAAAACCGGCGGATTTCACCCTGGAGTTGGGAATGGGGGACCTCACCACCGGGGACATCCTGCTGCTCTCCGACGTGCTCAACCTCACCGACACGGCCGCCGACGTGCTCAATGCGCTGCGGCGGGAGTGGGGCGACCAGTGGTTTGCCCGGTTTGTCGCACTGGACCCTTCATCGGTCATTCACGAGGACGGCAAAACCGTGCCTGCGGGTAACAGCCCGGCCGGTTGGGCCTTACGCAACGGCATCCACCCCGGTTCGGCCGAAGCGCTGCATCGCCGTCTGCTCCGCATAGCCGACAAGCCCTACATGGTGGCACATCCGGCAGTGGACGCGGTGAAAGCCATCGTCGACAAGCTGGACGACGGGCGGCATGTGGTGCTCAGCCTGGGCGAGTACGAGGCCGACCTAGACTACCTGCTGGTGACCAACATCCTCACCCGCCGCATCCGCGAGCGCTGGGTGGAAAAGACCGAGCAGTTCCGGTCCGGCAAGGTGCCGGTTTCTCCCCGGCCGCTGGTCATTGTGGTGGAAGAGGCGCACAAGTTGTTGAACCCGCGCATCGCCAACCAGACCGCTTTCGGCGCCATCGCCCGTGAGTTGCGCAAGTATTACGTGACCCTGCTGGTGATCGACCAGCGACCCAGCGGCATCCACGACGAGGTCATGTCCCAACTGGGTACCCGCATCACCGGCTGGTTGGGCGACGAGGATGACATTCACGCGGTGCTGACCGGCCTGAGCGGTCGCGACATGTTGCGCGGGATGCTGGCCCGCCTGCGCGAAAAGGAAGAGGTCCTGTTGCTGGGCTGGGGCGTGCGAATGCCGATCCCGGTCCAGTCGCGACGGTACGACCAGGCCTTTTGGGATGAGATGCGCGGGCCCAGCCGCGGCGGCCGAATGGATGACCTGGACCTGGACCAGGTCAACGAGGACCTGTTCGGGTGAGGTTAGCCAGTCTCGTCCGGGGATAACCGCAAGATGCCGATCCGGATACTGCATTTCAGCGATGCGCACATTGACATGGCCAATTACGGCCGGCTAGACACGGAGTCCATGCTTCCGGTCCGCGTCACCGATTATCTCCGGTCGCTCGACACCGTAGTGACAGCGGCCGTCCGGGAACAGGCGGACCTGGTGCTCTTTGGCGGCGACGCTTACAAGGACCGGAACCCGCAACCCACCTTTCAGCGCGAATGGCACAAGCGCATCATGCAGCTCAGCCAGGCTGGCATCCCGACGCTGCTCCTGGTGGGCAACCATGACGTATCGCCTTCTTATGGGCGGGCGAGCACGGTGGCCGAGTTCCGCACCCTGCAGGTGCCTCGCGTGGTGGTGGCGGACCAGATCCGACTCTATGGGCCAGAGGAATTGGGCGTCGAGCTGGAGGTCATCACGGTGCCCTGGGTCCCCCGCTCTCACCTGATGGCGCGCACCGATATGGCGGGCAGGTCGGTCTCCGAGATCTACCAGGCGTTGGAGGAGCGGGTGGTGACCGCGGTGGAGCATCTGCTGGACCGAACCGACAGTCGCCGACCGACGGTGCTGGCAGCCCACGCCAGCGTGGTGGGCGCGGTGTACGGCAGCGAACGCGCCGTCATGTTGGGCCATGAACTGGTGCTGCCCGAGTCGCTGGTGCGCGACCCCCGGCTGGATTACGTGGCGTTGGGCCACATCCATCGTCACCAGGACCTGAACCCGGGTGGTCACCCGCCAGTGGTCTATGCCGGTTCCATCGAACGGGTGGATTTTGGCGAGGCCGACCAGGAGAAAGGGTATGTGCTGGCGCAGGTGAGCCGGGGTCAGACCGATTGGCGGTTCGTGCCGCTGCCGACGCGGAAATTCCTGGACCTGGCAGTGACCCCGCGGCAGGCAGACACAGCCATGGCCGAGATCCTTGGCCGGTTGCCGCCGCCAGACAGCATAGCGGGTGCGGTGGTGCGGCTGCAACTCACCTACCCGGCGGACTGGGAGGCGATGATCGACGATCGGGCGCTGGAGCAGGCGCTTGCCCCGGCTCTGGAAAGCCGGGTAATCAAGAACCGGCAGACCGAGACCCGGGTCCGCCTGGGGGACGCGGTGGCGGTCGAAGCACTGGCCCCACCGGATCTGCTATCGCTCTATTGGCGCACCATTGCGCTGGAATTGGGCGAGTTGGAGCACCTTCAAGGGCTGGGCCAGGACATCATCCGGGCGGTGGACCAGGGACCGGCCGAGACCGATGGACCGGACACGTCGGCCGCCGATCAGGCGCCACTGGCTGCAAGCGTGGGGAAAGAGGGGCTATGATTCCGCTGCGATTGGAGCTCGCCAACTTTTTCTCCTACCGGCAGCCGACGGTGCTGGACCTCAACGGGGTGCGGTTGGCCTGCATCTCGGGTGAGAACGGGGCCGGGAAATCCACCCTGCTGGACGCGATGACGTGGGTGCTCTTTGGCAAGTGCCGGGCGCCCAACCGCGACGACGTGGTCAATCGCTTGGCGGTGGCTCAGGGGGGAGCGGCCCGCGTCCAACTGGACCTGCGGCTGGAGAAGGTCACCTACCGGGTCCTGCGCACCCAACCGGCCGGGAAGACCGGTCTGCTGGAGGTGAGCGTACTGGCCGGCGAGAACACCTGGCGTCCGCTCACCGAGTCCTCCATCCGGAGCACTCAAAACCAACTCGAGTCCATCCTGCGGATGAATTATGAGACCTTTGTCAACTCCAGTTTCCTGTTGCAGGGCCGAGCCGACGAGTTCACCGTCAAGGGACCGGCCGACCGCAAGCGGATCTTGGGGGAACTGCTGGGGGTTAATCACTGGGAGCGGTACAAGGACGAGGCCGCCCGCCGGAGGAAGGATCGCGAGTCCGAGCGGGCTGGGATTGACGGCCGGCTGGAAGAGATCGAGCGCACCCTGGTCCAGGAGCAAGAGCGTAAACAGCGGTTGTCGGACGCGCGGAACAGGCAGACCACCGCCCGCGCCCAGCGTGAGCTGCAGGCCAAACTGGTGCAGAGCATCCAGGCGTACGAAGCCGCGGTAGCGCAGCAACGGCTGTTGCTTCAGACGTTGGAGCGCAACCTGCTCCAGGCCCAGCGCAACCTGGACCGCCTTACCCAGACACAGCGGGAGCGCGAGTCCGAGCGCGACCGGCTCCGTTTGACGGTCGAGCGAGCGGACGAGATCGAGCAGCAGTACGCCGACTACCAGCAGGCCGCGGCCGCGCTGACCGACTGGGAGACCCGCGCCGCGGAATGGAACCGATTGAACGGCGAGCGGAACCGGTGGCTGCTGCTGATCACGCAGGAGCAGAGCCGGCTGGAGCAGGAGCGCACCAGCCTGACCGATCGACAACGCGAAATGCAAGCGCTGGACCAACAGCTCACCAGGCTAAGCGACCGGCTGGAAGCACTGACCCGCACCACCCTGCGTCTCCAGGAGCAAATGGCAGCCCGCGATCCGCACCAGCTGCGACAGGCCGAGTTGCAGGATCAGATTGGCGCCATCAGGAGTGAGCAGGCCCGGCTGCGAGAGGACATGACCAAGTTGGACGGCCGGCGCAACCAATTGCGCGATGAGCAAACAAGTGTTTGCCCGCTGTGCGCCCAACCGCTCACCGCCGAACATCGGGAGTCGGTTCTGTCGCAGATTGTGACCGAAGGCACTCAAATGAGGGACCAGTTCCGGGCCAACGAGGAGCGGCTGCGCCAGGCGCAGGAAGAGCTAACGCAGATCCACACCGCCCTACAAGAGCTGACCCAGGTGGAGCGCGAGTTGCGCACCGCCGAGCGCAACGAGACCACCGCCCGGACCCAGTTTGAGGAAACCGGCCGCGCGCTGGACCAGTGGAGCAAACAGGGCGCGCCCAGACTGGCGGCGGTAGAGGAATCGCTCCGGCTCGGACAGTATGCCGCCGAGGCCCAGCGCCAGGCAGCCGAACTAGAAAGCCGGATGGCGGCGTTGGTTTACCAGGCTGACGAGCACACGGCCTCTCGCCGCCGAGCAGAATCGCTCTCGGTTGCCCAGGGCGCACACCGCCAACTGGGCCAGGCGCAGGCCACCCTCCAATCGGTAGAGACCACCCTGGCCGACCTGGCAATCCAGATCGAGTCCGCCGGCCAACAGGTGGAAGAGCTCTCCGGGCAGCAAGCCCAGGCGCGGTCGGCCGTGGAGACGTTGGGTCCGGCGCCGCTGCAGAGCCTGGCAGAGGCAGAGACTGAGTTGAACCGGCTGCGCGAGGGCGAAGCGATGGCCACGCGGGCGGTCGGGGCGGCCGAGCAGGCCGTAGAAGCGCTGGTCACCCTGCGCCAGCTCAAGGACCAGCTACAGGGCGATCGTCAGGCGATGGCTCGGACCATCAGCCGGCTCAGGGTGCTGGAAAAGGCCTTCGGTCGCAACGGAGTTCAGGCGCTGCTCATCGAACAGGGTTTGCCCGCCATTCAGGACCACGCCAACGAGCTGCTGGAGCGGCTGACCGCGGGCGGAATGCGGGTCCGGTTCAGCAGCCAGCGCCAGCTCAAGGTCAAGGACGCGCTGGCCGAGACGCTGGAAATCCACATCTCTGACCACGCCGGCGAACGTCCGTACGAGATGTTCTCCGGCGGGGAAGCGTTCCGGGTCAACTTTGCCATCCGGATTGCCCTTTCGCAGCTACTGGCCCAACGGGCCGGGGCACGGCTGCAGACGCTGGTTATTGACGAGGGGTTTGGCAGTCAGGACCCCGAGGGGCGACAGCGGCTGGTGGAAGTCATCAACAGCATCCAGGATCGTTTTGCCGTCATCCTGGTGATCACCCACATTGACGAGCTCAAGGACGCGTTTCCCATTCGCATCGAGGTTGCCAAAGGAGTAGAGGGCTCGGTCCTCAGTTTGAACTAGGCCCTCCTGCACCGAGCGGGTGGGGTCGGCCCAACCGCCTCGGCCGTCGACCGACGGGTCGCAGCCCACAGGAACGCCACGGCGCCGTCAGAATATGGACAATGGCCATTCCCGGCGCCTGGGGCACCCCTGCGCCGTCAATCGCCGGCCGACCGATCGATCAAGTCCGGCGAATCTGGCGCATGACCGCCCAGATCCAGCGGGACGCGGGGGGAGCGCACCAACTGCGGCAGGGCACGCAGCTCGGGGCTGCGCAGGAGAAAGAGCGTGACTAGGTAGGCAGCGCTGGCAGCCAATCCGGCCACGCCAACGGAAATCGCCGTCTGCCAACGGCCGTCCATGGGCAACCGTTCCAACAGCAGCCAGGCCGCAAGGCCGAACGCGGCCGAGCCGACCAGCGCCCGCTCCAGGGCCAGCACCAGTTTCCCGTCTAGCACCCGGCCGATGCCCCGTTGCACCAAGGCCAGCAGAATCAGCGTCTGGGTCCAAAAAGCCACCGTGGTGGCCAGGGCCAACCCACGGTGGCCCAGGTGGTCGATCAGCACATAGGCAGCACTGATCCCCAACAATTGACTGGCGCCCGCCGCCAGCATGGGGGTTACCGTGTCCTGGCGGGCGTAAAAGAGCCGGGCGGCGATCTCGAGCAACGCCTCACCCGGCAACCGGACGGCAAAGACCACCAGCACCGCCTGAACCAGGTGGACCGCCTGTTGATCGAACGCGCCGCCCACCAGGGAGACCAGCGGGCCGCCGAGGAGCGCCAGGCCGGCGGCGGCAGGCAGGTTCAACGTGAGGATGACCCGCAGCGCCGCGTTGGCCTTGGCCCTCAGCGTCGCCCAGTCGCCGGTGTTGGCTAACTCGGCAAAGGTGGGGAAAAAGACCTGAGCAATAGCGGTGCCAAAGAGGGTCTCGGGCAACTGCATGATGCGCCAGCCCCAGAAATAGGCGCTCAAATGACCGTCGGGCAGGCGAGAGCCGAGTCGAACGAAAAAGACGTCGGCCAGCTCGACCAGGCCCAAGGCTACCAATCGAGGAAGCATGAGCCAGGCCACCCGCCGCACCCCGGCCAGCCGCAGCCCCAACGTCGGCACGTAGCGGGCCCGCAACCAGGCCATGGCCGGCGTCTGCACCAGCAAGTAGCCAGCCGCACCCAACACCATCCCCCAGGTAAGGCCGTCGATTCCCAGGCGCGGGACCAGCACCACCGCGCCAAAGATCTGACCCGCGTTGTAAAACAGTGGCGCGATGGCGGGCAGGAAAAAGTGCTGGTGTGCGTGAAGCACCCCCACGATGACCCCGGCCGCGCCGAAAATGCTGGTCTGTAGCAGCACAATGCGCAGCAGCCTGGCAGTGAGAGCCTGCTTTTCCGGCGAAAAGTGGGGCACCAGCCATCGGGCGCAGATCGGTTCCGCCAGCAGACCCACTGCCGCGCCGACCGCCAATAGGATCAATACCACGAGGTTAAAAATGGCGCTGGCCAGCCGCCAACGTTCCTCCGCCGGCCGACCGGAAATGTGTTGCGAGAGGACCGGGATAAAGGCAGCCAGGAGTGCCCCACCGGCCAACAGGGTGAAAAGCAGTTCAGGGCCCTGAATGGCAGCGGTAAACGCATCATACTCATAGCCCGCCCCAAAGCGCCGGCCGATCACCAGGTCGCGGATCACCGCCAACCCCTTGTCGCCCGAAAAAGCCAGCATCACGATCGCCGAGTTGACTGCCAACCGGCGGTCGCGCAGCGCAGATGTCAGGGTCGGTTTGGACTGGTTCAACCACCCACCGGAGGCAGGGCAGCCAGTGCCTGAACGCCGGCTGCAAAGTTGGGGTTGAGGCTCACCGCTTGCTCGAACGCTTCCCGCGCCCGCACCAGGTCGCCCTTGGTCTTCAGCGCCACGCCCCGGTAATAGAACGCCTCTTCCACCTCGCGGGTGGTGGCCAGCGTGGCCTCGGCCAACGTCAACACGTCGTCCACCCGGCCGACCTGGAGGTACGACTCGAATGGCCCGAACTGGTACCAGAGCATACGCCAGGGCAAACCTAGCCTACGCGCTTCATCGTACGCCCCGGCGGCGTCCGGGTAAAACCCAACTTGGGCATAACTGGTTCCCAGGTTAAACCAGGCAAAGGCGTCAGCCGGCATAGCCCGCACCTCGGCGATGTTGACGCTGAGCGTGTTCCAGGCATTCACAGTCGGGGCCATATCATCGCCCAGCACTGCCGCCAGGTCGGCCCGTTGCTCCGGCCGAAAGATGACCAGGTACGTGCGGTTAAAGTGACGCCAATACTCATCGGTTTCGGTATATGATTCTTTGCGGTCAGGACCCAGGTACGAGTCCATGGTGACAAACGACTTTTCGAACTCGTTATAGCCGACAATCAGCAAATAGTGGCCCATCCAACCCAGCCGGTCGGGTTCGGGGTCAAATCCCTTTTCGATGAGCACCGGGAACCCGGCCAGGAGCAATTGGCGAATCAATTGCACGTCGCCGCCATAGCGGACGATGACCTCCAATCCCTGCTGCTGGACGAACGCAGCCATCTCGGATGGGTTGACGTTCTTGTCCTCCTGGTCAGGCTTGAGAAAGGCGGCCGCTACTCGCTGGTCGCCCTGCCAGCCGTAGTAACTGAGCGCCATGGTGAGCGTGGCCGGCCCGCAATTGTTCCACAACTGATAACTGTGCGTGACCCCCGCCAGTGTCAGAAAGGCCCGCTCCAGGTCGGCCGGAGTGCTGCGCGCAATCAACGCCGGATCCCGTACCGTGGTCACCGTGGGGGTCGGCGAGGGCGTCCGGGTGGCAATGGGTGTCCGGCTAGGCGTTGCCGTCATGTCCTGGCGGGTTGGCGGGCGCGCCACTGGGGTGCGCGTGGGGGGCGCCGCAGTCGGCGTCGGGCTGGGCGGGGTGACCGGAAAGGTGGGCAGCGCCGCCGTCACCAGGATGTCCGGCGTGGGAAGCAGGTAAGCGTGCGGTTGATGCGCCAGCCGCTGCACGGCCACCGGCAACCTCGACCGGTACCGGCCGGGGATCGCCTGCACCGCCGGCCTCGCCACCAACGCCAGGCCCAGCAGCACCAGTTCCACCACTATCACGGTGACAAAACCCACCAGCAAGCGGCGCTGCCGGGCCCGCATCTCTTTCACCATGGGGGCAATTCTAAAGGGATCGGGGGCCGTTGGCAAATGGGATGCCGATCGCCTCCGGTTTGCACCAGCGTGTCGGGCTGAACCCTGCACAAAGACAGATGCGCCGCTGCGCTCCACGCAGTCCGCGAAACCGCCGCTTGGCACCTGCCTTCCGGTGGTGGCAGTCCCTCCAACGAACGGCGGCGGTTCGGCGCTCCGCACCCTCGCACCCCGATCGCCACCTGGCGTAATGTGAATCGAGAGCTACCGCCACTGTGACGAAAAGGCGATCGATCAATAGGAGCGCAGGATGCGCGTCCCGTCGATGCCCGTGGTCGCCGCCGCCTGGCAGCAGCAGATTGAGGCACGTGTACGGGCCTCTGGATGCCTATTCGCTCGGGCGCCGGCGTCGCACCGACGGTCCCCCTTGAGATAGCCCTACGACACGGTGGATCGCCCCGGTCCTGGGCGTGGCGTGGTATCCAGAACGGTCTCGGCGCCACACAGCCCCGGCGATTCGCAGAGACGGTGGGTATCGGCTAGCCCCCCGCCCACACCCCCCTGAACCGGGCCCAGTAGCCCAGCGCGTCGGTCGAATCCACCACCTGATCCCACCCGCCCAGATGTTCCGGCAGGGCCAGCACCTCGGGGTTCCGGATGACCGCACGGATCGCATTGGCGAAACGGTCGGCACGGATCACCATAAACGGTCGCCGGTGGAAGGGCGAAACCTCGGCCGGCAGCGGGTCCGTGATGCCCAGGGCGTTGTGCATCCGGGCCGCCAACTCGTAGGCCGCCGTGAGCCAGGTCTGTCGCTCCTCCCACGAGTCGGCCTCCAGCACCCGCGTCAGCAGGGGGGCCAGGTCGGAGGCGCAATCCAATCGGGAGAATGCGCTCCCCAACCACTTTACATAGGGCGCATACCGGCGCTCCATCAAACAGCACAGCCGCACAAGGTACTGCACCAGCCGCCCCGCGATCAATCGCGAGCCTAGCTCGTCCCCTGCCTGACCACACCGTGCCATGAACGGCTCCTCCTGCGCAATCCGTCGCCACTGTGCCGACATCAGGTAGAGCCAGACATCTGTCGGGTAGTATCGCAGTTTCCGGCGGAGGGGTTCCAGGGTAGCCAGCCCGTCGTGGAATACGCGCCCGGCCGTCACTATCAGCAGCCGGTTCTCCGGTACGCTGACCCAGTCGGCCGGACGAATCTCGCCAGTTGGGTCAAATCCCAGGACATCGGTCATCCAGCCGCGCACCGTGTGAATCGTCACGCCGTGGTCTATTGGCCCGCCCCCGACCCGGACCATCACAGCCGTTCCGTCCTCGTGCCGCCCCAGGTTGGTGGGGTAGCCCCGAACCTCCACCGGGAGTTCACGCCGCAGCGCCTGTTCGATGGGGTCGCGTTTGGACTCGTGGTCGCCTTTTCTCAGAAAGAGAATCAACCGCGGTCCCCAGTCGTGGTCCGTCGACTGGGGCGTGTCAAAACCCAGCACGTCCGACCCCGGCCCCAGCAGCCCGGCCGAGTGTACCAGACCCGTGAACTTGCCGTCCAGAATCGGCCTGACCGACTCCTCGTACAGTAGTTGGCTCAACTCCAACCCGGGGATAAAGGCCTGGTTCACGGTCGCTCCATCACAACGCCCAATCTCCCAACATACTCGATGCGAGTCAGGTAACCGCCGCCGGCGTGGCAGGGTAGTTCAGATGCCGACCCTCCTCCACCACCGCCGCCAGGCGGTCCACCGCGTACCAGACGTCGGCGAACGAGTTGTACAGCGGGGCCAGGCCAAAGCGTAGGTTGTCCGGTTGGCGGAAATCTGGCAGCACGCTCATCTCTTCGATGAGCGCCCGGCTGATGCGAAAGCCAGCCGGGTGGCGCAGGCTGACGTGCGATCCACGCCGGGCGGTCGAACGAGGCGACCCGAGCGAGAAACCCAGTGGCGCCAACCGCTCATCGGCCAACGCGATCATGTACTCGGAGAGTTGGACCGACTTGCGGCGGATTCGCTCCAGGCCAACCTCCAGCATCAGGTCGAGCGCCGCCTCCATGGTCAGGAGCGAGAGGATCGGGG
Organism: Anaerolineales bacterium UBA2181; assembly: GCA_002328075.1. Classification (GTDB taxonomy): domain Bacteria; phylum Chloroflexota; class Anaerolineae; order Promineifilales; family UBA4811; genus UBA4811. The sequence goes on along the minus strand of DCVT01000058.1, from coordinate 87,593 downwards.
GGCTGCCAGCCAGGAAACGGCCGATGCCTCCGGCTGGGCGGTAGTGCAGGTCAAACTCGAAGGGCGCCGTGTGGCCCCACCAGCCCCATATCGGCGAGTCGAGCTGGTCCTGTAGCTCCTGGCGGACGTAGAGAAAGGCGGGCGAACCAGGGCCGCCATTGAGGTACTTGTAGGTGCACCCCACCGCCAGATCAACCCCCCACTGGTCCAGCGCGATGGGCAGTGCGCCGGCCGAATGGCTCAGATCCCATAGAACCAGCGCCCCCACCCGTTGGGCGCGGCACGTGACCTCATGCGCGTCATACAGGTAGCTACTCTTGAATGTGACGTGGGATAGCGTCACCAGTGCCACCTGATCGTCCAGGGCGTCAAATAGCGCAGTAAGGTCGGGTTCGATCTCTCCGGCCGAAGGCGCCAGGTGCAGGTGGTGGCGGTCGCCCAGCAGGCGGATGCACCCCTGCAGGACATAGAGATCAGAGGGAAAGTTGAGCGCGTCGCTGACGATGCGCGTTCGACCGGGTCGGGCGAGCAATGCCGCCATGACCAGCTTGAAGAGGTTGGCCGAGGTAGAATCGGTCACCAGGACCTGGTCTGGAGCGGCGCCCACCAGTTGCGCGATCTTGGCGCCGGCGCGAAACGGCGATTCAAACCACCCGGCGTTCCAACCCCGGATCAGGTCGTCGGCCCACTCATACTCCACGACCCGTCCAATGCGTTCCGCGCTGCAGGCCACCAGCCGGCCGAGCGAGTTGCCGTCCAAGTAGATGAGGTCGGGATCGGGGATGACAAACGAATTCCGGTAGGCGGCGAGTTCGTCCTGGCTATCCAGGCGGTGGGCGTGGGATAGGTCGGTCAGTGTGCTCATGGCGCTCCCTTGCTGCTGGGTAATTCGGCCGGGCAATTGTACCTGAAACGGAAGGAGGGAGGAACACTCCCGCCGCAACCCTCCCCAGATTGGGGAGGGAGCGCAGTCCGGCCGAGCACCTCTCCCGCTGCCGCGTAGCGCTGCCCGGTGCGGATTGCGGGGCGGGCGAGTCGACGCGAGAACCGAATTGCCTCGGTCCGCGAGCCTGATTGGACGCTCGGCCGGTGCCCGCCGCGCGCTGGCCGGTGGCGCCGCCGCTAACGCCGTCTCGCCGCCACGACCAGGGCCCGGATATCGTGATCCCTCTGGCGCACACGGCTGTCGGTGTTATAATGGCGCCTTGCGGCGCGAGCCGGTGGTTTGGCATACAGGTCCGGTAACCGAGATGACTGTTGTTGGCATTGGAACGCTAGAGCTGGTTCTCATCCTGCTGTTGCTCATCCTGCTCTTTGGTCCTGAGCGGATTGCAGAGATGGGACAGTCGTTGGGCCGGGTTTACCGCAAGTTGACCGGAATCAGCGCCGAGTTGGAGGAGCAGGTGGCCGAGGTGCGCAAGTCGGTGACCTCCACGTTGGATCTCCCGGCAGTGGGGAATCCGCTGGGGGAGACGCTGGCTGAGGTGAACCAGTTGCGCCAGGAGCTGAGCGGCAAAACCACCTCGCCGGCGGCGAGGCCGGCAGAAGATGCCGGCGGTACCGGGCACCCAGCGAGGAATGCCGGTGGCCCCGGGCAGCCCGTGGGCAGAGTCTCCGGGTCCGTAGGTCCGGCGGGGGCGGCGGGCCACTCCGCGGCGCCTACTGGGGATGCTGGCGGTCCCCAGGTGACGGCGGCGGATCAAACAAAAACGGACGAGGTATTGGCCTGATGTCTTCCGCCAGCACCATCATGCTGCTCTTTTTGGCGGTGATCGTCATCGGCCCTTCCAAGCTGCCGGCCGGCGCCGAGGCCATCTGGCTGGCGCTCACCAACCTGACCAACGCCCAGCGCGGCCTGGCCGAGATCACCCTGGACGAGGCCCGGCAGCACTGGCGCACCCAGCGCAACCCGGTGTTCTCTCTCATCAACCTGGGATACGCGGCCGCCGAGCACCTTGAGGAGTTGCGGCGCCGCTTGATTGTCACCGCGGTGGTCTTTGTGCTGGCGGTCATTGTCGCCAGCATCTTTGCCGAAACGCTGCTGCAGATTGTGCGGCGGCCGGCGGGTGATATCCAGCTGATCTTCATCCGCCCACCAGAGATGTTCCTGGCGTACTTTAACCTGGTGATCACCGCCGGGACCCTGGTGACCGCGCCGGTGGTGCTGTACGAGCTCTTGCTTTTCGTGGCCCCGGCCTTTGAAAGCAGCACCGAGCGCAAGGTTCTTCGGGCGCTCCGGTGGGCGGCGTTCCCCGCCGTGATGCTCCTGTTTGCGGCCGGGGTCGCCTTTGCCTATTACGCCATGCTGCCTGTGGCGCTGGCCTATTTTGCCACCTTTGGCGGCGACTCAATCGAGGCCCAGTGGACGGTCAGCGAGTACCTCCGCCTGGTCCTCAACATCCTGATCTGGATCGGCGTGGCCTTTGAAACGCCGCTGATTGTCATGCTGCTAGCGCGGTTCGGTGTTGTTTCGGCCAAAGCCTTGGCCCGAGGCTGGCGGGTCGCGTTTGTGCTCACCGCCATCATCGCCGCCGTAATCACCCCGACGCCGGACCCGCTCAACATGAGCATTGTATGGGCCCCTCTCTTTACTCTGTACTTGCTGGGCGTGCTGTTGGCACGGCTCTTTGGCAAACGGCCCGCGCCGGCCTGACCCTGCAGCCCGGTTGCGGAGCCCGCCGGTGATACCCATCCGGTTGAAACAGCCCGGCCTTGTTCCGGTCGGCGCCGTAGGGCTGCTCCTCCTGGCGAGTCTGGCCTGCGGCGGCGTTGCCGCAACCGCGCCCACTCTGGCGCCTTCTCCTTCCCCTCACCCAACATTGCCTCCCCCCACCGCCGCACCAGCCACGCCGGTGGTCGACAGTGGCTGGCAGCCGCTTGGCCACGGGTTGGAGTGGCGCACCACCCCAGCTCGCGACTCCGCCGGACAGGTGGTGGATATCATGACGGCGGTGCGCATCGATCCAACGATTTGGCGGCTAACGGTTCAGTACGACCCCGCGAACCCACGGACGGTACAGGACTGGGCAGCGCACACCGGCGCGGCGATCGTCCTGAACGCCGGGTTCTTTACCCCCGAGTATCAGGCCACCGGTCTGATCATCGCTGACGGGCACGCCTATGGCTCCAGCTATCTCGGGTTCGGTGGTATGTTGGCCATTGACTCCGCCAGCGCGCAGTTGCATTGGCTGCCAGAGCGCCCCTACGACCCGGCCGAAAACCTGCTCGGCGCCGTGCAATCTTTCCCCATGCTAGTTACCCGGCAGGGCGTAAGCGGGGTCAGCCAGGACGACGGGATCCCAGCCCGCCGCACCGTTGTTGGCCAGGACGCAGCCGGCCGCATCCTGATGCTGGTCTTCCCATCCGGCGGGTACACCCTCCACCAACTGGCCCAATACTTGGTGTCGGCCGACCTGGACCTTGTACGAGCCCTGAACCTGGATGGCGGGACGTCCTGCGGCATGGCCATCACCGATCCGGGCGCCGACCGTGTGATCCCCAGCGGCAAGCCGGTTCCGGCGGTGATTCTGGTGGATAAGCACCCGTGAACGGCGAAATGTCCCCCATCCGCCAGTCACCGGTTTTCTCGGCGTCCGACCTCGAACCGATGGGGCCAACTGGCGGCGAGCAGACAGCTCGCCCTGGCAGTTGGCTGTGTTTGACAAAACACGGCTGCCTGCTATACTTTCGGTTCGCTGTTCCCAACGCTGGTTGGGACCTTGAGTTGTGTGTTGTTCGGAGGCGTTTGTGTACGCAATAGTAGAAAGCGGCGGTCATCAGTATCGCGCTGAGGTCGGCAAGACCATTCAGACCGAGAAGCTGGCGCTGAACGTTGGCGAGACAGTCCAGCTGGATCGCGTGCTGCTAATCGCCAGTGATGAGAAGGCCTGGGTTGGCACTCCACTGGTGGAGGGTGCTGCGGTCCAGGCAACGGTCGTGAGCCAGATCAAAGGCCAGAAGGTTCGCATTTTCAAGTACAAACCCAAGATTCGTTACCGCGTTCGCAAAGGGCACCGGCAGTCGTACACCCGGTTGCGCATCGATGGGATTGTGGGGGGTGGTTTGGAGACCACCGCCCCCTCAGCGGAGGAGAATTAACCATGGCACACAAAAAGGGTGGCGGTTCCAGCCGCAATGGGCGCGACAGCAACGCCAAACGACTGGGCGTCAAGCGGTACGGCGGCGAGTTTGTAATTCCCGGCAACATTATTGTGCGTCAAAAAGGGACCAAATTCCATCCCGGTGAGAATGTAGGGCTGGGCAGCGATTACACCATTTTCGCCACGGCGGTGGGCTATGTCAAGTTCGAGCAGAAACACGGCGGACGCAAATACATCAGCGTCTATCCGGAGCCATAGATCATGAAGCAAGGTATTCACCCCAAGTATCACCCCGAAACCGCAGTGGTCTGTAGCTGCGGCAACACGTGGACCGTGGGTTCTACGGTCCCCACCATCAAGACGGACGTGTGCAACAAGTGCCATCCCTTCTTCACGGGCGAGCAACGCATTGTGGACACGGAAGGTCAGGTGGATCGGTTCTTCCAGAGGTTGGAGAAACGCGGCCAGATCCAGGCGGCCACCGAGGCCCAGCGCCAGGCGGCCGCGGCCGGGAACGTCCCCATCGAAGAGATGGAACTGAGCACCCGGACGCTCAAGATCCTTCACGATGAGGGCATCCGCACGGTCAATGACCTGCTGGCTCGTCTCACCGAGGGAGAAGAGACGCTACTGCGCATCTCGGGATTCGGGCAAAAATCGCTCATCGACGTGCGCAAGTGGTTGCGGGCCGAGGGTCACATCTCTTGAGATAACAACTGCCCTTTTCAGGCAGTAGACAGCCGACAAGAGGCAGATGTGACCCGCCCATCTGCCTCTTGTTGTTTCGGAACCAAACGCCGGAGGTGAACCACATATGAGCACACAGGGCACAGGCAGAATCGAAGTGATCTGTGGCAGCATGTTCAGCGGCAAGACAGAGGAGCTCATCCGCCGCCTCCGCCGGGCGGAGATCGCCCGGCAGAGGGTCCAGGTTTTCAAACCAAGGTTGGATGACCGGTACGGGACCGAAAAGGTCACCTCGCACAACGGACTCCACGTCGTAGCTCAGCCGGTGGGCAGCGCCCGGGAAATCCTGGCGCTGCTGGAGTCGGAAACCACCGTGGTCGGAATTGACGAGCTACAATTCTTTGACCCGCTGATCACAGAGGTGTGTCAAGAGTTGGCCCGCAGGGGTCGGCGCGTGATTGCGGCCGGCCTGGACACGGACTTTCGCGGTGAGCCATTTGGCCCCATGCCTCGCCTAATGGCTGAGGCGGAGATGGTGGACAAACTGAGGGCCATCTGTGTGGTCTGCGGCAACGAGGCCAGCCGGACGCAGAGGTTGGTAGATGGACAGCCAGCCGCACATGACGATCCGCTTATCGTAGTGGGTGCCAGCGAAAAGTATGAGGCTCGCTGCCGCGCGTGCCACGAAGTGCGACCGGCCAGCAACCAGGGGCATGGAGCCTGAGATGAAGGACAAGGCAGTACCGGATGAGATCCAGGAGATCCTGGCCACTACCAAGCAGATTGACCAGGTGCTCGACAAGATGGCGCGGCGCATCTCGGCGGACTATTCCGGACGAGATCTGCTCCTCATTGGCATTCTCAAGGGCGCCTTTATCTTTCTGGCGGACCTGGCGCGGCGGCTCACCATCCCGCACTCAGTCGACTTTATGTCCCTTTCCAGCTATGGCGCCACGGCCACGGCCTCGGGCGAGGTTCGCATCATCATGGACCTGCGCACCTTTATACGTGACAAGCACGTGATCATCGTAGAGGATATCGTGGACACGGGTTATACCCTGCAGTACCTGCAGCACCTCCTGGAGGCCCGCCGTCCGGCCAGCCTGCGCAGTTGTGTCCTGCTGAGCAAACCGGACCGCCGCCTGGTGAACGTCAAGATCGACTATTTGGGGTTTGAGATCCCGGACCAGTGGGTGGTGGGCTACGGACTGGACTATGCCGACCGGTTTCGCACGCTGCCCTACATCGCCGCGCTCAGACCGCAGGTCTATGCTGGAGGTTGAGGATTCCCATGACGATGCACGACGACGTCGCCAAGATACTGGTCACCGAAGCCAATCTGCAGGCTCGGATTGTCGAATTGGGCGCTGCGCTGAGTGCTGACCTGGCGCCGGACAGCCGCCCCCTATTTGTATGCATCCTCAAGGGGGCCTATATGTTCCTCTCCGACCTCACGCGCCAGGTCAGCATCCCGCATGAGGTCGATTTCATGGCGACTTCGGCCTATGGCGGCGGCCTGGACTCGCGCGGCGTGGTCCGTCTGATGTTGGACCTCAAGGCCAATATCCGCGGCCGGCACGTAGTGGTGGTGGAGGACATTGTGGACCGTGGCGGCACCATCAACTACCTGTTGCGCCTCTTGGAGGAACGACATCCAGCTTCTCTGCGGGTCTGCACGCTGCTCAACAAACCCTCACGACGCGAATTCAACGTCCCCCTGGCGTACGTTGGATTTGACATACCGAACGAATTCGTCATCGGGTACGGCCTGGACATCGACGAGATGTACCGCAACCTGCCGTACATTGGCGTCCCCACGCCAGCGCTGGTTGAGCGGTTGTTGGGCAACCCAGCCAGGGAGTGAACTGACCCCAGTGGACGGCCACCCGCTGCCCGCACTGCGTTCCTACGCCGGCCGATGGGTGGCCATGGTCGCCGGTCGTGTAGCCGGAAACGGGCCGACGCCGTCGGCCGCTTGGCAGATGGCGGTCTGGAGCCGGCCCAGGGAGCGCGCCCGAGTCGGGTTCGTCACGCTGCAGGCCGACGGCCATGTTTACATCTCCTACCGTTTGCCTCTGCCCGAAATCCTGGAACAGATACGGCCGGTGCTCGCTCGGCCCGGACCGGGCGCGGCCGGCAACCGCCCCTACGCTGAGGTCTTTCTGGTTGGCGGCGCGGTGCGCGACGCCGTCCAGGGCTGGACCAGCCATGACCTGGACTTTGCGACGGCCGGAGACGCGGTGCAGATTGCGCGGTCGGTTGCCGACCAATTAGGTGGTGCGTTCTACTTGTTGGACGGCCAGCGGGGCACGGCCCGGGTTGTCCTGACCGCCGACGCCGGGTCTGCCTCCGGCCGGATCACACTGGACTTTGCCCGATTCCGCGGCAACACACTGGGCGAGGACCTCGCCAATCGAGACCTGACGCTCAATGCGATGGCGCTGCCGGTTGCGACCGACCAACCAATGTGCATCATCGACCCTCTGGGCAGCCAGCGCGACATTGCCAACCGCATCATGCGAGCAGCCGGGCCGACTGCCATGATGGACGATCCGGTACGCTGCTTGCGGGCAGTGCGCCAGGCTTTCCAATTCGGGTATCAGATTGAGCCCGAGACCCGGCAAGCCATCCGGGAAGCCGCGGGCGCCCTGGCAGGCATATCAGCGGAACGGATCCGCGACGAGTTTTGCCGGTTGATCGTCGGCCCTCTGCCCGCCGGCGCGCTGCGGCTGCTGGACGAATTTGACCTGCTGGGCGTCCTGCTGCCCGAGGTGGAACAGCTCCGGCACGTCGTCCAGTCTCCGCCCCACACCTCCGACGCATTCCGGCACACGCTGCAGGTGGTGGAGGTGCTGGACCAGCTGGTTGATGCGCTTACAGGAGCCGGGTCCCCGGCCCGCGATGGCTGGCCCGGCGAGGGTATGGCCCAATGCCAGGCCAGGCTGGCGCGGCTTGCCGAGCCGATAAGTCGCCACCTGGCAAGGCCCACCGCCGGTGACCGGACCGGGCGCGCCACGCTCTTCATGAGCGCCGTGCTCCACGATGTGGGCAAAAGCTTCACCGGCTCCACCGGCGAGGACGGCCGCATCCGTTTTTCCGGCCACGAACAGGCCGGGGCAGACCTGGCGGCAGCCCGCGCCCGCGCCCTGGCCTTGAGCTCGCAGGAGGTGCGCGACCTGACCACCATCGTCGGCCATCACATGCGGCCCGCCTGGCTGGCAAACACAACGTCGGGTGGGGCGATATCGCGCCGCTGCATCTATCGCTTCTTCCGCGACGTCGGGACCGTCGGACTGGACATCTGCCTACTCTCGTTGGCTGACTCGCTGAGCAAGGGTTCGCCGCCGGACCTGACGGACTGGTCCAATCGCCTCAACGTCGTGGAAACCTTGCTGGAGCACTATTACCTGCGGCCGCAGGAAACCGTGCAGCCACCTCGCTTGCTGGGGGGCCGCGATCTGATGGCACACCTGGCGCTTGCACCTGGTCCTGAGGTTGGCCAACTGCTGGAGATCATACGCGAGGCGCAGGCAGCCGGCGAGGTAGAGACGGCGCAGGACGCACTTGACCTGGCGCAGCGGGCCAGGCTGCAGCAGTCAGCCCCATAAATCGCAGTCCGAGCCCGACTGCCGGATGGAGCGGCCGTTGGCGGACCCTCCGCCCCGCCCCTCGCTCTCTCTTCCCCGGGTTTCTGGTACAATCGACTCGAGAGGATTCAGGTCGGCGACGTGCGAGACGGCTGACCGGGCGAGGCGTGACAACCGTACCCGCGCGGCCACTGCCTGCACGCAGTCGGACTCGCCGACCAGTGCGAGAAGAGATCAGATGCCGGACCTGGATTGGCATTTCGAGTACGAATCGGCGCCGCCAGAGGACCCCACATCGGCCAACACGCCACCGATGCCCGACTCTCCGCGTCCCCACCTATCGGGGTGGGTCTGGGCGTTGACCGGCATGGCCGTGGTAGTGGTAGGCGCGCTGGTGTATCTCTGGAGGCTAGGAGACCAGGCGGATCGTTTGCCCAACCCCGCCCCCCCAACCGACCAGCTTCAGGCAGCGATCGAGCTGGAGTTGAGAGCACTGAGTACTGGCGACCTGGAGTTGCTGGCGCAACTGCAGGACGAGCCCGGCCGGCGCTCCAATTTCCAGCCGCCGCCAGAGGACTGGTTGGCGGCAGACGGGCCCCGGTCGTTGGAATTGGTTCGGATCGTCGCCATGTCCCAGGAAAGCGGCCGGGCGGAGCTTATGATGAACTGGGATGGAAGGCGCTACCGACTCTACTGGTACTATCGGCTGGTGAACGGTCGCTGGGTCCACACCGACTGGCAACCCGCAGACCTGGGCGACTCGGAGCGTCTGACGTCTTCCAGGCTTGAGGTCACGTATTTCGAGGCCGACCTGGACGCGGCTGCCGCCCTGATCGGCCGGTTGGAGGGGTTCCTGGCCGACCTCTGCCGCACGCTGGAGTGCTCTGCGCGAGCTGACCGTATTGCAGTGGACATCTCGCCCTACCTGACCGCCTACCGCGCCGAGTCGGTGGCCGGCCAGCGCAACAGCTACCAGATCGCCTCGCCCCAGCGGGTCCGTTGGCCAGCCAGCGCCCAGCCTGAGCCCATCATTCTGGCTTCACTCGGCCGGCGACTTGCCTACGACCAGTTGTTGGAACCCGGGCGCTCGGCGTTGAGCAGCGAGAATCAGGCTGCAGCCACATTGGGCGCATTTTGGCTGGTGCATCATCTGCTGGACAACCCGATTCCGCCCGCAGTTCGCTGGCTGGAGCAGGCGGCCGAGCGGGACGGGCTGGATGCAGCCGTCCGGTTCGTTCGCACACTGGCAGCGGGCGTTCCCGACGACTCGGCGCTCACGCTCAGCTTTCGACCGGGCACTGCGGATGAAGTGCTGGCAAATCCGGACTACCTGGCATGGAGAACGCTGATCCATGCACCCTACTCCTCCCTGGGTGCGCCAGCCATATCCCGCACCCTTAACCAATACGCCCGGGACCTCCTCATCCTGCAGTCGCTGGATTGGAGCGCGGCTCCTTGGGCGCCGACCGGCCAGGTGTACGCTCAGGCGGCGCCCGAGCTGACCGAGATCCGCGAAATTGGCCGATGGATACACGCCTTCACTGTGCCAGACAGCCAGTGGGCGCAGGTCTACTCGTTTCGCTCGGTCGGGGGGAACTGGCTCCCGGCCGAGCCGGATGAAACTGCGTTTGGTGGCCAGCGAACGGTGAGTCACTATCCGTTTTTCATCACCTACTATGCAGTGGACGAGCATCTGATTCCCCAGTTGACTGCCGTCCTGGACGAGGTGTATCGGACGGTGACGGCGAATTTCGCCCTCCAATCCACAGGCACGCTCCGCATCGCCTTTCTCCCGTCCTCCGGCCCGCGAGTTACCGGCGCCGAGCTGACCATCCTGTCGCCCACGTTCCCGCGTGACCGCTCGGCGTACGACCTGCGCTCTGAAGCTGCCTGGAACCTCATCTGGCTGCTGGTTGGGACCGAGTACATGGCACAGAAGATTCCGGAGGAATCGATTCTGCTGTTCCTGGGCGCCCTGTTGTGGCAGGCGGAACAGTTTGGGTACGAGTTGGACCTGTTGATCGCGATGCTGGTGGGTCCGGTGAGCGAATTGGTCCAGCCGGGCTGGGCTCCTCCATCCACGGTAGAAAGCCCAGACTGGTGCCCGCTGACCGGGCTCTGGAAGAGCCCGGCGATTATCTCGAATACACCGGCGGCCTGGAACTGCCAATTGCGCTATCCGGTGTTGGTCACCGCCTACTTGGTAAAGCAGCGGGGCACGGGAATCCTGCCCACCATGCTCCGGGAACTGCGCACCGCCGGATCGTTTTCATCCTGGCTGACGGCAGTTGTGGGGCAATCGGTAGAGGAGTTTGAGCCGGACTGGCGCCGCTGGGTAATGGAGACCGTCCCCGTCTCAGGTTGATTGTGGCGCCGGCCGGACCACCGTTTTCAGAACCAGCAGCGCGGCCAAGGTGGCGGCGCCCGCCACGGCACCGTTGACCCACATACCACCCGCTGCCCAGAGGATCGGTCCCAGTAACGTGCCACTGACCCGTCCCAGGGAATCCCAGGCGCCGTTGATGGACATGATGGTGGCGCGAGCGCCCGGCACCAGCTCGGTCAGCAGGGGAAGCGTAGCCACAAAAGTGAACTCAAAGCAGACATAGAGCGCAAACAGCCCAGCCAGCGAGGCTGCCAAATGGGCCGACAGAAACGGGAGCACCAGGTAGCAGGCGCCGGTCAGCAGCAACCCGATGGCGAGGGAACGCCCCTTGCCAAGCCGGTCCACCAACCCGGCTGCCCCCAGTTCTCCCACTAGTTCGGCCACGCCGATGACCATGCTGACCAGGCCAATCTGCGCAACCGACAGCCCGTGGCTGGTCTCCATCCAGGCGCCATAGACCACGAACAGCAGTTCGTGTGACGCCATCAGCAGCCAGGTGATACCCAGCGCTCCCAGAGCGGCGCGGTTGGTGAGGACCGAGCGCAGGGCACGGCCAAACCCATCGCGCTCCTGCCTACTTGTGGCGGCCGGCGAGTCGGCCGGAATAGCCACCAGCAGACTGGTCAAACCGACCAGCCCTGCAGCCGCGACGCCGGCGTAGCCGGCGCGCCAGCCGCGAGCTTCCATGACCCAACCAGCAAACGGGACGCCCACCAGGATCGCGCCCGCCCAGGCCAGTTCGGTGAACGCCAGGACTACGCCGCGGCGTTCAAAGGGTACCCGATCGCCCACAAAGGCACGCAGGCTAGGGTCAAAAAAGACCTTGCCCAGCCCAATGATCAGGAAACCGGCCGCTACCGTGGCGAAATTGGCATACGCGGCTGCAAGCGCCGCTCCGGCCGAAAACAGGAGCATTCCCCAGGCCATCATGCGCCGCCGCCCGGCGCGGTCCGCCAGGGGGCCGATGAGCGGGCCAGCCAACCCGGTGACCAAACCCGCGCTCACCAGTAAGCTGGCCGAGGCCAACGAGACATCCAGCCCGCGGGCGATGACCGGAAGAAACGGGTAGGCCATCCGCTGACCCACGTTGAGCACCAGGCGGGAAAGGGTGGCGACCGCAATGGGTCCTGCCAGTCGGCCGTGGCGCAAGTGGGTTGAGAACACAGCAGGGGCTCAGCGGCTAGCCGTTGGCGGAACTAGCGACCGGGGGGCGGCGAGTCAAAAAACAAGGCCCACCAGGCCTCAAACGGGGTGGAGGGAGCGATGGAGGCTGAGATCGGCGGCGGCACGGGCGTAGCAGTCGGCGGCGGCGGCTGCAGGAGGGGGACCACCCGCATTTCGCCCGGAAGAATCATCCCGCCCTCGTCGCGCGCATAGTCGGCCACGTGGTCGTCACTGTGGACATAGGTCAGGGTGACCAGCAACTGCTGATTGCGCTCCCTCTCAACCGCCAGTCTGGTTTCCAGGATCGCTTGCTCTGGTCCCGGACCGCGTCCCTGGCGGGACCCGGCGCCCATGACCAAGACCAGCGCCGTCAGCACGACCGCCAGCACCAGCAGTTGCGGCAGGCTCAGCAAGGGTTGTCTTGGGTCCTTTTGTGGCGTGGCCATGATTCCCTTTAGCGGACAAATCATACCCGATTTGTTGCCAACCAGCAACCTGATTTCTAGCAGGATCCGTGCCGGATGGTGTTTTGACCCAATGCGCCCGGCGGTGTATAATCCGAGTTGAGCAGCGTCCACGCTCGGGATGGACAGACTGGAGAAAGAAACGAGATGGCACAGTCGTTCGTCGGCAAGACCATTGGCAAGTACCAGATTGTCGAGATGTTGGGCCGCGGGGGTATGGCCGAGGTATTCAAGGGGTATCAGCCCGGCCTGGACCGGTACGTCGCCGTCAAACTGATGCACTCGTTTTTGGCCGACGACGAGGGCTTTTTGGGGCGGTTCCAGCGCGAAGCACGCGCCGTGGCCAGCCTGCGGCACCCAAACATCGTTCAGGTCTACGATTTTGATGTGGCCGACGGCGTCTATTACATGGTAATGGAGTTTATCGACGGGGGCACGCTCAAAGACGTTCTCCAGGAGCTTGCCGCGCAGAACCGGACCATGCCCCTCTCGGAAGCCGTCCGCATCACGCGCGGCATTGCCTCCGCGCTGGCCTACGCGCACCAGCGGGATATGGTGCACAGAGACGTCAAACCGGCCAACGTGATGATGAACCGGGACCGGACCCCCATTCTGACCGACTTTGGCATCGCCAAGATCCTCAGCGGGCCACAGTACACCGCCAGCGGCGCCATGGTTGGCACACCGGCGTACATGTCACCCGAGCAGGGGCTGGGCAAACCGGGGGACGCCCGCAGCGACATCTACTCACTGGGAACCATGTTTTTTCAGATGGTGACGGGCCAGCTTCCCTATGACGCGGACACACCACTGGCGGTGGTCCTCAAACATGTCAACGAACCAATGCCCATCCCCAGCCGGATAAACCCGGCCGTGCCACAGGCCGCGGAACGGGTGATCTTTAAGGCCATGGCCAAGAACCCAGAGGACCGGTACCAATCAGCCGACCAACTGATCGGACACCTGGACCGGCTGCTAACCGGTCAGGAGATCCCAGAAGCCGACCAACCGACCACCGTAGCGCCGCGCCCGACCGGGGCAGAGCCCGGAGCGACCATAGTGGCCGGACCCGGCCGGGCCGCCGCTGGCGCCCGGCCGGCGGTCAAACCGGCGAAACCGAAGAAAAGTGCGCTGCCCTGGGTCGCCCTGGGAGCACTCCTGGTGACCGCTATTGTGGCTGGCGCGGCTATTGTCATGTTTGGCCTTCTCGGACCAGGCCGAGCGACTCCGACGCCGGAACTGGCAGTCGTCCCGGTCAGTGATACTGCCACTCCGTCCATCACCCCACAACCCACCACGACTGGCACCCCGGCCGCTTCGCCGACCCCGCTGGACCTGGTGGGCGCCGCTTCTACCGCCCTGGCGATTCAGAACGCGACGCTGACTGCCCAGGCACCAACGCCGACCCCAATACCTTCTGCCACGCCGCAACCGTCACCCACCCCGATGCCCCTGTGCCAGTACGCGGCACAACCGGGTCCGTTCTTCACTTATGACAACCCGCGCGGGTACAACCCGACAAGCAACCAGACGTCGGCGCCCACCAATTCCCTGTTTCCGCTGACCATACAGGTGCTGAACAGCGGAACCTGCGTCTGGCCTTCCGGTACTATGCTGGTCTTTTTGGAGGGCGAGCGGCTGGGAGCAAAAGAGGTGGCGGTCTTGGACGACCAGGTTCCGGCCGGATCCACCGCAGAGTTTGACCTTCAGATGCAGTCAGGTGCACAAACGGGCCTCCAGTCCAGCGTATGGAAGGTAGAGACGGGAAGCGGCGAGACTATCGGCGACCCCTTTGAGGTCCGCGTCGCCATCTATGTGCCGCCCACGGCAACCCCGGTGGTCACCGTGCGGCCCGCCACGGCGCCGCCGCCCACCCAACCCCCCGCCACCGCCACCACCCAGGCCTCCGGGCCAATCGATTTCAACTACTTTGTTCACGACTGCGAATACGCCGGGTCGGACTGGCGATGTTGGCTGACTATAACGCCTTTTGGTGGAATAGGCCAACCCTACACCATTTTTGTCTTTGACAGCGCCCAACCGGCCCGCTACTATGGTGGCAATGCCGACCACCTACTCATGGCGCGCCGATGTTTTCCCTGGGTCCACGAGGTCAAACTTCAGGACGATGGTGGTAACTCGATCAGCAAAAACGTGTATATCTCGCCCAACGACTACTTTGCCGGAGGATGCACCGAGCCCTAACCGGACGGGGCCGCCTGGCCGAGAGGATGGCACGGTATTTGCAACCCCTATTCATCATGACTCTGGGCGAGGCGGCATGAGGGCAGACCAACCAATTTGCCGGCCTCGGGCACCCGAGACGCACGCGGTTCGTACGTGTTTGAGGGAAATGGTGAGCGCAGATGAAATACTTGAATGAACGCCCGTTAATAAGTGGTTTGGTCATCGGCACGTTGGCCGGCATCCTGATAGGATGGTTGGTCATTGGCTGGGTCATCTGGCCGGTCAGGTGGGTGGACGCAAATCCAGCGCTGCTCCGGGAGGATTTCCGGCGCGATTACACCGAGATGGCGGCGACACTGTATAGCCTTACCCTGGATAGCGCCGCAGCCCAGGAACGGATGCGCGAGTGGGACGATGTCGAGCTTTATGTCTGCCAGTTGGCCAACGAGTCGGTCGAACCGACCCGACAGCTGTTGCTCAATCTGGCGCAGGCGCTGTCTCCCGGGATCACCTGCACCCCGCAGATCGAGACCGAGACCGAGACCGTGGCTGAATCCGACCGCGCGTCGCTCGGAGGTCAGATCGCGCAACTTTGCGGTGTGGGTCTTCTGGCGGTCGCGCTAGTTGGCGGCGCCTTTTACTATTTCTCGCGGCGCAAGCGCGCACCCTCAACCGTCAGGGAACTTCCTCCCGAGAAGCCCAAGTCGCCGTCGGCCCAGACGGGCATCCGGACTGTGCCGCTGGCCCAGTTTCCCACCGAGTACAACCTGGGCCACGATGCCTATGACGATTCGTTCAGCATCGAGACCCCAACTGGCGAGTTCCTTGGCGAATGCGGGGTGGGCATCTCGGAAACCCTGGGCGCCGGAACACCCAAGAAGGTGACAGCGTTCGAGGTCTGGCTGTTCGACAAGAACGATATTCGGACCGTGACCAAGGTCATCATGAGCGACCACGCCTACCACGATGACGCGCTGCGGGCCAAGCTGGCGCCCAAAGGCCAACCCGCGCTGGCCCGGCCGGGCGAGACGGTTGTCCTTGAGACCGCGTCCCTCATCATCAACGCGCGGATTGTGGAGCTAGAGTACGGCAGCGGCGAGCTGCCCGAACAGAGTTATGTCCAGCGCATGGTCGTGGAGCTGGCGGCCTGGGCCAAAGAGCCGACCCAACCTGACGCTGCGGCCGCTACCGATTTCGCGCTGTAAGCTCTCCTGCTGAGTATGGCCAGGCCCCCGATCCCCTTACCCGGGGGCCTGACGTTATCCCTCTCTCGCTCTCCCTGCGCCCGCTCGGGCCAATTCGGGAGCGTTTGTCCCTCAGGACCCATCTGATAGAAAGCGCAACACGACAGGAGCAATGTCCATCAGCGACCTAATCCCGGTTGCGAAACGTTGATGGTCTCGGCCGACTAGAATTGTCGGCACCGGGTTGCACGTGTGGTGCCGGGTGGAGAGATCCTCCAGGTTACCATGGTCGCTGGTGATGACCAGCAAGCCTTCATCCGCGTCCCACGCGCCCAGCAGGCCGCCCACCACCATGTCCAGCCGTTCCAAGAGCGCAACAGCGGCCGCCAAGTCCTGGCTGTGCCCGATCAAGTCGCTCGGCCAGTGGTCGAAAACTGTCAAGTTATACCCTTGTGCCATTTTGGCCAGGTGCCGACCTGCGACCTCGGGTGTCAGAAGCGGCGTCTCGGGCGATCGGAGTCGGCTGCGCCAGGCCTCCGCGGTAAAGTCCGGGCTCACAGCCCTACCAGCGACCAAGTCATCGTGCGTGCGCAGCCCCAGTCCGGCCGCTAGCACCGCCACCTGAATGGCCGAGTATGCCCGTCGTCCGGACTGGACTGCCTGGAAGAACTGCGTCGGGTACGGGTTCAGAAACGCAATGGCCTGACCGGCCGACCGGGCCTCCATGAGAAGGTTCCTGTCAGTCAACATGGTGGTGATCTGGTGATTGGGAAAGGGACCGTAATGTTGCCCGACCGCGCGGGCCACGTTCAGGCCAGTCATGAGCGTGGCTTGGCCCGTGGCGCTCTGGGGACGGCCCTGCACCCCGAGGCATGCGTCGGTGGGAACCAGGGACGCGCGCTGCGCGAAGATGGGGCCCCGCGAACGCAGAAACCAATCCCGGCCCAGCAGGTCGGCCAACGCCGGCATCTCCGCTCTAGAAAAAGGGTTGTGTTCGCAGGAGGCGACGCCCAGGCCAACGCCGTCCAGGAACAGCAGCAACACGTGCCTTCTTGGCGTCATTCCGCCATTATACCACCCGGCACACCACGCCATTGCTCGGCCCCGTGGCTTGGTTATACTATAGGCATCGTGGCGCCCCGTAAGAGACGCCGTGACGGCAATTTCGCGTGAAGACCTGGCAGTTTGACTACCAACTCCCGCCGGAGCGCATCGCTCAGGTTCCAGCGGAGCCGAGAGACAGCTCGCGCCTTTTGGTGCTGCATCGCACTGATGGGCAACTGGAGCACCGCCGGTTTACCGACCTGAGCAGCTATCTCCGGCCGGGGGACCTGCTGGTGCTCAACAACACCCGCGTTATTCCGGCGCGACTGGTAGGGCGCAAAACAACTGGCGGCCAGGTCGAGTTGTTGCTACTGGAGCCGCAACCCGAGCATACCTGGCGCGCCTTGGTGCGCGGTCACCGGGTCCGGGAAGGCACCGAGGTTCACCTGCTGGATGCGGCCCAGGAGCCCTGTGGCGTCTCGGCCCGAATCACCGCGGTCGAGGAGGGTGGGACGCGGCTGGTTCATTTTGACCGTCCAATCGGCGACTGGCTGACGGATGTAGGTCAGGTCCCGTTGCCGCCCTACATCCACCATTATGCTGGCGACCCCGAGCGGTACCAGACGGTTTTCGCCCAACGCGCGGGAAGCTCGGCAGCACCCACGGCCGGGCTCCATTTTACGCCGGACCTGCTACTGTCGTTGCACTCTGGCGGGGTGCAGATCAGTTACCTCACGCTACACATTGGGCTGGATACGTTCAAGCCAATCGAGGAAAACGACATTGGCGACCATCGGATTCACACCGAATGGGCGGAGTTGAGCGCCGAGACCGCCAACCAGATCAATCAGACCCGCCTGGCCGGCGGGCGCATCATTGCGGTTGGCACCACCGTGGTCCGCACGCTGGAGGCCGCCTACCACCGGGGTCAGCCCCAGCACGGCGCCTGCGGTTGGCGCACCGTTTCGGCATTTTCCGGCCGCACCGACCTGTATATCACGCCCGGATTCGCGTTTGGGGTGGTAGACGCCCTCATCACCAACTTTCACCTGCCCCGCAGCACGCTGATCGTCCTGGTTGCAGCCTTTGCCGGAATCGACACCATCAGACAGGCATATGCGGAGGCCATCCTGCATGACTATCGCTTTTACAGTTTTGGCGATGCCATGCTGATCCTGTGAGCATGGTATCCCTCCGGCAGCGGGCCTAACGGCCCCGGCCGACGCCCGGCCCTATTCCTCTCGCGCCCGAAAACGGAGCACCAGTGGGGTGCCCGGGAACGCGTAAAGGCGTCGGATCTCGTTTTCGATGAAACGTTGATAGCTAAAGTGCACCAACTGCGGGTCGTTCACAAAAAAGACAAAGGTCGGCGGATCGACGCCGGCTTGCGTGGAATAAAGGAACTTGAGGCGTTTTCCTCCCCGTGAGGGCGGCGCGTGGCGCGCCGACGCTTCGCGAACCAGCCGGTTCAGCTCACTGGTGGGAATACGTTCCATGCGCGCCGACTGAACCTGCAAAGCGGTCGGCAAGACCTGCTGGACCCGCTGACCGGTAAGGGCGGAGATGAACAAGACCGGCACATAGTCCATAAAGTTCAACGCTTGGCGGACCTCTTGCGTGAACGCCGCCATGGTGTAAGTGTCCTTTTCGACCGCATCCCACTTGTTCACCAGCACCACCACACTCACATTCTCTTCCAGCACAAAGCCGGCAACGTGGGCATCCTGCGAGGTCACGCCATCTTGCGCATCCACCAGCAGCAGCGCCACGTCGGCGCGCTTGATGGCTCCCAGCGCCCGGAGAACACTGTACCTTTCCACCCCAGGGTCAATCCGACCCCGTCGACGGATGCCGGCGGTGTCGATGAGGGTCACCGGCGTGCCCTCCCAACTGAGATACGTATCGATGGCATCGCGGGTGGTACCCGGAATGGGGCTGACGATGGCCCGCTCTTGACCCAGGAGACGGTTCAGCAACGAGGATTTGCCCACATTGGGTCGCCCTACAATGGCAATCTTGACCGATTCGTCATCCTCCTCCTCGGCGGAAACCCAACCGGGCAGCGCGTCCACGATGGCATCCAGCAGGTCGCCGGTTCCGGTTCCGTGCAAGGCCGAGATCGGGAACACTGGACCCAGACCCAGGGCGTAAAAGTCGACCGCCCCTTCCCACAGGGCAGAGTTATCCGCCTTGTTGGCGGCGATAATGACCGGTTTGGTCGACTGACGTAGAATGGCGGCGACTTCCTCATCGGCCGCGGTCAGCCCCGCAGAGGCATCCACCAGGATCACCACCACGTCGGCCGCGGTGATAGCTACCTCTGCTTGGGCCCGAATCGATGGCAGAAACAAGGCCGAGTCTTCCGAGAGAGGAGTGGTGTGGATACCACCCTCGACTTCAATGCCGCCGGTGTCCACCACGGTGAACACCAGACCTCCCCATTCGGCGTCCGCCTGAATCCGGTCGCGGGTTGTTCCTGGCACGTCCGAGACCACGGCGAGCCGTTCGCCGACCAACCTGTTGAACAGGGTGGATTTGCCCACGTTAGGACGGCCGACCAAGGCGACCATGGGTTTACGCTTCATGAGGCAGTTCTCCAGACCATCAGCCACAGGGCCCAATCGCTTGAAAAAGCTTAGGGCCGGGGCGTGGCGACCGGTGTCCTAACCGGGGTAATGGCGACAGCCGGAGTCGGACTCCCGACCGCTGCTTCGCCCGTTGCTGCCGCATTCGCCAAATCGTCCTCTTCCGGGGTAGGGGTAGGGGTCGGCGTGGGTTGCACCGCAATCTCAACCTTGATGGTGGGCGGCACCACCTGCAACACCTCGATGCCTGCCAGGCGGCTCAAGGCCACCACCTGTACCTCGTGAGTTCCGGGGTTCAGACCGCCCAGGTTGACGAAAAGATCAATGTGGCGCTCCGGGTCGAATTCATTCACCAACATCAGGGGACCAACGAGCCCAATATTTGCTACCTGCAACGACAGGGTAGCCGTAAGCCCAGGGTCTGGGCCCTCAGCCCGAATCCGCCAGGGAATTGTCAGGGTGGTCAGCACCGGCTCCACGTCAATGACCACCAGCACGCTTTGCTCCTGCACCAGACTGACCCCATGCGGCAACAGCAATCCGACCCGCTGATTCAGGTCACCGCTAGCGCCAGATATGTCCACCACTTCCGTCTGGATGGAAGCAGGCAAGGTGGAGATCACCTCCGGCCGGACTCGAATCATCACCCGATCCGGGATCACCGAAAACCCGGCCAGCCGATAACCGGAAGCAATGCTGCCCGACAGATTGGCGGTCACCAACACCTGGGCATACTCGTCAGATTTGGTGACCGGTACGGTGACCAACACCTCCGACGGGTTGGGGGTCACGCCAGAGATCAGCCGCCCGTCCATGCCGCTCAGGCGGACGGACAGCTTGCGACTGACGGAATCGGAAATACCCTCAATGTTCAGTTCAACCTGTGCAGCGGCAATGGGAGAAACCTTTGACGCAGCACCCTCCACCGTCACTTCGAACGGTTCGACCTCCGCGTCGCCTGCAATGTAACCCAAACTCGGCACCCCGCTCAACTTCAGGTCGACAGGAAGCGTCAGCCGGCGGTATTCCTCCAATTGGACATACACGGTACTCGGGCTCTGACCCATCAGGCTCACCAGTGGATTCTTGACCACTACCACAACCGGAACATCCGCCCCGCCCAAGGCAACCGAAGAAAGATCAATAAGGGCCTCAAAATCCGAGACGCTCAGCGCGTCGATTTCGGTCTTGGGGCCGCGTACTGTCGCCCTGAGGACTCGCTCCGGGGTGTTGATCATCAGGGTGCCCAGGGGTTGGTTGAGCAACTGAATGGGAATCGACTCGGCGTAGACGGTCTCGATTATCGGATTAGCCTCGCGCACCGCCACAAACCAGACAAACAGCGCCAGGACCAATGAAAGGGCCAGAGTACCGAGGTTGTTTATCAGCCAACGAAACACGACACGCCCACACTTTCAGCCATGGACACCCGATCTAGGGTTTTTGATGAGGAGATGATGGTTTTTTTTTGCTCCCAGACAGCCAACGCAGCCATCCCCGCCGAAGCCTAGGTTGGTAAAACGCGCGTAGGATGGTTTCCAGACGGGTAGCGTCCAGGCGCCGAATCATGCGTCCATTGTGGGCCACCGCGATCTGGCCCGTCTCCTCCGATACCACTATGGCAATGGCATCACTGACCTCGCTGATCCCCAAGGCCGCTCGGTGCCGCAGCCCGAGGTGCCTTTCTCCGCTGTGGAGTTTGCCGGCCGACAGTGGCAGGACGCAGGCGGCTGCCATGACCCGGGATTCGCGCAGGATGACTGCACCATCGTGTAGCTCAGTGGATGGGTAGAACACCGTTTCCAGCAATTGCTGGCTCAGCCTGCCGTCCAGGACGGTGCCGGTGTCCACGTACTCCTGCAGACCAGTGTCGCGTTCCAACACAATCAGCGCACCATGGCGCCGGTCAGAAAGGCGTTGGCAAGCATGGGAAATGCCCGATATAAAGGCACCCTCGCGATCCTCGCGAAACCCGCGAAACAGAGATCCCGCCTGCCCCAGACGCTCGAACGCCCGGCGCAACTCGGGCTGGAAGATGATAGGAATCGCCAACAGTATTGCCGGAATGGTTTTGCCGATCAGCCAACCAAAAGCGGGTAGACTGACCGCCGATGTGAGCGAAAGCGCCAGCAGGACCAACAAGATGACCCCACGCAAGAGCTGAACTGCCCGGGTGCCGCGCACCAGCACCAAGACCATGAAAAAGACTAGCGTGACCAGCAGAACGTCCAGGACGCTGGTCCAGGTGATCGTCTGGATGCGGTACCACAATTCGTTCACGTGGACAACCTGATCTGCTCGTACAAACGCCGATATCCCTCTGCGTCGGCCGGCTCAAGCGCCAGGATAGCCCGAATGGTGGTGGCAGCTTCGATCCGCATTCCGCGGTCCAATTGTACTTCGCCGAGCCGGTCAAGATACTCGATCGCCTTTTTCGGGTCGCCGGCCTGCGCAAATGCCCACGCCAACCGCTGGAGCAGTCCCATATTGGTTGGTTTTTGGGCGAGCAGGTCGTCGAGAATCGCCAGGATCTTCCTGGTCCGTCCCTGTGACGCCAATCGCGCCAGGAACCGGTCCAGCTCCGTCAGCGCCTCGTGGCCCCGATCCAGCTTGAACAACAACTCGACCAGCGTGATATTGGCTCGCTCGTCATCCGGGGCGATTCGCACAATCTGAGCATAGGCATTGACCGCATCTCGCCAGTTAAGCCGTTGCATGTCGATATCGGCCGTGCGGTGAAGAATCTTGGCCGTCCACTGTTTTTCCTGCGACCCGCGCGGCGCCAATTGAAGCGCTTCCAGGTACTTTTCGCGCGCGCGGTCAATCTGCGCCAGCTGGTAATAGGATTCCGCCAGCGCCACATAGTGCTCCAACGCGCGGTCAATCTCACCATGCCGTTTGAGCAATTCAATGAGACGCGTGCGCAGGGTCATGTCCAACGGCGCCAGTGCCATCGCCTTTTCGAACGTAGCCATGGCTCGGCCGATGTCGCCGCGGTTGCGGTAGGCTTGGGCAAGCATGACGTACTTGTTGCCGGCCGCCTCGATCTGACCACGCTCTTCCAACAGGCGCGCAAGTCGCTGGTGAACCGGCAAGAAGAACGGCGATATGTGAACCGCCCGATAGCACTCCTCCATTGCTGTATCCCACCAGCCCCGCCGCGCATATTCGGTCGTCATGGCAAGCGATTCGAGCAATCCCTGACACCCAGGAACAGCAAGGATTTCGGCCAGGCTCATGGTTTCGCCTTCGCCGGTGATGGCATCCAGACGTTCGCGCGACTCACGAACCTTGTCCTCCCACCCTTTGGTGCTGAGAAACTCTACCAGCGCCTGGGCAAAGGCGGCTGCTTGCTCCGGTTCGCCCGTGGCTGCGTGCATGTCCGCCAGGTTCTCATACAATCGCACAAGGTCATCCGCCTGGTCACGGCCGACGGTGCGCAGGTCCACGATCTTGGCGACCTGCATAAAGTGAGCCAGAGCCTCGTCCAGCTTGCCCTTGACGCGAAAGCATTCGCCCAGGGCGAAATGGCTACCCAGCACGTATTCCGGGTCGCTGAGCGCCCACTGTAATTGCTGGATAGCTTCGTCCAGCCTGAGCCGCTCCTTGTACAGCAATCCGAGGTTGAACCGTGCGGCCGGTTGGACAACGCCGGACGCGATAGCACGCTCGTAGGCAACGATGGCCTGCTCGATCTCTCCCCGCGTCTGGTGGGCAATGGCCTGGCTGATCAGGGCGTCGCGGTCTTGCTTTCTCAACGACGTCAGAAGGTCGCCCCGGTCCTCCTCAAAGACAGTCCCGGCCAGGTCTGCCAACGCAGCTTGCCTGGCATCCTCGACCGGGCTTCCGCCGTCGGTTGGTTGCGCCGACGTATCCCCGTCCCAGGTGGATTCGATGGTCCCGCTCAACGTATCCACGGCATGCCAAAGCGCTTCACCCAGGGTCGTTTCCCGCTCGGTCGGCGATTGGCCGGAGTGTCCAAGCACGTCGACCGGGGGCTCTTGCACCACCCGACCCTGTTCGAGCAACTGAACCGCCGCCAGGACATCAGTATTATCCGGCTGCAGCTCCAAAGCAGCCTGACACACCGTGAACGCCTGTCGACTGTCTCCTCGGCTTTGGTGAATGCGCGCCAGCGCCAGATGCTCGCGGATAGATTCGCGCAGCCGCCCCTCTCGGTGATAGACAAACGCCAAGCGCTGCCTGGCGCCGATCAGGTTGTTGTCCAGACGCGTCGCCCGTTCCCAATTGGCGATCGCCAGGCCCAGATCGCGTTTCTGAAGATAGGCTTCGGCCACCGCCATGTAGGTCCGCGCCGCCTGGTCCAGTTGCCCTGATCGCTCCAGGAGGTCAGCTATCCGGCCCATGGCTACGACATCCATCGGGTTCAACTTGGCTGCCTGCACGTACCAGTTCAGCGCCTCAGCGTACTCTCCAAGTTGATAGTGCGCCTGGCCCAGGTGATCATAGGGCAACGGATCGTCCGGGAACTCTGCGCGGGCCAGTTGGTACTGCTGAATGGCAGCATTCCAATCGTTGTCCCAGGCGTGCTGCGCTCCAACGCGCATCGCTTGATCAAACTGCTGACGATCGTTGGCCACGATTCGACTCCGATTTGCAGGCCAGAGCCAGTCGGCCGCCAATGAACACCCGCGTCAACCGCATACGACGCTGGCGTTATTCCGGCCGATCAAGATCGCTTTCATCCCGCCTAAGTTCCCGACCACGGGTCAAGTATAGCACACGGACAGGGCAGCGCAATTCAAACCGGCTCCATTTCTAGCCAGTTGGGTCCCACCTTGGTATCCACCTGCAACGGCGCCAGGAGTTGGTAGGCGTTGGCCATGACGTTCACCACGATTTCTCGTGCCTGCTCCAACTCGCTCTCTGGCACCTCCAACACCAGTTCATCATGCACCTGCAGTATCATGCGGGTTCGCAGGCCGCGCTCTGTCAGGACACGGTAGAGATCAATCATGGCCATTTTTATGATGTCGGCCGCTGTGCCCTGAATGGGAAAGTTGACAGCTTCGCGCTCGGCGCGCTGCCGGGCCAAGGCCGCAGAGCGCGATGGGTCTGTGCCCTGCAGAAGTGGAAAGAACCGACGCCTTCCTAGTGCCGTCTCCACCCAGCCCCTCTCTTTGGCCTGGCGGATGGTGTTTACTAGATAGTCACGAACCCGCGGAAAGCTCTCGAAATATCCCTGGACAAAATCCTCCGCCTCTGCCAGCGTCAGATCGGACTCGCGCGCCAGCCGAAAGGCGCTCATCCCGTACAGAAGGCCAAAGTTGACGCTCTTGGCAAAACGGCGTTGGTCCTTGTCGACCTTGTCCAGTGGAATCCGGTATACCGTGGCGGCAGTCGTCGCGTGGATGTCCTGTCCGCGGCGAAAGGCGTCCAATAGTGCCGCATCCTGTGACATGTGCGCCAACACCCGCAGCTCGACCTGAGAATAGTCGGCCGCCATCAGCATCCAGCCGGGTTGGGCCACAAAGGCGCGCCGCACCTGCCTCCCTAACTCGGTGCGAATGGGAATGTTTTGCAGGTTTGGGTTGGATGAGGCAATGCGACCGGTGATGGCGCCAGCCTGATTGTATGACGTGTGGATTCGCCCCGTGGCGGGATTCACCATGGTGGGAAGCGCCTCCACATAAGTTGACTGCAGCTTGGACAGCTCCCGGTGCTCCAGGATCAGATCCACAATGGGGTGACTTCCCGCCAATCCGTCCAGGACATCGGCCGCCGTGGAATAGTAACCCGAAGCCGTCTTTCGCAATCCCTCGGTGGGGAGGCCCAACTGCTCAAACAAGACCTGGCTGAGTTGCTGGGTCGAATTGATGTTAAAGATGCGGCCAGCCTCCCGGTGGATAGCATACTCCAGTTCAATCAGACGTTGTCGCAGTTGGACCGACATCTGTCGCAAGAAATCGGGGTCAAGCAGAACGCCGGCCTGCTCCATGTCCGACAGAACCGGGATCAAGGGCATCTCGACGCGGGAAAAGAGGTCCCACAGCCCCATCGCCTTGAGTTCGGCCTCTAACCTTTCCACCAGCCGCAGCGTCATGTCCACGTCGGCGGCCGCATACGGTGCCGCCTTCGCGATGGGAACCTGCGCCATAGTGATCTGTTTCTTGCCGGTGCCAATCAGGTCGGTGATCTCGGTCATCTCGACGCTCAATCGTGACCAGGCCTGCGTCTTGAGCCCAACTCCCCGGCCGGACGGCTCCAACAGCCAGGCGGCCAACATGGTGTCAAACGCGATCGGGTTCACTTGCAGGCCGTAGCGTTGAAGCATGGTGAGGTCATATTTGCCGTTGTGAGCCACCTTGGCAACGGATGCGCTGGCGAAAACCGGTCGCAACGCCTCCAGGACCGTCGACATAGGCAACTGCCGGCCAACGTCACCAGCCAGCTGGTGACCGACCGGCAGGTAATGGCCCTCGCCGGCGGCCGCGGTCAACGCAATCCCCACAAGGTCAGCCGTCATCTCATCCGTAGCCGTAGTCTCGGTGTCGAACGCAATAACCGGGCTCGCTCCCAACCGTTTGGCCAGTGCCGCCAGTGCTGAGGGGGTATCGACAATATAGCTCTGAGTCATGGCGGACGCCGGCGGATCGGCACTCACCATGGCCACCTCTTCCGGCTGCTGGAAAAGCCCCATTTGCTGCAGCTCGGCCTTTTCGATTTGGCGAATCCGCTCGCCCAGAGACCTGAACTCCAATTCGCGCAGAAGGTCCAGCAGGCGTTCCCGGTCACGGTTAATGGTCCGGCAGGCTTCCAGGTCCAGCCGAACGGGCACGTCCAACTCGATCTTTGCGAGTTGGCGGCTCAGCAACGCATCTTGCTGCCCGGTCGCCAGCGCGCTGTGGAACCGGGTACCGGTGACCTGATCCAGGTGGGAATAGATGCCCTCCAACGTCTCGAATTTCCTCAAGAGCCCAACAGCCGTTTTGTCGCCGATACCTCTCACGCCGGGGATGTTGTCCGACGCGTCGCCGACCAACGCTTTGTAATCAACCACCTGATCCGGCCGCACTCCCATCTTGGCCTGGACGGCATCCGCGTCGAACTCCTGGGTGCCTTTACCTGTGGCCAAGAGGACACGAGTGTTGGCGTCCACCAACTGCAAGAGGTCCCGGTCACCGGTTAGTATCCGCACCGGTACTCCCAATTCCGTTGCCTGCCGAGCCGCCGTTCCCAAGACATCATCCGCCTCGTATCCCTCCATTTCCAGGACAGGGACGCCAAAGGCATCCACCACCTCTCGGATTCGCCCGATCTGGGAGCGCAGCTCCTGTGGCATTTTGGCCCGGGTTGCCTTGTACTGGGGGTACAGGTCATCCCGAAAGGTCTTGCCCAAGTCAAAGCTGACCGCCAGGTACTGAGGCGGCTCGTGTGCCAGCAGGAGGTCCATCAAGGCGCGAGTAAAGCCGTACACTGCATTGGTCGGTTCTCCTGCGCGGGTGGAAAACGACTCCAGCGGCAATGCGTAATACATGCGGTATGCCAGCGCATGACCGTCGATGAGAACCAACTCTCTTTTCGCCATCGCCACTCCTCTCATCCTCCAGGCCCGGCACCGAGCCGGCGCCTCTCCGGCTGGCAGATAGCCTCACACCGGTATTATATTACAAAGCAGAGGGGCTACCAATCAACCCGATTTCCGGTTGCTTGACGTGGTGCATCCGGTGATCGGCGCCTGCCTCAACTGCGCGGTGATAGCGACACTGAGGGGACCGGATAGCAGCCGGTACTGCAGACTGAGGGGAGATTCCAGGGCTCATCGGATGGCCGCGACCGGGCAGGCCAGCGGTTAGGGGTCACGCAGCGATGATTGATGGATTGACAGACTTGAGGTTGCCGCCTGCGCGACCAAGCAGCTTGGGCCTCACTCTTCCTCGTCGGATGGATCGGATGGGTCAACCGGCATTGCCTGGACAACCGGGTTAACCGCGCGGGCAAAGATCATGTAACCCGTATGGCCAACCATGCGATCGGCCGGCCGAAAGCGCGCCGGAATCACTTTGTAACCCCGAATCAGAATCTCCTGTACCTCGACGAACGTGAACGGGCTATGCTCCAGCGCATACAACAACTGCACCACCTGATTGGTCGTGGGAAGAATCGCCCCCAGGAATCCACCACCCCGCAGCGTCGCATGGGCCTGCTCCAGATAAGCCCAGGGAGTCGGGAGGTCCAGAAAGAGCGCGTCTGCGTCGCGTTCATCGAAACCCTCGGCAACATCCTTGAGTTTGAGGGTGACATAAGGCTCCAGGCCCATCCGCTCCAGGTTGTGCCGGGCCAGGGACTGCATGTCCGGGCGGATTTCGTACGAGTAGACGTGTCCGGTCGGCATTACCGCCGAGGCAAAACCAGTTGTCAGCGCCCCACTGCCGGTGCCCGCCTCCACCACAGTGACTCCCGGACGGATGGACATCTTGAGCAGAATGTAACCGATCTCCTTGGGATAGACAATCTGGGTGCTGCGCCGGATGCCCCGCAGCAATTGTTCCAACGAAGGATCCAGCAGTGTGTAGGATGACCCGGTGTGCGAAACCACCACCGAGCCCAGCGGAACGCCGATAAGCGCATCATGGTACAATATCCCTCGGTGGGTCTGTAGCCGCCGGCCGGGCTGCAGCCGGATGTGAAAGTCTTTGCCGTCCGGCCCGATGAGCTGGACCAGCTGGCCTTCAGTGGTGACTTTCATCTCGCATTCCTAACTGCCCGGCCGGCGTTGCCCCGACGCATCCCCGGCGCGGCCATTTCACCAACGAATCATCCGACCGCAATAGCGGCACTGCACCTCGGTCATGCCGCGCAGCACGACGTGATCGACGGGCGCGGAGCAACTGGGGCAGTGCGCCGGCATGGCGCCAATCCGCAAATCCATCGCTTCGGCCCGCGTCACCGATTCCTTGGTGCGTTCGTTGTCTATCTCGCGCGACCTGACCCGCCCAATCAGCTCTTTCCAGGTCTGTGCCTGGTCATGGGTGAGTTCGAAGCGGACGCTGGGATAGGGGCCCGTCTCGTCCAGGCGCACAAAGAGCGATTCGACTGCGCTCCGGCCAACTGAGGAAGAACCCGACGGGCCCGTTTGCACTTCCAGCACCCCGCTGACCGGAAACGCGTATCGGAATACGTGCAAAGTCTCCCTTTTCAGCGCGATAAAGAGGAACTTTTCGGTGATCCGCTGTTCGTTTTGCTCAAACAGCACGCGTTGATCGGTCAGGAAGAGAATGCCGGATTCGCCCGCGCCCTTGGCATCGCGAATCCACCGGGCCGATGCTGCCCGGAGCGGGCCTTCGCCCTGCAACAACCGGAACTTCGCCGCCTCCACCTGATCCAACATCCACCCGGTCCGCGCCAAAATGGTCTCGATCTTGCCAAGTTCCGCGCTCAGGCCATCGTACATACCAACGAGGCTCTGGTGCGCCGCCTCCACTCGCTGTTGCAGCGCCCGGACGCCCGCCCAGCAGCTGTTTACCGTGTCCCGAGTTGCCCCCGGTTG
Organism: Anaerolineales bacterium UBA2181; assembly: GCA_002328075.1. Lineage (GTDB taxonomy): Bacteria > Chloroflexota > Anaerolineae > Promineifilales > UBA4811 > UBA4811. The sequence continues at coordinate 58,694 of DCVT01000058.1, read as the reverse complement.
GTACAAAAGGTCTACGTGGTCCAGCAGCCGGTTTGCGCCGTCGACCAATTCGGTCTGGCGCCGGAGAAGCATCTCTGCCACCGACTCATAGAGCCGGTCCCAGCGCGAGACGAGGTCCGCCACCTGTGCATCCAACTGCGCCTGATGCGCGTACCCGCGCTGCCGGACAGACTCAAGATCGGCGGCGAGCGAGTTCACCAGGATATTGATCTCGTCCAGATCCTGACCGACGGTCGGGAGCAAGGCAGCTTCCTGGAGTTTGCCAATGCTCCCAAACAGCTGGGACACCTCGCTCTCCCAAGTGGCGAAAGCCTGCGTACCCAGCGGCAGCGCTGCCATGGCCCCATAGAAGGTCGAATGTCGCGCCTGCATGGCGCTATGCCAACGGGCACGATCCACCGTCCGGGCCAGCGCGACGCCGGCCAGAGCACCAGCGACCGCGCCTGCGGGAGATTCGGCCGTTCGGAAAGGCCTACGCTGCATTGGGGCGACAATTCGCTTTGGCGTGGGGGATAGGACCGCTTTTCCGGCCTGGCGGACCGGTTGCCCGGGCCGAATCACGGAGGAACGGGAGGATGGCTTGGACTGGGGTCGGAGGATCGGTTTGGCCGGCGTCGATGCGACCGACCGGGTTGCCGGTTTGGTTGCAGCCGGGAGCGAAATCTTTGGCGCAGACACCTGGCGTGCGGCAGTCTTGGGGATCGGTGTCCGGTCGGGCAGCGACCGTTTGACCGGCTGAGGAATGCGGGCCGGTGGCGCGACTGACCGAACCTTAGGCCGTGCCGGCGTGGTCGCCGACCGGCTCACCGACCGGCTCACGGGCCTGGCTGCTGGCTTGGCTGCAGGCCGACTGACGGGCCGACTCGCGGGCCTGCTGACCACCCGGCTCGAGCTTTTCACCGGCGCGGCTTTGGGCCGCGCGGCCCCGGATGCTGGTCCTCGTTTGATTCCCATGGTAGCGCCTCCTGAAGCCAGATCTACTGAACTGCCTGTGCCTCTACCACCATGAAGCGCAAAAAAGCCTCCATGAATCCGTTCAACCTGCCCTCCAACACGGCCGCCGTGTTCCCGGTCTCGAAATCAGTGCGGTGGTCCTTGACCATCTGGTATGGATGGAGGACATAAGAGCGGATCTGATTGCCCCACCCAGCGTCCACGTGCACTCCTTTGAGCGCCGCCACTTCTTCCTCTTGTTTCTGGTGCTCCAGGGCCAGCAGACGGGCCCGGAGGACTTTCATGGCCGACTCCAGGTTCTGTTTCTGTGAGCGCTCGTTCTGGCAGCTCACTACCAGGCCTGTTGGCAGGTGCGTGATGCGGATAGCGGTCTCGTTCTTCTGTACGTGTTGACCACCGGCGCTGGCAGCGCGATAGCGGTCAATCTGCAGGTCGCTCTCGTTGATGACCAGATCCACAGCCTCACTTACATCCGGCCACACCTCCACCAGAACAAAGGAGGTATGGCGACGGTGGGCTGCGTCAAACGGAGAGAGCCGGACCAGCCGGTGTACTCCTCGCTCAGCCTTCAGGTAGCCAAACGCGTACCGGCCGGCGATGCTGACCATCGTGCTCTTGATGCCAGCCTCCTCCCCTTCGGTCAGCGAGAGGATTTCCGATCGGTAGCCCTCGTTTTCTGCCCAGCGCAGGTACATTCGCTGCAGCATCTGCGCCCAGTCCTGAGCATCCGTGCCTCCAGCACCAGCGTGCACCGCCAAGATGGCATCCTCCCGATCGTAGATGCCGGAGAACATGCTGCGGAAATCCAGTTGCTCCACCTCTGTTGAGAGTTGGGCCATTTCGTTTGCCAGATCCGCGTACAGGCCGTCGTCCTCCATTTGCGCCAACTCGAGAGCATCGCGCAGCCGGCCGGACAACAGATCGAACTGGCCGATTTCCTCCTTGAGCGCCGCCAGCTTTTTCATCTCGGCTTGCGCTGCATCCGGGTTATCCCAAAACCCCGGTTCGGCGGCGCGCTCTTCCAACGCGGTCGCCCGCTCTACCTTGGCGGCGAGGTCAAAGACGCCTCCGTAGAGATTCGGCGCGTTCCACTAGCTCCTGCAGTTCGTAACTCAGATCTTCCATCAATTACTTCTCCTCGGTTGGTCAGTCGCCAATTAGCTGCGGTCGTGGTTTGATGTTCCGAACAGACCGTTCAAGAACTGGTCAGCATCAAACTCTGCCAGGTCCTCGATCCGCTCGCCGGTACCCACAAAGCGCACGGGAAGGCCAAGGGCTTGGTTGATGGCAAATACCATCCCTCCCTTGGCCGTGCCGTCCAATTTGGTCAGTACCACACCTGTGGCCTGGGCGGTCGCCTGAAAATGACGCGCCTGAGCCAGGGCATTCTGACCGGTAGGTGCATCCAGCACCAAGAGCGTTTCGTGCGGCGCGCCGTGCACGTTCTTGGCTGCCACTCCCTGCACCTTGGCCAGCTCCTTCATCAGGTTATACTTGGTGTGCAACCGGCCGGCGGTGTCCGCAATCACCAGGTCATACCCTCGGGCGCGAGCGGCGCGGATTGAATCGTACACCACGGCCCCGGGATCACCACCGGGTTGGCCCGCGATAACCGGGACGCCGGCCCGTTCGCCCCAGATCTGAAGCTGCTCAATGGCGGCCGCGCGGAAGGTATCCCCTGCGGCCAGGAGCACTTTACGACCCCGGGTCCGGTACCGGTAGGCCAACTTGCCGATGGTTGTCGTTTTGCCCGAACCGTTTGCTCCGACGATCAGGACCAGCGTAAGCAGCCGTGGCTCGTCGATTTTCAGAGGCGGTGGGTCAGGCAGCAGCGACCGAAGCTCGCTGCGAAGGGCTTCCCTAAAGTGGGATGCCCGAGTAATGCCATTTCGCGTCACCTGGTGGCGAAGACGATCAGTGATGATGGCGGTGGTTGAAACGCCGACATCTGCCTGAATGAGCAGAGCTTCCAGGCCATCGAACGTGCTATCATCAACCTCGCCGGCGCCCAGCAGGTTCGTGATTTGCCCGAAAACCGAACTGCGCGTCCGGGCCAGACTGTCAAAAAGCTTACCAAACAATCACAACCTCCAGAAACACATCCACCCGATTATAACATAACGCAGGGTCCGGCCAATCTGGTGACCGGCCGGAGGGTGTGTTATAATGCCGGCAGCATGTTGGCCGGCAAAGGCCCGGACTACAGCGTCCTACTGAAACAATCCAACGACGGAAGGAACGACATGCCACCGGAAACCAAGACGCTGGACGTAGTGATTCCAGTGTACAATGAAGAGGTTGACCTGGAATCCAGCGTCAGTCGGCTCCGCGAATACCTGGGCCAGAACCTGCCGTACGCCTGGCGGGTCGTCATCGCGGACAACGCGTCCACCGACCGGACCCCGGAACTGGGTAAGGAATTGGCACAACGTTGGCCCGGCCAGGTGACGTACCTGCGCCTGCCCCAGAAAGGGCGGGGCCGGGCGTTGCGACGGGCATGGCTGGAGAGCTCTGCAGACGTGGTCTGTTACATGGACGTGGACCTGTCGACCGATCTGAGGCACATTGGCCCGCTGGTAGAACCGCTGATGAAAGGCGTGATGCACGTGGCGGTCGGCTCCCGGCTTATGCGAGGATCGCAGGTGATCAACCGGACTCCACTGCGCGAGTTCACCAGTCGGGTATACAATCTGCTGATCGGCGTCATGTTTCCAGGCCGCAGTTTCAAAGACGCACAATGCGGTTTCAAGGCGCTCACGCGACAGGCGGTCCAGGAACTGGTGCCCCAGATCAAGGACGAAGCCTGGTTCTTTGACACTGAGTTGCTCTTGCGGGCGGAGAAGGCCAAGTACCGGATTCATCAGGTCCCCGTGCGCTGGGTGGACGATCCGGCCTCTACCGTCAACGTGGCAAACACTGCCTGGAAAGACATTCAGGGGCTTGTTCGGGTGCGATTTGGCGGATAAACACCGGCCTTTCTCGATGCCATTCCGCAAGACTGAAAAGGAACAGCAACGGAACCATAAACCATGACCACATTGGCGCAATTCCAGGCCACACTGGGCTACCACTTCCAAGATCCGGCGTTGCTGCAGCGAGCCCTGACTCACCGCTCGTTTATCAATGAAAGCCCTGACGAGGCATTGGAGGACAATGAACGCCTGGAGATTCTAGGCGATGCCGTCATTGATCTAGCAGTGACCGAAATGTTGTACCACCGGTACCCCGAGATGCGTGAGGGACGGATAACCAGCATGAGGGCGGCCTTGGTGCGGACCGAGACCCTGGGGCGCTTGGCTTCCTACCTGAGTGTAGCCGATGTGTTGCGGCTCGGCCGGGGCGAGGAGGAGCACGGAGGTAACAACCGGCCAGCCATTCTGTGCGCCACGCTGGAGGCGTTGGTGGGCGCCATTTATCTCGAAGGGGGACTGCAGGTTATTCGGAGCGTATTTGACCGGCACCTGGTGCCGGCGGCCGACGCCATTCTGGCAAGGGACCTGGACCGGGACGCCAAGAGCACGTTTCAAGAATGGAGTCAGGCTGCGTTGGGCCACACGCCCCGTTACGCGACCGTCGAAGAGACCGGTCCGGACCACAACAAAACCTTTACCGTACAGGTGTTGGTGGATGATGTAGTTTGCGGCGAGGGTCGTGGCCGCAGCAAACAGACAGCTGCCCAGGCGGCCGCCAGAGACGCTCTGGTACGTCGCACGCGTGACACCTAGCCGGTCGGGATGCTTACTCGACCGCGGTGGACTGCACCATCGTCGCCCTCACCGGCGGAATTGATGGCTGATAAGCTATCCGCCCGCGACGCGGTTCAAATGCCCGCCAGACGGCGATGGCGGATAGGCCACAGTTGGTGCGGAGTCGGCAACCCCAGCCGGGACCAGCAGGCTGGGGCGGATGCACTCGGCCGATACGAAGGTGGAGTGGACGCCGACTTGGGTCTGCTCGCCGGGCTTTGGTGCACCCTTTCTAGCCCCACACTTGTACTCGCGGATTGGTGAAAGGAATCTTCCATGCCTTGGACTGTGATAGCGAATGCTCTCTTTATCTTTGCCATGCGGATCACCGATGTGTCCCTGGGCACCGTGCGAACCACCATGATCATTCGCGGACAGCGCAAATGGGCAGCGCTGATCGGTTTTGTCGAGATCACCATTTGGGTTGTCGCGATCAGCCGGGTAATCACCAACCTCGACACCGTCTGGAACATCTTTGCCTACAGCGGCGGTTTTGCTTCCGGAACGCTATTAGGAATGTGGATCGAGGACAAGTTGGCGCTTGGGTACGCGAATCTCCACATCGTCTCGCTGGCCAAAGGAATAGAGATTGCCGAATGCCTGCGGAGGAACGGCCATGGCGCCACCCTGCTGGAAGCCGAAGGCAAGTCGGGTCCGGTCCATCTGATCAACGTCATAATAACACGCAGGCAGGTCGCCGACGTGATCCGCCTGGTCAACGAGATAGATGCCACGTCGTTCGTTACCGTGGAAGACACGCGCAAGGTTGTCCGGGGATATCAGCGTATCGGCAAATGAAACGCCAACGGCTGCTTGAGCTGTCCGTTACCGCCGTTGCTGCTTGAGTCTGGCTGGAGTTGTGCTATAATGCATCTAGTTATGTCATATCGAGGTCGTCCTCGGCCGGCAAGGAGATTGCAGTGGAAGCAGCCCTCGACGCCTTTTTAGATGCGCTGGCGCACGAACAGGGGTATTCGCACAACACCATTGTCGCCTACGGAAACGACCTGAATCAGTTTGTCTCGTTCCTGCGACAAAAGGGCATCGCACAATGGCGCGCCATTGGCCCGGCCCACATCCGAGCGTACACCCGAGCACTGGTTGCCCGGCAATATGCCGCCTCCACCGTCGCCCGCAAGGTGGCGGCCCTCAAATCGTTTTTCCATTACCTCCATGGTCGCGAACTGGTGCCTACGGATGCAGCCGTCGGAATAGGATCGCCGCCGGTCAAGAAAAGGCTTCCTCGAAGCCTCACTGCGGACCAGGTTGATAGGCTTTTGTCCGCTCCGTCAGCTGACGCAACTCCGAAGACCCTCCGCGACCGAGCACTGTTGGCGTTGCTTCTCGCCACTGGGATGCGAGTTTCCGAGGTCATCACCCTGGCCATGAACCAGGTCGATCTCGTGTCCGGCACGGTGATGTGCCCATCACAGGAAGGTGGTCTGCGGGCGTTGACCCTGGACCAACACGCCCGGAACACCCTGGCAGATTACCTGGAGGCGGGTCGGCCGCGGCTTTTGCGAGATCCAGACGAACTGGTGGTGTTCCTCAATCACCGGGGCCATCCGTTGACCCGCCAGGGACTCTGGCTGATCATCAAGAGCCACGCCCGTGCCGCGGGCCTTTCCTTTCCGGTGACGCCCCACACCCTGCGGCATTCCTTTGCCGCACACCAGGTTGCACAGGGCACCGACCTTCGGCAGGTGCAATCCATGTTGGGCCACGCCAACATCTCTACCACCAACATCTATGCCAAGGTAGCCGCCCAGATCGGCCAGAACCCAGAGTAACTGATTAGCAGGATATACACCGATGGAAGACTACCCAACACTACGGGATTACCAGCAGGCGGCCGATTTTGTCCGGCAACAGACTCGCCACCAACCCCGGATCGGCATGGTCTTGGGTTCCGGGCTCGGCGACTTGGCGGACGAGGTGAAGGATGCGGACACCGTGGACTATGTCGTCATACCGGGTTGGCCGCAATCCAGGGTGGCTGGGCACAGCGGACAACTGATCATCGGTCACCTGCAAGGAAAGAGCGTCATGGTCATGCGCGGCCGGGCGCACTATTACGAAGGCTACTCCATGGCGCGCGTGACCTTGCCCATCCGGGTTATGCAGCTGTTGGGAATCCATACGATCATCTTGACCAATGCCGCCGGCGGCTTGAGACAAGACATGAGACCCGGCCAGATGATGTTGATCTCGGATGTCATTAACCTGATCGGCATGGCCGGTGCAAATCCCTTGCGCGGGCCCAACGACGAACGACTCGGTACTCGTTTCCCGGACATGACCGAGGTTTTTGATGCCGAGCTGAGGGCGATCGCTCACCGAGTAGCTCTGGATGCTCAATTGCCCTTGACGGAGGGCGTGTATGCGGGTTTGGCCGGTCCGTCTTTCGAGACCCCGGCCGACCTTCGCTTCCTGCGACTGATCGGGGCCGACGCGGTCGGCATGTCCACTGTGGCTGAGGCCATTGTCGCGCGACATGGAGGTATTCGCCTACTGGGGATATCCGGGATCAGTAACACGCCTCAGGCAGAACCGGGGTCGCAGGCCGAGACGACCCACGACGAGGTCCTGGAGGCCGGCAAAGCCCTGGTTCCCCGGCTGCTCACACTTATCCGGGGTATCCTGCAGGCGTTACCCACCGGCTAGGCGCAAGGCCCTCCGCTCCAGCCATCATCCAGACGCATCAGACGCCCGGCGGCGGAATATGTCCCAAGTTATCCAGTTTGTCATTGACAACGCAGCGCGTTTCTACCTCGCCAGCCTGATTGGCGGGGCTGTCGCACTGATCCTCTTGATGCGGGCGCGGCGCAAGCAGAAAGCAGCACTTTTCGGTCTTGAGCTTGAGCTGGCGCATGACCAATCCAAGAGGGCGATCCGCTTGCTGCTGGTGGCAGCCCTGATTGCTCCGGTGGTCCTGCTGATCAACCTGGTGCTCGGCCCTACGCTGCCGGCGCAGAACGTGGACCGGCCGACGGCCACACCAAACGTCTTTATCACACCTCCGCCCACATTCAGCAACATCACGCCCAGTCCCACAGCTACCCTCACGCCTACGCTGCCGATTCCGTCGCCCACGCAGCCGGTGGCGGTAACTCTGGCGCCGGCAACCACCCCAGAGACAACCGAGCCAGCTGTGACGCCGATTGCCCCTCAACCGACCGATGTCGTGTGCGTTTTCACCAACCCGGCCGACCGAGGCACCGTAACCGGCGAGGTATCCTTTGTGGGCAGTGCCTGGCTAAGTGATTTTGGCTTTTACCGGCTGGAGGTGCTGGGTCCCCAGACCGGCGAGGTCTGGGCTTCCATCATCGGCGATGTGGTCCGCGACCCGGTGATGGACGGGGTCTTGGGGGTCGCCAATTTCGGTGGTTGGATGCCGGGCGAATACATGATTCGCATCGTGCTCGTCGACGTCACCAGCAACGAGGCCGGCGGCTGCCAGATCGTAATCAGGCTGACCGACCAGTAACCGTTCGGTTGTGGTCAGCGCGCCATACTCCCGGTCGCTGTGGCTGTTTGCCACCGCCGGGCCCGGGTGGTAGAATGGCTGCGAACCGAAAGGAACCAGATGAACGTTCGTCCTGCCGTGCCGGCCGATCTCAAACAGTGCGCCGAACTGGATCACGATTCCACCACCGAACGAGTCTGGCAGATGGACCGCCACGAGGACGCGGGCCGGTCTGCCATCTCGGTCGAGTTCAGTTCAGTCCGCCTTCCGCGAACCATGCGTGTCCGATACCCGCGTGATCCGAGCCGGCTGTGGGACGACTGGAGGGGCTGGGACTGTTTCCTGGTAGCCGAAGATGACGGTTACGTACGCGGGTATGCCGGCCTCCACGCACATCGGGTAGACGGGCGCGCCTGGCTTCGCGATCTGGTGGTCGGCCGCTCCTACCGACGAGCAGGAATCGGCAGCCTCCTGCTGAGGGACGCCATGCGCTGGGCTGCCAGTTTGGGACTCCAGCAGATCACGTTGGAGATGCAGAGCAAAAACCACCCAGCCATCAGTTTTTGTCAGAATCACGGCTTTCGTTTTTGTGGGTTTGACGAGAACCATTATCCCAACCAGGAGATCGCTCTCTTTTTTGTAGCCAGATTGCGGTAGCATGACCCTCACAGAGATCCTTCAGCTGGCAAACTCGGTCCTCGAGGCCGCGGTTGTCATTCTGATCTCGTCCGTTCTGCTTTACGGCATCCAATCCAGCATTCGCAATCGGGTGGCGTGGGCATCCAGCCTCTTGCTCGGCTTTACGGTCATCGCCTACCTGGTGGACCTTTTCCTCACGCAGACGAGCGACCCCATGCTGATGGAGCGCTGGTTGCGGGTGCAATGGTTGGGCGTCGCCTTTGTACCTTCTGCCTATCTTCAGCTTTCCGTGGCACTATTCGAGTCCAGCGGGAGCGCGCGACCCAACCCCAGGCGGCGTCTGTTGGTGATGGCGTCCTATGCTGTCGGAGCGGCTGCCGTTGCGCTGGCGGCCTTTACTGACCTCATCGTCTACGGCCAGGTAGCCAACCTGACTGCACCGCAACTCCGGCCGGGGTTATTGTTTCCGCTGTTTGCGGTCGGGTTCGGCATCCTTATTGGTCTGGGATTCTGGCTCCAATTGCAGGCCCGCCGTCGCAGCCGAACTGGGACTATGCGAAGACGCATCACGTTCATCATTGCCTCGGCTGGTGGGCCAGCCATTAGCGTCTTTCCGTACCTTTTGCTCACCGGTCAGTCCACTGTGCTGCCTCCGCCCTTGTTTTGGATCGTGCAGGTCTTGGGCAACGCGGCCGTAGGCATCACCATCTTTTTCATGACCTACAGCGTGGCCTACTTTGGGGTCACCGAGCCAGACCGCGTCGTTCGTCTTCGGCTGATCAAGTTCTTGGCTCGGGGCCCCTTGGTCGCCATTGTTGCCCTGATCCTGATGATTTTGGTCGGACGAGCAGGCCAGTTTCTCGGTCTTCCGGCCGATCGGGCCATCAACTTTGTCGTGGTGGTCAGCATCGTCGTGCTGCAGTGGCTTATCGCGCTGGTCAAACCCAGGCTGGAGCGTTGGTTCTACTTTGGGGAGCGTGAACAGCTGGCGCGCATCCAGGAATTGCGCGACCGGCTGGTAACCACTCAGGACCTGCGGCAGTTCCTGGAGAACGTGCTGGCCAGCGTGTGCGATCTGCTGCAAGTCAACACCGCGTTTGTCGCGTCGTATGCCAGCGATGGAACACCTCGACTGGAGGTCATCCTGGGCGCGCTGCAGATGGACCACGGCGAGACGCCGCAAGAACATCTGCTCTCGCTCACCCGAGAGAACCCGTTGGATTCCCAGGTGCTGCCGGAACGGTTGAGTTGGAACGGTTACTGGATCTTTCGGCTCCAGGACCGGGCCGGTCAGGCCACCTTGGGCATACTGGGCACCGAGGCGCGCCGCGTACCGGGAGAACTGACCGCTGAGCAGAGCCATCAACTCACATATCTGACGGAAATGGCAGCCTCTGCTTTAGAGGATCAGGTATTGCAGCAAGAGGTTTTTGCCGCCCTGGAGGGCCTGCTGCAAAAAACCAGAGCCACCGAATGGCAACGCAAGGCAATGAGTCAGGAAGGCGGATGGCTGCAGCCGGATGATCTCGCCCGGCAGGAGGGTTTTGTGGGAATGGTGCGCGACGCCCTGAGCCATTACTGGGGCGGGCCCAAGCTCACCGAGAGCCCGCTGCTACGCATGGCCATCGTCCGCAAGGGCTTGGCAGAGCATCAGGGCAACGCGGTCAACGCCATGCGCGCGGTATTGCTCCAGGCCGTAGAAAGCCTTCGGCCCGAGGGTCAGCGGAACCTGACCACCACAGAGTGGATTCTTTTTAACATCCTGGAACTCAAGTTCATCAAAGGGCATCGGGTCCGCGACATCGCAAGGCGGCTTGCCATGAGCGAATCGGATCTATACCGCAAACAGCGGGTCGCCATCGAGGCTGTGGCCCGGGCGTTGGTTCAGATGGAGCAGGCGGCTCAGCGGTCACAGGCGGCTTCCAGTCCAGAGGTCGAAAATGACCCAACGTAAACCTGCAACCCGCAGCAAGAAACCTGCTGCGCCCAGCAGGGGGCGGACACAAGCGCGCTCGTCAACTGGTAGAAAAGCGCCGCCGGCGCCGACCTGGGATGAGCGGTTCATGAGCGCGCTGGCCCCGTGGAAACTCGAGATCGCAGGGTTGGCACTGGTGCTGGTGGCTGCCGGGACGGGGTTGGCGCTGAGCGACCTGCCGTTGGGCAAGTTGGCCAGTGCCTGGGGCCAAACCATGAGACAAGCCTTTGGTTGGGGCGCCTGGATCGTTGCGTTAACGGTGGCATTTGCCGGTCTGCACCTGGCGCTCAGGCGCGCCGGTCGCCCATGGAGGGTGACGCTTCCCCAGATAATCGGTGTCGAGTTGCTCTTTCTGGCGCTGCTCGCCTTGACGCACCTGCCGTGGGCCGCTGAAAGCGAGGAAGCACTGTATCGGGCCGCTGCTGGGCGCGGCGGCGGTTACGTTGGGTGGGCAATGTCCATTCCGCTCGCGGACGGGGTCGGAGCGCTGATAGCTGGCCTGTTGTTGGGTTTGCTGGGGTTGTACGGTGCAGCACTGGTCTTTCGGTTCAAGCCGCAGGATCTGAAAACGGCGCTTGCCACGCTCTCACTGCGGCTGGACGCGTGGGCAGAAGCGATCCAGCGCTCCAGTTCGGGCGCGGAGCAGTCTGGGCCTGGAACACAGCAAGACGGCCGAACCACCAAGGCTCCCGTCGGCAAGCCGTCGGCCCGCAGCGCATCGACGGTGCAGCCGCCCGGCCGACTGACCATTGCCCGCACCGTCACGACGGGCGCCAAGGAGACCGACCGGCCGTCACACTTGCCACCGATGGACCTATTGGAACCGGGCCTGGCAGTCGAATACAGCGAGGAGGAGATCCGCGATCAGGCCGGCCGAATCGAACGTACGTTGTTGGATTTCGGGGTTCCGGTCAAGGTGGTGGAGGTCCGGCGCGGGCCCACTGTGACCCAGTACGGGGTGGCGCCACTGTACAGGGAAAAGGCGGGCGCCGATGGCGAGCTGCGCGAACATAAAGTGCGAGTTAGCCAGATCACGGCGCTGACGCACGACCTCGAGTTGGCTCTGGCGGCTACGAGCATCCGGGTTGAGGCGCCGGTGCCAGGCCGTCCAGTGGTGGGTATTGAGGTACCCAACTCCAAAGAGGCGTTGGTCCGCCTACGCACCGTCCTGGAATCGGAGCAATTCCGACGCGTCAAGTCGCCATTAGCTATCGGGCTGGGTCTAGACGTTTCGGGCACTCCCATCGTGGGCGACCTGGCCAAGATGCCTCACCTTCTGATCGCCGGAACCACGGGTTCGGGCAAGTCGGTCTGCATCAACACCATCACGACTTGCCTGGTCTGCAACAACCGGCCAGAGGAACTCAAGCTGGTTATGATCGATCCCAAAATGGTCGAGCTGGTCCGTTTCAACGGGCTACCACACCTGCTGGGAAAGGTCGAGGTGGAGTTGGAGCGCGTAATCGGCGTCTTGCGTTGGATGACCGTGGAAATGGATCAGCGTTACAAGACCCTCGCCGAGGCAGGAGCGAGGAACGTGGGCGAGTACAACCGGGCGGCGCGCCGCCGGCGGCAATGGTCCCCCCTGCCCCTCCTCGTCTTGATTATTGACGAATTGGCGGACCTGATCATGATGGCGCCAGAAGAGGTCGAGCACACCATGGTGCGTCTGGCTCAGATGGCGCGTGCAGTCGGAATTCACCTGGTGGTTGCCACGCAACGACCCAGCACCGACGTGGTGACTGGCCTGATCAAGGCCAACTTTCCTGCACGGATCTCCTTTGCCGTCGCCTCTTCGATCGACTCGCGAGTCGTGCTCGACGGTGTGGGCGCTGAGAGCCTGCTGGGCAAGGGGGATATGCTCTTCCAGCAGCCAGACGCGCCCAAACCGGTCCGCCTGCAAGGATGCTTCGTCTCGGATCTGGAGATCGAAAGGGTGGTCTCCTTCTGGTTGCACCAAACAGGGTCGGGAACGCCGCCTTCTGCGCCTCCGTGGGAGGAGTTCACCGCCCGCCAGTCAATCAGTGACGGGCAGGACCCGTTATTGGAACGGGTCATCCAACTGGCGGAGGAAAGCGACACCATCTCTGCCTCAGTAATCCAGCGGCGATTGAGGATCGGGTATCCAAGGGCAGCCCGATTGATGGAAACGCTGGAGGAGCGCGGAGTGGTCGGCAGCGGACAGACGGGCGGCCGACCGAGAGAGGTGCTAAAGGACCGGGACACGCCGCAAGACTGATGGCGAAAGAGGGTCATGGAGGGTTGACACGGATTTGGCCGGCGGTTATAATACGTTGGAGTTTGCCCCGGGCGTCCGGGGCATCTTCTTGTCCGGACCACTCGAACACAACGGTCTTTAGCGGCACCATGTAGAGTAGTGCCAATCCGAAACGATCAAGGGAGAGCCACCATGGCCGACAATCTAGAAACTACGACAGCGCCCGGCAACCCGCGGGAATTGCACCTCAAGATGCAGCTCCAGGGTCGGGTGACCAGTATCGACCTTTACGGAGCATTCGTCGATATTGGCGTTGGACAGGATGCGCTGGTCCACATCAGCAAGATTCGCAAAGGCCCCATCAATCGTGTGGAAGAGGCTCTCTCAGTGGGAGATGAGGTAACCGTCTACGTCGACAAGATCGACCCGCGGGCAGGTCGCGTCAGCCTGACAATGATCAAACCGTTGGATGTGAGTTGGGGCGACATACAGGCGGGCAACGTGTATCACGGCACTATCACCCGCCTGGAGGCGTATGGGCTCTTTGTCGAGATCGGTGCGGAACGGCCCGGTATGGTACACATTAGTGAACTGGCAGAGCAGCACATTCGTCATCCCAGCGAGCTGTACGCGGTGGGCGACCACATCGATGTGCGAGTGGTGAATTGTGACCGGAAGAAGCGACGCATAGATTTGGCGTTGGCCTCCACCGGATCTGAAGCAGAGCCGGACGAAGCTGATGTGGAAGGGATGGAATCCTTCACCGCGATGGAGTTTGCCATGCGCAAGGCGATGGACAGCTCGGATTCTGACTATTACGCGCGGCAACGCGCATTCCGGCAGGGCAGGCAGAAACAGAACGATGTTCAGGATGACATACTCTCCCGCACGCTGCGTCACCGCAGATCGTGACCTGTTGGCCTGATAGTGGCAGTCATCAAGGCGGGTCCGCAGGGCCCGCCTTTTTTGTGCCAATCAGCCCGGTCGCCGTGCAGCAAACCGTGATACAATAGCCATCAGAGCAGGAACCCAAATGGCCCAGATCGAGCACGTACTGGCCTTGGTGGGCGGGTACTCGCCAGCGAACGGTATCGAGTTGGTGCAGAGGTCGCACGCCTTTGTGGTTGCGCTGACCCGGAGCGGGACGCCAGGAACAGCGGCGGCCGACGTGGTCACCCAGGCATTGGCCGCCGCCGAGACCCTGGCCGACCTGCAAGCTCGGGCCGAGACCGTGGCGGCTGCGCTACTGGTTGACCTGGCCGAGGAAACCTGCCCATCGGCCACCATCGCCGCCCAGATCAGCGAGACCGTGGCCGAAACCGTGGCAGCGGTCCGGCGGATGCGTAAACTGCCTTACCTGAACCGCGCCAGCCGCGTCTCACTTTCGGGCAAGCGGCGATCCGAAATGTACCACGCGTTCGTGGCGTCGCTGGATTCTCCCCAACCCATTCTGATCGAGCTGGCGCACCGGGTCAACAAGCTCCGCAAGTTGACCAGTTACTACTCGCCGGAGGAGCGCACCATCGTTTTTGACGCCATGGAGATCCACGCGCCATTGGCGGACCGTTTGGGCATCTGGCGCCTGAAATGGGAGCTGGAGGACCGCGCCTTTCAACTTGGCCACCCGATCGAGTTTCAGCAGATCGCCGGGTTGCTCAGCGAGCATCAGGACGAACGTGAAGACGAATTGAGGCGGGTTGCCGACCAGTTGAGTCAGGGATTGGCTGAAGCCGGGATCTCGGCCGAGGTGACCGGCCGGCCAAAGCATATCTACAGCATCTATCGCAAAATGCAGCGCAAGGGAATCCCGCTGGCTGCCATCCACGATGTGCGCGGCGTACGGGTGCTGGTGGACACGGAAAGTGATTGCTACCGGGCCCTCGGCGTCGTTCATCGATTCTGGAACCCCATCCCGGACCAGCTGGACGACTATATCTCCAATCCGAAACCCAATGGTTACCAATCGTTGCACACCGCCGTGACCGACGAGGAGGGTCGATCATTCGAGGTCCAGATCCGCACGCACCAGATGCACCAGGACGCCGAGTTGGGTTTGGCCGCCCATTGGCGCTACAAGAAACGCCAGGCATCGTTCCGGTTGACGCGCAAGAAGCACGACCTGGAGACCGAACAGGCGATCGAAGAAAAGATATCCTGGCTCCGGCTGTTGATGGACGAGCAACCCGACGAGGAGATCGGAGACACATGGCCGCGAGACCAAGAACCTGACGAATCTGCCGGCGAACCCATCTTTGTTTTCAGTCCGGCTGGTGACATTATACGATTACCGGCCGGCGCTACCCCAATCGACTTCGCCTACCGGATCCACACCGAACTGGGGCACCGCTGCGCTGGTGCACGGGTGAACGGCAGCATTGTGCCGCTCGACAGCCAGCTCTGCAACGGCGACCGGGTCGAGATAATCACCCGCAAAACGGGCGGACCGAATGTCAACTGGTTGAGCCAGGATCGCCAATTCATCCGCACCCGTGACGCCCGAAGGAAAATCGCCGCCTGGTTCCGCACCCAGCGGCGCAACAAGCTTGTGGCCAAGGGCCATGAAGTTCTGGACCGCGAACTGGGTCGCCTGGGCATGAAATCCACCGTGAGCTATGAGCAGGTTGCTGCCCTCTTTAGGCTAACCAGCAGCGGCGAATTGCTGTCGCAGATTGGCTCCGGCCAGATCTCCAGCGACCGTCTCCGGTCGGTGCTGACGGCCCAACCCAAACCAACCCAGGGGGATCTGGCACGCGAAGCCGAGACCGAACTGGTCACGGAAGCTGAACATGCCACCACCATCATTGAGCGCGAGCCCGAACCGGAGCGCAGGGCAGCTCGCGAGCCAACCGGCAAGGGGCTCTTGGTGGCAGCTACAGATGGCATTCATTCCAAGCTGGCCAAGTGCTGCTACCCGATTCCTCGGGAAGCGATCGTGGGTTTTGTAACCCGTGGTTATGGAGCCACGATACACGTGGCGGACTGTCCGAATGTCACCAACGTGCAGGACGTGGGACGCATTATCCCGGCCGCCTGGGGAGACACCAACACGCAGACCTTCCCGGTCATGGTCATGGTAGAGGCGATTAACCGCCGGGGTCTCTTGGGTGACATTGCCCAGTCTGTCGCCAAGGAAAAGGTCGATATCCGCGAGGCCAAAGCTCTGAAAAAGGGGCACTGGGCACTATTCGAGCTCTTGTTAGAAGTGGCCACGACCAACCAGTTGGATCGGGTCATGAAAAAGCTAGCGGACACCAAGGGTGTCCGGGAGGTTCACCGAAAGAGAGGATAACCGGGCCCGCGGGTTGCCTGGACCGCTGGCGGCGGCGGTGCCGGCAGCGCCGGGCACGATGGGCGTCGTTGTGTGGCGGCGCTCTGGTTCCTGCCGCGAGAGCCAAGAACCGACTCAGCTCCTTGACTGGTAGAACTGGCCCCAGGGAACTAACCAGACTAAGACAAATGACCCATGGCGAATGAACCGATTCAGGCTGAGGTCCCGCCCCGCACCGTCGGAGAGGCAAGGGATCGGTACCTGCAGCGTGCGACGCTTCGGTCCGTGCATACCGTGGCATCCTATGGGCAGGGCATCGCCTGTTTCCTGAGCTTTGTGGAGAGCACTGCCAACCGTGGGATACTGCCGGCCCTGCAGTGGGCAGGCGAGGCGGTCGACCTTCCATTGGATCGACTTTCCCACGCGGACGCTCCGCTGTTGTTAGCCTTTGCCGAGTGGTTGCTTACCGACCCCCACGACCCGGCCGACCCGCGCCCGTATTCACCGGCCACGGTCAGGTTGCGGGTGGCAGGAGTCGGCCGGTGGCTGGGATGGCTGGATGACTATGGTTGGTTGCCATCCGGTTTTCCGCTGGCCAAGGCGCTACGCATGGTTCGGGAGGAGATGCGAGCGCATCACGCGCGGGACCAGCGCGCGCCCGACCCACCCAAAGGTGTGGATGAGCTGCTGGCGTATTACCAAGATCTGCGGCCGCCAGCTCGTCACGCCAACCTGGATCCCAATGATCCCCGTCGCAGGCGGTGGGAAACCGTCCGTTTGCGAAATCACGCGCTGGTGTGGGCATTAGCGGAGAGCGGCGGCCGGGTGAGCGAGGTGCTCTCGCTCAACCTCAACAACCTGGCGCCCCGCGACCTGATGCCTCCCTACGCCGCCGTGATACGAGTCCGCGTTGTCGGCAAGGGCAAGCATGCCTATGATCTGCGCCTGCACCAGGCTTTGCCCCACATCGCGGCCTACGTAGCAGCCCGTGGCGTCCATCTTCGGGCAGAGGCAAGCCGCGTGCCACTCTTTGTCAGCCACGACCCTCGGGCCGAGGGCGACCGGCTTTCGCGAACCGCTGCCTGGCGGGTGGTCACCCAGGCTGCCCGGGCCCTTGGGCTGCGGCCAATCCACCCACACGACCTCCGTCACTGGCGGGCAACCCAGTTGGTCAACGCGGGACAACCGCTGGACGTAGTGCAAGACTACCTGGGACACCGTTCGGTCGAGACCACCCGGGCCTATTACGCCCGAACCGATCCCCGACGCGTGGACCAGGCCGCAACCGACACCCCACTGCTCCTGCCTGACCACTAGACTGGCCGGCCCACCTCATCCGGCGGCCCGAAAGGGGGTTGCTCAAACCACGTCCTTGCGTTTCTGAAAGACCAGCAGCAGCACGACCAGCCCGCCCATAATACCGCCCAACCGAGCCCACCGGCCGGCGACCGTACCCTGGAACGCTTGGCCATAGTTGTCATAGACCGTCTCCAGGAGCGCCTCGGCGCCGCTGATAGCTTTTTGGCGCGCCTGCTCGTAAGCAGAACGCTCGTCGCCGTATCGCTGCATGGCAACGCGATAGTCGTCCCCCTGCTGCTGGCGGAGCGAAGCGTACTCGTCCCCCTGCAAGGTCCGGAGGTCGGAATAAACCGCCCCCTGTACCTCACTCAGCCGGCGGTATTCGTCGAATTGCGCCAGGATGGCGTCCTGGTACCGGCTGCCCTGAGACTGGGATTGGGCCATGTATTCACCAAACGCCATCGGGTCTGCCGGGGTGGGCAAGGGGGTGGGCGACGGAAGCAGCGTGGGCGTTGGCAGCGGAGTTGGCGAAGGAAGCGCCGTGGGCACTGGGATCGGGTTAGGTTGGAGCGGTTCGGTGGGTGCCGGCCGGTTCAACACCTGACGGGCGGCGGAATCCCAATACTCCGGCGAGAGAATCCCGGGAAAGGCGGAACACTGGGCAAAGATGCTCTCGCCCATGCAAGGGCAAACTGCTTTATCCTCATCGGTCAACTGCTCGCGCTCGGATTCGGGCAATGACCAGCACGGGTCACCCGCCAACTGGTCGCCCATCCGTGTGATTCGCATAAACGCCTCAAATGACCAGCGAGTGGGCATGACTAGGCTGATGGCCCGGCCGCCGGGAATCAGGTCGAGCGGCAAGAGGGCGCCGGCGAACAAGAATTGTGGCACCAGGACGCCAATGATCAGGAGCATCGCCGCGTTTTGATTGGGCGCGCTGGCTGAAACCACCAACCCGATTAGGTAACCACATATGGTGCTGAGAAAGAGGGTGATATACAACGCCAGGTAGGCAGAGGGTGCCGGCATCTCGGGCCGCACAAAGAGCACCCGGGCAAACAGTAGGACCGCTGCCTGGTACAGCGCCAGCACGACGCCCACCCAGACCTTGGAGAGAACGTAGGGCAAGATCCGGAGGTTGACTGCCCGCTCCCGCCGGTAAATGTCGGACTCCTTGACGATCTCGCGCACGCTGCTCAGGGCGCCCACCAGGACGGTGATGAGCGAGGTCATGAACCACATGGTGACGATCTTGCCCGGGTCGCCTTTGACCGGGTCGTATAGGTCGCGTCCCCAGATAAAGTCCAACAGACCGATGGCCGGCGCCAGGGCCAGCATCAGCGCCAAGGAGACCCTGTCCTGGAACAGGATGCGAAGATTGCGCGCCGAGAGAATGCCAAACTGCTGTAGCGCCGACACCCGGGTCCCCCGTCTCTCGGCCGCTGGCCGGCGTTGTCCGGACCGCCCCGCGGTCGTCGCCTGGCGGCCGTCAGCCGGGAGTGCAGCACACCGGCTGGACGCCTTGTCCCCTATCTGGAATGCCGGCGAGCCTCGAAAACGGTCGGCCCACTCGGCCGGAGTGCCACGACTTTCGTCGTTGAGAATCCGGTAGATGTCGTCGAATTCCATCTCTTTTTGGCGCCGCTCCCGGGGAGTTCGGTAGGCATCGAAATAGGAGAGAGCGACGTCCGGCGGACCGAAAAACGCCAGATACCCGCCCCGGGCCAGGAACACCACCTTGTCGCAAAGGGCCACGTTCTTGGTGGCGTGCGTGACCAGCACGATGGTGCGGCCCTGGTCTGACATGCGCCGCAGCAGATGCATCATCTCATACTCGGTCCCGGGATCTAGCCCGCTGGTGGGTTCGTCCAGGAAAAAGAGCCGGGGTTTGGTCAATAGCTCCACGCCAATGCTGACCCGTTTCAGTTGACCGCCGGATAGCGAACCGATGGGTACATCCCGCCGTTCCACCAGGTCCAGGTTCTGAAGCGCCTCGGTGACGGCTCGTTGACGCTCGTCGCGGCTGGTATCCCGCGGCATGCGCAGCCGGGCCACGTAATCCAGCGCAGTGTTGGGGGTTAGCTCAGTGTGTACAATGTCCTTCTGCGGCACGTAGCCCATATCGTTGCGGTACACATCGTAATTGCGGTACAGGTCGATGCCGTTGACCAACACCTCTCCGTGGGTTGCCGGACGGTAACCGTTCAGGACGTTGAGCAACGTCGTTTTGCCCGAACCGCTCATGCCGACCACGGCCACAAACTCCATCGGTTTGACGGAGAGACAGATGTTCTGCAACAGGTTGACCTGCCGCGAGACCTGCTGGTTGACGTTGCGCGCCTCCAGGTTAAGACCCTCCTCCGCCTGTCGCCGAAGGTCCAGACCCTCCACCGTGAAACCGTAGGGGCCTACTTGGATCTGGGCACCGTCTCGGAGCTGGACCTCGCCCGACACCCGCTGACCGTCGACATAGACACCGTTGACCGACTTGAGGTCGCGCAGGCGGAGCCGGGCGCCCACGCGCAGAAGCTCTGCGTGGTAGCGGCTGACCATCGGATGGTTCAGGACGACGTCGTTGTCCTGTGCCCTACCCAGAGCCAACCGCTCCTGCGAACCGAGGCTGATCGGCCGCACCGACACCGGTTGGGTGCGCGCGCCCGCATCGAGCACGGTTTCCTGGTGGGCACCGGTTTGACCAAGCGCCTCGCAGGCGAACAGCTCCCCAGTCGCCCGCGCCCGAGCAGCCAGGGTGAACGCGCCCACCGAGAAATGCTGGTCCAGCGCCAACGGTTGTGGCTTGCGCGGGGAGATGGGGGAGCCATTTAGTTGGGTACCGTTGGTGGAGCCCAGGTCAGTCAGCCAAAGCCGGCTTTCAATGACGTTCAGCCGGGCGTGGTGGCGCGAGACGGTGTGATGCCGGAGCAAGAGGCTGCAATCACCGTCCCGGCCGATGACCAGCTCTTCGCCAGCCACCGGCGTCTCAATCCATGCGCCCTCACCCATCCGGAAGCGTATGACGTACCCCGATGAAAGGGATTCTGGCCCCACCGGGCCGGCATCAGGTGGTTGGGAAACCGATACCCCCATCACCTCCAACTGATACGGGCCGATCTGCACCAAGTGCCCGGCCCCCAGGAACACCGGGGTGTTCGGTTCGACCGCTTTGCCCGACAGGTAGGTGCGGTTGGCAGACCCCAGATCTGCCAGCCAGAACCCGTCAGGTCTGGCCTCCAAGCGGGCGTGCCTCCGCGAAACCAAAGCATCTTCCAGGTACAAATCACAGGACGGCTCCCGACCCAGCACCACCGCATCGGCCGAGAACCAGAACTCCCGCCACCCCTCGCCCTCTCGTCGACACCGAACCGTATAACCCTGGTTGGACACGCCGCCTCCGGAAACCGAATGTTGCACAACGCCGCAGATTATACCCCGGTTTTGGGGGTTGGGAAATGGAGGCAGGGTGGCAAGGGATGGGAAACACAAGCGCAGGTGGCGAGACGGGCGAACCGCGGGCCAGCAATCCGATGGCCGCGTGATGCAACCGGACCGTTTCAATTGTGCGGCGGCGGAGCATAGCGCAGGCCTTGGGCCAACCCGCGTAGCGCACACCCAAGCTCCTGAACTTGGCGTACTTGCCTATCTAGAGTTGGGCGGAAGGCACCGTTCCAGCTGGGCCCGCTCGTCCTTTGTGCCCTTCCCCATGGGAGCGCCCGTCGGTTCTACCCGCGGCGGTGCCACGATTTCCGGGCGACATGGCTGGCGGTTGTCCGTGGGGATCGCCCTGAACTGCAATCACGGGGAGAACTCTGCGAATTTGTGCCAGAACTTCCTCAACCACAGGCAGGGTGAGGTCTACGTACGCCCTACTGGGGGCCGCCATCAGAGTTATGCGCGTCATGAGGCAAGGGAAGACCAGAATGCTGCGCTCCACCAAAGCATGGCGATAGACCTCATCGTTTTCCAGATCGCCACGCAACAATTCCTTCTACCACCTGGGCAGGCCCTCATGCGGATCCACAAGAAACGAGACCAAGATAGCGACCTCGCCGGCCGCGACCATGGGGTTGCCCAGCCTGGCTGCAATCTCGCTCAGTCCCTGGCGGAAGTACTCGCCGAACTGGAACAAGTGCGGGAATACCTGACCTACCTCCCATTCGGCGATCGTGGCAATGGACGCCGCGACGCCGAACGGGTGCGCAATGTGGTTACCGGAAAATGAACCCGACCTCGATCTACCCGTTCGTTCACGTCACCCTCGTCGACGGTCGATCATATGGTGCGCAGTTGTGGGCAGTCAGGTCAATGTCCACGTTCTCTGCCTACTGCCGCCGTTCCACCTTGCCCGCTTTCGCGCCGGTGTACTTGCCGTTTTCGTACGTCACCCGGCCGTTCACCACCACCAGCCTGATCCCGCTGGGTGGAGGCTGCGGCTCGGCAAACGTCCCCTTCATCGCCATTCGTCCAGCTTGAACAGCTCTGGGTCGGCATACGCGCCGGGCACAATTATCCCCCTCTCCTTCAGCCCCAGCACCTGCGCCGGCAGCCCGGTCGCCTTGCGCACCGCTTCCTCCAACGTGAGCACACGCTCTTCGGTGACGTAGGAGCCAGGATAGTGAGGGAACAGCCCGAAGCCGATCGGCGCCGTTTCCCTTGGCTGTACCGCCTCAGGGTTGGCCGGCAGGCTGTAGGTATCGGTAACTGGCATACCCATGGTGTGCTGCATAAAAGACCGACAGCGCGGCCGGGTTCTCACGCACGTCCAGGCTCACCGCCCAGGTGGCAGACGGATCGTCCGCCATGATGTCAAACACGACCTCCAGCGAGGTATTGTAGACCGTTTCGGCGATAAAACCCGAGT
This sequence comes from Anaerolineales bacterium UBA2181, assembly GCA_002328075.1. GTDB lineage: Bacteria > Chloroflexota > Anaerolineae > Promineifilales > UBA4811 > UBA4811. The sequence continues at coordinate 36,268 of DCVT01000058.1, read as the reverse complement.
CTCTCGCGCGCGCGATCTCGCCGATCGTTCTGCCCTGGCACTCCGGGTTGTGGCAGTGCACCACGGTGAAGGAGTCCATCCAGTACGGTATCAGCGGGTGCACCATGAAGAACTCGAGGCGGCCCGAGTTGAAGACGCGCCTCACCTTCTCGTGGAAAGGTAGAGATTTCAGATTAGAGGTGAACTCGGCCCGGCTTTGGGACGCCATCCATTCCGGCAGCGCTGGCTTGGCTTGGGGAAACGGATTGAAGATCGAGCCGACGATCGAGGTCTGCTTGCCGATGCTGGGCGGACAAGCGATGACGTTGAAATAACCATCCACACCCTGGCGGCGCGGCACATCGACTATATCAGCGTCGCCCGACCGGTGAAGAGCAGGCACAACGGCCGGACTGTGCTGCGGCCACGGCGCCCGGGTCACGCCATCTGCGCTTCCGAACCGCCTCTCGTCATGCGAAGGGAGTTGCTGACGCACTTTTCTTCAATCCAATGCGAGCTCATCTCGTTCAGCATCAATAACCACAGCCTTTTCCGGCTGACCACCCAAATCATAGGCCCGGCCCAACTGCAGGTACAGATCACGCAAATCCGCCTTGCATGGCATTTCTGGCGGTGACGCCTCCCGCACGAACTGGTGGGCGCGCTCAAGATGAACGATGGCCTCACGCACCGCCGAGATGCGCAACGCTTCTCGCCCGGCGGCCAGGCTGTGACGGAAGGCGGCCTGTGCCAATCCGGCGGCCAGCGCATGGTAAGCCAGCACCGCGGCCGAGTGCCCCACCGCTTCGAGGGTTTCCAGCGCCCGCCCGTGAAAAAGCCGCCGTCGTGCGTCCCCGGCTTCGGTATACACTACATCGCGCAGCATATCGTTGGCGAAAGCATACGTACTGGTCACACCCGGCAGCGCAGTTTCCAGCAAGAGCCGGCCGCTGATCAATTCGTCCAGCGCCGGCAAGGCCGGATCTTCGGGCACGTTGGAGATGGCGCACAGGCGCTCAAACGTGATCTGCTGTTCGAGCACGGCCCCGCCCGCCAACAGGCTGAACGCATTCGGGCTGAGGCGATTCAAGCGCGAGCGAATCACAGCATGCACGGTAGACGGCACGCGTACTGCCTGCCCCAGATCGTGTTCAGCGTCAATTGCAAAGGTCCAGTGCCCCTCCACCTGCTGTTTGGGGTGAAGCACACCGCGTTCGAGCAAATCCTTCAGCGTCTCCATCAAGTAGAAAGGCTGCCCACGCGTTTCGTCATACAACCACTGGGCAAAGTCAGCGGCGGGTGGCGCCAGGATGGACAGCACCATGTGCACCGTCTCACGTTCCCCTAACGGCTCCAGCTCGATGTGAACCGGGGTCAACTCACGCGCCACGCGTGTCAACCACTCGCTCAAGCCCTGCGGGCCGCCGGCTTGCTGGGGTTGGGTCATCGGGTGCAAAGCTTCTGACCGGAGACTGGCCAACAGCAAGACCCGCACTGCGCTGTCTTTCCAGCGCCGGGTAGCATATTGCAGCAGGTCCAGCGTCGCGCTGTCTGTCCACTGCAGATCGTCCATGAAGAACACCAGAGGCGCCCGTTTTGCCAGGGCCAACATGCACTGCACCAGCGGTTCGTAAAGCTGCGCCCGGCTGACATCTCCTTCCGGTCCAGGACGCTCCACGTGAGCGGCGGACAAGCTGAGATGGCTTTGGCGCAATTCTGGCAGCAGTTGACTCAGCGGCGACAGCCAGATCTCATCCACCAGGTCTTTCAACGGGCTCTTACCCTCGAGCCGCTGCCGGAGGGCATCCACCAATGGTTGAAACGGCAAATGGCTTCCACTCTCAAAGGCGCTTCCCAGCAGCAATTCTGCTCCCTGAGCGCCTGCCCAACGGATGAATTCTCTGGCCAGACGAGTCTTTCCGATCCCGACCTCGCCGCATAGCACCACGAGCTGAGGCTGCCCCGCAGCAGCGCGTCCATAACATTCGACAAGCGTCTGAAGCTCGCTGATGCGCCCGGAAAACAGCTCTTCCAGAAAAGCAACCGGCGTATCTGGGCGGTCTGCCCGAGGCGCAGAGCGACGGAGGCGAGGATGGGCAGGGCGGGTTTTTGTGCGAATGCGCTCCGCCAGCGCGGCCGTATCCGGCTCTGGCTCAAGGCCCAATTCGTTTGCCAACATCGCGCGACAGGCAGCATAGGTCTCCAGCGCTTGCCCGCGCTCGCCGGCCGCAAAGTGGGCGCGCATCTTGCGGCGATACGCAACTTCATTCAGCGAATCCAGCGCAATCCAGCGCGAGGCGGTCTCTGTTGCCTGAGCGAACTCGCCGCTCGCAAACTGGATTTCGGACAGCCGGTCCAGGATCAGGCCCAGGCGGCGATGCCAGACTTCGCGCTGGAGGGTTTCCCAATCGTCGAAACCGGGCGCATCGCCCAGCGAAAATCCGACGAGAAAATCGCCGCGCTGACGAGCGGCGGCCAACTGCAGGACCGGCAGGCTGGCGGAAGCCTCCTTCACCCACCGGCTCGCGCGGTCGGCGCGTGCCAACGCGTAAGCTTGTGCCACTGTATGCAGGTCAAGGTCGATTTCGGCGTCTGGATTCAGACCCAGCGACTGGTGTGTGACGTGGAGATAGGGCGTCTGAGCGTGACCGCTTGCCTGGCGCAAGGCCGTTTGCAGGTGGCCAAGAGTGTTGCGCAGACTAGCGTAGCTGCGCTCCGGGCGTGATTCCGGCCACAGCAGGGTGGCCAGGGACTCGCGCGGCTGCATTCCCGTCTCGATTGCCAGGTAGATCAGCAGCGCCAGCGTCTTGCGCGTGGGAAAGGTCACCAGGTTTTCGCCCAGGCGCACTTCAGGCGGCCCCAGAGCAAAGAGCTGCAATGGTAGGATCTGGTCTGCCATCGTACGGCTTCTTGTGACGTTTCTGAGACTCTGCACCATTATACTGAAACTGATGGCAAGTGAGAAGAAAAAAACGCAGGACCAAGTTATCACAGGTCAAGCCCAAAGCCCCACGCCGGTAGAGGACAGTCAGGACAGACGTTGCGACCTGCACGGTTCAGACGGGCGACCTCACAGGGGCTCCTGAGTTGGTGTTTTGATGAGCGTACAAAGGAGAAAGCAAATGGATCTGATCAGTTTCATCGCATGGCTCACTACTGGGGCTGTTATTGGTTGGTTTGCCAAACAGGTTGCCACGGCGCAAAACGGGCGGCGGGCAGCCAAGCTGACACCTGCTGAGGATGGCAGATCTGACAAGAGCTAAACTGGCTGGTCGTCAAAGAGGCCCCCGATGTCTGGCATGATCCTAACATTCCCCATTCGTGCTGGCAAGGTGGAAGCTTGGCGTCGGTTTTGTCAGGAGTTGTCCGGCTCTCGGCGACAACCGTACGAAGACTCGCGCCAGCGGTTGGGCATCACGCGCGAGCGGTTGGTGTTGGTGGAGACCGCGTTTGGAGCCACTTCCGTGACCACCCTGGAGGCTCCCGATATAGCCCAGGCGCTGGGCCAGATCATCGCCTCTGATCGCTCATTTGACATCTGGTATCGAGAGCGGTTAGTGGAGTTGCACGGCATCAACCTCGCCGGGTATGAGCGATTCTCGCAGCCGACGCCGCTGCCACAGAACCAGGAGGTGCATTTTGAGTGGACATTGAACAGCAGCAATTCCAAAAAGAGCTAGGCCCACTTGAGGACACGGTCACCTAATGGCCATAGATCTTGCGCATGCCTTTAATCGAGCAACGTCATACGATAGAAATGCAGACTAGAAAAGGAGAAATCTCATGTTGTTGACTATTGCAGTGGTCCTCGTCGTTTTGTGGCTACTTGGCTTTTTCGGTCGGAACATAAGTCCGAGTTTTCCGCGCACCGGCAACTGGATTCACGTTCTGATCGTGATCGCCGTCATTCTCGTGATATTGCACCTCCTAGGGGTGGTGTAGACTCGTGCGCCTGTACGACTGGAGCGGATAGGCAAGTCCGTGTGACGACCTGGCAGCATGGGCGTGGCAGAGGAAACCCCAAGGACACCACGTGGGCGACCCGATGTCGGGGGTCAATGAAATCAATTCCCACCTCGAACGCCGCTGCCGCGCAATTTCGGGAGGTGCAATATGAGCAGAAAGGAATTGGATGAATGACCAACAAGGCATTTGAGAGAAAAGTAGATCGGGACGTCGACAAGGCAAAGGAGAGCCTGGTGACGCTGCATGATGATGGCGTCACCGCGCTGAGCAGGGTGTACGAACAGCTGGCCGGCGACGCCAAGGAAACGGTAGCTGCCCGCAAGGAGGAGCTTTGACAAGAAGGTTGGACCAGGATTGAAGCGTTACAATGCGATGGTCCAGGATGTTGCAGACCGAGTTCCAGGTGGTTTGGGCAAGAAGGTTGCTGGATACCCCTGGGCGACGATCACGATGTCCCTGGTTTTTGTTCTGCTTCTCAGCCTGCTGCTCCGACCTGGCCGCCATCTCGCCGGCTAGTTCAAGACGGTCCGTAACGGCAGCCATTTAGAAGGGCCAAGACTGTTGGTTGGAACGGCCCTGCGAAGGAAGGTCACGAAACTTCGCAGGACGTTCATCGAGAAACCTGAAAAGAGAAAGGAAACTGGAATGGGGATACTATCCTGGGTTATCGTTGGTTTGATCGCCGGCTTTTTGGCGGGACAGGTCATGAGGCGTGGTGGCTACGGCGTGATTGGTGACATCATCGTGGGCGTGCTTGGTGGTCTGTTGGGAGGGTGGATTGCTTTTTACTTTTTCCACGTCGGCGACACGATGTCGGGGATCAACCTGGTATCGATCCTGGTTGCCTTCGCTGGAGCGATGCTCTTGATCCTCGTATTGCGCATGATAGGCGGTAGAGAGCGTCTCAGAAGGGACGAATAAGGTCAGGGATTCCTGCACGGGCTTGCTTGTGCAAGACCACTCAGCTTGTCCCAAGGAGAGGGAAGCTCTCAACACGGCTAGGAATCCGGTGGCCGAGGGAAGTCAGAGATGCATTTGATGCGATCTGAGGTCCATGAATGCCGTGCCCTGGCGGTGGGCTGATAGCCAGGCTAGCACTCGATACCCACGACAGCGCCCCCTCTTGCTGGAGAAGGGGCGCTTGAGGTGTGTGGTTTAGGAGACCAAACTCATGTTACCTGTAGGTGATGATAATAGCTCTCGCAGAACTGTCCCGCTGGTCACGTATGCCTTGCTCGCTCTGAATGTCGCGTTCTTCTTGGTTGAGCTGAGTGGCGGCGACGCTTTTGTTGAGAAATGGGCTTTTGTTCCTAGCCGCTTCCTTGCCGATCCCATTGGTGATTCCCTGACCCTCTTCACGGCCATGTTCATGCATGCCGGGTGGCTCCATCTGGGAAGCAACATGCTCTACTTGTGGATCTTTGGTGACAATGTAGAGGACCGGTTCGGGCATTTCAAATTCACAGCTTTCTACCTACTCTGTGGGCTGGCGGCGACTTTCGCACAGTTGGCGTTCAGCAGCGGATCGAACGTGCCGAATTTGGGAGCGTCGGGGGCGATTGCGGGAGTGCTCGGCGCTTACATTCTGCTGTTCCCAAAAGGAAACGTCAGAGTATTGCAGGGCCAACGAGTGATTCAGGTACCCGCGTTGATTGTCATTGGGATCTGGATCGTTCTGCAGTTGTTTAGCGGGATCGGTTCTGTTGCCAGCACAGCGCAGACGGGTGGCGTTGCTTACATGGCGCACATCGGCGGATTTGTGGCGGGTTTTGCGTTGACCTTTCTGTTTCGCGGGAATCGGGCGCGGCCGGCATCCACTGCGTGAATGTGGATCTGGCCGGTCACGACAGCGGGTTTGGCTCGTTTTCAAAAGCACCGAATGGATCGTGAAAGCATGACTCTCCATCCACTTGGAGAACCGTATCAATGGACATTTCGGCGGGTCATGTGGGCGACGCTCGTCCTCGTTTTCGTCGCCCTTGGATTCTGGCTTCTCTATCGGTTTTACCAGGCCGTCTTCATCCTGTTCATCGCCATCGTGATGGGCACCGTGATCAGACCAGCCGTAGCCTGGTTCCATCGGCGAGGACTCTCCCGGGTGGCGGGGGTAAAACTTGTCTACCTCCTGCTGCTCGCTCTGCTCATCGGCTTTGTCCTACTGTTATTCCCATTGATTGTCGAGCAAGGCACAACCATCGCTGCCGCAGTGCCGGGTTACTACCAAAGCCTACGTGAGTGGACGGTCGATAATTCCAATCAGTGGATCGCGCGCTTGAGTGAGTTCCTCCCGACTACACTGCCAGGCCTGGATCCGATACAGAAAACGGGACAGCAGATAATGGCTTCTGCAGTGCAGGCGATGGGTTACGCAGCACCAGCGGCCAAGGTCATCCTGATAGCTGTGGCTGTTCTGCTATTGGCCTTTCACTGGACGCTCGATGGGCCGCGAACCATCCAGTCATTGTTGCCGCTGGTTCCAAAGAGCCAGCGCGAGAGCATTGGTGAACTGATCTCGGCCATGGAAACCAAGGTCGGTTTCTACGTTGTCGGGCAAAGCGTGCTCTGCCTGGTCATCGGTTTCATGGCGCTGGTTGCCTATCTGATCATCGGCTTGCCCAATGCCCTGGTGCTGGCGCTGATGGCAGGCGCGCTGGAGGCTGTACCGATGATTGGGCCGCTGCTTGGCGCGATTCCCGCGGCGGTGATTGCCCTGTCCATAGCGCCTGCCAAGTTGATCTGGGTGGTCGTCGCCACCTTTGTTATTCAGCAGATCGAAAACAGTGTGCTGGTGCCGCGCGTCATGCGCAAGGCGGTGGGGATCAATCCGTTTGTCTCCCTGCTGGCGATTTTCGCCTTTAGCTCTCTGTTCGGCATTGCCGGTGCGCTCATGGCAATTCCTATGGCGGCCATCATTCAGCTCCTACTCAATCGCTTCGTCTTTCACCCAGCGGTGATGGAGGCAGAAGGATCGGCCGGCCGCGATTATGCCAGCCGGCTGCGCTATGAATCGCAAGACCTTGCGCAAGACTTGCGCAAGCAGGCGCGACTCAAAAAAGGCGGCACGACCCGAACGGTCAAGCAGCTCGATCAGGTGCTAGATGAGATAGAGACGATAACGACCGATCTTGACGCGCTGTTGGCACAGGTTCATACTCTGGGTGCACCATGACGAAGCAACTGGTAAGGTTTGGCGCGGCGGTCATGACCACGGTGTTGGCGCTGGTGGTGCTATGGCAATTCCGAATTGTCGTCGTTTACGTGCTCATCTCGCTAACGGTTGCGGCAGCGCTGCGCCCGCTGGTAAACCGCTTGGTCGGGCGAGGCCTTGTGGTGCGCTTGGCCTGGATTCTGCTATACCTGGTGGTCCTGGGCAGTTTGGGTTTGTTGCTTGTCCTGACTGTCAAGACCGCGATTGGCGAGATTCAGCAGTTGGCCCATACTCTTTCGGCGCGGGACGAGTGGCGGCTACCGCTATGGTTGGAGGGCAGCGCGTTCCAACGAGCGCTGGTTGCGCGGCTGCCAGCCCCTAGCAAGTTCTTCGAAGCGGTCACGGGCGACCAAGGCCAGCTCGTGCTGCCGGATGTACTCGGCCTCATGCAGAGCCTTGGCAGCGTCGTGAGCGGCGTGCTCGTCATTCTGTTCTTGAGCATCTACTGGAGCATCAATCAAATCCATTTTGAACGACTCTGGCTCTCGTTGCTTCCATCTGGCCAGCGCAAACGAGCGCGTGGTGCCTGGCGGACAGTCGAGCCTGACATCGGCGCTCACATACGCGGCGAGTTAATCACAAGTCTCCTGGCCGGGCTGATACTGGGCCTTGGCTACTGGCTGCTCGGGTCCCCTTACCCAGCGCTGTTGGCGCTGGCGGGCGCTCTGGCATTCCTGATACCCGTGGTCGGGGCGGTCGTGGCGGTGATCTCAGTGATTCTGGTCGGGCTGCTGACCAGTGTGCAGCTTGGCCTGTTTTCCGCGCTCTACGCACTCGGCGTCATGATTACCTTGGGAGTATGGGTCAAACCGCGGCTTTTCAAGCGCAGATGGGACAACCCCATTCTGACCGTCGTTCTGATCATTGCCTTGGCGGACGCCTTTGGCCTGGTCGGCATCATCATCGCGCCACCTTGTTCGGCTGTATGCCAAATCCTGTGGAGTCGCCTAATCAGGCACCGCGCTGTTTCAGGAGCTGCAGCCCAGGTTTCGGACCTCAAAGAGCGGCAAGCACGCTTGTGGGAGATCATTGGGGCATTGGAAGGACCTTCTCTACCGTTGGTCACCAGCAGCATGGAGCGGCTCGCTCGCCTGATCGAGAAAGCTGAACCCATCCTGCAAGCCGGTGAGCCGGCCGCGGCCCTACCCGCTGGGCCTTCCGAGCCATTCCACCCACCACCGCCCGCCAGTGCTCAATGCGTGCCACCGGTATCCATATGACCTTGAGTAACGGACGATGACTGCACCCAGAATAGCTAATACCTTGGCACTGCTGCAGTTTGTGAAGGGCGATGCTCCCTTTGTGATCGGCGATCCAACCGAGATACCCCGCCCTCAGGCCAAGAATACGTCGTTTGTCGGTACCCTCAGCAATAGCCAAACGCGTGGATTCTGGCTGTTGCTCTTGGCTGCCCCCTTTCGTGGACGGGTTATCCCGTGTAGTTCCGTGTCCTACTCGTCGCGGACGATCGCCGAGGAAGCCAACTCGCGCAACCTGGAACATTTGTAAGCCTTTGACAACGTCAAGCAACCGGTGGGCGACAGACCGCTGGTGCTGGACCGCGAGTTCAGCCATGGCCTACTCTTGGAGAACCTGGCAGCGGAAGGGGTCAATTTCCTGATTCGCCTTCGCCTGGGTAGCCATCCTCCTGTCTTGGTCGACGACACCGGACGCCGGATCGAGCTGCCTATCGCCAGGAATCAAACGGTGTCCTATCGCCAGCTCTACTACCAAGGCCAAGTGCCCATCAATGTGATCGGTGACTGGCGTCCAGGGTTTGGGGGACCACTCTGGATCATGACCAGTCTCGAACCCGAAGCCGGGCTCAAGGTCTACCAGGCGCGGGTGAAAATTGGGGAAGGCCTCAAGGATCTCAAGAGCCTGCTGCACCTGGACAAGGTGATGAACAAGTCGCAGCTGTTCATGGAGAAGATGATTGCGATGCTGCTTATTGCCTACGCGGTGGGGCTGCTGGTGGGGGCAGCAATCCGAGACCAGCTGTTTGCCGCCACGAAAGACAAGCGCTCAGCCAGGCTACGGCAACGTTACTCCGAGCTATTTGTTTTGCTGAAGCAGCAGATCAGGCTGGCAGCCACGACCCTGCGGCCGCTAATCTGCAAGGTCCAACAGTCGTTCGCGGTCCTCGTGCTGGGTGAGAACCAGCCCGTCCGAACTCATGTCTGAACATCAGTTTCCGGGCCGTGTTCAGGACCAACTGACGTATGGTGACGTTCTCGTCAAGTGTATCCACCTGGCGCCCGCAGAATTCGGCGGTGTCGGCTGCAAGAGGAGGTTCGACATGCCTCCAGGGTGCCTTCCGGTACAAGAAAAACAGGTTGCTTGAGGAGGCAATAGCTGTACCCAGACCGTACCACAGGTAGCAGATACGCGTGTCAGAGCGGGAGCCCGATGGTGAGGTCGGCGCAGTCGGCAGCGGGGAAGGGATTGGGTGGGAGTAAACCGGGTTGATCAGGCGCGCAACGCAATCGAATGGATCGGCTGCCGGCGGTGCTTGACGGGCAGACCGGAGGGATACGGTAGAAGCCAGTTTGAGCAACAGAAACTGACGCTCCGAGACCGCTTGGCGCGGGCAGGTGTGGTAAATCGATCGGCTGGTTGGTACAATCGGTCCTGGCGGTAACCTGCATTTGTCTCTACATGAGTTCAGCAATCCTTGACTACGGAAACAGTGGGTCAAGTCAATCTGGTCTGCGACAGTACCGAAGGGTCGACCCTCCGGGTGCTCGTCCTGACCCACGGGCATCACCTTTGAGTCGTCAAGCGGGGTGACCCGTGAGCCCCATTGTTCAACGCCTCAGCTACAGCTCTATCAGCGCCTACCTGGCGTGCCCCTTCAAGTGGTACCTGAGCCAGGTGGAGCGCGTCCCTCGGCCGGTATCCGAAGCCGCGCTGCTGGGTTCGGCTGTCCACGAAGCGGTGGGGCAGTATCTCATCGCCCGTCTATCCGACCCGGCGCCGGACCTGGACAGACTGTGGCGGGCGGCGTTGGGAAAGCTGGTCCGCCGGAACGAGCAGGCCGCCGGAATCGCCTGGGTGCGGGATCAGGATGCGGTGCTGGTCGAGGGGCGCCAAATGCTGGTGATGGCCCGCGATCTGTGGCTGGATCACTACCCGGCCGGCGAGCCGTCCCGCCAGCACCGGATCGCCACACTGCCCACCCTGTTGGATACCATCACCCTCCTCATCTCCGGCGGCAAGCCGGCCATCGAGCGCCTCGTGCGGATGGCCATCCCGGGCATTGCGGTCCCCTTTGTCGGGTTCGTGGATTGGGTCGAAGCTGGCGGCATACCAGCCGATCTCAAGACCACAAGCTCGCCCTGGTCAGTTGAATCCGCCAACCTAGAGTTGCAGCCCACTTTTTACCTGGCGGCGCTCCAGCAGATGGGCTTGGCGCTACACGCCGACCTGCTCTTTCGGCACTATGTGCTGGTGCGGGGGGAGACTCCCAAAGTACAGGTGATCGAGACCCGCCGCCGGCCGGCCGACCTGGAGTGGGCCCTGGACCTGGCCCGCGGCGTCTGGCGGGCCATCGAAAACGACATGTTCCACCCCAACCCGACTCATCGCTGGTGCGACCCGCGCTACTGCGAGTACTGGGGCATATGCCGCGGCAAGGGGGGCGGCGTCCAATCCGGCGGCGAGGTTTGAGCCCCGTTTGGCTCGGCGACAGCGAGCCGTTTCCAAGCGCCCGATTTGTTAGGCCGATCCTGCCCAAAGTTGAAGGTTGGCGTTGCGCTGCACGGCTTCCGGCGTTTTCTGATGCGCCCTCCAGCCGAGAGTGACTTACCTGGTGGGCCGGCCTGGCGCAAGTGATTCGGCGAAGGCTGTCCTTAGCCCCGCTTGAGTTGCCGGATTCTCCGGTACAACATGACCAGGCCAAAGGCCAGCAGCACCGTTAACCCGGTCCAAAATACGACAAAGGCAACGTCCAGCGCGGTAGGTTTTCCCGGCACCACATCGCCTAGGCTGGGCAGAAATATGACAAAGACGGCGAATAGCATGCCCAGGTAGGTCATGAGTCGCTCGTACTTGCCGACCTTGGACTCGACGTCGGTAAAGATTTCAGGTGACTCTCCCGGCCGCGCCTCCTGGCGAACATGCTGCCAACCGGACATCGCGCCCACATGTTCCCAACCGGCGTCTCGGAAAAGCTGCAGGTACGCCTGGTATTCCTTCTTGGACTCGGAGAAAAAGTCCAATCGGTAGACCACATTCCTTGGCTCCCCGGCTGCCAGGCGATAGATGCCAGGGAACCGAGGACTGACCAGGTGCCAGCCCTGTCCGGCCATCTCCCGCAGCCACGCTTCTTCCTTTTCGTCCTGCCAGCCCCAGAACCATTTAGCCTTGCGCAGCGTCTTTGCACTCATCCTTTTCGTCCCCTTTTTGCTCCTGCCCGCGCCCTTAGCCGCTCTCGGCGTTTGACCCTCGCATCGCCTCGCGGCCGAGCTGGGTCATGATCTCCAACCGTTCGATCTGGAGCCGGAGAACGCGCTCTCCCTTGGGGGTGAGCCCGTAATATTACCGCCGGTCCTCTTCCCGAACCTTGACGATCAAGTCCACTTTCTCCAGCGTGGAGAACGCGCCGTACAACGTGCCCGGCCCGATGCTGACCGAGCCCTGGCTCATCCCCGCCACCTTTTGCATCAGAGCGTACCCGTGGAGCGGTTCCACCAGCGCCAGCAGAATGTAATAGGTGGACTCGCTGAGCGGCAGGTATTTCGCAGCGCCCTTTAGTCTGCTCATCGCTACTATCCTTTCCATCGGAGATTGCTATACCGTTCCACGCTACATCACTAGTCGATATATTTATGCGATATATCGATTGTCAATACATCGCCGGACGATTTAAGGTTGGATTTGGCTTGATTGTGTGATACAGTTATGGTGAAAGATCGGCTGCTGTGCACCCGCGGCCGGTGGGAGAACACGGTGCTGACGCCGCCCGAACCCGACCAGAAACCTGCGGTTGATCCATCGGCGCACCTTGCCAGACCGGGCGCAGTGACCACGGCCGGTCACCTGCTGCTCGTACAGGCAGCCTGCTATGTGGCCTTGGGAGCCATCCAGTTAACGCTGCACATGCGACCGGCCTATCTGCGGCCGGACCGATGGTTTTCCGGCGACTGGCAGCGCCTGGCAATCGCCTCCATGTGCATTCCCCTGGCTTTGCTCATGCTGCTCGCGGCCGTCGGGCTTTACCGGTTGGCGCGGCAAAGCTGGCTGCTGGCCTGTTTTTGCCAAAGCGTCGGCCTGGTGATAGGGTTACTGCTCTATCGGGCCACCAAACCGTGGTACGCCTACGTGCTGATGGCCTGGGGAATTGCCATGGTGCTGGTGCTGAATTATCGCGATGCACGGGCGCCCTTTCGGCCACCTCCTGTGACTACCGGCGAGTGGGAGGCAGACGAGTGGTGAACCAGGCGGCCGACCGCGACCTACTGCGCCGTTTTGAACCCGTGGTTCGCTTTACCAAGGGGGAATGCTTTTTCCCGATGGACGTGGACGCCTACGTGCGCAGCGCCAGCTTGTGGGTGCTGCGGCCGGGCCAGGAGCCTACCTGCCTGGTGCCACGGGGCGGACTCTCGCTGGAGAGACTGGCTGAACCGCAGGCCGAGCCGCTGCGCAGCGTGCTTTACCTCAAGTTCATAGAACCGCTGACCGTGGCCAGTTTCGCTGCCTATCGGCTGCAGGAGGTGCGCCGCCTTATCAGCCAGCGCGGCGGCGAGAGCCTCCTTCAGAGCTTCCGCCTTTCTCGGGTCGGTTACGGACCGCGGCTGCTGGACGCGCTGTTTTCACTGACGCTGCTGGCCCGCGGCCGCGTGCCCGGCGACACTGCCGCAGCGGCCGTGTTGGAATACCGGCGGATGCAGCAGGAATGCGAGCACTATCGATACTTTGGCCGAGTGGTGCGCGAGGGCGGTTGGATCATTTTGCAGTACTGGTTCTGTTATGCGTTCAACGATTGGCGGTCTGGCTTTAGCGGAGCGAACGACCATGAAGGGGGCTGGGAATCCATCCACCTGTACTTGACCGAACAAGACGACGGAGCCGTGAGTCCCGCGTGGGCAGCGTACGCGGCGCATCGTTGGTCGGGTGATGACCTACGACGTCGCTGGGACGACCCCGAGTTGGAGAAAGTCGGCGAGCACCCGGTGGTGTACGCGGCCGGCGGCTCGCATGCCTGCTATTTCGCACCCGGCGACTATGTAGCCGAGCTAGAGCTGCCGTTTCTTTCGCCGCTGGCACGTTTCTCTGAGCGGGTACGGGCCGCCTGGCGCAAATTCCTGCGCCAGCAACCGCACGGCCGATCGGGCGACGGGCTGTACCTCTTTCGGGTCCCATTTGTAGACTATGCCCGGGGGGACGGCCTGGCAATCGGTCCGGGGCAGGGCCGGGAGTGGGATGAACCCGGGCTGCTTTCTCCACCCCCCCAGTGGGTACTGAACTTCCGCGGGCTGTGGGGGCTGTACGTGCGGGATCCCTTTGCGGGTGAGGACGCACCGGCCGGCCCAATGTATAACCAGAACGGGATGGTGCGCCGCCTGTGGCACAACCCGGTCGGTTGGGCTGGCCTGGACAAGGTGCAGCCGCCCCATCGGTTGCAGCAGCTTGCCCAGGAGCGGAGCGCGGCACTGGCGGATCGGCGGGTGGAATTTGCTCGTGAAATCGACCAAAAGAGCGCCGAGTTGGTGGCGCTCGGCGTCGAGACGGCCGCCATGCGCCGTCAACCGCACTTGCGGCAGCGCTACGCAGCGCACCAGGAGCAGATCAGGGAGCGCTCCCGTGAGTTGGACGAAATGCGAGCGCAGTTGGCTTCTGAGGAGGCGCTGATCGTAGCGCTGGAAACGTTCATCCAGGAGCACCGGCAGGGCAGGCATGAGGGCGCCCGTACGCACCTGCGTCGCCCGCACCGGCCCTCCACCGAGAGCGCATTGCGCCTCAATCGGCTGGCTGAGTTCTGGGCGGCGATCAGCGTGGGGCTGGCCATGATCGGCATCCTCGTGCTAGCCGTTTTCGCCCGCCGTTACCTGCTGAACGGATCCGTCGCCATCCTGGCGCTGTTTGTCCTGATCGAGGCCGGTTTCCGGCGGCGCATTACCGACTTGGCCAACGGTGTGGCCATCGCCCTGGCCGGGGTCGCGGCGGCGGTCTTCGTGTACGAGTTCTGGTTTGTCCTGGTAGTGGGGGGCGTGCTGTCGGCCGGCGCTTTTCTGATCTGGAAGAATCTGCGGGAGCTGGGTTGAGTCGGCAACCGGAGGCCGCGAACGGTTTGGCTGCCTTGCATAGTCCTGTTGCTCCGACGTGAGAGCGCCCGCCTATCAACCGTTGCCACAATCTCTGGAGCACAGACGTTGTCTGTTGTGCGCCGGTCAGGGCGGGTCATCCTTCTCAGTCGGCGCACCTGGGCGTTGGTGGTTCGGCAACGGTCCGAGGGCGGCTCGTTCGGCGTGAGCGTCCATGCCCTTGACAGCGCTTGAAGCCACCGCTATCATTTAGTCAGCTTACTATTAGCTGTCTTACAAATTCGCCGAGCGCGTTTGCGCCTGGGCGGAGGGAGCGGCCGATGGTCTACCAACCTCACCCGGAGTCGCTGGACCGCCTGCTGATCCAGGTCTGCCGGCTTCATTATGCCAGGGCCTACACCCTGTATGAAAGCCTGGGGCTGTACCGAGGGCAGCCGCCCGTGTTATCTGCGCTCTGGGAACGGGAAGGACTGACCCATACCGAGTTGGCCCACCGTCTGCACGTCACCCCGGCGACCATGACCCGCATGCTCCGCCGCATGGAAAAGGCCGGGTTCGTGGAACGCCGGCCAGACCCTCACGACATGCGGGTATCGCGCGTCTACCTTTCCTCCACCGGGCGTTCGGTGCAGGACGCCGTAGACCGAGTCCGGCGGCTGTTGGAGGAAGAGACCTTTGCCGGTGTCGGCGCGGAGGAGCGCGCGCTGCTGGCCCGTTGTTTCGCTCGCATGCGCCAGAACTTGATCCGGGCGGTCGAGGACCTCGAATGAGCTCGACCCGCCGTTTGCTTGGCTTCCTCAAACCCTACCGGCGCTGGGCGATCCTGGCGCCGCTGCTCATGTTGGTCGAAGTGGCCATGGACCTGATGCAACCCAAGCTGATCGAGCGCATTGTCGACCAAGGCATTGCCCAGCTCGATATGGGCATTGTCACCCAGACCGGGCTGCTCATGCTGGGATTTGCGTTGATTGGCGCAGTGGGAGGCGTGGGCTGCACGATATTCTCGGTGCTGGCGTCGCAGGGGTTCGGCACCGATCTTCGGAGCGCGCTCTACCGTCATGTGCAGTCGCTTTCTTTCGGAAATCTCGACGAATTGGAGACAGGCCAGTTAGTCACCCGGCTGACCAACGATGTGACCCAGGTGCAGGAGTTGGTATCGATGTCGTTGCGGATCATGGTGCGGGCACCATTGATGCTGGCCGGTAGCCTGGTCATGGCGGTAATCACCAGCCCGCGTTTGGCAGTGATGCTGTTAGTGTTGGGGCCGGTAGTGCTGAGCGCGGTGGTTTGGGTGATTAACCGCGCGTACCCCTTGTTTGGCAAGGTGCAAGGCCGGCTGGACGATCTGAACACGATCATGCACGAGAACCTGGCGGGGGTGCGGGTGGTCAAGGCCTTTGTCCGGGCAGAGCACGAGATCCGGCGGTTTGGCAGGGTGAACGATGGCCTGATGAAGCTGACCGTACACGCAGCGCGCACCGTGGCGGTGACCATGCCGGCGGTGATGCTGGCGCTCAACGTGGGGGTGGTCAGCGCCGTCTGGTTCGGCGGATTGCAGGTCGCGGCCGGTGGGTTGAAAGCCGGGCAGCTTATCGCCTTTATCAACTATCTGATGCGCACGCTCATGTCGCTCATGTTCGTCAGCATGCTGGCGATGCGGGTGGCGCGGGCGAAGGCCTCGGCTGTGCGCATCCGAGAGGTTCTAGACAGCCAGCCCCAGGTTGAGAACCGGCCAGGGGCCCTGCCCGCCGTGACCGCGCAGGGCCGGGTGGCCCTGGAAAACGTCACATTCAGCTACGGTCAGGACGGACAGAGCCCGGTGCTGAAGGAGCTCAGCATGGTGGCCGAACCCGGGCAGACGGTAGCCATTCTGGGAGCGACAGGAGCGGGAAAGTCCAGCTTGGTGCACCTCATCCCCCGATTCTATGACGTGACCGACGGCCGGGTCACAGTGGACGGCGTGGACGTGCGTGACATCGAGATGGCAGCCTTGCGACGGACAATAGGCGTCGCTATGCAAGAGTCGGTGCTGTTTACCGGCACCGTCCGTGACAATATCCGCTACGGCCGTCCCGAAGCTAGCGATGAGGAAGTGATCGCCGCCGCCAGGACAGCCCAGGCGCACGAGTTTATTCTCCAGCTGCCGGACGGGTACGACACGCTGGTGGGCCAACGCGGCGTCAACCTCTCGGGAGGGCAAAAACAGCGCATCGCCATCGCCCGGGCGCTGGTCACCCGGCCGGCAGTGCTCATCCTGGACGACAGCACCAGCGCGGTCGACGTCGAGACCGAGTCGGCTATTCAGGATGGACTGCGGGACTGGATGCGCCAGCGCACCAGCCTGGTGATCGCCCAGCGCATCAGCACCGTGCTGAATGCGGACAAGGTGCTCGTGCTGGATGATGGCCGGCTTGTGGCTGAAGGGAGCCACACTGAGCTGATGACGTCCAGCCGAATCTACCAAGAGATCTATGAGTCGCAACTGGGCAACGGGGTGACGTCAGATGATGCAACGTAATGCCCCTCGTGAGGCGAGCCAATCCAGTCGGACGATCGTGATGGGTCCCGGAGGCGGGCCGGCGCGGCATCTGTTGACCGAGCGGGAACAGGCCCGAGACGCCCACCGCACGGTGCGGCGCGTCTGGACCTACCTGCGACGCCAGCGAGCGAGGTTGGCCATCACAGCGTTGCTGGTGGCGGTCAGCTCCGGGTTCGGCTTGCTGGGTCCCCGGCTCCTGGGAATAGCTATTGACGAGCACATCCTGGCGGGTGACCTTGCAGGGCTGGCGCGCATCGCCCGCCTTATGCTGGTTGTATATGCCATCTCGTCGCTGGCAGCCTGGTTGCAGACCTATGTCATGTCCGGCGTGTCGCAGCGCGCCATACGTGACATCCGCTGCGACCTATTCGCCCACGTGCAAACACTCCCACTGCGATTCTTCGACCAGCGAACCCACGGCGAGCTGATGAGCCGTCTGGCAAATGACGTGGAGAACATCAGCAATGTGCTCACTGAGAGCGTGACCCAGTTGATATCCAGCGTGTTGACCGTTGTGGGCGTGGCAGTCATGATGATTCTGATCAACCCACGGTTGGCGGCGGTGAGCCTGCTGGTCCTCCCGCTGATGATGCTGCTCATCCAGTGGATTACCAAACGCACCCGCCGAGGTTTCCGGGAACAGCAGCAGGCGCTCGGGAGGCTGAACGGCATCATTGAGGAAACGGTCACCGGGCAGCGGGTGGTCCAGGCCTATGTGCGGGAGGAGGAGGCGATCGAGGAGTTTGATCGGTCGAACCAGCAATTGCGGCGCGCCTCGACCGAAGCGCAGATATTTGCCACCACCATCGGCCCACTTTCCAACCTGGTAAACAACGGCGGGTTTATCATTGTCGCCGGCGCCGGCGGCTGGATGGCGGTGCAGGGTCTGGTGACCGTGGGCACTATCGCCGCCTTTGTGAACTATGCCCGCAATTTCGCCATGCCGCTAAACCAGATAGCCGCACTGTTCAACTCGATCCAGTCGGCCATTGCCGGCGCGGAGCGGGTTTTTGAGATCATGGACGAGTCGCCCGAGCTACAGGACGCCCCAGACACGCGACCGCTGCTGAGCGTCGCGGGAGACGTGGTTCTGAAGGACGTCTCCTTCGGCTACGATCCGGACCGGCCGGTGCTCAAGCATGTCCACCTGCACGCCCGACCTGGACAGACGGTTGCGCTGGTGGGACCAACCGGGGCGGGCAAAACGACGGTGGTCAACCTGCTCACCCGTTTCTACGACATCGACTCTGGCAGCATTCGCATCGACGGAACCGACATCCGCCAGGTGTGCCGGGTTGACCTGCGCCGCCAACTGGGCATCGTGCTCCAGGACACCTACCTCTTTGCCGACACGGTGCGAGAGAACATCCGTTACGGCCGGCTGGAGGCGACCGATGAAGAAGTGATAGCCGCCGCCCAACTGGCCAACGCCGATGCCTTCATCCGCCGGCTTCCGCAGGAGTACGATACCCCGCTGTCGGAGCGGGGCAGCAACCTGAGTTTGGGGCAGCGACAGTTATTGGCCATCGCCCGCGCCATTCTGGCCGATCCGGGCATCCTCATCCTGGACGAGGCCACCAGCAGCGTGGACACCCGTACCGAGAAGCACATTCAAGAAGCGATGCTGCGCCTGATGGAGGGACGGACCAGCTTTGTCATTGCCCATCGGTTGAGCACCATTCGCGAGGCGGACCTGATCCTGGTGATGAACGACGGCCAGATCGTCGAGCGCGGAACCCACGAGGAGCTGTTGGGCGCTCGCGGCTTTTATCATCACCTGTACGCCAGCCAGTTTAAGGGTCAGCCCTCGCTTGTGTCGTCAGCGGCCGCATGAGCCCCGGTGCCCGGCTGGGGTTTGTCCGCTCGGCCGGCCGGAGTATAGAGAGACCCGACATGATTAGGTACCGACCCATTGACTTGACGACGGATCTTCCAGCTATGGCGTCACTGCTCAGCCTGACCCGGTTCCAACCCGTCACGGAAGCACGGGTGCGTGACCGCTGGCAGTCGGGTGAGAGCGAAAACCGGCTCACGCTGGTCGCTATCAGCGAGGCCGAGGAGTGCGTCGGATTGATGGACGTCGGACCTGACGCGTGGATCCCAGCGGATGATTTCCGGTGTCACCTGGTGGTGGAACCCGCCTGGCGAAACCAGGGTATCGGCACGCATCTGTACGACATGGGTCGCCGGTTTGCCGGGGCGCGGGGGGCCCGCCGATTGCAGGGCCGGGCGCAGGACGGTGCCCGGGAGGCAGTCCAATTCGCCGAGCGTCGTGGTTTTCGCATCGGCCGGCATGAATTCCAATCCGTGCTGGTCCTCAACGCGTTCGATGAAGGCCCGTTCGTCCACCGCCTTGATGCCACCATCGCGGCCGGTTTCACGTTCCTGACCATGGCAGACCTGGAACCGGCCACCGAGGACCTGCAACTTGGGCTGTACGAGCTGAATCGGGTGACCGGGCTGGACAACCCGAGCAACGAGGGAAGCTTTCCATCGTACGAGGTGTTCTGTCGTTCCGTCTTTCAGGTTTCTTGGTACCGGCCGGAGGGTCAGATCCTGGCCGCTGGCGGCGACCGGTGGTCAGGTCTGGCTATGGTGGCCTACGAACCGGAAACCAAGAGCGCTCACAATACCTTTACCGGCGTCGATCGGCCTTATCGTGGCCAGGGTCTGGCCCAGGCGCTCAAGCTGCTGGCCATCCGATACGCCCGAGCCATGGGCGCCACTACCATTGGCACGGGCAACGATTCGCTGAATGCGCCCATGCTGGCGATCAACGAAAAACTAGGCTATCGACGGCTGCCAGGCATCTATCACCTGGTGTGCGATGTCGATTGACCCACGCCACCTGGCGGGCTCCCCACCCTGCTGTCGGGTCCGCGGCTGCTGAGCAGAACGGCTGCACGCTGCTTTGCCCCGATTCCAGTTTCTCTGACTCCCAATTGGCCTTGACACCGGATTGTATTTCGATATACTCCTAATTAGATATGGATGACAGTAGGAGTCATGTGAGATGCAGCCGGAAATGGATACCCTGCTCCAGTTCTTCAAGACGTTGGCTAACGAGAACCGGCTCAAGATGCTGGGGATTCTCGCCGAACGTGAGTGCGGCGTGGAAGAGCTAGCCACGCTCTTGGACCTCAAGGCCCCCACGGTCTCCCACCACCTGGGCAGGCTACGGGAGTTGGGGGTGGTCACCATGCGGGTCGAGGGCAACGACCACCTCTTTCGTATGGACGTGGACGGATTGCGCGACCTGTCCCGGCGAGTTCTCTCGTCGCTCAAATTGGAGCAGGTGGGTGCGTTGGCAGATGGCGTCGCCTATGATACCTGGGAACGCAAGGTGCTGGACGTCTTTGTGGAGGGAGACGAGATCAAGGCGCTGCCGGCCGGTTACAAGAAACGGCTGGTGGTGCTCCGCTGGTTGGCGAATCACTTTGAACCGGGGCGCCGCTACAGCGAGTCAGAACTGGATGCTTTGATCGAGCGGCACCACCCTGACTATTGCTCGCTTCGGCGCGAGTTGATTGAGGAACACATGATGGCACGCGAGTCTGGCGTCTACTGGCGGTTGCCCTGGCAGATGCCGGATCTGACAACCTGACCGGGATCACAGCCAGCACGGTGCGCGGAGCCCGATCGGAGCGCGATCAAACGGAAATTCCTGGAATTGGAGCCGGACATGCAGGTTGAACGTCCTGGAGGTCATGTGCGCGAACGAGTCCTGGAAGGCCTGACACGAACCTTTGGCAGGTCCGAGCGTCCGCCAACGGTGATCCGAGCGCCGGGCCGGGTGAACCTCATCGGCGAGCACACCGACTATAACGACGGTTACGTGCTACCGATGGCCATTGACCGGGCAATCTGGATCGCGCTCCGGCCGTCATCCGCCCCGGCAATCACCATTCACTCGCTGGACTTTGACCAGACCGACAGCTTTGCGCTGGATGCCATTGAACACGCCACCGGCTCCTGGGCCGACTATGTGCGAGGCGTGGCCTGGGCGCTGCAGCAGCACGGCTACCCCTTGGCCGGTTGGGAAGGTGTTCTGGCTGGCGACGTGCCGGTCGGGGCCGGGCTCTCGTCCTCGGCCGCGCTGGAGATGGCGGTGGCGCTGGCCTTTGCTGCCGTCGCCGGCTGGTCCTGGGACCCGGCAAGAATGGCCCGGGTGGGTCAGCAGGCCGAGAATCAGTGGATCGGCGTCAACTGCGGGATCATGGACCAGATGATCTCCGCTTCAGGAACGCAAGGGCATGCGTTGCTCATTGACTGTCGCTCGCTAGAGGCGGTGGCGGTCCCGCTGCCGGCCGGCGCAAGCGTGGTGGTGTTGGATACTGCCACCCGGCGGGGCCTGGTGGATTCGGAATACAACCAACGGCGAGCGCAGTGCCAAGCTGCCGCCCGCTTTTTTGGTGTCACGGCGTTGCGCGACGTGAGCCCGGCTCAGCTAGAGAAGGCCAGCGACCGGCTGGACGAGCTGATCTACGTCCGGGCGCGGCACGTGGTGAGCGAGAACCAGCGAGTGCTAGAAGCGTGCAAAGCGATGCAGGCTGGCGACCCAGCATGGCTGGGCCGGCTACTGAACGCCAGCCATGCCAGCCTGCGCGACGACTTTCAGGTATCGAGCCCGGAGCTGGATGCTATTGTCGAGTCGGCCGTCGCCCAGCCGGCCTGCTGCGGCGCTCGCATGACGGGCGCGGGATTTGGCGGCTGCGCCGTGGCACTGGTGCGCGCCGGGGATGCGCCCGCCTTTGGCGACGCGGTGGCTGCAAGCTATGGCTCCCGCACCGGTCTGACGCCCCGGGTCTATGTCTGCCAATCAACCGCCGGCGCCCAGGTGCTGACCTGACCGCGTCCGGCGGAGACCCGCGCTCCCAGCGGGCTGCCGGCCGCCTCAAGCCTGTTCACAGTCGAGTGCAGGTCATCGGCCACAGGATCAGCATGGCGTGGACCTGGCACAGCGCCACGGTGGGCAACACAGTCGTGCCCATAGCCTGGGCGATCTCTTCCCGCCTCAAAGGACGCTTGCATCGCCCGGTCGCCGACCTGGAAGCCGGCCTGACCACCGCCTTGCTCACCACACAGCGCTGGGAAACCCACCGCCCTGGTGGAAGCGAAAGCAACCGGCGAAGTCGATCACCGGCAACCTCCCATGGGTCGGTCCACTTCATTCTCGGCGCTGCCGCAAGAGCACCAACAGCCGTGTGATCCAATCGACAACGCGGTTCTCGCGCTGTAGCCAACGGTCACACAGCGGCAGATGCCGGACCTGTCCCGGCCGGGGGTCGAAATCCCACAATCCTTGGCCGAGCCGCCGTCTGCAGGTCCGCTACGCCCACTCGCGGCCTCCCGAATCCGGTTCCGTTACCGGTTGACCTGCCGGCCCTGGTGTCGGTACCTATCATTCTACCACCGGTCCATGACCCGGCCTGGGTTCCGGATATCCAGGTTGCGGCAGGCCCGGTAGGCAGTCGAAACTCTTATCCCGCGCCAACCTCTCTGCTTCCTTGGCCGATTGGCGCTGTTCGCCTGGCAGCCGCGTGACACCACGCGACAGCCGCTCTTTGGGCGGGATGGAGCCAAAGAGTGACCCCAGCCGATCCCTGCCAGTCAGGGCGGGTTCCCTTCGCTCCTGGAGGATGCACTCCAGGATTCCCGAGGTCAGTAGCTCTGCGGTAGCTTGATCTGGCGGGCATGCGACAGCGATCTGTCGGTCACCCGCCAGATCGCGTCCGCTCGTCGTCCCAGCGCGCCGTACAGAACGCCAGCCGGTCTCCCTGAAGGAGTGGGACGTTTACAGGATCCAGCCGCAGAGCTGGGTTCCGGTCAAACCGGCCCTGCCTGCTGGCCCCCGGCGCTGGAAGCTACTTGTTCTCCTTCGTCGAGAGAAAGCGTGTCACCTTGGTGCCGCATGTCGGGCAGATCCCCTGGGCCATCGGCCGCCCCTGCGGGGTCTTGCGGACGGTGCCGTCCTTGATCTGCTTCTTGGCGCGACACTTGACGCAATATCCTTCAAAGTCCATCGTTTCCTCCATGTCCCGACAATTCACCTCCCGGCCGGTTGTGAAAAACGATGACGTGCCCAGTGTCCCCGGCTGACACCGGCACCTAGGGTTCATTCGGGAGGTATCCGCTGGAGATATTGTAGCGCATGCTTGTCAAACGGCAAACTTGGGGGGTTGAAAAACCAGCCCAAAAACGAGTCTGCTGCGCCTTTCCCGTGTCACCCATGGGAACAGCGGTACAGATGCAGGGAAATGGATCGATGGTCCAAGGGCGATTCAGGAAAAAGAAACCGGAACCTCTTTCGGTGATTGGCTATATGAACGGATCGTGCCGCAGAACCATTTCCTGCGCAAACTGGACGCGATCAGTGCTTCGCCAAGGTACACCGAGTGGCTGATGCGGTTGTGCTCCAGCGGCGCCAGGCCGGCCGCCGTACGATCCGGCGGGAATCCTGAAAACACTTTTGATCACCGATTTGTACAGCCTCTCGGAACGAGCAACCGAGCAACACGTCAACGACAGCCTGGTGATAGAGTGCTTCCTTAGGCTAGCCGTGGATGGACCCGCCCCGGATCATTCGACGCTAAGCGGATTTCGCAAACTACTGATTCGGAAGGACAATGGAGCGGCCTTGGAAGAGATGCCGGCGGATACTGTCCGGCCGGCTGAACCGGGTTCAGTTCGGCTCTCTTCAGGCAATCGACAGCGTGCACACCTCGGCAGGCGTAAACACGCGTAAGGATGGAGAGCGGCAGAACAAGAAAGGTAAGCCACCCCGGGATGGAGGCGCAACATGGGGCGTGAAGCATACCGATCGAGAGCGCGACCAGGAGGGGAACGGGGTGACCAGGAAGCAAGGTTTCTTTGGTTTCAAGGCACACATGAGCCCGAACGCGGTGTCCGGCTTCATCACCAGCCTGGTCGTGTCGCGGAGCAGCACCTTTGATGGTCCTCTACTGCCTCCGCCGGTGGATCGTCACTTGGGCGTCGGTATGCCTGTGTGCCCGGTGACCGCAGACAGGGCTAATGACGACGGCACATGATTGCTCACCCCCCTCTGGGTACTGCTGGCGAATTTGCGACAGTTGACCTGCGCCGATACAATTCCCTTTGTCGGCCGCATGGGTTGTGACGACCGCCTCGATTGCCGGCCGGCGCAGGTGCCGAGTTGACAAGCGCAACGTGGGAATCAGATGACGTTCACAATCTGGTTGCACTCCATGATCTAGAGCAGTTTGCGCGCCGGTGCCTCAGAGCCGACTCCTACCCGGGCGACAGTCACCCCTTTCAGACGTTCAGGTGTGACATGTGCGGGCTGGTACCATGGGCGCTGACGATCGAACACCACACCGGCTCAGTTCCGGGCGATTTCATGGGGATTATCCGCGGCCGCTGTTCTCAGTGTGGCCATTGGGCGCTGTTGTTTGGCTTCACCGGGGAGCACCGCCGGCCAACGCACCAGGAGCGGCCGAACTGCGCTTGCGGCGGCGAACACTTTTGGGTGGCCATGTGCGAGCGCATCGAAGGGGAAAACGGGCTACCGGGCTTTTTTGATGTCGGGGTGGTGGTGGGCAGGTGCGCGACGTGCGGCCGGAACCTGGCGTTAGTCTACACCGACTAGGGGCCAGCGACAGGTTTTCCGTCGCCGTCATCACTGAGGGCACGAGCGAAGCGAAACGATGCCCAACCACGATACACCTCGTGATCTGGCGCAAGACCCGGCGGCCATCGCCTTCAACCATCGCACACCCCCCGGGCGCAGATCTCCGGACGCGCCGTCAATTGACCCTGGTCCACCGCATGTCGCGTTGGCCCGCAACCGTACCTTGCAGCGATCAGACAGCGGCCAAGCCACGGGCCTAAGAGCCCGGTCCGTGCCCGGTAGCGAATTTGCAGCTTGGCCTTGACCGAGGCTTTCCCCCTCGTACCCATCATGCCGGGCGGCCTACCCCCCGGGAAGCAGATACGAGCCGCGCTAGGGAGGATAATTGGTCAGGCCAGCCGGGAGAATCGCAATCGGACGGCGGTCCAGAGGTATTTGATCCCCCGGCGGGCGACCTGCCAGGCGGTGCCGCCGGTCTTGGACTCGCCGAACCGGCGGGGAACGCACACATAGGGAATCTCGATCCAGGTGTAGCCCTTCCGGATGGCGCGGTAGATCAGGTCAATAAAGTACTCACCATAGTCGCCGCACAGGCGGATGCTCTCCAGCACCGGACGGCGTATGGCGATGAAGCCACTGGTATAGTCCCGAAACGAGGTGTGTAGCCACAGCTGCAGGGCCCGGTTCAACACGCTGCTGAGAGCCACCGCCAGGGCTGAATCCCCGCTGCCGGAGACCCCCTTTTTGGCCGACCCGCCGCCGACAAAACGTGAACCAACGGCAAGGTCGTGCCCCTCAACCAATACCGCGTCGACCAACAGCGGCACAAGCTGGGGGGGCATGCTGAAATCACAATCCATCCACACCACGGGGTCGCCTCGCGAGTCGTCGATCCCTTCCTGAATGGCGCCGGTCAGCCCGCGCCGTCCGATCCGTCGGATGCAGCGGACCGAAGGATCGGACGCAGCCACCTCTTCGACCAGCCGCCAGGTCCCATCCGGCGAATCGTCATCCACCACCACGATCTCGACCGGGTGCGCCAGGCACGACTGAATATCCCGGATGAGGGGGACAATGTTCGGCGCCTCGTTGTAAGTCGGCAGGATGACAGAGACCGGTGGCTGCGCCACGGGGATTCTCCCGGTTAGGTCAGCACAGCTCGGACCGCCTCGCAGACCTGCTCGATCTCCTCCGGAGTGATGGCCAAGCCCGAGGGAAGGTAAAAGCCGGTCTGAGAGAGAGCTTCGGCAACCGGGTACTGCTCGTCTGTGAACCAGCCTCGCTGCAGGAAAACCGGCTGCCAGTGCATCGGGACGAAAAACGTGCGGGTATCCACCCCGCGCTCGTGCAGCCGCGCCATGGCCTGGTCGCGTGAGCACCTGGCGCCGCGGTCCAACCGGACCGCATACATCCAATAGACACTGCGCACCCAGGGAGCCTCTATCGGCAAGATCAGGCCAGGCACCCCGCTCAGCCCTTCAGCATACTGTGCTGCCATCCGCCGCTTGAGCGCGATCGAGTCGTCGATGCGCTCCAGTTGGGCGAGGCCCATGGCGGCCTGCAGGTTGGTCATCTGGTAGTTGAAACCGATCTCGTCGTGAACAAACCGCCGTTCCCGCGTATGGGCCAGATCCCGCAATCGCCGAGCGTGGTCAGCCAATTGTGGATCGGAGGTGACGACCATTCCCCCCTCGCCTGTTGTGACCAGCTTGTTGGCATAAAAACTGAAACAGCCTGCGGTGCCAATGCCACCGACGGGCCGGCCTCGATAGAGAGCCCCATGCGCCTCGGCCGCGTCCTCGACCACCGCCAGGCCATGCCGGTGGGCAATCTCGAGCAGCGGATCGAGGTCCAGTGGATGACCATAGAGATGGACCGGCATGATGGCCCGGGTGCGAGGTGTGATGGCACCCTCGAGTCGCGTCCAGTCCAAGTTGCCGGTCTCGGGCTCAGAGTCTACCAGGACCGGTCGGGCGCCGGTGTAGGTGATGGCGAATGCGCACGAGATAATGGTCAGGGCGGGCATGATCACTTCGTCACCGGGGCCAATCCCCAGGGCCGCCAACGCCAGGTGCAGCGCGGTGGTGCCGGTGGGGGTGGTCACGCCGAACCGGGCGCCGCAATAGGCGGCGAACGCCTCTTCAAAGGCGCTGACGTACTTGCCACGGCCGGATATCCAGGTAGAGGCCAGGCTCTCCAGCACTAATTCGCGTTCACGTTCACCCAGCAGGGGCGCGTTGACCGGGATCATGGATCGAATCGCTCCTTGTCATTGACCCCCAGGTAAGGACCCTGGCGGACCTCCAGCACCAGCGAATCCTCGAGCACCTGGAGGCCGTGCCCCCCGGCCATCAGCAGGATGGTGTCTCCGGCGGCCAACTCCACGGTGTGAGCCAACCGGCGTTGGAGGTCGTAAAGGTCGACGGACACCCGGCCGGCGCGCACGTGCAGCACCTCGCAGGTATCGGCGATGACCCGCTGGATGCGGTGATGGGTGTGGGGAGCGGCGACCACCCCAGATCGGTGTCCCAGCAACCCCACTTGCAGCGCGGCGTCGTCTGGGGTGAAAAAGCGGGCTCCCTCGGGGTGCACTTCAGCCCGCATCACCAGCGCCAGCGGCGTATCGCCATCCCTGAACCATTCGATGCCTCTCATCCGGTCGTCTCCTGTTTCTGGGCCAGGCCAGCGCGCCAGCCCGATGCGCGGCAACTATACCGCAAACGGGGCGAAAATCAACCGGTGAGCGGCCCCGAGTTGCGGAGCAGCGAACTCTACTCCGCCGCCTGAACTACCCCTTGGGCCCGCTGCCGTTCCTGGACGATCGGCCCTTCCAGCTCAGTGGCAACGATGAGACGCGCCTGCAACATCAATTTCCCGAGGTCTCCCACGTACCCAGCCCCCGGCCGGCCAGGTCGCGACGACGCCGGGCAGCACCAGAAGGTGATCGTACGACCGGGACCGACCGGCTCAGGGTATCATCTCGGCGCCTCGGACGACGATGACGCTGCTCTTGATACCTGCGAGCAGTAGCAGTCGGGAGCATTGGGGAGAAAAAGGCAACCGCGCGTCCGACTCTGCGCCGACCAAGTCCTGTTGTGCCACTGGGCGCTACCTAATGCAAAAGACCGCATTGGGGGAGTGCGGCCACCGATTTCCAGA
Source organism: Anaerolineales bacterium UBA2181 (assembly GCA_002328075.1). GTDB lineage: Bacteria > Chloroflexota > Anaerolineae > Promineifilales > UBA4811 > UBA4811. The sequence goes on along the minus strand of DCVT01000058.1, from coordinate 8,543 downwards.
TGATCGTACTGCCGATTAGAGCCAGACAGAGCTCCGGTCGGGACCCACCTCCAAGGCAACGGACAAGGCCGCCACGCCTTCTTTTCTGGCGGCAGCCCCTGTGATACTATTAGGTGCGGTGCCAAGCGGTCAGGCCCTTGGGTGACTCATGGAGCCAGAGCTCGACGTGTGCGCCGCAGGTCAAGCCAGAAACAGCGGGGTATGAGGCCCATCGGCTGAAAGAGAGGTCCGCAGCGAAATGGAAAGAGCGGGGTCTCACATCGACCTGACCAACCTCACATTCGAACCGGTGACGGCCGACCGGTGGTACGATTTCGACACGCTGTTCAGCGGTGAGCCCGGGGTGCATCGCTACTGCTGGTGCATGTACTGGCGGCTGAAGCGGGCCGAGTTCCACCGGCAGGGCTCCCAGGTTCTCCGGTCGGCAATGCAGGCGATCGTGGCGGCCGATCGCGTGCCGGGCATCCTGGCCTATTGGGAGGGGCGGCCGATCGGCTGGTGCTCCGTGGCGCCGCGCGACGAGTTCTCCACGCTGGATCGCTCGCCCACGCTCCAGCGGGTCGATGACCGGCCGGTATGGTCCATCGTCTGTTTCTTCATCTCCGAGCCCTCTCGGCAGCAGGGCGTGGCCCAGGCGCTGCTCCAGGCAGCGATCCAACATGCCCGGCTAAACGGCGCCCAGATCCTGGAGGCCTACCCGCTGCTGCCAGATGAAGGCAAGGATCAGCGCTTTGAAGAGTATATGGGGATAGTGCCGATGTTCGAGTCGGCCGGGTTCACGCTGGCTGCGGCGCGATCCCGTCGACGGGTGGTGATGCGGTTGCCGCTCGCCCCGCCGGCCGGGGACGCCGACCCCGTATAGTCCGCGCCGTGCCGTCGCGACGTGCGACGGTCGGCGAGGACCCAAATCGCGAACGGGCGCGGTCAACCTGCGCGATTCGGCCCGTTCGGGTTAGCCGCGCAGCAGGACCTGGCGAATCTCCTCCGCGTAGGTCGCGCTGTCCCGATCGTCGGTGATCAGCTCGATTTTGTCGGGACCGTCGACGCCCAAGCCCAACTCGACGGCACGGGCGATCTGTTCCTGCTGGAAAATCTGCCCCTGGCTCACGGCCGGCGTGGTGCCGAAATAGCGCAGGATGGCCACCCCCACAGCGTCGATAGCCACTCGGTCGGTGCCCGCCAGGATAACCTGGGAGTTTACCTTGGTGCCGGTATCCGGACCGCCGTCAACCAACGCTGTTATCCCGTCCAGGAGGATCAGGTCCGGCCGGTAGGCGCTGTTGATCTCGGCGATCATGCGGCGTTGGTCGGGCGAGCTGTGCAGCTCGCTCGTGTAATTGTAGCCTTCACCCGGCACGGTCTTGGCGACCAACCCCACGGAATTTTTGAGCGACAGGGTGAAGTGCCCGCCGTAACGGTGGGTCTTGAGGCAGCAGGTTTGGACCACGGCGTCCGCGTCCAGCACCGGCCGGGCGACGGCAAACCCTCGCTGCCAGTGGCCCCCGTCCACCTGAAAGGATCGCCAGCAGGCGACGTCCAACTCGTCAAACACGACGGTCTCGAAACCCAACTCCTTCGCCAGGCGGAAGATACCCAGCTGCTGCATGACGGCCCGGGTATCGCCCATGCCGCTACGGTCGCCCACCGTGATCCGGCCGGCGCCCCTCGACCGCAGCGCTTGCACTATGGTGCGCACGACATCGATGTGGGTGGATCCGGGCGTGGGGTCGGCGCTGTTGAAATTCGGTTTCAGAAACACCGTCTTGCCCGACAACGGCTGGGAGTGCAGCAGATCCATGGCCCGCCGGACACCGGTTGCGCGGTCCTGGGTTTTCACAAAGGCTATTTGGGTCATCGGACTCCTCTTGATTGCAGTGGGCATGACGGTAGTGGTGGGGCCGGGGCGCGCCACGGTCGGAGCAGCCGTCGCCGGGTCGATGGTCTGGGCCGCAGCCGGGGCGGTGGCGGTAGGGGGCGGCACTATTGTGGACGAGGCAGTCGCGGTCGCCGCGGCGGTTGATCGGCCGATCGCCGCGACCGTGGGCTCCACCGTCGCCGGCAACGCCTTCTGGCAGGCCCGCAGGAGCAAAGAGGCCAGGGTCGTCCAGCCCAGGCCTACGGCTGCCCGGAAAAAAGATCGCCGATTCATCTAGTTAGTTCCCTGGCCAATCCGGTTCACCCGTCAATCCTATCATGCTTAGCCGGGGGATACAAGGTGGTCTGGTGCGGCGTGCAGCAACCAAACCACGATAACAGCGTATTATGCTCAGAGGAAGCAATTCAAGAGGAGACGCCATGAAGGCAGTTGTCATTCTGATCGTCATGGTGAGCCTGGTTGCCTTGACCGCCTGCGCCCCTGGCGCCAACCCGCTGTCCGGAACGCCTAACGAGGAGGGCAAGGTGGCCGGCTTTTGGCAAGGCCTGTGGCATGGAATCATTGCGCCCATCACCTTCGTCGTCTCTCTGCTCAACAACAACGTACACCTGTACCAGGTCTACAACAACGGCGGCTGGTACAACTTTGGGTTCCTGATGGGCTTGACGACCATCCTGGGCGGCGGTGGCGGCGGCGCCGGTCGCCGGTCGCGGCGCGGATAGACTCGTCAGGTAGTCCCCGAGGGCCGCTGACGCCCGGCGGATCAGGGAGGGGCCGGGCTGCGCCAGTCAGGCAATTCGGAGGCAGTCAGTTTGCTGCGGGCCGGATCGGCGTTGGCCAATCTCGTCACGGGTCGACTCGCGGACGGTCCGCTCAACATCACCACCATTCACGCCTCGGTGGCGGACCGCCGACGGCCGGCGCGCAGCACCCGCGCAGAAAAACGCCTTGTTGGGCCGGACGGTAGCAAAACGCTTTTCCCCCGACCGGCGATAGGGTCGAGCCCCGTCAGCCGGCGAACACCGGTCACGGTGACAACGAGGGTGCCGTCTGTCGCACGAGAGACGGCTGACTTGCCTCCCCAGCTCCCCGCCGGGCGGATGGTCGGCCGGGTATCTGCGGTTGGCTGCGACATACCGCGCCACGTGTGTTACCATTGCGCCCAGCAGGCCGTGCCTATTGACCCGCGTCCTCCGGTCGGGTGAATTGCGTGCGAGACAGTGGATCCGAGAGTTGCCCCGCAGCTGACGTGCTGGGCAGAGAGGTGATCATGCTCGATATCTGTACCATGAGTGAGAGTCACTTGGAGGACGCGGCCACGCTGGTGGCCCGGCGCTATCGCGCGCTGCGCGCCACCCTGCCGCTGCTGCCGGCCCGCTACGAATCGGCCGAACCGATCGCTGCGATGCTGCGCGATGTGGTCGCCAACAACGAGGGGGTCGTGGCGGTATGCGGCGGCCGGCTGGTCGGTTTTCTCAACGGGTTTGCCCTCAACGCCTTTATGAATCGGCAGGCGGCCTACAGCCCGGATTGGGCCAACGGCGCCGAGTTGGACCAGAGCGGGCGCATCTATCAGGATCTCTACGCCCAACTTGCCCGGCGCTGGGTGGCCGACGGCCGCGTCCTGCACGCGGTCGGCGTCCTGGCCCACGACCGGAAGGGCATCGAGCAGTGGCGCTGGTCGGGGTTCGGCCATATCAACATGGACTGCGTGCGCGGGTTGGAACCGCTGCCCGGCGACGCGCCCGGAGCGGTGGTGCGGCTTGCCGGCGCGGCCGACGCCGCCGCCGTGGCCGCGCTGAGCCACGCCTTGGAAGACCACATCGCGGCACCGCCAATCTTTTTCCTGCACAAGCTGAAGCAGGATAAGGCCTGGCTGGACCAGCCAGGCAACCTGGCCTGGCTGGCTTTCGAGGATGAACAGCCGGTGGGCTACCTGGCATTGGAGCCGGGCGACCAGGCGGAGTGCCAGCTGTTGCAGGACCCGGGGACGGTCAACATCTGTGGAGCCTTTGTCCGGCCAGAGTCTCGCGGCCGAGGGCTCGCCACTGCACTCATGAACCATGCGCTAACCTGGGCCGCGGTCGGGGGGTACGCCCGGTGCGCGGTGGATTTCGAGACCACCAACCCGCTGGCTGCCCGCTATTGGCCCCGCTGGTTTCAACCGGTGACCTGTTCGCTGTTGCGTTGGGTGGACGAGCGGGCCGCGCCGTTGCCGCAGCAAGGTGGATCATGACGCTGCCAGAGATGGTTGACTATTACACTGAGCCGGCCTAAACTGTACGGTTTACTTGATCGACGCGGTTCCGCGCCACATTGAACAGGCACTACAGGCCGCCGAGACCTTCCGCTCCGCCCCCGTGGCCAGCGCCCGCGTGGGCGACGCCTGCAAACTGGATCTTGCGGACAACGGGCCGACGCGCTCCTGCTGCACGGCCCGCTCTATCACCTGACCGAACGGGACGACCGCCTGACCGCCCTGCGGGAGGCTCGGCGAGTCCTGCGGCCGGGTGGGCTGCTGTTCGCCGTCGCCATCAGCCGGTATGCCTCCACCCTGCTTGGGTTGCTCCGCGGCCGGGCCTGGGACCCTGCCTACCTGGCCATGATGGCGCGGGAGCTGGCCGACGGGCAGCACCGCAGGCTCCCGGGGTGGCGCGTGTTCACCACCTCCTTTTTCCACCTCCCGGCCGAGCTGGAAGCCGAGCTGGTTGAGGCGGGGTTGGCCCATATCGCCACACTGGGGATCCAGGGGCCGGGGTGGATGGCGCCCGATGTTGCCGAGAGCCTGGATGATAGCCGCCTGGAGGTCCTCCTGACCGTGGCGCGCTGGTAGGAGAACGAGCCGGTTCTCAGTCCGCACCTTCTGGCAGTAGCACGCCGGCCGCAGGGTTGATCGGACGGAGCGGGCCAGCGAGCAAACTGGCCGGGTGCGGGATGGTTGTGCCGGTGGCTGCCTGAGGGTGGCGGCCGGCATCGGGTCCCGCGTCTCCCACCTTTGAGCAGACACCAGAGATGCTGACCGGCTGCCGGGCATCTGCGGCGCCGGCCGAGATTGAACAGGCGTTGACTTGGTGAAGCGGATCGGGCCCGAGTGGGGCGGCGTGAGCAAGGCCGACCCGCTGCCGGGCAACCCAGGTTGTCGGCCCGATGCTCCTGCAAACGGTCGCCAAAAATCACTCGGTGCTACGGAGGCCGCCAGGTCCTACCGCGATCCGGCCATCGTTACCGCAATTCGGTTTGACGAGTATGTTTAGCTTTCACACGTCTGGGCGCATTTCGCCGCCAAGACGCGCGAAAAAGAAACGCACGTTGTCGTCAAACCTCGCCATGCCACCCATCAGCCATTTGTCAAAAGGGTCAGGTAGCATGATCTGCCGGGCTTCTTCCAACGAACCGCCCCCTGCTGCCACCGTGCCAACCAGGTCTTCCAGTACATCCATGTACCTGAGCTGCAGCGCAATGTCGTTCTTGTCCCCCACCGGACCATGTCCGGGCACCAGCACCTTGAAATCAGATTCCTGAAGGAATAGCAGCTGCCGGCGATAGAGCTCGATATCACAAAAACCAAGGAAGGGCTGGGTATCAAAGAAACCGATATCGCCGATGAATGCAACCCCGTCGTGTGGTAGAAACAGGACCGCATCGTCCTCCGAGTGCCCACAACCTAATGAGCGCAGTTCGGCGTTTCGTTTGCTGCCCTGGAATAGCACCGTGTCCTCGAATGTCCGATCGGCGTAACGTGGCCGGAATTCGCCCATTTCGGCCATGGCATACCCAATGCGCATGACAGCCCTTTCAAGGCCGACACGCACACGATCATCTTGTTCTGTCCGCAGTTGCAGCTCGGTCTCTCCAAGCCTTTTTTCCCATGCCGCGGCGTCCTTCATGTCCTCCACCATCAGAGGGCCCCGATCTAGGCAGACTTGGCGGACCGTCTTGCTGGCCAACAGCAGTGTTTCGGCATCAAAAACGGAAGCGCCTTTCCAGTGGTCACCGTGAGCGTGGGTAAGGACGATGGTTCCGACCGGCCGCTCTAGCAAGGACTCTGCAGTTTGGCGCAGGTCACGACCAGCCGCCAGGCTATCGAAGGAATCCACCAGCAAGGTGTGATCGCCCAGTTCGATGATCCCGGCATTAGAGTACGCAGCGCCTCCGGGTTTGTGGAGGCATGCATATACTCCATCGGTCAGTGGCTGGAGGGTGAAATGCTTGGATCCGCGCAGGTTGCGATTGGACGCCATATTCTCTCGTTTCTACCTCGAATGCCGCTTGGGAGTTGCGCTCCGTTTGTGCCGCCGCCGAACGTTACGATTCAACGGTCGCCGGTGCTGACAATGTCGCCTATTGCACCCAGGACCAAACGTTATCCTCTGCAACCCGCGTCAGGCAGCTTTCAGCACCGCCTTGCCTCCGACCTTCTCCAGAGCTGCTCTAATACGCTCCCCATCGGCTGCCTTGACGCTGCGGCATATGACGGTCGGAAGGTTTTCCACGGCAGCCTTTGCCTCAGTCAAACCCAAATCTGTGGCTTGCCTGAGTGCCTGAATCACTTGGATTGCATTCTTACCTGGCGGGCTCTGAACGAGAACGACATCCACAAACCCCGTCAGGCCTTGGTCGGGGATCACAGTTGTCCCGCAATGAGCGCACCGATATTCGGGGTATCCGGCCGGCCTGACATCAGGGCTTCCGCAATTCGGACACTGCAACGTCTTCATACCTGTCTCCTCAATCCGGACAACGGCGCCATATCACGCAACCCGAGCGTTGCGGCCGCACCGGCCGGTCGCTGCTTCAGGTGGACAGAGCCGCGAGGCGCACGGCGAAAAATCGATAATATCCGTAGTATAGCACACCGAGCCGAGCGTTTCAATTCAGGTCTGTGCGGCTCGCCCCAACGCCGTTGCGCGTCCTGCGGTTGCGGGCCACCGGATCCACGTCGGGGGACTGGGCCGCATGCACCTGGATTCCGGCGAGACAGCGCGTGTGGCCAGGCGGCCGCGGCTTGCAAGACGGCTCTTTCCCGGCCTGTCTCTTGTCGGTGACCCCTTTGGGTTCTCTCAACTCGTCGGGTGGCGCGGAGACCCAAACCGCACGGTGTTGGCAGCTTTTCCCCAAATGCGCATGCATCTTTCTTCGTGCCGGAGGTACCGATGGCGAACTCCCCTCACACGCTCCGTCGGCGTCGACCTGCACAGGCATTCTGGTTATCACGGCCGTGGACGGCTGACGCAGCTCGGCCTCCTGCATGCCCCCTTGCATCGGCCTGGACAACTTGCCCACCTGGAACGCAGGCCGATGGTGCGAGTGGACCATTTTTGGCAAGAACCGGCTACCTGAATGACAGGACGTGAGAATGCACCTTGAAGCGTCTTGTCCCTTCTGCCTGCCTTGGCCATTGAAGGTGAGGTCTTGGTATCGTGAGCAGCGCGGGTATCGCTGAGCGACCACGGTGTCCGATACTGCTCACGTCGGATGCGCGCTGTACCCGAACCTCAAACGGTGTACGGGATGTCCTGGACACCGCACACGCACTGCTTGCCCAATTTGCCTGGCAGGGATAAACTGGAAGCAAGGAGGAAGCGATGACCAAGGCAATGGTGATCAATGGCAGTCCCAGTATGGAAAAGGGCCTTACCGCGACGGTCCTCTCACCTTTCATCAAGGGCATGAGCGATGCAGGATGCGAGGTCGAGCTGGAATACGCCAGTCGCCTCAAAATCAAACCCTGTGCTTGCGGTGAGATGTATTGCTGGTACGTCCGGCCGGGGGAGTGCTGCATCCAGGACCAGATGCAGGCGCTGATGCCCAAGCTCAAAGCGGCGGACATTCTGATCCTGGCTACTCCGGTATACATCCCATTGCCCGGCGCGATGCAGGACCTGGTCAACCGGCTGTGTCCCTTGATCAACCCCGTGCTCGAGTACCGTGCCGGCCGGACCCGGGCCAGGTTTCGCGACGACGTCCAGATACGGCAAATCGGACTGGTTTCCACCGGTGGTTGGTGGGAAAGAGCCAACATGGACACGGTGGTGCGCATCGCCGAGGAGTTGGCCGAGGACGCCAGCGTCCAGTTCGCCGGCGCGGTTCTACGGCCGCACGCCAACCTGATGAAGGTCAAGGGCGAGCTGACCTCAGACGGGCAGGCCGTCCTGGATGCGGCCAAGAGGGCAGGCTTTGAACTCGTCAGCCAGGGAGCCGTGAGCCGGGAAACGCTGGATGCCGTCAGCCGGCCGCTCATTTCCGAGGAGGAGCTCAGGCGCCGGTACAACCAAATAGCGTAGGCGAAGGTATTGCATTTGTTTCTTCATTTTAGTCACACCTATTGATACATATGGATTTGTGTACTGATATATCGCTATGAAATTGAGTGAGTACGCCCGCCAAGTTGGCGTGTCCTATCGCACGGCCTGGCGCTGGTTCAAGAGCGGTCAGTTGCAGGGCTACCAGGTTGAGACGGGCACCATCATCATCACCGAACCACTGCCCCAGGCCATGGCGCCGGCGCCCATTCGGAAGGTGGCCGTCTATGCGCGTGTCTCGGCCGCCGAGAACCGGGACAACCTGGAGTCGCAAGCCAAGCGATTGATCGACTACTGTGCCGCGAAAGGCCACCAGGTGGCGGCGGTGGTGAAGGAGATTGGCTCAGGTGTCAACGACACCCGCC
>DCVT01000043.1 GCA_002328075.1 Anaerolineales bacterium UBA2181 | reverse complement strand
GTGGCGGTGGCACTGGAGCGTCTGTCGGTGAGGGACCTGCGCTTCAGATCGCGCCAGATGAACCGTGCGCTGGGCGCATCGCAGTTGGGCTATGTACGCGACAAACTCAAGTACAAACTGGACGAGCGTGGCATACGCTATCGGGCGGTTCAGGCCGCCTATTCGAGCCAACAGTGTTCTGCCTGTGGTTTTACCCTATCGATGAACCGCCGCACCCAGGACCGGTTTGTCTGCCTGTGGTGCGGGTATGCAGCCAACGCGGATGAGAACGCGGCCTCCCACATCGGTGAACGCCAGAGCGACGAGGAAATGAACTGGCTTTCCTACCGCGAAGTGGAGGCAGCGCTGGCGATCCGGTTCATGCGCGGTCTCCCGGATGCCCGAAGTGCATCCGCCGGGCTAGACACCTCGCCTGCCCAGGCAGGTGGCGAGAGCTACCAAAGGTCAATCAGCCCGGTCCAAACACCCGTGTAATGGTTGTCTATCGAACGGGTAACTGTCTGCTGTTCAACTCCTGGCGCGACGCCGACATGGAGGTCCACGTAATAGATGCGGACGGAAGGAACAGAAAGCGGATGACCGACAGCCCCGGCGAGGATTTCAACGCTGGCTGGCAACCGCTGAAGGTGGAATGAGTGGTCAACATGGTGGCCTTGCTCAACCCTGAGGGAACGGTACGGTACGCCGCCTCACCCGGAGGTGAGACTCGCAGAAGTCGCCGCGCTATTCCGCGATGGGCATATACAGGTCGAGAACCGATCCGTTAATCAACTCGTCCAGCGGGGCGTCCAACGGACCGAGGAGTTCCTCCAAGCAGGGATCGCTCCCGTACCGATACGGGCTCTCCTCCAGCCACTGAACCAGCGCCTTCCACGTGGGAGTGATGCTCTCTACCCCACGGCACCGAGTGACGCCGTATAGACCCCCCTCGAACTCGTGCAGCTCCACACCCTTCTCCGCGTCGATTTCCGAACCCACGGCGATCCAGGTCTCGTAGCCATAGTTCGGACTGCCCGGCGAGGGATTTGGATTGTTGAATCCAAAGATTCGGTTTCTCGTCCGATTTTCCAGCAGCCCTTTCGGCCGTGCCCAGTAGACCAGCTTTTCGATCGCCACCAGTTCAGGACTGGAGCCGAAGCCATGGAACCTCGCCACCCGCATGGCCGCCAGCCTGACGATCTTCACGTCCAGTCCGCTCACCTTGCTCGCTCCTTCCTCTATCCTCTGTCGGGCCCGGGACATGGTGCTCCACTCTTTGGTCAAGTGCATTATACCACTATTCCTGACATCCACTGTCAGGGTTTTCAGGTAGAACCGCATCAGATATGGGAGGTTGGAGCAGTCCGATGCGGGCCGACCGGTTGATATCGATGATCATGCTGTTGCAGACCCGCGGCCGGATGTCCGCTCGCGAGTTGGCGGCCGAGCTGGAGGTGTCGGAGCGGACGGTCTGCCGGGACGTGGAAGCCCTTTCGGCCGACGGCATCCCGATCTATTGCGAACCTGGCCGCGACGGTGGCTTGGCGTTGCTGGACAGTTACCGGACCAGCCTGACCGGTCTATCGGCCGGCGAGGCGAGGGCGCTCTTTATGCTCAGTATCCCGGCGTGCCTCGACGAGCTGGGCGTCGCCGGGCACCTGCGGTCGGCGCTGCTCAAACTGGCCGCCTCGCTCCCGGCGACCCGTCGCGGCGACGATCAGCGAGTTCGCCAGTGTTTCTACCTGGATTCGACCTGGTGGCACGAGGGTCAGGACGCTTTGCCTCATCTGCGCGCTATCTATCAGTCGCTCTGGGAGGATCGAAGGCTCCAAGTCTCTAATGCCATCGGCGAGCTGGGTCTCCGCCTGGACCAGGCGGTTGATCCTTACGGTCTCGTCGCCAAGGCCGGTGTCTGGCATCTGGTGTACGCCCAGCTCGGCCGTTTGGGCGTCAAGCGTGTTTCGGATCTGCTGGATGCGATTCCGCTTGAGAGCCGCTTTGAACGGCCGGCCGGGTTTGACCTGGTCGCTTCTTGGACCGATTGGTGTGCCCGGCGCGAAGCCCGCGCATCCGGCTTCCCGTTTCCGTGCGGGTGTCGCCGGCATTGCTGGAATGCCTCCCGCGTGCGTTCGGCGGCCGGTTTGGCGCCCCCGTAGCGCATGTCAGTCCGCCAGATGAGGAGGGTTGGGTCACGCTGGCGCTGGCCTTTGAGTCCTTTGAGGCTGCACGCGAACGGGTGCTGAGTTGGGGCGGCGCGGCCGAGGTGTTGCGACCGTCCGCGCTGCGGTTGAGCGTCGCGGACTATGCTCGGCAGATCGTCGCACGGTATGATTGCTGAACGCTCTCGTCGGTCACCATTACGCGTTCGCCGAACCCCACGAGAGTTTGACCGATCGAGGCACCCGCGCTAGACTTACAGCTCAACCGGATCCAGTCGACCAATCTAGCACAGTTTGCTGGGCAGGAGGCAAGCGATGGTCGATCAGATGGTGTCTCATGTTCCCGATGGGGTGGATGGTCACCTGGCGGTTCCGACGGGCGGCACGGGGGCTGGGGTATTGGTGTTGCATGCTTGGTGGGGGTTGAACCCGTTCCTTCGCGGTCTCTGTGATCGGCTGGCGTCCGAAGGTTTCGTCGCGTTAGCGCCCGACCTGTACCATGGCAAGACCGCCGCTACGGTCGAGGAGGCAAAGCGCCTGCGATCCCGGCTCAGGCGGGAGACAGTCTCCTCCGAGATTGTGTGGGCGGCCGAGGCATTGGCGGCCCACCCCGCAGTGCTGAGGCCTGACCTGGGATTGATTGGCTTTTCGCTGGGTGCCTATTGGGCTCTCTGGTTGGCCGACCAGCCGTCCAGCCCGATCCGGGCCACTGTGCTCTTTTACGGGGCGCGCGGCGGCGACTATGCTACGACTCGATCTACCTTTCTTTTCAATCTGGCCGAGACTGACGAGTGGGTATCAGCATCCTCGGTCAAGAGCCTGGAAAGAGCCCTACGCAAGGCAGGGAAAGAGGCGACCTTTCACATCTATCCCGGAGCCGGCCATTGGTTCCTGGAAAGCGACCGCCCGGAGGCCTACAATGCACTGGCGGCCGAGCTGGCGTGGGCCAGAACGGTCAAGTTCCTCCACCAGCGCCTACTGGCCGCATGGCTCACACCCATGTTGGGCCAGCTGCCGGTTCTCGAGTGTTCTTGGCCAGAGTACCAGGCGACGGGTTCTGCCACAGGTCGATCGTTACATCTGGGAGCATTGCCATGAAGCCACTGCACGAGTTGGGCATCGAACACAAGGGGATCGAGGAATCGCTGGTGGCGGCCGTCCGGGTTGACCTGGCAAACCGCCGCGAGCTGCCACTGGCACTGGCGGACATGAAACGGCGCGTTCCCGACTCGGCCGTTGCCGGGCCGCTTTTTGCGCACTGGCCCTTTCTCCCCTGCGGGGAGGGTTTTGACGTCTGGCTGGGGGTTCCGGTGACCCGGGCGGTGGAAGGTGTGGAGACCCAACGATTTCCCGCGCGGGAGGTGCTTTCTCTGGTACACGAGGGGCCGTTGGAACAGCTGCGGGAGAGCTATGGCACGCTGTTCCGGGCGGCAACGGAACGCGGGCTGGTCTCTGACGAGTTCACCCGTGAGGTCTACTGGGAGTTGGCGACGCCAGTCTATTGCCGAATCGAGCTCCAGTTGGTGGTGCACGACTGGAGCAGTCTGCTTGGCCGGGGCGTGGAGTGGGCGTTGGGCGCTGAGGCGAGGGGAGAGGTGATGCAGGCAGCCGAGCTCTTGACAGTTGAATCGACCCTGGACCAACGTTTTGAGTGGGTCCGGGGGGCGATCGGCCGGCTGGACGGGCTGGCGGACGAGCGGGTCCGGTTCGAGAGCGTCTCCCGCTGCGCCCACGTCTTTCCCGAAAAGCCTTTGGAAAAGCTGGAGGCCGTCTACAAGGAGGCGCGAACGGCGACCGGTGATTCGTGGCAGGCCGTTGACGCCGTGCTGGCGGTCATGGCAAACGACCGGACCTGGTTCGGGAAACCCTATCGGGAGGGTCGGGTGATCTATGCGACCAAGGGCCCGGCCAACCGCCATGCGTTCGAAGCGGCTACCACCGACGCTGAACGCCGCCGGGCAGCCTGTTACTGCACCCTGGTGCGGGACCATCTAGATCAGGGGATGTCTCCGACCTTCTGCAACTGCAGCGCAGGTTGGGAGCGTCAGGTTTGGGAACGGGTCATCGGAAGGCCAGTGAGGGTCGAGGTGGTCAAGTCATTGTTACGGGGTGACCTCTGCTGCCAATTTGCCGTTCAACTGCCCGATGAACTGAACGGGTGACCGGCCTCGCCAATCTGACGCCGGCGTCCGCCAGGCACGAACACCCGGAACAGGTGCCGCCTCTTCCACAGGTAGTGCGCATCGATGGTTGCCGACCGCGCGCCTCGTGTGACGTTGACGACATGGGGTGGCGGAGAGCGGTGCATGGATGGTGTTTTTAGGTCCCGTGGACGATGGGTCTGGTAGCTGTTTTCCTACTGGAACCTCAGCAGTCCACCCTCGTGAGTCCCGACGGCTGGAGCCGCCTGCGGCGGGTCGGTGTGGTGCGCTCAGCTCGACGGCGAGGTTGTTCCCACCCAGAGAAGACTACCGAATGCTCCCAGGTGCCACAGGCGCGGCCGGAACGCGCGCTGAACAACCGGCGCCAGCGGAAGCGTGGTTGTCCGGCGTTCCGGTAAGTGCTATACTATCGAACGAAATTGAGGGTGGCAGGGAAAGCCTCGGATGAACGCGGTGCATGGAACCCTCGGTCGTTGGTTTGCGCCGTTTAGGCAGATGTAAAGGAGGAGTTCGCTGATGCCTGTCATTCTGGAAGTGGAGAACCTGGTAAAAAAGTACGGCGACTATGAGGTCGTCAAAGGGGTCAGTTTTTCCGTTCAGGAAGGGGAGGTCTTTGGGCTGCTGGGACCCAACGGAGCCGGCAAAACCACCATCATATCGATGGCGACCGGAGTGCTGGCGCCGACCGCAGGCACGGTCCGGATTGGGGGGTACGATATTCGCCGCGATGCACGCCAGGTAAAACGGCTTAACGGCTTGGTTCCTCAGGATCTGGCGCTGTACCCATCCCTGAGCGCCCGATCTAACCTGGAGTTTTTCGGGAGAATCTATGGCCTGCGTGGTAGAGAACTCAAAGAGCGCGTGGAGGATGTGCTAAGGATTGTGGCTTTGACCGAGCGGGCCGACAAACCAGTGGAGACATTTTCCGGCGGGATGAAGCGGCGGGTCAACATCGCGGCCGGGTTGGTCCATCAGCCAAGGTTGCTATTCCTGGATGAACCGACTGTCGGCGTGGACCCGCAGAGCCGCAACCATATCTTTGAAAGCGTGATGCGCCTGAACCGGGAACGGGGGATGTCCATCATCTACACCAGCCATTACATGGAAGAGGTGGAGCTGCTCTGCTGCCGGGCGGCCATCATCGATCAGGGGCAGATCATCGCTTTGGATACCATCAAGAACTTGATTGAGCTGCTGGGTGGCGGCGTGATCCACGTCGGCCTGCCGCGGGCGGACGATGCAACGTTGGCCGAGCTGTCCGCGTTGCCGGCGGTGAAGGAGGCCTCGTTGTTGCCGATGCCGGGTGCTGCGCTGGCTGAGGCCGGCAGCCTGGCGACAACCTTGGATAGCCAACCGGCGCCGGCCGGATCGATTGTACAGGTGGTGGCAGAACATAGCCAGCAGGCTGTAGTGAACATCATCGGCTATCTGAATCAGAGGGATATACCACTCACCTCGCTGGAGATTCTCGAGCCGAACCTGGAAAGCGTCTTCCTCCATCTGACCGGGAAAAAGCTGCGAGAGTAAAGATGAATGCACTGAGCATTGCCCTCAAAGATCTGTTGATATTTGTGCAGGACCGGGGAGCAGTCATGCAACTCTTTCTGCTTCCGTTGGTGTTCATTGTGGTGGCGAGCGGGGCGTTGGGTGCGATGGGCCAGGGGGATCAGGACACCCGGATAGAGTTGGCCGTGGTGGATCTGGACGGAGGACGTCTGGCACAGGATTTCGTCGCTGCTCTGGACGACGCCGGCGGGGTGCGAGTCAAGTTGTACGAGGAGGAGCAGGCATCTGCACTCATGGAGAGCAACCAGCTCGGGCGGGTGCTGACCGTTCCAACCGCCTTTTCGTCCGACGTCCAGGATGGCCGGCCGGTCACGCTGCGGCTGGTCAATCATCCCGATGCCAAAGCAGAACAGACAGAAGCCGTCCGGTTGGTGGTGGAGGGTGTAGCGCGGGACATGGCGCTCGAACTTCAGATACTGGCTGCGCTCGAGCAAATGTCCGAAATGATGGCCGACTCGCCACCAGAACAGCAGGAGGCTTTTTCGTTCGACATCATGCAGGCCCAGGCCCGGACGCAGTTTGAGCGCGCCGCCGAGGTGCCGCTCGTGTCCGTCCTTCAGCGGGTACCGGCGCAGGCGGCCGATGATCGGGGTTCCGAGATGCTCAACACCAGCACGTTAGCAGTCCCGGGAATGGCGGTGCTGTTTGTGTTTCTGACGGCTCAGGCCACGGCGCACTCGATCTATGAAGAGAAAAAGTGCGGTTCGTTCCGGCGCTTGCTTGCCTCACCCATCAGCCGAGTATCCTTGCTGGCGGGCAAGCTGCTGCCCAACTTGATCACTGCGCTGGTACAGATGGGGGTCATCCTGGCGTTTGGAGCGTTCGGTCTGCGGCTGATGGGTCTATATCCAGCGTCGTTAGGGAATGACCCCCTGGCGTTGTTACTGGTTGTTCTTCTGATCGCGCTCTGTTCCAGTGCGCTGGGGATCGTCATCGTAGCCTTTGCCCGTACCGAGAACCAGGTGGGTGGGCTGAGCAGCCTCTTTCTGTGGGTGGCGGCCATTGTGGGCGGGTCGATCATCCCCCTCTTTGCTTTGGAGCGATTCCTGGGCCCTCTTCCTCGCATTGTGCCGCATTATTGGGCCAACCGAGCGCTGGAGGGTGTAATGCTCCGCGGCGCGAGTCTGGCAGGCGTTACAGGCGAGTTGTTCATGCTCGCGGGCTTTACCGCCGTGTTTGTCGCGATGGGCCTGTGGCGGTTCGATTTTGATTAAGCTGGAGGCTGGAAATGGTGGGCATGCGAAATCTGGTCTCGGTGGTGTGGAAGGAAATCCAGCTGATCGTGCGTGACCGCGGCGGGCTGGGCGTGCTTTTCCTGTTGCCGGTTCTGATGGGTTCGCTCATTGCTGGTCCGAATGTGATGTATGCGCGGGAAAGCGAGCAGGCTGCCATTCTGTTGGAGGTGGGTCTGGTAAACCAGGACCAAGGACCTTACGGGGTCGAGATCGTGCGGGCGGTCCGAGGGATCAAAGAGCTCTCGGTGCGGCTCCATGATTCTGTTGCCGAGGCCGAGGAGAGCGTTGCTCAGGGCAAGGCAACGGCTGCCATTGTCATCCCGGCAGACCTGAGTGCCATGATTGAGGCTTACCTACCTGTGTCCATCGAGGTCATGGTGGATCCGGTTGAACCCGAGAGTGCCAGCATTGTGACCGGCATCATGAACCACGTTGTGGACGAGGTGGCAATCTGGGGTGAGGTGCAACATGGCATTCGATCTATTCTCGAGGATTCCGGAATACTGAGAGAGGCGAGCGAGGGGCAGCGCCGGGCATTGGAGGCGCAGAGCTTGGGAGTCATTATGACAACCCTGGGCGAAATGCGCCGCAATCCGCTGATTGCCGTGGTGAGCGAGGACGTGGCGGGAGAGGTTATCGGAGGCAGTCTTCTGGGTCAGTATTTTGCCTACCTTTTCCCGGCTTTTGCGGTCATGTTTATCTTTTTCATCGTCGGTATGGTGTCTTCCTCGCTCTTGAGCGAGCGGGAGACAGGGGTGCTGCGCCGATTGTCGGCGGCGCCTATCTCGCCAGGCACCGTCATTGCCGGCAAGATGGTCGCCTACATGATAATCGCTTGTCTTCAGGTCGTGGTTCTTCTGACTTTGGCCAAGGCGGCATTTGACATGCCGCTGGGAAAATCTCCAGTAGGACTGGCTATCGTCACCCTATCGGTGGCTTTTGCTGCAACCGCGCTAGGCTTGTTGGTTGCCGCATTGGCCAAAACCCCGAAACAGGCCGACAGCACAGGGATGGTGCTGGGCTTTGTCCTGGCGGGAATTGGCGGAGCAATTCCTATCTCGCCCTCTACCATGTTCTTTCGTTCGGAAGGCCTGATGGGGTTTCTCTCCCAACTTACTCCGCACGGCCACGCGGTCAAAGCCTTTTACGGGCTGATGGCCGAGAACGCGACCGCCGTCGAGGTGCTTCCTCAAGCGGCGATTTTGTTGGGGATGGCGGCGTTGTTCTTCTTGGTGGCGCGCTGGCGTTTTCGGTTTGTCTAGCAACCGTCACTAAAAATCGCGCATGCTGGAGGTGCGGATGAGCGAGAGAGGAGATGGGCGAACAGGCCGGGTGTATTCGGCGCTGTTTGTGGATTTCGACAACATCTTTTCGAGTCTGGCCCAGCAGGACGACCACGTAGCCAACCGATTTGCCACCGGTCCGGAAAAGTGGCTCGAGTGGCTGGAAAAAGCGCTACCGTGCGAGAACTTGGACGGCCTTGAGAGCACGCGGCGGGTGCTCATTCGACGGTGCTATCTGAACCCGCACATGTTCCGCTATTTTCGGCCGCATTTTATCCGATCCGCGTTTGAAGTGATTGATTGTCCACCTCTTACCTCCCGGGGCAAGACTAGTACGGACATCTTTATGGTGATGGATATCCTGGATACCCTGAACCACCCCACGTTTTTCGGCGAGGTGATCATCCTTTCCGGGGATGCGGACTTTACCCCAGTGCTGCGCCGGTTGCGGGAGCATGCACGAAGGACCGTGGTGCTTTCCGCAGGCTACGTTTCTCCCGCTTACAAGGCTTCCTGTGATCATCTGATAGAGCAAGACCTCTTTATCCGTGAGGCCCTAGAAGCCCAGCCGGAAAGCGG
>DCVT01000048.1 GCA_002328075.1 Anaerolineales bacterium UBA2181 | reverse complement strand
TGTCAATTGCCGGCCGATCATGGGCCACCAATGTTCACCGAAACTGGTCCACGGAAACCGATGACGCAAGTGAAACTCCTCGTGCAAAATGGATGACGATTGGTGTCAGCTAGGGCAGATAGGACGTGACGATAGGCGCCTCCCTCTCTGCATGACGCGGGCGCTGAGCCCTGAAGCTGGCGCCGGTGATGAGGATCACGTCCGCGCGGTGGGTCAGGCGATCCAGTCCGGCTGAAGCCAGGAGCGGGTCAGCAAACAGATCAGGCCACTCTTCCAGAGCTCGGTTACTTGTAACCAGGATGCTGCCTGCCTCGTACCGGCCGTTGATGACATCGTAGAGGTCTTCGGGCGCTGGGGGCCGAAGCTGCTTGAGTCCGAAGTCATCGAGCACCAGCAGGTCGGGACGGAGATAGGTCTGCAGGCGCCGTTCGAGTTTGTCGTCGGCACGGCCGCCGTTGATGCACTGCAGCATGCGGTAGGTGTTGGCAAAGACGACACGGTAGCCGCGGCGACACGCCTCGTGGGCCAAAGCTTGGGCCAGGTGTGTTTTGCCCACGCCGGTCGGCCCACAGATCAGGACATTCCGTTTCTGGCGGATGTAGCTACAGGTGGCCAGGTCGAGGATCTGCTGGCGGTTGATGGCGGGGTTGAAGTCGAAGTTGAAGGTTTCCAGCGTTTTGGTGCTGTTGATGGCTGCCCGCCGGATGCGCAGGCCCAACTGCTTCTGTGCTCGCCGCTCGACCTCGTCCTCCACCAGGCGGGCCAGAAACTCGACGTAGCTCCATCGACCGTCAATGGCCTGTTGGTTGCGAGCTTCGAGGGTATCCAGGATGCCGGATAGCCGCAGTCGTTTCAGGTGGGGTGTCATTTGGTGCAGGAGTTCCATGAAACCCCTCCTTCTAGATGGCCGACCAGCTCCGTGGCGGTGCGGACAAAGACCCGCGCCGGGGGAGCGGGTGCGACCGAGGGCAGGGCGACGATGTCCAGTCCCTCGTCTAGGATTCGTTTGATGGTGACGTAGGCCGGATCGTCAAAGCTCAGAGCGCGGGCACAGGCAGCTTCCAGTCGGTCAGGGCTGAACCGCTCGGACAGCCTGAGCAGCCGTCCCGCTGTGCGCAGCCGGTCTTCGGGGTGGTGGTCCAAGAAACCATCGACCACCTGGCCGGTGGCCGTACCAATTTCGGCGGCGCGCTCGCGGCAGCCGGCGCGGCTGAGGACCAGTCCCGGCAGCTTGTGCGGCGGCAGGTGATCCAGGTTGGTCAGCCGCTGGCCGGGTCGCTGGGCACGCGAGTGGGTGGCTACCCACTGGTAGTCCGAGTCGTAGATCTGAATCTCGCGGGTGCCGCCGCGGAC
Organism: Anaerolineales bacterium UBA2181; assembly: GCA_002328075.1. Classification (GTDB taxonomy): domain Bacteria; phylum Chloroflexota; class Anaerolineae; order Promineifilales; family UBA4811; genus UBA4811. The sequence goes on along the minus strand of DCVT01000048.1, from coordinate 14,281 downwards.
CCAGAGCTGCTGCCCCACCAGGCCGAACGGCGCGGAGTAGTAGGCTTGCTCAAAAGTGACATAGCAATCGCGGTGCAGTTTCACCTGCTTCCAGACGGCCAGATCGTAGGGCGTGGTCGGCAAAGGCCGCAGCGCCTGGCGCTCGGTCTCGAACCGCGCCAACGGCTGTTCCTTGGTCGTGCCATGGGTGCGCCTGCCAGCCGTGGTCTCCACCCAGCGCAGCACCTGGCGATTGGCCTCCGTCAGCGTCATCGGCTCGCGGCCCGCCAGGAAATTCCGCTTGACGTAGTGCACCCCGCCCTGCTCCACCTTGCCCTTGTGCTGGGGGGTGCGCGGACGGCAGGGGCTGATCAGAAAACCGTAGTGCTCCGCACATTCCCGATAGGCGTGCTGTGCCTGAGCTTCCTGGAAGCAGAGCCGCGCGATCCCGCTTTTCAGATTGTCGATCACCACCCGGTCCGGTACACCACCCAGATAGTCGAACGCGTTGCGGTGCAGGCGCAACCAAGTCGCCACCGTCTGGTCAAACACGAACTCCACGTACTGGTGTCGGCTCCAGGACAACACCAACACAAAGGCCCACGCCCGGCGCAGTTGACCCGTTTCGGGGTCGACCATCTGCCCGGCATACCCAAAGTCAATCTGCCCCTCCTCGCCGGGAGGGGTTTCCACCCGCACCGTCACCTCCGGCGCTGACGGCTCCAGCCGTTGCACGAAGCGGCGCACCGACGAGTAGCTGCCGGTGTAGCCCCGCTCCTGCAGGCGTTGATGGATGGCCGTCACTTCTACCTTGGCCTGGCGCAACTTCTCGATCACTTCCCGGTACAGCTCCACCGACGAAACGTTTTGAGGCGGCGGCGAACTCCTCATTGTCTCTTCCAGCAGCCGGTTCAGCTCACCCAGGGGCGGCAACTCACCGCTCAGCAATCCCTGCTCGGTCGCCCACAAGCGGTACCGCCTTACCGTCTTGCGGTTCACGCCGGTGGCCGCTCCTATAGCACGGTCGCTCCGGCCCCGCTGCAGGTGTCTCAATATCTCCCGTATATCCATGGTCTTCTTCCTCTTTCCGGGCATCTTTCCTCCCCATCTCGTTTGATACGGAGAGCAAAGTATGCCCCAGGTCGAGGAGTCTCACCATTGCCATCGTGGACCAGTCTGGGTGAACACGGCTGGACCACCTTGGGTGAACACCCGTGGACCAGTTTGGGTGAACATGACTGGCCCAGTTTGGGTGAACATCCATGGCCCACATTGGGTGAACATACCAGGACCATTATAGCCCGGCTATTGACATATGTCGGTCTCGGTGTGTTTTCTGCGGTTTCAACCCACGCTCCCCACGCGGGGAGCGACCGTACCGCGTCCAGTTGGTCGCGCTGTCAAGCTGGTTTCAACCCACGCTCCCCACGCGGGGAGCGACAAAACACCCGATCCCACTCCGAAACGCCAAAATCGTTTCAACCCACGCTCCCCACGCGGGGAGCGACATGGTTACGCTTACGGTGCGGCATAGGCGGGGTGGTTTCAACCCACGCTCCCCACGCGGGGAGCGACTAAATTGCTTTGCCTCTTTTGCGTTGTCAAATCCGTTTCAACCCACGCTCCCCACGCGGGGAGCGACCAGACCACAGCGACCAGCAAGCCGCCGCTGATCGAGTTTCAACCCACGCTCCCCACGCGGGGAGCGACGACAATGCCGGACGATTTGTGCCAGACGCAGCCGTTTCAACCCACGCTCCCCACGCGGGGAGCGACCCCAGCCCCAAGCGGTCACACCGGGCACATCAGGCGTTTCAACCCACGCTCCCCACGCGGGGAGCGACACCACGACGAAAAACAACATACCCAGCGCAAACAGTTTCAACCCACGCTCCCCACGCGGGGAGCGACTGGTGAGACGTTGGTTGATGTTGCGCGCCAACGCGTTTCAACCCACGCTCCCCACGCGGGGAGCGACCCAACTCGGCCGCACGCCACGTAAAATCAGCAACGTTTCAACCCACGCTCCCCACGCGGGGAGCGACTCTTCACGAAAGATGAACAGTACATTGTCGTGCGGTTTCAACCCACGCTCCCCACGCGGGGAGCGACGCCAGCTTGTAGGCCACCAGCGATTTCTGCCGGTTTCAACCCACGCTCCCCACGCGGGGAGCGACCAGGCCGGCGCGACGCTGGCGATCTCGGTATGGGTTTCAACCCACGCTCCCCACGCGGGGAGCGACGGGACCGTGGTGGCGATTGTACGACGGCCTGGAGTTTCAACCCACGCTCCCCACGCGGGGAGCGACCTTAAGCCGGATTCAAGCCGCCAGCCATAAACCGTTTCAACCCACGCTCCCCACGCGGGGAGCGACGTAGTATTCGGTGGTCGCGCCGGCCGCCAAGTTCTTGTTTCAACCCACGCTCCCCACGCGGGGAGCGACCTTTTGGCTCTATGCCCCTGTTTATCATTATCACGTTTCAACCCACGCTCCCCACGCGGGGAGCGACCGCCTGGACCTGGCTGACGGGCAAGCCGGATGCCGTTTCAACCCACGCTCCCCACGCGGGGAGCGACGCCTTGAGGCTGGAAGGAGGACCAGGTCAGCGAGGGTTTCAACCCACGCTCCCCACGCGGGGAGCGACCCCAACTTCTTGCAGTATTCAACTAGGCCCATGATGTTTCAACCCACGCTCCCCACGCGGGGAGCGACCGCTACATCTTCCCGCACACCGCGAGCTATACGCCATATCTGGCGGTGCGCGACTCGGCAATCCCAGTTCTTGCGTGGTTTTCTCTATGATTTTCGGTTGTTAAGGTCCAATTCTGGCGCGAACCTGCCGCACAACCCCTGTTCGCTTGTGGTTCGCATTCCCCCGCCTCACGCGATCAAGGGTCCCTCCAAATCCAGTCCCGGCTTGGCGCCAACGTGCTCAACCCGATAGCGCCATTGGTCTCCGAGCTGGTAGAAACGCAGACTGTCTGTCTCAGGGTCAATCAGTTGCGTCAGAAGATGCTTGAGTTGTTTCATCTGCGCCGCGTCGATCAGGCACTCGAATACCGAGTCTTGCACACGTTGCCCGTAGTCCTGACATTGCTTCGCAACTCTCCGCAACCTGGCCCGCCCGGCTGCTGTCTCGGTGTTGACGTCGTACGTGACCAGCACCATCATCCGGCTTGTGCTCCCATTAGCTCCAGATATACGGCGGATAGGCGTCCAGGTCGCCCCGCAGATAGCGCGCCATCAGCGTCGCCTGAACGTGCGGAATCAGGCCAAACGAGATGCGCTCCTTCAGGTAGGGATGGACGATCTCTTCCCGCTTGCGTTCCTGCCAGGCGGTCAACACCGTCTTGCGCATTTCGTCGGTCATCAGCACCCCGCCGCTCTCCTTCCTCGTGAAACCCTCACCGGTTACCTGTTTGCGGTTTACCAGCGTTAGCGCCAGCCGGTCCGCAAACACCGGCCGGAGCTCCTCCATCATGTCCAGGGCCAACGAGGGTCGGCCCGGCCGGTCCGCGTGCATAAAGCCAACGTACGGGTCCAGACCAACGGTTTCTAGCGCCGACGCCACTTCGAAAGTCAGAAGGGTGTAGAAAAAGGAGAGCAGCGCGTTCAGGTTATCCCGCGGTGGACGGCGCGAACGCTCCGAAAACGTAAACGCGTCGCGCTGGTGAAGGATCAGGGACCCAAACACGCTGAAATACATCCGGCCTGCGTAGCCTTCCTGCCCACGCAGCGCCTCCACATGGATGCAGCTCCGTACCGCCCTGAGGCTCTCTTTGAGGGCGGCGGAAACGGCCCGCAAGGCTGCCACGTCCACCACCGCCGAGTGATCGCGCACGGCCCGGTCGATCACCCTTCGGCTGTTGGCGATCTTGCCCAGAACACATGAGGAGGCGACCGATACGCGCGCCGCTTCGTCGCCCGCCTGAGCGTACTGCCGCTTGCGCAATAGCACGTTGCCTTGCACGCGGCCGGTCACGCGCGCCAGAAAACGCCCGCTACGCCGGAGGAACGTCAGCCCCATGTTGCGCTCAGCACACGCGCCCATCAGCGCAGGGCTAACGCCCGCATAGTTCATACAGACAATGCTATCCAGGTTGTGCAGTGGCAATCGCATCGAGACCGCATCGTCCTTTTTCACTACCACGTTCTCGCCGTCCAGCGCCAGAAAGGCTTCGGGAGTTGTTACATACAGCACGTTCCCCAGCTTGCGCATGCGCTACGCCTCGTCGACAACCCGACGGATGTATTCGGAAGCCGGCATGACGTCGTCCTGCAAGCCGGGAAGGCAGACGTCGGCGAGCGAGCACGACCGGCAGGCGCGGGTCGGTTTGACGCGAGGGGTATAACCTCGCTGGGCGTAGCCATGCATTTCCTGCGCGGCCTTGCGGACGAGGGCTCGCAGGTCACCGGTTAGTTGCACGGCCACCCGCCGGCGCGTTTTGCCGTAGAACAGATACCCAGTTGCGATCGGGACTCCCAGCATCTCCTCGAGGCACATGGCCTGGGCGCAGACCTGCGCCTCGTCGCACGGGTCGTGTTTCTCGCATCCCCGCTTGTATTCCACCGGCGCCGGAAGGTGACGACCCGCGCGGCCGGGAAGCTCCACGCCCTCAACCGACGCTGTGAATTCCACCACATCGCAGATGCCGGTGAGCCCCAGACTGGGTGAGCAGACCGGCACCGACCGGGCGGTGATCACATCTTTCCGTTTCTCGGTAAAGAAAGGATCATCCACCCGGCGGTGCAGCAGCCTCCCCTCGGCCGTGAGCGCGTTGTCCTGCCACTGTTGCTCGACGTGAATGAGCGCCCACTGGCGCCGGCAGAAGACAAAGTGCTGGACACCAGAAAGCGGCAGCCAGGCCTCCTCGGGGTACTCGGCGATCATGCCATCTCGATCAATTCGACCCCCGCGGGTGTCTCCTCCCGATGGACCCTGACATGGTAATCCACATAGCTTCGCGGAACCACCACGCCAGGCTTGCGCTCAACCTCAACCAGCTCGAAGAGCCGGTGGGCGGGGGCATTCCCCAGGGCGCCGTCGTGCTTGAACACGACCAGCTTGCGGACGGCCATCTTGCCCCGCGCCGCCGAGCGGTCGTGCTCGAACAGGTTGATCACCGCCTCCCAGAACAGCGCCAGGTCGTCTTCGGAGAACCCGGTCCCCTTGGCCGGGTCGTTGGCCAGCTTGGCCGAGACATAGCCTTCCGCCCGGTAGAGCCCATAGGGGACGATGTGTTTGCGGCCCATGGTGCGCTCTTTCTCGGCGTCCTCAATGCGGGTGACGGTTTGCCGCGTGATCGTCACTTCCTGTTGCACGATTGGGTCGACACTGCGGGAAAAGTTGATCTGCACCGGACCACGCACCTGACCACAGTTGTCCCCCGTGGTCATGACGGCGCCAAAGGTGCGCACGTCGAAAAAGTTGGCGCACATCCACTCGCGGGCCTTGTTGACCCCGCCGACATCCGCCTTTTTGCCCGCGTCTAGCCCTTCAACCGAGACATACGCTTCAACGTGGTTCTGGTTGAGGGGAATGCCTTCTTTGATGTAGATCCGGTAACCCGGGCTGTCGCCCTTGACCAGCTCGACGTAGTTGCGGATCTTGCGCTTCAGGCAAACGTCGGTCACAAGGCCATGGCCGGTTTCCGGGTCGATGCGCGGCATGTTGCCGGCGTCCGGGTCACCGTTGGGGTTGCCGTTCTCGACATCATATAGCAGGACAAACTCGTATCGGTTCTGAATCGGGGAAGTCATGTCTTGTTCTCCTTCTTTTCTCATGATTGGTGCTCAGTTATGACGGATTCGATAGGCTCATCAGCCAGATCAGCCAGCTCATGCTGACCGTCTCGCTTCGCGAAAAAGGCAGCCCGCTGGTGATAGTAACCCAGAATAAAAAGGCCCTGCTCGTCAAGCGAGAGGTGGGCCGGGAACGGCTGCTGTTCCACATCCAGCAGGTTCAACAACTCCTGAATGCGCCGGTCGATAGCATGACCGTATTGCGCTTTGGAGACGTAGTGCTGCGAAAGGCGCAGCAGCACCGGAAAGACGCTGGCGGGCATGGCGCAGGCTGAGGCGAAGTAGCGGTCCTTGATGCTGGCGCCCACCGTTCCGATCGCCTCTAGCTGGGCTTTTTCCAGCACCGCGAAGAGGCGCCCCAGCACGTAGGCTGGGATGGTCGATTGTTCATTGAGTGACACGGTAAGAACCTCCTTGAACGGATGCTGCGATTGGTAACGAACCTTCCGAATCAGAAATGCCTTGACCACTGCCGCTCGGACATAGTTGATCTTGCTTATCCGGGCATCCGGATCATCGATATCTGCCCTAACGCGGGTGATGATAGCGCTGAACAGCGCCGCCGGGTACGGGCCGCCGTTCAGGATGGCGCGCATCACGGCGCCGGCCAACAAGGGCGCTGGCTTGGGCTCCCGCGCCTTTTGCGAGACAGTCTCGCCCAGGATGGCGTGCAGCGAGATGGCGTCAGGTTGCGTCTCGTATTCCTTGACGATCTGCAGGTCCCGGTAGTGCTGCACTATTCGGTCGATGATCCGCTCAAACGGGTCGGCGATAAAGAAACGGACAGAGAGACGGCCCGCGTTGGGCGCCAGCGCCAGCACGTAGAACTGGGTGCGAGGGTCGAGCCCTTGGAGAAGCGCACTGGCATCCAACCCACGAGCCCACTTGACCTTTTTGGCGATCTTGATCAACCGCTCTTCAGCTTCGTTGCGCGCCTCTCGGGCAGCCACGCCAGCGTCAAAACCGCCAAACACGACGGCGAACCACTCGGCATAATCCCCTTGGGTGCTTTCTGCCCAATAGACAACGGTGCTGTCGCCCAACGTGATTGGGGGAGGATCCTCCCGGGCAAGCAGATGGTTCAGCGCCGTGGTGTACGCAGCGACTGATGGCTCGCCCACCGGCGCGTTACCGCCCTGTTCCCGTCCGTACGATTCGTATGCCGGCGCGTTGAATCCCACCAGCGTACAACCGGTCGGCTGTCCGCCGCGCACCCCTCTAACGCTGGGGTGAAGCCGGGCCATTGGAGCAGCCTCGCCAGTTACCAGGCACTGCATCAGCGGGCCAGGGGATTTCGCCGTGTGCGCCTCCCACGCTTGAAGGATAGCCGGATCTTTCAGCGCCAGCTTGCGTTCGACCATAAAAACCAGATTGCCGCCTTTGAGGATGCCCTCGAGCTGCCCGGCGATAGCCGGGTGGTCCCGCGCCCTTGCGGGGTCGTGCCGTTCCAGAAACGCAATCACCGCCCGCGCGGCCTCCGAATCGGCCGCTCGCAGCACGCTCGTGTTCAGCTCCCTGAAGGCCTGGAACCGCTTGGCGGCGTAATCTGGGTCCCGGCTTGCCTTGTCGGTCAGACCGAGCACGTACGCGCTGTTGTCGCACATGAAATTGGCGGCCACGTTCACCGAGCGCTTGACCTGCGCCGGCACCGTCATTGGTTGCGGTACCTCGACGACCTTTTTGCCACGCTGGGCTTCCACCGACTTGGTAAAGATATCCAGCAGCTCGCCGTCTTCGGAGAGGTTCAGGGCATACCTCACACCGGTTGTACAGTAACCAGGCGGGGCGATCGCCGACTTGCCTTCTGCCTGAAGGATGTCGTAATAACGAGCCAATGCTTGCAGGATCATGGCTCACCTCGCCACCGGAACGCGCGCCAGGTCGAGCACACCGTCAGAGAGCGCGGCCCGGAAAAAGGACGGCCTGATCTCTTTTGGATCGGAGAAATCCAGGTCGTAGAGCATCCAGCCCAGATCGCGCTCGCCGGCCAGCGGGCTGCGAGGAACCGCCCCGTCTTCGATCAACTCCACCCGGGCGCCGAACTCGCGCGTCCCCAGGCAGGGGGCGTGGTGATACTGCCCCTTGCGCAGCCGGCGCATCGCGATGTTGTAGTGCTTTTCCGCAGTGTCGTCCGGCCCCGCCTTGCCCGGAACGATCTCAAAATGCGCCTCGATCACATAGTCCACGTCCCTGAGCACCATCGAGGCTCGCTGCTGCCGCCGGTCGTTCGACGCCAGGTACAGGGCTGCTCCGGACCCCCTCATCGCCTGAAGCGCCAGATCGGTCGACGCTTTGTCGCTCACCTCGTTGCGGCGGATGTTGGTGAACTCGATCTCATGCAGGACGTGAATCCGGTCGATCACCCAGCGGATGGCCGGCTTCCAGTAGATCGCCTCGATGATCCCCCGCGCCGCCGATGGGGTGATCACGTCGTAACTGACGCGCTCGGCCTTCATCTCCGGCCGGGTGAACAGCGCATACGGACCTCGTACTCGAATCGTTATGCCGTATCCCATCTCAATCCATTCCTCCTTTCCACACTTAATCGAAAAAGATCGCCTCACCGCCCTGGTCGGTGAGCAATGCAAGCCCGGTCTCTGGGTCATAGTAGCCCATGTCGTTCAGAACGCTATACAGGTCGTGATAGGTGTCAATCGCTCCTTTCGCCGTCAAAGCATCGCATTCACGCTGGTAGATGCTGACCGTGTACCGCTGAAGCCGCCGCGCCAAACCGGCTGGATACTGGCTGTATCGCAACTCTTCCAGCAGGTCCTGCGCCACGTCATCGTAGGGCACGACCACCGGAACCGTCGGTGCGTCAATCAGCCGAAAGGCCTCGCCCGCTCTGGCGAAATCAAAGTGCCTCTTGTCGAGGTACGCCAACATATGCTTGACGTCCGAGTTGCGCTGCGGATCCTGCAGGGTGTCCAGCAACCCAAAGTAGGCCTGGATGGCCTCCACGCCGGTCGGATCGGCGGCAAAATCGCGCAGAATGGCGGCGCCCGCGCGCGATGTCTGCGCGATGTAGGCGGGGGTGCGCTTGACCAGATCGGTCTTGGGGAGAAAGACGACCACCTCCCCGCTCGCGTTGCGCCGCTCGCGGTTGACCCGCCCGGCCGTTTGGATGATCGAATCCAGGCCGGCCATCGCCCGGTAACCCACGGGGAAATCCACGTCTACCCCAGCCTCAATCACCTGGGTCGAAACTACCCGGCAGATTTCCCCATCTGCCAAGCGCTGCCGGATGGTGCGCAGCACGCATTGCCGGTGCGCCGGGCACATGAGGGACGAAAGGTGATGCCGGCCCTCCGCCTCGAGCAGGTCGAACAACCCCTTCGCGTGTCGCCGGGTGTTCACCACGCACAAGGCTTGCCGGTGCGAGTTCAGCTGTGCTGCCAGCTCCTCGTCCGGCAGCTCGCCGGCCGGCGTGATTCGCACGCGGCGATAGAAATCGAACAGAGCCTGCGGATCGGGCGCCAGCTCGGTCATCTCTTCGCCCTCAAAGAACGGTTCCAGGCTTGGCTGCGTTGCCGTGCAAAAGACCGCGGTGGACCCATAGTTCCGTACCAACTCCCACACAGCCAGCATGCAAGGCTGCATGTGCTCGCGCGGCAGCATCTGCGCTTCGTCAAAGATGATCACGCTCTTGGCGATGTGGTGCACCTTGCGGGCCCGCGATTTCTTGTGGGCAAAGAGCGACTCAAAGAACTGAACGTTGGTCGTGACCACCACCGGTATGTCCCAGTTCTCGGCCGCCAACCGCAGTTTGGCAACCAACTGGTTGGTCTCGTCATCGGCGTTGGTGACCCACCTGCCCCTGAGCTGCTCCCAATCGAAATTCGAGTGGTGCTCCAGCACGTTCTCCTCACCCAGGGCCTCCTTGAAAACCGCCGCGTTCTGCTCGATGATGCTGGTAAACGGGATCACGTAAATGATCCGCTTCAGACCGTGCCGAACCGCGTGCTGGAGCGCAAACGCCATCGAGGCCAACGTTTTGCCTCCGCCGGTCGGCACGGTCAACGTGAAAAAGCCGGGCTCCCGGCTTGCCTGAGCGACACAGGCGCGCAGCGTCTCGGCGCGCTTGACGTTGACCGGACCCTGCGCGTTCTCGAACCGTCGCAAATAGAGGTTCAGCCGCTCCAGCAGCGTGGCCAGCGAAGGGTAACCGCCGCGCGGCTGGAGTCGGCTTTGCATGGCGGTTTCGGTCTCTAGCCAATCCGCATCCACCAGGGTCGAATAGATCATGCGTGTCAGAAAGGAGACGGTAAAAGCGGCATGCGCGGGCGCGGGCTTGAGCGGAACCGGAGCAAGATCGAGGGTACTGAGGTCGATCTCGGCCCGATAACCGCCATACCCGTCCAGGCGCTTTTTGTCGCGACGCGCCAGCAACGTGGGCGCGTCGGGCAGGTCGGTCGGATCGCCATAGTCCGGCAAGCCGCTGTGATGGCCGGCGATACAGTAGGAAATCAGCTCGGCCCACAGGTTTCCCGGGAACTGCTGCACCACCTCCCTCGCTCCGGCGGTGGCGTGATCGACCCGCCGCCTGGCGCCCCGCAGCCGATCCTGAAAGGCCGGGGAGTATTTGCCAATGTCGTGCAGCATTCCGGCTGCGCGTGCCAGGTGGCCAACGCCAGCGTCCTCACCCAGGCGGTACGCCAGCTCGCCCGTCGCCAAGAGGTGATCCCTCAGCAACTGCCATTCACTCTCATCCGCGCCCTCCCTGGAATGCGCGTAATAGCGCTGACCGACATCCTCCTGAGGGGCAATCTGGTACAGCCTCGCCAACCTCCGTGCCTCCTTGACCAATTGGTCCCGCAACCCGGCCGGCTCCAGCACCTCCACCTCGGCCCCCCAGCCCCGAATCCACGGTAGCATCTCCTGCGGCTCGGCGATGGTCGCCCGCCAGATCAGCGCCCCGTCGACCCCTTCGGCTTCCACCCGCTCCGAGCTGTGCCAGCGCGTCTCCCGCACCCGGCCGGCCACCCGCGGATGAAAGCGCAGCGCCACCTCGGTTGGCTCCTCTTCGCTGGTCCAGATCCCCCAGGCGTCGGCCAAGAAGTCGCGCGGGTCGAAACCAGCCGGAATCTGGTAGGGCGTCTCCAACAGTTCGATCCGCCGGATCCGCTCCAGCTTGAAGGTGCGCACCGCCCCCGGCGGCTCGCGCCAGCCGATGGCGTGCGCCGTCCGGCCGGCGGCGTAGGGCTCGATGTAGTAGGGGCTAAAGGTATAGGAATAGATTCGACCGTCGGGCGCCTGGTGGCTCAGCCGCACCTGGCGGCCGTCGGACCAGGCCCGCGTCAGCTTTTCCAACACCTCCAGGTAGACCGGGTCGTGGCGCTGGGCGGCGCTGTCCATCACGTCGGCCGAGAGCTGCAGGTGCCGGCTCACCAGCGGCGCCAGCCCCTCCAGCGCCAGCCCCAGCTTGCGCAGTGCTGCCCCCGCGTGCGGGTTGTGCTTGTCGGTGTGGCCCGCCAGCAGGCGCGCCGCCAGATGGACCGCCATCGACTCGTGCAGCGTCAGCCGCAGGGCAACCAGGTAGTCGTCCCGGTTGATCCCCACCCGGCCGCTCTCGTCCTCGCAGAGGGGTATGAGCCGGGTCAGGTCGGTCAGGTCCCGGCCGACCGTCGACCGGTGCACCCCCAGCCGCCGCGCGATCTCGGCCGGCCGCAGCCCCTCCGGGTGCGCCAGCAGCAGCGTCTCCATCTGCCGCAGCCGCTCTGCCTTGTTCACTGCTCGTTCCATCGCCTTCCTCCCATCCCATCAGCGCCCAACCCTCGCGAGGTTTCGTGCCCGCGGGGTCTCTCGCGTTTCCCCTATTCTACTGCACCCATGTTGCAGCTACCGCAACACCGTGCGGTTGGGCCGGTGTTTCTGCTCGGTTGGCTGCCCGATTGGACGCGGGCCCCACCTGGCCTCCTGCGACGCCGCGTCGGGGCGAATGATCATTCGCCGCTACCGTCGTTTCCGCGGCTATCAAACGCCCGTGCACACCCGCCGCCGAGCATCCGCGGCTCTCCGTTGGGGGTCTGGTACCTTCAATATATCCATCTGACGGCATCCGGCAACCGCCGCACTTGTTGACCTGGAACGACTGGATGAGGACCTGCGTACAGCTGTGGTCCCGTCCTCAACCTGAAATGTTGGCGGTGCGCAGCTGCCAGAAAAGCGGACTCGCCAAGCCGGTACGGGAGATGCAACAATCCGGGGCTGGGCCGAATGGGGCAATGGTTTAGCATCTGCCGCAGACGCTGCCGGGAGGTGCTGCCGAGGCCTGTGCAGCTCACATCATGGGACGGGCACGCGTTGCGAACTGCCTCGATTGAGCGCGGCAACGCCGATTATTCTGCCGCGGGGTAGCGGAGCAGGCGTTTCTGGCCGCCCTGCCCACATGGTGAGTTGGCCGGCCGCTGTCCCAAAACCTCGATTGCCAGGGGTCCGTCAGGCCCCTATCTCCTCGGGACCTGTTGGCGACATGCCAGCCAGCCAACAACGGACGCACATACAGGTGTCACGATGTGTTCGTTTTGGCAGCGGGCTCCTGAGAGCGGTGATTATGTGAAGCTGCCCAGCTTCGGACTGTCAATAGTGGGCAAGCGTGCCGTTGCGGCGTGCCGCGCGATAGCCCCAGTTGAACACCGCCAGGCCCATGGCCAGATAGATAACCGAGTGCAGGCACAGACTGACAAGCTCGCCGCTATCCCAGAGTGATGCTAAAGATACATCGCCGGTTACCGTCTGCCGCATAAGCGAAATCCCCCACGTCAGCGGGAAGAGGAACCGGCTGACTGTGAACATCCAACCAAGTTTCTCCAGCCCGACAAAGGCGCCGGTGAGGAAGATCATCAGGCTGAACGTGAGGCCAGTCAGTGCCGATGTGCGCTTGTAAACCATGGTCAATCCGGCAAAGAAGAAACCCATGCCGTATGCGCCAATCAGGCTCACGAAAAACAGGACGATCAGGCCAGCGCTGCGTAATCCGGCCCATGTCGTCCACTGATTCCGATGCATGTCGTCCACCCGTTCCGGAGCATGCCGACCACCCGTTCCGACGGCATGCCGACCACTTTTTCGGGGCACGCCGGATTCGGTGGACGACATGGTTGGATTCGGTGGACGGCATGGTTGGATTCGGTGGACGGCATGGTCGGAATTTGGGAGCCAACCTGATCCGATAGATAGCGGCGCTGGCTAATCTTGTCGAGTAGTGTCATCCTCTGCCTCATAACAGTGGAGGAGGTAGAGATGACCCAAGAAAGGTTAACCATGCGCAAGATGCGAGAAGTTCTCCGTCTGAAGTGGGTGTGCGGACTGTCGAACCGGGGGATCGCCCGGAGTTGTTCCATTTCCCACAGCACGGTCGCCGAGTACCTGCGAGGTGCACAAGAGGCAGGGCTCCGGTGGCCGCTCCCCGAGGACTTGGATGAGGATGGGCTCTTTGAGCTCCTTTTCCCCAAGTCAACTGCTTCCAGTCCGGGCGTCATTCCGTGTCCTGACTGGCAGAGGATTCATGCCGAACTGCGCAAGAAGAGCGTGACTTTGCGTCTGCTGTGGGTTGAGTACCGCGAAGACCACCCGACCGGCTACGGTTACAGCCAGTTCTGTGCGCTGTATCGCCAGTGGGCCAAGCGGCTGGACCCGCCGATGCGGCTTCACCACAAGGCTGGCGAGAAAGTCTTTGTCGATTATGCTGGTCAGACGCTACCCGTCTGCGATCCTCAAACGGGCGAGATTCGCTACGCACAGATCTTCATCGGCGTACTGGGGGCCAGCAACTACTGCTACGCGGAAGCCCACTGGAGCCAGGACCTACCCAATTGGATCAATGCCCACGTTCGTATGTTTGATTTCTTCGGCGGGGCGCCCGAGATCCTGGTGCCAGACAACCTCAAGGCGGGAGTGAGGCATCCCTGCCGCTATGAGCCAGATCTCAATCCCACGTATCTGGATCTGGCTCAGCACTACGGCGTGGCGGTCATCCCTAGCCGTGTTCGAAAACCAAGAGACAAAGCCACGGTCGAAGTGGGCGTCCAGGTGGTCGAGCGCTGGATCCTCGCTCGGCTGCGTAATCGCACCTTCTTCAGCCTGGCTGATTTGAACCAGGCTATTGGCATACTGCTCGACGAACTGAACCGACGGCCGATGGAGCATCTCGGTCGCTCCCGGCGTGAGTTCTTCGATCTGGTGGAAAAACCAGCTCTCAAGTCCATTCCCGATCTGCCCTACCTGTTCGCGACCTGGAAGAACGCCCGCGTGAGCATCGACTACCACATCGTATTCGAGAAGCACTACTACAGCGTCCCCTACACGCTCATCCACGAAGAAGTCCTTGTTCGCGCCACCGAGGGTACCGTTGAGATCTTTTTCAAGGGATCTCGGGTTGCTTCCCATCGTCGCGTTAACTCTCCCGGACGGCACTCGACGCTCTCCGAACACATGCCACCTGCTCACCAGAAGTACCTGGAGTGGTCGCCGGAGCGGATCATACGCTGGGCTCAGAC
>DCVT01000018.1 GCA_002328075.1 Anaerolineales bacterium UBA2181 | reverse complement strand
CCGCTTTCCGGCTGGGCTTCTAGGACAGCCCTGATCTTCGTGCGCAATATGAGTATAACGGTCAAGTAGACTGGGACACTGGATGTAATGCAACGGAAGGCGGCAAATCCGTGTGGGGGCCAGGTAGCCAACATGGACGTGAGAGAGGGGGATTTCTCTGCGTCTCTGTCAAAGATGAGCCGCAAGAGTGTCCAAGATGAAATCGGGCTCGGGCGCGGTGGAGAAGAGAATCCATCGGGCGATGTTCATGCGCAGATGTAATGCCATGGATCCGGGCAGGATCACAGCAGTGGTTCGACAACTCATGACCACTCGTCCTGATGAGATCGGTTGTGACGAGTGTTTTGAGCAGGTCGACCGGTTTGTAGACACGGTACTGGCGGGCAAAAACGCTGCTGAAGCCGTGCCGCTGGTTCAGGATCATCTGGCGGGTTGCACGGACTGCCGGGCCGAGTATGAGGCGTTGCTGGCGGCAGTGTCCTGAGCAGTTACCAGCGGGATAGTGCGCACAAAAGGGAGGCCTCCAGCCTCCCTTTTGTTCCGATACATAAGCGCTTGCCAGGGCGCCTGGTCCCCATAGTTGCCAATCGGTCCTGGACCAGGCGTAGGCGCAAGTTGTCTATCTATTGCCACATCCACATAGGTTAAGAGGGACGGAGAGTACTCGGTTCTGGGAGACTGCTGATGGGGGTTCATCAGCAGTCTCTTGCTCAGTGATCTCGCGGGGCCCATAAGCTTCGGACGCCGGGGTTCGGCCCGAACCCTGGCCTCTTGTGTTTCCATCGGCTGGACCGGCGTACCGGGCAGTCCGCCACGAACCGCCGATCGGCCGCGGCCCAGCCGGGACACGCCCATGCCTGCCGGCCATCGACGCATTCCGGATGTGGATAGACCCTGACCGAACCCGATTGGGTCAACGCGCCGACAGCTAGCCCATCAGGGTTCCCACCACAACGCGCAGGTCGCAGTGCAGGGCTTTGGCCCCACAGCTTCAGCCGTGGAGGTGGTCCGCTCCGCCATGAAGCCGCAATTGCCAGACGCAACACCGAACCTGGCCGTGCCAAGGCCAACTCAATTGCGTCCAACCTGTCCGACACCAGGGTACCCAGCACCTGGCGGACCGAACTCAAGTGTCCGGCACACTTGTTCGGCTGGTAAGTCGGGCCTCCTGTTGCAGCTCGGCCAGCTCAGTGAACATGCCAACCTGATGCGTCTCGCCCAGCCCGTCAGCCAAACGGAATCCGGTACGAGCCCTCAAATTGGATTTGACACCAGTCGGGATTCTTCACCAAGTGGACCGGAGCGATTCGTGCAGATAGTGAAAGCTGAACTGGTCTCGTTGGCAATCAAACCTGCAAGTACCAGCTAGGGAGAGGTACAGATGCTCGGCTCACGGCCACGTTATCATCCTCTTCCGTCCCGTTTCCACCCCAGCACCACGCCTTGTAGAGCCCTCACCGGCCATCAGGGTCGCGATTGTACGACCGAAAAGCATCTGCCATACAGATCAGTAAACCGAAAAGCCTGGAGGTCTCTCGACCCAACCCATCTTGGGCGAATTCCACAAGCGGGCGGCGCAGCGCTCACAGAGGGCCGGCGGCGACGACGAACGTACTGCCCGGCGGAAGGCCCGCAAGCGCTCGCCGTTCCACACCGTAGCCAGGCCGTCGTTGGCGTTGCCGAGGGCATAATCGCCGTGGCGGTCATAACAACAGGGCGTCACCTGCCCATCCCAGTTGACCACCATCCGGTGCCAGGGCTGGTCGCACACGAACCGGACCCCGTTACCTTCGGCCAATTTCAGCCCGCCCTCGCATTCACGGTAGCGGCGCAGAGAGGCATCGCGGGGCAGCCACTCCTGCCGCCCCGGCCCCCGGCTGACGTCTCCCAGGCCGACGGTCTTGATCCGCAGTGGCGTCCCCACATCTTTAGCGAGCCGGCGCACCGCCGGGAGCTCGTGCTCGTTGTGGCCCATGACGATGAATTGCAGCTCGACAACCGGCCGGGTCCGCCCTAACTCTCGTTTGCGTTGCTGGAGCAGGCGCACGCCCTCCAGGATGGGGGCGAGTTGCCCGCCGACGCGATAGGTGGCGTATGTCCCCTGGGTCGCACCGTCGAGGCTCACCCGCAGGTGATTCAGGCCACTGGCGATCAGATCGTCGGCGTGGCCAACCCGCAGAAAGACCAGGCCGTTGGTGCTGATGCGCGTATGAATCTCGGCCCGCCGGGCGAGGGCGATCATGTCAAAGATGCGAGGGTGGAGAAACGGCTCACCGTAGTTGTAGAGCATCAGGCGCTCCAGCGCCCCATCAAGCTCGGCCAGGATGCGCTCATACAACTCGAACGTCATGTAGCCCTTGGGCCGCCGCAGGGTGCCGGCGCCGGTGGGACACAGCGGGCAATGCAGGTTGCACTCGTTGGTCGGCTCGATCATCAAGATGCGCGGCCGGCCAGGCACACGCTGCCAGCCCAGGCGATACGAGATCTGCAGTCCGGCCCGATTCAGCACCCGTCTCAGCCGGCGCCGTTTATCGTGTGCCTGCCAGATCGGTCTCATCGTGGTAGATCCGGTGCAGGACCCGGTTTTCGGCCAGGAACACGTCGCAGCCGGCACAATGTGGCAGAGGGATGCCGTCCCGCATCTCTCGCCGGAGCTTGGCGTAGGCTTCGCCCTGCCAGATGTCGGAAAAACTCTGCTCTTGCAAGTCGCCCATCGTGAGGCGCGGTGCGGAGCAACACGGTGCGACGCGGCCATCGGCAGCGATCAGGACGTGAGTCCAGGGGGCGTAGCAAGGCTGGTGCGCGTATAGCTCGTGGGCGTACCGCCCATCGCGGCTGGCGCCCAGCTCCTCAGCCGTCCGGCCAAAGGGGAACGCCTCGCGTACGTCCCGCATCAAGCCCAGGGCCAGTGCCCGGTCGGCCAGGGCCGGGGCGACACGCTGGTTGTAGTCCAGCAGCCGCCGCTTGTTGAGCAGCAACTCCCCGCTCGGATCGTCCACCGGGAGGAGCAGCAGGTGTACCGCGCCGAGCTCGTGAGCCAGGTGCGGCAGCCGGTGCAGCGTGGCATAGTTTTCGCGGCTGACGACGGCGTTGATCTGAATCGGGAGCCTCGCCCCGTACCGCTCGGCGGCCACTCGCAGCGTCCGTACACCGGCCAGCGTCTGCTTGAAGGCGCCGGGAACGCCTCGCAGCCGGTCATGGACCGAACGCGTCGGCGAGTCGATCGACACACAGGCGCTATTGAGCCCCGCTTTCACCAGCTCCTTGGCCAGTGCTTTGCTGAGCAGCGTGCCGTTGGTGGTCAGCGTGGCCCGCATGTTGAGACGGCGGGTGTGGGCAATCAGCTCCCCCAGGTCGGGGCGCAGGGTCGGCTCGCCGCCGGAAAAGTGCACCTTGCGACAGCCCAGCACCGCCAGGTCGTCCAGCGTGCGGGCCAGTAGCTCAAAGGTCAAGGGCGTCGGGGCACCCTGCCGCGAAAAGTCGCACATCACGCAGGCCAGGTTGCAGGCCCACAGCAGCTTGATCTTGACCATCAGCGGGCGAAAGGGAGCGGCGTCCTGCACCGCCTGGCGAAAGGCCGCCGCTTCCGCCGCCAGTTGCGCTACCTGGTACACGGCATCCGGGAGGCGTGGGGCGGATGGGCAATCCGCCCCACCAAGTCAGCTCAGGTCGGCGAAGGCATCTTCGCCGGAATCCCAATCACTGGCCCTGGAGAACAGGACCATGTCCTCGGCGGTATAGTCCTGGGCCACCTGGGCGACCAGCACCGGCTGCTCGGCGCCCCGCTGGCAGGCCAGGCAGAGCAACCCTTCCGGGACGATGGAAACGTGCTCATCGCAGAACTGGCGGCCACACTTGATGCAGGTCGCCAGGGCCTTGTTCGGGCAGCGGTGTGGCACCAGGTAACCGACGATCATCGCACATTGAGCCATTTGGACCTCCTCCTAAATCAGGACCGTCTGCCCGCAATAGTCGCAGCGGTCGGTGCCCAGTTCGAGGGTGCCGCCGCAATTGGGGCACGTGATCGTTTCGGCCGTCAACGGCACGCCGAGCTTCATCAGGTTGGCCCCCACATCGGCCAACTGGCTGCGCAGATCCTTCAGGCGGGCCAGGTAAGCGTCGGCCGGTACCTCGCCGGAGTCCTTCATACGCTTCAGCTCGTTGATCGATTCGTGGAGCATGATGCGCCGCGCCTTCTGCGCCTCCACACTCATCTCTTCGGCGCTGAGACGCAGCGTCGGCGCGGGTTTCATCGAGGCGATGGCATAGGCCACGCCGGCGATGGCCAGGCAGGCCAGCAGGCCGCCCAGCAGCGGCGACGACCAGAGGGCCGGGCTTTTCTTACTCATCGCCAGCGCGTGCACCTGGGAGGCGTCGGCCACCAGGAACTGCCGCTCCCCGCCGACCTTGCCGGTAGCCATGCGGTTGATCGGCGCGCTGTACGAGCGGGTCAGCAACTTGCGGCCTCCGGCGTCAAAAAAGGTGACGGCGCCACTGTCATCGCCGATGGCGACGACGTTTTTGCCGGTGTCCGCCACGTCCAGGGAGGCAATCTCGGTCACTTTGGTCTTGTCCCCGGCGATGCTGGCGACGAACAGCCGCTCTCCGTCCTGGCTGTAGCCCCACACGCCGTTGCGCTTGCCGCCGACCACCAACTCGCGGCTGCCGGGGTCGCCGTCCAGTTCGGCCAGGCGGATCTCGGTGATGGCCTGCCCCAGGCTGGCTCGCCACAATTCCCGGCCGGTGCTGCCGTCCAACACGTAGAGCGTGCCATCTTCGCCGCCGAGCAACACGGTGCCCCGTCCCGGCGCGCTTAGCTCCTCGGTGCGCAGGCGGCGCAGCCCGCCGGGCACGTTGAACGTCCATACTTCCTGGCCCTGACCGTCGAGGATGAACACCCGGCCATCCAGATCGGCCGCGGCCACGAACTGCGTTTTCCCGGTCAGGATGCTGTCCAACCCACGCAGGTCCGAGCTAGAGTGTAGGTCGTAACGCCACTGCTCCTCGCCCTTGTCCGAAAGCGCCACCAGCTTGCCCCGCAGGTCGCCGACGACCAGTCCCATCCGGCCATCGCCGTCGAAATCCACCGCGGCCGCCCGGCCCACGTCACCCAGGCCGGCGATCTGGGTCTGCCACAAGGGCTGCCCGCCGGCCGCAGCTTTGAAGGCCGCGGCCACTGAGTTGCTTTCGGGCTTGTAGTAGGCCAGGATCTCCTGGATCCCGTCGCCGTCCACGTCGCCCATCGAGGCGGCCAGCGTCCCCGGGAAAGCCTGGTCGTAGACTTTCTGCCCGGCGGCGTCAAAGACCAGGACGCTGTTCTCAGCCTGGACGAACAGGTCGGCCTTGCCCGCGCCGGTCAGGTTGGTGACCTTCATGCTGGCGACGATGGGCGCCGGTTGCACCCAGGTCTCGTCCAGCATCCAGCGCTCCCTGGCACCAGCCCCGCTGACGGTGAGCAGGGCGGCGGCGCCCATCACCAGGACCATCAATACCACGGCCAGAATGATCGTTACCTTGACTCGAGAGCTCATCGTCACCTCCTCCTATTGTCCCTCTGCCGCCGCCGGAACGCCGCGCGGTTGGACATGATCGTAGGCAAAACGCAACAGGCGCAGGATGTCCCACGCGTCTATGGCCGCTTCGGTGCTGGCCCGCAGCTCCAGGCGGCCGTCGTCGCTTTCCGGGGCCTCGACTAAGAACTTGCCCACCCGGCCGCCCTGGACGGGCGCAACCTGGTAGGCGTCGGCGTTGAGCGCCACGGCGACCCGCAGCTCGTTCCTGGCCTGCGGGGGTCCGCCCGGCTTCCACTTGGACTTGCCGCTCCGACTACGTTTCCAGAGGCCCAGCCGGGCCTTGACCCGCTCCACGGCGGAAGCTCGCAGCACGTTGCCGTCGTATAGCGGCATCTTGATGCGCAGCCACTCGTCGCGGTAGTATTTGATCGGCATCCCGGAGCTACTGGTTGTCTCGCGGACCACCTTGGCTGGCTGCTGCGCGCCGCTCAGGTCCAGCCAGCCGAGCAGGGTGCGCTTGGGCGCCAGGTCGTCCTTGAGCGTCTCAAAGATGGTGCGCGCCACCTCGAACCGGGCGCCAAAAGCCTCACCGGTCGGCTGGCGACGTCGCAACTGGGTCAGGCCGGCCAGAGCCACGACCGCCAACACCAGGCTCACGATGAGCGGCAGGTTCCCGCCCAGGAAAGAGAAGAGGCCGGCGACACTCAGAAGGATGCAGGCGAAAATCAGGCCCACGATCACCCCAAAGACACGGCCAAAGAGAACACTGGCTGGCGTCTTGGGCTTTTCCTGCCGGCGGCTCGGACTCTCGTGTCGCAGCACAAGCCAGCCTACCAGCGCCGCCGCCCAGAGGACGTAGGCCACCAGGCTGAAGGTAACAAAGTTGTTGCCCAGCAGCCAATCCAGGAGGACAAACGGCAGCCCGGCGGGCAGGAGCAACAGCAGGAAGCGGAGCCGCTGCCGGAAGGAGGTGACGAACTCGCCCTGCTGCCGTTTGGCCTGGTCCATCACCTGGACAATGTTGGCCGGCCTTTCATTAAAGTCGAGGAAAAGGGCTCGCTCGGCGGTGCTCGGCGACGGCTGCGCCGGCTCCGCCCTGGGCAGCGGCGCGGAGACAGTCTCCGTTGGAAGCGGCGCCGCCGGCGCCGCCCGGTTCGGAAGTCGAGCCCCACATTGGGTGCAGACGGAGCTCGTGCCCTCTACCTCTGCTTGACACAAGGGACAATTCATCGCTCACCTCCATCACGCCTTGCGTGCCACCTGGCCGCCAGCCGATTTCAAGCTAGAATAGCCTTCATGGATATCCAGCCTTCTGTGCTCTACACCGCCTTTGACGTGGTGCCCAGCCCCAAAGGGGCGAGCACGCACATCAGCTACTTTGCGCGCGGCCTGGTGGACGCCGGCTACCGCGTGCAGCTCATCACCGCCGGCGACCCTTCGCTGCCCGAACAGGATGAGCATTGGGGCGCGCAGGTCCGGCGCGTGCCCGGCGGCAACGACTCCCATTTCCTCCAGCGCGCTGTCGAGTTCGGCCAGGCGGTGATGCGCCACGTCGAATCGTCGCCACCCTACCACATCGTCCACTTCCGCTCCATCTGGAGTGGCTTGGGCCTGGTCCAGGCCCAGCCCCGCTTCGGCTACCGGACCCTGTTCGAGGTCAATGGCCTGCCCAGCATCGAGATCAAGTACCACTACCCGGCCCTGAAGGGCAGCCCGCTGCTGGCCAAGATCAAGGAGCAAGAAGTCGTCACCCTTCTCCTGGCCGACGCAGTCGTCTGTCCCTCGGCGGTGACCCGCGCCTACCTTGCCAGCCTGGGCATTCCCCGCGACAAGATCACGGTCATCCCCAACGGCGTGGACACGGCGCTGTTCAGCCCTCAACCGCTCCCAGCGGCGTCGGACCTTCCCACCCTGCTGTACATCGGCACGCTGGCCGATTGGCAGGGGCTCGACCTGCTGCTGGAGGCCATGCCGGCCATTCTGACCAATCAGCCCGCCCGGCTGCGCATCGTCGGCCGCGGGCGAGGACGGCAGCGCAAGGACCTGCTCAGGCGGGTCCGCAAACTGGGCCTGGACGAGTCAGTGTCAGTCGAGCCGGCCGTTCCCCACCATGAGGTGCCGGCGCTCATCGCCCAAGCCGTCGTCTGCCTGGCGCCGCTGGCCTACAACGACCGCAACGTGACCCAGGGCTGCTGCCCGATCAAGGTCCTGGAGTACATGGCCTGCGGCCGGCCGCTCGTCGCCGCCAACCTGCCGGTGGTCCGCGAGCTGGCCCGCGAGGACGTGGACGCGCTGCTTTTTACGCCCGACGACCCGGCTGACCTGGCGCGCTGCGTCTCGGCCCTGCTGGCCGACCCGGCTCTGGCCCAACGCCTGGCCGATTCGGCGGCGCGGCGGGCCAGGGACCGCTTCAGTTGGCGCCAGGCGCAGAGAAAGCTGCTGCGGGTGTATGATGGCCTGCTGCCAGAGCCTCCTCTATTTGCTTGTTAAGTCGCGCCAAGTGATAACAACACCGGCGGCAATCACCAAACTGCGGCGGGTGGCACCCGGCCCGGAAGGCGCGGTAGGCTTCCGAACGCCAGAGATGGTCCAGCGGTGTCTCCCGAACATTGCCGATCCGCGCCAGCGGGTGTTTGACCGTGTTGCAGCCCACCATGTCGCCGTTCTCTCGGATCACGGCATAATACCACGGTTTGAAACAACAGCCAACCCGCACACGGTTGGCGTACTGGCCCAACGTTGCGTCCTCGACGTGCTGCTCCGAGGTGCCGTAGAGGTACAGAAGCTCATGGTTTGCGGCCAGCCTATGCCCGTCCGCGGCTGCGGCCAGCTGGGGTGCGATCTCGGCGTTGTAGCGGGCGACGTCCAGCGGCGACAGCACGTAGTCGGCCGCCGTGGCTCTGCTGTTGGCCGCCTGGGGCACGGCGGGGTTCAGCACGAACTCGTCCACGCCCAGTTCGGCTAGGGTACGCGCCAGGTGGGGGAGGTCGTGGCAGTTGTGACGCATGACGACGGTGTTGACGCGCAGAACGACGCGCCGGTCGAGCCTGCTTGCGGCCTCCTGCACGGCTTGCAGACCCTGCACGGCGCGCTGCCAGGTGCCAGGCACGCCCCGAATCTGGTCGTGCAGCGCCGGGTCGCCGGCGTCGAGGGATAGGTCGAGTTGGGCCAGCCCGGCGGTGACGAGCGCCTGAGCGCGCTGCCGGTTCAGCAACGTGCCATTGCTGATCAGCGTGCAGCGGATGCCCAGGCCGGCAGCGTGGGTGACGATGGACTCCAGGTCGCGGCGCATCAGTGGCTCGCCGCCAAAGAGCTTCAGGTTGGCCAGCCCCAGGGCTGCGGCCTCGTCGATGCAACGGAATATCTCGCCGGTGCTCAGCTCGTCGCGGCCATCGCTGTCCTGAGCCCAGGCGTTGCACATCAGGCAGCGCAGGTTGCAGCGGCGCGTCAGATACAGCTTCAGGTCGAGCAGCCGGTACGGCTGCCCCTCGGCCACGCACCGCGCCAGCTCAGCCGCGACCTCCGGGTTTCGCCGGATGCTTTTCACCAACCCCACGCCTCAGCCCTCACCCATCACGTTGTGGTACACTGCCAGGTTGCGCTCGATCTCGCGCGCCGGCGTGAATTCGGCGACGACAGCCCGCGCCGCCCGCCCCAGTCGCTCCCGCCGCTCCGGATTGGACAGTAGGGCCAGCATCGCCTCGGTCAAAGCGGCGACATCGCCGGGCCGGACGAGCAGGCCGGTTTCCTGGTCGCGCACCGCGTCCGGGATGCCACCCACCTCCGAGGCGATGACCACTCGCTCACAGGCCATGCCTTCCAGGAGAGCGTTGGGCAGCCCGTCGCGCACAGAGGGAAAAACCAGCACATCGGCCAGGCGGTAGTACGCCGGCAACTGGTCGTGGGCTACATTGGGCACGGCCCGCACCTTAAGCGCCGGATACTGCCGGCGAAAGACCTCCAGGATCGGCGCATCGTCCCGGCGCACACCGCCCACCAGGAGCAGGACCGGCGGCGGGTCGCAGGCATCGCACAGGCGGGCAAATGCTGCCAGAAGGACGGTCAGCCCCTTTTTGCGTCGCGCCTCGCCGACAAAGGCCACCACCGGCCCGTCGCCCAGCTCCAACGAGCTCGCCAGCGCGGCGTCGCGTGGGCCGGGGGCAAACAGCTCCGCGTCCACGCCGTTGGGAATGAAGGACACCTGGCGTCCCGGGGCAAAGACCTGTACCTTGCGCACCAGGTCGGTTGATACCGCCGTGACAGCGTCAGCGTGTTGCAGCGCCCAGAGAACTTGCGAGAATGTGCCGGGACCGAAAGCGGCCCGGTCCAGATCGTTGCCGCGGGCGCTGATCACCGACGGCCGGCCCAGATAGCGGGCAGCGGTCACGGCCACAAAGGCCGACTGGGTGACGTACAGGGCATGGATCACGTCCAGGCTCCGGGCCGCATGCAGGCCGACGACGTGGTCAAACCAACCGGACAGGGTGTCGTCGGCGCGTCGGTGGGGACCGAGACGCAGGATTGGCACGCCTTCGTCGTCGTTGGTCGTAGTCGTTCCCGGCGGCAGGGAAGCGTCCAGCGTACTGACCGCGACGCTCTGGCCGGTCTGAGCGAGACCACGAGCGAGCCGCCGGGTGGAAACCGCCAGCCCGCCCACATCCGGTGGATACTTTTCGGTCAGGATCAGAATATTCATACGGACGCAGACTCCCCCCACTGGGGTCGCTCTGACCGGCTTGCCATCCAGTTGTCCGCCGTCATTGCCAACAAAAAATGCCCCGGCCTCTGCCAGGGCGGGTTTTGCAGGGGACATAGCAGGTATCGGCCAATCTATTCGCCCCGTTCGCCATTCCGGGGTATGTTCGCCCTGGGGCCTGCATAGGTGCATTGTAGCCCAGGTGCTCGGTTCCGACAAATCCTGGCTTTCGGCCTACATCTTTGGCCCTGCTCGTTCTGTTCCCGGTAGTTGCCTCCTCTGGATGCTTGCGGGCTGAGAAAGCTGCGCGGCCCTTGCCCGGCCCAAAGCCATGCCATGTCGTCCTGCGTCTTCTATGACTACCGCCTGGGCTGATACTGGCCTCCCTCAACAAATGTGCCGTCACGGTCTCCTCACTCTGCGCCAGGTCAGTAATCGTCCGGCCTAGCAGGAGGACGGGCAGGAAAGTTGGCCGTTCACCTTCCCGCGTGCGACGTGTGAGGCCTGCTGCCTGTTCGCGCGCGGCGTGCACCGCCAGAAGACGGGGCGCACCGTTCGCACCAGGGCCTACCAGTCTTACCTCCAGGCAGCGCTGCGTCGCCAGCAAACGGCAGAGTTCAACCTGCTCTGCCGGCTCCGTGCTGCCGTGGAGCGCAAGATCGCCGAACTGGTGCAGAGCGGTGTCCATGGCATCCATTGTGGGTGAGCCCAAACAGCAGTTGCAGCGACTGTGGACAGGTGCCGTGGTCAACCTGCAGCGCCCGTTCTGTCTGGCGGAGGCGCAGCCGGTCGACTTTGCCAGGCTTCTGAGCTGTCTCCAGCCACCGAACACGAGAGCGACGGCCGGGAAAGACAGAAAGGCAAGAAACGGCGGAGCCAAGGTCGCAGAGGGCCAGGTCCCAGAGCCAAAACGCCCACGACCCGCCGAACTGGTGCTGCGATGGACTGGTAAACGTGCCGATTTCCCCGCAGTGGGGGTTGTTCAGGGTTCTCCTGGCGTCAGTCAGTCCCGGCCAGAGCCGGCCCGTTGAGCCCGAGAATCGAACAGGTGGGGTGCCAGTGGCGCCCCACCTGTTTTTTGCCTGTCCCGCGCCGGGCGTCCCGTTTCGGGTCGGCTCGACCACCTATAGCAGAACCACCACCCCACTGGCCGCCGGCACCGCTTGCAGGACCAGATCGGACCCGGCGCGGCCCACCGCCGCGGTGCCAAAGACCAGTTGGGGGCGTTCGGGGAGAACCGGCAACACGACCCGGTCCAGCTCCCCACCCCGGTTGATGAGAACCAACAGCCGCTCTCCGTCGGCGTGGCGCAGGTAGGCCAGCGCGTCAGCGCCGGTCCAGACCAGCCGCCAGCGGCCGTCGCGCAGCGCCGGGTATTGCCGCCGCAGGGCCGCCAGGTCGCGGACCAAAACTTGCGTCTCCATGTCCCAGCTCGGCCGGTCGTGCCAGGGAAAGGCGCGGCGGCAGTCCGGGTCTGAACCGCCGGTCATGCCGATTTCGTCGCCATAGTAGACGCTGACCGCGCCCGGCATGGTGAACAGCAGCACCGTCGCCAGCCGCAGCCGGCTCCGGTCCTCGCCCGCCAGGTGCAGAAACCGCTCGGTGTCGTGGCTGGAGAGCAGATTCTGATTGACGGCGGTCACCTCGGGGGCGTAGAGGGCCACCATCCGGCTCAGCCCGTCGGCAAAATCGGCGGTGGACATCCGGCCGCGCGCGAGGTAGTCCAGCACCAGATCCCGAAAGACATAGTTCATGGTGGCGTCGAACTGGTCACCCTGCAGCCAGGCGGCCGTGTTGCCCCAGATCTCTGCCAGCAGAAAGCAGTC
This sequence comes from Anaerolineales bacterium UBA2181, assembly GCA_002328075.1. Classification (GTDB taxonomy): domain Bacteria; phylum Chloroflexota; class Anaerolineae; order Promineifilales; family UBA4811; genus UBA4811. The sequence goes on along the minus strand of DCVT01000018.1, from coordinate 63,274 downwards.
AGATTTGGCGTCCCGGCAGACTCGTCGGAAATCCCGCCAGAAATCGGGCGCAATGTGACGCGCGACATCCATCCGCCAGCCGTCGATATCGAAATGGCGCAACCAGTGCGCGGCAACGTCCAGAAAGTAGGCGCGGGTTGCCGGATTGTCCTGGTTCAACTTGGGCATGGTCAACACATCATACCACGCCAGGTAGGTCGGCTCCGCCCGCGGACCTTCCCGCGGGCCGTCCAGTGCCTCCAGCGGGATGCCGGTCTCCTGGGTAAACCGCGCGATATAGTCCGCGTAGCGTCCCGTCACCAGCCAGGGCCGGTAGCGCACGCGGATCGGGTACTCGAACACGGTGAACCAGTGCCAATAGCGTGAGTTGGGGCCGTGTTGGAGCACATCCTGAAAGGCAAAGAACCGCGGATGGCAGTGGTTGAACGAGGCATCCACGATGATCCGCATCCCGCGACGGTGAAGCTCGGCTACCAGGTGATGCAGCGCCTCATCGCCGCCCAACACGGGGTCCACGTGGTAAAAATCGACTGCATCATACTTGTGGGTGGATGGCGAGGTGTTGATGGGGTTGAGATAGAGCACCTCCACACCCAGATCTTGCAGATGGTCCAGATGGTCAACAATTCCCGGCAGGTCGCCGCCCTGGAACTGCAGCCAGTCCGGCGGCGAACCCCAGGGGACGGTTCCGGCCGGATCATTGGCGCGATCCCCGTTGGCGAATCGCTCGGGAAAGATCTGGTACATGATGGCGCCACGCATCCAGTCGGGCGGCCGCGGACCGGAGGCAGGCATCCGGAGAACCCACCGATCAAGGGGCTCCACCGAGTGATCAACCCCATGTCTGCCCAGGTAGACCACCGCGCCCTCCGCCGTGCGCAGGGCAAAGGAATAGGTTACGTGTGGGCCGGCCGGCCGGATGGTGGTCTCCCAGTAGATGAAACGCGAACAGCGGTTGACCTCCTGCATGGGAGCACCCTGAACTGCTCCGTCATTGTAGACCACCGTCGCCGCGGCAAAACCGGGCTCCGTCTGCAGGCGGAACGCTACCCGACCGTCAGCCGCCGGGCTGCAAAAGGCGCAGTCGTCGGGGTCATAACGCAGGTCGTAGGGGTACAGAAAACCTACCTGATCGTAGTACTTGGTCTCTCTCCAATCCACGAACCACCTATTGGGTCACCTGATCGGCCGTCCGGTTTGAATTCTACCCAAACCGGGTATAATCACCAAGGGAGATGACGAGCAGAAGGAATGAGAGATGGCCAATTTGGCTAGCTTGTGGGAGACAATCAACCAGAAACTGCACGCCATTGTGGATCAGGCGCTCCAGCAGCATTCGTTGGCGCTTTATGACCAGTACATCCGGGACGTAGAGGCCTACCGCCGGCAGGTAGAGGAATCAGCCGCCATGCTGTACGCCGGCATCCAGGCCAACCGGCGGCGCCTGGAACAACACCAGGCGACGTCGGCGAGCCTGGATGCCCGGCTGAACCGGCTGCTGGTGCAGGGCGATCAGGACGCCGCCCGGTTGGCGCAGATCGACCTGCAGGTGCAGCAGGAACTCGTCAACACGACCCAGGCGCAGATCGCCCATCAGGAGGAGGATTACCACCGACTGCTGGCCGGCCGGCAGGAGACCCAGGACCGATTGACCGTGAGCCAGGCCGAGCGGCCGGCGGTGGAGAACCTGATGGCGGTCATCCAGGCGACCAGACTGATGGAACAGATCGAGCTCACTCTGGCCGGGTTGGCAGGTCTGGGGGAGGGATCGGCCGCCGGGCAGATGGCGGCCGGCCTGTTGCAGCGATTTGATGCGGCCGAGGCACGATGGCAGATGGCTGCCTCCCGAATAGGCATCGACGCGGTTGCGCAACAGGTGGAACAGGCGCAGATCGACGACCAGTTGGCCGAAAGGATTCGCCGGCTGGGCCTGGACAGGGAGTAGGCAACCGGTCATGCCGAACCACCGTCCAAAGCTCCGCCCGGTTCAGCCTCAACCCGCCCAGGTACGCGGCCAGCCGGTTCTGGTCTTGCAGGATCCGCTGCAACTGGCCGAGCGCGTGCTTCTCTTTCCCGCGCAGCTGGCGCCCGTGCTCGGCTTCCTGGACGGCACCCGCGATCTGGACGAGGTCCGGGCTTCCTTGATGATCCGCGCTGGAATCCGCCTCTCCACCCTGGAGCTGCAACAGGTGGTGGCCCAGTTGGACGACGCGCTGCTGCTGGAAAACGACCGGGCGTTGTCGGCGATGGACGCCATCGTGGAGCAGTATCGTGCGGCGCCCCATCGCTCCCCCAGCCTGGCAGGGCACGGCTATCCGGCCGCGCCGGAAGAGCTGCGCGACATGCTCGATTCCTACTTGCAGCGGTTGCCGCCGGGCCCGGCGGACAGCGATGAGCCGGTCCGGGGATTGGTCAGTCCCCACATTGATTACCAACGCGGTGGCCCCGTGTATGCCCAGGTCTGGTCCCGGGTGGCGGATGCGGTGCGGCAAGCCGAACTGGTGGTGGTGCTGGGCACCGACCATCTGGGAGCGGCCGGGGGCGTCACGCTGACCCGGCAGAGTTACGCCACCCCTTACGGGGTGTTGCCCACCGACCTGGAAATCGTGGACGCGGTGGCGGCCGCGGTCGGCCAGGAGCGCGCCTTTGCGCACGAAATCCACCACCGGCAGGAGCACTCGATCGAGTTGGCGGTCACCTGGCTGCACCACATGCGGCGGGGGCAGCCCTGTGCCCTGGTGCCCGTGCTCGCCGGCTCGTTCCATCAGTTTGTGGAGGATGAAGCGTCCGCCGGACCGTCCGCGGACTCGACGTTCCGGCGGGCGCTGGAGGCGCTGGGCGCGTCTTTGCAGGGGCGGCCGGCATTGGTGGTGGCGGCGGCCGACCTGGCGCATATCGGTCCGGCATTTGAGGGTCGGCCGGTGGACCTGTTTGGTCGGGCGCAGCTCCGCGCGCAGGATCAAGAACTCATGGCGGCCATGGGCGCCGGCGATGCCGAGCGTTTCTATGCCATCCTGCGCGCCGAGGGGAACCGGCGCAACGTCTGCGGTCTGCCGCCCATCTACCTGGCATTGCGATTGCTCCAGGGGGTAAACGGGGAGATCACGGGGTACGATTGCTGTCCGGCCGACCAGGCGGGCACGTCGTTCGTTTCGATCTGCGGCATGGTCTGGCGGGACGGCGCGGCCGGCTAGCGGCCGCCGGCGGAAGGCGCCACGCGGGTGCGGCGGGTTCCAGGCTGGACCGTGGGGCGGGCCTGGTGGGTCCTTCAGGCCCACCCCACGCGAGTTGATGCAGCCGGATCAGGGCCGGCCGCGAACTACCACCGGAAGGTACAGACGGAACCACTGCGAGGTGGTGACCAGATGCACCGTGACCGTCTGACCGCTGCCCGCACTGGTGGCCTGGATGGCAGCACCGTCTACCTGGCCGTCGGGCGATCCCGGCGGCACCGTGATCCAGGCGGTTATCTGCCGGCGGCCGCCGGACGCGATGGCCATGCTGGACGTCGAAAGCGCGGTGGGCCACCCGGGTTCCGCCCGCGCAAAAGTGACGGTGTCCACCAGGTTGCTGCTGTTGGTGACCCAGAGCGTGTAGACCACCACCTCACCCGGGACGGCCCATCGCTCCTGGAGCGCCGGCCCCCACCCCAGGCGGTAGACCGGGTTGGCCGTGGTGACCAGCAGCAGCGAGGCGGCGGCTTGCGGCCGGCGCGGGTCGGTGAGCGACCGGGCGGATATGGTCACCGCATCCGTCGCGTTGCCCTGGGCGTCGGCCGGCACAGTCACCTCCACCTCAACCGTTCCACTCTCGCCGGGGTCCAACGCCAGGGTCGTGGTCGATAGCACCAGCGGCCAGGCGTGTGACCCGGCCGAGACGCGCACGCTGTCCGGCAAGGTGCCCTGGTTGGTCACCGTGAGGGTGTAGGTGACCACCGTGCCGGGGTCACCGGATTGGGCCGCCTGCGGGGTGTCAAGCCCGACCCGATAGTCGTCCACCTGAACCGACCGCGCGGCGACGGCCAGGTTGCACAAATTGCCCGCGGTGTACACGACGGTATAAAAGCCGGGCTCCCCGGTGTAGGTGTGGCGCACCTGCGGCTCGTCGGCCTGGTTGCCATCACCCATGTCCCACCGGTGCCAGGTAGCCCGCTGGCTTACGCCCTGAAACAGCACCGTTTGGTTCACCAGGATCGGGGACTCGTAGCTGAAATCGGCGGTGACCCCCTGCGAGACTGCCGGCGTGACTCCCGGAACTCCCCGGGTCGGCGTCGGCCACTCGGCCGCCTGGACCCGGTAGTCCTGATTGCTGATCAGCGTCCCCGAGGGAACACAGGTCACGGTCACCCCGAAGGAAAGGTGCAGCGGATCACTGCCGATCGGCAGTTGAAGGCCCGACCATTGCACCTCGTCGCCCACCAGGTCGCCGCCGTCCTCGGCCCACGCAAAGAGGGTGCCGGCCGGAATCGGGTCGCCGACCGTGATTCCGGTGGCTCGGCCTCCCGTGTTGGTCACCACCAGGGTGTAACGCAGTGCCAGGCCGACTTCGGCCGTCGCCGAGGGCACCCGCACGCCGATGGCAAAGTCGGGCGGCGCCGGGACCAGGGTCATGGATACGGGGTAGGAAAGGTAAGGCTGCGCGGCCGGATCGTTGGTCTTGAACTGAAGCGTCCCCTGGTACAACCCGGTCTCGGTGACGATTCGGGCGTCAAAGGCCAGTTCGATGGCCTGCTGCTGGCCGCCGGGGAGCGTGCCGCTGATGACCTCGACGGCCAACCAGGGGATGTCGCTCAGCATGAGCCAGTCGGCGGCTCGCCGCACCAGTTCGCGCTGCAGGTCCTGACGCACCGGCGGTTGGGCCGGGTCACTGGCATAGTTGAAATCGAATGCCCAGTAGAGCGCCCGGTAGTCAGAATCCTCGACCGCCAGGCCCACATACGGAAAGTTCGGATCGACCGGCGCGTCCACCACAAACAGCGGCGTCGCCGCCGGGTCTCGCGGTTGGACGCCGTCCGGGAAGAGCTCAGTGGTCAGATCGACATCCAGGCCGGCCATCAGGCCCAAGCCGTGAATGATCTGCGGCGACGTGTCGGTGGGGGTGGCGTCATCCAGCCCATAGACCGAATGCAGATACTGGTCATAGTAGGTTGCGCCGTGCCGATAGTAACCCAGGTCGTTATCGACGTGGAGAATCGAGCCGCCGGCATCCAGGTAAGCCATCAGGTGCACTTCATTGGCGTTGTCGCCCGCACCGCTGTATCCGGTTGAGCCGGCCCAGATCAACATCCCATAGGTCAGCAGGTTCTCCAGCGGCGTGGCGGCGAACTCGGTCTCGGTCATCTCCTGGTAGCTGTAGCCCAGAGAATCCAGCGCCGTTTTGAAATCGGCCGCTGCGTTCACCGAATACCGGTTGACCAGCAACACGTCAGCCGACAACGGCCGACGGCGGCCGTCGGGTGTGAACCCGCGGTCCCGCTCGCGAATCTCCCATTCCAGCGCGCCCTCGCCCGTGTTGCTGATGACCAGGGTCTGGGTCACGTGCTTGCCCTGCCGCAGCGCAGCGCCGGTGCCGCCGGCCGGCACCAGGACCAGGTGAGCCGTGGGGAGCGCGTAATCGCGCCGAACCAGGTTGCTCTGGGGAACCGCGACGTTCGGTTCGGTGAGGGTGCCAAACAGCGGCGCCGAGACGGTGACCGTGTAGCTGCCTGGCGCCAGGAGCATCTCATAGGTGCCGTCGGCCAGCGAGGTGGCGGCGACGCCGCCGGGCATAGCCCGGATGGTAGCGCCCGAGAGCGGCTCCCCCGACGCCCGGTTGGTGATCTGGCCAAAGAGCAGGCCGTCAGTGGTCGTCGCCACCAGCGCCACGTCCCGGACGGTATCCTCCAGGAGGTCGACGGAGATCGAGGCATCCTGGTGCAACCGGGCACGGGCCCGCAGCGTATAGGCGCCGCCGTGCAGGGTCAGCCCATAGCAGCCGTCTGGCAGCGGCGCCGTCGCCGAGGCAACCAGGTCCCCAAACGGGCCGAACACCGAAAGGCCGGCCGATAGCGGCGCGCCGGTCACCTGGTCAGTGATGCAGCCGGTCAACGAATAGCGGCCGGTCGGCAGCAGGCTCAGGTCCTGAACCACCACCGTGCCGCTGAGCACGTGCACCGCCTCCACCGTCGCCAGCGAATACCCGTACTTCCAGGCCGACACCGAATAGGTGTCGGCCGCCACCGGCATGGAATAGTAACCGGTGGGGTCGGTGCTGGTCCGGAACTGGATCGTCCCGGTGATGGCTCTCACGGCGGCCGCATCCAGCGGGCTCCCGTTGGATGCATCGGTCACCGATCCAGATAGGTGGCCCACCGCGCCCATGTCGCCGCTGACCACCAGGGCAAACGGTTGGGGTCCCTGGGGCACATTGTAGGCCGCGACACGCACCAGGTACGAACCGGCCGAGGGCAGAGCCAGGTCCACCGCTTCCACATTATTGGTCCGGTCGACGTCGCCGTCGAGCACGCCGTCCAGGACGTCATTGCCCCGGTAGATGACGCCGCCCGGGCCGATCACCTGCAGGTCCAGGTCGTTCACCAGCGCACCGTGGGCGGCCTCAATCCCGGGATAGTCAGCCCAAACCAGGGTGACGCGTAGCGGGTGTTGGTCGTCCGTCACGGTGACGGGCAGGTCGAACCACTCGCCGGTCTGCAAACCGTCGGCGTGGTCCTCCCACAGCAGCGTATGCGGCAAGGCGTAGAGAAGCGAACTGCTCAGGCTGATGCGGCCCCAGCCCTGGTTCACGTCCGGCCGGCGGATCACATCGTCCCGGCTGCCATCGGGAAACTCGTCGCGGTATTGGCCCGGCGTGAGGTCCACGGCGCCGTTGATGAGGGTGGCCTTGATCAGCGGCGCGGTGGGGTCATGTGCGTAGCCGGTCTGGAAAAACTCGCGGACGATGGCGGAGGCGCCGGCCGCCAACGGAGCAGACATGCTGGTGCCGCCGCAATAGCTGTACCACTCATTGTACGCCCCCCACAACGGGTCACCGCTGCCGCCGGCGTGCCGGGTGGAAAGGACATTGGTGCCCGGGGCGACCACGTCCGGCTTGAGCCGGCCGTCCAGCACCGGTCCGCGGCTGGAATAGGCCACCATGCCGGAAGGATCGTCCGAGAGCAGGTCGTCGCGGACGGGGTTGGCCGGGTAGTCCGACGGCCAGCAATCACCATAAGCGTCGCACGGCCCGCCGGGATTGTACCCGCCGGTGAGGCGATAGTTCTCCGATGCGCCCACCGTGAGTATGTTCTTGGCGCCGGCCGGGACCCCCATCGAGTTGGCATCCACCACGCCATCGCCGTTGCCGTCCAACCCATCGTTGCCGGCCGAAAAGACCACCAGCATGTCCGGATGATCCCAGACAAAGCGGTCGGTCTCGCGGGAATAGGTGTTGTAGGTGCCGCTGCTCAGGTTGTAGCCCCAGGAGTTGGTGTTGATGCGCGCGTCCGGGCTGCCGCCGTACATCACCCCATAATAGTCCACATAGGGGTCCGTATCCGGCAGACCGGACCAGTTCGAACAGAACCCCCAGGCCCACAGCTGCGCCTCAGGGGCGATGCCGGCGTTGGTTCCGGCGTAATCGTGCGCCGCCGGGTTCGAGCCATCCATGAGGCCGCTGCCCAGGACGGATCCGGCCACATGGGTTCCGTGGGCATAGTAATCCGCCCACGATCCGCAACTGCCCGAACCCCAGGTCCCCTGGAAGAGGCGGCCCTGGAAATCCGGGTGCATGGTGGCAGCGTTGCCGGTGCTGACCCCCGTGTCGCCCACCACCACTATCTGGCCCGCGCCGTAAAGACCCAGGTCGGCCCCGACCGTCTCCTGGTCCATGATGAGCGGGCTGCGCGAAACCTCATTGAAAAGGCGTGGCTCGGCCCAGGGTTCGATCCAGGAAACGGCACCCAAGCGGGCCAACGCGGGCAGCCAGCGGCCGGCCAGCATCAGCTTGAACACCGCGCCGCCGCCCGAGTCGGCCGCAGCGTCGGCAACCTCGGCGCCCCACTGTTTGAACGACTCCAGCAGAGGTGCGGCCTCCTGCCCGGCAAAAGCTCGCACCGCGATCCGGGCCGTCTGGTCGGCGGCGGACTGGTGCAGCATCGGGTCCAGGTCGGTGCTCAGGCGAAAGGCAGGCTGGTAGGCACCGACCCAGCGGACGGCGGTCTGCGCCCGGACCCGGGCCGCTGTGACGGCATCCATCTGGACGATGAACGCATACTCGGGAAGGTAGTCGTGCAGCACTGCGCCGGCCTGCTGCAGTTCAGCCTTCCAGGCCGGTTGGATGGGCCCGTGAAACTGAACCAGGTAAAAGCCGGCGCCGTCGCCCGGGTAGGCATCCCGCTGGAGTCCATCCGGGAGAGTTGGCGTCTCTAGCAGCGGGTCAAAGACCGCGCGCTGCAGGCGCAGGACGACGCGAGCCGGCAACGCATCGGCCGACAGGGCCGCATCCGCCGTCCCGGCCGACGGCCGGGCAGCGCCGGCGGGCAGGGCAAGCAACACACCGACCACCAGCAACAGCATCCCACCCAACATGCCAAACCGCGATCTCATCATCGCACCTCCAATCGTCACCTGCGCGCAAAGGCCGGCCGGACCGCGCAGGTCCGGCCGGCGGACATCGCATCTACAGGTAATGGGAGCCCGCGAAAGCGCTTCACGGGCTCCCGGTTTGTCTCAGGCGACAGTGGTCAAGGCTACTTGTGGACCGCCGGCAGATAGAGCCAGTACGGCGCGACCACGCGGGTCACCGCGCTGAGCTCCATCGATCCGGCCGGCCAGAGTCCGTCCGGTCCCGCCGCCCAACTGATGGTGGCAACGTTCTCCACCAGCTCTTCCCACAGTGCCATGTCGTCGTCCAGCCGTACCCAGAAGGTGAACACCATGTGGTCACCCGGCCCCACCAGGCCGGACCACCCCATGCTTCCATCCGGGTTAGGCCAGAACGTGAACGGCGGCGGGCTGTCCCAGTCGTACAGCGTCGCCCCATCGGGAATCGGGTCGTTCAGCGTGACCCAGGCCGCAGCGGATCCGGTGTTGACGATGTGCACCTGGTACCTCAGGATATCACCCGCCTGCGCCATGTCCGGAGCGGTCTTGTACGAAGTCACCAGGTTGGGCCCGTCGCCGATGACGCTGACCGCTTGCGCGTGCAGTGTTTCCACCTGAGCGCCCAACGGCGCCGGCATCAGGTGGGTGGTCTCGAGCGTGGCCCGGTTGACAATCTGAGTCCCGGCCGCCAGACCGCCATGCACATAAACCAGCATGTCGATGGTGGCGCTGGGTTGGTAGGACAAGACGCCCGGCAGCGCGATATCGTCCACGCCGGCCTGAGCGCCGTCCATCCCATAGTACTGGATGCCGATACGCAGGTCACCGGCCGGCAGGGTGGCGGGCAGGTTGTAGCTGCTCTCCGCATAGATCCAGTTGGTCACCCAGTCGTCATCCGCCTTGCCCAGCAGAACGTCGTCCGCGCCACCCGGAGCGCCCACCACCAACCAGACGTTGAGGTCATAGTTGTCATTGGGGGTCACGCCCCAGTAGACGCTGCCCATGGACCACAGGCTGACCGCCTCGCCGCCCGTCAACCCCTCCAACACCGGGCTGAGCATCCACTCGTTCTGCAGTAGCAGCGCTTCGTCATACAGACAGGTAGCATAGTAGGTTCCGGAGTGGGGGCTGAAGGTGTCGACTTGCCAGGTCTCGTTGGGGTTGTTCTGCACCAGCGCCCACCCGGCGGGCGGCATCTTGCCGGCCTCGAACCCTTCACCCGCCGCACCGATCCCCGACGCCGGCAGGGGACCCTCATAGGTCAGTTCGTGCTCAATCGGATCGTAGATCGGATCCGGCATGCAGTACGCGGGCGCAACGGCGATGGTCACATCGTCGATGTGGCAGTCATTGCCGTACCCACTGATGCCCAGGAAAGCAAAGCGCACATTGCTCAGGTCGGCAAAGGGCGAAAGGTCCACCTCGACCGAGTGCTCTGCCCAACCCAAGGTCCCGTAGCGGGCCACCGGATCACCGGCGTTCACCCAATTGACACCTCCGTCGACCGAGACCTGCACCTGCACGCGGTCTTGGCTGCTGCTATAGCCGGTGTCGTGGAACATCCAGAACGTGACCAGGGCGCCTCCGGACCCGGTGAGGTCCAGCCCGGTGGTGCGGTGGAGCCGCCCGGAGCCGGTGCTGCTTACGGAGAAGGAATTGAAGAAGGCCAGGTTGGGCAGGCTGTGGCTGGCGTAACCTGAGGGATACCGGGTCCCATTCCTGGTCTGCCAGGCCGGATCTGTGCCGGGGTCGACGACGATCGTCACGCCCCACCCGGGAGGAAGCGCCGGCGCCGTGACCGTGTCAAAGGTCTCGGCGAGCACGACGGTGTCATAGGGCGTGCCCGGATTGACCCAGCAGCGCTTGGTCATGCTGAAATCGACCAGGTCGACGGTGGAGGGAAGCGCATCCACGAACTCCCAGATCTGGTCCGCCCCGTCAAAGTTGTACAGGTCGACCGTGTAGCGCAGAAACTGGTTCGGGTAGGTGATTTCCAGGTCCACCGTCTTGACGACGGCGCCTGAGGCTGCCAGCTTGGTGATGTTCACCGGCACCACCTTGAGCGCGGGGGCTTCAGGCACGCCGATGATCACCGACCCGGGGTAGGTCATTCCCGGCTGCATGGGATAGTCAAAGTGCACCGTCAGTTTGATGGGGGTGTTGGCCGAGATGGGTCCCTCGGGCACGCCCGTGACGGTGATGCCGGGCACCTTGGACGCGACCATCACATCCAGGTTAAAGGTCCCGGCCGGTCCGGACCAGTTGTTGATCCCCACCAGCCAGAATCCGTCGGCCGGATTGGCCACAAAGATGTGCTCGTTAGAGTCCGCCCCGGCCGAGTAGGCGCGTTGCGACCACGTGGTCCCGGTCCAGAAGAACAGGTAGAGGTCAAGGTCGGCGATGGTGGAGCTGCTGGTCCAGGCCTCGATGCTGACGCCGTCGCTCACCTGGAACACGTTGGTCCATTCGATGGTGTTCGAGTTGACGAACGCGATGGGCTGGTTGGCCCAGCTGTAGTGGGTCAGATCGCCCAGGTACGCTTCCACCACCAGTCCGTTGAGGTCCATGGTGGATTCGAGGTTGATCTCGCCCGCCACCCCTTGATCGGCGTAGGTCTCGACCTCGATGATATGGACATCCTCGGTCAGCAAACCCAGCGTCTTGGTAAAGACGACGTCGAACTTGTCTCCCTCAAAGAGGATGTTGTGCTCAAAGACCTCGTGCAACCCATCCTCGAGCGGGAACGAGACCCACTCTTCGGCGCCGCCACTGGTGGTGTTAAAGCGCCAGATCGAGCTCCCGGCGCGGTCATCCGCGCTCCGCCCGACGATATTGAGCGGGTAGGGGCCGAAAAAGCTGGAGTCGACAAAGCTGCCCGACCAGACGCCAAAGGTAGAGTTGCCCAGCGCATTGGTCGACGGGCCAAAGACGATGGTGTCAATGTCGGTGTGCGGCGCAACGTCATCCCAGACGTCCCGCACCAACACGTGCGCGGTGGGGTCGTAGGGATACCCGACGCCGTACAGGCCGACATCGTCGATGTACCATTCGGATGCCCAGTCGCCTTCATAGTAGAAGGCGATAGAGATCTCTTGACCCGCGTAGGCGCTGAGGTCAACCTTGGCCTCGGTCCAATAGCTGACGGGGTTCACGGCGCTCCAGATCTCGGTATAAGTTGCCCCGACCGGGTTCGGGTCGGCGGCGGTGGTCACCCGGATCGCCTGCTTTTCCATGTATGTCGCCCAACCGGTGGCGTGCCAGAAGCGGAGCTCGGTGAGTCCCTCGTCCGGCACCTCAATCCTCGGCATGACCAGCCAGGACTTGGAGCCCACCGCCGTGTTTTCATCATCGTGCCAGGCGCATTGCTCCCCACTGCTCCCTAAGCCGATGCCGAGCTGCCAGCCATAGACCGCATCGCCGGTCTGGAATTCGTGCCAGCCATCCGGTGGGAAGACCTCGCCCTCAAAGCTCTCGATCTCCATCAACGGCTGGAAGGCGGGGGTGTTGTCCAGGTCCATGTAGTAGAACCGGCCGTCACCCGATTCGGCCCGCCAGTCCCACATAAAGTAGCCCCGCACCGCGCCGTTGTTGTACATCTGGTCGGCGTCATAGTCGTAAGCCTGGTATCCGCCCAGGGTACCGCCCTCCAGCAGCGCCTCCAGGTTGGCCGCGACGTTCATGACCACCGGCACCACGATGGTGTACTCGGGATACTCGACCGAGTTCTTGACCGGCAATTCGCCTCCATCAGCCGGGCGCACCAGAACCTCAAAGGCTGCCTCGTACACGCCGGCCGGCATGTCCTCCGGGACGTCGACCCGGCCCACGAAACTACCCCATTCGCCGGCCGGAACACGCCCATTGTTCTCACCCACCGAGAGCCAGGGAACGTCCGCCTTCTGGTAGAACTCGATCCGGTACTGCAGGTGGGTGGGGATGTTGGCGGTCCGGGAGGTGTAAAGGTGGCGCAGGCCGATAAAGAGGCCGTCGTGCATCCGCTCCAACGGGTCGCGGATCGTCAGCTCGTTGTTGTTGGACACCGGGCGGTTGTAGCCAAACCGGCCATACTCCCAGCGATCCAGTTCGGTGTCCGGGTGATCCCACAACAGCTCGGGTGAGGCCTTGAGACCGCTGGTTCCCAGAGAGGGGCCGTTGCGGAAGTTGACCACCCCGTTGCTGTTCTTGTCATCCCACACCAATCCGTCGTCGTCCTGGTCCTTCCAGTTGTAGACCATCAGGTAGTACCGTGCGTCCCAGACGTTGTCGCCGTTCCGATCGAACTCGTTGAACGGGAAGATCTGGCGGACCACCATCAGGTCGGTGCCCTCTGGAATCGGCACGTTGTACCAGGCGTCATTATGGCCCAATGTGGCCGTGATGGGGATAAAGTAGTCGAACGCCTTGTAAAAGTTGTCGGCGGTTTCGGCGGCCTTCATCGCCGGCGTGACGGTCAGCGACAACTCGGCCGTGTGGATCAACTGGAGATAGGAGTCCTGGACATCCACATAGACGTATTCCTGGCTGTCGTTGACGATGGTGAACTCTTTGCTCCACGTGTCCCCGGGGTACACCACGTGGGCAAACCCCGGGTAATCCACCCCGCGAAAATCGCCGGGATCCCAGCTGGCGGAATCCGCCCCCATATAGACGCCGTATTCGCCGCTGGCCACCAGGGTGGCGATGTCGGCGTTGACCGAGCCGGCGCCCTGCTTAAAGACGTCATAGTTGATGTCGGTCGCGCTGGACATAAAGAGCGCCTTGCCCACCTCGTGGGTCGGCCACTGTTCGTGATTGGCCTTGTAGGCCTGCGCCATCAGGGCGTACACTCCCAGAGCGGTGGGCGCGGACCGGCTGGTGCCGCCCCAGTCGTCCCAGGAGACGTTGCCGTCCAGGATGCCGTACATGCCCGGCGAGTAGTAGTTCAACTCTTCCGATCCGGCCGCATACGCGCCACCGGCCAACACGTCCACCCCGGCGCCGCCCCGGGCGCCCGGCCCGGCGTTGGAAAAGGCAGCCACGTCGTTGAACATGATCTGGTCGGTGTTGGTGATGGTGTCCCACCCGGTGGAGCCGTACTCGGTGGACGCGCCGACGGCAATGCCCAGCGCCGGGCTGGGCGGTGCCACCGTGCCATACCCCGGGGCGCCGTTGCCGGTTGAGAACAGGAACTGGAGGTACTGACCGAACCACCGCTGTACCTGAACGACGAATTGACCGGTATAGTCGAACCCGTCGTTGAACTCCTCGCTAAAGCCATAGGAGTTGGAGGTTGCCACGATGGTGTCGCTATCCTCGAAATCTTCGCCGTACCACCAGTGCCAGCCATACTGGTCAACGCCGTCATACCCGAGGGCGGCCAGCATGTACGCATCGCGGGCGTTGAGGTAGCCCGAGTAGTACCAGCCGTTGTTCATCGCCACCAGGCCGGCATCCGGCGCCATTCCCTTGACCGCGCCGCTCGGTTTGCCCGTGCCGTCCAGGTTCTGGAACGCAGGCAGCATGCCGTCGGCGACGCCGTTGGAGACGGCGTTGGAGGCGCAGTTGGTGCCATGGCTGTAACCGCTGTCCCATGGACCGTGCATCGCGATCAGGTCGCCGTTGCCCGGCGGCTCCATGCCCATCAAATTGGGTGCATACAGCCACTCAAAGGCGGGCGGATAGAGTTCGCCGTCGGCGATAAAGTAGAGCAAGCCGCCGGAAAGATCGGCCTTGCCGTCGTCGGTCATGTCCCGATAGGCCACCGGGTTGTTGTAGGTGGCAGCCAGATTCGCCAGGTCCGCCTTGGTCACCGGCTTTTCATCGCGAAAGTCATAGTCGTCGTCCAGGTCCACGTACACGGTGTCATAGACCCCCGCCACGTTGGGATCGGTCACCAGGACCGCCACCTTTTCTCCCCAGACATAGTCCCGCAGACTTTCGTCGGTGTGGGTGCCCACGTGGACCACGCCGCTCTTGGTCATGGTCGGGTTAATGACGTAGGTGTGCTGATACCCGCGAGTGCCATAATCGATCCAGGGCGTGTAATGAAAGCACAACATGGCGGGCCCACACTGGGTCAGCGACGGGGTGTAGCTGGTGTCCATGTAGGTGGTGCCGCCAAAGCTCTGAGAGATATATGCCGGAGCCGCGGACCCAAAGTAGGTCTCGTAAAAGTAGGCCCGCATGGTAAAGGGATCCATGATGTAGGGCCAGCCGTTATAGGGAGACGGCGAATAGGGATCCCAGTAGTCATTGCCCTCGTAGATCTTGTGGGTGCCCATCAGGTCCGGGTGGGCAAAGTCCACACCATCGTCGATCACCGAGATGTTGACCCCCTCGCCGGTAAAGCCGCGGTTCCAGGCAGCTTCTGCCTTGTGCGGGCCGTCAACGCTGGCCTCGAACCAGTCATCGACGCCGACCGGATCACGACCGTCGCCAAATGCCTTGGCGTCGCTCCAGGGGATGTCGGCGCCGCGGGTTTCGGCCGCTTTGTCGCGCAGCTTGGCCCAGTCATCCGGTCCAAAGACCACCGACTCCGGGGCAGCATCCGCCGGGTAGACGTCCGGCTCGGCGCGCTGGATTTCGGTGGAGTAGATCATCTTGACCGCGTCAAAGGACGCGACCTTGACCAGATTGGACGGCAGAATGACCCCGGCCATCAACCGCAGACCCAGGTCTTCCTTGGGATGCGCAGGCTCCACATACAGCTTGCCGTCCACGAAATAAGGCCGGATCTTGTCGACCAAACTCTCCTGGCCAGCTTTTTCCTGAAACGCCGCCACAATGTTGACCAGAATGGGTTCGCCGGCCACGGCGGCTGCCGGGGTGCCCTGCGGAACCGGCTGGATCAGTCCCAGGCCCTGCAGCTTATTCTGCAGGTAGGAATCCAGTTTGGCCGAAACATCCTGGTAGGTGCGTTTGGCAGCCGGCTCTTCGACCTGGACCTGCGGGGCCGGCTGGCTGGCAACCTCCTCCTTGGTCGGCTCGGCGGGCACAGGCGCCCGCTTGGCGGTCACGTCGGCTTGCGCCGCTTCCGGTGCCCGTTCGTTCGGTGTCTGAGCCGTCACCACCATCGGGACCAGCAGCACAAACGCCATGACCAGCGAAAATAGTTTGAATGGTTTAGTTCTCATGCAGTCTCTCCTTGATAGAAAAGTCGGAAACAGACCGTGACACCCCACAGAGTTCAATGTTCAGCTACGCGCCCTCCTTTCCCTCACAACCACGCAACGGCGACTCGGCTGCAACCAAACGAAAAGACACACCCCCATCACAGGGCCAGGCGGCTGGATGAAATCGGTTGGCAGGAACCAATGCGGCACTCAAGCGCCCAAGGCAGCGGTGAACCGCACGCTCCGACACCGTCATTGACTCCCAGACAACGTTTCTGCTGCCGCCGGATATAAGCCGCCGGTTCAGATTCATGACTCTGCGGCCTGCTGCACACCAGGCAATGAAACCGGCAACAAACGGGCCTATCGGACGCCCCTTCGCGGCGCCAACTTTGCTACCGTATTGTACACCAAAAACGGTCAAGCGCGCAACCCATTTGGCCAGTCCACCTGTCCCAGACAACCGGATCGCCAGGATCAGCGTCCAGGTGAGCCGTTTGCTCCCTAAAGACAGGCGCCATCGGCCGGACAGGAGAATCGCGGGCTCCAGACCCAGCCGACCGGGCTGACGGGGGCGGATCACTCGTAGCGGAGCGCCTCGATGGGCCGTAGGCTGGCGGCGCGCCAGGCAGGGTAGATGCCAAAGATCAGCCCGACGCCGGCGGCAAATCCGGTGGCCATGGCGACGGTGCCGACATCCAGCACCGGAGTCAGATCGGCCGAGAGCCGGTCGATCACGGCCGCGGTAGTTGCCCCCAGCACGACTCCCAACGCACCGCCACTGAGCCCCAACACCAGGGATTCGATGAGGAACTGGGCCAGAATGTCGCGCCGCAGCGCCCCCACCGCCTTGCGGATTCCGATCTCCCGCGTCCGCTCGGTGACGCTCACCAACATGATGTTCATGATCCCGATACCGCCGACCACCAGCGAAATGCCGGCGATGGATCCGAGAAAGATGGTGAGCACACCGGTCAGGACGCCAAAAACCTCCAGGATCTCTTTCTGGCTGAGAATGGTAAAGTCGTCGTCCGCCTGATAGGCAATGCCGTGCTGCTCCCGCAGGATGCTGCGGATTTGCTCGGAGGCCAGATCCATCTGATCCTCACTCACGGCCTGTACCATGATGGCGCCGACCGCGCGCGCGCCGTCACGCGTGCGCCGGGGAAACAGCCGAACCTGAGCAGTGGTGATGGGGACATACACCTGGTCATCGGCGCTGGCGAATCCCATCGCCCCCTGGCTCTTCAGCACACCGATCACCTGATAGGATGTGCCGCGGATTTTGACCGTCTCTCCAATCGGGTATTCGTCATCCGGGAAGAGCTTTTGGTGCACTTCCCAACCCAGAATCGCCACCCGGGCCTGGTTGTCGATATCGGCGATGGTGAAATCACTGCCGAACGCCAGCTTTTGGTTGCGGACATCCAGATAGTTGGCGGTGACGCCATTGATCGCTGCGGCCTTTTCGCGGCCGCCGAACGTCACCTGGGCCGATCCCTGCAACATAGCCGCAACTTGGACCACCGCCGGCGCGTTGTAGGGGTCGGCTAGCGCATTGACATCCGCCAGCGAAAGGGCAGGATAGCCGCCGCTCTTTTCCGAGTCGGTGAGCACGGTGATCAGGTTGGAGCCTATCGCGCGCACCTGCTCCTCGACCGCTGCGTTGACGCCGTTTCCCACCGATAGGAGCGCAATCACCGCCGCCACGCCGATGATCACGCCCAACATCGTCAGACCGGCCCGCAGCTTGTTGGTTTGCAGGCTCTCGACTGCAGTGCGAAAGCTTTCAGTCAGATCCATGACTCACCCCGTGCGTCGCGGGCTGATCGCCGTTCCATCGATCTTGGACCACCAACCCATCACGCAGTATCAGCCGGCGCCGGGTAAAGGCAGCGACGTCGGGATCATGGGTAACC
The DNA here is from genome assembly GCA_002328075.1 of Anaerolineales bacterium UBA2181. Taxonomy (GTDB): domain Bacteria; phylum Chloroflexota; class Anaerolineae; order Promineifilales; family UBA4811; genus UBA4811. The sequence goes on along the minus strand of DCVT01000018.1, from coordinate 45,685 downwards.
AGCGCAACCGTGATGCCCTGGGAATTCAGTTGACCAAAGATGCGCAGAATCTCGGCTCCCGTGGCGCTATCCAGGTTACCGGTGGGCTCGTCGGCCAGGATGAGGCTGGGCGAGTTCACCAGAGCGCGGGCGATGGCCACCCGCTGCTGCTGCCCGCCGGAAAGCTCGTCCGGCCGGTGGTCCATGCGGTCGGCCAGACCGACCTGGTGCAACGCCTCCTCGGCTCGCTTCCTTCGCTCCCGCCGGCCCACGCCCGCATACATGAGGGGAAGCTCCACCTGCTTGACGGCCGGGGTGCGCGGCAGCAGGTTGTACACCTGAAAGACGAACCCGATCCGCCGGTTGCGCACCTGGGCCAGCCCGTCATCCGACATGTCGCTCACGTCCGTGCCGTCCAGCCGGTAGACCCCACTGGTGGGCTGGTCCAGGCAGCCGATCATGTTCATGAGCGTGCTCTTGCCCGAGCCCGAGGGTCCCATGATGGCCACAAACTCGCCGTCGTGGACCGTCAGGCTCACGCCGCGCAGCGCGTGAACCTCCTGGTTGCCCATATGGTAGACCTTGGTCAGGTTCTCCAGCTCGATCACCGGCGAAGCTCCCGGAACCCGGTTGGGCTGCCCTGGCCAAAATCCAGCAGGCTCTGTCCCTGGTCCCCGCCGACGACCACCCGCTCGCCCTCCTGGATGCCGTTCAGAATCTCGGTGTACCGGCTATCGCGCAGACCAATGACTACCTGGACGCGCTCGACGGCGCCATCGGCCGCCAGCCGATCCACATAGTACTTGCCCGCTTGACGGTCGGCGATGATGGCCCGATTGGGCACCAACAGCACCCCAATTCGGTTGGCAGTGACCAATTCTGCATTGGCCGTCATGCCGGTGAGCACCGGCAGGTCATGCGGTTGCAGGCTCAGGTGCACCTCGTAGGTGACGATCTCGAGTGCTGTCTGAGCCTTGGGTGCAATGGAGATCACCACCCCGGTCACCGGTTGGTCGGGCCAGGTCTCCAGGGTGACAACGGCCTCTTGCCCGACCGCTATCTGACCAATATCGACTTCATCCACGTTGAGAACCACCTCGAGGCTGTCGGTGTCCACCAGCTCGACCGCCGGGCCGCTGGCCAGCTCGCCCGGGCTGACATAGACCGCGGTGACCATCCCGTCGAAAGGGGCAACCAGCGAGGTCTTGGTCAGGTTGTCCAGCGCATCTTCCAGGCCGATCCGCGCCAACTCGACCTGGGCCTGGGTGATGGCCAGCCGCTCGGCCGATACGCCCTCGCGGAGCGCCGCCAGGCTGGCCTGGGCCTGGGCCAACTGGGCCCGAGCGGCGGCAATTTGGGACCCGGTTGCTCCGGCCAGGAGCAGGTCGACCTGCGCTTGAGCGCCGTCGCGTTGGGCGCTGACGGCGGCGACGTTGGCGTTGGCCGCCGCCAGTTGATTGGCGTCCGGACCGGCCTGCAGTCGCTCCAGCTGAGCCTGAGCGGCCTCCAGGTTCTTTTCGGCGATGGCCAATCCGTACCGAGCCTGCTCCTCCGCCCGGCCCAATCCGGGACAGACCTCCTCGCCGGTGGGGCCTTCAAAACAGCGCATGGTCGCATCGTGCGCGTCCCGCGCCTGTCTCCAGGCCAGCTCAGCCTGAATCAGTTGCGCCTGCGCCGCGGCCAGCTCCGAGTCCCCCACGGCCGTGACAAGCTGATCCCGCTGTCGGGCCGATGCCGTGAGCGAGGCTTCGGCCGCGCGCAAGCTGGCCGCGGCTGCCGCCACCTCCATCGGCCGAGGGCCCGCCAGCAACTGGTCCACCTGCGCCTGGGCGCTGTCCACTGCCGCCTGAGCAGCCGCAATCTCCTCCGGCGCCGCGCCGGTCTGCATCTCGGCCAGGGTCGACTGCTGGATTACCAGGTTCTGCTCCGCGGTCCGATAGGCCCGCTGCAGCGCGCCGGATTCGGTCTGCACCAGCAAATCCCCCTCCCGGACCAGGTCACCGACGCGGACGTACACCGCTTCCACCCGGCCGGCCAGCGGCAACGCCAGCGTTGCGCTCCGCTGGGCCAGCAAACGGCCGCTGGAGCTGGCAACAGCCGCCAGATCACCCGCCGAAACGGTCACCACCTCGCCCGCCGAGGCATCGGTGGCGGCCGCCTGCCGCATCTTGAGTGCCCGCCCCCCAACCACCGCCCCGGCGGCCAGCAGCAACACCAGCACCAACCAGGGCCATCGCTTTCTTGACTTTTGCATCGACAACTTCCTTGGAGACCACTAGTCGGCGCAAATCATAACAGATGGCGCAACGCGCGTATAGTCCTGGAGCTGCTGTTCGAAGAAGGTCCGGCGCCGCGCCCATGACTGGAACCACGACGCCGGCCCGGCGCCCCACCCCCCGGCCGCCCGATCAGCTCAGAGAAACGACGTCGTCAGGCAGCCTGGTCAACCGCTCGAGTCCGGCCGGCGTGACCACGTGGGTATTCTCGATCCCCACCACCCCCCGGCCGGGAAAGATGCATTTCGGCTCCAGCGCCACCACCATCCCTTCCTCCAGCGGAGTTGTCTGTCCTTCGGCCAGGACCGGCAGCTCGTCCAATTCCAGGCCGACACCATGCCCGACAAAGCGGACCCGGTCGTCCCCGTATCCCATAAAGTGGTCCTGGACGCCCCAATTCGCGGCGACCTCGGCCGCCAATTGCCAGAGCGCTGCGCCGTCCACCCCCGGCCGGGCCGCGTCCACCACGGCGGCCTGGACGGCCAACATCGCCCGGTGGGCGTCGTGCAGGTCAGCCGGAAGCTCGCCGATGACATAGATCCGGGTCTGATCCACCAGGTAACCTTCCGAGGCGAATAGATAGTCAATCAACACCGGCTCGCCGGCCCGGATGGGCTTGTCGTTGGCTCCCTGGGCGATGGCCGGGTTGACACCCGGGCCGGCCGTGGGCGCGTCCATAAAACTGGGAACGGCCGCGTTGGCACCGGACAGGAGGTGGCCATAAAAGATCTCGCTGTTCCAATTGCGCATATGCACCACTCCCTGGTTGCCTGCGCGGCGCGATACCGCCTCCAACTGGCCGGCCAGGTCCAGCTCGGTCATCCCTTCGCGCAACAGATCCGGCACCGCCCGGTATACCACCTCGGATTGCTCGGCAGTACGACGGATCAGCGCCAGCTCGTAGGCCGATTTGACCGCCCGGAGCTGCCGGAGCGCTGCTGAGCAGTCCACGATCTCCACGCCGGGCAGCAACTGCTGGTACATGCGGAATGGATTGACCGGCAGGACGTCCAGCTCCATGGCCACGCGGCGCGGCCGGGCCAGCCCATGCTCGGCGATCAGGTGCAGCAGCTGGCGCGGGCTCCGCAGCGGGACCACGGACTCCAGCGCGGACTCGAGGCGGGCGCGCGCGTGGCTCTTGCGGGTCATGAGCAGCGGGTGGCCGTCGGCCGGGACATACAGGTGGGATTGCTGCGCCGTGCCGCTCAGGTAAAAGAGGTCCGCATTCTGCAGGATGAGCGCGCCGTCGCAATCGGCCGACACGAGCTGAGCCCGCAAGCGGGCAATGCGCTGGTCGAGTTCGGATCGGGGGGTATAGTGCATCTTGGACTCCGTCGGTGGTGATGGCGCTATCGACCGGCCAGATAGTCGGCATATATCCGGCCGAGGGGTGTCATCTGGTGAGATTCGGGATGAAACAGATTGCCGGTGGGATAATCGGCCGCCGCGATGGCATACCAGGCCCACCGCTGGACCAGCCGGTTGCCATCAGCCGGGTAACCGGTCTCCGGGGAGGTCGCCGTGAGCATCCAATCAAAGGCGCCGGTCATAAAGGCTCCCACGCGGGGGGTGTAAAAGCCATAGCTGAACGGCATCAAGATGCTGAATTCGGTGACCACCAACGGCCGGTCCCGGTAGCCCCGGTCGCGCATCCAAACGCGAAAATCCGCCAGGTGCTGCTGAAAGAGGTCCAGCCGGTCATTGTCCTGCACCTCCAACAGCTCGCCCGGCTGGCCGTCCATTCCGGGCGGGATGCCCACCCCCCACTGATCGGGTTCCTCCCGAACCAGCGCACCATGAACCGTCCACACGTCCACCGGCATCGCATCGCCGTACTCCCGCCGGTATGCGCCCAACACAGCGTCCAGGTAACGCCGGCGAAGCGGTGTTGGTTGCGAAACCGCGCCGGCCGCCACGCGGGCCGAGGGATCAGCCGCTTTGATCAACCGATAAAGCGCTCCGTAGACCCGGGCGTACTGCTCCGGGGTGCAGTTGGCCTGCCAGGACACATCCGGCTCGTTTCCCACCTGCCAGAGCGCGCCCGGCCGGCTGCGGATGAACTCGGCCAGCCCGTCGGTGCGGTCGGTGATTGTGTCGCCGTGCACACCCACCAGGTAAACCAACTCGATTCCGGCCGGCGCCGGCCGGTCGCCCACCCCGGTGAGCGCCCAGCCCAGGCCCAGCGCGGCCACGTCATAGGAGACAAGGTCGCTCAGCCGATCCACCGCCCCAAACCGCCACCGATCATCCGGAGGAACCTGCCACGGGAGTTCCACGGTCGGCAGCGCCGGCGGGACCGTCGGGGGACTGGTGGGGACAGGCACCGAGGGAACCGGGTCGGCCGGCACCGGCGTCCAGCGGTGCTCGCCGGTGGGAGTAGGCACCAGCCGCTGCGGAGGAGCCTCGGTGGGGGGACTCGGCGTATCCTCCGGCGGAGTTGGCCCTGGCAACCGAGTCAGCACCAGCGCACCCGCGCCGGCCACGACCAGGGCTGCCAGGCAGAGCAGCAATAGCCGCCAGGACCTCATGGGCCGTCTGCCCTCAACGCCGACTCCATCGTCCGCCGGTAGAGCTCCAGGACTTGCCCGGCCGTCTCGGCCGGCGTTGGGCGAGCCAGCGCCGACGCCCTGGCAGCCTGACCGAGGCGGTGTCGCTGGGCCGAATCCACCAAGATCGTCTGCATCGCCAGCGCCAAAGCCGCCGCGTCACCCGGCGGCACCAGCACCCCGTCCACACCGTCACGCACCAGGTCACGGTTGCCGACCACATCGCTGGCCACCACCGCCCGGCCGGCGGCCATGGCCTCCAACAACGTGTAGGGCAGCCCCTCATACCAGGAGGGAAGGATCACCAGGTCCATCGCCGCCAGCGCCGTCGGAATGTCAGATCGATAGCCGGCAAAGACCACGTGCTCCGACAGGTTCAACCCGGCCGCCGTCCGGCGCAGCGCGGACTCCTCCGGTCCCTCGCCCACCAGCAGCCATTGAACTGCCAGGCCCGCATCCATCACGCGGCGCGCCGCCAGCAGCAAGGTGCCCAGCCCCTTCTGCCGGACAAGCCGGCCGACAAACCCAACCGTCAGCCGGTCAGGGTCCAGCCCCAACCGATCCCTGGCGACACCAGCGGGCTCTAGCTGCCCGAACTCGGCCGCGTCAACCGCGTTTTCCACCACTGTCAATCGCCCGGCCGGGACCATCAGCTTCTCACGAGCCACCTGCCACTCGGACCGGCTCACGGCGATCACCAGGTCAGTCGCCCGCCGGCCCAGCCACCGCTCGACCTGCAGAACACACCACCGCAACAGCTGACTATGCGAATCCAAAAACGCGAAGGCGTTCGGCGTATAGATGGAGACCGTGTTCGGGCGCAAACCCGCCAACCGGACCGCCACCCGGGCCAGAACCCCGGCCTTGGTGCTGTGGGCGTGCACCACGTCCGGATTCGCGCCCTGCAGCAACCGCACCAACTGCGCCAGCGCTCGCAGATCGGCAATCGGGCTCACCGAGCGCCGCATCGGCAACCGGCTCACGGGAACCCCGGCCGCCTGAAGCCGGTCTGCGAACCCGGTATCCTTCTGAGCGCCTTGCCGCTTTGGGGGGCAGACCACCATGACCGCCACCCCACCCTGGTGCATGGCGGTTGCCAGGTCAAACACGTGTCGGCCAACCCCGGCGGTGGTCGCCTCTACCACGTGCAAAACCTTCACCGGAGCCCTCCCCTTGATCGTCATCGCCTCACGGGACCGGCTTAGTCTCGTCGCAACGTGGTCGCAGCCCAGCCGACATCGGCCGGATTTCGCGCCGCCGGACCACGTCGGTGCAGGGCAGGCCTCGGGCCGGCGGCCGGGTTTGCGTGAGGTTGACCCTCATGAACCCGCACCCGCCCATCGCCGCCACACCGGCCTCAGTCGCCCGCCGGCCCAGCGCCATCCAGCGTCCACCGCCGGGGCGGCCAGGATGAGCAAAGTCAACTCGATCTCCCACCGGTAGCGGGTGAGGACGTTGAACACCAGGTGAATCGCCGTGTACAGGCCATAGAGCCCCAGAAGCAGCCCGTACCGGCGCCAGTGCCGGGCGGTGAGCGCCAAACCGGCCAGCGCCAGACCCAGAAGAAGCAGATACTGGACCCGATAGAGGGGGGTCCAGCCGGACCGGTACAGCGGGTTGGAACCCAGGTTCGGCCGGAACAGCCAAAAGCTCTGCAGCTTGCGCACCTCCAGTCGCAGCCAATCGGCCGGCTGCTGGCGGATGTAATCCAGTCCGGCCTGGTAAAACGCCCGGTCCAACTCCAGCTCGGAGAGGGTGCCCAGCCGGCTGGTGACCTCCGCGGGGAACGGGTACGGTTCCGGGTGTTCGTAGACGTCGGGCAGCTGCACGTCGCGGGTCGTCCCCAGGTACTCGGCCAATCGGTCGGCGAAGACATCATGCCCGCTGCCGGTGGTGAACGGGTTGTTGCCGTTCCAAAAGGTGACGCCGCCATTGCTGGGCACAGGCAACGGCCGGCCGACAACCTGGCCGTTGTACACCGCCCAGGGAAGAACCACCACCGCGGCGGCCGCGGCCAGTCCGGCGAGGGGTCGCACCAGGATGTTGCCGTCAAGCCCGACCCCGTATCTAAACCAGAGCCAGAGAAACGGGATGAAGGCCAGTATGTGGGGCCGGTTGAGGGCCATGAGCCCCACCAAAACACCAACGACGATGCCCCGGCGCAACGTCGGTTGGCGGGACAACTCCCAGGACGTCAGTAGAACGGCCGCAAGACAACAGGCATGCAGGACGGCCGAAATCGGCTGGCTGGTGCAGAGCACATGCGCCGGGTAAAGCGCTGCCCCCCACCCCACCATGACGGCTGCCCGGCCGCCCACCAGACCAACGGCAAGCCGATACACCAGCCAGACGGTCAGCGCGCCCAGCGCCGCCTGCAGAACTCCCAGGGCTCGCGGCGGGTCCGGGGCGAGCAGAGACACGGCCAACAACCATGGATGCAGCGGCGGGGCAAACGCCCGCAGCGGATTCTCCGGCCGGGTTCCGTAAAAGTCAAAGGTATAGCCCCTACCCTCCACCAGGTTGATGGCTATCCATCCTGGCTCCGAGCGGTAAGCGAAATCGGCCGGCGGAGGCAAGAACCAGGCTACTGCCAGACGGACGGACAGAGCCACTGCCAGCAGCCCCCCCACCAGGGCCAGAGGAGCGTCTGCCCGTAGAACTCGGTTTCCTCGCACCATCCCCGGCGGAGCCCTCCTGATTCGCTACAGGCCGACCACTCGCGCCCCTCCCGCAATGCCGCGCAGCACATGGCGGGTATCCACCACCAGACGGGCATGACCGGCAATCCACCCCCAGTCATACGCGGCGTGGTTGGTGACGATGACCACACAATCGGCCGCCGGCAGCCCAACCTCCAGGTCGACGGCATCCAGCGGGACTCCCTCGTCTCGCAGCGACGGGATATAGGGATCGTGATAGTCGACCAGCCCACCCCGGGCCTGCAACAGCCGGATGACGTCCAGCGCCGGGCTTTCGCGCACATCGTCGACGTCCGGTTTGTAGGCCGCACCCAGGACCAGAATCCGCGAGCCCTTGACCGGCCGGCCCTGTTCGTTGAGCGCGTCAACCACCTTGCCGACCACATAATCCGGCATATGGCTGTTGACCTCTCCCGCCAGTTGAATGAACCGCGCGTTGTAATTGAGCGTCTTGAGCTTCCAGGAAAGGTAGTGCGGGTCCAGCGGGATGCAGTGTCCGCCGACCCCAGGGCCAGGGAAAAAGGGCATAAAGCCAAAGGGCTTGGTGGCCGCCGCCTGGATCACCTCCCAGATGTCCACGCCCAATTTGTCGCACATGATGGCCATCTCGTTGACCAGAGCGATGTTGACCGCCCGGAAGGTATTTTCCAGCAGTTTGACCATTTCGGCCGCTCGAGTCGACGCCACCGGCACCAACTGGTCGATCGCCTGCCCATACAGCGCGGTCGCTGCCCGCAGGCACTGCGGGGTCACCCCGCCGATCACTTTGGCGGTGTTGCGCGTTTTCCAGACCGAGTTGCCGGGGTCGACCCGTTCCGGCGAAAACGCCAGGAAAAAGTCTCGTCCCACCTGGAGGCCATTTTCCGCGATGCGCGGCAAAATGATCTCCTCGGTCGTACCGGGGTAGGTCGTGCTCTCCAGGACCACCAGCATCCCGGCGTGCGCCAGTTGCCCGATGCCGTCGCTGGCGGCCACGATATACGAGATGTCCGGGTCCTTGTACTTGCTGAGCGGCGTCGGAACGCAGATGCTGATGGCATCCGCTCCGGCCAGCACATCGTAATCCGTGGTGGCAGTCAGGTTGCCGCTGTCGACCAGCGGGGCGAGGGCCTGGGTCGGCACGTCGGGCAGGTAGCTGCTCCCGCGGTTGATCGAGTCTACCTTGCGCGGGTCGGTGTCCACACCGACCACCCGAAACCCGGCCCGGGCGAATTCGACCGCCAGTGGCAATCCTACGTAGCCCAGGCCGATGACGGCAACCAGGACTTTCCTGTTCTGGATCTTGGTTAATAGCTCCTCAAGAGCGGACATGACTGCTCCTTGCCTGGGCCGGGGAACCCCGTTGGCGCCCCACGTGGGCTATTGTCTCATGCGTCCGGCGCCCGAGCAAGGGGCGCCGCGTCACGTGGGTTCCCGGCCGGCCTCGACAGCCAATGTGTCGCCCTGCACACCCTGAAGGCGGGCTCACTCCCAAGCCTGGAGGGACCGGCCGATCAACACCGCCGGGCCGCCGTCCACGCGGGTCAGAAATAACACCCGCTCCGTCTGTCCGGTCAGGCGCAGCCGGTGGGCCAGCTCTGCCGGATCCAGGGGGGAGCCCCGCTTTTTGACCACCACGCGGCCCACGTCCAGCGACCGCAGTCGGGCCCGCAGTCTCTTGAGTTGAAACGGCATCCACTCGTCAATCTGGTAGGCGGTGGCAAAAGGGGTTGCGGTCAACTGATGGGAGGTAAGGTAGGCGATCTGGGGGTCCAGCTTCTTGGCTCCCAGGCGAGCAGCGAGTTGCTCCACCAGGTGCGCTCGGATCACCGCTCCGTCGGGTTCGTAAAGAAACGGGCCGGGCCGGCCGACGTCCACCGGTGCGCGATCCTCGTCGGTGAGCGAGTGCGGTCCCGGCAGCAGCGTGGCGCGGCGACCGGCCCGGGTACGAAGGTCGCCGAACCACAGAACCGCCTCCTTGACCAGGCCTCGCTCGGAGACAAACTCGACCTCGGCGCCCGGAGGCAACTCGGCATCGTCCACGCCCGGGCTGACCTTGACCGCCAGGTTCGGCACCCGCGGCAGCCAGTTCTCAATGACCGCCAGGGGCGGCCGGTAGTGCGCCACTGAGTGAATCCGCCGGCCGTCGGGGGCCCGCCGGCCCGGGTCGAAAAACAGCGCGTCCAGGCCGGTTGGTGTCCAGCCGTGGAGATCGGCCAGCAGCGGTTGGAACTGCGCTTCCCGGCCGTAAGCGCGGCAGTTCTCGCGCGCCATGCTCAGTCGCAACTCGTCGCGGTCCACGCCGAGCACCCACGCCCCGGCCGCCAGGACCAGCGCATCGCCTCCTGCTCCACAACCGAGGTCGCCCAGCCGGCGGACTCCAAGCAGCCAAAAACGCTCCGCCCGGTGCGCGGCTATTCGCTCTCCGGAAGCCTGCTCCAGGGCTTCGGCAGTCCAATATAGCGAGCCGGCCCGCTCGAACTTGTCCGCCGCCCGGCGGCGCAGCATCGCCGTCTCGAGCGCGGCCGAAACCAGGCCTGACGGGTGACGGCGGCGCAGATCGGTCAGATGCTTGAGCAGCGTCTCCGGGGTGGGCTGGCGTGCCGTCGCCTCTGCCAGGAGGCTCTGGCCGGCCGGCTCAAGCAGCAGTCTCCAGTCTTCAAGCTGCATCGCGGTCGTCAGTGTACTGCAATTGGCGTGCCGCCGCAAAATCGATATACTTGGCGCGATCTTGCGCGGCTGCCAACCTCGGGAAAGGACGTGAACCATGTCACTGACCATGACCTTGGGTCGTCATATCTTGACCGCCCAACGGAGCGTCCCGGACGCGACCGGAACGCTCACCGGGTTGCTGTACGACCTGGCGCTGGCCGGCAAGGTGGTAGCGCGTGAAGCCACCCGGGCCAACATCCTGGAATCGGCACAGGCGAGTCAGGAACCCAAAGCCAGCCGGCTGTACCGTTTTGCCGACGCAACCTTTATTCACCTGAACCAACGGACCAACCGCGTCGGCGTCATTGCCAGCGAAAGCCACGCCGAGCCGATCAGCACCAACATCGAGGGCAAGTATGTATTGTTGTTGGACCCACTGGACGGAGTCTCTCAGACTGATTACACGGTGAGCCTGGGGACGGTATTTGCCGTCTACCGGCGCCTGGCCGACGGCCCGGAGGGAGGTCTGGCCGACTGCCTGCAATCCGGGAGGAACCTGGTCGCGGCCGGTTACCTTCTGTACGGCTCGAGCACCGTCATGGTGTACAGCAGCGGCCATGGCGTCAACGCATTTTCCCTGGATCCCGGCCTGGGTGAGTTCCTGCTCTCGCACGAGGACGTCCGCATCCCGTCCCCACCTCGCTATTACAGCCTCAACCATGCGCATGACGACTTTTGGACTCCGGGAAGCCGCCGTTTCGCCCGCTACCTGCAGGGCAAAGACAGCACGTTCCCCGGCGGGCTATCGATGCGGTACACTGGCTCACTGGTGGCGGACTTTCACCGCAGCCTGCTGGGCGGCGGCATCTTTTGTTACCCGGCGGACACCATCTACCCGCAGGGCAAAATGCGACTGGTTTTCGAGGCAAACGCACTGGCCTTCCTGGCCGAGCAGGCAGGTGGTGCAGCCAGCGACGGCGTCCAACCCACCCTGGACCTCCAGCCTACTTCTTTGCACCAGCGCACCCCGTTCTACATCGGCAACCGGGAACTGGTACAGATGGCGGAGAACTTTATCCGATTGCACGAGCCTGTGCGCCCGGGGGACAATCCATGACTAATGAAGCCACGCCTGATCTACACAAAGCCGTCAGCCGAGCCCGGTCCTTTGCCGGCCTGACGTTGCTGGCCCTGGCGGTTGCCGGTTTGGCCTGCAGCTTTGGGAGCCGGCCGGTGCCCACGCCGGCGCCGGACCAGCTCGACCTGACCCCAGCCGGTACGCTGACCCCGCCCATCGCGGCAACGTTAGCCACCCTTCCGGAGGAGGCAGCCAACGCGGTTCAGGCCGCGACCTATGCATTGGCCGTCCACCTTGGGCGCGACCCGGTGACGCTGGTCGTGACGTCGGTCACGCCCACCGTCTTTGCCGACGACACGATGGGGTGTCCTCGCGCCGGCGAGACCGCTGCGGCCCAGGAGGTGCCCGGCTACATGGTGATCGTCACCGATGGAATGCGCCACTACGAGCTGCACACCAGTCTGGACGGTCTGCGGGTGCGGTGCCTCAGCCAGGAGATGGGCGCCGACCAACCAGATTCCAGCAGAGGCATCATGGCCACGGTCCGGGCGCTGGAAAACCAGGAATACGGCACGTTGGCCAGCTTGCTCCCGGGAACCGTGAACATCGGGACTTTTCCTCAAGCCCCCCAACCCATCGCGTCCAGCGCCTTTATCACCCAACTGCGGGACATCTGGTTGGGACCGGGGCGGTTGCAGGTCGATCTAAACACCAATGTGCTGGGCCTGATGCCCAACCTGGAGCTGCCGCCCGGCCAGATTCCGGTCTTTTCCACCGGCTGGAGCGCTGCCCGGGATACCGACGGCATACTCTTTTTCGATGTCGCCGCGCCGGAGCCGGTGTTGCGATCCGTATGGCTCATTCCGGCAGCCCAGAAACCCATAGCCTACCGACCAGCAGCAACGGAGGGGGTGTCCGACACAAGCATCTTCCACGGCCAGGGATACTCCTTGCTCCTGCCCGCGGGCTGGATCAGCTTTACGCTGGGCAACTCGGTCAACCTTCAACCTCCGGGCGAGGAGACGGTCGTGACCGCCGGACCGTGGCTGCCGGGTTCGGCACCGGTGCCCGCCTCCCTACCGGCCGAGGGGCAGAGCTTCCGAAGCTGGGTGGAAACGCGCCTTCGCGAAACGACGCCGAACCTGGAGAATGTGAACATCACGAAAGCCATTTGGGCCGCCAGCGGGCAAGCCGGCTACCTGCTGACCTGGAGCCAGCGACGAACTGATGGGGTGCTCGAGTCTTCGCAGCCCATGGCCGTGTTGGAAGCCGATCAACCGGCCTATCATGCCTTGGCGCTACAGCTGCTTGATCCGGCGTTTGATGCAGAATTCGGGCAGATTGTGGCCTCCACTGTCATCAGCCAGGCGGTGGGGGTGCCGGCCGACATGCAGGTCTATCGCCATGATGGATTGGGCTACCGCCTGCAGTTCCCGGTCGGGTGGACCCTCCTGCCCTCGACCACGGGTGCCGGTTTCGAGCTGCCGGACGGCCCTCTGGCGGTCTCGGTGGCGCCCTGGCCGGTCTCTGAAGGACCGGCAGCCGGCCAGTCTTTTGATCAATGGGTGGCCGCCGCGCCAGCCGGCCGTTTTCCGGGATTTGGCGATCTGCAGCAGATCCAGCCGGTGACCGCGGCCGGGGACGTGCGGGGTTACCTGGCCGTCTGGCAGGTGCAGCTGTCTGATGGACGAACGGTGCTCTCGGACCCGGTGGCACTGTTTCCCTTTAGCCCACCACCGGACGCCGCTGACCCCACCACCCTGCTGGGGTCGTACCACGCACTGGCCATCAGCCTGCACGTTCCCACGCAGACGGTTGTGTTTGACCGCATGATCGGAACGCTGGTGATAGAACGCCGCGACACCGACGACATGGTGTACATTCCGGCCGGGCCCTTTGTGCGGGGCAGCAACGAGGAGCAGACTGCGGCCTATTTCCGGGATTGCGGTGGCGGATGCCGGGCGGACGAGTTCACCGACGAGTCGCCACAGCGCCTTGTCACCCTCAAGAGCTACTACATTGACCGCACCGAGGTGACCCTCTCGCAGTTCCGCACCTTTGTCGATGCCACCGGTTACCGAACCACCAGCCAGCTCAAGGGCGACGCTATTCAGTATACCTGGCGCGCGTTTGACGCTGCGGACCGTCAGGATCATCCCGTGAGGTGGCTATCATGGGAGGATGCCAATGCCTATTGCCTGTGGGCCGGCAAACGGCTGCCAACCGAGGCAGAATGGGAAAAGGCAGCGCGGGGAACCGACGGACGCATCTGGCCCTGGGGCAGCAATCAGGACGACGGTCGTGTACCGCACGGCGACACCGTTCCGGTAGAGAGCTACCTGGAGGGCGCCTCGCCGTATGGGGTGTTGGGCATGGCGGGCAACGTCTGGGAGTGGGTTTCGGATTGGTATCAACCAACCTACTATGGGGTTGCACCGGAAGCCGATCCGGCCGGACCGGTTCAGGGAGTGGATCGCGTGTTGCGCGGCGGCGGTTACAACAACCTGTGGTGGGCGCTGCGCGCGGCGCACCGCCACTCAGGCGGAGTTCAGGGGTACGCCGCCGATCACGGCGTGCGGTGCGCCAGAGACGGGTAGCGAATCGGCCTCATCGAATCGACATTCGCTGCGACGGCCAACACCCGTTCTGTGTCGCCATGCACACCGTCACGGGCGGTCTGGGCCACCTGGCGCACGCCCACCAAGGCCAGATGCCGCGCCAACCGGCTCAAGGCGCCTGGGTTCAACCCTCATCCCGTTCCGGCCGGTGCACGGATCTCCCCCGTTGCCTGTAGGTTATGTCAACCTGCCTCTTCCCGGTTTCAGCCGCGTCCGGGTGGGTTCCACCGGTCCTGCAACGTGTCGCTCAGCAGGTTCACGCACAGCACGGTGACGGTGATCGCCAGCCCTGGCACAGCGCTGGCCCAGGGCGCACTGCGCAGATAACCCCGTCCCAGGTTGAGCATGGTGCCCCACTCGGGCACGGCCGGAGATTCGCCCAATCCCAAAAAGCTCACGGCCGTGGCGTTGAGCATGGCCCACCCGAACTGAACCGCGGTAAAGGCGATCACCGGCCCGGCCACATTGGGCAGCAGATGACGAACGACAACCCGGCCGGCGCGACACCCGACCGAACGGGCGGCCTCCACAAAGGCCTCTTCCCGCACCGACAATACGGCCGAGCGGACTACGCGGGTCATCACGGGCACCCCGGTGATTCCGACCGCCAAGGCCACCGTGCGCGACCCGGGGCCCAGCAACGCAACCAGACCCAGGATCATCAGCACCCCGGGGAAGGCCAGCAGCACGTCCACCACCCGAACAATCAGCTCATCAATCCATCCGCGGTGATAGCCCGCGAGCAACCCAAGAGGCAGCCCACCGCCTAACGTGATCAGGACGGCCACCGCAGCTGCGGCCAGTGTGCGCCGGCTGCCCCAAACAAGCCGGCTCGCCAGATCACGGCCGAACGGATCCGTGCCCAGAAGGTGCTGAGCTCCCGGCGGCTGCAATCGGTCGGGCGGCGACATGGCCAGAGGGTCGGGAAGGCCGATCCAGGGCGCCAAACCCGCCAGGAGGACGATCAGCGCCAGGACTGCCGCGCTGCACCATCCAGCGGTCGAGAACGGGCGACTCAAGCGGTGTGACTCTCGACGCAACACGTTCGTCACCGCCCACCATCACGCACTCGGGGGTCCAGCACTCCGTACAGGATGTCGGTGCACAGGTTGATCAGCACGTACCCGGTAGCCCCCACCAACACCGTGCCCAGAACCAGCGGCAGGTCTTTGCGAAGGATAGCCTCCACCACCAGCCGGCCCAGCCCTTGGCGAGCAAAGACTGTCTCGGTAACCACGGCTCCGCCCATCAGAAACCCAAACTGCACACCGATGACCGTGACGGTGGGTAGGAGGGCAACCCGCAGCGCGTGCCGCATCAGGAGCGAACGGGGCCAGATGCCGCGCGCCCGGGCGGCCAGGATGTACGGCCGGTCCATCACCTCTATCAGGCTGGCCCGGCAGACGCGGGCGATGGCGCCGGCTGAAGAGATCCCCAGAACGCCGGCCGGCAGCACCAGGTACTCGAGCCCGCCCTGTCCGGTTGCCGGAAGCCAACCCAACACCAACGCAAAGAGCCACATGGCCAACAACCCGGACCAAAACACGGGCGTAGCGATCCCCACCGTGGCCGCTGCGGTGATGACTGCGTCCGGCCAGTGCCCCCGGTTGACGGCTGCCAACAGGCCCATGGCCAGCCCCAGCGTGACGGCAACCGCGGAGGCTGCCACGGCCAGCTGCAGGGTGGCCGGCAGCTGTTGGCGGATCTCGGCCGTCACCGGCCGGCCGGTAAAGAGCGACGTGCCCAGATCGCCCTGCACGATCCGCGCCAGATACCTGCCGTACTGCTCGGGAAGACTGGCGTCCAGGCCCAGCTCGGCGCGTCGCCGGGCAATCTCTGCGGCCGTCGCATGGCTTTCAGAGAGCAACACCAGCGCCGGATCTCCCGGCACCAGGTAGAGCGCGCCGAATGTGAGGGTTGCTATTGCCCACAGCGTGGGCACCAGACCCAGCAGGCGCCGGAGCAGGTATCGGGTCAGCGTTACTCCTGAACCGAGAGAGTCGCCAACAGTGGGAACCACCCCTGAGCGTCATACCGCAGCCCCGCCATCTGACGGCTGACCCCATTCAAGTTGACATAATCTCTGACGGGCATCACCAGAGCTTGCTCCATGATCCGTTGCTGCGCCCGTTGGTACAGGGTAATCCGCTCGGCCAACTGGGTGGACACCGAGGCGGCCTGGAACCAGGCATCCAGGTCAGGGTCACTCACCTTGGACCAGTTGAACCCGCCCCCGCTGGTGTAAAAACTGTCCAGCATGGAGGGATCGGTTCCCGATAGGTTAAAAGGTATGACGTTATGATCGCCATTGCGGGCAGCTTCCAGCGCGGCGGGGTAGGCCACCAGTTGGCTCTCCACTTGAAAACCCACTGCTCGCCAGGCGTTCTCCACCATTTGAGCCACCTCAGGCATCATGCCCCAGCTCATATAGTAGAAGCTGATGTTCAGGGTCCGGCCGTCCCGCGCACGAACCCCGTCACCGTCCGGGTCCACCCAACCGGCCTGGTCCAGCAGCGCCGCTGCAACCGACGGCCGGTACGGATACATGTCTCCGAACCCGCCCAGGTGCGCCATGGTTACCGCCGTCAAGGGCCCGTCAGCCACCGGCGACCAGGACCCAAAAACCGTCTGGACAACCGCCGCCCGGTCCACCGCCTGGATCAGGGCCCGACGCACCGCCAGCTCGTCGGTGGGTGGGCGGGTCGAGTTGATGAATAGCTGCAGCGGCTGCCCGGGAATGGGGACCGGTAGGAGGGCCAGATCGGACCGGCCCTCTATCCGCGCCGCGTCCTGGGGCGGTATCTCTCCCATGACGTGCGCCTGGCCGGACTCGAGCGCCACCGCGCGCGTGGCCGGGTCTTGGTAAAAACGAAAGACGACCTCGCCGACCTGGTTCCGGCCCTCGGCACGGAGAAACGACGGTCCCCAGTCATAGTCGGTGTAGCGGGTTAGGGTGAGGTGATCACCGGGCACATACTCGGCCAAGCGGTACGGTCCGGTGCCTACCTGGTGAAACTGATAGTCCGCGTTGCCCCACTTCTGAACGGCGGTCGGGGATGCCATTCCCAGATAGACCTGGCTCAGCGAGTCCAACAGCGGCGCGTAGGGCTCCGCCAGGTCCAGCACGACAGTCAGCTCGTCCGGCACCTCGATCTGCCGGAGCGAACCCACCATGTATCGCGCCTTTTGTGAGCCCGTTTCTGGGTTCAACACGCGTTCCAGGTTGAATTTGACCGCCTGGGCATCAAAGCGGCTTCCGTCGTGAAAACGGACCCCGGTGCGGAGTTTGAACGTGTACCGCCGGCCGTCTTCAGACACCGTCCATTCGGTCGCCAATCCGGGCACAAAAACGCCGGTATCGGGGTCCAGGTAGACCAACGTGTCGTACACGCTTCGCAGCGGGATCCCCAATTCCGACGACGCATGGATATGAGGATCAATCCCGGACGGGATCAGCGTAAGGCCGTACACCAAACTGGCTGGCTGCGCCTTGCTCTGGCAACCGACCAGCGTCACCGAGATCACAACCGCCAACAGAAACAACCAGGATGACCAGTTCCGGTGTTTCACGCGCACCTCCGATGCACCGTATCAGGTTAGACGGCGTGGAGTATATAGGATTGCGCCTGAAATGGCAACCTGAGATCTAGCGGACGGCCACAAACCGGGCGGCGACCCAACCCGCCAGGCCGTCTTGCGTGGAGACCCAGGCCCATTCCCAGCCGTCCGCCACCTGGCGCAGGTGATAGATGGTCAGCGACTGACCCTCGTAAAGCCCACCGATGACCTTTCCTGCCGGAGCCTGACGCACCATCAGGCCGGCATACTCGGTGCCCTGTACCACGCCGGCCATCGGTGTGGGCGTCGCGGTGGCCGTGGGTGTCGCGGTGACCGTAGGGGTGGCGGAGGCGGTTTCGGTTGCGGTAGGGTCGGGCGTCTGAGTTGCGGTCATGGACGGCGTGACCGACGCCTCAGCCGTCGGGGTAGCGGTCGGACTGGCCGTCACGGTGGGGGAGGGCGTGCTTGTGGGTCCCGGACTGGGAGTGATGGTATTGGTGGCCGTGGGCGTGTGCGTCGGCGGAAGCAAGGGGTCCAGCTCGGTGGTGGGAATGACCACCAGCTTGAGCGAAACCTCGCGCTGGAGCCGGGTGGCAACCGCCCGCTGCAGATCCAGCACCGCGTCATAGGTGAATTGCCGTGGCGAGCGCACCGTGATCTGTAGCTCGAGCACACCGCCTGCACCCCGGACGATTTCGATGTCCGACTCACGTAGGCTCACCTCAGGCATGTCTTGCACCTGAGCCAGCACCGCACCGTAAACCGCCCGGCGTTCGGTGACCAGCGATCGATCCTGCACAGTCAGGACGAGCAGGAGCAGCGCGATGGCTGCCAGCAGCGTCAACTCGGAGGCCACACCCCGGCGCAGAATCGCCCACCGTGCCGCCTGGCCCGAGGGCGGGGCGAATCCCAGCAAGAGGAACACCAGGCCACCGGCCGAGGCGATGGCTATGAGGTTGGTGGCAAACAGCAGCACCGCCCCTAGCGCCAGATCCCAGCGGGCCATCGACAGCGCCAATCCGACGACGGCCAGCGGCGGCACCAGCGCCACGGCGACGGCCACGCCGGCCAAAGAGGTTGACACGTCGCGCCGGCAGATGGCGTAGGCACCGGCCGCGCCCGACGCCAGCGCCACCAGAAGGTCCAGGACCCCCGGCCGGACACGGCCGAGGATCTCCTCGGTCGGACCCATGTCGGGGTACAGCAGACCAATCACCAGCGCCACGCCCACTGCCAGACCGGTTCCCCGCAGCGCGGTTTTCGCCGCCCGCCGCACGAGCTCGGCGCCACCCAACACCACACCCAGACCAAGACCCATGATGGCGGACATCAGCGGAGCCACCAACATGGCGCCAATGATCACCGCCGGGCTGTTCTGCAAGAGACCCAGCGACGCAATAGCCGCCGACAGCACGAGCATCACGAAGAAATCCGGCCGCGACCGCGCCAGGCGGTAGACGTCCCGCTGGATCTCGCGCCGATCGTCCGGCGATAGGGTGGGCAGGATCCCAAACAGGCGCCACCAGGCCCATCGCACGAGCCGGCTAGAGAGCCGCGCTCGTCGCTTCACCACCACCACCGGAGTTCGCGACTCCTCCGCAACCCGGCGGGGAACCTCGCCGAACAGCTCGGAATCAATCACCGCCGCCTGCGATGCACCCAGCCAGACCAGGTCATGGTCCTGTCCGGCCACCTTCATGATCCCCTGCACGGGCGATGTGGCCGGAAGAACCAGTGGCTGTAAGCGAGGATGATCGCACCAAGGACCCAGCAAGCCTCGCAACCGAGCCTCATGCTCCTGAATGTTCTGCTCGGCGCCGGATTGATCGCGACAGACAAGCAGGGCGGTGACGCTGCCGTTGGCGGATTCGGCCAGGTCAAGGGCGATTTCCAGCGCCCGACCGGCATTCGGTCCGCCGGAGACCGGCACCAGAAATCGCGAGAGTCCCATCGGCGCCCCTGACGACTGCCAGCCAACCGCAGCCAGCACGTCGCAGGGCGGGCTTTCCAGCACCGAGTCGAGCAAACCCTTGCGACGGGACTCTGCCCAGGACTCGATGTCGGGCGCGCCCCACAGGATCAGATCCGCATGGATCTTCATCGCCGTCTGGCGAATCAGGGCTCCCCCCAGCTTGCCGGGACGGGAGAGATGGTCGGCAGCGACACCGGCGGCGCGGATCTGATTCAATGCGAGCACGACCGCCGGAGACGGCTCCGCGGCGGCATTGACACACTGGAGAATCACCACCTCACCCTGGTGAGGTGCCACCAACGCCGCTGCCAGGTCCGCCAGTGCGGCGGCCTCGTCCGGGTGTGAGATGGGGAGCAACACCCGGCGCACAGCCCGCGACTGCTCAGTCATCCGGGAAATCCAATTGCTGACGGACCAGCGCCAGCAACTCGGCTAGTTCCTCCAGATCACGGCGAATCGCATCCGCCTGGTCGGCCGCCCGGATTTCGGCCACCAGGTCGCTTATCTGCAGCCCGCCCTTTTCGTGCCGGGCAACCAACCGCCTGAGACTGCGAATCCGGTCGACCATGATCGCCGACGGCCGGCGGATGGCGGTGGGTTTCGAGCGCTCCTCCTGATCCAGCCCCTGGTCGCGACGGATGCGCGCCTCGGCATCGGCCAGGTCGGGGTTCTTTACCAGCCGCTCCACCTCCCCTCCGGGCAGGTTGTAACGGGCGGTCAGGTCGACAATCTGCCACTGGCGGTCAGCGCTGGTCTCGGCTGCGGCCGAGACCAGCGGGCGAAGCTGACCCTCGGTCAACTGCGCCCGATCCGCCACGTTCAGTGGCTCGTCTCCCAGGCGTAGGATGGACAACTGGCGCATCAACTGCCGCTCGCCGCGAGCCATCACCTCGGAGACAGCGCGCCACTTGCCATACACCTCGCCGCGCTCCATCTCCAACGCCCGACGATACAGATCGTAGCCAACCAGGTCCGGCGCGTCGCCCTCTCCGGCCAAGATAGCGACCACGTGGTCGGTATCTTGGCCGGTCAGGTGCAACAACAACCGCGCCACCTGACATGCCTCCTGGACCGCGGTCAGCGGGCTATCCTGCAGGTTTTCCGCCGCCTGTCTCTCCGGACTGGCGTGCATGATCACCTGGGCCCGAATCTGCTCATATGCGGGCTCATTCTCCACGCTGAACAACCACCAATGCGCCCACCAGCGCCGCTCGCCGGTCTCCAGGATATAGCCCCCAAGCCCATCTGCCAGGACGGTGATGGGATTGACCAGCTCTTGCTGCCGGATGCTCAACGCCAGGGCAACGATCTGGCTCTGCAGGAGCTCTCGCTCGCGCGGGTCATCGTCCGCCAGCGCCCGCCAGCCGGCCAACGCACCGGGCGCGTCCAGCTGCCCGGCGACGAAACCCGCCCGCACCGCCGGCGGCAGTATCCGGCGCGCCTGCAGCGGATCCGGCCGAATCGATCTGATCGAGAGCATTTGCTGCCCGCTCGCCGGCGCTCCCGCCGGCCCGGTCGTCCGAGCCATCTCCATGGCCTCGTCCGCCACGTCGAACAGAGCGTCCAACGAAGACCGCCGCTTGGCGCTCACGGTTGGCCCTCCCGTCCCGCAACCTCGCCCACAAACCGGGCATACGCCGCGGCGACCTTGGATCGCGGCGCAAACTCGAACAGGCTGATCCCCTCCCGCTGGGCATAGTCCACCACGATGCTCTCCGGCACCGGTTCCGAGAACAACAGGTTGCCCAGCGTGGGATGCGCCCTCAGCGTCTGCAGGTCCGTCCGCATGCCGACCAACTGGTCGCTGAAGCGAGTCACCAGAATTCCCAAGATCGAGAATCCCGGGTGCCGGTACTCGCGCTTTTTCTGAACCAGCGTGGTGATCATGTACGATAGCCCCTGTATGGCGAATTGTCGCAGATCCACCGGCACGACGGCCAAACTCGACGCCAGGAAGACCGCCACCGACAGTGCGTCCCATTTGGGGTTGGTGTCAAACAGCACAAAATCGTACTCGGGCGCTATCTCGCCGATGACATCGGCCAACCGGTAATCGCCCCGAGGCAGGGTTGCCTGTCGCAATGGAGTCTCCTGCAGCGATCTGTCGGCCGGGATGACCTGTATGGCCGAACTCCACCGTGATGGCACCACCACCGCGCGGAGCTGGTCCGCATCGTACAGGTTATCGGCGTAAAGGCAGGCCAGCGACCGTTCCCGGCCGAAATCGCACCGGCCGGTCAGTGTCTGGGTGGTGTTCATCTGCTGGTCCGCGTCCACCACCAGAATCCGCCAGTTCTGATTCTTGCGCCGACTCATCAGGTCCAAACCGGCCGCCAGCGTCAGCACCGTGGTGGTCTTGCCCACCCCACCTTTTTCGTTCAGCACCGCAATCACCCGGCCCACGTGTCAACTCCCGTCAGAGTCTGTCGGCCCGCATGAGCCCAACGTGCCACCGCCATCGGTCGCGCCGCGGCGGACCCAACCGTTTGGGCGCCGTGTCGCTGCGCACAGGGCTCCTCAGGTCGATCATCGGGTTCTGCTGGGTGCAGGAAAAGGCCCATAACAACAAGACCATCAACCGGACCCATTGTATCATCTTTTCTCTCTTTCTTATCATAGACTCTTATATAGGTGTCGTCTCGCACATGCCCGGTGCGGGGCTGCACACCGAGATCCGCGTTGGGCACAACCACCGTGTCGCTGTGCAGCAGGTTGGTAGCTGATCGCACAGCAGAAAGGCATCCGGCCGCCGGGCACAGAATCGGGTTGTGTCGCTCTGCACAACACAGCAAGTTCTTTGCACAGCGTGGTGTCAGCATGCTACTCGGACACCTCCAACAGCGAGTCCATCGGCAGCTGCCGCCACTCCTCCAACTGGAGTTGGGCCTTGCGCAGCCATTCGGCGTGGGTTGATTGGAGCTTTTCGCCAAACGTGCCGACCTGAGTAGGACAGAGCATGGGGGGCTCATTGACTACCAGGAGCCGGTATGCCACCTGACTTCCGGAGCCCTCCTCGCGAATGAGTGCCAGCCGGTGCTTGCGCAGTCGGTCAAAGGCGCCGTCCTGCCAATAGGCGCCGCCTGCCTGGCTGCGCCGGACCCCGGTGATCTTTTGCCGGTGGCAACCGAGCGTGGCTGCCAGTGAATACACCGAGGTAATCGTATCGCGGGCGCGGTTGTAATCCGCCTGGATCGCGTTGAGGCATTTGCAGACCCGCCAGACGGCAAATGCCTCCGGTCCGATCAACGGCTGAAGAAAGAGGTCATAGTAGACCGGCGTGCGGAGAAAACCGGTCCGGCCCAACGGTTCCGACTCCCAGTCAGGTTGCGAGAACGGCAGGGCTGCCGGCTCGGGCGGCGGCGAATCGGCCGGCAACACAAAAGAGGGAAAACGGTCCGCCAGCGACTCCCAGGCCTGCGGATCGTGTCCGGCCGACAGCAGCCAGTCCAGATGCTGCTGCTGCTGAGACGGGGTCAGGGCGGCTACCTGACCCGGAGCCAGCAGCGGCAGACGCCGGAGGAAACGGGCGCTGTACACGGTGGCCCGACCCGCGTCATGGCGTTGAACCTGAGCCAGCCCGTGTTGGCTCAGGGTCTGCAGCGCTCCACCCAGCCCGGCGGCGGGTTTGCCCCGGACCAGGTCCCGGCTCACGCCCAGGTGGGCGGCCGCATCCTGTATGTCCAACCTGACCCGCCGGGTCATCGAGCCCGATGGATTGCTCCAGTACAGCACCTGCATCAGCCGCCAGGTGGCGTATGCCACGTGGCCCAACACCGGCTGCCAGAACAGCTCGTAGTAGGTGGGGGTGCGCAACCAACCCCGGGCATAGAGGTCAAAGTTCAGAAACGTGAGAACCACACTGCCGGGCTCCAATGGTGACTGTCCCGGAACGGGAAGCCGATCCGATTGGAGGGGTTCGTGATTGGGGGTGGATAGGGTCGCAGTGACGTCCGGCGCCCGGAAATCCACCGAGCCCTCATAACCGGCCCGTTGAAGCGCATGGTGGACCATGGGCAGCAACCGAGCTTCGATCCAGGCCTTGGCGTGGGGCGAGGTGACTGTCACCTCCATCTGGCCCTGCCCGCCGGCCGCGCCGGTGGTGTCGGCCAGCAGGGTGTCATAGGTAGCCTGAGGCATCAAGAGCTTGAGATGCTCCAGCGAGGCCTTCCAGACAGCCGGAAGCGCGGTGGACGCACTACCTCCCCCGTTGGGGTTCCCGGCAACCGGATTCATGATTCTACACGAAACCTCGCCGACCTGCATATTGTCCTGTAGGTCGATTTATCCCCATTTGTTTGTCCTGTAGGACATTCTACACCGTTTATCTGTCCTATAGGACGCGCATACACGCTGACTAACCCATCGTGAGCCGCAACTGCTGCGGCTGAAACAACCGAGTCTTGAGTTCTGCCAAGGAATCCACCTCGGCGAGGATCGCCAGATCCCGCCCCTGACTGGCAAGCCGGTGATGCAGGAGTTCGATACCCAGGCCGAACACCTGACTCCAAGTGGCTCGAAAGGCCGACTGCAACCGGATGGTCAGCACAGACATCCGTTCACGGGTCTCTGTGAACATGGTGATGTTGTACTGGATGGCGCTACCTGTGGGCGGTTTCAGGTCCAGCAGAAAGTAGAGCGATTTGAGATCCACCACGCCCACCGGCAACAGTTGACCCGAGCCGGTGAGCCCGCGCTGCATCTCCTGCAGCGTGTCATCCAGGCACTGAATGGCCAGGTCGGCAACCTCTATCCGGCTGGCCGCCAACTGGCTCAGCCCTTCCGTCAGAAGGGACCAGTGTTCTCGTTGCTTTGAAGTCAGGTAGATGCGAGTTGCCTTGCGCGGCCGGGCGGCCGGCGGCCGACCGCGAATGGGTCGCTGCGCTTCCCAATTGGCCCCGATAATTCGGCGTCGCGGCGCCCGCGAACGCGGATTGGGCATCAGCTTTCTCCCCGCAGCCGGTCCGCCAGGTGGGGGTAGTAAGCATCGATCACCTGACGCATCAATGGCCGATCGATCAATTCTGCGTCCCGGGTGGATGCCTCGATGAGCGCCAACTGAGCCAGGGCGCAGATCTGACGGGGCACCCCGCTGCTGATCAGGTAGATATCGTCGATGGCCGCCGGCGAAAAGAGCGTCTCCCTTCGCCCTGCAACCAGCAGTCGAAACGTGATCAGATTGGTGGTGTCATCCCGGGTCAATGCATCGAGGTACGCATAGACTGCCACCCGGCTCTCCAGGGTGGGTTCCTCGATGAGCAGTTGACGCAATTCCGGGGTTCCGATGAGCACCACCTGCAGCAGCTTGCCGGCTCCACGGCTTTCAAAATTGAGCATCTGCCGGATGAGCTCGAGGTGGGTCTGGTAGAGCTTTTGCGCTTCATCCAGGATCAACACCACGTTCTGCCTGTCCAAAAAAGCGCCCACCATAAAGCTGCGCAAGACCGCCATCTGATCGCTGAGGCTGCGGGGCCGTTTCAGGTCGAATTCGCCCGCCACCCGCCGTAGGAAGGGCAGGGAACTGCGACGATCGGTAAGCGGCAGCTGCGCCTCCTCCAAAAAGGCCACCCGGTGGTTGCGCAACTGCTGATAGCGTCGGTAGAGCCACGCACCAGACATGGTTTTGCCGGCGCCGATGGCGCCCAGGATGACGCACAACCCCTGCCTTTTCTGGATCATGTACGACACCTTGCTCAGCCCCATCTTGTGCGCATCCGAGAGGTACATGAAGGAGGGATCGGTGGTCAGAGAAAAGGGGGGCTGAAGCAGTCCGTATCGCTCGTAGCTGATCATGTCGGGTTCCAACCGGCTTGGCAGGTGGGTGGTGTTGGCTTCCACCCTATCCGGAGGTGCCTCCACGTGGGCGACGGTTGTTTTGATGCTTGTGCGGGCCATGGTGCAGTCTTTTCCCCGTCAATGTGCGAATGGGCCTATCATTTGCGAATATGATACCACAAATACGCGAGCAATGCAAGTAGTTATCGGGAACTTGCTGTCTGGAGGCTACAGGCGTGCGTGTTTGAAGGACCACGCCGTCAGCGACCAGGCCAAGCAACCCCCCTTCACGGCGCCGCCGGGCCGGCGAGGGGGGACGATCAGGCCGGCCGGGTGGCGGACTCTAGCTGGCGGAGAATGACCAGCGGCAGCAGCGTGGCAACGGCGTACATCAGCCCGCTGACTCGCATCAGGGCCAGGTCATCCAGCAGGTGGCTGGCGGAGAGCAGGGCAACACCGCCGACCGCGAGCACCAGTTGGAGGTAGGCGGTGATGCGGGCGGGCAGCGGATAGTCGGCGCCCAACGGTAGCCAGCCGGGTTGGCGGCGATCCCAGGCCAACAGGGTGGTCCACAGGGTGTACTGGATGCCCCAAAAGGAGATGCACACCCAGCCCAATTGCGCAAAGTGCACATGAGAGAGAAGGATGGGGTTGGCGCCGGCGGGGATGGTGGGCGTCCGCGAGGCGATGAGCGCATTGCCGGCGGCCGAGGTCGCCAGCAACCCGACGAGGCCGATGGTCCCGTAGAGCAGGTGCACCGCGCCGGGCGACCGAAGCAGCCGCCGAGCAAACAGATAGGTGACCGCCCATACGCCGGCCAACAGGACGATGGCCAGGGTCTGCATCATGCCGCGGAGATCCAGCAATATCACCACCAGGAAAAGCAGCACGCCGCCCACCAGGACATAGTACCAACCGTCCATCATCCGATGTTCTATGGAAGAGAGTCCGCCGTTCTGGTCGGCAAACAGGTACAGGTAGCCGGTGAAGGTGAGTGTGAGCGGGAACGAAGCGCCCAGGAAGACGGTGGACGGCCGGAGAAAGGCAGGAATCAACGGGAACTGGGGCCAGGTCTCTTTCCACCCCAAAGCCGCCAGGCCGATGGCCGCCACCAGCAAAAAGAGCATGTCGGTGACGAAAAAGCGCCAGGCTACGTTGCGCCAGATCGCCGGGAGGGTCCTTCCTTCCCATACCCGGATGGCATGCGAGGCGACCGCCACCGCCAGCAAGATCCCGGCCGGTACCTTGAGCCAAGGGATCAGGGTCAGTTCGCTGACGACGCATAACAGGCTGACGATCACGGTGACCAGGGCAAGACCGCGTTGTTCGCGCAGATCGAGTCGGCCTAACTGGTCGGCCGGTCGGGCCAGTATGGTCTGGAAGAGCATGACCGAAAACGCAGCAAAGGAAAAGAAAAAGATGTAGGAAGGCAAGAGGCGCATGCGGTCCCAGAGACCGAGGAGGGCACCAGAGACCACGGCCGCAAACAGACAGAAGTTGCTGACAGTGGCCAACTGCCGGAACGTGACGGTATTCGTTGGGTGGTGGCTGGGCATGGGGGCTGGTCTCCTGTCTAGCCGGAATCAGGCCGGCGCAGGTTGGCGGTCGCGCGGCCGGCGTCCGGTGAGCGATCTCGGCAGAGCGGGCGCGTCTTGACGAACCGCACCCGAATGGCGCGGGTGTCCAACGTCCCGATCACCTCCACCGACTGGTCGGCCGCCGGTGCGAATTCGGAAAAGTTGCCATGCGCGTGGGTCAGCGTGGCCCGACCGGTGGCTGGGTCGCGCTCGGCGACGTCCAGCCCAACGCTGCGCTGGCCCGGCTGGATCTCTACTTCCCCCAAGGTCAGCGCCACCTCGCACAGGTTGTCCACGTCCAGGATGCCACCGTTGCAGTTGTTGGCCCGCACGTGAAGGCAGTCGATCTGCGGCTCTACCTGGAGGTCGAGGATGACCGTCTTGCCCTGACAGCCGCCGGAGGCCGCCAGACCCCAGTACTCGGTGCAGCCGGGCGCCGGGCTCTCGGTGCGAATTCCGCATCCGGCATTCGCCGAGATGAACGCCAGCGCCAGGCCGAGGAGAACGCTCTTGTATCGGCTCGTTCCACTCTTGGGCATCGGTAGTACCTCCTTCGCGACCACGTCAGATCGTACCACCGGTCCCTCACCCAGGCAACCCGGCCCAGCGGCCTCGCAGATCTGCTTTGACAACTGGTGTGGCTGGTATATACTTGCATCGATTGACAGCAGGGGCCTGCCCGCGACCATCGTTGGGTGGGCCTTTCATTTGTAAGGACGTTGGTAACGATGCAGTCCTCGCGGACATCGCTGCGACATCTTCTCATTGGCGACCCGCTGGCGACCTCGCAGCAAATGCACGAGCGGTTGCCCAAGATCAAAGGCCTGGCGGTTTTTTCGTCAGACGCGCTCTCGTCGGTCGCCTATGCGACCGAGGAGATACTGTTCGTGCTGATTCTGGCCGGCACGGGTGCGCTGGGGTTGTCCATACCCGTGGCAATCGGCATCGCGATTCTGGTGGTGACCGTGGGAACCTCCTATTACCAGACCATCCACGCCTACCCGGGTGGTGGCGGCGCCTATAGCGTCGCGCGGGACAACCTGGGCGACCTGCCCGGACTGACGGCCGCCGGCGCCCTGCTTACCGACTATATCCTGACGGTCGCGGTCAGCACGGCGGCCGGGGTGGCCGCCATCACCTCCTGGATTCCGGCGCTCTATCCGTACCGGGTGATGATGGGGGTGGCGGTTGTGGCATTCGTCACTATCATCAACCTGCGCGGGGTTCGGGAGTCGGCGACGGTCTTTACCATTCCCACCTACCTGTTTGTTGGGGGGGTCCTCAGCCTGCTGGGATACGGGTTTATCCGCTGGGCGACGGGCACATTGCCCACCGTGACCCCGGGCGAAGCGCACGTGACGGTCCAGGTTACCTCGTCGGTGACGTTGTTTCTGCTGCTGCGCGCGTTTGCGGCCGGGTGTACCGCCCTGACGGGCATCGAGGCCGTCGCCAATGGGGTGCAGGCGTTTAAACCACCGGAGGCAGACAACGCCTCCCGGACCCTGGCGGTTATGGTTGGACTCCTGGCGATCATGTTCCTGGGAATCACCGTGATGGCGCATCAGGTAGGCGCCTATCCGGTGCACTCGGAGACGGTTCTTTCCCAGATAGGTCGGGCACTCTTTGGCGGCAAGGGGCTTGCCTACGTGGCCATCCAGCTTTTTACCGCCTTGATCCTTTTGCTGGCCAGCAACACGGCGTTTGCCGATTTTCCGCGCCTGAGTTCGTTCCTGGCGCGCGACGGTTTCTTGCCGCGCCAGATGACCAACCTGGGTGACCGGCTGGTTTTCTCCAATGGAATCATTGTGCTGGGCGCGGCCGCCTCGCTGCTGATCGTGATCTTTGGCGGCCGGACCCATTCGCTGTTGCCGTTGTACGCCATCGGCGTTTTTGTCTCGTTCACGCTTTCCCAAATCGGCATGGTCCGGCGCTGGTTGCGGCTCAGGCCGCCCGGATGGCAACGGAACATGGCCATCAACGGTTTTGGGGCTACGACGACGTTCGCCGTGCTGCTGATTCTGGCGGTTACCCGGTTTTCGCATGGGGGTTGGGCGGTCCTGTTGATCTTGCCGTTGCTGGTGTTGGGTTTTCTGTCCGTCAAGCGTCATTTCGACCATGCAGCCGTCCAGCTATCGCTGGATGCTTTTGGTGCCCCGCCGCGAATACGACGGCACCGCGTCCTGGTGCCGGTAGCGGGAGTACATCGGGGCGTCATCCACGCGCTGGAGTATGCCCGTTCGATATCCGATGATGTGACCGGCGTCTATGTTGAAGTCAACCCAGCCGAGACCGCCGGAATCCAGGAAAAATGGTATGCCTGGGCAGGCGGAACGCGCTTGGAGGTATTGGCTTCGCCGTACCGATCGATTGTCGGACCGCTGATGTCGTATGTGGACCGGATCGACGACATCACCCGGCATGACGAAAAGGTGACCATCGTGCTCCCGCAGTTTGTGCCGCAAAAGTGGTGGCAGAACCTGCTGCACAACCAGACCGCGATGCTGATCCGGCTGGCGTTTCTGTTCCGGCGTGACACGATTGTGACCGACGTGCCGTACCATCTGAAGGAGTGAATCGATGAAGGTGATTGTGGTGGGTAGTGGCCGGGTGGGGGCGGCCCTGGCGCAGGACCTGTGCCGCCGCAACCAGTCGGTAGCGGTCATCGATCCCGACCCGGGCGCCTTTTCTCGTTTGGGTCCGGATTTCCAGGGTCGCATGATTCACGGGTTGGGTTTTGACCGGGATGCCTTGCTGAGGGCGGGCATCGAACAGTGCGACGCCCTGGCGGCCTGCACCTCGAACGACAACGCCAACATGGTGGTGGCACGGATCGCCCGGGACGTGTTCCGCGTGCCCATTGTGATTGCCCGCCTATATGACCCGGCCCGCCGGCCGCTGTATCACAATCTGGACGTTCAGGTGGTCTGTACGACGTTGTGGGGAGCCGAGCAGATGGTCAGCCTGATCACCCATCCCCAATGGCAGGTAGTGGGCACCTTGGGCAACGGTGAGGTGCAGGTGGTTCAGATCCGGGTCGGAAGGGCGCTGGCCGGCCGGACGGTGGGTTTTCTCTCGGAGGATCGAGCGTTGGTCGTGGTGGGCTTCACCCGGGGCAGCCAGACCTGCATCGCTCAACCCGACCAGGTGTTGGAACAGGGCGATCTTGTGTACCTGGGTCTGGATGTAACCGCCAACGAATCAGTTTTGCATCAGTTGGTGGGTAACGGGCGGGAGGTGGCGGCGTGAAGCCATCCATTCTGATCATTGGCGGTGGCAAGACCGGCGCTCATCTGGCACAATTGCTGATGGACGACGGCCATCCGGTCAAGGTCATTGAGGCTCGCCGAGACGTATTGGCCAAGCTCCACCGGGAGCTGCCGACCGAGTCCGTCGTCGAAGGCGACGGGACGGACGTGGAGATCCTGCGTTCGGCGGGCATCAGGGCGGTCCAGGTGGTCGCCGCCATGACCGGCCGGGACGAGGTCAACCTGGCCGTGGCAGCGCTGGCCCGGCTGGAGTTCCGTGTCCCGCGCGTGGTGGCGCGGATCAACAACCCCAAGAACGCCTGGCTGTTTACGCCCGAGATGGGCGTGGATGTAGCGCTCAACCAGTCGGTGTTGTTGGCCCGGATGATTGCGGAAAAGATCACGTTGGGCGACGTCATGAACCTCAATTCGGGCCAGTTCTCGGTAGTCGAAGCCAAGGTCTCGGTGAACTCGCCGGCGGCGGACAAGGCCGTGGCCGAACTGCGACTGCCGCCGGACTGCCTGCTGATGGTGGTGGTGCGATCGGACGGGATGCTGGTTCCTCGCGGCGACACGGTGCTCAGGGCGGCCGACGAGGTCTTTGCGGTGGTCTCGGTCGAACAAAAGGACGCGCTCTTGGCGTATCTGGGCGGCAGCCGCCTTCAGGTTGGTCCGCCGGCGGGTGAAACATAAGGAGTGAGCGATGAAAGAGGTACTGGCAGAGCTGAGAACGCATCTGGCGCAGGTGCGTGACCTGGCGCAGGCGTCCAGCGTGTTGGGCTGGGACCGCGAAACGAATATGCCGCCGGGAGGCGCGGCCGCGCGGGCACGGCAACTGGGCACTCTATCCACGATGGCGCACCGGCTGTTTGTCAGCGACCAGGTGGGAGAGTGGTTGGAGCAACTTGTGCCCTACGAGGCAGAGCTGGGTTTTGCCTCGGACGAGGGCAGTCTGATCCGCGTAACTCGGCGCGAGTACCAGAAACAGCGACGGGTCCCCTCGGAACTGGTAGGGCAGATGGCTCGGGCAGCATCGTTGGGACACCAGGCCTGGGTCCGGGCGCGCCAGGAGTCGGACTTTGGCCTCTTTCAGCCGAATCTGGAAGAGCTGGTGGCGCTTCGGCTGCAATGGGCGCGCTGTTTTGACTACGAGGAGAGCCTCTACGACCCGATGCTGGACAACTTTGAGCCGGGGTTGACCGCCGCCCAGGTGCGGCGGGTGTTCGACGAGTATCGTCCGGCTCTCGTGCGGTTGGTGAGCGCTATCTCTGACCCGGCGGTGCAACAACGGGTGGACACTGGCTGCCTGCAGGGTGACTTTGACCCGGCCGCTCAGTGGGAGCTGGGCTTGGAAGCTTTGCGGACCATCGGGTTCGACTTTAACCGCGGCCGCCAGGATCGGTCGGCGCACCCTTTCACCACCAGTTTTTCCTGCGACGACGTGCGCATCACCACCCGTTTTGACCCGGGCAATCTGGCCAGCGGGCTGTTCAGCTCCATCCACGAGGGCGGTCACGCGCTGTACGAACTGGGCGTCAGCCCGACGCTCGATGACACGCTGTTGGGGAACGGCGCCTCCATGGTGGCGCACGAATCCCAGTCGCGGCTGTTCGAAAACGTCATCGGCCGGAGCCGGCCGTTCTGGCGCTTTTTCTATCCCGCACTGCAGGCCCGCTTCCCGCAGTTCAAATCCGTCGATCTGGAGACCTTTTATCGGGCTATCAACCGGGTGACGCCCTCACTGATCCGGGTGGAGGCGGACGAGGTCACCTACGGCCTGCACATCGTCCTGCGGTTCGAGCTAGAGCAGGCCCTGGTGGACGGCACCCTGGTTGTGGCCGATCTGCCCGAGGCATGGAACGCCAAGATGGAAGCGTACCTGGGCATCCGGCCTCCCAACGATGCGCTCGGGGTGCTGCAGGACGTCCACTGGTCTGGCGGGATGATGGGCTATTTTCCCGAGTACCTGCTGGGCAGCATGCTCTCCGTGCAGCTCTACAATCAGGCCCGGCAGGAGATCCCGGACCTGGAGTCACAGATCGAAACCGGCCGGCTTGACGGACTGGTGGCCTGGCTCCGGGAAAAGATCCACCGGCACGGCAGCAAGTTCACGTTGGGTGAGCTGACCGACCAGGTGCTGGGGACACCGCTCTCGCCTCAACCCTATTTGGCCTATTTGCACGAGCGTTACGGCGAGATCTATCGGCTGTAACCCGGCGGCTCCCGGACCGGCTTGAAGAGGGTGGGGTGGTCGTCGAGATCAAGCAGGTAATCAAACGTAGCGGGGCGGTCGTTCCGTTCAACCCGGACCGGATTGCCCACGCCATCTACCGGGCAGCGGTGGCGGTGGGCGGGCGCGATCGCTCGATTGCCGAACGGTTGGCCGGGCAGGTGGTGGAGATACTGGAACAGAGCCTGCCCCCCGGCGGGTTGCCAACCGTCGAGGAGATTCAGGACGTCGTGGAAAAGGTGCTCATCGAGAATGGGCACGCCCGCACTGCCAAGGCTTACATCCTGTATCGCCATGAGCAGGCGCGCCGCCGCAGCAAGACCAAGGAGGACCGGGATTCGGGCAACGTGCCCTATCGCAAGATCTGGCAGGTCCTCTCCTGGTCGGCCGACCAGAACCTCCATTCGGTCAGTAGCCTGAATCAGCGCATCGCCCAGGGCGAGTTCCCCGCCATCGTGCGGGCGTCGGACGCTGCCTACGGGGCAGATCTGGCGGCGGCAGCCGAGCATATCATCGAACGCCGGGACAGGGTCAAGATCATCATCATTGCTGGCCCTTCCTCGTCGGGCAAGACGACCACCACCGCCAAACTGGCGGAGCGACTCCGCCAGGCCGGCCTGTCCCTGGTGGCGCTCAATATCGACAACTATTTCTTTGATCTGGATCTGCACCCCCGGGACGAGTACGGCGATTACGACTTTGAAACTCCCCACGCATTAGAGCTCGAACTGATCAATCAGCACCTGGCCGCCCTGGTTGAGGGCAGGGAGATCCAGGTGCCCCACTATGATTTTAAGACCGGCCGGCGCACCGGGCAGACCACGCCGATGCGGATTGGCCCGGATGACGTTGTCCTGATTGACAGCCTGCACGGGCTGTACGCTCCCATGACCGGGTCGGTGCCGGCCGAGCAGAAGTTCAAGCTGTACATCGAGACCCTGCTGCAGATGAAGGGAGTGGACGGCCGCTTTGTCCGGTGGACCGATCTCCGGTTGATGCGGCGCATGGTGCGGGATGCTGCCGAACGGGCTTATGATCCACAGCGCACTCTGGAGCACTGGCACTATGTCCGGAGCAGTGAGATGCGCCACATCATCCCGCACATCAATACGACCGATTTCATCATCAACGGGGCTCTGTCCTACGAACTACCCATCATGCGGGTGCGGTTGTTGGACCATTTTTCCCGGTGGGTGGACGAATACCGGGGTGATCCTAACCGGCAGGATGCCTGGTTGCGGGCGGAGCGAGTCTACCGTCTCCTGGAATCCGTGAGCCCGGTGGAGGACGAGACCGCCATCCCACCGGACTCGCTTCTGCGAGAGTTCATTGGCGGGAGCTGTTACGCTCACTGATGCTCGGAGCAGCGCCCGCGTGCAGCGCGGGATGACCAGGTTGAGCTAGGGGACTGTGGCGCTTCCCGGGCAGAGAAGCGCAGCGAGGAGAAGCCGCCCGAGTTCGATACCTCGCCCGCCGACTTGCCCAGGCAAGGGGATGCGAGGTTCACGCCGAGGCCGCTCTCCGGGCGGTGCAGGCCGCCACGAACCCCTCAAACAATCGCTCTGCCGGCCGGTCGGTCTCCCACAGCCACTCTGGGTGCCACTGCACCCCCACAACCCACGCCTGACCATCGCCTTCCACTGCCTCGATGATGCCGTCAGAAGACCGACCGACAACCTGCAGACCCCGGCCGGGCACCTGGATGGCCTGGTGGTGCAGGCTGTTCACCCTGACCTTGTCGGATCCCAGGACGGTGACCAACCGGCTGGCCGGCTCCAGCTTCACCGCGTGGGCCCGCAGCGTGTACGAGACGCGGCCGTGGTGGAGCGCACCGGGAACCTGGCTGGTGATGTCCTGCCAGAGCGTACCGCCCCGGGCGACGTTGAGGGTCTGAATCCCGCGGCAGATGCCGAGCACGGGCAGGCCGTCGGCCCAGGCCCAGGGGACAAGACTCAGCTCCACCCAGTCGCGCAACGCGTCGACTTTGCCCAGTTTGGGGTGTGGCTCCTGACCAAAACGGGCCGGGTCAATGTCCACCCCTCCCGCCAGTAGCAGACCGTCCAACAGCCGGTAAAGCATGCGCAGCGTGCTCTCCTGTCGGACCACGGGGATGAGAAGCGGGGCGGCGCCGGCCGACTCCAGGGCGCGCACATAGCTCTCGGGAACTGCTGAGACCGCTCTGTCCTGCCTGCCGGGCGGCGCTTGCAGGCCGCAAGGTACTCCGATGACCGGCCTTATCTGCATCTCGTTGGTGCCCGACGCATCACTGGGATCTCGGTCGACCTGACTGCCCTGATCTTGCCGAACTGCAGCACGGCCCGCTATGGGCCGATCACCAGGTTTGGTTCACCCTGGGGCGGCGCCCAAGCTTGAAAAAGAACGGCCTCCAGGTTTAGGCTAGATCTGGAGGCCGTTCAGCCGAGCCTAACTCGCGTAAAGCTGGCTCTTGGTCTTTTTCTCCACGAACCAGTCTTTGCAGCTCAGGTCCCACGGCGAAGCGCCCTTGCCAAACGGGCTCTCGCGCTGTGAGATGTCCTTGCCCTTGAGATAGTCCACCATGAGCGGGGTGACCGCCTTGATGAGTTCAGGCATCATCTTGGGCATCAGGTTGTCCATCACCATCGGCATCAGGTCTGGCATCTGCTCCACCATATAGTCCGGCATGATGGGGATGCGCTGGTGCATCAGCTCCAGCATTTTGTCCATCACCTTGGGCATCATACCGGGAAGAAGGATGGGAAACAGGGTGGGGAAGAGCGGCTTCATCGCATCGATCATAAAGCCGCCGCCCAGCTTGCCGAAAAAGCCCATCATCTTGCCCATTCCCAGCGGCATGGCCGCCATCAGCTCCGGGAACATGTCCGCCATGAGGTCGGAAAAGCCGCAGGGGGTCATCAGGTAGACCATCTTTTCAAAGACCGCCCACTGGGTCAGGGCGTAGGGGGTGGCCTGCTCGATGTCCTCAATGCCGAGCGCCTTGGCGGCGAACCAGGCCAGGTCGTACACCGGCATGTTGGTGCCCATCCGGTCGGCGCTCACCCGCAACTGAAACTGGCAACACGGGCAGCAAGCCAACATCGCCTCGGCGTTGACGTCCACCGCTTCCTGCAGGCGGTGATCACCGATGAGGTGGGCGACCGGAGGCTCTCCAATGAGCGTCAGCACGCTGCCGCAGCAGAGCCCCTCCTGCCGGTTGTGTTCCACTTCGACAAAATCAACGCCGGGTATGGCCTTGATCACCTCCCGGGGCGGCTCATAGATGCCGCCGGCGCGGCCCATGTGACAGCTATCGTGCCAGGTCACCCGCATGGGTATCTCGTGGGTAAACTTTAATTCGCCGCGCTGGATCGAATCTGCCAGCAACTCGGAGTAGTGCTTGGACTCGAACGTGTACTCGATGCCCAGCTTTTCGCACCACTCCGGGTAGAGTTTGGCCCACACCAGCCAGCAGGCGGGGCACGACGTGACTACCGTCTTGGCTTCCCGTTTCTTCATCTCGGCCACGTTGTGGCGCAGAATCTCTTCCCAGACGTCCCATTGGCCGGAAACCAACAGGGGGATTCCGCAGCAGGCTTCATCATTGCCCATGGTGGTGAATTGGTAGCCGGCGGCGTCCAGCATCTTGGTGGTTCCCTGGGCGATATCGTTCTCCACATAGCTGGCGGTGCAGCCGGCAAAGTAGACGATGTCCGATTTCTCCGTCAGCTTGGCGCGGATGTCCGGCGTGACCCAGTTATCCCGATCCTTGCGGTAGGCGCCCCAGATGTTCTTCTCTTTGCGGGCGCTGGCCGCCATCACATAGAACGGCGGGAAGGTCATCTTGTCCTGGTCCACCATCATCTCTTCGGTGTCGGGTTCGGTGACCAGCTTGCCCCGCATCTTCATCCAGCTGGGCTCGATGGGGAGCCCCAGGCAACAGTTCACATTGCAGCGTTCGCAGGTGGTGCAGATGAGCGCCGTGGTGACGGCGTCCTTGTCATATTCCTCGCGCCCCTCCATGAACTCCTTCAGAAAGTGCCACTTGCCGCGGGGTGATTGGCTCTCCCAACCCCGGCCGTAGAACTGGTCACAGTCCGAGACGCAAAAGCCACACTGGGAACAGGCATAGGCATACCAGGCCACGTCGGCCGGAACACCGCGCACATCGTACCGGTCAATCCGCTCCCCCAGCTTGATCTTGAAGAGATTGGCAAAAGGCCGGACCAGAGGTTCGAATCGCTGCGCTGTGCCCATGAGCAGGCTCATGCGCTTGGTCACGCCCACGCCGTTGAGAAAGACCTTGCCCGGGTTCATGATGTCGGTCGGGTCCACCTGGACCTTGTGCGCCTTGAGACGGGCCAGCCTATCGGCGCCCAGCACGGCCTCGGCCTCACCGGCGAAATAGAGGCCGGTGGTGTAGGCCCGGCCGCCGTGCTCCTTGGCCACCTTGATGGCGGTGAGCGACGCGGCGTAGGCCAGGTTAAAGCCCAGGGTTCGCTCATCGTGAGGGATAAAGCCCAGCATGATGACCTGTGCCGGCCGGCTATCGCCGCCCACCAGCATCCCCTCGATGACCAGCGGTTGCTTGATCCGCCTGCCCAGGTCGTCCAGCACGCCCTGGAGCTCGGCCGCCGGGACGATGAACTCGGTGGGGATCAGCGAGGGACCCAGCCGTTTGACCTTCATCAGGTTAAAGCGGTCCTCCCACTCGTGGTGGGCCAACTCGTCGCTCAGCCAGACACCGTCCGC
The DNA here is from genome assembly GCA_002328075.1 of Anaerolineales bacterium UBA2181. Classification (GTDB taxonomy): domain Bacteria; phylum Chloroflexota; class Anaerolineae; order Promineifilales; family UBA4811; genus UBA4811. The sequence goes on along the minus strand of DCVT01000018.1, from coordinate 8,776 downwards.
CGCCGCCACGCATTGGTCCAGCGCGGGGTTGACGGCCGCGGCGCGCCCGGCCGGGTACACAAAGATGCCGATGTATTTCTCGGGCATCTTGAGGTGTTCCTTGTGCGGTTCGTCGTGTAGGTGCTTCTCGGGGGCGGCGTTCTTGAGCTCGGCCATCTTGGGGTTGATAAAGCTGACGGACCAGAGGGGGACCCGCGCGGCCAGGGCGGCGTGGAGTGCCTTTACCAGCGCGTCAGCGCTCCCGAATTGGGCCGCGCGCACCCGTTCCTCCTCCAACGGCCGGACCCGGAGTGTCACCTGGCTGATGATGCCCGTGATGCCCTCGGCGTCCGAGACCAACTCCAGCTGATCCCCGGTCAGCTCCTGGACCGAACCGTCAGCCTGAACCACGCGGGCGCTGACCACGTTCTGTTTGAACCAACCGTACTCATAGCTTCCCAGCCCTCCGCCACCCTGCGCCAGCCATCCGGCCACCGTCGAGGAAGGGTAGCTGGTCGGGTAGAGCCGCAGCGTCAGCCCCTGCTTCTGCAGTTCCCGGTCCAGGTTCTTCCAGACCGCTCCCCCCTGCACCGTCACGGTCAGGTTCTCGCGGTCCACCGAGACGATCTGCTGCAGGTGGAACGAGTCCACCAGGATGCCGCCCTTGACCGCCAGTGCTCCGCCATAACCCGAAGTGGCCCGGCCGCGGGGAACCAGTGGCATCCGGTTCTCCCTGGCCCATTTGACCAGCGCCACCAGCTCCTCTTCGCCGTCGGGTTGGGCGACGGCGTGGGGCTGGGTATCCCCTACGAACGGGCTGATGAGCGCCGGCATGACACCGACATCGTGGCTGTAGAGCGTTCGTTCGCGCCGGTCGTAGCGGACGCGGTAGCCGAACATCTCGTCCAGCTCAGCTTTTTGGGGGGTTTTCAGTTCGCGCATAGAGACCTCCAAGTAATCAAGAGACGATATCGACCCATTGTGCGCGGGTGCGGAGCAGGTCGGCCAGCACCGCGCGCATTGTATCCAGCGCCTGGATTATACGGTCATCGGTGAGCGAGTAAATCACGGCCGGGCCGTCGCGGCGGCTGTGAACCATGCCGCGGTTCAGGAGCTCCTTGAGGTGGCGGGATACCGTCGATTGAGGGGTTTGGAGGTACTCGGCCAGTTCAGTGACGTTCCGTTCGCATTCGTTCAGTGCGTACACGATACAGATGCGAGTTGGGTCGGAGATGGCCTGGCAACACTGGCTATGTAGGAGTTGCGCCTCCTGGTACGTGACGGTCTGCATGCCGGTCCTGATGTATCCGCTCATCCATGTATCCGGGTAGCCGGAAACATGGAAAGTATAAACGTGGTCGTCCGGCCGGCATAGTGTCATTTGTCACGCATTCTGACGACGGGCGGGGGCAACAGCCAACGGTGCCAATGGATGGAACCGATGTGCGGCGAGTCGCGGTTGAGTGGCGGCCGCACGGGAGGCACCTGTTGTCTCGTCACCATCGGGGCAAGGTTGGTCTGACGTCAGGACTGTGAGATGGTGTCCTGCTCTCGAGTAGGCCGGCCGGTCGAGCGGCCCTGCTGGCGTCGAGACGCCGGTCCAGGTCCCTCGTGGTCACCCTTGGTGTCGGCCGGCGACCCAGTTACGCGGTCGCCATAGGCCAAAACCCTTCTGGGGTAGGGGGGCGAACCACCCCCTGGACGCGTGTCGCCGCGCCCGGCGGCGGTTATCATGTTCGTCAGGAACGACGCCATGGACGAGCTCACGACGGTAACCCCCAGCGATCAGCAACTTATGACCCAGCTGAAGGAAGGCGACCTGGAGGCGTTGGGCGCGCTGTACGAGCGACATTGGATGCCCGTATTTCGCACCTTGCTGGCGGTCACGCGCGATCCCGCAGCTGCCGAAGATATCCTCCAGGACTGTTTCCTGCGATTGCACCGGTTTTCGGGGCGCTTTGATACGCGCCGGCCATTTCGGCCCTGGCTCTACCGCATGGCGGTCAATTTGGCCTACAGCTGGGCGGCGCGGGCTGATCGGTGGGAGACTCCGGCGGACGACCTGCTGGAGTGGGTACCCTGCCCGGACGACATCTGCCCGGAGCGCAAGGTCGAACTGAACGAATTGAACGAGCAGGTGTTGGAAGCGGTCGCCGCGCTGAGCTTTCCGCAGTCGTCCACCATGGCTCTCTACTACCTCAATTCCTGCAGCCTCAAAGAGATCGCCACGTTGCTGGACTGCCCGGTGGGGACAGTCAAGTCCCGGCTTTACTACGGCCGGGAATCTCTCCAACGGATGATGGCAGTCGCTCCGGAGGTGAACCATGCGCGCTCCTAGCCCAGCGACGCCCCGGGCGGTCCGGCCGGTTGTCGACGTCGACGGGCTGGATGCCGCGGTGACACGCGCTTTGGCCAGCATGGTCGGCCACGCTGCGCCAAGACCGGTTGTGTGGTGCCGGATACGGCACCGCCTGGAGGCCGAAAAAAGGAGGTGGCCCGTCTCGCTATCCAATCGCGACCGCTGCAAGAATTGACCGTTGTCGAAATTAACCGGCGTTTTCAGGAGGAGTAAAACAACATGAAGCGGATTGCCGTAGTGGCGTTTTTGGTTCTGGCAGGCCTGGTCCTGGCGGCCTGTGAACCTGAGGTGGTTGAGAAACAGGTGGTGGTCACTCAGCTTGTAGAAAAAGAGGTGGTGGTGACCGAGGTCGTCCAGGTGGAAGGAAAACCAGTAGAGGTCACGCGCGTCGTCACGGAACAGGTGGTGGTGGAGGTGACTCCCACACCCCCGCCTGTGCCGCAGGGAGGCTGGGTCACCGAGGTCTCTTTCTCCGACGCCAAGATCCTGAACCCGATTCTCTCCAACGATTCGGCTTCGGCCGACGTCCACGAGCAGTTGTTCGGTGCCGCCCTCGAGGAAGATCCATTTTCCGGAGAGTTGATCCCGGACTTGACTGAGGGCTGGACCGTCTCAGATGACGGCTTGGTATTCACCTTCACGATACGCGATGGCGTGTACTGGTCGGATGGCACCCAGGTCACCGGCAAGGATTTTGTCTTTACCTACCGGGCGTTGAAGGAGGGTAGTCTGGACTCGCCCCGGCTCAGCAATGTGGAGTACATCGCCGAGATCAACCTGATCGACGACATGACTGTCGAGATCGTCTATTCAGAGCTCAACTGCGCGGCGCTATCGGAACTGGGGCTCGGCTGGTTGCCGGCGCACATGTACAAGGACGACTTTACAGACATCCAGGAAAACGCCCTGAACACCAGCCCCACGGTCAGCAATGGCCCCTTTCTGTTCAAAGAGTGGGTCAAGGACGACCACGTCACCCTGGTGCGCAACCCCAACTACTGGCGAGGCGCCCCACACCTGGACGGTTGGATCTACAAGATCGTGCCCAATGCAACGGTGGGCGTCCAGCAGCTCAAGACGGGTGAGGTAGACCTCTTTGACGGCGTGGACCCCAAGTACCTGGTGGAGATGGAGATGCTGGAGAGCGTCGGCATCTACAAGTACTTTGACGATGGGTACGTCTATATCGGTTACAACATGGGTGATCCGGAAAACCCGCAACCTCGGCAGAACGAGGATGGTACGCTCAACGAAGACCACGGCATCCATGAGATCCTGAGCGACGTCCAGGTGAGGCATGCGATTGTTTACGCCGTGGACCGGAACGCCATCATCTCGCGCGTGATCTTTGGCCAGGGCGCGCCGGTGCAGGCCAATGTCATCCCCATCATCGAGTGGGCATACAATGATGCGCTAGAGCCTCGCGCTTACAGCCCGGAGCAAGCCGCCGCGCTTCTCGACGAGGCCGGCTGGCTGGACCAGGACGGCGACGGAATTCGCGAGTGCCACGGCTGTCTGTACGCGGAAGAAGGGGCACCCCTCAAGCTGACGCTCATCACCAATGCCGGCAATGAGACCCGGGAGAGCATTGGCGTCATCGTCCAGGACCAACTGGGCAAGGTCGGCTTTGACATCACGTTCGAAGCCATGGAGTGGAACGCCTTCCTGGGCACCATAGTCGGGCAGCAGTTCGACATGTGCATTGTCGGCTGGACCAACACCGGCAGCGACCCCGACGACGAGGGTCTGTTCGCCTCGCAGAACGACCTGCCCGATGCTGGGTTCAACTTTGTCTCCTACTACAATCCTATAGTAGACGCGCTGCTCAAGCAGGCCAAGACGGTTCCAGGCTGTTCCTTCGATGAGCGAGGCGCCCTTTACCGGGAAATCCAGGACCAGATATACGCCGACCAGCCATACGACTTTTTGTATGTGCCGCGACGGATCCTGGTTTTCAACAAGCGCATCGTTGGCATGGATCCGGGCCCGTGGGAGTTCCGGTCCAACATGTACGAGTGGTATATCCAGGAGTGAATCCTCCCCTAGACTGCGTGGTGTGGGACGGGGTTGACCGCCCTGTCCCCACCATGCCCTGACCACGACCGCAAGGAGTCGCCATGACGCGCTACCTGCTGCGACGTTTACTCCAGGCCATTCCTACTTTTTTCGGAATCACCCTGCTCACCTTCTTCATCGTCCACTCGGCGCCCGGGGACCCGGTGCTTCAGCAGACTTTTGACCCGAATATCAGCAAAGCAGCGCGTGAGGAACTGCGCCGGCGGTTGGGAGTGGACGAGCCGATTCTGGCTCAGTATGTGAGCTGGCTGATTGGCAACGAGTGGAGGCGCGATCCGGATCTGCTCCCTCGGCGCGGTATACTGCGGGGCGACTTTGGCAACTCGCTCAACGAAAAGCGGCCGGTGCTCCAGATGATCAGTGAGCGGCTGGGCGCGACGCTGCTCCTCACCGGCACGGCCACCGTGATTGGGTACCTGGTCGGCGTGCCCATCGGCGTCTATGCCGCTGTCAAGCGGGGCAGGCTATTCGACAGCCTATCACGGGTCCTCTCGGTGGTCCTCAACGCCGTGCCGGGATTCTGGCTGAGCCTGGTGGTGATCCTGCTGTTTGCGGTCAAATTCCGAGAGTGGGGGCTGCCCGCCATTCCATCTGGCGGTATGTACACCCTCACCGCCGGCTCGTCCCGCGGATCGGATCTGATGGACCGGCTGATTCATCTGCTGCCGCCGGCGCTGGTGCTGGCCACCGGCCCGATCGCCAGCGTGTCCCGGCTGATGCGAACCCAGGTCCTGGAGGTCATCCGGCAGGATTACATCCGCTCGGCCCGCGCCCGGGGTTTGCGCGAACGGACCATTCACTTTCGCCACGCGCTGAGGAACGCACTCATACCCCTGGCAACCCTACTGGGCCCCACGCTCACGGGCCTGGTCGGCGGCGCGGTGATCACCGAGACCGTCTGGTCCTGGCCCGGACTGGGGCGGCTGTTTGTGAATGCCAACTTTCAGCGGGATTATCCGGTCATCCTGGCCGGCTTTGTCATTGGCGCCGTTGGAGTCATCCTGGGCAACCTGCTGTCCGATGTGCTCTATGGCGTGATCGACCCGCGCGTCAGCTTGAGTTGAGCGAGAACCGACCATGGCAGAACTTGAACAGAGCGTGATCGCCGGAGTGAGCAGCGCAAGCCAACGGGCCCGGGCCCGGCAGGCGCGGATCGATCTGGAACGCGAGTCGCCCGGGTATTGGGCAACCGCCTTCTACGCGCTGAGGCGCGACCGGCTGACCCTGTCTGCATTCGCGGTGTTGTTGGTCATGGCCCTCCTCTGTGTGGCTCTGGCCGGCCCGATCACCAACCGGCTTGGTGTGAGCCCCACCGACACCGACCCGTTCATCTCGTTCGAGGGGCCCAGTCGGGAACATATCCTGGGGGTGGACGAAGTGGGGCGCGACCAGTTGGCGCGGCTGTTGTATGGCGGAAGAGTCTCGTTGGGCATCGGCTTTTTCGCTGCCATCATCATTCTCACGTTGGGCATGGCAGTGGGCACCCTGGCAGGCTATTATGGCCGGCTGGTGGACGATGTGATCATGTGGTTCATCAACACGATCAATTCGGTCCCGTTCATCCTGCTGTTGCTGATCGTCGCCTTGCTGTTCAAACCCAACGCTACCACGCTTACCATCTTTGTCGGTCTGATCAGCTGGACCAACATCAGCCGGATCGTGCGCGGCCAGATTTTCCAGGTAAAGGGGATGGAGTATGTGACTGCCGCGCACGCCATCGGGACTCCCACCTGGGTGTTGATCTCGCGACATATCCTGCCCAACGTGATCCCGGTGGTGATCATCTTTTCGGCGCAGGTGATCGGCGGAGTGATCCTGATCGAGTCGGCTCTGAGTTTCCTGGGATTGGGCGTCCAACCGCCCACGGCCACCTGGGGCAATATGCTCAACAAGGCGACCTCCTACTTTACGCTTGGGCCACACCTGGTCATCTGGCCTGGCTTGTTCATCACCATCACGGTGCTCTGCCTGTATGTCATTGGCGATGGCCTGCGTGATGCACTTGACCCTACCATGCGTGGCGCGCGGTAGGCCGCAGGGTCCGGTTCCATCCTTCTCCAGTAGGTCACGCACACGCGTGACCTACTGCTATAGCGGCGAGGTCGAACACGGTATGGACGGCGCAAGTAAGGTATAATATCGGTGCGGGCGGCCGGGTAGTTGGATGATTCCTATCGACTTGGGCATGGCGATCAAGAGCACAAATGACCCTCCGGTGGCCTGGTTCCGGAGGCTGAGGTGGAAGCTCACGTTGAGTTATGCACTGGTAAGCGTGGGGGCGCTTCTGGGGGTTGAACTGCTGCTCCTGCTCGGCGGAACAACCTATCTGACCATCAAATCGCGCTTGACCCCACGGCTGTTGATTCAGGACATCACCAGCCAGGTAGTGCCGGTGGCGCGCGATTACCTTCTCTCAGGTCCGCAGGATATCAAGGAAGAGACCGATTGGCTGAAAAGAGTCCAGGGGGTGATGATCAGCGCCACACCCGTCTCGCTACTGGGCAATCTCCAGTTAAACGTGCGGGTCAACAGCGAGTTGCAGCTGTATCTCCTCGATGCCAATGGGGTGGTGCTGGAAACGGTTCCGGCCGACCTGGTGGATCGGGCCTACTTGGACCGGCCTTTTGACGCAGATCTTGTCCCGGGGCTGGCGCTGCCATTGGAGGCGGCGCTGGCGGCCGAGGACGGTTCGCGCGGGTTTTACACCATCCACAAGCCCGACAATCGGCTGGTAGCCGTCATTCCGATTATGGACACCCGCGGGCAGCAGGTTCTTGGCGCAGTGGGGTTTGCCACGAATGCGCTTCCCGCGTCGCTGTGGACGCTGGGCGAGATGGCGCAACCGCTTGGGTACAGCCTGTTAGGCTTCACCCTGGTGGCGGCCCTGATGGGCACCGTGTTTGGCTCGATGACCGCTCGCAATCTGGTGGGTCGTTTTCACCGATTGTCCGGATCCGCCAAGGCCTGGAGCCAGGGTGACTTTACGGTCTATGTGACGGATGTGAACGGCGACGAGGTGGGTCAGTTGGGGCGGGATCTGAACACCATGGCGCAGCGGTTGGAGACCCTGCTGGACAAGAGACAAGAGATGTCGGTTCTGGAGGAGCGCAATCGCCTGGCACGTGACCTGCACGATAGCGCCAAGCAGCAGGCATTTGCCGCTTCGGCGCAACTGGCCGCGGCACGGGCGCTGTTTCGCAGCCAGCCCGCGGCGGCCGAACGGCACCTGGTCGAGGCCGAGGCGCTGGTGGACGAGGTGCGCCAGGAGCTGACTCATCTGATTCAGGAACTGCGCCCGGCGACGCAGACCGGTACCGGTTTGGCACGCTCGCTGCGGGAATACGCTCTGGATTGGGCCCAGAAGAATGAGATCGCGGTGGACGTGCGAGTCCAGGGTGAACGGCCGCTGCGACTGGAGGTGGAGCGGACGTTGTTTCGCATAGCCCAGGAGGCGCTGGCCAACATCTCCCGGCACAGTGGAGCGCGGTCCGTCGCCGTGCTGCTGAGCTTCAATGCCACCGAGCTGACGCTCAGCTTTGCGGATGACGGCCGGGGTTTCGAGTTGCGAGACAACCTGCCGGGCATGGGGTTGCGATCGATGCGGGAGCGGGCCGAGTTGCTGGACGGTTGCCTGGTCGTGGAGAGCACGATGGGCCGGGGCACTCGGGTGTCGGTTCGATGCCCGGGTTAGCAGCGCAGGAGGTTGCCATGGGCCATCCGATAACCGTGCTGGTGGTGGATGACCACGACGTGGTGCGCCAGGGTGTGCATGCCTACCTGAGCGCGCTGGCAGATTTCGCCGTGGTGGGCGAGGCGGAGTCGGGCGAGACGGCCGTGGAGCTGGCCCTGGAGACGGTGCCCGACGTGGCCCTGATGGACCTGGTGATGCCCGGAATGGACGGTGTGGAGGCAACCCGCCGCGTCAAGGCGGCCAGCCCCCGGACGCAGATTGTGGTACTCACCTCGTATCACCAGGACGAGCACATCTTTCCCGCCTTGCAGGCGGGGGCCATCTCGTACATGCTCAAGGACGTCAAGATGGAAGACTTGGCCGAGGCAATTCGCCGGGCCGCCCGTGGCGAGGCGACCTTGCACCCGCAGGTAGCCGCGCGAGTGATTCACGAGCTATGCGGGACCCGGCACCAGGAGTTGAACCCCTTCACCGAGCTCACCGACCGGGAGATGCAAGTTCTCCGCCTGATCGCCGAAGGGTTGTGCAATGGCGAGATTGCCGAGCGGCTGGTGATCAGCGAGAATACCGTCAAGGGACACGTGAGCAACATCCTGAGCAAACTGCACCTGGCCGACCGCACCCAGGCGGCGGTTTTCGCCTGGAAGCAGGGGATTGTGCGCAGATCCTAG
>DCVT01000008.1 GCA_002328075.1 Anaerolineales bacterium UBA2181 | reverse complement strand
GTACCCATACCTCATGTACTGTATAGGATGTCCTGGACACCGCACAAGAGGTTATTGACAAATTCCCAAAGCGGGATTAATCTATTCCAAATCCGTGTTGTCGTGAACCAGGGGCGCCACTTGGGCGATGTTACCGTGCAGGGTTCTTGAGGCTGAGGCCAGGGAGGTGTCGGCATGGCCGGGACACGAGAGGTTAGGCAGCAGGAGAGTCGCCCGGTTCAAAAGGGAGAAGAGTCTTCCGTTGATGGGGCGGAGTTGGTATCGCAGAGCGGTCGCGTGGCCGCTGCCGCCCAACGCGTCAAGGGAGCGCCGGCGATCAGCCCGGCCGACGTCTTGACGCTGCAGCGCGCCGTCGGCAACCGGGCCGTCCGGCAGTCGTTGGCACGCGGTGCGCGGCGCATGGGGGATGCCGCTGGTCTGGAACGTGGCGCGCCCGGCCCTGGCGGGGAGGGGCAGATAGCCCTGGAGACACACTCGACGACCTTGCGGTCCGCGATCCAGCGCGAGGACGGTGAGGGGACGGAAACCGGCGCGGCGGCCGAACTGGGTGAGGCGACCCCCGATGTGGAGCAGCAGGCGCTGCAAGAGTTTCTCGGCCGGGGCATGATGCCCAGCGAGGTCGGGGAAGACGTCATCGGCGCCGGTGGGCGCGGTGGTTTCAACGCCAAGTTCGATCCCGATCAGCGGGAGTTGATCGCGACCGTCAACATTGGCATCAACTTTCACCACGGCCTGCAGATTGACCCGACTTCGGGAGTGGTGACGGCCGATCCCAGTGGTTTCGGAGCAGGCGACGCGACGCGGCTTGCCAGCATGCAGACCAACGCCGCTAACATCATGAACGACTTTCCCGATAGGGCGGATCGGGCGGACGAAGTCAACACTAACTGGCGGTGGGCAGAGGACGAAAAAGATGACTGGATGGAGCGGTATCGCACGGCGGTCATGGACGTCTGGAACGCTCAACACTATTTCCAGAGCACCCGGTGGGACGAGCTCCAGGCCAACGTCCGCCTGGTTCTGAACGTCCATGCCGGAGATCAGGAGGGTGATCACACCTCGGGCCGCATCATCAAGAGCCCGCCTGGCACGATGGGCGCCTATGTCGCACGAGGCTCCGAAACGAATGCTCAGGACCAGTCATTGTTCATGTCCGGTTCGGGCACAGGACCGAGTGCCACCAACTTTTTGCGCTATTCGCTGCAGTTCGAGAACAACTCGGCCGAGTTGGAGACGGCGGTGGGCACGGTCCATAGCCGCGATGCCGGACCGGCGTACCTGACCAAGTTTATCGCCGATTTTGAGGCGGCCGACCCGTCGGCCGGGGCGCCCATCCAGATCATCGGGCGGGCCAGTTCCACCGGAAGCCGGGAACACAACCAGCGGCTCAGCGAGCGGCGGTCTGCCAATGTAGAGGCCTACCTGCGGAATAACGGGCTGAACGGATCTATAGACCGCACAACTTCGGTGGCCGAGGGCGCCGAGGGTGCCACTGAGGATGAGTCCTGGCGCCGCGTGGAGATCATCGTCGGAACGGGCGAGGCCCAGAACACGGCGGCCCACGAATTCGGGCACATGATCGGGTTGGGCGACGAGTACTCTTCTCCGGCGGCGGGCTTTGCCCCGGGTGCGGGCACTCCTGTGGCGGTGGGCGACCCAGCAGCGCACAATGCGCTGGCGCAGGCGATGGGAGGCGGTGTTACCGGGGCGGTTGCCGAGAACACCGACAGCATCATGTCAGTCGGCAACACCGTCCGGCCACAGCACTATGCCACCTTCCACAAAGCCCTGGAACAGGTCACCGGTGAGGATTGGGAGTACGGCGGTGCATCGCGAGGCGTGGAGCTGCCGGCCGTGGGTGGCCCTGAGCCGGAGACGGCGGTCGCGTAGTGAAGGAGCAAAGGGCAATGCCGAACCTGTTGGTCAGCTTCTATATCACTCAGCAGCGCACAGACCCGTTTGGGCAGCGGGTCTGGGACGACGGTCTGGCGGAGAACTATCGCACCTCGCGCCGGGTCAAGGGAGAGGACGGCATCTTTCGCACGGTGCCGGTGCCGCCTGATTGGTACCGGGTCGCATCGCTGAACCCGACTCAGGTGGGCGCGGTCTCTGAGGCGATCGACGCCGCCGCCGTGGACCAGATCCCGGCCGAGATCACCGCGGTGGAAGAGGGCTCGGATGACATCAGTTCGGCCGTGTGGGAGATTCGCACCCCGGAGGGTGTCCGGACCATTCGCGTGGCGCAGTGGGGGCCGCTGGACCCGGCGGCAAAACCACTGATGGACCTGCTGATGCGCATGACCACGGTGGTCAACCTGGCGGCCGCCGGCCTCGATAGCGTGCCGGCCTCCAACAACACCGACGGGAACTAGCGGCGGAGACCGCCCTTGATGGGCCTGGCGGTGCCGGCCACCCAACCCGGCACCGCGGGCTGGTCGCGCGGCCGGTGCCTATTGGCCCGGCGGGTAGCGGGGCGGCCGCCGGGTGGCCGGATGCCGATTTGTGTTGCCGGCCAAGGGCAGCCGTGATACCATCGCGGCGCTGCCGATGAATGCAGGCTCCTGATGGGCCGGTCCGGAGGTTCACCGTGAAGCGGTTTCCCCAATTTGCCGTCGGTCCCTATCGCCCCATTTACCTCTGGGGCGGCCCCGGCACCGTACGCATGAACCGGCTCAAGTTCATGAACGTCACCGTCGACCAAGTCGCGCACCATGAGGTCCACTCGCCGGCGGCTGCCGACCGGGTGCTCAATCAGATGCGCTGCAATTGGGTGCACCTGACGTACGACTGGGGGTTTCCCCCGGAAGTGGAGCAGGAGGATTGGGACTCCTTTGAGCAGGGCGCGGCTGCCTATCACCAGGCCGGAAGCCAGGTCTTTGCCTATATCCAATCCGCAAATTGCGTCTACGACGGAAGCTATCGGCAGAAGGATTGGTACGCCCTTGACCCCCGAGGCCGAAAGATCACCTATTTCACCTATGGAGGCCGGTACATTGCCTGCATGGGAAACCCGGACTGGCGGCAGCACCTGAGAGAGATGGTCCGGGGGGCGCTGGAGCGTGGCGCGGATGGCATCTTTTTGGACAACCTGTTTCATGGCAGCCAGCCCTATTCGCTCTGGGGTGCGTGGTTGGGAGCGGCCGGTTGCTACTGTGCTCGGTGCCGTGACCAGTTCCGCGAGGATACCGGACAAAGTATGCCGGTGGGTTTGCAGCCGGTTACCCGTGCTGTTGCGGGTTACCTGCGGTGGCGAGCCGAACAGGTGACGAGCCTGGTGGCCGAGTTGGGCGCGTACGCTGACCAACTCCGGCCGGGTACGCCCATCAGCGCCAACGATTTCGATCCCGTCTTGCGCAATTCCTACTTGATCTACGGTATCGACCTAGACTCCTTGGCCCAGGTCCAAGATATCACCATGATAGAGAACTATGGCCTGGCCCGCTATGATGGTGGGCGGTTGCCCCGCCTGGTCAACAACGCCCTGACCATCCGTACCGCGCGGGTGTTGGTGGGTGGTGCGGCACACCTCAGCGTTCTTTCGTATGATGTGGGGATCGGATTTGACGACGTCTACCCCCTACGCCGTTACCACCAGGGGATTGCGGAAGCGGCTGCCTGCGGGACCAGCATGACGACCAAGGGAACCGAATACCATGACGGTACTCAGATGTCGGTGTTGTCGGCTGCCAGGTACGGGCGAATCCAGGCAGCCATCGGCCAGTATCACTCCTGGCTGGAGGCCAACGCCGGCGTGTTCGACGACCGCCGAATCAACCTGGCTCCGGTTGCGTTGCTCTTCCCCGGGGAACCCCTGTGGCTGCGGTGGCAAGAGCTGGCGCCTGTCTATTTCGGGGCAGGACAGGTGTTGACTCACGGCGGAATACCTTGGCGTGTGGTGCGGCCCGGCGACCCATTGGAGGGGGTTCAGGCGCTGTTGGCCTTCGAAGATTTGGATACGGTTGGCTGGGAGCAGACCACTCCGCCGACCATCCTGGTGTCCAGGCTGCCCGGCTGGAGCCTGCGCCGACCGGGCGCGGTTGCCAGGAATAACCTACTGCGCGGAGTCGTGGGGTTCGTTGCTCGCGCGGGTTTCAAGGCCTACAGCGATTTGCGACTGGCGCGCCATCTGCTGGACCGATTGGGAATGCCCAAGGTTGTCACCCAGTCCCCACTTTACTCTGTTCCCGGCGAGAGCGCCCGGAACACGTTACTGGGTGCATTGCCCAAGCCCATATTCCCGCGGGTCCGGTCGGAAAAGCCGGTTCTGATCGAGATCTGGCGAGCCGGCGACAGGCAGCAGGTGCACCTGGTCAACTACGACTCGGCGCCGCAAGCCGTACAGGTGGATTTCGGTTCGCCGGTGGCAGCGCAGACGCTTTCACCGGATGGCGCAGAGGGGTCCGAGTACCGGGGTGATCGTCTCGAACTCTTGCTGGACGTATATCAGATCCTGCTGCTGAATGTGGCGGCAGGCAAATAGAAAGCCATGGAGGTTGCCGTGAAACGTGTGATACGCTGGTACGATTACCTTACCATCAACATCTACTGGTTCGCTCTGACTACCCGCTCGCAGGTGTTGGTCTCTCTGATCATACCGCTCCTGGTGCAGCATTACGTAGGGGAAAGCGCCAAGGGTACATACGTGGGCACCATGCGATTGTGGGCGCTCATGGTGGCGCTCCTGGTTCAGGCGTTGATGGGACTGCTATCAGACCGCAGTACGCTGCGATGGGGGCGCCGCCGGCCGTTCATCCTGGTGGGTTCGGTGAGCCAGGTAGCGGTGCTTGTGTTTATCGGATATTCGGCCGGGTTGGAGGGTATGACCGGTTACTGGGTCTTGTTTGCGCTGTATATCCTGTCCATGGTCTCTTCGGACACGGCGCACGCGGCCACCCAGGGCCTGATTCCTGACCTGGTGCCGGAGGAAAAGCGGGGACGGTTCTCTGGGGTCAAGGCGCTGCTAGAACTGCCTATTCCGTTGATCTTTACCTCCATGGTGGTAGCCAGACTGGTCGAGGCGGGCAATATCTGGGGTGCCTTGGCCGCGGTGATGATCGTGTTGGTGTTCTGCGCAGCGGTGACCATGACGGTGCGCGAGGAACGACTGGAAAAGGTCCCGTTTGCCATCGATTGGGTGCCGTTCATACGATTGTTGCTGATGACCGCAGCCTTCACGGCCATCATCCTGGCCATGGGCGGTTTGGTCCGGGCGATTCTGCGGTACACGGCCGGAATGGAGGGGACGGGGGCTCTGGTTGTGATGGGCGTGACCGGGCTGCTGGCCATGGTGGCTGCCATCGGACTGGGGGTGTGGATCAGCATGCGGGTCGGCGTGGGCCAGGAGATCCGGGATCGTACCTCCTTCACCTGGTGGGTCGTCCTGCGCCTGGCGTTTATGGTGCCGGCGGTCAATCTGGGTGGTTTTATCATCTACTTCCTCCAGGAGCGGTTCGCCGGTCTGGGGGCGGAAAAGGCAGCCGGTCCGGCGGCTCAGGCAGTGATGTTTGTTGGGATTTTCATCCTGATCTTCGCCCTGCCTGGCGGTTGGCTGGCCGACCGGTTTGGCAGAAAGCCACTGGTGGCCATCAGCGGCGTGGTGGCGGCACTGGGAACAGGCATCGTCATAGCCTTTCCCAATCTGACCGCAACCTATGTGGGTTCCTGTCTCATCGGCGCAGGCACGGGGCTGTTCTATGCAGCCAACTGGGCGCTGGGAACGGATCTGGTTCCTCGGGAACAGGCGGCCCGGTACCTGGGGCTCTCCAACCTGGCGGGTGCCGGGGCCGGTGCCATCGGCGCCTATATCGGAGGTCCCATCGCCGACAGCCGCGGGTACGTTTTGCTGTATGCCATATACGGGGCGCTCTTTATTCTATCGGCCGTCCCTTTGCTGGCGATTCAGGAGCGACGCTCGGCCAGAGCGGCGGGTTAGGTTTGGGCATATGTGGAGTAGGATTCTGTTCTGGCTGCTGGCATCGGGTGGGTGCGCGGCTTTTCTGTGGTTGGTCGTCGTGCGAGCAGCTTTTCAGATCGCCGGCGAGCGGTGTCCTTTTGCGTTGGCCTGGTTGGTGGAGCATCCTATCCGACGGCGCTACCTGCGTCATGTGCTGGACCGCGTGGGTATTCTGGCCGGCGAGCGGGTACTGGAACTCGGGCCTGGACCGGGAGCTTTTACCATCGAGGCAGCCCACCGAGTCGGGCTCGCCGGGACGCTGGTCACGGTGGATGTTGAGCCCAGGATGATTGCTGCAGTGGAGAAAAAGGTGTGCGCGGCCGGTCTGAGCAATGTCCAGATGCACGTTGCCAGCGCGGACCAACTGCCGCTCGAGGACGCCAGTATCGATCGCGCGTTTCTCATCACGGTGCTGCCTGAGGTCACTGACCGGCCGCGGGCTTTGGCTGAATTGCGGCGGGTCCTGAAGGCGGGCGGCGTGCTCTCCGTCACTGAGGAGTTCTTGGATCCGCACTATCCCCGGATGCAGCGGACCCTACTGTGGGCCGAAGCGGCCGGGTTTCGGTTGGTTCAACGGCACGGGAATTGGTGGGTTTATACGCTCAACTTTAGCACGTGATCAAGCGTTGAGGTTCCCGGCCGAGCTTTGCTGTACGGTGACGCCGGGCGCCACGACTGGGAAATGCACGGCCCGTGCGCCCGCGCCCAGAAGGGATTGCTCCAACGCGGTCGTGTCTGACCACGGCCAGAGCGAGATGATGGTCCCGCCCTGACCGGCGCCGGCCAGCTTGGCTCCCAACGCGCCTGCGTTCAGAGCCGCCCGGATCAACTGCTCGTTCACCTCACCTGAACCGCCCAGGTCGCGCTGGATGGCGTGGTTCTCGTTCATCAAACGGCCAAGCATGGGCCAATCGGCCGTCAACAAAGCCATCTTGCCCATCTGCGCCAGCTCGGCGATGCGCTGGTAACCTTGTGTCACCGCGGCGTCGCCTGCCAACCAACGTTCCCACAATGGCTGGTGGACTGCGCCGGAGGAGCGCTGGACCCCGGAATGGCACAGCACCAGGGGAAGCCAAGGCACCCATTCTGCCAGTGGCTCCACCGTGGCGAACAGCCCGTCTTCGATACCCTGGCGGAACTGCCTGCCCCGAAAATCCATGTAGTTAAGCCCGCCAAAGACGCACATGTAGGCGTCCTGGTATCCGCAGACCACCTGTAGGTGATGGCGTTCGATGTGTCGCGCTCGTTCGGCCAAGGGGTAACTGCCAATTCGTATTCTCTGCCAGGTCAGGAACCCCTGCAGCAGAGCGACGACCAACGCGGTTGACCCCGCCATACCACTGCCTAGGGGTATCTCGCTTTCCCACCTCACGCGGCAGTTAGGCCGAGGCAGGTGCAGGTGTTCTACCACCGCACGCGGAAGGTCGAAGAGGTCATGCTGGGGGCGCAGGTCGTCCTGGTTCGCGATCCGAACCTCGCGGCCGGCTGTTTCCAGGATTAATCCGTCATCCGGGGTCAACACAACCCGAGCGCGCATCCCGACGGTACAAGACAGGACCGCGCCTCCGTACATGTCGGTGGGGTTGCCGATGATTCCTGCCCGGCCGGGAGCCGAGACCGTCAACAGGCGCCGGTCAGGACTCATGGAAACGGTTCTGGGCAAGCCCCAATGCGCGCTCCGGAACACCCGGGGTTCGTAGTTCGAGCCTGGTGGTGTTCAATGCTCGTTCACCGGCCGGGTGGCTGCACTGGCGCCCTGCCTCTCGACGATCAAGGGCTCTACTCATGCCCAATTGCCGCGAGAGCGCCGACACCGTTGCTGTTTGCCTCGCTGCTGCGGCCGGGGGGTTGGTCCGCCGAGCCCAAACCGGAAGCTGGTATGGAAGCGTGCGGCGGTTTTGTGGGTGATCCTGCGGCCGGTAGTCGGCAATGGTCCGAGGCACTGCTCACGACGCAGCCGGATCGTCCTCCGGCTTGCTGACCGGGTTCTCTCCCAGGGCAAACTGCTCCACCAATTGGCGCGCCTGGTCGTCGGTGTATTGGACGGGTGGGCTCTTCATAAAGTAGGACGATGGGGCTTCGATGGCGCCGCCCAAACCGCGGTCCATGGCCAGCTTGCAGCAGCGCACCGCGTCGATCACGACACCGGCCGAGTTGGGAGAGTCCCAGACTTCGAGTTTGAGTTCCAGGTTGAGCGGCACGTCGCCAAAGGTGGTGCCCTCCATGCGAATGTGGGCCCATTTGCGATCGGTCAGCCAGGGCACATAGTCGCTCGGCCCCACGTGAATGTTGTCCGGGTCCAACTCGTAGTCCAGTTGGCTGGTCACGGCACCCGTCTTGGATATCTTTTTCGATTGGAGCCGCTGACGGTCCAACATGTTGAAAAAGTCCATGTTGCCACCAAAGTTGAGCTGGTAGGTCCGGTCAATGCGGACGCCCCGGTCACGAAAGAGACGGGTCAGGACACGGTGCACGATGGTCGAGCCGACTTGGCTCTTGATATCGTCACCAATGACAGGCAGATGCCGGGCTTGAAACCGGCCGCGCCAGTACGGCTCACGGGCAATAAAGACGGGAATGCAGTTGACTAGCCCGCAACCGGCCTCCAGCACCTGTTCCACGTACCACTTGGTGGCCATCTCGCTTCCGACCGGCAAAAAGTTCACCACGACGTCGGTCTTGGTCTCCTGGAGAACCCGGATGATGTCGCAGGTATCGCCCGGTGCTTTCTGGATCACCTGGCTGAGCTGCGGGCCCAGACCGTCGTGTGTCATTCCCCGCAGGACCGGAACGTTCATGCGGGGGACGCGGGCAAACTGGATGGTGTTGTTGGGTGGGGTGAAAATGGCCTCTGAGAGGTCCTTGCCGACCTTGTTGGCGTCAATGTCGATGGCGGCCGAGAATTCTATATCTCGCACCCGATAGCCGCCAAGGATGGGGTGCATCAACCCGGGTATCACGTCATCGTCGGCTGCACCCCGGTAAAACACCACCCCTTGCACCAGAGAACAGGCGCAGTTGCCCACACCAATGATAGCTACGCGCACCTTTGTCACCTCTTAACCTCCTGCCCGCGGGACCGGCGCGGAGTGTATCACGGTCATACTGCTTTGTCAAAACGCAGCCGCGCCGTTTGATCGCGTAACGTGCCGGCCAGGTCCTGTTACAACAACCGCCCCGTGCGTTACAACCGGTCAAACCACATGAGAATGCCCATTAGGACAAAAAGCCCGGCCGCCAGTTTGCGCAGCATCAGCTCGGGCACAACGCGGGTCAGCAGACCGCCACCCAACACACCCAAAGCGGTCACCGCAGTCAACGCCAGCGTGGCGCCCAAAAAAACCCACAGTGGCATCCGGTGCTTGGCAGTCATGTTGATTACAGCAAGTTGGGTCTTGTCACCCAACTCGGCGATGAAGAGCAGGGCGAACGTGCTCAATAGAACTCTGATACCTGGTGGCATGGTTCCCTCTTGTCGTAGTCGTTACCTGATCCACCAGCCCAACTGATAACGGGCAGGCAGGATCCGATCCATCTGTTGTCCGGGAAAAGGCTCTCCGTGGCCGACATAGACCGTGCGGGGTTGGATGGAAGCGAGCAGACGCCGCGACTGCTGCCACGCATCACGGTTCCACTGGTAAAGTGGTTGACTGGGTACGGAGTAGTTGATGATCAGGTCGCCGACGAATGCGTCCCCCTCTGCAGAGATCAGCGCCAAAGAGTCAGGAGAGTGACCAGGCACCGCCACCAAACGGCCGTCGACACCGTAGCTGCCAAGCTCTGTGCCGGGCGGCAAGATCACGTCGGCCCTAAGCGGGGGATGCGGCCGAAGCGGTGCCAACAGCAGACTGATCCATCGGACCAGGCTGCCGCGCAGAGTCTGCGCCGGTGGAATGGCTTGCCGAGCGTCCTGGCTCAGACTGACCGACTCCGGGTGACAACCGATAGGCGCGCCAGACCAGCTCTGAACATTGGACGCGGCGCCATAGTGGTCCAGGTGCGCGTGGGTGACCAGGATCAGACGAATCTCCTGACCGGTGATGCCGCGTCGATTCAGGAAATCAACGATCCTCGCCTCACCACCGGGAGGTCCAGGGTCGATCAGCAGTGAGCCGCCCTGAGCGCGGAGCACATAACAGTTGGTTCCTCGGACGGTGATCCGAATGACTTCCACGAGCTTGCCAGGGCCTCCGAAACCCGGTTTGCCAACCCAGGGGTCAATGGTACCAGACGAGGCGGCTGGCGCCAAAGGGGATGTGTGCGGTGTCCAGGCCATCACTGCACCGGCTAGTCTGCTTGATCGGGCAAGGGTCAGTCCTTCTTGACCCGAAACGACTACAGTCGTATAATAAAGGTCGATGGTTCAAGGTCGTGATATGTCGGCAAGGATCGAGTTGGTTCATCAGGCAGCTGGCAGCCGGCTCCTTAGTGGAGGGGTCAGTTTGCGTCTGGGAGTGTGCTGACGACGACGGCGGGTCGATGGATTTGCAGGAGAGCCTTCCCAGACGGGAAGGCTTTTTTTTGTCCGAGATAGGAGGATGACGAAATGGGGCTTGGAACACCAACCATGAAATGAATGAGCAGTCTGACAAGCGGGTAGCGCAAGACGCATGCCCTGGCGGCGCCGGGGTGGCGCCGGTCGATCAGGCGACCGGGCCAACTCGAGCCTATGACGCGCAGGCCATAGAAGCCAAGTGGCGCCAGCGCTGGGCGGAGACCGGGCTGTACCGGACGCCCGAACCGGCAAACAAGCGGACCTTCTACTGCCTGTCCTTCTTCCCCTATCCATCGGGCGATGGCTTGAGCGTGGGGCACGGCCGTAACTATGTTCCCGGCGATGTCATTAGCCGGTATCGGCGCATGACGGGAGATGCGGTGCTCCACCCTATGGGTTGGGACGCGTTTGGCCTACCAGCCGAAAACGAGGCGATTCGCAAGGGGGTCCATCCACAGGTCTCAACCGGTCGCTATGCTGCCAACTACCGACGACAGATGACGCTGATGGGCTGTTCGTATGACTGGGAGCGAGAGATCAAGTCCAGTGACCCTGCCTATTACCGCTGGACCCAGTGGTTTTTCCTGTTGCTCCACCGGCGTGGCCTGGCATACCGCGCGAGTGGAAAGCAGTGGTGGTGCCCTGAATGCCGGACCGTGCTGGCCAATGAGCAGGTAGACGAGCACAATGTGTGCTGGCGCGGTCATGGCGGGGTTGGTAGGAAAACGCTGGTTCAGTGGTTCTTGCGCATCACGGCATACGCCGACGCTCTATTGGCGGGTCTTGAAACGCTGGACTGGCCGGAATTCGTGCTGGCTAAACAGCGGGAATGGATTGGGCGCAGCCTGGGAGTAGAGTTCCAGATGTCGGTGGCCGGCTGTGCTGACTCGTTTCTGGTTTACACTACCCGACCTGAGACGGTTTGCGGCATGACCTTTGCCGTCCTGGCACCCGAGCATCCGCTGCTGCCAAAGATCACGCCCCCTGAGTATCGAGCGGCGGTGGATACCTACTGCCGCGAAGCGGAGGTGCGCAGCGACCTGGCGCGAGCTAGCGCCGGCCGGGACGGAGTCCTAACGGGAGCCCATGCGATCAATCCGGTCACCAGGATGCCAGTCCCGATTTACACCGCCGATTATGTGCTGATGGGCCACGGACACGGGGCGATCATGGGAGTGCCGGCGCACGATGAGCGGGATTTCGACTTTGCACGCAAGCATCATCTCCCGGTGACGACGGTCATAATTCCGCCCGCATCCAATAACGTTGTGGCGGATGCATCGCCGCAGCTGTACGTGGGCGCCGGTGTGATGGTCAATTCCGGGATATGGGATGGGCTGCCCTCGGATGACGTTCGGGAGCGGATTGTCGAGTGGATGGAAGCAGAGGGAATGGGCCGGCGAGCGGTCCATTACCGGATGCGCGATTGGTTGATCTCCCGACAGCGATACTGGGGAACGCCGATTCCGATCATCCACTGCGACGCGTGCGGAATGGTTCCGGTTCCGGAGCCTGAGCTGCCGGTGTTGTTGCCAGAGGTCGGTGACTGGCAGCCGGGAGCAGACGGCCGGTCACCGCTGGCTCGGGTGGCGCGGTTCGTCGAGACGGCATGCCCCGATTGCGGCCGACCGGCACGACGGGAGACCGATACGCTGGACGGTTTCGCTTGTTCCAGTTGGTATTACCTGCGCTTTGTCAGTCCTGGTCAACGGGACCAGCCGTTTGACCCGGCTGCGCTGGCTGCGTGGGGCCCACCTGACCTGTATCTGGGTGGCGCGGAGCATGCGGTGATGCACCTGCTGTACGCCCGTTTCTGGGCGCACGTCATGCACGATGCCGGTGCGATCCCGTTCCGCGAGCCGTTCCCGGTACTCCGGAACCAGGGGATGATGCACGCGCGAGACCCCCGGACCGGGCGCGTGCTACGTATGAGCAAATCGGCCGGAAACGTCGTCACGCCAGATAGCGTTGCAGCACAGCAAGGCGCAGATGCGCTGCGCGTTTATCTGCTGTTCATGGCTCCGTTCGAGGCGAGCACTGTGTGGGATGAGGCCGGAGTTGCCGGAGCCCGCCGCTTCCTGGAGCGCGCCTGGAAGCTGGTGCAGCGCGTCGTACAGGCGGCCGTGCAGCCGAGTCAGCCAGAGCCCACCCCGACCATCCGCCGGGTGCACCGAGCGGTCCGCTCAGTCACCCAAGACCTGGAGCGGCTGCGCTTTAACACGGCAATCGCCGAACTGATGACGCTGTTGAACGCGATGGCTGATCACGTGGGCTCTATTGGGGTCACGTCTGACCTGATGGAGTCGTGCCGATTGTTTGTTCTGCTGCTGGCGCCTTTTGCGCCCCATGTTGCAGAAGAGATGTGGGGCGAGATGGGTCTGCCATACAGCGTCCACCAGCATCCCTGGCCCAGTTGGGACCCGTCACTGACCGACCCGGTCGATGTCACCTATCTTCTGCAGGTCAATGGCCGGGTTCGCGGTCGGTTGACCGTGCCGGCCGGAGCTGCGGACTGGGAGGTGCAAGATCAGGCGCTGGAGAACCCAAACGTCGCGCGACACCTGATCGGACAGCGGGTCCAGCGGGTTGTCCTGGTGCCCGGGCGGGTGGTGAACATCGTAACGGGTGCCGACAGCAACAACTCGGCGCCTGTGCTATAATAGGCCGCACATGAAGCGAAGGAGTGTGCCGTGTTCAGACAACTGGGTCCGACCGAACTTCTAATCATTCTGGGGATCATCATCCTCCTGTTTGGCGTGGGGCGCTTGTCCAAGATCGGTAGCGAACTGGGGCAAGGCATCCGCGCCTTCCGGAAGGGTGTCAAAGGCGAGGACGAAAGCGGCGAAGCCAAGGATCAGAAAGATCAGAGCGCCGACTAGGACACGCTCCGAGTCGGTGGCACTCTGATGGCCGATTCAGTGCGGCCTCATCATGTCTCTGAGGTGGGGGTCGGCGCCACTGCTTGCGCTACCCCCATCCAAACAAAGGTCTGCCAACCAGATGGCAGGCCGGACCGTTCCCATCGGAAGCTCGGATCATCGGGCTTACCCACGCCCTGGACGACGCTGACGCGCCAGGCGAAAACCTCGATAGACCCGGTAGCAGGTCGGATGATCTCGGGGGACCGCCAAAGCGTGGTCTTGACAAATCCCCTCACCGCCCGCGAATCTGGTCGGCCCAGATTCCGGATCTCTACCATGTAATACTCGTCTGAGGCCAGGAAACCGGCTACCGTCCATTGAAGTATGACCTGGCGGGTTCCGGCCGGAACCTCCACGCCGGCTGGCGGATAAAGCAGCTGGGGGGCGGAATGCTGGGGTGCGACGGCCGAGGTAGGAGTGGGTCCAAAGGTTGGTGAGGGAGCCGGGCCAGGCGTCACCAGGGGAATGCACAGCTTTTGTCCTTCCCTGACAAGGTCCGGATTGGTAATGTTGTTGACGGACTGAATGAGCTGGACGCTCACATCATACTTGATGGCAATTCCAACCAATGTCTCTCCCGCAGCGATCTTGTGGTCGCGGCACTGGTTCGGGTCCACATCCTGCAAGACTTCAAAGGTTGGCAGCGCCGTGGCGGCTGGCGTCGGCGTGTAGGTGGGGTTGGGCACCAGGATCTCGGTGTCTTTTTGGATATAGTCGCTGTCGGTCTGTCCGTTGAGTTGCAGGAGGCTTTCGAGGCTGACGTCAAAGTAGAGCGCTAACCCCAACCATGTGTCGCCCGCTTTAACCAGGTAGCGAAAGGGTGGCAGCGGAGTGTGGGTGGGGCCTGGCGTTGGAGTTTGGGTCGGAGGTGGGGGGGTGGTGGTTGGGGATGGGGTCAAGCTCGCCGTGGGTGTCAGGGAGGGAATGGCTGTGACCAGGCCGGCCTTATTGGCGGGAGAGGCAACGCCATGCGTCAGTATCAGGTAACCCACCCCGACAATGCAGACCAGCGTCACTCCGACCAGGAAGTAGCGCAGGCGATTGGTCCAGACCTGCTTCCTGGAGCGGGGCCGGTCGTCGCCGACGGAGACGGGAGTGACTGGGGCCGCTTGTGGCTCCTCGGTCGCGATTTCCTCTGCCATGTGATGCGCAGGCGAGGGACCGCGCCAGCGGCCGCCCCGCGAGCCTGCCAGCATTATACCAGAGGAATATGGTGGGGCAAAAAGACCGGAAAGATCCGGTTATCGGGACCGCGCAGCGCATCGCCACTTGCCGGCAATTTGCCTGTTTCCACGTATTGGGGTACACTCTGCGCCCGCTGGGCCATCCGCGGGTTGACGCCTTTTCAGGAGGACCATCGATGCAGACAGTCGCATGGGTGATCTATCTCTTCTGCGTTGTGAACGGAGGGCGTTGCCTCTATGTGGAGGATGCGCGCGTGACCGAATACTCGCCAGAAATGGGGGGGCTGAATTGTGACGGCACGTGTGAGCACACCGCATTCATGACGCCGGTGACCTACGGGTTGACGGCCGCCTGTGGCCCCGGAATCCCTTTTGGCACTCGGGTGTACATCGAGCGGGTAGGGTGGCGAACCTGCCAGGACCGGGGTGGGCTGATTGAGGATGATGAGGTGGACGTGGCAGTCCGGGCGCGCGAATACCAGAAACTGGGCATAGACGGCCGTCGCCCGGTGGTGTGGCTGCTTATGGGACCAACCGATTAAGCCAGCCGACCGTCGAGTTCCAGTTCTCCTGCTATACCCTGCATCGCCTCCAGCACAAAGGCGATGTGTTGCCAGAGATCCCATCCGGCCAGGCCAGGACCGGCCGCAGCCACAAACGCCGTCGTCGCCTCGGCCACTTCTTCCCGGATCACGCCGGCGGCAAAGGCGCGGTCTTTCCATTTGCTCTTGATCGATTTGAGCTGGACGTCTCGTATATCTTTGGTGGGCCGGACCAATGCCGTGGCCGTGATGAGTCCGGTGATCTCGTCACAGGCCAGGAGCGCAAATTCCACCAACTCATTCGGGTGGACCCCGGTTCCGGCCGGGTAGTGTGAGAGCACGCTCCGCACAATCGAAGGATGCCACCCCCGCTGCGCAAGTATTTCTGCACCTTTGATGGGATGCTCGTCCAGCGTCGGGTGGATTTCCCAGTCAAAATCGTGCAACAGACCGATGGTCGCCCAGCGATCTTGGTCCTGTCCCAACTTGTGGGCATAAGCACGCATGGCTGCCTCTACCGCCCACATGTGTTTCACCAGGTTGGGATTTGTTGTGAATTCAGTCACTAGCTCCCATGCGTTCTGGCGTGTGTCAGGCACGGTATCGTCCTCCAGATCTCAAGGAATGGGTATCCGGTCGCCCAGGACCGGTGGGGGTGCGCGTCTGGCGACGTCAAACGCGGCTGCCAACAGGGCGGGCACCTCGCGTAACTCTGACCAGACCAGCGATCGTCTCGCATAGGGCTGCAGATCGGCCGCAACGCCTACCGCGTTCAGGCCTATCTGGCGGCAGGTGTAAAGGGCGCGGGGCAGGTGAAAGCGCTGCGTCACTAGTATGGCCGACTGCAGGCCAAAGATATCCTTGGCGCGGTAGCAGGTGTCGTAGGTGCGGCGGCCCCCATAATCCGTTTGAATGGCGGCTTCTGGCACCCCGCGCTCAACGGCGTACTCTGCCATCCTTCCCGGTTCGTCATAATTGCTGAACCGGTTGTCCCCGCTCAGCAGCAGCCGATCCACCTTTCCCGCGTGGTAGAGCTGGACCGCCGTCTCTACCCGGTCGCGCAGCATCGGGCTAAGCCGACCATCGGGATAGACGCGGGCGCCAAAAACCACCGCCACCCGCTCCGGACGCACCTGGTCGGAGGGGTAGATGTGCCGTCCTTGATTCCACCCCACCCAGGTTCGCCAGATGAGAGGCACCCCCACCAGGCCGACCAGGGCCAAACAGCCATACCTGCGGATCCGACGGAGATTCAAATCTCCAGCGCCTCCCGTTGAAGAACATACAGCCGCTCGATTCCCTGGTGAGCTAGCCGAAGCAGAACGTCCAAGGTGGCGTGAGAAAAGGGCTCGCGCTCGGCCGATCCCTGAACATCAACCAGGCGACCGTCGGCGGTCATCACCACGTTCAGGTCGACATCAGCCTGGCTGTCCTCATGATAGCAGAGGTCCAGCATGGTCTCTCCCTGGACCAGCCCAACGCTGACCGCGGCTACCGGTTGGCGGAGCGCCCCGGTGGGCACGTCTCCAGTTGCTGCCAGTTTCTGGACAGCCAGAGCGAGCGCCACAAAGCCGCCGGTGATGGAGGCTGTGCGGGTCCCGCCGTCGGCTTGCAGGACGTCACAGTCCACAATGATCTGTCGCTCTCCCAGGGCGTTCAGATCGATTGCGGCCCGGAGGCTGCGGCCAATCAGCCGTTGGATCTCCATCGTCCGGCCGCCGGGGCTGTGGGTCTCGCGCGGGGTGCGGATCTGCGTGGAGCGGGGCAAAAGCCTGTATTCAGCAGTCACCCAGCCATGGGTTTGGCCGCTCTGCGTAAGCCAGGGCGGGCGGCGCTCCTCCACCGTAGCACAGCAAAGAACCCGGGTTCTGCCAAACTCCACCAGCACTGAACCCTCCGGGTATTCAACGAATCGTGGCTCAAAGCGCACGGGCCGCAATTGGTCCGAAGATCGGCCGTCGATTCGCACGGGCTTACCCTTTGGCTCCACCCAGCAATTGCGCTCGCTCTCGCATCTGGCTGCGCAAGGTTTCGATGTCCCTCGGCACCAGGTAGGCAGCCAGCGCCAAAAAGATGGCGCAGAGAATCCACGCCGAGATGCAGATGATAAGGATGGCGTCCTTGAGCGACGCGTTGACAGCGATGATTCCGGCCAGCAGTGGCGCCAGTGCAGCACCGCCGGACTCGATAAAGTACTGAATGGCCGAAGCGGTGCTTCGCACCTCAGGAAGAGCAATATCGTAGACGGTAGAAATCACGTTGGGTGCCGCGAAGGGGATGAAAAGCGCAGTGGCGCACAACATGGCCAAGAAAAGCGGCTTGCTCTCCAGTGGAACATTGAGGGTGATGAGGAGCAGAATGGCTCCCAACAGAACGGCGGCGCCGGCGGTCATCAGGCGGCCGCGCGGGGTCCGCTTGAAAAGGTAATCGCCAACCGCCCCACCGACGGGATAGCCGGCCGCCAGTACCAATACCGCCACGACCATGGTCACCATGACATCGTTGGTGGAGTAGTTGCGTTCTGTCTCCAGGTAACGAAAAAACCAGTAGGTGACGACATGCCACGGCCATACCCCAAAGAAACCCTGAACAAAGAGCAACAACAAGCTGCGCTTTCGAAACAACTGGCGGGCTATCTTCCAGTCAAAACGGAACTGGCCCACCTCCGCCTGGTCCAAAACCGCCAATTCGGGTTCGCTCTTACCCCGGGGTGCCTCGCGAACCCCGAAATAGATGACGACAGCCAGCAGCACTCCGAGCGATCCCGTGATGTAAAACACGCCGCGCCAGCCGATGGCGTCGCGCAGCGTGAGGGCCAGGATCATGCCCATCAGGTAACCTATTGGCGCAGTCAGCTGCAAGAGCCCGTAGATCTTGCCGCGAACCTGGGGGCCAAAATAGTCCGATATGAGGCTGTAGAGACCCGGGTAACTGGAGTCGTCTATTCCGGTAGACGCGCGGGTGACCAGGAACGAGGAATAGTTGGGGGCAATAGCGTTGAGCCATGTGGTCGAGCCCCAGATGAATGAGGCGGCTGCCAGAAGCTTGGCCCGGGCGTACCGGTCAGACAGGTAACCCCACAGCGGGAAAAAGACGGCCGCAACGATCAGCGCCCCGGTGGAGATGGCTCCCATCTGCGCCTCGTTGATGCCAAAGGTTTCCATGATGGGTGTGGTCAACGGGCCGATGAGTAGTTTGTCCGATTGATGAAGCAACATGAACACGAAAAAGACCGCCACGACGAACCAACGATAACGACTAGACATAATCCCTACGCTCCTTTCTCGTTGAATCAGTTGATGCTGCGCCGGTCGGCCTTCCAACGACACCAGCTTGGTGACCCCAGGGTCCTGCGGGCACGATGGAGGCCACCCTATGTGCTGGCGGGTCTTGGTGTCGTCGGGTCATAAAGGCCGACCTGGAATTCTCACGCAAAGGAAACCCCTGACGGTTCCGGGCTACTGGGCGTACGGACGAACTGGGTGAGCACCAATGAGAGTGCCACCAGGCCGGCCCCTGCCAGAAAGGTCGCCTGGGAGCCGAACGCCTGCCAGATCGTTCCACCGATGACGGGAATCAGCACCGCGGCCACATGATTGATGGTCTGCTCGACTGAGACGTTGCCGGTGATCTCTTCGG
Source organism: Anaerolineales bacterium UBA2181 (assembly GCA_002328075.1). GTDB lineage: Bacteria > Chloroflexota > Anaerolineae > Promineifilales > UBA4811 > UBA4811. Next base: position 7,509 of record DCVT01000008.1, on the reverse strand, counting down.
GTGTTTTCGCGATCTTTTGAAAGTAGGTGACCAATGCCAGGTTGCAGCCAAAGAGAATGTTGTCCACCACAAACAGGGCGAAAAGCACCGCGAGCACCTGGACAAAAGCATAGCCCAAAAAGACGAGGATGAGTAGGGCAAAGGTGATGCTCAACACGAGGCGCTCACCCAACCGGCCGACGAGCCGGCCGATGGCCTGCAGCGCATAGGTGCTGATCAGGCTGTTGATGAGAAAGAGCGTCGCTGTGGTCTGGACACTGATCCCGTGTTCCTTAACCAGCAGAAAAATGGCAAAGGTCGTAAAGATGTGGCGCCGGCTGCCCATCAGGAAAGAGAGGGTATAGTAGAGCCAGTAGGTTCGACGAAGCACGATCTTGCGGCGAGGTGGGAGCGAGGACCTGGTCCGGCCCAAGGGCAACAACCCGAACCCGCCCACCGCGACCAGGCCTCCAGTGACCGCAAACAGCGCGCGGTAACCCCAACGATCTGCCAGGAGGTACACCATACCGGTAGCGACCAGCGCAGCCACGGCTCCCAGGCTGCCGAGCTGCCCCAACCTTTTGGGAGCATCCTGGCGGTTCACCGCCATGAGAACCACCGAGTCGCTGCTGGTGTAGAAAAAGTGAAAGCCGACGCTCATCACCAGCGTGCTCAACAGCAGGGAGGGGATGGTGTTGGACTGGCCCACCAGGATGTTGCCCACTCCCAGGAGAATGACGCACAGAGCCATGATGCGCATTTCCGCGAGGTAGAGCACCGCCAAACCAAGCAGAAAACCCATCAATCCGGGCAGCTCTCGCGTCGCCTGGATCCAGCCAATAGCTCCCGGACCGATGCCAATGTGCTCGACGGCAAAGTTGTTGAACATGGCCTCCCACATCCGGTAGCCAAAATGGAGGAGGAAATTGGACAGTATAAGGTACACCAGCAAGCGGCGACCGTTACTTTGCGAATGACTGGGGGCGTGGTTCACGGTTTGCGGGCTCCGGTTCGTGACGGTTGACTGGCAATTGTAGCAGCCAGTTTCCGGCGCGCCAATTCAGGCTTCTGATCCGGATTGTCCTCTGCTGCTGTGGTTTTTCCACGCACCGACATGTGTTATAGTAGCAGCCTTGTTGAAGGAGCACGAATGCCATCGACGGTTGCGCGTCATGATCCGTGGGTCTCGCGTCGGGTCAGCCAGCAGGTAACGCGATGGATTGATCAGCGCGGTGTGCCGGAATCCGTCTTGATCATGGCAACCGCGTTGGCGGTTGGCGTCGGAGCCGGTTTGGGGGCCGTGGCGTTCAGGTGGCTCATTCAATCGGTGACCAGGTTGGCATTTGACCCGGCGGGGCTGTTTCAGGCGATTGCTCCTTACCATGTGCTGCTGCTGCCGGCGCTCGGCGGGTTGGTTGTGGGGCCTCTTGTTTCTCGTTTTGCCCGCGAGGCAAAAGGCCATGGTGTACCCGAAATCATGGAGGCAGTGGCACTGCGTGGGGGCCGGATCCGGCCGCGAGTTGCGGTGGTCAAATCGTTGGCCTCTGCGGTCTGCATCGGGTCCGGTGGCTCGTCTGGCCAGGAGGGGCCGATAGCGCAAATTGGGGCGGCCATCGGTTCAACAGTGGGTCAGCTCTTGAACCTGTCAGACGAGCGGATCCGCAACCTGGTGGCCTGCGGCGCGGCCGGTGGCATTGCTGCCATCTTTAACGCGCCTATTGCGGGCTCGATCTTTGCCCTGGAAGTCATTCTGGGCCAATTTCAAGCCACCTATTTTGGCGCGGTGGTCATCTCGGCCGTCACCTCGGCCGTGGTGGCGCACTGCTTTGAGGGGAATGTGTCGGCGTTCTCCATTCCGTCCTACACGCTGGTCAGCCCGTGGGAACTGGCGTTGTACACACTGATGGGGATATTGGCCGCAATGGTCGGCGTTGGGTTCAGCCGGTTGCTCTACTTGACCGAAGACGTCTCAGATACGATCCGCCTCCCAGAATACGTAAAACCTGCCTTGGGCGGATTGCTGTTGGGGTTGATTGGAATGGTCACCTTCAAGGACGGCGAAGTTCCCCGCATCTTTGGGGTGGGATACGGCAGCATAAATGCAGCGTTGTTTGGCCAACTGGCCCTCCATGTGGCATTGATATTGTTGTTGCTCAAGGCGGTGGCTACCTCGCTCACGTTGGGCTCAGGCGGCTCGGGAGGGATATTCGCACCACTGCTGTTTATGGGGGCCATGCTGGGGAACGCCTTTGGAATGACGGTGCATCGATTTTTCCCCACCTCAACAGCACCGGCCGGCGCGTATTCGCTTGTCGGGATGGCGGCCGTGTTCGGCGGAGCTGCTCAGGCGCCGGCCACGGCGATACTGATCGTATTTGAAATGACCCGCGACTATCGGATCATTCTGCCGTTGATGCTGGCAACCGTCATGAGTACCTTGGTTTCGCGTATTCTCAGTCGCGAGTCGATCTACACCCTCAAATTGACCCGCCGCGGAGTTCACCTGCAGCAAGGGCAGGACATCGACGTGATGCAGACCGTGACCGTGGGTGAGACGATGTCGGTTGAGGTGGACTCGGTGCCGCTGGAGATGCCGCTGGAGGAGTTGGCGGCCGAATTCGGCCGGACCCATCACCACGGCTTTCCCATGGTGGACGGTGACGGCCTGTTAGTGGGGGTGGTGAGCTTGCGCGACCTGGAGCGTGCCGTGGTCAACGGCGCGATAGCAGGCAAGGAGGTGGCTGATATCGCCACCACCTGCGATTTGTTGGTGGCGCAACCGGACGAGCCCATGTGGCAGGCGTTGCAGCGCATGGGTGCGCGGGATCTCAGCCGATTGCCAGTCGTGGCAGAGAAAGGGTCCAGGCAGTTAGTGGGGATTGTGCGGCGGCGCGACATCATCCGGGCTTATCAGCAGGCGATCGTCAAGCGTGCTCATCACCAGCACCGGATCGAGACGTTGCGACAAGGCAGGCTGGACGGGGCGGGCTTTGCACATTTGATGGTCTCGCCGGGAGCGCCGGCTGCGGGGCAGCGAGTGAGCGAGATCGCCCTGCCGCCCGACTGTCTGATTGTGTCGGTGCGTCGGGGCCGCAAGATGCACGTAGCGCATGGTTACACAGTCCTGCAGGCGGGGGACCGGGTGACGGTGTTTGCGGACAATAGTTGTCTGCCGGATATCGAGCACCAGCTAACCGCCATTCCGGCGGTTGGTCAGCCAGAAAGAGGCAAAGCGCGCCATCGCGAGTGGGTGATCCCGGCCGGGGCGACTTGTGTCGGCTTGTCAGTGCGCGATCTCGGCCTTCCGCCTGCTGTCATTTTGGTGAGTGTACGGCGTCACGATCAGGTGGTCGTGCCCCGTGGGGACACGCAACTGCAGGCCGGGGATGTGGTGGAGATCTTTGGGCTGGAAGATGAATTGGACTTGGCTGAAGGGTGTTTGCAGTAGGGTGGGCATTCCAAAGCCCGGTCAAACCGTGAAGGACTATTGTCTGACCATTTCCGCCCCCCGGTGCCCGGAGATTTCCAGTACATTGGGTTTGGATCTTCACCGCCAAGGCAGCTGTTGCCAGAAGGCAATTCTGGCAACCGACGAGCGTCCAAAGTGCCGCAAGTTCTGGCGGGACACGATGGTCATGATAGACGTGACCCCAAGGTGAGCCCACATCCGGCCTAATGGGCTCTTTGCCGCCAACTGCGCCAGGCGCTACTGCGCTTTGGGGTGTTCGCCACACGGCGGGGGGCCGGCATCAACGGGTTCCCGGAGACCTGACGCAGGCGCTCTGCGAGTCCGGGGACCGGGGGGAGGCACCGGCTCGCCCGTGGAGGCCGTACGTGGGCGGTCGACGGCCGGTGTACGCCCGCACGGCCGAGGGGAGTCGAATACTGATGCCGACCCGGTCGCTGTCAAGCTCCCGAGTGAAACCGGTGGCTCTTGAGTTCTGGCGCTGAGCCGGGCGTGCTGCCCACTTGCCTTGGCCGGCCGAGGATGTTACACTAACGGCCGGTGGAAAAATGACCCAAGTTCTTTACCGCAAGTGGCGCCCCACAACTTTCGACCAGGTCGTTGGGCAAGAACATGTGACAGAGACACTGCTGAGCGCTCTTGTGCTCGGACGAGTGGCGCACGCTTATCTTTTCGCCGGGCCTCGTGGAACAGGCAAGACCACGACCGCGCGCCTCCTGGCCAAGGCAGTCAACTGCCTGGAGGAAGAACTGGCTGGCCGGCCGTGCAACCGCTGCCGGATCTGCCGGGCGATCAATGAGGGCCGCTTTCTGGATCTGATAGAGATTGATGCGGCCTCCAACACCGGCGTCGATGATGTGCGAGACCTGAGGGAGAAAATCGGCTTCTCTCCCAACGAGGGGCGCTACAAGGTGTATATCGTTGACGAGGTCCACATGTTGTCAACGGCCGCGTTCAATGCGCTGCTCAAGACGCTCGAGGAACCACCGCGCCACGCGATATTTGTGCTGGCGACCACCGAGGTCAACAAGATACCGGCTACGGTCATATCGCGCTGCCAACGGTTCGATTTTCGGCGCATTCCGGTTGTGCGCATGATCTCTCGGCTGGAGGAATTGTTGGCGCATGAAGGTGTGGAAGCAGAGCCCGCTGCGCTGGACCTGATTGCCCGGCAAGCGACCGGCGCCCTGCGAGATGCCGAGAGCCTTCTGGACCAAGTGCTTTCCAGTCAGGCAGGTCGGGTCACCTTGCAGCAGACCCAGGCGGTCCTGGGTACGGTCGGCGCCGAAACCATATGTGAGCTGGTGGATGCTTGGCTGAATGCGGATGTGGCGGCGGGGTTGCTCACACTTCAAAAAGCCGTGAACAGCGGCTCCGACCCGCAGCAACTCGGCCGTCAGACGGTGGACTACCTCAGGGGAGTTCTGTACCTCAAGACGGGCGGACAAGTTCCCAGCGACGTTCCGGAGGCGCTCGAAAGTGACCTTGGGCGCCATGCCGAGTTGATTGGGGTGGGTGAGTTGATTCGGGGTATACGGCGATTTGGGGCGGCTGCAGCGGAGAGCCGAGGGGGGTGGCAGCCGCAACTACCGCTGGAGCTGGCGCTGGTAGAGAGCGTCAGCGAGCGGCTGGCTGAGTCAGCTGAGCCCGCCAAGACGCCTGAGGCAGCAGCGCCAGGAGGGTCGACCGGCGAAGCACGGCCCAAGCCCATGCCCTCGGAGCGGCCGAGCGCGGTGCAGCAAGCCCGACCGGTCACTGTCGCCCAGGTGGAATCGCAGTGGGGTGCGTTTCTGGCGGCGGTCAAACAGCGCGACTTTCGGATCGAGGCCATGTTGCGGTCTGGTCAGGGTGTTCTCGGCATAGAAGGAGCAACCGTTGTTTTGGGGTTCAAATACGCGCTTCATCGAGAAAAGATGGAATCCGATGAGTGGCGTTGCGTCATTGAGGATAGCCTGGCTGACGTGTTGGGCACCGCGGTCGGGATTCGTTGCGCTGAGCCGGAAGCCTACCGGCCAGTACAACCGGCCAGGCCGGACGAGCCTGCGGGTGACGCCGGTGCGTTGGATGTGGAAGAAATCAAGCGGTTTGCGGTTGAGGAGCTGAACGCGCAGGTGACAGAGACCGGCGCGTAACCAGGAGATTCTATGGCAAAGAAAAAGCGACGGCCGCCTGCGCTGCGTCCGGCTTCGCCCAAGGGCGTCCAGGGGATGATGGCGCAGTTCCAAAAGATGCAGGAAGAGATGGCCGAAACCCAAAATGCTCTGGCGGACGAAAAACTCACTGTGACCGCCGGTGGGGGAGCGGTGAAAGTGGTCATCCGCGGCGACCAACAGCTCGAGAGCGTCGAAATCGATCCAGACCTCCTGGATCCGGACGAGCGGGACATGTTGCAGGACCTTCTGGTAGCCGTCTTCAACCAGGCCGTGGAGCAGTCCAAGGAGATGGCGTCATCGCGAATGAGTCAGGTGACGGCGGGGTTGAACTTGCCTGGGTTGGAAGGATTGGGAATTGGATGACCACGGGAGCTTTCCCAGAGCCGGTTACCAGTTTGATCGAAGCTTTTTCCGGGCTGCCGGGGATTGGACCCAAGACTGCCTCTCGTTTGACCTATTTCCTATTGCGGGCCCCTGATGAGCAGGCCCAGGGGCTGGCAACGGCGTTGATCGAACTCAAGTCACGCACGACGTTCTGCGAGGCCTGCTATAACATCACAGAGTGGCAACCCTGCCCGATCTGCCGCGACGGGCATCGAGACCGTGAGACTATCTGCGTGGTGGAAAACCCGCTGGATGTGTTGGCGGTGGAAAAGACAGGCGTCTACCACGGAGTGTATCATGTTCTTCACGGGGCAATCTCACCCATTGAGGGTATTGGGCCAGATAACCTCAAGATCGGCCCGCTGCTGGAGCGGGTACGGTTGAACCCTGTCAAAGAGATCATTGTGGCTACCAACCCGACTCTCGAGGGGGAGGCCACTGCCATGTACCTGCAAAAGCAATTGGCGGGATTGACGCGGGTGAGCCGGCTGGCTCGGGGTCTTCCGGTGGGTGGTGACCTGGAATATGTGGACGAGATTACCCTCGTGCGAGCTCTGGAGGGCCGGTCGGAGATGTGAGGGTGCCTGATGCTCGACGGGCGGCCGGCGGCCAGAGCACCGGCTGCCAGCATTGAGGAGAAGGCGTGCCGGTGATGCGGTTAATCTGGTCGATTCCGACCACGAGTTTCGAATTTTGGCCCGCAATCCCCTTGACAGTCCTCCCAGGCACTGATAGAATACTAGAGCCTTGTGGAAGCAAGGTGGTTCAACCTGCGGCAACGACCGGCAGGAATCAGACAACCGAATAGGTTTAGCACAAACGAGAGGCAGTGGCACCAGATCAGAGCCAGTGCCTTTTTCTGACGAAAATCGTCCTGGGCCTTGACAGCCACCTCGTGAGTGCTATACTTCCGGTCCGTTTGAAAAGCACCTTAACAATTGAAGAGTGATAGGAAGCGAGTAAATCTAGGGCTCAAAGTCAAACTTTACTGCGACGTGAGTCGTGGTGAAAGTAATACGGAGAGTTTGATCCTGGCTCAGGATGAACGCTGGCGGCGTGCTTAACACATGCAAGTCGAACGGGATCCTTGGATTCGTCTGAGGTGAGAGTGGCGAACGGGTGAGTAACACGTTGGTGACCTGCCCCAAAGAGGGGAATAACTATTGGAAACGATAGCTAATACCCCATGCGGTCCCGCGGTTTGGATACCATGGGACCAAAGCTCCGGCGCTTTGGGAGGGGCCTGCGGCCCATCAGCTAGTTGGTAGGGTAATGGCCTACCAAGGCGAAGACGGGTAGGGGGCGTGAGAGCGTGACCCCCCACACTGGCACTGACACACGGGCCAGACTCCTACGGGAGGCAGCAGTGAGGAATATTGCACAATGGGCGAAAGCTTGATGCAGCAACGCCGCGTGGGCGACGAAGGTCTTCGGATCGTAAAGCCCTTTTCCAGAGGAAGAGGAAGGACAGTACTCTGGGAATAAGTGTCGGCTAACTACGTGCCAGCAGCCGCGGTAATACGTAGG
>DCVT01000012.1 GCA_002328075.1 Anaerolineales bacterium UBA2181 | reverse complement strand
TTTGGCGTGTTTTTCAACACCCTCATATCAGCTATCGACAGGACTTCCGATTGGAGGGTGAGGCTCAGCGAAAGCTGGGCAGGGGTACTGCTCTGCCCACTGCTCGTTTTTCCTCCAGACGTGGGTGCGTCCCGGCCGGCTCGGAGGCCGGGGCGCACTGGCGTCTCGTTCCGGTTCCAGCAGACGGGGCACGCCACTCTTTGGAGCAGGACTGACCTGCTCGCGCGCGGTGCGTCTCGGCCGACCCGGAGCCCGTCTGGCCGCGCTGCCATCGGTGGGGGTGGAGATTGCTGACCCGGCCCGCCAGGTATCGACAGATCCAGCGTTGTGAGGGCGGGACTGGGGGATCTCATTAACGCAAACGTCCACCGGGCATTCCTGCCAGTTGGCACGAGGAAATCCAGGGGAGAGATCGGTTTCACAGCGAGGGCAAGGAGAAACAAAAGACCGGGCAGCGGTGGGGTCGCTGCCCGGTCAGCCGTCCGTCGGCGGTACAGATCACCGGTCCAGACGGAATTGACACCGCCCTGCCTTCGCCGGTCTAGGGCGTTGACACAGGGCGGCGCCTGGCTAGAGATCCAGGCGGATGTGCAGCTCTTTTAGCTGCCCGCTATCGACCTCCGAAGGCGCGTTAGCCATCAGGTCGGCCGCGTTCTGGCTCTTGGGAAAAGCGGTCACCTCGCGTATGTTGGGCTCGCCCGCCATGAGCATCACCAGGCGGTCGATGCCCGGGGCGATGCCGCCGTGCGGTGGGGTGCCGTACTCAAATGCCTCCAGCAGGTGGCCGAACTGCGCGCGGGCCTGTTCCATGGTCAGGCCGATGAGCCTCATCACCTTTTCCTGCAACTCCCGCTGGTGGATCCGTATGCTGCCGCCGCCCACCTCGAAGCCGTTGCAGATCAGGTCGTATTGGTTGCTCTTGGCCGCGCCCGGGTCGGTCTCCAACAGGGGAATATCCTGCTCCTGCGGCGACGTGAAAAGGTGATGACTGGGGTCCCAGCGTTGCTCTTGCTCATTCCAGAGGACCAGCGGAAAGTCAATGACCCAGGCAAAGGCCAGTTCCCGGCGGTCGATGAGGTCCAGGCGAAGGGCCATTTCCCTCCGAAGTACGTCGAGCGCCGCGTTGGCGACGGCGGTTCGGTCCGCCACGACCAGCAGCAGATCGCCCGGCTGGGCGCCAGCCGCCGCCAGCAGGTCAGCCATCAGCTCCTGCGAAAAGAACTTGGCGACCGATGAGCGGACGGTTGCATCCGGGTTCAAGGCAACCCAGGCCAGCCCTTTGGCTCCTTCTTCCTGTACCAGAGCCTCTAACTCGACCAACTGCTTGCGCGAATAGTCGCTGCAACCCGGGGCACAAAGCCCTTTGACCACGTTGCCGGACTCGGCCGCTTCCCGAAACACGCGGAACTCGCTGCGGCCCGCCACCGCCGTGAGGTCCACCAGCTCTAAACCAAAACGGAGGTCCGGCCGGTCGGTGCCATAGCGAGCCAGCGCCTCGGCGTAGGTCAGTCGAGGAAATGGTACGGTGCTTGTTCGCTTTTCGCAGGCGTGCGCTACCATACCGATCATCAGCCCTTCAGCCAGTTGGAGGATGTCTTCCCGATCGACAAAGCTCATCTCCAGGTCCAGCTGGGTGAACTCGGGTTGGCGATCTGCCCGCTGGTCCTCGTCGCGAAAGCAACGCGCAATCTGAAAATACCGCTCCACCCCGGCGACCATCAGCAGCTGCTTCAGCTGTTGCGGGCTCTGCGGCAGCGCATAAAACTTGCCCGGATGGACGCGACTGGGCACTAGATAGTCGCGCGCCCCCTCAGGTGTGCTCTTGAACAGGATAGGGGTTTCCACCTCCAGAAAACCCCGCAGGTCAAGGTAGTCGCGGATGAACTTGACCGCCCGATGGCGGATGAGCAGGTTGCGCTGCATTCGGGCGCGGCGCAGGTCCAGGTAGCGATATCTGAGCCGCAGCGCCTCCAACTCGTCCTCTTCCCGATGGATGAGAAAGGGAGGAGTCTTGGCGGCGTTGAGCACCTGGATGTGGTGGGCAACCACCTCGATTTCGCCGGTCGGCAGATCCAAGTTCGCCATCCCGGCCGGCCGCGGGTTCACGGTGCCCTCGACCTGCACCACGTACTCCGGGCGCAGAGTTTCAGCCACGCGCAGCACTTCCTGTGACACGGCCGGGTTCGCCACCACCTGGGTGACGCCGTCGTGGTCGCGCAGGTCGATAAAGATCAGCCCACCCAGGTCGCGCCGCCGATTCACCCACCCGGCCAGCGTGACCTGCTGACCCGTGTGTTCGCCTCGCAATTCGCCACAGTTCCTATTCTTTAACATGATCCTCTCCTTTTTGATTGCTGGGAGTGGGCTGCATTCATAAAGAGAAACCGCCCACTCGGAAAGATGTGGGCGGCTTGGTTTGCCAGGTTGTCCTGCCGGTTAGACCGGCGGTTGGCCCCAGAAACGCCCACGCCGATAGACGTCATTATTGGCGTTTGGTTTAGCGTTGTCGGGGCCATTGGTGACCAGGGGCAATCCCACTGGCTGGTGCAGTGCGAGCTGGTTCATAGCTGCGCCGGATTCAGGTTGGATTGCCATCACTGATCCTCAACTGGGCTGCATTATACCACGCGGTTGCCGAAGCGTCAATCGGAGGGATCGCACGACGGCCGCCCCTTTTGGTGACGGTCTTCGTCTGCGGGCTGCTGAACCGAGGCGGCTCGATGTATTGGTGTTCTGGTGCTGGTTTCGGCCGCTGGGTTCATCGGAGGGCAGGGTTTCCGGCCCAGCCACCCAGCGTCGAGGTCCACATGTGTATTGGAGTTGAGCGCCGGCCGGGTGCTATTTGTGGATGTGCCAGATCACCTTGCCGATGATCTGGTGCCGCGGCACGGTGCCAAATCGGCGACTGTCCACGCTATGCGGGTGGGTGCCGACGACAAACAGGCCCTGACGGTCGGGCGTCACCGCCTCGATCCGCTTGATCATGGTCCCGTAATTGGCGTTGCGGAAAGCCACTACATCGCCCGGCCGGGGATGAGCAAAAAGAAAGGGGATCTTGCACACGAGCACAAAATCCCCTTCTTGAACCTCGGGCGACAGGCTATCGCCCGTCACCTTGAGCAGCTTGCACACTAGAGATTGGGGTAGACGAGTTCCAGCGCCGGCGCGTACGGAGCCTTGGCCTTTTTGGTGGCGACGCCCTTGATCTGCCAAAAGATCTCGGCGAATTGATTCACCGCGTCGACCAGCGCCAAGCCAGTTTCGCGGTTGGCCGTCTGACGCGCCCCGGAACCCAACTTCATGATCTTGTGCACCAGCCCGTTGAGCTCGGGGAACTGCTCGGCGTGTTCGGGCTTGATGAAATCGCCCCAGATGACGCGGATCTCGTGCTTGACCTTTTCCGCGTGTTCTTCCTTGATGGTGACGTAACGGCTAATCGAGTTCTGGTAAGCCACGTCGTCGTTCTTGGCCAGACCGTGCATCAGGTCCATCATGCGAACCACGGTCAGCGCGGCGATCTGCGCCGTGATGGGATCATAGATCCCGCAGGGGATATCGCAGTGGGCCTGTGCGCGCTCGAAACCCACCAACCGATCTGCCCTATCCAGCAACTTGTACATCGTGGTAACCTCCTTACATCGCAGTTATTAGTGATATATTGATGATACAAATAAAGATAAGCTTTGTCAAGCCTATTCGCGCTCGCGTTCGCGCAGGCTCTTCTCGATCTGTCGTTGGCTGTCCCGGGCGGCAATGGCTTGGCGTTTGTCGTACTGATGTTTGCCGCGCGCCAGCGCAATCTCTAGCTTGGCTCGACCCTCCTTAAGATAGAGCAGGGTTGGAACCAGCGTGTACCCCCGGGTGGATACCCTATCGATCAATCGGTTGATCTCTCGGCGGTGCATCAGCAGCTTGCGCGGCCTAGTGGGGTCGTGGTTTTCGCGGTTTCCGTGCTCGTAGGCCGCAATGTGCGCGTCCACCAGCCAAAGCTCGTCGGAACGCGGAGTCACATAGCTGTGCTGCAGGCTCACCCGACCGGCCCGGACTGACTTGATCTCGGTTCCGGTCAGTACCAGGCCGGCCTCAAACCGCTCTTCCAGGAAGTAGTCGTGTGAGGCGCGGCGGTTCGTGGCAAGGATCTTGCGGCCGGTGGACATGCGCTACTCTCCGGTCAGTATCAGCAACCGCGCTCGCTCCAGTTGAGGATCGGTGCCTTCCTCCAGGTCGTCTTCCACGTAGGGCACGGGCACGTCGGGCTCGAGGCCCATTTTTCCGATGGGTTGCTCGTTGGGGGTGAACCAGCGGGCGATGGTGATGCGCAGCTCGGCGCCGTTGCTCAGGCGGTGTGCCTCTTGAACCGAATCCTTGCCGAAACTCGTCTCACCGACCAACACGCCCCGTTGCCGGTCCTGGATGGCGCCGGCGACGATCTCGGAGGCGCTGGCAGATCCACCGTTGATGAGCACCACCAGCCTGATCTCGTCGGCCAAGCCGCGATCTGTGGACTCGAATACCTGTTCCTCGGTGCCGGCGCCACGTTCATATAGGACAATGCCGGTCGGCAGGAATTCATCGGCGATTGACACTGCCTCGTTCAGATAGCCTCCCGGGTTGTCGCGCAGATCCAAGATCAGGCCGACCGGCCGCTGAGCCAGCAGTGTTCGCAGAGCCTGGCGCAGGCGGCTGGTTGCCTGGCCGTTGAATTCGTACAAGCGGATATAGCCGACGTTTCCTTCTAGCATCTCGGATTCGACGGTGGGTAAGGGGATTCGGGCGCGGACAACCTGGATCTCCAACGGGTTCGGCTCTCCCGAACGCAGGATGGTCAGGGTCACAGTTGTGCCGGCCGGGCCCCGAATGAGTGAGATGGCCTCGTACAGCCCGAGGCCCTCCAGCGAGCGCCCGTTGGCCGCCAGCACAATGTCGCCGGCCTTGATGCCCGCCAGGTCGGCTGGCTGCCCGGGCATCGGGCGAGCAATGATCAGTTGGCCGGCTTCGTTCGTTTGCACCACTGCACCGATCCCTTCCAGGCTGCCGCTCAGATCCGATCGCATCACCTCCGCAAGATCCGCCGGGATATAACCCGTGTGCTCATCATCCAGCGTGTCCAGTGCACCACGGATGGCCCCGTCAAGTCGTTCCTCCTCGGTGGGCAGTTTGCCGTAGAATTTAAGCTCGATGAGCTCCCAGACCTCCTGATAGAGGTCCCAGTTAGCCGGCGTGGGTCGAGGCGCAGCCGCGGTCGACGGCGGGGATGGTGACGGGGTTGGCTCGACCTGCGGCGTCTCGACCGGTGGGGAAGTCTCGGCGCGTTCTATCCGGTAAGCGTTGGCGGTCCGATTCCCGCCCGAATAGCCGGCCAGGTAGGCTACGCCCACCACGAACAGGACCACCAGCACGGTCAGGCAGCCCCGAACGCCTTTCAACACCTTCTCGTCCATGGTCATCACTGTCCTGTCTGCATGAGCTCGATTGCCCGCTCCAGCTGGAGGTCATCGCCACTGTCGTCCAGCGAGACCGGAATATCCGGCGTTAATCCCTGGCCGTCCAATTGGCGACGGTTGGGGGTGTACCACCGTGAGGAGGTCAGGTGCAATGACGAACCGTCGCTCAGGTCGTACACGTTCTGGACCGAACCTTTGCCAAAGGTGGTCTCTCCGACCAGTTGGGCGCGGCCCAAATCCTGCAGTGCACCCGCTACGATCTCGGAGGCGCTGGCGGTCCCGCTGTTGACCAACACCGCCAACGGGATATCCTCTGCGATCCCGCCGCGTGACGTGGTCAGGCCGGTCTCCTTGCCTCCAGAACTCAGCTGGTACACCACCGTCTGCCTACCGAAAAAGTGGTCCAGCACGTCCACGGCCGAGTTGAGCAAGCCGCCGCCGTTGAATCGCAGGTCCAGGATCAGCATGCCGGCACCGGCCTCGGTCAGCTCCTTGATGGCGGTTTCAACCTCCAGGCCGCTTTTTTCGCTGAAACGGTTCAGTTGGATGTACCCAATGTCCGGAGCCTGCTCCAAGACCTCCCAGCGAGCCGATGGCAACTCGATCACCGCTCGGGTGATGATCACGTCTGCCGCCTCTTCGGCGCCCGGATGGCGGATGGTGAGGGTCACAGGTTCGCCCACCGGCCCGCGGATGGCCAGCACGACGTCCTCCACGCTGGACCCGCTGCTGACCGGCGTACCGTCCACTGCCAACAGGACGTCGCCCTCTTGCACGCCGGCCGCCTGGGCGGGCTGACCTTCAATGGGGAGCAGCACAAACTGGCCGTCATCCGTCTTGGATACATAGGCACCGATTCCCCCAAAGCTTCCGCGCAGACTATCCCTTTCCATCTCGCGCGGCTGGGGCTCGACCAACACCGAGTAGGGGTCGTTCAGCGCACCCAACGCTCCACGAAGGGCACTGTAGGTTACCTGCTGGGCGTCTGGCAGGTCTCCATAAAAATCCTTCCTCACCAGTTCCCATGCCTCCCAAAAGAGGCCAAAGCTGGCGTTGTCCGCTGTGGAGGTGGCATCCATCCGCTGGTCGATGAGCAGTGCAGCGGCAAAGCCGGCCGCAAAGACGGCTGCAAACACCAGGAACCCGGCGAAGGCCAGGATGGGTATCGGTACCTTGTTTCTCATGAGTGTCTCGGCCTGATAGAAAAATCGGCGGCAATGGCCGCCGACACGGGCGGATTGTAACATACTCGCCGATGGGTAGCAAACCTCCGAGGAAGGGTGTGGCGTTTCGCGCGTGGTGACTGATGGATTGGCCCCTTGTCCGGTCGAGTCGCCTGTGCCCGGCTATCTGCCTCCACCAGGGTGAATCCGGTGAACAACCTGATCCGCACGCCGCGCGGGTGTTCCTTGTTCCGCTGTGCCGGCTATGCTATACTGACCTCCTCGATCTGAATAGGAGTGAAAGATGACGGTGAGTCCACGGCTGCTTGAGATCCTGCGCTGCCCGGCCTGTGTCCAGGAAAAGGAAGGAATGCTGCAGCTTGTACAGGGCTGCTGGCTGGTCTGCCAGGAACCCGGCTGCGGCCGAAAGTACCCCATACGCGAGGATATTCCGGTGATGCTGATCGAGGAGGGAGATCGGTGGGCGGGTGTCGCGGTGGATAACCTGCCGGTACCACCACCGGCCCGATAACGGCCATGACTATCAGCGGCCGCGGGACGTATGCACTTCAGATGCATCTGGCCGCCGCTCAAGCTGTTCGCATCGGTGCGCTGGGGACCGTGGTCTTTCCGGCCGGGTACTATCTGTACGTGGGGAGTGCGCTGGGCCCGGGAGGGTTGGCCGCCCGGTTGGCTCGGCACTGGCAGACGGCCAAGAAACCGCATTGGCACATCGATTACCTTCGGGAAGTCTGTCTGCTGGTGTGCGCCTGGGCTCGTGTTGGGCAGACGCCGCGGGAGTGCGACTGGGCGTTGGCGGTGGCTGACATGTCCGGTGCTACCATTCCTGCCCAGCGTTTCGGAGCGTCAGACTGCAGCTGCCAAAGCCACCTGTTCCGCCTGCCCCGGCGAGCAGATGCGGTTGATTTGGCGGCGGCCGTAGGGTGCCGGCCTGATCTGTTGGTTGAGCTGGACGGTGCTCTACCTTGGGGCCGCGTCTTCCAGGGAGGACCAAGTGAAACCTGATCCGGTTGGTCTCTCGCCGGCACTGACTGCCCTTGCCACCGGTACTGAGGAGGAGCGCGAGGCGGCCGCTTCCTGCCTGATCCAGGAGGGCAAGATAGCCGGCGATCTGGTTGCGCCGGCTCTGACTGAGTTGCTCCAGAGCGGAGATACCGATGCTCGCTGGTGGGCCGCTCGGGCTCTGGCCGAGGTGCCGGGTCCGGCTGCCACGCAGGCTCTTATTGCCGCCCTGGCGGATCCGAACGAAGATGTGCGTGTCTGCGCGGCGCTGGCGCTGGGAGAACGGCGCGAATGGTCGGCAGTGGATTCGCTACTAAGAGCACTGAGGCGGGCCAAAGGATATGAGGCCCGGCACGTTGGCGACGCGCTCTGCAAGATTGGAGAACCGGCGGTCCCGGGGCTGATAGCGGCGCTGGAAGAGCCGGTACCCACCGTCCGCGTGGAGTCGGCCCGCGCCTTGGTTCGAATCGAATCCCAAAAGGCCATTCCTGCGCTGTACAAAGCGCTTGACGACCCTGAACCGGCCGTGGAGCACTATGCCTGGGAGGCGCTTCAGCGAATGGGGGTAGGGGTCATGGTGCTCTTTCGCCCCTGAGCGGCGAATGGGCTTCAGCTTCCTGCACCAAGAGCGACAAGCGGTCTGGCATTAGCCGAGAGGCGATCCAGGTCACTGTCAGAGTTGGGAACAACTGAGTGCCCGGGATCAGCGCCTCGATCACCGTGACCGTCCGCAGTCCTCTGAGTCCCAGGTAATCCAGAACGACCCATGACACTGGGGCGGCCAGGATGTCCAGCGCCAGGTCCAGTAGGTCCAGTCCCAAAACCACCAATAAGGGCGTGCCCTGCAAGGTAGCCACCAGCCCTGCATTGGCCGGCACCCGGATCTTTTTAACCTGCCGAATCGCGAGCGCCAGCAGGAGCCCTCCGGTGATCAGGCTGAGAGCCATGACCACCGCCGCCACGTTGATGAGTGTCTTGATCTCTTCGGACACGTGTCACCTTGCCAAGACCTGCCAGACAAAGAGCGCAATGATGAGTACCCCGAGAATCAGCTGGAGAACGGTAGAGGCCAACCATCCGAGCAACCATCCGCCACCCGCTCGCAGCGCATCCTCCCAGTTCCGAGCCCGCAGATATTCGGCGCCTAACACACCAGCTATTGAACCGAGGATGGCGCCCAACCCGGCGGTAATCCCACCAAAGAAGAGAAAGACCAGCGCACCGGCCGCGCCGCCCGCCAAGCCGGCCAGCTGGGATTTCAGTTTGGCCCCTCCTAACCGCGCACCCAGTTGGGTCAACCAGATATCGGCTGAGACACCGGCGGCGGTCATCAGCGTGATGCCCGCAAAGGTCCAAAGGGTCATGTTGGCAAAGCCCTCCACAAGGCCATAGCCCAATGCGGCCAACCAAATCAGGACCAAACCGGGCAACACGGGCAGTATGACACCCACCAGGCCAACCAGCATGGTTACGACCGCCAGCGAGAAAGCGGCTGCCGCAGGTATGACTCCCACTATCACTCCGCTTGTGGAAAACAACCGACCGACGTGAAGCCGGTCAACTCTAGCATCTGACTAATACGCATGGGAGCCCATTTCGTCGCTGTCGCTGGTCAGAGCAACCGTGACTGCTCGGGTGACGGTTCAAAGGGGATACCCAGGTGGGCGAAGGCCAGTCGGGTGGCCACCCGGCCGCGCGACGTCCGCTCCAGAAAGCCCAGCTGGAGCAGATAGGGCTCGTAAACGTCCATGATGGTGTCGGGTTCCTCGCTGACTGCCGCGGCGATGGTTTCCAGGCCCACTGGCCCGCCCCCAAACTTGACGACAATGGCGCTCAAGACTCGGCGATCGATATCGTCCAGTCCCAGCGGATCCACCTCCAGCAATTCCAACGCGGCTGCCGCCAATTGCGCATCGATCCTACCATCGGCCCGCACCAGCGCATAGTCCCGCACGCGCCGCAACAACCGGAGGGCAACCCGCGGAGTCCCACGGGCCCGGCAGGCAATTTCCGTAACTCCGTCCTGGTCAATGGGCGCTTTCAACAAATCGGCGCCGCGCCGCACAATCGCTTCCATGGCGGGAAGCGAGTAAAAGTCGAGCCGGTAGACGGCCCCAAACCGGGTGCGCAACGGGGCGGTGAGCAGCGCCAGGCGGGTGGTGGCGCCGATGACGGTGAAGCGGGGCAGTTTAAGCCGGATAGAACGCGCCCCAGGACCCTTGCCGATGACAATGTCCAGGCTAAAGTCCTCCATGGCCGGGTACAGTATCTCCTCAACCACGCGGCCGAGCCGGTGCACCTCGTCCACGAAAAGAATCTCGCCCGGGCGGAGATTGGTGAGAATGGCTGCCAGGTCGCCGGCCCGCTCGATAGCCGGTCCTGAGGTGACGCGGATGTTAAACCCCATCTCGTGGGCAATCACGTGGGCCAGGGTGGTCTTTCCCAAACCAGGCGGGCCGTACAGCAGAACATGGTCCAGTGCTTCGCCCCGCACCCGAGCTGCCTGAATCAGAATAGACAGATTCTCTTTGACGCGCTCCTGTCCAATCAACTCATCGAGTCGTTGCGGCCGGAGAGCAATCTCTGGTTTGAGATCCTCACCGGTTTGCCGAGGCGAAAGCGGTCGCTCTGCCAGCTGCTTAGGGGGTCCATCAATCATGGGCCATCCGATCGTCGCCAAGAACTGCCAGGTACTGCCCCATGAGCGCTCTGCCGAACAGCATCCCGTTGATTACTGCAATGAACAACCAATGAGCGCGTGCATGGCGGCCGCCAGGTCGGAAAAGTTCGGCAGCAGTGCCTCTGGTCCGTATTCCTGCAACTGGTCCACCGAAAACGGCCCGGTGGCAACGGCTACCGCCCGCAGGCCGTTAGCGAGCGCGCATACGATATCGCCAGGTGTGTCACCTACCACCACGGCAGTCGTGACCGGTTCGCCCGCCAGCCGGCTCGCCCGGTCAAGGGCCAACGGCGGCAGTGCATTGCGATCAGTTGACTCGTCTCCAAAGGCGCCCACCTGGAACTGCGCCGGATCGATCCCTGCCGATGCCAGCTTGATGCCGGCCGTGGTGCGCAGGTTACCAGTGAGCAACCCCAATAAGTGTCCTTGCGTTCTCAGACGCTCCAACAACGCTTGCACGCCGGGATAGGCCACCGAAGGCGTCAGTTGCGTCTCAGCCAACATCAACTCCGGCAGCGCCGCGAAAACCGCCTGCAGACCGGGCGCCACCTCATTTGGAGGCAAGTCGTTGGCCACGATCAGATCGGATACGATGGCCCGGTCGGTCCGCCCGGCAAACGGCACGCCATTACGTGAGAATGGTCGACCGTAGGTTTGGGTTAACGCCCGCATTAATGCTCGCGCTCCAGCACCGCGCGCGTCCAGCAGTGTCCCGTCGATATCAAAAAGCACCAGTTGCACAATGCGCGATTATACTGCAAAGCGGGCAAAAGCGCAGACGTGCATCCAGCTGTCTTGGTGGGTACCCGCCGGCCTGATGGGCATGCTGCAGAGTCTGATTGACAGCCAAACAGCAAGGGCGTACAATCCACCGAGAACCAGACACACACTGGAGGACTGTCATGAGTCAGATTCACGTTTCTGAACACCCCCTTGTCAAACACAAACTCACCAAGCTGCGCGACACCCAAACCGAACCGAAGAAATTCCGCGAACTGATCCGCGAAATCGCCATGTTGTTGGCCTACGAAGCGACGGCCGATCTCAAGCTCTCGCCGACCTCCGTAGCTACGCCCATGGGACGGGCAGGTGGGCACTACCTGCAGGAGAAGATCGGTCTGGTGCCGATCTTGCGGGCAGGTTTGGGGATGGTCGACGGCATTTGGGAGATGACTCCGTCGGCCGAGGTGTGGCATATTGGCCTGTATCGCGACGAACGCACGCTTCAGCCGGTGCAGTACTATAACAAGTTGCCCGTTATTCCCACTGTGCAGGTCTGCCTGGTGCTAGATCCCATGTTGGCGACTGGTGGATCCGCCGTGGCTACGGTCGGCATCCTCAAGCAGTGGGGTGCGAACCGTATCAAATTTGTCGGGATACTGGCCGCGCCCGAAGGGTTACAGGCGTTGACCTCGGCTCACCCGGATGTACCCATTCACCTGGCGGCGGTGGACGAGCGGTTGAACGAAATCGGCTACATTGTCCCTGGGTTGGGCGACGCCGGGGATCGGCAGTTTGGGACTGCATAGCGACGGTCGTCGATATGCTGGGCTGAACCTCAGGAGCAGTGGACGGTTGGCGGCAAAGTTGACCTCCGACGAACGAGACATGCTGGCGGGCAAGCATGGCCCCGGCGTGCAAAAAGCACTAGAGATCGTAGTGGCCCTGGGCAAGATCTATGGGGCGCAGGATTTGGTGCCCGTGGAGAGCGTTCAGGTTTCCGGGGTCAGCTACCAAAACCTGGGTTCTGCCGGGCTGGCTTTCTTGCGCGAGTGGGCCAACGACGGGGCACGAGTGCGCGTTCCCACATTTCTCAACCCGGCCGGTATGGACTTGCGGCGTTGGCAGACCATGGGCATTGATGCCGAGTTTGCCAGGCAGCAGTTGGCCGTGATTGACGCTTTCACCGTGTTGGGCATCGCGCCGACCTGCACGTGTACGCCGTACCTCATCGGTTACGAACCCGGTCCCGGAGCACATGTCGCCTGGGCCGAATCCTCGGCGGTGAGCTTTGCCAATTCGGTCCTGGGAGCCCGCACCAATCGAGAGGGCGGGCCCAGCGCGCTGGCAGCAGCGATCTGCGGCCGAACCGCGCGGTATGGGCTGCACTGTGACGAGAACCGTCGGGCGAGTGTTCTGGTTGAGGTCAGTTGCCCGGTGCGGTCCGTGTCGGACTGGGGGGCTTTGGGGTATATGGTGGGTCAGGCGACGCAAAGCCAGGTGCTCTATTTTCAGGGGCTGGAGCCGGATGGGGTCGACGCACTGAAAGCTCTAGGCGCGGCGATGGCGGCCAGCGGTGCGGTGGCGCTCTATCACGTGGAAGGCGTCACCCCAGAGGCGCGACTGGCGGGTGTTCTGCGGCCGGATCATACCCGGTTGGCCATCGACAACCTGGAGGCCGGTTATCGCGCGCTGTCGGGCGGTCCAACCAGGATCGACCTGGTCTGGCTGGGATGTCCCCACGCCTCGGTGGCGGAGGTGGCGAGGCTGGCGGCTTTTGCTGAGGGCCGACGATTTGTGCCTGAGGTTTGGATCACCACCAACCGGCCGGTGCGCGAGGAGTCAGAGATGGCTGGGTCGGTGGCGGCCATCGAGACCGCCGGTGGTCGGGTCTGGGCTGACGGGTGCGTTGTGGTGGCGCCGCTTCGAGGCCGGTTCAGTACCGTGGCCACCCTCAGCGCCAAGGGGGCCTATTATGCTCCCTCGCTCCTGGGGACCGATGTCCGGTATGGGACCTGGCTTCAGCTGGAGCGCGCCATGTTGACCGGCTTTTGGGAGTGACGGGGGCGCCTGAATTCTCCGCGGGCGAAACCGTGCAAGCTGTTCTTGTGCCGGAATGCGCCCGGTCGACTAGCATGCGGTCGCAAGGCTTCCGCAACGCCGTCGTCAGGCTGAGACTGTCAGGGCGGCGGGTGGTGATGCGATTCATCACGAGGTTTTGTGGCACACCCCTGAGACTTGCGAACACCATTCACGGCAGCGTTTTTTCCGGTACAATTCCTGGTTACTGTCTATGGGAGGCGCGGCGTGATGGTTAGTGCGGCAGAGCCGATCCTATTGACCGGCCGGGTCATCAAAGCCGGGCGCGCGTCGGGGACGGCTCTGGTCAGTCCGGAACCCATCGGTTTCTATGGCCATGTGGACCCCGAAACCGGCCTCATCCGGGAAAAAGGTCATCCGCTGGAAGGTGAGTGCGTGACCGGCCGAGTGCTCTGTTTCCCGACCGGCAAGGGCAGCACCGTCGGTAGCTATACGTTGTATCGCATGAACAAGGCGGGGACAGCTCCGGCCGCCATTCTGAATGAGCAAAGCGAGGCCATTATTGCTGTGGGCGCGATCATTGGCGACATTCCGATGCTTGACCAAATCGACCTGAGCCGGATCGCGACGGGCGACTGGATAGTTGTGGCCGACGAACAGGTCGAGGTTCGCGCCGGTGGTCAGCATAAAGACCAACATTTCGTCACCGCGGATTGGTGACCATTGCCCGATGCGCGGATGGTTGTGGTGGTTACAATGGGTTCCACCGGCACGGGCGCTAGGCGCAGTGACCAGCCCACGGTACATGGGTGCCGATTTGGTGAGGCCGGTGGCACCAGTTTCTCCGTGATGAATTCTGCTCTGATTTGAGGAGGATATGGCTCGATTACATGAATTCCAGGGCAAACAACTCTTGGCACAACACAAGATCCCGGTGCCCCGTGGCCGTCAAGCGGCCACACCGGAGGAAGCCAGAATCATTGCCGCTGATATCGGCGGACCGGTGATGGTCAAGATGCAGGCCTGGGTCACCGGCCGGGCGGGGATGGGTGGCATCAAAATGGCGGGCGACCCGGATGAGGCGGCGGCCGCCGCGGCCGGCATGCTCGGCCGGCGGGTCAAGAACTTTACCGTCGAATGGGTTCTGGTGGAAGAACAGATTCAAATCGCCCGCGAGTTTTACGCCGGGATCATTGTGGACGATGTGAGCCAGTCGCCGCTGATGATTTTCAGCAGCGTGGGGGGTACTGGCATCGAAGAGATCGCGCTGCAGCACCCGGATAAGGTCGCCAAGACCACCATCGATGTGGTGCGCGGCCTTCAGGAGTACCAGGCGCGGGACCTGGCGAGGCGAGCCGGCGTCGAACGTGACTTGATGAATCCGATGGCCACGATGCTGGTGCGCTTGTGGGAGACAGCGCGCGACGCAGATGCACGCGCGGCGGAGATCAACCCACTGGTCCTCACCTCCAAGGGCACGTTGATGGCGGCCGATTGTCGTGTGACGGTGGACGACTATGCTGTGTTTCGCCATCCCGAGTTTGGCATCGAGATTGCCCGTGAGATGGACCGGCCCCCAACCGAGTTGGAACGGATCGCCTACGCCGTGGAAGCGGGTGACTACCGCGGCACCTTTTTCTTCCTGCAGATGGAGGAGGATTTCCGCCGGGGGGACCGGGTGGTGGGGTTCCATGGTGCCGGGGGCGGCGGCAGCATGATGAGCATGGACGCGCTATTGGGCCGGGGTTATAAGCTGGCTAACTTTGTGGACACCAGTGGAAACCCGCCGGCGAGCAAGGTCTATCGCGCGGCCCGGATCATCCTGTCTCAACCCGGTCTGGACGGCTATTTCGGATCCGGTTCGGGCGTCGCTAGTCAGGAGCAGTTCTACTCGGCTCGTGGGCTGGTCAAGGCGTTTCTGGAGGAGCCCTTGATGGTGCCGGCCGTGATACGGTTGGGCGGCAATGCGGAGGATCAGGCGGTTGAGATTCTGGAGTGGGCTAACGGCTCAGTGCCAGCCCCGGTGGAGGGTTACAAAAAGGACCATTCCTCCGATTTCTGCGCCGAACGGTTGGATGCATTGATCCGCGCATACACGCCGCCCGCCCGGCAGCCGGTTGGGCGCGGGCCGTTGCCGGCTGAACGGCCATATACCTTCGAAACGGTGACGGGCGGCACGGTCACCTTGGACCATGCGCTGTGCGCGGCGTGTACCAGCAAGGTGTGTATCCGCAGTTGTGCCCGCAACATCCTCAGTCTGGACGAGAATGGCCTTCCGGTGCTGAACGTATCGCGAGAAGAGGCCAAGAAGGGCCGTTGCGTCGAGTGCCTGGGTTGCGATATCGACTGCTACTTTCTCGGTAACCGGGGCGGGTATGTCTCGCTGCCCATCGAGGGTCTGGACGCTTTTCGATCAAGGGCCAACATCGGGTGAAAGCAAAGCCATGTCAATTCTCATCGATCAAACCAAACGCGTGATTGTCCAGGGCATTACCGGCCGCGAGGGTATGGCGCGGGCCGAGTTAATGAAGAACTATGGCACCCGGGTAGTGGGAGGTGTGACCCCTGGCAAGGGTGGGCAAGAAGTGATCGGACTTCCCGTGTATGACACGGTACAGGAGGCATGGGAGGAGCTGGGGCCCATCGACGTCAGTGTGCTGTTCATTCCCGCGCCATTGGTGAAAAATGCGGCAATGGAAGCGATAGAAGCGGGAGTCAGCTTGTTGGTGATTGTGCCCGACCGGGTACCCATCTATGATGTGCTGGCAATTGCAGCTCTGGCCCGGGAGCGTGGCGCAGAGTTTGTGGGTCCGAACACGCTGGGGTTGCTTAGCCCGGATAAGGCCGTGTTGGGGATGATGGGTGGCCGGGCGTCCAGCGCCCGTCAGTGGTTCATCCGCGGACCGGTGGGCATAACCTCTCGGAGCGGTGGGATCACCTCCTCGATGGCCTATTATCTGGCCCAACAAGGGATAGGTGCAACCACGCTGGTTCACGTCGGAGGTGACGCTGTCGTCGGTATGCCACATCCCAAGGTCGTGCGCCTGTTTGAACACGATCCAGAGACCCGGGCGGTGGTCATGTTTGGTGAGATCGGCACCAGCCAAGAGGAGCAGGTGGCCGAACTGATTGACCGCGGTGAGTTCACCAAGCCGCTGGTGGCGTTCATTGGCGGCAAGGCAGCCAAGAGCGGTACGCGTTTTAGCCATGCCGGCGCCATTGTTGAGGGCAACCGTGGGACGCACGCGGGCAAGGTGGGGGCGTTGCGGGAGGTGGGAGCGCATGTCGTTGACTCGTTCAGCGAGTTGCCATTCCGAACCAAGGAAGTGTTGCAGGATCAGGGTATCCTGTGAAAAGACGGGAGCGAGTGGAGATGAGTGACCTACATTGGACGACCGCTATCACGCAGATCAAACCCAACGAGATTCGTCTACGGGGTTACCGGGTCGATGAATTGATGGGTACCGTGAGCTTTGGCCAGGTTGTCCACCTGGCGCTGACCGGTGAACTGCCGTCAGACAACGTGGGCAAACTGATGGACGCAATGCTGGTCAGCTCCATCGATCACGGTGTGACGCCGCCCAGTGCTCTGGCGGCGCGCACGGCTGCCAGCACCGGCGCGCCGCTTAACGCGGCGATCGCTGCCGGGGTACTGAGCATCAATGAACATCACGGCGGCGCAATTTTTGATTGCATGGGCGTCATACAGGGAGGGCTGGCGTGGGCCCAGGCCAACGGAGCCGGCATCCAGGATGCTGCAACGCACCTGGTTCAGGAATATCGGGCCGCCAGGAAACGGCTTCCAGGGCTCGGACACCGCATCCACACGGACGACCCACGCACCAAAAAGCTCTTTGGGCTGGCCACGGAACTGGGACTGGCCGGTGAAGGCGTTGCTCTAATACAGGGCCTGGCAGCGGCAGTGGAGGAGGCGAGCGGCAAGAGCCTGCCGGTGAATGTGGACGGCGCCATCGCGGGTTTGCTGGTGGACCTCAAGCTCCCGCGGGAGTTGGCCAACGGCTTTTTCATCATGGCGCGCGTGCCGGGTTTGATGGCGCACGTATACGAGGAAAAGACCCGGATGCGGCCGATGCGACAGATACACCCTACGGACCATGATTACGACGGCCCGCCGGCTCGGCCGGTTGGTTGCGGGAATGAATAGGGCGCGGCCTGGCAGGCTTGGCTGCTCGCTGCGCGTGGAAAACAGAATCGACGACGGAGTGAAATGAATATCTTAGAGTTGTTGCCAGAAATCAACGAAATCGGCGATGCCGATCTGCGGGAAAAGACCATCCTCATTTGGGAGGATGCCATGACCACCGGCGGTTGGACGGCTGAGGAGGTGAACGCCATTCCCTTTACCTTGTTGGCCGACGATGTGAACGTCACCTTTATTGAACATGTGCGTACGGTAGCTCGTCTCTGTCTGGCAACCGAGCGGGTTCTGTTGGAGGCGTACGGCGAGCGCGTCCGCGACCGGATTAACCACGACCATCTGGTGGCCGGAGCGCTGCTGGCTGATGTGGGCAAGTTGCTCGAGTTCCGGAAAAAACCGGCGGGCGGCATCGAGTTTAGCGAGTTGTACACCTACCTACGGCATCCGTGGTCGGCGGTAGGGTATTGCTGGAAGTATGGAATTCCGGAGGGTGTCATGCACGTCATTGCCACGCACTCGTGGGAGGGCGACAAATTCAAACGCCGGCCGGAGTCCATCATTTTCCACCACATGGACTTTACCGATTTCGAGTTGGTCAAATTCAAGTGAGGTTAGCTGATATGGGCATGACATTTGCCGAAAAGGTGTTGGCCAGCAAGGCCGGCCTTGACCGGGTGGTGCCCGGTCAGATTGTGGAGATCAGCCCAGATGTCGCTCTGAGCCACGACAATGCGGCTGCAATATATGGCATCTTTAAAAAGATCGGCGTCCCGAGTCTTGCCCGACCGGAGACGGTGGTGATCATCCTGGACCATGCCACCCCTGCCCCCAGCACAAACCACGCGGAGAACCACCGCATCATCCGGCAACTGGTGAAGGAGCAGGGCATCACGCATTTCTACGACGTCGGTGAGGGGATATGTCATCAGATTCTGGTGGAAAAGGGTCTGGCCCTGCCCGGTGAGGTGGTCTTGGGTTCGGACAGCCACACACCCCATGCCGGCGTGATGGGCGCCTTGGCGGCAGGCATCGGTCGTTCAGAAATGGCGTCCATCTGGGCCACCGGCGCTCTCTGGTTGCGGGTCCCAGAGAGCATGCGCATCACTGTCACCGGTCAGTTGCCGGAAGGTGTTATGTCAAAAGACCTTGCGTTGCAGGTCATCGGTGACCTGGGCGCGGACGGCGCCCTCTACATGTCGGTGGAGTGGCAGGGCGAGGCGATCGCAGCGCTGGACCTTAGCGCACGTGCCACATTGCCCAACATCATGGCCGAAATGGGCGCCAAGAACAGCTTTCTACCGCCGGATCAGAAGGTGCTGGACTACCTCCAGGCACGCGCTCAACGTCCTTTTGCCGTGGTTCTTCCCGATGCGGATGCGAGATACGAGGTGGACCTGGTCTATGACGCTTCTGACATCCGTCCGATGGTTGCGCGACCGCACAGCGTGGACAATGTGGCTCCGGTCGCCCAGGTTGCGGGGACTCGCGTTGATCAGGCATTCATCGGAACCTGCACCAACGGGCGATTGGAAGACCTGGCGGCCGCGGCCGGCGTTCTGAAGGGGCGCCACGTGGCTCCAGGAACGCGGCTGGTGGTCATCCCGGCCAGCCGGGAGGTGTACCTGCAAGCCTTGCGTGCCGGTTACCTTCAGACCTTTGTCGAGGCCGGCGGGATGGTGGAGAGTCCCGGGTGCGGTCCTTGTATGGGCAATCATCTAGGCGTCCCAGCAGTCGGTGAAGTGAGCATCAGCACCGCCAACCGCAATTTCCAGGGACGGATGGGTACCAAGGACAGCCAGGTCTACCTGGCGAGCCCTCTGGTGGTAGCTGCCAGCGCTGTGGCGGGCAAGATCGCTCACCCGGCTGACCTGTAGAAAGGGGATCGCGAGATGGCGTTCAAAGGGCGTGTCTGGAAATACGGCGACAATGTCAACACCGACGTGATCTTTCCGGGCAAATATACGTACACGGTGAGCGATCCAGCCCAGATGGCGCAATATGCCATGGAGGACCTGGATCCACGATTCGCCGAACAGGTGCGGCCGGGCGATGTGGTGGTTGGGGGAGCCAACTTTGGTTGCGGCAGCAGCCGGGAGCAGGCAGTGACCTGCCTGAAAATGGCCGGCGTTGGCGCCATTGTGGCCAAGAGCTTTGGCCGCATCTATTACCGCAACTGCATCAACAATGCCTTGCCGGCTCTGGCCTGCGCTGAGGCCGTGGACGCGCTCCAGGAAGGTGAAGAGGTTGAAGTGGACCTGGAGGCGGGCGAGATTCGCGTTGGGTCCGGTACCTATCACTTCCCTCCGTTGCCTTCGATGGCATTGGCCATGATGGAGGCCGGAGGCCTGATTCCCTATACGCGGAAGAAGCTGGGATTGGCATGAGTCAGGTTCGGAACTGCGGCGCAACCCGGCCATGCTAGCTGATCTCATCGCCGAGACAGTGCGCTCAGGCGTTGCCCAGGCGCGCACGGTGACCCGTTACCGGGACCCGTTGATCGGCTTTGCACGGGTTGATGATCCGGGCTTTCGACACCTGCGAGCTACCAATCCAGGGCACTGGTTGCCGGCGGATCTGCTGGCCGGTGCCAGATCGGTCGTCGCCTATTTTGTTCCTTTTGCACCGGAGGTGGTGGAGGCAAACTCCCAGAGACCCCTCCGAGTTGCCCGAGAGTGGGCGTTGGCGTATGTGGAGACCAACGCGCTCCTGGTGAGGCTAGCCGACAGTCTCATTCAGAGGCTGGCCGAACGGGGCGTGCGTGCGGCGGCCGAGGCGCCGACGCACAACTTTGACCCGGTCTCACTGGCCAGTGGTTGGTCGCACAAGAGCGTCGCCGTAATTGCCGGTTTGGGCAGTTTTGGTCTGCATCAGATGGTGATCACAGACTCGGGGTGCGCCGGCCGGTTTGGCAGCGTGGTGACCGACGCTCCGTTGCCGATTGTGGAGGCTGTGGCCCGCCAGCGATGCCGATATCTTGATGCTGGCAGTTGCCTGGAGTGCATTCATGCTTGCCCGGCGTCAGCACTGAGCGTGTCCGGCGCCATGGATAAGCAAGCTTGCTGGACATGGTTGCAGCAAGTTGCCCGAGAGTTCGAGGCATTGGGAACGGCCGATGTCTGCGGTAAATGCTCTACCGGCCCGTGTGCCCTATCGTCAGCGGTCTGACTCGGTGTTCCCCGTGACGAGTTGTTTCGTGGTTTGCGTTTGCTCCGTGCTCGCTGGCACGGATGATCTGGACCGCAGTTGATTCAGTCAGAGTAAAACAGGAGATCAGATGGCAAAATACACAATAGCGTGGATGCCGGGTGACGGCGTAGGCAACGACGTGATGGAGGCGGCCAAGATCGTGCTCGATCGCATCGCGCTCGATGCCGAGTACATTCCGGCCGACATCGGTTGGGAGTTCTGGTGCCGGGAAGGCAATCCGTTGCCCCAAAGGACCCTTGATGTGTTCAAACGGACCGACTGTGCTCTGTTTGGTGCCATAACGTCCAAGGGAACGGACAGGGCGGACCTGGAACTGGTTCCGGAGCTGCGCGGCAAGGGGTACACGTATCGCAGCCCGATTGTGGGCTTGCGTCAATTGCTGGACCTGTACATCTGCCTGCGCCCGTGCAAGGCGTATCCCGGAAATCCGCTGAACTACCGCCCCGGGATTGATTTGGTGGTCTTTCGCGAAAACACCGAGGGGATGTACATTGGCGTCGAATTCGGCCGCGTTCCGGAAGAGTTTTACACCGTCAAGGCCATGGAAAAGGTGCCGCGCGACGCTGCTATCTCCTTGCGTTCCATCACACCAGGCAGTTCGGAACGCATCGTACGGGCGGCGTTCGACCATGCCAGTCAGCATGGGCGCACCAAGGTGACCGCGGTTCACAAGGGCAATGTGCTGCGGCAGACCGACGGCGTGTTC
This sequence comes from Anaerolineales bacterium UBA2181, assembly GCA_002328075.1. GTDB lineage: Bacteria > Chloroflexota > Anaerolineae > Promineifilales > UBA4811 > UBA4811. Next base: position 48,299 of record DCVT01000012.1, on the reverse strand, counting down.
ATGTCAGTTGCGCGCAAGGTGGCGGCTGAGTACCCAGAAATCGAATTTGACGATGCCAACGTCGACGCGATGGGTATGTGGTTGCTCAAGAACCCGCTGAACTACCAGGTGGTGGTTACCACCAATCTCTTTGGCGACGTGATATCGGATTTGTGTGCTCAGATGGTGGGCGGCCTGGGATTTGGATGCAGCGGAAACATCGGCAGCCATTACGCCGTGTTTGAGCCCACGCATGGGTCTGCTCCCAAATACGCCGGAATGTACAAGGTCAACCCTCTGGCTACCATACTGGCAGCCAAGATGATGCTGGACTGGTTGGGTGAGACGGAAATGGCGGCCCAACTCGAGGGCGCGGTTGCCCAGGTGATAGCCGAGGGCAAGGTCCGCACCTATGATATGGGTGGCAGTCACACCACGCTGGAGATGGCGCAGGCAGTGGCGGCGGAATTGTAAAGGTTGCCCGCCCAGCCGTGTCGCAATGGCCTGTTGGCGCCGGAGTGAATGGTCCGGCGCCATGCTGTGTCAAGGAGAATGACCATGAAAAGCATTACCGGCACGATGGCCGAGTTTGCGGCCAACCTCCAATACGAGAGCATCCCGCCCGATTCGGTGAGGGAGGCCAAGCGCTTCCTCCTGGACAGCGTGGGGTGCGCGCTTGCGGCCGTGGATACCGAGGACATGGGGGCAATGTATCGCTTTATCGACAAGGTCGGAGGCACCCCAGAAGCGACCTTGATTGGAACCGGCGCCAGGACCAACGCCCCCAATGCGGCTTTGATGAACAGCCTTTTGGTGCGGGCGCTGGATTACAACGACATCTATTGGGAACAGGATCCCAGTCACCCATCGGACATCATTTTTGGCGCCATCTCTCCGGCCGAAGCCATGGCGAAAGGCGGAAAGGACGCGTTGGTAGGCATCGTGATCGCCTACGAGTTGGCGTTGCGATGGTGCCTGGCGTGTTTTCCCGGTGTGCGAGAGGTGGGTTGGCACCATGCCACCCTTACCCAGTTTGTGAGTCCGTTTGTCGCCGGGCGGCTGTACGATCTGACGGTGGATCAGATGGTGGCGGCGGCCGGCATCAGCGGTAGCAGTCATTTCACGTTGGGCGGTGTGGTCGCTGGTCACCTGACCAACATGAAGAACACGGCCGACCCGTTGGCCACCCAGGCGGGTGTGCTGGCGGCGTTGATGGCCCGAGAAGGATACACTGGGCCAGTTCATGTCATCGAGGGCAAGGAAGGCTTTCAGCAGGTTATTCAGAACGTCGAACTCAGGCCGGAAGTGTTGTTGGACGGGCTGGGCGAAAGGTTCCTCATCACTCAATGTGGCTACAAGGCGTTCCCCACCGAGGCGCTCACGCATCAACCGATTTCGGCCGTCTTGAACATCATGCAAAAACACGGCCTGGCAGCGGAAGAACTGGCTCAGATTCACATTCAGACCACCACACGCGGCGCAGACATTCTGTCGGATCCGAGCAAATACGACCCTCGGACCAAGGAAACGGCCGATCACAGCCTACCCTACTGCATCGCGGCCGCGGCGGCCGACGGTGGCGTATGGCCCACCTCGTTCGAGGAGAAAAAGCTGTTCGATCCGCGAATACGCGCTCTTTTGCCCAAGATCAAGGTGGTAGCCAACCGGGAGATCGATGCCCTCTTCCCGGGCGTGAAACGAGCGATCGGCACGTTAACCACTGTGGACGGGCGGACGTTTTCCGAAACGGTAGACCATGCCAAAGGGAGCCCGGAGAACCCAATGTCGGATGAAGAGCTCGTGGCCAAGTTCCACGCCAACGCAAGTGGCGTCGTGAGCCAGGAGCGTCAGGACAAAATCATCCACGCCACCTGGGTGCTGGAGACCATCCAGGACATCGGCGACTATATTCGCCTGTTAGTCAAGGACTAGGGCACGTGAGGGCCTGCCTTTTCTACCTGTTTACTCAGGCGGCCTACGGCATCTACCTTCCCTTCATCAACGTCTATTTCGTGCAGGAGCGGGGACTCGGTGGCCAGCAGATTGGGTTGCTGGCGGCAGTGGCCCCGCTTCTTACCCTGTTGGTGGCGCCAGTTTGGGCAATAGCCGCCGATGCCCAGGGCTCTCGCTTACGTTTGCTCCGCTGGGCCATGGCGGGAGCGGGCATGAGCGTGGTGCTCATCGGCCTTCCTGCACAGATCGGCCTGATTCTGCTGGCGGTGGCGTTTTTCACCCTTTTCCAGGTGGCCATTGTGCCGTTGGGAGATGGAGTCATTGCTAGCCACGTGGCCGAGCGAGGGGGAGCCTATGGCCGGGTCCGATTGTTCGGCTCGATCGGGTTTGCGCTGGGCGGGCTGTTGCTGGGTTGGCTGGGCGGGCGGTTCTCCCTGCAATCCATCTTTCCCGCCTATGCGGTGGTGATGCTGGTCGGGTTGGCCGTCACCGGGCAATTGGTTGACCGAGAGCCTCCTCCTCCGCCTCGAAAGGGCGGATGGGGGTTGGCGGTGGTCAAGGATCGTGCGTTGTTGGGCTTTCTTCTGGTAGCGGGGGTCGCGGCCGTGGGAATCAGCGCCGGGTATTACTTTGTGTACGTTTTCCTGGGTGAGCTGGGCGCTGAGCCGAGCCTGATGGGTAGGGTCTCGGCCATCGGCGCTATGGCTGAGGTCCCCCTGATGCTCTACAGCGGGCGGTTGATCCGCCGGTACGGTGCGCCGCCGATTTTTGCCCTAGGTATGGCGCTCATGGGAGTGGGCTGGTGGCAGTACAGCTGTTTGGTTGACCCAGACCTGGCAAAATGGGTACAGCTGCTCAATGGTGCCGGCATGGGTCTGCTATGGCCGGCCGGAGTGACGTTCGTGGCTCAGCATGCGCCAGCCGGCCGGGGGGCCACCGCGCAGTCGCTTTTGAGCGCTGTGATGTTCGGTATCGCTCCATTGCTGGCCAGCCAGGGCGCCGGTTGGCTGTTTGATGCCGCTGGCGCGCGGACGGTTCTGCGGGGTTCGGGAGGGTCCATGGCTGTCGGACTGGTGATCTTGGCAGTCCTCTGGCAAACGCTGAAACGGCCGCAATTGGCTGCCGGCTGACGTTTACACTCTGTGCATTTCTGGTATACTGGCTGGAGGCCGGGCGTCTTGCCCGGCCATATTTCGCACGCTTCTGGACCCGCCCGGCTGTGCCAAAGATGGCCGATGGCCCCGGTAGGGAGTGAAGGAAGCGGAGGTACAAAACAGAAAAGGAGGTTACCTCATGGCCGTCATTTCTATGCGGGCGCTTTTGGAGACCGGTGTGCATTTCGGGCACCGGGCACGTCGCTGGAATCCCAAGATGCAGCCCTACATCTTCACCGAGCGCAATGGCATTCACATCATTGATCTGCAGCAGACCCTCGGCGCAATCGAAGAGGCCTACGCCATGATTCGCGACGCGGTTGCCCAGGGTGGCATCCTGCTGTTTGTGGGGACCAAACGGCAGGCGCAGGAGGCAATTGAGACGGAGGCCACGCGGTGTGGGATGCCCTACGTTAATCAGCGCTGGCAAGGCGGTACTCTGACTAACTGGCGCACGATCCGCGAGCGCATTCAGTACCTGAGAGACCTGGAGAGCCGCCGTGAACGGGGCGAGTTCGAGTTAGTGACCAAGAAAGAGGCATTGATGCTGACCCGCAAGATCGAGCGCCTTTCTGAGCGCTTGGGTGGCATCCGGGACATGCCCAGACTGCCGAGTCTGCTTTTCATGGTGGACACCATGCGCGAGGATACCGCTGTGCGCGAGGCGAACACGCTCAACATCCCGATCATCGCGATGGTTGATACCAACTGCAACCCAGAGAGCGTCGACTTGGTGATCCCGGCCAACGACGATGCGATCCGGGCAATCAAGTTGATTGCAGCTAAAATGGCAGATGCTGTTCTGGAAGGGTCTGCAACTCGCAAGGAGGAGCTGCAGATGCTGGAGATCGGTGCGGTCTCGGCTCCATCTTTTGACCGCTATGCCGATGAGCAAGGCGACGAAGTGTATCTGGGTGAGGCGACCCTGGCAAAGATGCGAGGTTTTGCGGTTGAGCCCGAGGAGATGGTGCCGGCGGAGTTAGAGGTCGGCGAGTCGGCCGATGAAGAGGAATAGCGAGGGGAGACTCCCGTGACGATTAGCGCCCAGATGATCAAAGAACTACGTGACTTGACCGGTGCCGGTGTACTTGATACGAAAAAGGCACTGGAGGCTACCGGCGGTGATATGGAGCGAGCGGCTGACCTATTGCGAGAAAAGGGACTGGCCCGCGCTGCCAAGCGGGCGGATCGCGAGGCTAAGGAGGGGCGGATTGAGGCCCGTAGCCAGGGAGGCCGAACCGGTTTGCTGGTCGAGGTCAACTGCGAGACCGATTTTGTGGGACGCAACGAAGGCTTTGTGGCGCTGTCGGACTTGATCGCTACTCACCTCTTCCATCATGCCTATCAAGGTCAGCCGCTGGATGAGGTACTGGCTAAACCGGCAGCAGGTGCAGGTGGCAGGACGCCTGCCGACCAGCTTCAGGACATGGTCTCGTCTACTGGCGAGAAAATGCAGGTTCGCCGCTATGTGCGCTATGACCTGGACGAACGTCTGGGGGTCATCGAGGTCTATCTGCATCCCGGGAATCGGGTGGCGGTGATGCTAGAACTCACCAGCGTCACATTGGCAGCTACCGAATCGGCGCCGTTTGCTTTGCTGGCGCATGACCTAGCTTTGCACATTGCGGCGATGTCGCCCCGTTTTCGCTCCCGGCAGGACATCCCGGCTGATCACCTGGAGGCTGAAACGGCTAGGTTCCGCCAAGGCGCGACGGCCGAGGGCAAGCCGGAGAAGGTGGTGGAGCGCATCGTAGAGGGGCGCCTGCGCAAGTATTTTGAGGAAACGGTGCTGTTTGAGCAGCCCTTTGTCAAGGATGAAGAGGTGACCGCCGGCCAGTTGCTCCAGCAACAGGCGGCGGCGTTGGGTGAGGCGATCACCCTGGCGCGGTTTGTTCGATACGAACTGGGCGAAGACCTGGACTAGTCCTTCCTGACAGCCGGCCGGTTGACGCCCGACCGGCCGGCTGACGTCCGATTTGCTTTTATCCTCAGGTAGAGTACAATCCTGGCTGCACGCGCTTGCGTGATGGGAGCAGGTTATGTCAACTCCAAAGTACGGTCGTGTCTTGGTCAAGCTGGGGGGAGAGGCCCTGGCGGGCGAGAGCGGTTTTGGCATTGATCCGCAAAGAGCACTCGAGTTGGCTGTCAAGATCAAGGCGGTCCGGAGTTGTGGGGTGGATGTGGCCGTAGTGGTCGGGGCCGGCAACTTGTGGCGCGGCTCGCAGGGTATGGCAAGTGGCATGGACCAGGCGACGGCTGATCACATGGGCATGCTGGCAACCGTCATGAATGCGTTGGCTTTGCGGGATGCTCTTGAGCAACAGGGCGTCGCGACGCGGGTCCAGACCGCCATCGAGATGCGAAACGTTGCCGAACCCTACATCCGGTTGCGGGCTTTGCGCCACCTGGAAAAAGGTCGGGTGGTCATTTTTGGCGCAGGAACGGGGAATCCCTATTTCACGACCGATTCGGCTGGTGCACTACGGGCGTTGGAGATCAACGCTCACGTCTTGATCAAGGCTACCAAGGTGGATGGCGTTTACGACCGCGATCCGCTAACTGACCCGGATGCCGTGAGGTACACGCGGCTGAGCTACATGGAGGCGCTCAATATGCAGGTAGGGGTGATGGACGGCACAGCCATTACGCTGTGCATGGATCACCAATTGCCCATTGTCGTCGTTGACCTGTGGGAACCCGGCAGCATTGAGCGGGTTGTGATGGGCGAGCCGGAGGGCACGATCATTGGGCCTTGATTCCCCACTCTATGGAGGAGACAATGATCGATGACTTGCTGCTGGATGCGTCGGCCCGGATGGACGGAGCTATTGAGGCGCTCAGGGTTGACCTGAGCCGCATTCGAACCGGCCGTGCAAGTCCCGCGTTGGTCCAGGCGATACCGGTGGATTACTATGGCACTCCTACGCCGCTCAATCAACTGGCAACCATCTCGGCGCCCGAACCACAACTCCTGACCATCAGGCCCTTTGATAGATCGTCCATCGGTGCCATGGAGAGGGCCATCCTCAAATCCGAATTGGGGCTGACGCCCAACAACGATGGACGCATCATCCGACTGGTGATTCCACGGTTGACGGAGGAGCGCCGGCAGGAATTGGCTCGGGTCGTCGGACGGCGAGTGGAAGAAGCTCGAGTGGCGGTTCGGAATGTCCGGCGGGACGCCCTGGACGCGATGCGTGCCTTGGAGAAGGAAAAAAAGGTCTCGGAGGATGAGTTCTTCCGCGGCAAGGACGAGCTTCAAGAGCTGACCGACGATTATGTTGATAAAATTGGCGAAATTGGCGAACACAAAGAAAAAGAGATCATGGAAGTGTGAGTCAATTGGCAGATAGAGAGCAATCCCAACCAGAGCCGCTCAAGATCCCGGTCCACATTGGCATTATCATGGATGGCAACGGGCGATGGGCACGCGCGCGTCGTTTGCCTCGCCAAGCTGGGCATCGTGCCGGTACCGAAAATCTGCGTCGGATCATTGAAGCCTGCGCCGACCTGGGCGTCAGGATATTGACGGTTTATGCGTTCTCAACTGAGAACTGGGGCCGGCCCGAGAGCGAGGTCCAGGGTTTGCTCAACATCCTCGAGCACGTCATTGATCGCGAACTGGCAGACCTGCACGCGCAAGGCGTCCAGTTGCGACACATTGGCGTCTTGGAGGCGCTCTCAGACAACTTGCAGAACAAAGTGCGCGGCGCCATCGAACTAACCCAGTCCAACCAACGCCTGGTTTTAAACATTGCCTGGAACTACGGGGGCCGGCAAGAGATTGTCGAAGCTGTGCGCCGTATTGTATCGACCGGCATCTCGCCAGATGAGATCACCGAAGCAACGATTGACCGTTTCCTGTTTACTGCTGGGCTGCCGGACCCGGATCTCATCATTAGGACCAGCGGCGAGATGCGGGTTTCGAACTTCATGATCTGGCAGGGAGCCTATTCTGAATACTATGTCACGCCCACCTTCTGGCCTAGTTTTAACCGCGCCGAATTGGAAAAGGCCATCGCGGTGTTCAGCCAGCGGGAGCGCCGTTTTGGTCTTGCCCCAGACCAGACCTGACAAACCAGATTGAGGCGCCCGGCGGATGCGTGCAAGCGCGATGGCCGGTGCACACTGTTTTTGGTGGGTGGCTTGGCGATTCGGAAGGATTCTGTGTTACGCACGCGACTGCTGTCGACCATTGTGTATCTTCCCATAGTTGTTGGCGCCCTGGCGCTGGGAGGATGGTGGTATTGGGCTTTGGTGACTATGGTGCTCTCGGTGGGATGTTGGGAGTATCAACGCCTGATGCACTTGTCCGGGCATCGAGTATGGTTGCCGGCGACACTGGGGCTGGTTTGGTTATTGATGGCCGATGCCGCGGTTCCGTCGTGGTTGCTGGTCAACCCGGGGCTGACGTTCTTTCTTCTGGCAAGTCTGACTTGGGCCATGACCCGTTTCAACCGCGGCGATGCGGATCCGGTAGGGAATTGGGCGCTTGGTCTGGTCGGCGGGCTGTACCTGGGTTGGATCGGCGCCCATCTGATTCGGCTGCGAGATCTGCCGCTCGGGTTGTACTGGTCGGTGATAGCTTTTGGCAGCACGTGGTTGGCCGACAGCGGCGCCTATCTGATTGGCAAGGCCTGGGGTAGACGCAAGATGGCCTCCCGCCTGAGTCCTGGCAAAACCTGGGAAGGGTACCTGGCGGGGGTGGTTGTAGGTACGCTCTTCACAGGTGGATTGGCTGCGCTTTTTGGTCTGGGAGGGTGGCACGGGCTTGCTCTGGGTTTCTTGATCGCTTGTCTCTCGCCGATCGGTGACCTTGGGATTTCGTTGCTGAAACGCCAAGCGCAGGTCAAGGACTCGGGGAGTCTGATTCCCGGGCACGGAGGCGCCTTGGATCGCGTAGATAGCTTGTTGGTCAGCGCAGTGATCGCTACCTACTATGTCATCTGGGTGGTGCATTAGGCTCGGGAGCATTAATGCAGCGGGGTGAATTGGTAACCATTGAGCAGCATATCTTGGCGCTGCAGAGTCTGCATCCAGGAGCTACTGGCGAGTTCACCAGCCTGCTCTACGACATAGCACTGGCAACCAAGGTGATTGCGCGCGAGGTGAATCGGGCCGGGCTCGGCAACATACTGGGGTGGGCAGGCCTGGAGAACATCCAGGGCGAGGCGGTCCGCAAACTGGACGTACTTGCCAATGAGACGATCATCCGGATGAACGAGCCTACCGGTCGGGTTTGTGTCATGGCATCGGAAGAGGCCGAGGAGGTAATTCCGGCACACCCGCGGGGCAAGTATGTCCTGATTTTTGATCCTTTGGATGGCTCATCCAATATTGATTACAATGTGAGCATAGGGACCATCTTTGCGATCTATCGGCGCAAGAGCCTTTCCGGAGTTGGTATCCTCGCTGATTGTCTGCAACCGGGCAAGGACCTGTTGGCGGCCGGTTATGTGGTGTACGGCTCCAGCACCATGCTGGTGTATTCGACGGGCAGCGGGGTATTCGGTTTTACGCTGGATCCGAGCGTGGGGGAATTCCTGTTGTCGCACTCCCAGGTTCAAATGCCGGCTCCACAATACTACAGTGTGAACCATGCCAATCTTCGGCGATGGACGCGCGGTGTGCAAGAGTACGTGCGATGGTTACGGGGCGACGGTGAAGGAGCCCCCAAGCTGTCCGAGCGATACATCGGATCGATGGTGGCGGATTTCCACCGTAACCTGTTGGCAGGTGGCGTGTTCCTTTATCCAGGTGAGGTCAATAAACCTCAGGGGAAGCTCCGGCTCTTGTATGAAGCAGCACCTCTGGGGTTTTTGGCCCAACAGGCGGGTGGACGAGCATCCACGGGATTGCAGGACATTCTTTCCATCACACCGACCTCACTTCATCAACGAGTGCCCGTCTTCATCGGAGACCGCGAGTTGGTCGCCACCGCCGAAGCGATGATTCGACAACACGATCTCGCAAGGACAAGTTGACGCTGCGGTGCGGTCATGTTATAATGTGCATTGGAATCAGATGGCCGGAATCCTCTGACCTCCCCTGCCTCGTATGAGGAGGTTGTGAGCGCAATCCCCAGGTCACAAAGGCAAAGTTGGCAATCATCAGTGACTGCGTGCCCTGGCGGTTACAACCGCGAGCTAGCGTTCAGGCACATCATTCTCGAGGGTAAAGCAAGCCAGGCAGCACGTGGAGTCTGTCCTGTGGAATGCTGCTGTGTTGGAGAGCGATAATGGACATAGTTGAACTGGAAACGCAAACGCTGAGTGGACTGCGAGATATGGCCCGGGACCTCAATGTCTCGGGATACAGCCGACTCAAGAAACAGGATCTGGTGCTACGGTTGCTGCAGGCTCGCGCGGAGCAATCCGGATTGGACTTTCGTGGGGGCGTATTGGAGATCCTGGATGAGGGAATAGGCTTCTTGCGCTCGGACCACTATATGCCGGGCTCGGATGACATCTATGTCTCGCAATCGCAGATAAGGCGGTTCGGCCTGCGAACGGGGGACATGGTCGTGGGTCAGGTGCGCGCCCCAAAGGACAACGAAAAATACTATGGCCTGCTCCGCGTGGAGGCAGTCAACGGGCTGGACCCCGAATCGGCAAAACGCCGGCCGGTTTTTGAAAAGCTCACCCCCATCTTTCCAGACCAAAAGTACAAACTGGAAACCACGGGACCCGTTCTCACCACGCGCCTGCTCGATCTGGTTGCACCCATCGGCCGGGGTCAACGGGGGCTCATTGTCTCACCGCCCAAGGCCGGCAAGACGACCGTGCTGAAGCAGATAGCGAACGGTATCTCGGAGAATTACCCGAACGTTCACCTCATGGTCGCGCTTATCGGTGAACGGCCGGAAGAGGTCACCGACATGGACCGGTCGGTGGAGGCTGAGGTCATCAGCTCTACGTTTGACGAGCCAGTCAAGAACCACGTACGTGTTGCGGAGATGGCTCTGGAACGGGCTAAGCGGCTCACTGAATGCGGTCGGGAAGTGGTTATTCTACTGGACTCGATCACCCGCCTGTCCCGCGCCTATAACCTGGTGGTTCAACCCAGCGGTCGGACGCTCTCCGGCGGCATTGACCCGGCAGCCCTCTACCCACCCAAGCGCTTTTTCGGAGCTGCGCGTAACCTGGAGGAGGGAGGCAGTCTGACCATTATTGCCACCTGCCTCGTCGATACCGGGAGTCGGATGGACGACCTGATCTACGAGGAGTTCAAGGGCACGGGTAACATGGAGTTGCATTTGAGCCGCAAGCTGCAGGAGCGGCGCGTCTTTCCAGCCTTTGACATTGAGCGGTCCAGCACCCGGCGGGAGGAGCTCCTCCTCTCCCGCGACGAGTTGCAGCGCGTCTACCTGATGCGCCGGATGTTGAGCCAATTGATGACCTCGCCGCCCAACGGCGCAGGGTACGAGATGGCGACCGCGATTGAAGCGTTGCTCAAGCGCCTTCGACAGACAGAAACCAACTACGAGTTCCTGGAAACGCTGACCCGGGACCTGATGTAAACAACAGCAGCCAGTCTGTAGACTGCCGGCGAAAGCCGGCAGTTTTGTTGTAGCCGGGGTTTGTGGTACGATTTGGGCCATGACAAATGCACTAACACGCCTGATCCAAGGCGTATGGCCGCCCTCGGCCGTCCCAATCGGAGTTTGCAGTTGGGCGTAACAGCTCCTTCCGTAGACTCGGCACCAGAATCACCCCAGAGGCCGGCCGGTCTTGAGCCGATACGACGCTATGCCATCCACCTCGGGCTATTGAGCGTCGCATTAGCCGTAGTGCTGGCGACCCACCTGAACGGCCGTGAGCCTGCGATTCGCTTGAACCTGCCTTCTGCCCAAGGACAGGCTGTTGTTCCGACGGCCACTCCTCAGACGCAAGAACCCGCTCCGACGCCGTCCCCAGTGCCTTCCGTGTTGCTGGACCTGGCCATTCAGCGGGAGGCGATCCCGTACACCTACCAGCCGAGCTTGCCCAGTCACCACTTAACCTACCATCAGGTCGAGGCGGGGGACACGCCGAGCAAGGTGGCTGAGCTCTATGGGATACAGCCGGCTACGCTACTTTGGGGGAACCCTGACCTGGCCAATGAGGCTCAGCTCCTGCAGATTGGCATTACGCTGACCATTCTGCCCGTGGATGGCGTGCTGCACACGGTAGATGTATCGGACACGGTGGAGAGCCTGGCCGAGATGTACTCCGTCGAACCTCAGGCGATTGTCGAATATGCCGACAACAACCTTCAGCAGTGGCCGCATCGGCCGGTGCCAGGCACACAACTCATCATTCCGGGGGGCGAGAAGGCGTATCTGGTGTGGACCTACACACCGAATTCGCCTCGCGGAAGGGTTGCCTCCAGCGCTTTTTACGAGGGGTCGATCGTCTACGCCGGCCTGGGCCGCTTTATTTGGCCGACCTGGGGTCGGTTAACCCAGTACTACTGGTGGGCTCATCGGGCTATCGATATTGGCGCTCCGATCGGGCGGCCGGTGGCTGCGTCCGACAGCGGCACCGTGATTCACGCCGGGTGGAGTACGTGGGGATATGGGAACCTGGTCGTTTTGGACCACGGCAATGGTTTCCAGACCTGGTATGGGCACCTGGATTCGATCTGGGTAGCCAACGGCCAGTTTGTGTCCCAGGGCGGCAACATAGGCGCCGCTGGCACCACCGGTAACTCCAGCGGACCCCATCTGCACTTTGAGATTCGCTATTTGGGCAACCTACTGAATCCGCTCGATTACCTGCAGTAGAGGGCGCCCTTCAGGCTAGACCGCCCGCGTCTCCCGGCGAGATCACAGCAGAACGCCGTCAGTTACTTGGCATAGTCGACGGCCCGCATCTCGCGGATCACTGTGACCTTGATCTGCCCGGGGAATTGCATCAACTCCTCTACCTTTTTGGCCACGTCGCGCGAGAGCTGAACTGCAGCCAGATCATCGATCTCTTCCGGCTTGACAATGATTCGCACTTCGCGGCCGGCCTGTAGGGCATAGCTCTCGGCAACTCCCTCGAACGAATTGGCCACCTCCTCAAGCGTCTTGATGCGGCGGAGGTAATTCTCAACGCTCTCACGACGGGCACCCGGCCGAGCTCCGGAAATGGCATCGGCGATCTCAACAATGATGTCCTCGATGGTCTCCTGATCGACCTCGTGGTGGTGGGCAGCAATGGCGCGGACCACCAGTGGGGAGACGCCGTAGCGGCGGCAGATGTCAGCCCCAATTGCGGCATGAGTACCTTCGATCTCCTGGTCAATTGCCTTTCCGAGATCGTGCAGCAAGCCGGCCGCCTTGGCCACTTCCATATTGGCGCCCAATTCGGCCGCCAACAAACCGGCAATCTGGGCGGTTTCCACCGCGTGGTGAAGTTGGTTCTGCCCGTAGGACGTACGGTATTTCAATCGACCCAGGATTTTTACAACCTCGCGGTGAAGCCCGTGGACTCGCGCGTCCATGGCGGCATGTTCGCCGGCCTCCTTAACCTCGCGTTCAACGTCCTGGGTCGCATCTTCCAGCAGTTTCTCGATCCGGGCGGGGTGGATCCGTCCGTCCAGGACCAGTTTTTCCATCGCGCGGCGCGCTACCTCTCGGCGGATCGGCGAAAAACACGAGATTGTGACCGCCTCTGGCGTGTCGTCCACGATCACGTCCACACCAGCAGCCTGTTCAAAGGCGCGGATATTGCGGCCGTTGCGGCCGATGATCCGCCCTTTCATCTCCTCGGTCGGCAGAGGCACGGCAGTCACCACCAGGTCGGCTACGTTCTCAGTAGCGATTCTTTGGATGGTCCAGGCCACAATCTTCTTGGCCTGTTGGTCAGCCGTTGCCTGCGCTTCCTCTTCGACGGCGCGAATGATGCGAGCCATGTCCTGGCGAGCTGTCTTTTCCACCTCTTCCAGCAGGATCTGCTTGGCCTCATCCGGGGTCATCTTGGCGATTCGCTCGAGCTCCTCCATGTGTTTGGTGTACGCTTTTTCCAGGTCGCCGGCGCGTTTGTCCACCAGACTCTGGCGTTTGTTGAGTTTGATCTCTCGTTTCTCCACGCGGTCCAGGCGCTCGTCCAGCGATGCTCTCCGCTCATCGCTTCTCCGTTCCGCCTCCTGCACCGCCAGACGCTGTCGCTTTGCCTCCTCTTCGGCACTGGTGACCATGGCGAGCGCCTCGCTCTTGGCGGCAAGCACGATCTCGCGCGCCTGCGATTTGGCCGTTTCCACCATCTCTCGGCCTTCGTCGACTTCTTTCCTGGCCAGCTGCTCCCTTTGCCGAAGGTAATAGGACCGGCTGATCAGGAATGCGGCCGCGGCTCCAACTAGCAGCAGGATAAGGTAGGTAAGCGCGTTCACGAGCCCTGTTGACATCTTTACTGTCTCCTCAATCAGAATCGTTGGTTGATGAAAGGTCCCGGCCCAATTCGCCGGCCACACGAGAGACGGTTTCCCGAACCAAACGGTATGAAAAACCGCGTCGCAACAGGAACGAACTGAGCTTTTGCAGATCGTTGCCGGTCAGGAGGGACCCATGCCTGACCCATTTGGTTGCGGCCTGATACGCCAGAGCTTCCTCGTCGACTGCCCCCACGGACGATGCGATGGTCTCCGGTTCCACTCCTTTTTGGCGCAATTCGTGCCGCAACGCCGCAATGCTGCGCGGCCGAAACGTCTGTCGCTGATCGACCCAGTACTGGGCGAACGCCAGGTCGTCAACCAGGCCGCCATCCTTTAGGCGCTTCAACACCGCGCAGATTTCATCATTCGAATAGCCTTTGGCTGCCAGGTTATCCTTCACTTCGCGTTGGCTGCGCGGCCGAAGCGCCAAAAAAAGGAGTGCCTGTGAATATGCCCTGGCGCGAGCATCAGTGCGCTCAAGCTCCCGGATGGTGGCGTCCTCCAGCCGCTGACCCACTTGCAGGTGAGCTGTCTCAGTGTCAGCGAGGGAAAACACGTATTCTCCATCCAGGAAGACGTTCACGCGTTTCCGGTTTTTCCTTTGCACGACAAGTGCGGTAATCGTTCCAGCCATCCGGTCACAAAAAAAGCCGTGACGCAAAACGCCACGGCTGGCAAACCAGGGTTGTTATGTCCGCCTACGGGCCGATCAGCTGACCGGTCACCGGGATCAGGCGAGATCGCCTGATGATCACGACACCACCCCCGGGGTGGTGGTTACCTACTACATGACTCCCACGAAAGCGCCACGAGAGATACTCTTGTCTGTCCAGAGCAATCGGTTACGACCGGCTCCTGACAGAGGCTGCAGGGCAAGTAACTGAACGCGTGCCTGCTGGCCTGCAAACGGAGGGCTGTTCCTTACAGCCATTCCGGACCTGATATCGAGGGCCATTGTCAGCCCGCGACCGCTTCCTCTTGGGAGTACACCCCGACCTTGGGGATGGTTCATGTGGACCATAACAGTTCGCGCAGCCTTTTGCGTCATCTAGTTGTTAGCAGGGTCGTACTCTGGCAATTGCGGCAAGCCGGTCGCTCTCCGGATCGTGTTTTCGATGGACAGGGAAATCTGCGGATTCTCACAAAGAAAGGATTTACCCGCCTCTCTGCCCTGGCCGATCAGTGTCTCCTGGTACCGGTAGAACGAACCCCGCTTCTCAATGATTCCGTGCTCTACTCCTAGGTCTAAAACGTCGCCCGTCTTGCTGATCCCCTCTGCGTACATGATGTCGAACTCGGCTTCACGAAAAGGGGGAGCAACCTTGTTCTTCTTTACCCGAGCGCGCACTCGGGACCCTATGGTCTGCCCCTGGGATTTGAGGGTTTCAATGCGCCGTACGTCCAATCGAATGCTGGCGTAGAACTTGAGTGCGTTTCCGCCGGTCGTTGTCTCTGGGCTGCCGTAGACCACGCCGATCTTTTCCCGCAACTGGTTGGTAAAGATCATGGCTGTGTTGGACTGCTTGATGGCGCCCGACAATTTGCGCAATGCCTGGCTCATCAGTCGCGCCATACTGCCCATTGACGGGTCGCCCATGTCGCCTTCGATTTCGGCCCTTGGCACCAACGCGGCAACCGAGTCAACGACAACCACATCCATGGTGCCGGAACGAACAAGCATCTCTACGATCTCCAGTGCCTGCTCACCCGTATCCGGCTGCGAGATGTACAGGCGATTCAAGTCCACGCCGCATTTGGCAGCATAGCGAGGATCGAGTGCGTGCTCCATATCGATAAAGGCGCAAATTCCGCCCTGTCGCTGAGCTTCGGCCACAACGTGTTGGCAGAGTGTGGTCTTGCCCGAGGATTCGGGACCAAAAACCTCGGTGACTCTGCCACGCGGGATGCCGCCAATGCCCAGGGCAATGTCCAGGGCTAGCGAACCAGTCGAGACCGCCTCAACTAACA
The DNA here is from genome assembly GCA_002328075.1 of Anaerolineales bacterium UBA2181. Classification (GTDB taxonomy): domain Bacteria; phylum Chloroflexota; class Anaerolineae; order Promineifilales; family UBA4811; genus UBA4811. Next base: position 32,847 of record DCVT01000012.1, on the reverse strand, counting down.
TCAGCCTGGTTTGTCCCAAACGCATAACGGCACCATCACCGTACTTTTTGGTGATGGTGGCCAAGGCAACGTCCAGTGCTTTCTCCCGTCCCTCGTTCACCATTCGCTTCCACAGGATTTTCGGGCTTGTGTCAAGCCCGCTCAAAGTGTACAGCATTCGCGAGGGTTTGGCAAATTCGCCGAGAGAGGGTGGTTCGGCGCAAGAACGCAGCAACTTGCGTGATCCAACAGGAAATCGAACTGACCGTCGCAGCCGGCGGTCGCCTGACTACCTCCCAGTTCCAATGGAGGACTGATGGTGGAAAAGGCCCGAACCATGACTGGACAGGGCCAGGCCAACCAGAGTAACACCGATGACGACCGCCACCCCACGGACGCTTGACTAGGTTTCTACGGATCTCCCGCCACGAGCTGATACAATCGGACGGAGCTTTTCTGCCAGACCAGGTTCAGCGCGGGGCTTGTCTCGTGCCCCTGATACAAGGGGGTCAGTGGCGCCGGTTGATTCTCATCCAGCACCAAGAACTTGGCCCCGTAGCGATGGGCGGCCGCCAATGTGCGCTCCAGACCCTCGTTGGGCACCACGATCGCGGGCAGGCCGGTGTGGAAATGAAACGCAGGCGGGTTACCCACCATCACCACCGGCCGATCTGGCTCATTCGCCATCAGCCACTCGCCTACCGCCACCATGACGGCGTCTGCCTGGTTCCAGGCTGGGTTGGCCCAACTCCCGTCGCCGATGACCCGCCGTTGGTACACAAAGAGGCTCAAGCCGGCAGCCAGCACGGCCGCGCCGTAACTAAAGAATCTCCGGGCGGATTGCCGGTCCCACCGGCGCCGACGGAGGGCTACCCAATCCACCGCCGTGTCCAGCCCCACCATCGCAACCGCCATGATGGCGGGCAGCAGGGCAGCGCTGGAATGAAAAACGCCACCGCGAGCGCCTGGAAATGTAAAGAACAGGGTCATCACGCCGAATAGCAGCGCCGCATAGAGTGCCGCCGGCCACAAGAAGGGTCGCTTACGCATCTGCCAAAGGCCGATCAGGGTCAGCGGGGTCAGGAAGATCAAGTTGTCCACCGCCACAAAGGTCTGAAGGTTGCTCCAGGCCGCTCCCAGCTTGGAGCGCAAGATGTTTCCCCAGCCCCACGCGCTCAAGTGCTCCCAGGTGAGCGGTGTGCCGTAGCTGAACAATTCGTCATAGCTACGCATAAAGACGGTCCTGGCGCCGGCGGCCGACAGCGGTGAGCCGATCACCAACCAATTGCGCATGAACCAGGGGGTCATCACTACCAGGTATCCCAGGGTCAAAAGCGCCACGGCGCGGGCAATGATTGTCGGTGTCGTTTTTGTTGCTGGTAGGCTGACCCGCTTGCCCGTCTGCTGCACGACGACAAAGATGAGGCCGGCCAACAGCAGCAGTATGCCGTCAGCCCGGCCCAGATGGCCGAGACCTGCCAGAAGACCGGCAGCGAGTAACCACCATCCGTCGCGGTTCTCGCCCCAACGTGCCAGACAGTATAGCGCCAGCCCGCCCGCCACTGCAAAGGGGGCAAATGTCTCGGGAATGGTCCAGTAAGGCAGGAAGAAACCACTGAAAATGGTCAACACCCCGGCAATCAGTGCGTGACGCTGGTTGTGCGACAGGTGCCAACTCGTCAGGAAGCTGACGAGCGGCAGGGCGGCCGTCAGGAGGATAAAGGGTATCTGACTAGCTTTGAAGGTCGGTCCGAGTATGGCCTGGGCCAGTGCAACCAGGATGGAAGGCAGCGGCATCCAGTAAAGATGACTCGGCGCGGGCAATCCGGCTGGAGGATCCAGATAGTTCCAGATGATGGGCTCGACAAAGGCATGCGACTGAAGAAGACTCTGGCCCGCACCATAGTAGTAATGCGAGTCCATCGTACCCGGCTGGAGGATGGGCACTGAAGTCAGGACGGCTACGAAAAGACTCGCGAGCAACAGCAGCGCCAACGGCATCACGGCCGGCCCTTTGCGGGTTCGGTTACGCATCCTCTGACCTTCTGCCGGTGTCTTTATTCCTGGTCACGCATCATCCGCCACCGCCGAATTGGATCAGTATATCCAGCGAAGGCTGTAGGGCAACATCTGCCGAAGGTTCTCCATTCCTGCTTGGTCGTCCTTTTGCCGATAGATTTCAAACAGGCGTTTGGCCGGCAGTGTGGTTCCCTCGTCGGGGAACGGCCAGTCCAGGCAGCGCACCTCCTCGGTTTCCATGCGCGGCCGGCGGCCTACAAAGTGGTAATCTGCGAGTCTGTCTGCGGATGCCCAACGCTCAGAGACCTGGTGAATTGCGTCCAAATACCACTGTTCGGCGGTCTGCAGATCGCCCTGCAGCAAGGCTGCTTCACCACGGAAAAACGATACTGACGGCGAAGACACATGGATACCGGCAAGAATTCGCATCGCTGCTGCCGGGTTGTAGTTGAGGAGTTCGATGCGCGCCCGGATCAGAAGCGCCTGGCTGTCCTCAGGGTTCTCCGTCAGGGCGCGCGTCACTTCTGCCAGAGCCCGTTGTGCATCCGCCTGGGTGAGCGCCAATTCGGCCAAGCCTAACCAACCCAAGAAGGGACTGACAGTTTCTGTTTGCCTTACATAATATCGAGACGCGGTTTCAAAATCCCCCAGCCAAGAGAAGAGTTCCCCCCGCCTGGAATACTCGTCCAGCGGCAGGCGTGCCAGGAGTGTCTGTGACAGATCGTAACGGAGCGCTTCCCGTTTCCGATTCCCGATCCAAAAATCACCGGCAAGGATCGATGGTTCCGCACTGACAACCTGCCGGTATTGAGCTGTGGCCTGGTCGAGGTTCCCTGCGGCCTCATAGTACATTCCCAGGTTCAACGCATAGCGCATATTTGCAGGATCCAACTCGCATGCACGTTCCATGCGGGTTATTGCCGCAGAGAGGTTGCCGGCATTCCACTCCAGACATGCCAAGAAAGCATGGTCGGGAGCGAAATACCCGCTGAATAGGAAGGCGTCCTCAAAGGTGTTGTACTCGTTTCGTGTGACCGGAGGGGCCTTAAGGGCGTAATCACCCAGGATAATCGCATACTGCCTTTGGTAGAACCGCAGGGTGGGGTCGTCTGCAATCGCCTGCTCAAAGTACCTTGTCGCTTGATCCAAATCACCCTGCGAGTCCGCAGCGCGTGCCTTGTCGTACTTCCCAAAAGCGGGGGTGATTGTGATGTAGATGATTGTAGTCAATACCACCACGACAGTGGGAAACGCAAGAAAGACGAGGGGGCGACGTCGATTAGCGTCTGAACGGGTGCTCTGGGCCAGGAGCGGCAACAGGAGAATGGCCAACAGGGGATAGTCGAACAAGTATTCAACCTGCAAGTGGGCCATGAAACCCACCAGTGTGGCCAACGCAATCATCCGTTTCCATTGTCGATTTCGGTCGGCCGTGCTCAGCAATCGTCGCCACGCTTGCCGAATGGACACGATGCCCGCAACAGCTAGAAACACTATGGATACCAGCCCGGTCTCGGCGGCGACGGTGAGGGCCAGGTTGTGGGCATGGTTGAACAGCTGCCGGCTCTGGGCAGGGTCATGGAGTTCGAGCCACATCCGGCCGTACAGACCTGGGCCTGCACCTATCCCTGGCCGGCGAGCAATTGTTTTGACTGCCACTCTCCAGGTCTCCAACCGCGCAGCATTACTTACAGGACTATTCAGGTGTGTCACCAGGATTCCGAGTGTCGCGCTGACGGCGACAATCACAGCCAACACCCCTAACCACTGTTTCCAGGTAAGTCTCCATGGATGGGCTAACCATCTGGCAATGACCAGCGTGACGGCGAAAACGGCCAGGTTCAGCAGGGCTCCCCGAGATTGGGTGAGGAGAACGGCTGCTCCTAGCAGAACTGCCATGACAACCAGCACGCACCGGCTGCGTTGCGTCCTCGCGCCGATCAGGTGGTAGTGCGTGTATCCCCATGCCAGGCACAGGTAGGCTCCCAACAGGTTAGGGTTAAGCATCAGAGAGCTAATCCGAGTGACAGCCAACGGTTGTTGCTCGATCGCCATTCTGAGGAAAACGGACGTTGCGACCACCGGTGCGGCGATGACCGCCCCTGTGATGGTCACACTGGCAGAAAAAGCGTTCCAGGGGCGCTCGCGACGAAAAAGGTCAAGTGAGACATAGTACCACAGGATATGCAGCCCCAAATAGGCGACCCACTCCGCACTGACCCTGCGATCCATAGAGAACACGGCAGCAATGACATACCATCCGAATCCGGCGACTATCAGCCAGTCTAGAGCTGTCTTGATTGTCCCCTCGCGTTTCAGGGCCCTGATGACAAGCCACCCTCCGCAAAGCAGCGCCAAGGCGACGAGATTGGCCAGCCGCCACTGATGGTCAAACAAACCGGCAACCATCGCGACGGCCATAACCAGGTATAGCTGGAGCAACACCAACAGAGCGATCTTGCTAGCTCTGCTCCATTGAATGCTGCCTTGATAACGAAGGATAGTCGTGGCCATATGGCCTAGTCTGGGCTCATTTCAGTCTGTAAACGGCGACGCTGCCCACTATTGCTTCGAGCTGCAATCTGCTCTGTACGGCCACAGCCTGCCACAGCGAGTCGCCAGCCGGCACGTCGGACTCGTCGATCAAGATCGTTTCCACTCCCCCACCGGGCCAACTCGCCAGCACATCGATTGATTCGTCAGAAGGGAAATCGAGCAGCTCGGGATAGTTGGCTTCGAACAAAATTGGCAGGTAGGTGCCGTAACCGCTGATGATGCGTTGCCCATGGTGCATGGTGTAGTACATCTGTGGTCCACTTAGCGCGCTCACCAACGGCATCTGGACTAACGTGGTGCGCCGGGGTTGCGATGCCAGCCACAGATCAACCGGCCGCGGGCCGGGCGTGATGAGTGCCTGCGGACCCGTGTAGAATTCGAAAAAGATCAATCCTGCCAACAGAACTGCGGCCGACCACTTCCGCAAACCGGAGCGCCGGGTCGGCTTGTGCTCCAACTCGCCCCGGAGAAAGGCGTCCACCCCAATACCTGCCAACACCGCCACGCCCAAGGTGGCCAGGATGGATAGCCTGCCCCAACTTCGCATGCCCACGAACCCGGGCACAAACCAGCGCAGCAGCAGTGCGGGCAGAGGGACGACAAAACGACCCGGCGGTGCCGAAAGATAGGGTTCGCCGGCCAAAGAGCGTCGGCCCAACCAGGTGAGCGTTTCGTTGATGGTTTGCGCCGCGGCCGCCGGGGCCGGCAGTGTCACCAGCTTGTCGAACAGAGTGAACACCGGACCCAGACTGAGGAGCACCGCAACCGCGGTCCAGGGTAGCCATCCCCGCACCGTCGTCTCGCGCCCACGCCGCCAGCCGTACAGCGCCAGCACGGTGGATACGAGGCCCCAACCCAGTATGAACTCATATGGCAAGCCTCCCGGGTAGAAGACCAGGCGTTCCGTGACCCAGTTTCCCCAGACGAAATGGCGCGGGTTGGGTGTCAGATAGTCAGTCAGACTGGCGGACCAGAACGCTGCCTGCTCCAGCGGTGTACTGGCCTCCCCCGCCTGTTGGACAGAGAGGTAGGGAATCAAGAACGGAATCAGGGGCAGGACGGCGGCAAGGACACATGCTAGCCCGCCGGTCAACCAGAATCGCCAGCGCTGCCCGCCTAACAGACGAAACCGAGCCACCACATAGACCGGCAACAGCAAACCCAACGCGGCCGCATAATACCAACTCGACAGCGCACTGGCGGCCACGCCAAGGCCGGCACCCACCGCATCCGGCCACCGTCGCCGGTCGGCGTACCGCTCCAGGAAAAGCAGCACCAGCGGCAACCATTGGGTATCAATCAGCGGCAGGTTGCCGGCAATCCGCGCCATCCGGTATGGGCAGTAGGCCAGGATCAACCCGGCCACCAGACCGGCGGGCGTGCTGCCCGTCAATCGACGCACCAACAACACGGTGAATAACCCCGTGAGCGCGAATGACACCAGGATGAATAGGTTGTAGGTTGCGACAGGACCAAGGAGCGCCGTCAGCGGCAGGCCCAAGTAGGTGTGGCTGGGTGTGATCTCGCCATACGCCAGAGGATAACCGAATGGGTAGTAGATATCCGGCTGCACCAATGGTGACTGGTTCAGGTCAAGCAGGGCGTGTTTGACCCACCAGATCTTCCAGACGTATTCCAGGTTATCGCCGCGAAACGGTCCGATCACCTGCGTGCCCAGGTGCAGGGCAAGCGGCCACGTAACCAGGATGGCCAAAAGCCCGAACAACAGAAGAATGCGTGCCGTCACGACGGTATATCCAGGCTGCTGCATCGTGGATTGACAGAAGACACCTGCCGAATCTGCGAGCCAGCTTGAGCTAGGTTACCGGTGCTTGAGACGGGCACGTCCAGATCAACCACCATGACCGCCAAAGCCAGGATCAGGCTCCAATGGCGCAGCAAACGCACCGGCGTGGTTGTCATGGCCCTCTCACTCACCCGGTTGGATAGAGCGGCGAACGTGGAGCGGACGAAAGTGCAGGGTCTCGTTCCATTGGCAGTGCGACTCGAGCCACTCGACGTGGGGGTGTCGGCCGTCCATCTCGTCGACCGCCCGGTCAAAGATCATCAGCCAGACCTGGGATGCTGTCCATCATCGGAACCGGTACAATGTATATACGCCGTCGAAATCCTGGTGTACAACTAGCTCCTCAGCCAGGAGAGTCTGCAATGCTACCTGGTCGGCCGCGCTGATCGGGTCGTCGCCTTGCTCCAGGGTGAACTGGTAGCCACTTTGGAATAGCAGCAGATGCGTGAACCCCGCCGATCGCCAGGAAGCCGCGATATCTCCGGGAGCACCCGCTGTTCGGCGCGCGTGCCACCAGCGATCCAGCAGCGCATCCGGCCAGCAGGCCACCTGGCAGTAGAAACTCCGCGGTTCCCACAAAAAGAGCACCTGCGAATCGGGCGGCAGATCATTGAGCGCCTGCATGGCAGCATGGTGCCAGCCCAGCCGGTCGGCAAGATACTCCTCCGAGGGGTAATAGCCCATAATGTGGCTTACCGGCCGCTGGCGCAAGGTAGCCAGGCCCAGCCCGATCAGGTTCAACAGCAGGACGAAGGCAATGGTCGCGCGTACGACCCAACCCAATCGGAGGCGCGGAGGGTTCAGCGCATCCAGGCCAAAGACGCCGGCTGCGCCCAACAAGGACAACAGCGGAAAGATGGGGAACAGCAGCCGTGTCTGGACGAGTTGAGCCGAAAGACTGATGCCGATCAACCAGAGCAGATAGCTGGGGGCAGAAAAAAGGGCCAAGCGGGAAAGCCACTGTCGCTGTTTTGCCGGTTCACGACGCCGGTGAAGGAGAACCAGCGGCGTCAACGCCAGAAAGAGCGGTCCGATGGTTGCGCTGAACCCGACACCGCCTTCGACTCCCCGGGTGGTGGCGTACCAGGGGGCCAGCAGAATCTGCCACGGTGCCGTGGCTGCCAGACCGGTTCCGGCGCGGCCAAACCACCAGGTCCGAAAGCTGTCCCAGTATCGGCCGGGCAGGAGAAAGGGATAGACCGGGTTGCCGGTCAGCACCCAGTTCTTGAGCAGCCAAGGGGCAACGAACGCGGCAGCAACCGCGATGACGAGGAGCACCAGATGCCACCGCCTCACCGGCCAGTTCGCCAGGATCAGCAGCACGGCACCGGCCGGGATAGTCACAGCGGTGTACTTGGTGCTCATCGCCATGCCAACAAACAGACCGGCGGCAACCAGCCAACGCCGGGAATTCTGCTCCAGACCGCGGCAAAGCGCGGCAAAAGCTGCCAGCGTGAAATACATCAGAAGGACGTCCACGTAGGGCCAACTCAGGATCAGCAGAATGGTGGTGGCAGAGTAGAGGATAGCGGCCGCCAATGCGCCGGCCGGCCGGCCCCAACGCTGCCCTGCCAGCCCATGGCAACCCAGCGCCATCAGAGCTCCAAAGAGCAGGCTGATGAGTTGAGCCGCGGCCGGCCGGCGCAGCAGCATCGCCATGGTGAACAGCATCTCGCCCAATTGGGGGAAGCCCAGGTAAGGCAGGTCCAGCGGATGGACCAACCGGCCGGCTTCCAGATAAAGCTTGGGACCGGTCAGGTGGTAGACCAGAGCGTCCCAGGCAGTGGGCGGGAGGAATGCCGTCAACAGCGCCAGCCCAAAGACGGCCAATAGATAGCCATGCCACACCCGCTGACCACGGTTGGCCGGCCACATTTGGCCCAGCAAGCCCCAGACCGATCGAAACCAACACCCCACTTCACGGCGCAACCAGAGCGCAGTGAGGCCGAGCAGAGTCCAGACCAGCCAGACGCGGTATCCGCCTACAGCGCCCAGACCCAACATGGCCAGCGATATGGCTCCCAGACCTAAACCGGTTGACCAGGCTATGGTCTCAGCCCGGCCGTCTGGTCGCTCAGCCCCCAAAAAGCGCAGCCCTAGCCCGCCCGCGATCGCTGCCAACAACCCGATGACGGCGAGGTCTGCCAATGGCTTGCTGGCCGCCGCCATCTGGGCCGGCGTGATTGGCTTGTGCGTCAGGTAGTAGGCCGCCGTGACGACAAGTAGCCAGCCAAAAACGACGATGACTAACTGGTAGCGTCGGCGTTCGGTCATGACCCAGAATCCGTGTTGGTGGACGGTCGGTCCAGCACCAGAGCCACCAATAGCGGCACGGGGAAAAGAAGGTACACGGCCGCGGTCTCCACGTTCCCCTCGATGGTTGCCAGAAAGAGTGCCCATTGGCCGACCAACAATGCCAGTTGCACGACTAACGCCAACCAGTGCCGACCCATTGATTGGGTCCAACGGCGAAACAGAAGGAAAAGCGCAAACAGCAACACCGCGTAACCGGTGGTCGCGACACGAGGCGCGACGAATTGGGTAAGCAGCAACACCATGGCGGTGGCCCACAGCATACCGTCCCCCTGGGCAAGCCGATATCGCCAGGAAATGACCAGGGCCGCAACCAGAAACCCTGCGATAACCACGGCCTCCAGCGGTGGCCCGGCACCCAGAAAGTGACGCACCATGATCCAGGTGAGCGAATGGTAGGTGGTGCCGGCGAGTTCGTCGTAATGAACCACCTGGCGGACAAAATCGCCCATCCAGCTGGGCACCACCAGGAAGCAGACGCCAGCGGCGACCCCCACCACCAGCGCAAAACCAACCCAGAATCGCCATCTCCGTTGGCATGCCGTCCACCAGAGCAACCAGGCGATGACCATGAACGACAACTGGGGTTTGACGGTGGTGATAACCAGACAGGCACCGGCCGCCAAATCAGCGTGCCGAGCCAGGAAGAACAGCGTCAACCCGACACCAAGGAACACTAGCAGATTGAACTGGCCGAGCAGGACGGCACGAGCATGCGGGTAGTTGAGGGCGGTCCATAGTAGAGTGAACGCCCAGAGGCAAGCTGGAGGGCGCCAGCGTGTCACTGACAGCGTCAGTAACGTTCCGGCGACCAGGACGAAAAAGAGGGTGGTCATCCAGTAGGCTTGAGCCAACGGATAGTTCTGTGTGAGGCAAAACGGCGCGACAAAGACGAGCGCGTACAGCGGGTAGAAGAACGGCGCGTGATCTTCTCCCGGTTGGGCTGGACGGCCATGCATGATCAACTGGGCGCGCAGCGTGGCCTGCTCTGAATACGGATTCTCGCCATACCACAAAAGGGCACAGCCAGGAGCCCAGCGCGCAAGAAAGTCGTTCGCCCCGGGAAAACGAGAGGTGAACAGGCGGTAGGTCAGCCAGCCTTGGGCGGAGAACCAGACGATCGCCAGCAGGGCCAGCAACGAACCGATCAGCAGCTTCCTACCAACCGTCATGGACCTCTTCTGAGCTGATCCAGACCTTAATTGGCCCCTGCTCAAACCCCAACAGGTAGCCATGCAGAATTGCCGGGTCAAAGGAGCCGAGCCTGCGTTCGCGCGGTCCCCGCCAGATCACGGCCGCACTGTAACGGTTTAGAATCGCCAACCGGTCCGCCGCGGGCGTATCGGCGGCGAAGAAGCGGCTGACGTCGGCTCGTTTCTCTTCCACCGCGAGCGTCTCGACGGGGTGACCTAGCACTGGGATTGCCCGGCTGTAGGCCGGGATGTAACGCCCGGTATCCTCGGCTGCCATGACTACCAGGCCGGGGGGCCTGGTTTTCAGCCAATCCAGTGCGGCGATTTCGTCGGCCGTCAGAAAAAGGGTTTCCGGCCGGGTGGCGACATACTCCACTGCACCCCAAACAAAGAGAAGAGGGTAGCTAAACAACAGGCACGCCGCCGATGCCAACAGCGGACCGAATACGGCTGTTCGCCAACGTGCTTTTCCCAACCATGGCAGTGCATGTTGGTCTATCCAGTGACCGGCCGGCACCGCCAGTGCCACCTGGACCCCGCCCACCAGCCTCCGCTGCAAGGGCAGCGGAGAATAGAGCAGCAGTGGCAGTACCGCTGCCCAGGCAACCAGCAGCAGGCGCCTATCGTCGTGCCACCAGCGGTCCTGAACCACGCCGAGGACGGCCGGGAGTAAGAACAACCCAATCCCGGCGAGCAGGTCGTCCAGGGGCGGCGTCATCAACGGGTTCTGCTCCGCCCATCCGGCCATCGCTGGGTTGGTCCGAAAAGTGGCAACCACCAGGAGGGCGTATGGAAAAGCAGGAAGACATATCGCACCGGCCAGCGCTGCCTCCTGCCCAAGGATCTGGCGCCGCTTCAACGCCAACGACAGCCAATAGGCAATCAGCACGCCATAAAGGATTGGCACATAGTCCGGCCGGATCAGCGACATCACCAGACCGCCCAGACCCAAGAGCCATGCCTTGATCCACCGGCGGCGACCAGAATGACTGCACGGCGAGGCCACCAGGGACCGGTCGGCTATGAATAGGTCCGGAACCGTGGGCAGGATCCATAGGAGCAGGGCCAGCGCGGCGGTTACGTGCGGTGGGCCATAGAGCACCGAGAAAATGGATACGTCAGGAGTAACGGCAGTAAAGGCCACGTACGATGGTTTGAGGGAAGACAGGAGCCAGTCGGTACCGCCACCCGCCAAGATCATGGTCCAGCTGAGAAATCGCCCCCGTTGGGTAACCGCGAACCTGGCAAGAAACCTGCCGGCACACGCCAGCAGCGCGACTGAACTGACCAGCCGAGCCAGGTGGTAACCGCCGATCATCGAGAGTCCCAGCGCTGACGTCGCCTTGCCCAGCGTCAGGTAAAAGGGGTACAACCATGCTCCCGGGTGGGCTTCGGTGGTGAAGGGCAGGTGAAAGAGCCAGCTGCCGGCGGCACCCTGCTGCATCTTGGCCAAATAGGAAAAACCGTCCTGCGGAAAGATAAAGAAACCACTGAACACCGTCTGCAGGTCTGCTGCCCCGTAGCCAGTCAGGGTGGGGAGATTGGCCCACACGAGCGCCACCACACCCGACGCCAGGTGCCACCTATTGGCGGACAAAAACGACGGCGATCTCATCGCTAATAGTCTGCTGCCAATCCGGATGCTCCTGCAGCAGCCGGGCGAGCGTGCTCTCGGGTTCAATCAGCACCAGGTTGATACCCCAATCGTCTAGCTTCTGCTCCCATCCCGGTTGACACCAGACGAGCGCCAGGTATTCGCGCAAGAATTCGTTGTCATACAGGTCGGTCCGGCCGTCCACAAATACGGGGTATTCGGCCAGGTGCCAGATCAGGTAGCCGCCCCAGTTGTAGCTGTTGAGCATGGGTCCAACCGGTTGTTCCCGGCGCAGGTATTCGACAGCGTTCACCGGCATCGAACCGGACTGGGCACGACGATTGGCCTCCAGCCGCAAGGGAGGGACGCTTTTCGCGACGGTGCCGACCAGTACCAACAGCAAGATAGCCCAATTGAGCGCCGTCAGTGCCCGGTGCGGGCGAGCAGCTGTAGACCGGAGACGACCGCCGCGGCGAACACGCCACGCCTCCAGGGCAGTGCTGCCGTACCGCACGATCACCGGAGCGGTCACCAGCGCGAATAGGGCAATGTTGCGTCCGGCCATGAGCGACATGTAGGTGAACAGAGCGACCAGCGTTAGGTCGGTCCAATCGGCCGGCCGTCCAGACAGCCCGAATGCAGTTAGCGCCGCCAGAACCATCCATATGAACGGTTGAAGGTGCAACTGGTGGAAATCGGGGGGGCGCCATTCGGCAATAAAGTCCTGCAATACTCCGATCCCGACGGTCCGGAACGGGTACATCCACATCTGCACGCCGTTGGGGTTGAGTGATACCAGCAGGAAGGAGATGGCAGCCACCAGCGCCAGGCGCCCGGCGGGACACCAAGAGAGTCGGGGTGTTCCAGTGAGCAGCACCTGGTTTCCTAACTCGCCAAATAGGTGGACCGCCAGCAGAATAAAGCCCACGGCAAACCCACCGTGCGTGTTCACCCACAGCACCATGAGAGGCGGAATCCATCCCAGCGCCCGGTCGTCGCCCTGCCTAAAGCGGTGCAGCAGATAACACAGGATCGCGGTATAGGCAAAGCTGAACATCTGGGGCCGGGCAACCCAGATGACTCCTGAAGTGGCTGCAGCGGTGATCAGGGTGAAGGCAAGCAGCCAACGGTTACCCTTACGGCACTGCATCCGGACAAACACAAACGCAACGGTTGCCAGCATCGCCACCAGCAGACCCAGACCGGCGTATCCGGCCGCATCGTACACCAGAAAAAGCACAATCTGGGCCAACCAGCTATGGTCAATCCACGGAGCGCCCAGGCGGGTGTGCGAAAATGGGTCAACCTGGGGAATCTCTTGATAGGTGACGATCCAACGGCCGGACTCCAGATGCCACCACGTGTCCGAGTCGACCGGGACCCGCACGGCCATGGCAAAGATGCTGATCAGCACAATGGCAGTCACCAGCCGGTCAAAAGTCAACCATCGCGCGGCGCGTGATGTCACGGAGACCAGACTCCCAGTTCCTGTGGGGTGATGTGGCGGCTGAGACGATAGAAGATGTGATACGGGCCAATCTGTCTCTCCAAGAACTGGAGGCCAGCCGCGGCCAGCCGCTCAGCCAAGAGAGCATCCAAAGCAGGATGAATGCTTGTCACGTAGACCACCTCGCGGGCGCGCTCCACCTCAGCCGTATAGGGGGGATACCGATCATCAGCCGGATTGTAGCTCATGTCCGGCTTGTAGGGTAATTGGGAGGAGAGAATCACCGACTCGTCGGAAAGGAACGCGATGCGAAACGCGACGAAATAGTTGCTATATCCTCGCGTGATTCCAACGCTGCGGAGAAAGCTGATCAACTCATGGTCGTCGGCATTGTCGAACCTGTTGCTCGGGTCGAATTGAGTGGTCAATCCGGGAGGGTTCTGGATAGTGGCGATGATGTTGCCCAGCAGTTGATACATAACCAGACAGGCCAGGAGCAGCGCGGCTAATCGTGGGTGCCGGGTGCGGAGCAGGTTTAGGGCTGCCGCGGTCCACAACACCAAAGGTACTGCCAGGGGCAGGAAGTACCGGCCGGTCGGGTCGGTGCCGAAACGCGAGAGCAGGTACAGGCCTGCAAAGGTGCCGGGCACGCCGATCAACAGCAGATGCTCAGCCCGGCGTCGGTGCCAGGAAACCTGCAGGGCGGTGGTCAGGGCTGCCAAACTGGTGGTCAGAGGCACTATCGCCAACGGCAGCAGAGTATAGCCGGCCGACCAGGGAAAACGCATGCCCAGCAAGGCCGGCAGGCCCAGCAGCGCCATGCCAGCCAAGCGGCTGGACAACGGAAGCTGCTGAACGCCTATTCCGGAGCTTTCCTGCCCGGTAATCATGAACCGGAGGGCTGACCAGCTATGAGCAAAGTTGTGCCACAACCAAGGGCTGCTGCCTGCCAGGAAACCGGCTGCTGCCCAAGCCCACGCAGCCCAAGGAAGGTCGCTGCTTCGGTTCCTACGGACGCGCAGAAAATGGACAATGACCATGACGCCGGCCGGCAACGTGTACACAATACTAAGGGCAGACGTCCACAGCCCCAAACCGCAGACCAACCCCAGCCCAAGCCAGTTCGAGAGACTGCCCTGGCGGTCGGTTGTGACTGCATGGACCAGCCAAAGCGTCAGGTTCCCCAGCAGGAGTATCTCGCCGTATCCACCCAGCGTGGCCGTCGTGTAGGTGCTGACCAGCACGGTGGGCACGGCCAGCAACATGCTGGCCGCGCCTGCCACCCATCGGTCACGAAATAGCCGCATACCAAGCGCATAGGTGGTTGCTACGGTTGCCAGATACACCGCGCTCTGCACCAGCCGGATCACCAGCACCGTTTGGCCCAGGACGGCAAAGGCGGCTGCAATCAGCGTGGCATCCAAACTTCCCATGTAGGATTGGCCGTAGAAAAAGACCGGCCACCGGCCTTCCAGTGTATGGCGGGCCATCAGCGCAACCACCGCCTCGTCCGAGTTGAACGGCACCGCGCCACAGGCCAGTATGGCAAGACGTAGAGCCACGGCCGCCATCAGAATCAGCGCCAATGGGCAGCGGTCGGATTTGAAGCCAATCATGGGTACCCGCACTCCAGCCAGAGCCGGATCTGGCCCGCCTATGGTAATCTGCTCGGTGGTCTGGCCAATGGTAAATACTACCTATGGCTCCTGGCCCAACGAGATGCTGGCCAGGGTCGAGTACACCGGTCCAGTGGGCTTTAGGTCGCTGCGGATCAGACCTATTCGGTCGACGGTGATCCGGCCGACCTGGCCGACCGCCATCGCCTGCACTTCTTGGCCCAACTTGCGGCCTGCATCTCGGCTCGCTTGTTTCTGAACCCGGCCGAGAGTCAGATGCGGCGAAAACGGCCGCTGCTCGGGTTCGAAACCCAACCCCTTTAGGTGGTTATCCAGGTTGATCTTGAGGCGGGCAAGGTGGCCGCTCGGTTCATGGACACCGACCCAAACCACGCGAGGTTGCCGAAGGTTGGGGTAACAGCCGAGGCCGGACGCGGTCAACGATAGAGAAGGAAAGCCGCGTGCAGCCCCGGCGATGGCCCGCTGGATCAAGTGCACTTGCTCCACCGGTGTATCACCCAAAAAGATCAGCGTCAGGTGCATCGCCTGGGTTTTGACCCAGCGAACCGTGCCAGGCTCGATCCGGTGCTCTAGTTGGTGGGAAAGCCGGTCCAGAGCCGTCCTCAGTTCTGCTCCGAGTTCGATCGCTATGAACGCCCGAATGGTATCTCGCATGGTTACCTAGTCCTTTCACGATTGCAGCTGTGCCACCGTTTTCCGGTTGCTGCATCTAATATCGCGTGTCTGTCCGATTTGATTTGAGGTTTGCCCTAGTATGGGCGGCTTGAGGAGAACGAGAATATGGAGATGACCATGACGTTTCCCGGGGGGGCGCGCGTGGATGCTGGGTTTGGTGAGTTTGTCGTGCGCACCGACCAACCGGTGCAGGGAGGAGGCGAAGGATCGGCGCCCTCGCCGTTTCAGCTCTTTCTGGCTTCGCTGGGCACGTGCGCTGGCATATATGTGCTGAATTTCTGTCGCCAGCGAGGCTTGGACACTCGGGGACTGCGAATCCGGCAGAACCTGGAGTACGATCCGCTTACCGCGATGGCGACCCAGGTGAATCTGGACATCGACCTGCCGGCGGGCTTTCCCGAGCGATATGGCCCGGCGCTCATACGCGCCGCCGAGCTCTGCGCGGTCAAGAAACACTTGGAAAGCCCTCCTAGGTTCCGAGTTCGCGCTCATGTGGGCATCGAACCTGAAGGGTTGGATGCAGGCAATTGAGGGCCGGCGGCGAAATCGCTTTCCAGAGATGTTCCTTCGCGCGTCTGATTGTGTAGCGCGTCATCTGTGGCGATGATGGTCTTTCCTCCTCCCTCGCGTATCTCGCGGGGGCATTGCCAACTCGCTAGTCTGTGAGTCGATTCGGCCAGCGTCGGCGGCCGAACAATCCTGATCTTACTGCCTCCAGCGAAAATCATCAAGCGCCGGATTCCAGGGCATCGGTATCGGCCCGGCCGGTCGCCGCACCCAACTCGGTTCAGCGAACCCGGCCGACCGATTGTGATACAATTGGCCGAAACCTGCGGGAGGTAGTTCGTGATTGTTATTTCCAGTACCAACGGCCGGGTAGGAATCGGCGAGGCGATTCGCGTGCTCCGCAGCGGCGGCAAAGCGGTGGACGCGGTGGAGGCTGGCATCCGTTTCGTGGAGGCCAATCCCGAGGATCACTCGGTGGGGTACGGCGGGTTTCCGAACCTCTTGGGTCAGGTAGAGTTGGATGCGGCGATTATGAACGGTCGCACCCTGGAGGCCGGTGCTGTGGGCTCGATGCAAGGGTTCTGTCATGCCATCTCTGTGGCCCGCCACGTAATGGAAAAGCTACCCCACGTGTTCCTGGTGGGTGATGGCGCGGCGCGTTTTGCGGCCGAGATGGGTTGTGAGCCCAGCGATCTATTGACCGAGACGTCGCACGAGAGATGGAAGAAGGAGCTACAGTCAGTTCTGACCGCTGATGATTGGCGGCAGTTTCCGGATCTTCCAGACTTGTGGCGCTGGGTAGCCATTACCGCGGACCCTGAGCGGACTCGCGGGACGGTGAACATGATTGCCCGGGACGCGCACGGTGATCTGGCGGTGGGAGTATCCACCAGCGGTTGGGCTTGGAAGTATCCCGGCCGGGTGGGCGATTCCCCGGTGGTGGGCGCCGGCCTGTACGCCGACAACCGATATGGTGCGGCTGCGTGCACCGGCATGGGAGAAATGGCAATCCGAGCCGGGACTGCCCGCAGCCTGGTGCTGTATCTGAAAATGGGTTTGTCGCTAGACGGGGCTGGGCAAGAGGCGATGAGCGACCTGGACTCGCTGGGCGGCCGATACCTGGCTGGGATGAGTTTCCTTGTGTTGGGACGTGACGGCAGCCACACCGGTTTCTGCAGCACGGTTGGCAGCACCTACCTGGCCATGACCCCCGAAATGGATGAGCCGGTAGTACTTGAGCGGGTCCATGTGGCGCTGGCGCAGCGCTGGGGAACCCACGACGCTTAGGCAACTGCCATGGCTGATCCGGCATTGCCCCCCTGGCTGGCCTGGGTGCGCGAGATAGAGGCGCTCTGTCAATCAGGTCTGACATATGGCAGGGACCCGTTCGATGTTCAGCGGTATGAACGCCTCCTGCAGATTGCGGCCGAGATTCTCCAGCAGCATACCCATCTGCCGGTGAATCACTGGTTGGAGGATTTTTCGGCGCAGCAGGGCTACGCAACGCCCAAGGTGGATGTGCGTGGAGCGGTAATCCACCACGGCGAGATCTTGTTAGTTAAGGAGCGGGCAGACGGACGCTGGTGCATGCCGGGTGGGTGGGCCGACGTAGGTGATAGTCCATCGGCCACGGTAACCCGCGAGGTGCGGGAGGAGAGCGGTTATGAGGTCCTCGCTCGCAAGGTGATCGGCGTGTACGACGCCAACAGGAGCGGTCGGCCGTTGTCTTTATATCATGCTTACAAAGTGGTTTTCCTGTGCGAATTGACAGGCGGTCAACCGCAACCCAGCGATGAGACTGCGGCGGTGGGTTTCTTTTCTTTTGACGCGCTGCCGCCACTATCGGCCAACCGGACGGACGAGCGGCACCTGTCAGAGGTCAAGGCGCACTGGATCGATGGAGCGCGCCCGACCGCTTTTGACTAAAGCCTGCGTCAGCGTTGAGCTCACCCAGATGAACCACCGGTTGCCAACCAGCGCGCGGAGGCAAGGACCTAGATCATGATAGTTGCCAACCTGGATCGCGTCTCTGTGGTGTACACCTCAGAGCCCGTCTTTCGGGACCTCGCCTGGGAGATCGAGGAACGAACGGTGGTTGGATTGGTGGGCCCCAACGGGTGCGGAAAAAGCACGCTGCTCCGGCTCGTGGCCGGCGAGATCAAGAGCGAGACGGGATACAACGTGCGCCGGCCGGGCCTGACCGTTGGGTACTTGGCTCAAGAGCCGCAACTGGCTTCGGGGAGATCGGTCTGGGAGGAATCGTTGGCGGCCGACTCCGCCCTGGCCGAGGTAGAGCGCGATTTGATCCAGACAGAAGCGCAGTTGGAGGACCCGATCGTCCTGAAGGATGAACGCCGTTTGAGCAGGACGCTGGAATTGCAGGCACGCCTCCTGGAAAAGTACGTGGCCATGGGAGGGCCAGGGTATGAGGGTCGGGTGCGTTCGGCGCTCTATGGGCTGGGGTTCACCGCTGCCGACCTGGCCCTACCGGTGGACGTGCTCAGCGGAGGCCAGAAAAAGCTGGTTGGACTGGCCAGGCTGATGGTCACCCAACCTGACCTGCTACTTCTGGACGAGCCCGACAACCACCTGGATCTTGATGGTAAGGCAACGCTGGAGCAGTTCATCCGGGCATACCCAGGTACTGTGATCCTCGTTTCTCATGACCGGTACCTGCTGGATTTGGTGGTGGATGAGATTGCCGAACTCGAGGATGGTCGCCTGACCCGTTACCCCGGCAGCTATTCCGAATACGCCTTCGAAAAACAGGTGCGCTTGGCGCGCCAGCAACAGGTGTATCAGGCACAGCAGAAGGAGATCAGCCGGCTAGAGCATGCCGCCAAACGGCTGCTCACGTGGGGGCGGGTTTACGACAATCCCAAGTTCACCCGGCGCGGCTTTAACATCATGAACCGCCTTGAAAAGATGGACAAGGTGGAGCGGCCGATTCTGGAGCGGCGCCGGATGGCGCTGGAACTGCCTGGTTGGCGTGGTAGCAGCAAGGTTCTTGAGATCATGAACCTATGCAAGGCGTTTCCGGCCGAGACGGCGGAGGCCGAGGACGTCATTTTGCTGGCCGGGGTAGATCTGGCGCTCCGTCATGGCGAACGAGTCGGGGTGTTGGGACCCAATGGGTCCGGCAAGTCGCTCCTATTTCGACTGATCCTGGGCGCGGCAGAAAGACAGGAAGGCGCGGCAGAGAGGCCGACCGACGGCCAGATTACCGTTGGTCCCAGTGTGCAAATCGGTTATTATGCTCAGCAGCATGAGAATCTGGATTATGATGAGACGCTGGTTGACACCGTACGACAGGCCGCTGTGATCTCGGAGGAGGGTGCGGTCGCATTCCTGCGTCGATTTCTCTTTACGTATGAGCAATCTCGCAGCCGCGTGGGCAACCTCTCTGGAGGTGAACGCAGCCGGCTTCAGTTGGCCCTCCTCATGTTATCTGGCGCCAATTTTCTGCTGTTGGATGAGCCGACCAACAACCTGGACATTGCTTCGGCTGAGGTGCTAGAGAGCGCGCTGGTAGATTTCGAGGGCACCGTACTGGTGATTTCCCACGACCGCTATTTCCTGGACCAGCTGGTAGAACGGATTGTGGCACTAGACGACGGCGCATTGACCGAATACCAGGGTGGATACGTCGACTATCAAGCAGCGACCGGCGGCCGGCCTGTGAAGGCAAGGCGATCATCATTGGCCATCCCTCGATCATGACCCTCAACGTACCGGTTATCGCATCTGAGTAGGTTGGTGTTTGGCGGATTTCCATGGTTCCTAACGCCCTGACCAACGCCAGCGAATTCACCGTGAGGCAAGATTGGCAACCAGACCGCCGCAGCCCGGCGCGCTGGATCATGTCTCACGCGATGCGACACAAGGTCTATATCGCAGGCACCTTGGTGGGTGCGGTGAGCAACGCGGCGTTGGCAGCGGCCATGTCGATGCTCATGGGACGAGCTTTCGATGCCCTAATGGTTCAACCGGCCGACCTCCGGGGACTAGGTGCGGCGACGTTGTGGATCGTGGTCACCCAGTTAGCCCGTGGACTGATCCTGCAGCTGGCTCGCAATGCCTGCGCGGAGGTGATTGGGCAACGACTGGAGAGGGATATCCGCGACGAGCTGTACGCAAGCCTCATCGGCAAGAGCATGTCCTTTCATGATCTGCGGCCGACCGGAGAGCTGATGGCGCGGGCCACCAACGACGTGCGCGAGATCAATCTGATGTTCAATCCGGGCTTGAACATGGTGATCGGGTCGGCGAACTTTATCATCATGCCCATCATCATGTCGCCCACCATCCATCCGCAGTTGGTGGCCGCGCCCTTGGCGTATCTATTCATCTATGTGTTCCTGGTTCGCATCTATCTCCGACAGCTTCAGCCGGCGGCCGATCGAGTCCGCCGCGAGTTTGGCCGGATGAACACACGCCTGGCGGAGGCCATCGAGGGAATCGAGACCGTCAAAGGAGCTGCCCAGGAGGAGCGAGAGACAGAGAGCTTTGTCGGGACCGTTGGCGAGTGGCGCCGGTCTTTTGTGGCTCAAGCGGACATCGAGGCCCGGTTTATCCCCTTGTTGCTGCTGGGTCTTTTGCACGCAGCCGGTCTTTTGCATAGCCTCTGGCTCTTTAGTGCGGGCGCCATCGGGGTCGGGGACATTGTCTATTACAATACTCTGCTTCTGCTCTTTGGATTTCCTACCTTTTCTGCCCAGTTTGCGTACTCGCGAGTGTCCTCGGGTTTGGCTGGCGCCCGGCGTATCCTCGAACTGATCAACGCCCAGACCGAGCTGGATCAAAACCTAGCGGGTCATGATGCTCCCATGCAGGGCCGGGTAGTGTTTGAGAACGTGTCGTTCTGCTACCCGACAGAAACAGCGGGTTGTGAGGAGGGTCCAAACGGCGCTGCCGTCCAAGGGGTCAGCTTTGCGGTCGAACCCGGACAGACCATTGCACTGGTGGGTCAGACTGGTTCGGGCAAGAGCACTATTGCCAAGCTCATCAACCGAACTTATGAGGCGGACTCTGGCCGGGTCTTGGTCGATGGCGTGGATGTGAGGGATTGGAGCCTGGCCGCGTTGCGCCGCCAGATATCGATAATTGAGCAGGACATCTTTTTGTTTTCCCGTACAGTGGCGGAGAATATCGCATTCGGGGCGCCGGGTGCTTTGCAGGACGAGGTCGTGGCGGCAGCCGAGGCGGCCCAGGCGCACGAGTTCATCAGCCGGCTTCCCAGTGGGTATGACGAGGTCATCGGCGAGCGGGGAGTGACGCTCTCCGGCGGGCAGCGGCAACGATTGGCGCTGGCTCGCGCATTTCTGACCCGGCCGGCGATCCTGGTGCTGGATGATTCGACCAGCGCCATCGATAGCGCGACCGAAGATCGCATTCAGCGAGCCATTGAACGAGCAGCATCCGGACGCACGACCTTTCTGATCACGCATCGGCTGTCACAGATACGGTGGGCTGACCTGATCATTGTCTTGAGACGGGGGCAGGTCGCTGCTGTCGGTACCCACGAGCAACTGCTCGAGGATTCGGTAGCCTACAGGAACATCTTTGCCCGGTACGAAAAGTAGGAATATGTCCAACAAGGCCGTCATTTTATACTCGAAATCCCTTTTGCGGGGCCACTGAGCCTTCAGCGGTACCCCATGGGCTTCTTCCGAGGCATCAACGCCGAAGCATACGACCGCCAGTACCGGGATCGGGATCTGGTGCGGCGGATCCTGACCTATCTCGAACCCCACCGCAGAGGGTTGATCGGGTTGGCTGTGCTCATCACGGTCATCGCGTTGAGCGGGGCTGCACAACCCTATGTCGTGTCGGAGGGCCTGGACCGCTTGATCCGAGCACCCAGTCCGGCGACGGCGCTGGGCATAGCAGGCGTCGTGTTGGCATTGGGCCTCCTGGAGTGGGCGGGTAACTGGTTGCGCCGTCGCACCACTGCGCGCATTATCGGCGAAGTGATCGCGTCCATGCGTCGTGATGCCTTCCGGGCCTCCGTGCACCACGACATGTCGTTCTTTGACGAGTTTCGCTCCGGCCGGGTGATCAGCCGGATCAACTCCGACACGGAGGAATTTGCCCAGGTGGTGCAGCTGACCACCGACGTTGTGAGCCAGTTCCTCCTGTTTGGCATCCTTTTGGTGGTATTGTTGCGGATTTCGTGGCAACTCACCTTGATGGTGCTGGCGCTTTCGCCCTTGGTCTTGATCCTGGCGATTGCTTTCCGGCGCATCGCGCGTCGGGTCACGCGTGAGGGGTTCCGGGTGATGGCCGAGGTGAACGCCGCTATCCAGGAGGCGGTGACCGGGATCGGCGTCGCCAAAAACTTTAGGCAAGAAGCGACCATCTACGAGCAGTTCGGTCAAGTTAATCGCCGTTCCTATCAGGTCAACCTCCGTCGAGGCGTCATCTTGGCCTCCTTGTTTCCGATCCTTAATGCACTCTCGGGTGCGGGGACGGCGATTCTGGTCTATGCTGGGGGCGTGGCTTCTAGCGCTGGCGTTATCTCGCTGGGGAATTGGTATCTCTTTGTGGTGAGCGTTGACCGTTTCTGGTTTCCTATGATCAACCTGGCCGCGTTCTGGAGCCAGTTGCAGGGTGGCCTTTCCGCCGCTGAACGGGTCTTTGCGCTGATTGATGCCGAGGCGACTGTTCGCCAGGCCGACCATCGGTCGGTCACTCAGCTCAACGGCGAGATCTGCTTCGACCGAGTGGGATTTGCGTACTCGGCGGGCGAGCCGGTGCTGCACGATTTCTCGCTGAGGGTGGCTCCGCGGGAAAACGTAGCGCTGGTGGGTCATACCGGCGCGGGCAAGAGCAGCATTGCTCGACTGATCACCCGTTTTTACGAGTTTCAGGAAGGCGAGATCTCTATAGACGGCATGGATATCCGAACACTTGACCTAGTTGCGCTGCGCCGCCGAATTGGTTTGGTCTCGCAAACACCTTTCTTGTTTTCGGGTACCGTCGCAGACAACATCCGCTATGCCCGGACTGACCTAAGTGACGAGGAGATGGAAGCCATTGCCCGTCAGATAGGCGAGGGGGAGTGGCTGGATGCCATGCCGCAGGGTCTTGACACGCAAGTGGGTGAGCGCGGGGCGAGGCTCTCCATGGGGCAACGCCAATTGGTGGCGCTGGTGCGCGTCTTGGTGCAGTCTCCGGCGATCTTTATCCTCGACGAAGCGACCGCCAGCATCGATCCTTTTACAGAGACCCAGATTCAGCAGGCTACCGAATTGGTATTGCAGCGCAGCACCTCCATTCTCATCGCCCACCGGCTCTCCACGGTGCGGTCGGCGGACCGCATTGTGGTGCTTCGCGAGGGGCAGATCATCGAAGAGGGGAACCATCAGGCGTTGATGGGTCGTGGTGGGCACTATGCGGAGCTTTACGACGTTTATTTCCGGCACCAGTCGCTGGATTATGTTGACCAGGTAGGCATTCGCCGAAGACAGAGGGAACGGTTCGCAGCCTGATCCGATGGTGGGTGGGGCGCCTGGAAAACGCGGGGACCGGCAGCCAGGCCCACGTGATCGACATTCCATTTGACCGTCAGCGTGGCGGCCGTGCCTTGGGCCTACCGAGCGTGTCTATAGGCTCTGGGTGCATGTGACCTCTGGCCTGCAGCGGCTCACTGGGGGCAACTCGGGTGTAAGCCAAACGGCGTAGAGCGCGGTTGGTTGCCTGACGGGCCGCCGCGTAACCGGAAACATTAAGCCGCCCACCAACGTGGGGCGGCTCTTTGATAACGTCAGGGGTGCCGGGTGTTACTGCTGTGTGCCGTTGGCACGTCGCCGGTTGCTTCGGCGACGGCGCGTGTGCGTTGTCGTCCGGATGCGGTCGCTTTTGGCCTCATCTAGACCGTCAAAGATTGTCCCCGGCAGGATTCCAGTGGCCCAGAACCAGTATAGCCTATCCTTGGGTGTCATGTTCTGTCTCCTTGTACTATTCAACCTGATTACCAAATTGTGAAGGTTATCACGAATTACTGGCATGTCAAGGGTGGAAGTATTCTCTGTGTTGTTGTCCAATGAATTTGCCGCTGCTTGACTGCTCGGTGAAATGTCAGCCCATGGACGACAGGGATACTTGGGCCAAAGGCTCAGGGCGGTAAATTCTACTCTTGACATCCGGTTGGCTGCGGCCTATACTGACTATGTCCGGCCTACACCTCTCTCAACCCGTTCGCTTGACGTCCTCTGTCGCCAACCCCGCCCGCAGCCGGCCACTGTCAAAGGAGGCAAAGATGACTGTGAAACGAACCGCATTGGTTCTCGGGCTGGCCTTGGCAGCGCTATCGCTGACTCTTGGTGCTGTGGCCGTCGCCCAATCCATTCAGGGCGACAACCGGGAGCCCACTTCCGCCCTCAGGGACCTCTATACGTTTCAGGGAAGGGTCTTCCAGAGCCCGTTTGCCGATGAAGGCCAGCCGATATCCGGCGTTGTTGTCCAACTGCACGGAGCCAATAACCCCGGACCGGGGCAAACAACCTGGATCCGCGAGACAGCGACCGATTCCAATGGCTGGTATTCGATCAGCGTCAACGATCAGGACGCGGTCTATGAGTTCTATAGCGTCCAGGAGGTGGACCCGAACGGATACACCTCGGTGGGCGCGACCAGCGTGAGCGGGACCGTCGTCACGGCCAACTGGATCGAATTTCCTTATTACGTTCTCTCGCCCGACACGACCTACACCGGCAACAAATTCTGGGACCAGGCGGAATTCCAGGACGGCTGGCTGGAGGGGCGCGTGTTGGATGGGTTATCCGCTGGCGGACTGCCTACCTGCTCCCCGGCCGAGGTGCAGGTTGACCCATCGGGTCTGGTGCTGCCGGCCGATCCCGTGACCGGGCACTACGGACCCGGCTCCCTAACTCCTGGGGAGCACATTGCGACTGCCTCGGCCGTGGGCTATCTGTCGGAGTTAGTGCCTTTGACCATCCGAGGTGGCGCGACAACGGTGCATGATTTCCACCTCGCCCGGCCCAACATCATGGTCATGCCAGGCGATTTTGTGTCGGTGACCGCTTCCATCAGCCAACCGACCACCTATTCCCTCACCGTCGCCAACCTGGGATCGGCGCCGTTAGGTTTCGAGTTGATAGAAGATCCGTCGGGCGTGGACATCCCCTGGTTGTGGGTGGATCCTGTCACTGGCACCGTTCCGCCGTCGAGCCAGGTTGCAGCGGACGTTACCTTTCACTGCACCGAGGCGGGCGATCATGCCGCGACCCTGCAAGTGCTTCACGGCGATCCTTGCCGGGGCGCGGTCGATATCCCTGTGCTGCTTCACTGCGAGGCTCCACCGGAGCGATGGTTCAAGGGGGTAAATGGCGAGCCGTGGCAACCCGAACTGGTTGTGCATGCCCAGACCAGCGACACGATTCAGATTGTCGATGTTCTCACCGGGCCGGCCGCGTACACGTTGCTGGAAACCTGGAACCCGGATCAGCTCAAGCTACTGGATTGGTCTATCGATCCGCTGACAGGAATGGTGGTGACCAGAACCGGATATCTAGAGTGGTCGTTGCCGCCGGATCACCCGCCGATGGTCACTATGACCAAGTGGTTCCATGTGGAGCCTTGCGGTTGGACCGAGACGCTCCTGATGGAAGAGCTGCAAGAACCTAACGCGCAACCCGAGACACGGTTAGTACCGATCGTGAAGCAGCCGCCCGAGCTGGCCATTGGCAGCCACTACATCCCAGAGGTCAAAGCGGGACAGACCGTAACTTTTTCCTTGATTTACTCGAATACCGGCGGCTATGAGAACGGGGTGGTGATCACCAACACCTTCCCGCCGGGAGCGCCGTTTATGCGCTCAGAGCCGCCGGCGACCGCCTCGGCGGCCGATGGCTCGTGGGCCCGGTGGGAGGTAGGCGACCTGGCGGGTGGCGTCCGGGCGACGGTCGATGTCGTGGTAGGGATTGGCTCCAGCCTGCCGCCGTCGAACACGCTGGTGATTTGGGACGGGATCTACAACCACATGGGCGAACTGGCGGGCGAGACGTGGATCGAATTCCACGTCGAACCGTCGCTGGTCGAATGGGACAAGGTGGTGCAGGGTTTCCCCTGGAGGCCGGAGCTGATAGTCACCGTGCAGACCTCTGACACCATCGTGGTGGTGGACATTATCACACTCACCCTGCCGACCGTGCTGATTGAGAAATGGAACCCGGAACACCTGGGCCTGCAGAGTTGGTTGATCGACCCGCCATTGGTCGCCCCTGTCGTGGAGGGAGGCGAGATCATCTGGGATTTTCCGCCCATGCCGAGTACGCGAGTGGAGATCACCAAATGGTTTCATGTCAAACCATGCGCGTGGGAGAGGACGGTGCTGGAGGAGCTGCTCTTTGTGGAGGGGGCGCCAGAGCTATTGGCACGGCCGGTGATAATCCACAAGCTCCCACCCGTCCTGTCGATTGACAGTGTCTACCCGCCGGAGGTGTTCGCCGGGCAACCGGTGACCTTTACCCTGATCTATTCCAACAGCGGCGGCCGCGAGTTCGGTGCGATGATCCGCAACGAGTTCCCCCGCGAGGCTCGTTTCCGCGAGTCGGTCCCGCCGGCGAACCGGGCGGAACCCAACGGATTCTGGGCTGAATGGGACCTGCCACCTCTGGAAATGGGTGGGCAGGGCCAGATTGCCGTGACGGTGGATGTCGCTCGCCAGGTACAGCCATCCAGCACTATCGAGATCTGGGACGGCATCTTTGATCACGCAGGTTACTTGGCAGACGGGACAGTCATCCGTTTCCACGTCAATACACCGCCGGTGACCTTCCCTGGGGGCGATTGGCCTTGGTATGCCCAGGGGGAGATCAGAATCAATCCCTATCCTGTCCACGCGGGCTGGCCGACTGAGATCTGCGTGGAGCTGATCAACCTCACCGATGAAGTTCAAACGGCAGCCGTGCAGTTTTCGTGGGCATCGTTTGGCATTGGGCTGGTTTTTACTCCCATTGACGGTATCCGTCCGGTGACGCTGCCCCCCCATAGCACCGTGGTTGTCTGCCTCAACTGGGTGCCGCCTATGAGCGGGCGAGTCTGCCTCCAGGCCGAGCTGTTCCAGCCAGGATACCCGCCGCAGCGCAGCCAACGCAATATGGATGTGGACGAACCCCTGCGGCCGCTGACGCCACATTCGATGGTCTTCCCGGTCGGAAACCCGCTGGAGAGACCGGTGACCATAACCTTGGGGTTGGTCCCTCATCTTCCGGATTGGGGCCTGGAATTGTCTCAGGATGTCCTGCCGAACCTGCTTCCCGGCCAGACTCTCCCAGTGACCCTAACGGTGACGCCGCCGGCCCTGATGCCGCCAGATGGTGAGGTCATTGTGGATGTAGAGGCGTATGCTGAGAGGAATCTGATCGGTGGCTTTCGCAAGATATTCCGGCCTCCGGTGCTGCTGCA
Source organism: Anaerolineales bacterium UBA2181 (assembly GCA_002328075.1). GTDB lineage: Bacteria > Chloroflexota > Anaerolineae > Promineifilales > UBA4811 > UBA4811. The sequence goes on along the minus strand of DCVT01000012.1, from coordinate 5,690 downwards.
CCGTTACCCGGACCCATTCTACGCAGAGCGCGAGATCAGCATCGACCCGTATCCGCCTCGGGCGGGTGAGCCGACGGAGATCTGCGTGGAACTGCGCAACGTGTCCGCGGACGCTCAGACCGTGACCATCCAATTCAGCGCTGCTCTTTTTGGCGTAGGCATGCCCTTCATACCTGTCAACGTCCCGCAGGACGTGTATCTGCCGCCCTACAGCGTGGTGAAGCAGTGTATGGTGCTGGTTCGGCCCGTGGGGGGGCATTTCTGCGTGCAGGTAGAGCTCATGCAGGAAGGGTACCCACCGCAGCGCAGCCAACGCAACATGGACGTGGACGAACCCCTGCGGCCGCTGACGCCACATTCGATGGTCTTCCCGGTCGGAAACCCGCTGGAGAGACCGGTGACCATAACCTTGGGGTTGGTCCCTCATCTTCCGGATTGGGGCCTGGAATTGTCTCAGGACGTCCTGCCGAACCTGCTTCCCGGCCAGACCCTCCCAGTGACCCTAACGGTGACGCCGCCGGCCCTGATGCCGCCAGATGGTGAGGTCATTGTGGATGTAGAGGCGTATGCTGAGAGGAATCTGATCGGTGGCTTTCGCAAGATATTCCGGCCGCCCATTCTTGTGCACCGCCCGCCTGAACCGGTTTATGCCGAGAGTGAGATCTTTGTCAATCCGTATCCACCTCGTGAGCAGGAACCGACCGAAGTGGGGGTGGAGCTGCGAAACATTACCTATCAAACCTACACCGTGACCGTCCAATTCAGCGCCGCTCCCTTTGGCATCGGCCTGCCGTTTAACCCGATCGCCGGTCCGATCCAGGTGGTCCTGCCGCCGCACAGCTTGGTGCGGCCCTCCCTCTGGTGGGTGCCGCCCGTTGGCGGTCTCTGGTGCTTCCAGGTGGAGGTGGCGGTGCCGGGATACCCGGAGCTCTTTTGGAGCCAGCGTAACATCGACATTGACGAGCCGTTGGAGCCCGGCGTACCCCACTCCCGCATCGTCCAGGTGGGCAATCCGTACGACCATCCGGTGACGATCACGCTCGGATTGATCCCTCATCTGCCCGGCTGGCAGTTACAGCTGTCCTCGGATGTGCTGGCTGACCTGAAACCCGCCGAATTCCGGCCGGTCACACTGACCGTGACGCCACCTGACACCTTGCCGCCCGACATGCACCCCATCGCGGATATCGAGGCCTTCGTGGACGGCCGCTTGCTCGGCGGTTTTCGCAAGATCTACCGGCCTCCGGTGCCCATTCACCGCCCCAAGGACCCGGTCTATGCCGAGTCCGAGATCGGCGTGGATCCTTACCCGGTTGTGCCGGGGCAGCCCACGATCATGAGCGTCGAGCTCTTCAACCCCACGAATGAGGACCGGTTTGTGACGGTGACCTTTAGCATCGCACCGTTTGGGATCGGTTTGCCTTTCTCCACCGCAGACATCGCCCCCAATCCGATTCGGTTGTTTGTGCCCCGGTACGGTGCGGGAACCGGGCACGTCGTCTGGAACCCGCCAGCGTGGCAGGGCAAGTTCTGCGTGCGGGTGACGGTGCAATTGGCAGGACACGAGCCTATCTGGAGCCAGCGCAACATTGACGTGGGCGAGCCGCTGCGACCGGGTCTGCCGCATGCGCTGGTCTTCCCGGTCGGCAATCCCACTGCCCGGCCGGTCACTGTGACGCTCGGCCTGGTGAATCACCGACCTGGTTGGAGCTCCAGCCTGTCGGACACAGAGCTGGAAAACCTTCAACCAGGTGAAACGACCGCGGTTACGCTCACCGTAACACCGGCGAGCGACGCCCGTCTGGGCACCGGCTTTCCCATCGTGGACGTGGAGGGTTATGTGAATGGTGTGCTGATCGGTGGGTTCCGAAAGTTGGACCGGCCGCCCATCCCGATTCACAAGCCACACGAGCGGTCGTATGCCGAGACCGAAGTCATTGTGGATCCCTATCCGCCGCAGCAGGGCCAGCCGAGCCGGGTGGGCGCCGTGGTGCAAAACACCGGCGAGGTCAGCTGGACCATCGAGCTAGAGTTTGGCTGGGCTGACTTTGGCATGGGGATCCCCTTTACCCACACTGGCATGGTGCCCTACACCCGTTCGGTCACGTTGAGCCCGCACCTGACCACTACCGCCTGGGTCACCTGGACGCCAAGCCGGAGTGGTCACCAGTGCGTGCAGGTGCATTCGATCGACGCCGGTGGCGCGTATGACCCGCAGTTCAGCCAGCGCAACGTGGATGTGGAGCAGCGTCCTCCCTGTGGGATCACCAAGATATACACCGTTACGATTTACAACGACTCGGCGGACCAGGTGACCGTCGATGTGGGCCTGATCACCTTTAACGTGCCGGCTGAGTGGCAGATCACTGTGACACCCAGCAGTACCCTGACGTTGCCGCCTTTCGGATCGGGGGTGATCACCGTGGCCCTCACGATACCGTGCGCCGCCGGCCGGGCACAAGGGGCTCAGGAACATATCGACAGACTGCAACAAGAGGCGAACAGCGTTCCTACCATTAACGTGGAGGGATACGTGGACGGGCAACTGCTGGGCGGTATCCAGCTCCAGTTCCCGCTGTCTACATCGGTGCAGGCGAGCTTTCAAGCCGCGCCGACCGAGGGGGTGGCACCGCTGACGGTCGTCTTCACCAATACCACTGTCGGTGACTTTGACACGGTTCTCTGGGACCTGGGTGACGGGGTGATCAGCACCCTAGAGAACCCAACACACACATACGCGGTGGGAGGAGTGTACACGGTGAGCTTGACCGCCAGCGGGATGGGTGGGACAGACACGTTGGTCCGGGCCAGATACATCACTGTGTATCAACCGGTAGTTGCCGAATTCAGCGGTGCGCCGACGAGTGGTTTCGTTCCGCTCACGGTGAACTGGACCAACCTGTCTTCCGGCGACTATTCCACCTTTGGCTGGGACTTTGGCGACGGGTCCACCAGCGCTCAGCAGAACCCGACGCATGTGTACACCTCCTGTGGGGTCTTCACGGTCAAGCTGACCGTCACAGGACCGGGAGGCACGGACGAGGCGCTTCGAGAGGACTATATTTCGGCGCGCTGTGGCATCTTTTTGCCGGTCCTGTTGCGCGGCCCGTGAGGCGCGGCCGGCGCTAGAGACTCCCTGGTGGGAGAGTTGGAACAAGCGAGCCAGCCGCTGCATGTTGTCCGGCAGCGGCTGGCTGACGTTTGAGGCAAGGAGGGGACGAACCGGTTGACGGAGGTGGCCCGGCCGGTCCACTCTCCGATCAGCTGTCCACGGTATCCGTCGCGGAAGCTCTCGGCTTGGCCACTGGCCCTGGCCCGGACGTGGCCGTCCAGGCCACGCTCATTTGATGCTTCTCCGCGCTCGCCACAGGCACGGAAATCCGGCGAGAGCGCAGTGGCGGATTCGCAGCAAATCGAGAAATGCCGAATCGGCAACCGCAGGGTTGACGTGCCGATGAACCGGGAGTACGATTTGCCGAGTCCGGTACCTGGAGATGGTGATTCCATGAGTGTCAACAGCCTATTGGAACGAGTTCAGCGGGAGGGTACCCCGCTGATAGATGGCGATCAGGTGACCTTTGTCTGGCATGGCTCCGATCCGCCGCTGCTGCGAGGCGATTTCAATGACTGGAATCCGGAGACGGGACCACGCTGGCAGACTCAGGGGCGTGATCTCTACGTCTGCCATTTGGCTTTCCCGCCTGATGCCTATCTGGAGTACTGTTATGGCCCAGACAACGATCGGATGGCTGATCCGTTCAACCAACGGCGGGTGAACAATGGTTTTGGCCAATACAACCACTTTTTCTACCTGCCTCCGGGGGCGCCGACGCCGTTGACGCGCCGGCAGCGATCGGTTTCCCATGGGACGGTGAGTCACCACGTTGTTGACACCGGCCACCTGGCTCTGGGTAGCCAGAGGGCCGTGACCCTGTACCAGCCGCCTGTCAGGGAGGCCTGTCCACTGCTGGTGGTCTATGATGGAGCCGACTATTACCGGCGTGCCGGGCTGGCAAACACGGTGGACAACCTGCTGGGCGGCAACCGCATTCGGCCGGTGGCGCTGGCATTCGTCGCCAACGCCGGCCACAAAGGGCGCCTGGTCGAGTATGGTTGCTGCGAGGGCCCCCTGCTCTTCCTGCTGGGGCGGGTACTGCCGCTTTCGTACCAGGTGCTCCACCTCCTCGACCCCACAACCCAGCCCGGCATGTTCGCTGTCATGGGCGCCTCGATGGGTGGTTTGATGGCGCTCTATACCGCTTTGCGCCTGCCACACCTCTTTGGTCACGTGCTCAGCCAATCGGGCGCGTTCCAATTGGACGGCCACGAGACGGTGACCTTTAGCCTGGTGCGAGACGGAGCAGTAAATCCGGTGCGGATCTGGATGGATGTGGGGAAATACGAGTGGCTGCTGGAACCCAATCGAAAAATGCACGCACTGCTACAATCGCGGGGGTATGCGGTGTCCTATCGCGAGTATCCGGGTGGACACAATTACACTGCCTGGAGCAATGATCTTTGGCGAGGACTGGAGCACTTGTTTCCGCCATTGGTCGCTCCGGACCGCTGAGGACCGTGGAGAAAAACCGGCATGCATCTCTATTTGATCCGGCACGGACAGAGCGTCATCAACCTTGACGGCTGGGAAGGCACCAACCTGGATGAAGGGTTGACCGACCTGGGTCGTCGGCAGGCGTTCGCCCTGGCGAGTTGGTTGCCACAGAACCTGGGTGCGGTCGACGCGCTTTATTGCAGCTCCATGCGACGCGCTCGTGAGACGGTAGAAGCGTTGTGTGGAGTCCTGGCGGTTCCGGTCCGGTATGATGATCGGTTGCGGGAGATCGGCAACAATCGGATCGACCACACAGCCTGGCCGCCGGAGCAATTGCCCGCGCGGTATGCCGACTACTGGTCCAGTTCACGTCCCTTCTCCTCTATTGTCCCTTCGGTCGAGGGCGGCGAAAGCTACATGCACTTTCGCACTCGCGTCGGTTGGTTTGTGGAGGAGGCGGTCGAAGAGCATCAGGACCAGGTAGTGGTGGCGGTGTGTCATGGCGGTGTAGTCGAAGCGATCTTTGACCACGTGTTTAACATCGGACCTTGGCGTCGGTGCGAGGTCTGGAACCACAACACGGGGATCAGCCACTTTCAGTATGTGGCACATCCTACCCGCGAGACCTGGAGGCTGCACTACCATAACCGAATCGACCATCTCCTGGACGAGGGCGCCAGGTAAAGCGTTCTCACCCGGGCGGCGTGGCTCCCCGTTGCCAGCCGGACACCGATTCTCACCCGTAGAGACATCGGCGTGAGCGCGGTCGAGCGCCGTGTTATGCGTTTCATGGGGATGCATGGCGTTTAGTTACCCGTTGTATGGACAACCATTACACGGGTGTTTGGACCGGGCTGACACTTGCGCCTGCGCGCAGTGCAGGTGTTGACCTTTTGTAGCTCTCGCCATCTGCCTCGGCAGGCGAGGTGTCTAGCCCGGCGGATGGACTACGGGCATCCGGGAGACCGCGCATGAACCGGATTGCCAGCGCTGTCTCCACTTCGCGGAAGGAAAGCCAGTTCATTTCCTCGTCGCTCTGGCGTTCAGCGATATTGGAGGCCGCGTTCTCATCCGGGTTGGCGGCATACCCGCACCACAGGGACACAAACTGGTCCTGGGTGCGGCGGTTCATCGATAG
>DCVT01000029.1:2167-44331 GCA_002328075.1 Anaerolineales bacterium UBA2181 | reverse complement strand
TGGTTTTACCCTATCGATGAACCGCTGCACCCAGGACCAGTTTGTGTGCCTGTGGTGCGGGTATGCGGCCAACGCGGATGAGAACACAGCCCTCAATATCGCTGAACACCAGAGCGACGAGGAATTGAACTCGCTTTCCTACCGCGAAGTGGAGGCAGCGCTGGCGATCCGGTTCATGCGCCGTCTCCCGGATGCCCGTAGTGCATCCGCCGGGCTAGACACCTCGCCTGCCCAGGCAGGTGGCGAGAGCTACAAAAGGTCAATCAGCCCGGTTCAAACAGCCGTTTAACGGTTGTCTTTAGGACGGGTAACTATATAATACGAGTACGGTGTTGCGTGCAGCAGTGATGGGCCGCTGCGACTCTGGACGGCTGGGACACTGCTGAGAGCCAAGGAGGTTGCCATGAGCGAGATGGTGCAGGCGAGCATCTACCTCCATGGTGTGCTTCCCCTCATGGAGGATCTGGTCGAATACGACCCCCCGGCCGCACGGGCCATAGCCAACCAGCGGCTAGTTATCCAGTTCGAGGTCAGGGACGGGCCGGCCGCCCATCTGGAGATTCTGGAGGGCCGCATGCGGCATGGCACCGGCCGGCACAACCATCCCCACATCCGCCTTACCTTCCGGACTCCTGAACAATTGAACCGTCTCTTTGCCGGCGAGAACGTCCGGCCGGGTATCCGGAAGGGTTTCACCCGGTTAGCCTTTCTGACCAAAGGGTTCCCGGTTCTTTCTGACCGTCTCGGCTACTACCTGGAGGGCGAGGGCAAGACTCAGACTGGCCCGGAGTCCGACCTTTTCCAGGTCAGGCTGGGACTGCGCGCCATGTTAGGCGGCATGGCAGCCGTCGCCAACTATGACCCATCGCTGGCCGATATGGCCGCTGCCAGTCCCACCGGCACGCTGTTGGTCCGTGTTCTGCCCGATGGGCCGCATGGCACCTGGGCCAAAGCCCGCCAGAATGGCGGTCATCGCTTTGTCGCCACGTATATGCAGCCGGTCGCTCACGCCAATGCGGTGATGGAATTCGGCAGCCTGGCGGTGGCCCGCCGGGTCATCGACGGCAGGCTGAGCGCGGTGGTCGCTATCGGAACGGGCGAAATGCGCATCCAGGGTCTTATCCCCCTCATCGAAAAGGCCAACGTTTTCCTGGGGCGTTTTTCGCGGATCATGGGGCGGCGGTAGGAGGGAGAGATGGCAGACATCACCAGCCAATCGCGCAGTTATCAGAAATCGATTGACCTTTTCGTGCGCGCGGCCCAGGTCATCCCTGAGGGAATCTATGGGCACAAGAACCCGGCCTTTCTGCTGCCCGGGGCCTGTCCCTACTACGCCGCGCGGGCGGAGGGTGGCCACTATTGGGACGTGGACGGCAACGAGTACGTGGATTTTCTGTGTAGCTACGGGCCGATCATTCTGGGGCACAACCATCCGGAGGTGGAAGAGGCGGCGGCCAGGCAGGCTGCCGACGGGCTGTGCTTCAACCATCCAGGCGCAGCCATGGTGCAACTGGCCGAACGGCTGGTGGCGCTTATTCCCGGCATGGATTGGGCGGTCATGGCCAAAAATGGCTCGGACGTCACTACCTGGGCAGTGCGCGTGGCGCGCGAGCACACCGGCCGGGCCCTGGTCGTGATGGTCCGCGGTGCATACCACGGTGCCCACGCCTGGTGCTCGGCCTACCCCGGCGGGGTGCTGCCCGAGGAGCGAGCCGGCGTCCTGCAGATCGGCTGGAACCGGCTGGACGAGCTGGAGCGGCTGGTCCAGGAACACCGCGGCGAGGTGGCCGGCGTGATCCTCACGCCCTACCATCACCCAACCTGTTCCGCCCAGCTCATGCCGGCCGACAGCTTTTGGCCCGGCGTGCGCGCACTCTGCGACCGGGAAGGCATGGTGTTGATCCTGGATGACATCCGGGCCGGTTTTCGGCTGGGAATGCAGGGAAGCCTTCCGCTCATCGGCGTCCAACCCGATCTGATCTGCCATGCCAAAGCGATGGCCAATGGACACCCCATTGCCGTTGCACTGGGTTCTGAGGCGCTGCGGGCGGCGGCCGAGGCGGTCTTTCTGTCCGGCACCTTTTGGTTCACCCCGGTGGCGATGGTGGCGGCGCTGACCACGCTCCGAATCCTGGAGCAGACTGACGCCGTCGCCCACATGGCTCGCCTGGGTACCCGGCTGGGCGAGGGGATGCAGGAGGGCGCCCGGGCTCATGGCCTGCGAGTCACTGTCTCTGGCCCGCCGGCTCTGCCCTACATGACTTTTGACGATGACCCGGATCTCTATCATATGCAGGTCTTTTGCCGGGAGATGATCGCGCGGGGGGTGTTCCTGCATCCCCATCACAACTGGTTCATCTGTGCGGCCCACACCGATGCCGACGTGGACTATGCCCTGGAGACGGCCGAGACTGCCTTTGAGCTGACTCGCCGCGAACTGGGTGGGTGAGCGGGAGGAGTAGGGAGGTGTGTTGTGACTGTCTTTCGCAATACTGAGCACCTGTACCAGGTCCTGGGCGCACTCTTTGATCGGGTCTCCACTCGGCCGGACATCGCCGATAAGCTGTTGGAGGGACGGCTGGTGGTGCGCTTTCGCTTTACGGAGCCTGATGGTGCTGTGACCATCGACCTGCGCCGAGCTCCCGTACGGTACGCCTTTGGCGAGAGCGACCTGCAAGCTGACGTGGAGATGATCCAGTCAGGTGACACCGCGCATCAGTTCTGGCTCGGCCGGTTGAACGTGGCGCGCGCCGTCGCCACCCGCATGGTAATCTCGCGCGGCTCGGTTCCCAAGGCAATGGGGCTGCTGCCGGCGATCAAGCCGGCCTATGACCTGTACCCGCAGGTTCTGCGCGAATTGGGGTACGAGGAATTGATCCCACCGGAGCAGGCGGTGCCCATTGAGCGCCCGGCTGCCCGGCGAGAGGGGTGGTTGGCGCGCTGGCGGCGCGCACGCCGCACGACCGCGCGCGTCCCTCGGGTCGAGGTGGATTACCAGGCGCTGAACCGGCATTGGATCCCCCTGGTCGATGCCCCCGACTCTGGGCCGGCGCTGCTGGAGAGGTTGTCACCGGTGGTCATCCGGTTGCAGCCCTTGCCGACCGACGAAAACGCGCTCAGGGTGGAGATGCTGCGCCGCATGCAGCTGATCCGCGCGTTCGAAGAGGCGCTGGCGGCGTCGTATGCACGGGGCGACCTGCCCACCGAGACCGTCCACCTCTCCATTGGTCAGGAGGCCACGGCGGTGGGGGTCTGCTTTGCCCTGCGGGCCGATGACTATATGACCACCACTCACCGGGGTCACGGACACATGCTGGCCAAGGGAGCCGACCTGCAGGGGATGATGGCGGAGCTGTATGGGAAGCAGACCGGCCTCTGCCGGGGCAAAGGGGGCTCGATGCACGTCACCGACGCGGCCGTGGGTGCGCTGGGGGCCAACGGCATCGTCGGCGCACCCTATCTGATCGCCGCCGGCGCGGCGCTCTCGGCCAAACAGCGGGCCAGCAGTCAGGTGGCGGTGGCGATCGCCGGGGACGGCTCTACCAACCAGGGGATGTTTCACGAGGCGCTGAATTTCGCCGCGGTGCTCAGGTTGCCGGCTGTGTTTGTGGTGGAGAACAACCTGTACGGCGAGTTCACCCCGCTGCGCAAACACGCCGGAGTGCAGCGGCTCTCCGATCGTGCCGCGGCCTATGGCATTCGCGGGGAGACGGTGGACGGTAACGACGTATGGGCGGTATACGGCGCGATGGGTGCCGCGGTGGCCCGGGCGCGCCAGGGTGAGGGGCCGACCTTGCTCGAATGCCTCACCTATCGCTGGCACGGCCACATGGAAGGGGAAGACGCACAGTATCGAGACCCGGCCGAGATCCGGGCCTGGAAGGAGCGGTGCCCGATCCGGCGGCTGGAAAGCGAATTGGTGGCGAGCGGGGTTCTGACCACCGAAGAAGCCGAAACGCTTCAGCGTCAGGCGCAGGCAATGGTGGCGGACGCGGCAGCCTTTGCCCTGAGCAGCCCCGAGCCCTCGGCCGAGTCGCTTACGACCGACGTGTACGCGCCGGAGCCGGCTCACCTGTATCGGCCTGCACCGATTGAGCCCGCCGTGCGCGAGATCAGCTATTCCAAAGCGCTCTTTGAGGCACTGGCCGAAGAGATGGCGCGCGACGAACGGGTATTCATGCTGGGTGAGGACGTTTCGACGGGCGGCTACTTTGCCGTCACCGTCGATTTGGTGGACGAATTCGGCCCTCATCGGGTGATGGACACCCCCATCAGCGAATATGCCATCGTCGGTGCGGCGGTGGGGGCGGCGATGACGGGTCGCCGGCCGGTGGCAGAGATTCTCTTTTCGGATTTTCTCACCACCTGCATGGACCCCATCGTCAACCAGGCGGCCAAGCTGCGTTACATGAGCGGGGGACAATATGCGGTGCCGCTGGTGATCCGCACCCCGGGCGGTGGGGGCATCGGCATGGCAGCGCAGCACTCCCAGAGCCTGGAGGCGTGGCTGACCGGCATCCCCGGCCTGATCATCCTGGCTCCAGGCACCCCCTATGACGCCAAGGGTCTGCTCAAGGCGGCCGTCCGCTCCAATAACCCGGTCCTCTTTTTTGAGAACAAGCTGCTCTACACCGCCATCGGTCTGGTGCCGGAGGAGGAGTACCTGGTGCCCATCGGCGTGGCGGAGGTCAAACGCGCCGGCGAGGACGTAACGCTGGTGGCTATCGGCGCCATGGTGGGGCCGGCGTTGGAGGCGGCCGAGATGCTGGCGGGCGAGGGGATCAGTGTGGAGGTGGTGGACCCGCGGACGCTGGTTCCCTGCGATTGGGCGACCGTCGTGCGCTCGACAGTCAAGACCGGCCGCCTGGTTGTGGCCGAACCCGGGGCGCTAACCCACGGATTCGGCGCCGAGGTGGTGGCTCGGGTGGCGGAGGCGGCTTTGGGTGCGCTCAGGGCCCGGCCGCGGCGGGTGGCGGGCGCCGACGTGCCCATCCCTTACAACCGGGCGCTGGAGAACGCGGCGCTGCCGGACGTGGACGGAATCGTGGCGGCAGTGCGTGAAATGTTGAGCGATTGACGGCAACCTCTCGCCGGTCGCCGCGACCTGCGAGGTCTGTGCCCGGCGCAATCTCTGCCCGATAATCAGATAACCGCCATCTGCCGCAAGATGCCTTCCAGCTCGCGGACAAAGGTGGCGTTCTGCTCCGGCGTTCCTACCGTCACCCGCAAAAAATCACACAGGTCATAGCCGCCACAGGGCCGCACAATGACGCCGTGTTTGAGCAGCTCTTGCTGGACTTGTCCCGCCCGCGGACCAACCTTGACCAATACAAAGTTGGTCTGGCTTTGCACGTATAAGAGCCCCAACCGAGCAAACTGCTCATACAACCAAAGGCGGGCGGTGTGGTTGGTTTCGACGGTTCGCTGGAGGAAAGCGGTGTCCTCCAGTGCGGCAATTCCGGCCGCCTGGGCCAGCAGATTGACGGCAAATGCCTCCCTGACTTGGTTGAGCGGTCCCAGCAAGCTGGGCATGGCTATGCCATAGCCGAGCCGGATTCCGGCCAGCCCATACACTTTGGAGAACGTCCGCAGGATGATGACGTTCTCCCGGCCCTGGCGGACATAACTGACCGTCTCTGGGAATTCGTCCGAGACAACCAACTCGCGGTAGGCTTCGTCCATGACCACAACCACGTGGCCGGGCACCGTTGCCATGAAAGCATCGACCTCAGCCGCGGTGACCATGGAGCCCGTGGGGTTGTTGGGGTTACAGACAAAGACCAGGCGGGTGTTATCGTTGATGGCGGCTGCCATTGCCTCAAGGTCCAGCCCATAGTCTTTCAACGGTGTTTTGATCAGGCGGGCCCGCATGATGTGCGTAAAGTGGTCATAGATGGGAAACGATGAACGGCTAACGACGACCTCGTTTCCCTCATCCAGGTAGGCCATACAAAGCTGGGTGATGATGCCATCGGCGCCGTTGCCCATGATGAGCTGATCTGGGTGTACCCGTAGGTACGCGGCCAACGCCCGCGTAAGTTCGTGACATTGGGAATCGGGGTAGTAGTGGATCTGACCCAGCACGCGCTGGATCGCCTCCACTGCTCTGGGTGAAGGCCCCCATGGATTCTCGTTAGACGCCAGCTTGATGACGTCCCTCAGGCCATATTGGCGCTGCACATCCTCGATCGGGGTGCCCGGGATGTACGGTTGCAGCAGCTCAAGGCCGGATTGGGGTTTCAGGTGACTGGTCATGGGACGTTCCTTTCCAAATAGACGTAACGCCAGATTGCGGAAACGATTATTGTGCTAAAGCGCGGCCCGGCGAATTACCCGGGCGTCCGCTACCACCAACCCGTTGGTCAGCAGAAACACGGGGTTCAGGTCGATCTCTGCTATCTCGGGGTAACGGAACGGGAGCTGAGAAAACGTTACCAGGGCCTCGGCCAACGAGTCCAGGTCGCACTGCGGCCGGCCGCGGGCGCCCTGGAGTAGGGGCAATCCTCGGATCTGGCGTATCATGGCGTTGGCCTCCACCAGGTCCAGCGGCGCCACCCGAAGCGCCAAATCCCGCCAGACTTCGGTGTAAATGCCACCCAGGCCAAAGGCCACCACGGGTCCGAATTGCGGGTCCCGGACAATCCCCAAAAGGACCTCTTGCACGGCGTCGATCATGGGGTAGATGACCACACCGCGAAAATCTCGGCCGGCGGCCGCCGCTTGAAGCTTTTCAAAGGCATTCGTCGCCTGTTGCGGATCGGAGACGTTCAGCACCACGCCACCGAAATCCGACTTGTGCAGGATCTGCGGCGAGACCACCTTGAGGACAACGGGAAAGCCAATCTCCTCTGCCGCCCGAACAGCCTCCGCGGCTGACTCGGCCATCCGGAACGGAGGAACTGGTATTCCATTCTGCTGCAACCAGGCCATCGCCTCCGGCTCTAGCATCTGCCCGGCACCCGGCAGAGTGCCGCCGACCGGGTCGGGCGTCGGCATCGGCCGCCGTCGGTCTTGACGTGACCCATGTTGCGCGAGATGGTAGAGGGCGGTTGCACCGCGTTCGCCGGTGGCGAAATTGGGAATCCCCCGTTCCTGCAGATAGGGGATCGCCTGGGCGACAATCCGCGCCGGAAGGAACGCCGTGGCCACCGGTTTGCCGCTCTCCTGCGCGGCCTGGCATACCCCGCGGGCGAGGGGGATCGAATCCAGGTAGGCCGGCGCGATGTTGAGCGCAAGGGCCACGTCGTACTCGCGCAAGAGCGCCAGCAGAGTGCGGCGGTATCCTTCTTCCGTGCCCTCCACGGTCAGGTCGATGGGGTTCTTGAACGCGCAATGTGGGGGGAGAAACGTAGCGAGTTCTTCCCGAATTTGCTCGCTAGGTTCCGTCACCTGGAGACCGACCCGCTCCGCCCAATCCGCTGCCATGACGCCAGGGCCGCCCGAGTTGGTCACAATGGCAACTCGGTTGCCGCGGAGCCGCGGCAGGAAGGAAAATGCCTTGCAGGCGTCAAACAGCTCCTCGACCGTGTGAACCCGGATGGCTCCGCCTTGGGCCAAAGCCGCGTCGTAGACCGCATCGGCCCCGGCCATCGATCCGGTGTGCGAGAGCGTTGCCCGCTGTCCGGACGTGGTCCGTCCACTCTTGATGACAACCAATGGCTTACGCTGCGTGCAGGCATGAATTGCTTCCATAAAGGCCGGGCCATTGCTGGTACTTTCGATGTACAGCGCCACCACAGAGGTATCGGGGTCATCCGCCATATACCGCAGCAACTCAACCTCCCGCAGGTCGGCGCCGTTGCCATAGCTGACGAATTTCGACACCCCCAAACCGAATTCCTTGGCCCAGGCCAAAAAAACGCCACCCACAGCGCCGCTCTGCGCAATCAGCGAGACCCCACCGGCCGGAGGCAGTGTTTCCAGCGTTGGAGCAAGCCGGTGTCGGGTGTTGATGATGCCGGCGCAGTTGGGACCGACAAAGCGAATGCCGTACCCGCGGGCCAGTTGCGCCAGTTCGTCCTCGGCCGCCGGATTGCCGATCTCGGAAAAGCCGGCGGTGATGATGACCGCCGTCGCTATTCCTGCCTGGTGGCAGTCTGCCAGAACCCTCGGCAGCGTGGCCGGCGGCGAGGCGATCACGGCCATGTCTACCGGCTCTGGAATGGAGAGCAGCGAAGGGTGGCCGGACACCGCATCTAACCCTTGGGCCTTGGGGTTGACCGCGTACATGGCGGAAAAACCGCCGTCCAGCATCTGCCGGATGATATGGTAGGCCAGTTTGCCCTTGCCGGTGGAGCCGACCACGGCTACGCCGCGCGGGTAAAAGAGTTTGTCGAGACTCATGGCGCCAACCTGGTGGATTCGTGATGCGATTCCGGCCTGGGAGTGGCGCTCCCGGTACGGAATCGCGGTCGTTAGTCAGCGGTGATGGCAGACTCGCTACTTACCGGCTGCCCCGGCCTGGAAAGCCAGTACATTGGCCTCCACGCCACGTTTCCATCGACCGGCTATCAAACGGCCAACGGATTCCACATCCAGCAACGGTTCGTGCCCGCCGGCGCCACCCAACGCAGTCTGTCCAACCGCCGCCCCCAGAACGTAGAGGTTGATCGGCACCGGGCGACCGTCGTGCGTGGGCAATTGGGCGGGATCCAGATAGCGCGCCGTGGCGCCGGCTGCCTGGACCTGCTCCAGAACCTGTTCCCGCGTCGGATAGGGCGCTTTGCCCAGCATCACCGCGGTGGGCTCCCAGACGTGCCCGTACAGCAGAAACTCGCCTCCCGGCCGGACGTATCGCACTGCTTTGAGCGCCTCGGACAACTCGGTGCCGATGACAAGGTCTGCCCCCCGCTCCGGGATCTGTGGGCCCACACGCGCCCTGCCCAGTTTGAGTTGCGCCTTGACAAAGCCGCCGCGTTGAGCCATCCCCTTGGTGGGGTAGAAATTCGCCGGAATGCCGGCCTGGATGGCTGCATCACCGATGATCTCGCCGATGGTGAGCACCCCCTGCCCCCCCACACCGACCAGGTAGATGTCGTATTTCATCACACAGGCTCCTGAATGATCGCATCGCGGTTGCAGATGGCAGCGCAGAGGCCGCACCCGTAACAGAGGCTGGGATCGATGACAATGGTGTCCTCGCCCAGATCGATGGCCGGGCAACCGGTGGCAATGATGCACAACTTGCACAGGTTGCACTTGTCGGCAACCACCCGGACCGAACCTGCCTGTTTGCCCTGCCGGATGGCCTGAATCGCGCACTCTTGGCGGGCCAGGATGACCTTAACCCCGGGCAATTCAAGGGCCCGCTGCACCGTCGCGGTGGATTCGCGCAGGTCAAAAGGATCCATGGTGAAAAAATGGTCCACGCCCAGCGCGGGAACAATGGCAGCGATGTCCACCCGGCGGCCGAAGGGTGGTTGAAAGCAGTCGGCCGTTCCCGGGTTAACCTGCATTCCGGTCATGGCCGTCCACCCGTTATCCATGATGATCAGCGTCAGGTTCACCTGATGTTGAACCGCGTTGACCAGGCCAGGGATGCCGCCGTGGAAAAAGGTCGAGTCGCCGATGGTGGCAATCACCGGGTTTTTTAGGCCAGCATGCACGTACCCTTGCGCCAGGCCGATGCTCGCCCCCATGGAGACCTCGTTCCAGACAGTGTCGAACGGAGGGTTCATTCCCAGGATGGTGCAACCAATGTCGCCCGTCACCATCACCTGGTCTCGCTTTAGCTTGAGTTTTCGCAGGGCCTGGTTGATGGCCAGAAAAGTTCCCCGGTGGGGGCAGCCAGCGCAGACGGTGATCGGCCGGGCAGCTGCCAGTTTTTCCGGATTGATCGAGGCGTTGCCCTGACCGAGCGGCAGTGATAGGCCCAGCGCGGTTGAGAGCCCCTGCAGTACCTGGTCCTGCCCGTACTCGCCAATGCGCTCCAACGGCCCCTCCAATTTGCCTACGATGCCACCGGAGAAACCGGTACGCTGGGCCTGGATGACGACATTCTGCTCCAGGTATGGTTCGAGTTCCTCCAACACCAGGATAGAGCTGCAATGGTTGAGCAGTTGACGCACCGCCTGCGTCGGAAACGGGTGGGTCGCCTTGACCTCCAACACCGAGAGGGCGTCCAGGTCCATTCCGTGTCCGGCGGCAACCTCCAGGGCCTCTTCCAGATAGGAGCCGACCACGCCGGCGGCGATGATACCCAATCCACCCGTTACAGGCGCCAGTCGCAGCACGTTCAAGCCCAGCTGGTCAATGATCCGGCCCGCCTTCTCCAGCCGGGCAATGACATCCCGATGCTGGTTCATGCAGATCACTGCGCCGGCCTTGGTGTACCGTGCTATATCGCGTTCCAGGATTGGTTCACGCTCGGCCGGCGGCCGGGGTTCATCCACCTGCACCGGCGCGCTGGAACTCGTGAGCGCGGTGACCGACCTCAGGAACACCGGGGTGCCGGTCCGTTCGGAAAGGTCGAAAGCTACCTGGATCAGGTCATAGGTTTCGGCGACCGAAGATGGTTCCAACACCGGCAGGTCGCTCATCAGGGCAAAACCACGGGAATCCTGTTCGCACATGCCGGCGCTCACGCCCGGATCGTCGGCCGCATAGATGACGAGGCCACCGTTGACGCCCGAGTAGGCGATGGAGATGATCGAGTCGTAAGCAACGTTCACGCCCGACATCTTCATGGTGCACAAGGCGCGATGTCCGGCCCAAGCAGCGCCGGCCGCTATCTCAAAGGCCACCTTTTCGTTGGTGCTCCACTCAACATGGCGGCCCGGCAGGTCCATGGTCAGCAAGCGTTCGAGAGCGCCGGTGGACGGCGTTCCCGGGTATCCGGTTACCACTCGTACGCCCGCCCGCAACGCCCCCCAAGCCAGCGCTTCATTTCCGGTAAGAATCTTGGTTTCCAATCGTGCCTCCTGATCTTGGCTGCTGACCGTGGGCGATCAGCCCAGCGGCGGTGCCGGAGTCTGAAATGTGGGCTGGAACCGAGCCTTGCCCGGTTCGGCCACTACCTGTCCGTGGACCAGCACCGGTTGACCGCGTTGGTACGAGGCCTCGGGCCACCCCAATACCGTTCGGCCATCATACAGGGTATAGCCGACCTTAGAGTGCTGATTCTCTGCCCGAATGGTGAACTCGCGTTGCGGATCAAACACAACCAGGTCGGCATCCGAGCCGGTCGCGATGGTGCCCTTGCGTGGATAGAGGCCGAAGATGCGGGCCGGGTTTTCGCATAGGACCTGGACCATGCGGACCAGCCCGATGCGTCCCTGATTCACGCCGCCGTCGTGGACCAACGGCAGCAGGGTCTCGATCTGCGGCGAGCCGAACCCCTGGTCTATAAAGTCACCCTGCGGGTCCTTGGGTTTGGGCGCGTGATCCGAGGAGATGCATTGTAGGGTGCCGTCGCGAAGGCCAAGCCAGAGCGCGTCGCGGTCGGCTGCCGTGCGAATGGGCGGGCCGATCTTGGCCAGAGCGCCGCGTTCCTGGATGATGTCCTGGGTATGGGTCAGGTACTGAGGGCAGGTCTCAGCGTAAACCCGGACGCCGGCTGCCTGCTCGCGCCGGATGACCTCCAGCGAACGGGCAGCGGTGACGTGGGCGATGTAGAGCGGGCAGTTGACCACCTCTGCCAGGCGGATGGCGCGGAAGGTGGCTTCCTCTTCGAGCGCTGCCGGCCGGGAGGCGTTAAAGTACCGCGCCGAAGCGTTGGGTCCCTTGAGGTATTTGTCCTCCAGGTAATCGATGGCCCCACCGTTTTCCGCGTGGACCATAGCCATCCCGCCCCGCTCCGCCAGCATATCCATCGCCTTGATGAGTTGATAATCGTCCGTGTACCAGCCCTGTTTCAGATAGGTGAGGAAGAACTTGAACGTGCGGACGCCTAACGCCATGACCTGTGGTATCTCGGGTACCTGTCGTGGCGCTTCAAACATGCCGCCATGCAGGCCGAAATCCAGGCGGGAATTCGCCAGGCCATCGGCCAGCATCTCTTCCACCTTCTGCAGCAGGCTTTCCCCGGTTCGGCCGTAGGCAAAATGCAGAACCGTTGTCGTGCCGCCGTACGCAGCCAGCACCGAGCAGTCCTCTACACTATCCATGTATACCGGGTGTACGTGGACGTCGATGATGCCGGGCAATAGGTATTTGCCGTTGATATCCACCACGTGCGCCGCCTGTTCGCGGGGCAAATGACTCGCTACCTCGGCGATGACCTCGCCGCGCACCGCCACATCCGCGCGCCGAATGCCGCTGCCGGTCACGACCGTCCCACCGGTCAACAAGAGGTCATACTGCCAGTTCATCTTGCACCTCGTGATTTCAGCTTTTCCTGGATCAGCGGGCGGCGACCTTTTCGAGGGCAGCCAGCACCCGCTCGGGGGTCAAGGGTATCTCGTGGATACGAACGCCAATGGCGTCGGCTACTGCGTTCGCCACGGCTGCTGCGGCGGGCGTCAGCGCCGGCTCGCCAATTCCCTTGGCGCCAAAAGGACCAACGCCAGAGCCGGACTCGAGCATGATAACCTCGGTTGGGTTGAAGTCCAGGGAGGTCGGGATGAGGTATTCGGAAAGAGAAGGGGTCATGATGTGGCCGTTGTGGAGCTTGAACTCCTCCATGACAGCGTATCCCAACCCTTGAAGGCTACCGCCTGCGATCTGACCCCGGCAGGAATCCGGGTTGATGGCTCGTCCGACGTCGTGGCAGGCGATCGACTTGAGGATGTCCACCTCACCGGTCTCGGTGTCCACCGCCACCTCCACCGCCATGGAGCCAAAGGTAAAGTCGGGCCAGATGCGCCCCTGCCCGGTCTCCGGGTCGATGGGCTCGGAAAAGGGAGCGTTGAACTGGGCCAGGTTGTGGAGCTCCAGACCCTCGGCAGCGCACATGGCGGCCAGATCGGCCAGCGGAATCGAGTGCTCTGGCCGATCTTTGACAAACACCCGACTGTCAGCGATGTCCAGGTTATCCAGATCTTCCTCGAACAGCTTTTGGGCTCGTTCCAGCAACACACGGCGGATCTCGCTAGCTGCCATGCTGATGGCGTTTCCCGACATGTACAACTGCCGGGTGGCGGTTGAGGTGCCCGCCAGGGGCGTCACCGCCGAATCCGTGCTGTAGACGGTCACGTTCTCCAGCGGAACGCCCAAAATCTCGGCCGTAATCTGAGCCAGGCTGTTAACCTGACCGGCTCCCAGGTCCGGGGTGCCACAGCGGATGACCACCGTTCCGTCCACCTCCAACCCCACCCAGGCCCGCGAGGTGTCGTGTAACCAGGTGATGCGGCCGTAGCTCTGAAAGTAGGACGAAAACCCCCAGCCAATCTTGACTGCGTCATGGTCCGGCGTCTTTTCTCCCAGCGCCTCCAGTGCCCGGGAAGCGGTCTCCTCCAACCAGGCTGCGCTCTCGATTACCTGACCCGAGGCTGTCTTGTCTCCAGTCTGGAGATAGTTGATTCGCCGGAAATCGAGCGGATCCATGCCCAGCTGCTGAGCGATGGCATCCATCTGCTGCTCATAGGCAAAGCAGGCCTGCGGCCCACCAAACCCGCGAAAGGCGCTGGTAAAGGTCTGGTTGGTGGCGACCGCAGCCGCATCGATGCGGACGTTGTCGATCCGGTAGGGGCCGGTGGCCATTCCGGCCGCGTACAACAGCACGTACGGGCTCAGGTAGGGGTAGGCGCCCGAATCTGCGATCAATGCGATCTCGGCCGCCGTGATGCGGCCCGACCGCGTCACCCCTGTACGGTGGGTGATGACAAAGGGATGTCGTTTGGATTGGGCGGAAAACGACTCCTCGCGCGTGTACACCATCTGCACCGGGCGGTTGGTGTGCCGGGCAGCCACGGCCAGCAAGATCTCGACCGTGATGTCCTCCTTGCCACCAAACCCTCCGCCCACCATCGTGCCGCGAATCCGTATGCGGTTCTGTGGTACATTGAGCGCCCGGGCGATGCTGCGAAAATGCTCCACCACCTGGGTGCAGACGCGGATGTTGATGACGCCCTGCTCGTCCACCCAGGCCAGACCGGCCTCCGGCTCCAGGTACGCGTGTTCAACGAACGGCATCTTGAACTGGTTGGTGATGACCAGGTCTGCGGCTGTCATGCCGGTTTCCACATCGCCCCGGCGGAACTTCCAGCGGGCCACAATGTTATCTGGCTCGTACACAGTGGGTGCGCCCGGTTTCATTGCCTCCAGTGGGTCAAAGACACCGGGAAGGATCTCGTATTCGATCTCGATCAGCTCCAGCGCCTGCTCGGCCGCCTCGATGGTTTCGGCCACTACCAGCGCAATCGGTTCGCCTACATAGCGCACGATCTCGGCCGCCAATATCTGAACGTCGGAGCCTGATCGGCGCTTTTGACCGGTTTGCCCGGGCATATCCGAAGCCAGCTTGCCATCCGGGAGGTCAGAAGCCGTGAGGACGCAGACCACACCGGGAAACGCCCGCGCCCGCTGGATGTCCAACCGGCGAATCCGGGCGTGCGGCTCTGTGCTGCGGAACGCCTTGGCGTGAAGCATGTGGGGCATGGTGAAATCGCCGGCATAGCTAGTGGTGCCCAGCGCTTTGCCTAGTGCATCCACCCGGCGCAACGGCTTGCCCACCTGTCGCAGTTCGGGCAGGTTCACGGGGGGGAGCGGCTTGGCGGTGTATCGTTTCATCGTTAGCCTCCCTTGACCTTTTGCATGACGGCTGCCGCTGCCTGAACCGCCTCGGTAATCTGCCCGTACCCGGTACAGCGACAGAGGTTTCCAGAAAGCGCCTGGCGGATCTCGGTCTCGGTGGGCGCGGGGTTGGCCTCGAGCAGCGCGTGGGCAGCGATGATGGCGCCGGAGGTGCAGTAGCCGCACTGGACGGCGCCATGGTCGGCAAACGCTACCTGCAGTGGATGTGGGTTCTCTTGCGTCCCCAGCCCGGCGTTGGTGTTGATCTGGGCGCCGTCGGCCTGCCAGGCCAGCACCAGGCAGCTGTTGACTGCCTTGCCGTCCAGCAGGACGGCGCAGGCGCCACAGTCGCCCTTTTCGCAGCCGTTTTTCACGTCGGTGTAGCCCAGATCGCGCAGTGCTCGCAGCAGTGTGATGTGCGCGCCCAGCGCCACCTGATGGGTTCGGCTGTTGACGGTGAGGGTCACGATTTGAGGAGTCATGCTTGTGCTCCTTCCTTCAGTTCCAGATCAACCGCGGTCAACAGACGCCGCACCACCACCTCGGCCACCCGCCTCCGGTAAGCGGCGCTGCTGCGGACGTCATCGATAGGGCGGCACGCCTGGCCGGCCAGTTGCGCCGCCCGCCGGATGGTCACCTCGGTGAGCGACTCGCCGACCAGGCTCTGTTCGGCTTCGTGGGCGCGAATGGGGCGGGGGGCGACGGCGCCCAACGCAATTCGGGCCGCGGTGCAGCGTCCCAGCTGATCGGTATCTACCCTGACGGCCGCGCTCATGACAGAGCAGGCCGTCCCTTTTCGCAGCGCCAGCTTATGGTGCAGGCCCGCGCTGCGCTCCGGCGCCAGCGGCCAACGGACAGATCGCAGCAGTTCCTCCGGCCGGCGCTCAGTCTGGTTGACTCCCAACACAAACTGGTCCAAGGGAAGCCAGCGGACGCCGTGCAGGCTGACCAACTCGACCTCCGCATCCAGCACCAGCAGGGGCGGATAGGTGTCGGCTGCCGGTGAGGCATCGACCAGATTGCCGCCTATCGTGGCCCGGTTGCGCACCAGCGGATTGGCAAATGCCGCGGCCGCCTGGTGGAGCGGGTAGGCGTGTTCTGTTATCGCCGGTGAGGCCAGGAGTTCCGCCACGGTGGTTCCGCCGCCGATCACTACGTGGCCATCGCTGACCCGGATGCCATGCAGCTCGGGCAGCCGGTTGATGTCCATCAACGTCCGGCCGCGGAGCTCGCCTGCCCGCATGCCTACCACCACATTGGTGCCGCCGGCGATGGGGACGACGTCCGGCTGCGCGGCAAGTGCCGCCAGCGCTTCGGCCCAAGTCGCCGGTGCCAGGGAATCATAGTCGGGTAGCATTGTTTTCTCCTATTCCTGAGTAGTCGGGTGTGACCACTCGCCCGTGCGTTCCGGGTCAGCCACGCTCAAAACCGCCCGGACAATGCTGGCAAAGCCGGTGCAGCGGCAACGATTTCCCCTCAAGTACTCGCGAACATGGTCCTCGGTCGGTGCCGGATTCTGTTCCAGCAGCGCTTTGGACATAATGAGAACGCCCGGCGTGCAATAGCCGCATTGAAAGGCTTGCTGGTCCAGGAAAGCCTCCTGCAGAGGATGCAGCGTCCCGTCGGCCGCCTGGAGGCCTTCCACGGTCTGCACGCGACTCCCGTCAGCGGCGATGGCCAGAGCCAGGCATCCCAGTGTCGGCACGCCATTCAACAACACGGTGCACGCTCCACATTCACCAATACCGCAGCCATACTTGGCTCCAGTGAGCTCGAGCTTTTCCCGGACGACGTTCAACAACAGATCGTTCGGGGCAACCCACAGCCGGCGCAGTTCGCCGTTGACGGTCAAGGTGACCGGGTGCCGGTCTGCTGGTCCGACCCGCAGGCTGTTGGCCGGCGGCTGGCAGGATAGTTGGGATTCCGGCTGTCTCGCCGCGGCCGACTCTGTTGACGGCGCTGCGGCGCGTTGCCAGGCGGCAATCAACACGTCGTGCGTCATTGCCCGGACGACCTGGCGGCGGTACCAGGCGTTGGAGCGCACATCGTCGATGGGAGAGACCTCGCCCATGGCAATCTCCCCGGCCCGGAGCGCGACCTTGGGCGTGAGATGCTTGCCCATCAGGTACGCCTCGGACGCGGGGGCGCGGATCACGGTGGGTGCTACGGAGCCAAAAGCGATTCGGCACTCGACAACCTGGTCAGCCTCGTGGCGCACCCACGCGGCAACGCTGACCTTGGCCAGGTCTGCCTGGACGCGCGTCAGCTTGATGAAGGCGCTGCCGGAGCCGGGATCAGGTTCTGGAAGCCGAATGTGCGTCAGAATCTCTCCCGGCCGGATGGACACCTTTCCCGGGCCTAGCAAGAAGGACGCCAACGGGATCACCCGCTCACCTTGCGGTCCGGCCAGCACCAGTGCGGCATTGAGCGCCATCAGCGCAGGGACCGTGTCTGAGGCGGGCGAGCCGTTGCAGACGTTGCCGCCCAGTGTGCCCATCATCTGGATCTGCATGGAACCAAACGCGGCACAGGCCTCGGTCAACGCCTGGAAGCCGGGATGGACCGAAGCCAGCGAACGAGTCCGTTCGATGGTTGTGAGAGCACCGAGGCTATAGGTGTTGCCCTGCCAGGCAGCACCCGACAACCCCGCCAATTTCTGGATGTTGATCACCACCGCTGGGTTCTTGTGCTCCTGCTTCATCTGAACCAGCAAATACGTCCCGCCGGCCAACAGCACGGCGCGGTCACCATGGCTCTTCAGGAGCGAACTGGCTTCCTCCAGGGAGGCGGGCTCCACGTATTCGAACTCGTTGAGCAGCACATGGGTGTTGGTCATGGGATAAGCTTTTGGTTCCTGGCTCATGCTCAGGTCTCCTTGATGTCACTCAGTGCGGGTCCGACGCGTTTTCTGCCGCCAGCGCCCGCAGTATCTTTTCCGGAGTGATGGGTAGCTCGTAGAATCGGACGCCAATGGCATTGTAGATGGCATTGGCATACGCCGCTGCTACGGGATTGGTGGCAGCCTCACCGATCCCCTTGGCCCCGTGTGGACCGGTGGGTTCCCAGGTGTCGGCAAAGTGCGTGATAAAGTCGGCCAGGCGTGGCGTTTCGCCAATAGCGGCCGTCTTGGCGTCGATCCAATAACCTCCACCAGCCACCTGCCCGTCCGCGTTCCATTCGTTGGTTTCAAAGAGCGCGTATCCGGCGCCTTTGTTCAGCCCGCCCTCCAACTGGCCGGCCGCCATGACCGGATTGACCACGGTTCCGCAGTCGCTACCCATAGCCGCCATCACAGTCCGCACCGCGCCGGTCCAGGTATCCACCTCGATTTCCACAAAGACGTTGACGTAGGCTGGCGGGCAATTGGTCGGACGGAAGCTGACCGCAGCTGCTATGGTTTTCCAGCTCTCGGTCCAGCAACGGGTGGCGATCTCCTGGATGGTCATGCGGCGGTCTGGGATGGAGGGTACATACACTACGCCCTGCCCGGATTGCTTGTCCAGACGCAGGTCGAGGGCTTCCGGCATGACGTTCAGGAAACGGGCGGCCGTCTCCTTGAGCTCCTGCCGCACCTGCCTGGCCGCCTTGACGGCTGCGCCGCCGCCGGCGTACACCCCACGGGTAGCGTGGGTGACACAGTCATACATGGTGGAGCCGGTTTCAGCGGGTGCCAGGTTCACCAATTCCAGAGGCACGCACAACTCCTCTGCCACCAGCTTGGCGATGGCCTCCAACGTCCCACCGCCGTGATCCATCAGCGCAGTCACCACGTCCACCGAGCCGTCGGTGTTGACCTTGACCATGGCACCGGAAAAATCGATGACATCGCCTGGTTGCGGCGCGCCGGCGCTGGATGTGTGAAAACCGCGTCCCAGGCCGATGCCGCGCCGGTAGCGGCCGGTCTGCGAACCGGGCTTGGGTCGGTGTTCCCAACCGATGATCTCAGCACCCCGGTGCAGCAACTGCGGAACGCCGTCGCTGAGCACCACCGACCGGACGGTAGGTCCCTGACCCCAAAAAGTGTCACCGAGCCCGACATAGTTCTTTAGCCGCAACTCGAGCGGGTCCATACCCAGCTTTTCCGCCAATTCATCTATCAGCGATTCGGCCGCAAAAGTGACTTGGGGATTGCCAAACCCCTGCATGGCGCAGGAGATGGCCTTGTTGGTGTAGACGGCCGTGCCGTGGTACCTGACGTTCGGCAGCCGGTAAAGAGAGACCAGCCATCCGATACTGACGCCCAGGTAAGAGTAAGCCTGTATATTGTGGGCGCCGATATCGCCAACCAACTCCATCTCGGCGCCCAGCAGGGTGCCGTCCCGCCGTGCCGCCAATTTGAGGTGGATCTCGCCAGCGTAACGGGTGTGGTCGTGCACGTCCTCCTCACGAGTCAGAGTCAATCTGACCGGGCGGCGAGCCTTGAGCGCTAGCGCCGCGCAGATTGGAATGGGCGGGTTCATCTGGATGCTGGAGCCAAACGTGCCGCCCACCGGCACCTTCTTGACGTGTATCTTGCTCAGCGGGATGTCAAAGATCTGCCCCAGCAGGATGCGAACGTTGTGGATCGACTGCGTCGTCGGCCAGACCGTGAGGCCACCGTCAGGCTCGGGCCGGCAGACGCAGCTCTTGGTCTCCATCTGTGCGTGGTAGATCTTCTGCGTGTTAAAGCGCCCTTCCACGATCACGTCTGCTTGGGCAAAAGCCTGGTCCACATCGCCTTCCTCGACGTTTCGTGTGCAAGCGATGTTGCCGGAGATGGGGATCTCGTTCGTTCCCCACATCGCCGTGTCGTAGATTGGCTCAGCCCCATCTTTTATTGCCTCGGAGGGGTCCAACAGAACCGGCAACACCTCATACTCGACGCGAATGGCGCGCGCCGCTTTCTCGGCCAACGCTTCAGTTTCAGCGGCAACCGCCGCCACTGCCTCGCCCATCCGGCGAACCTTGTCCGCCAGGACGTAATGATCCTTGTGCAGGACTGAGGGGACGGTGATGATCCGCTCGTTGTAGCGCACATGCGGGATGTCGTCCCAGGTCAGCACCACGGCTCCCATCTCCTCCGCCGGCCGCGCGTCGATGCTCCGAATGCGGGCATGCGCGTATGGGCTGGAGAGAATGCGGCCGTGTAACATGCGAGGAAGGCTGATATCCGGGGTGTACTTTTCCTGGCCTGTGACCCGTGCCACGCCATCTTTTCGGCGCGTTTCCTGACCCACTATGTTGAGCTTGGGTTTGTCCATCGGTTGCTCTCCTCACCGCGGCAGGATCTGGTGCCGCGCCCATGATTGACCTGCCGCCAAGACTACAGCAATCCCAGTACCAGGGCGATGAGCGCCATACGCGTGGTCACACCATTTCGCATCTGGCGGAAATAGGCTGCGCCAGAAAGGTCATCGACGTCGGTGGCGATCTCGTCCACGCGCGGCAACGGGTGAAGGATCGTGACACCTGGATTGACCCGCTCGATCAACTCTCGGTTCAGGATGTAGCTGCCCTTGAGTCTTTCATATTCGGCCGGATCTGCGAACCTTTCCTTCTGGATGCGGGTCATATAGAACACATCTGCATCCGCCAGGGCATGCTCCAGATTGGTGGTCTCTTCAACCACAACCCCGTGGCTTTTGAGGCTGGCTGTGATTTCGTCCGGCATTCGAAGCTGATCCGGCGCCACAAAGACCAGCCGGCAGCCATAGTGCTTGTACAGCTCAACGCCCGCGTGCACCGTGCGGCCATGCTTGAGATCGCCGCAGAGTACAACAGTCTTGCCGTCGATGCCGCCGCGTTCGGTTCGGATGGTGTACAGATCCAGCAATGCCTGGGTGGGATGCTGGCCTGCCCCGTCACCACCATTGAGAACCACCGCTTCGGCCGCTTCGGCCGCCACGCGCGCGGCGCCAACCTGAGGGTGGCGCATGGCAATAAGGTCCACATACTGGTCGACGCTGCGGATTGTGTCCGACAGCGACTCGCCCTTCTTGGCGGAGGTCGCGCCGGCGTCGGCGAAACCGATCACGTCACCGCCCAGCCGGTGCATGGCGGCCTCGAAGGACAACCGAGTCCGAGTGCTGGGCTCAAAAAAGAGCGCACCCATCAGGTATCCGTCGGCCAAGGCGACCTTATGCTCTGTTTTGAGGCGGTTGTCGAACTCGGCCGTGACCGCCAGGATATGCTCGATCTCCTCGCGGGAGAACTGCGCACCGTCCAGAATATCCACACCCTTAAAATTCACCACGTCGTTACCTCCAGCTATCATGTCATTGGTTCGGCAGGAACACCGCCGATCAGCATCGTGATCTCGTCACTGG
Source organism: Anaerolineales bacterium UBA2181 (assembly GCA_002328075.1). GTDB lineage: Bacteria > Chloroflexota > Anaerolineae > Promineifilales > UBA4811 > UBA4811. The sequence goes on along the minus strand of DCVT01000029.1, from coordinate 23,356 downwards.
CTCGGCGGCAGATATCTACGTATTCCTGGGCCAGGGCGTCAGTAAATCGAAGCAACGGACCGATGATGCCCATGGCGGCCACTACGTGGCCCCGGCTATCCCGGATGGGGGTGGCGATGCCCCACGCGCCAGGATCGGTCTCCTCGACGCTCGACGCAAAGCCTTTCTGGCGTATCTGGTCCAGGTTGGGCAACAGCTCGTCTTCTTGTGTAATGGTGTTGGTGCACAACCTGGGCAGGCCGCGCTCGAGGATGATGGCGCGGACCTCGGATTCGGGGAGGAAGGCCATGAGGATCTTGGATGACGCGCCGGCGTGCGCCGGGCGACCCTGACCGACCTCCAGCGCCAGGCGAACTGAATGTCGGGTATCAATCTTTTCGATGCAGATCACCTCCAGGTCTGCATACACGGTGAGCGTCACCGTCTCATTGGTCGCGCGCGCAATCTGTCGCATCACCGGCCGCGCCACGTCGGCAAGACCGGTGCATTCTTCTGCCGTTCGACCCCAACTCACCAGGCGATAGCCCAGCCGCCACAGCTTGTCCTGTGGGTCACGGCGCAAGATGCCATGGGTTTCCAGGCTGACGAGGAACCGGTGAAGCGTGCTCTTGGGTAGCGCCAGATGTCCGCTCAGGTCAGCCAGCGACCACGTGCGCTTGCTGCCGGAAAAACTCTCAATGATCTGGACCATGCGGTCGACCGTGGAGACCAACGTGGTTGGGATCGACCGCGGCGCAGTTGCTTCAACCTGGGGCGGGGAGGAGGGTGCCAGCTGGTTTACCATCCGTTGCTCATTCCAAATAGTAGGACATAGTGCCGATATATGGTATTCTACACGATGCTACGACAATTGTCAAGTACTCGGCGGGTTGTGCATCGATTGCCGCTCATGAGACTGTAACGGCGAATGACGCGTCGGCCGGCACACGGGCCCGGAAAAGACGGCTGTCAGCCAAGATGGCAACGGGCTCCCGGCCGCGGCGCTCGACTGAGCGTTGGATGGTGTGGCTATCCGTCAGCTTACTCCCGGCTGGGCAACGAGGTTTCGACGCTGGCCCACGGGCGGAACGCCATGGACCAACCAACGTTTCCGGACATAGCTGGCTCACGGTCCGGTCGCTGTCCGATGGGCGGGTCAGCGTCAGCGCATCACCCGAGTTGGCGCAGCCTGGTCCGCAGGTTGCGATAGCAACCGTGTCAAGTCTCGGACGCTGGGCAGTCCCTCGCAGGCGACGCTGGCGCCAGAATTCCATCGCCCCGGCCGACATGGCATGATCCTCCGTCATGGTGCCAAACGTTCTGGCGAAAGAGCCAGGGCGGTCCGGCAGGATCTCTGCGCCGGCCGCATTCTCGCCGAGCAGGGGTTGAGCCGGGTGGCCCAGCCGGCATGCAGCGGCCGTATGAGAACCGGAACCGGCTGCATGATTGGCCCAAAGGCGTCGTTAAAGAAATCAGAGTAACACGGGACCGGATGGCCCCCCCCGGCCGCGTCAGGCTGACTGCTCGACAATCCGATCGATGGCCTGTTGGACGCCGGCCGGCAGAGGTTCCGGCTTGTGGCTATCCAGAATGGTCAGGGCCCGCTCCCGTGCCCGTTGGCGGAGCGTCTTGCTTCCGGCCGAAGCCCATTCTTCATAGTTGTGTCGGTCAAAGAGGCGGGGGTACCAGTCCTCCTTAAAGTGGCGCAGGGTGTGTTTGCTGCTCATGAAATCGCCGTCCGGGCCGATCTCGTCGATCAGGTCCAGCGCCAAGGTCTCCTGGTTGATCTCCAATCCTTTCATGAACTGCTTGGTGTAGGCGATGAGCTCATCGCAGATGACGATCTGCTCGATCGAGTTGCACATGCCACCCTCGAGATAACCCACATCGTGTACCATCTGGGCGCCGGCCAGGGTCTCCAGGATGATGGAAAAGGCGGCTTCGGCAGCAGCTTGCTCATCCGGAATCTTGGCGTCGCTGCAGCCCGCCAGGCCAAAGATAGGCATTCCGAGGCGATGGGCCAACTCGACCAACATGACCCGATTGGTGGGGTCCGCGTATGAATCGACCGTGGTCCGCATGTCCAGCATGTCGTTGACCCCGCCGGTCAAAATGACCGGCGCTCCCTCCCGGCTGAGCTGCGCCACCACCAGCCCGGCCAACTCACCGGCGTTGGCCAGCGCGATGGCGCCGGCCGCCGTGACCGGTCCGCTGACCCCGCGCAACACGACCGGCGTGTAGGTGGTGGGAAGGCCCCTTTCTGTCAGGAAGAGCAGCTTCTGCAGCGCTTCGGCGTTGTGCCGGAGGGGGTTGGTCACGTTGATATAGCAGGCGCAGATGGGGTTGCGCCGCAACTGCTCCTCACCGCCGGCCACGGCCTCCGCCATCTGGATGACGTCCACACACCCTTGGAACTCGGTGGTCACGAAAAGGATCGGTTTGGTGCTGTTCATCAACATCGCCCGCATCTGATGCCGATCGGCGGTCTCCTGAGGAATGTCAGATGCGATACAAAAAGACATCATAAAGTCGATGTTGGGCAGCGCGTCGCATATCACCGTGGCGTCCACGATGTCCTGGAGCCGACCACGGCGTCGTTCGCCGGTACGGAGGTCGATGACGTTGGGGCAATCCGAACCCGGACCGTAAAAGACGTGGTTACGCTCCAGCGGCATGGCCCGGCGGCCGGTTCGATCACAGATGACTGCCCGCTTGGGCGCCACGGCCAGGGCCCACTCGACCAGCCCGGGTGGGATTCGGACCCGGTTCCCGTCCTCGACCCGGATGCCCTTCTTGCGCAATAGATCCACCGCCTGAGGCTCGTACAGGCGGACGCCGGTGCGATCCAGAATCTCCAGGCTGGCGTGGTAAAGCTGCGCGGTCTGGTCGTCGGACAGCTTGCGGAAGCGAGGGGTGTCGTATGCTGTGTAATTGCTCTGCAAAACCATGGTGAGAACTCCTCCATCAATCGGCTGCAAAATCGGGGTCCTTAACCGAGCGCAGCGCCCGGTGAGTGGCGGTCCAGAGCGCATCGCGAACCAGGGCCGGGATGATGGCCATCCGGTATTCGCGCGACGCGCGCATGATGCTGGAACGGGGTTGGGATTCCTGCTGCGCCATCCGGCCAACCTCGGCGAACAGCGCATCCGAGGGAGGACGACCGGCCAGGAGTAGCTCTGCCCGGGAAGCGCGACATGGCCGCGGTGCGACAGGCGCCAGCGCGATCACCGCGCGCTGGATCAAATCACCCTGCAGGATCACCTTGACAGCGCAGTTCAGGATCGGCAAGACCAGCGAAGCCCGGCGTCCGATCCGTCGCCAGGCGGCGCCCCAAGCCGCAGCGGGCAGTGGAAAGCGGAGGTGAGAGATGATCTGTCTCGTGGGGTCAACTGCCGAGTGGCCCGGCCCCAGAATCAACGAGTCCACCGCCCTCCACTCACCGGGCGCCCCGCCCGCGTTCCATACCAGCGCCTCGGCCTCCAACGCCAGGGCGACGACGGCGCCGTCGGCGGCCGGCATCGCCTGCACCAGGTTCCCGGCCCAGGTGGCGACCGCTTGTATGCCCAACGCACCCACCGAGCGCGCTGCTTCGGCCAGCGCCGGCACGCGCTCTTGAATGAACGGGTGGGCGTGGAGCGCCGAAAAGGTGGTGGCGGCGCCGACGGTGACCGAATCCGAGTTAACCACCACCTGGTTCAGGCCGGGAATTCGTGTGATGTCCACCAGCGTCTCTGGTCGTTTCTTGCCCGCCCGAAGATCCGGCAGGACGTCGGTCCCACCCGCGATCACCTGGGCGTCGCCGCCGTGCTGGGCAAGGAGGGCCAACGCTTCAGAAAGCGTCGTCGCAATCAAGTATTCCGTCATTGGGTCGCCTGCAGTTCGCGTCGAACGACGGCCAGCACCCGTTCTGGGGTGGCCGGGATGCTATGCAGCCGGGCGCCCACGGCCCGCGACATGGCGTTGATAATGGCCGGGGTGGCGGGAAGCATGGCGGCTTCGCCCAGCCCCTTGGCCCCATACGGCCCATACCGGCTGGGCGTCTCGACCAGGATGACCTTGATGGCCGGCATCGAACTGGCGGTCGGCAGGTAATAATCGGCAAAGCCGGTTGTTTGGCCGGGAAGGTGCTCCTCCATCAGGGCGGCACCCAGCCCCATGAGGACAGAGCCCTCCACCTGGCCCTCGGCGTCTGGCCGGTTGACTGCCCGGCCGACGTCGTGCGCCGCAACCATCCGTCGCACCTCGGTCTCGCCGGTCTCCAGGTTGACCGCCACATCGGCCAGATGCGCCCCGGTCACAAACAGCGGGATGTACTCGGGCCGCGTTTCCCGCGGGAACTCGTCCGAGAGGTCGAAAAAGCCGATTAGGCGCCTGGCCTTTCCCGAGCGCTGGAACTCTTCCGCCACCTGCGCTAATGTCACCTGCTGACATGGATCATCCGGCCTACCGATCCGGTCGTCCACTAACGTCAGCCGTTGCGGGTCCTGGTCTAGCATCTCGGCCGCTGTGCCCAGTGTCTCTTGCCGCAGGTGGGTCACTACCTGGCTGACCGCGCCACCTACAAAAAACGTGGCGCGTGATGCACCTTGTATGCCGCTAGCCGGAACCCGGGCGGTGTCAGCGTTGATCACCTCCACCTGCCGGCGAGATACCCCGAAGGCCTCGGCCGCTATCTGACTGATGACCGTGTTGGTCCCCTGCCCGTAATCCGGGGCCGAGCAGTAGACAATCAGGTGACCATCCAGGGCCAGCTCGGCGTGGGCCTCCACCCGCAACGACCCCGATTTGCCGAACCGGTACCACATACCGGCCAGGCCTACCCCGCGACGCAGCGGCTGACCGGCGTGGCTTGCATTGAAATGCGCCGCCTCGTGGAGGAAACGCTGATAGTCCGGCCGGATGGCCTCCAGTACCGGGCGGTACCCCACGGAATCCGCCAGAGGGTAGCCCAAGAAAGACCGCTCACCGTCGGCCAACGCGTTCTTCCAGCGCAGCTCCCACGGGTCCTGGTCCAATGCTTGCGCCAGCTCATCCAGCGCGCATTCCAGCGCAAAGGTGGATTGCGCGGTGCCAAAACCACGGTATTGGCCGGACTTGGGACCATTGGTATACACGCTCCGCGCCATGCCGTCGACCGCCGTCCAGCGATACGGACCGCCGGCGGCGGTCAGCGCATAGTTGGCGATATACTGGCCGTGGCCGTCGTATCCCCCGGTATTGCAGTCAATTCGCACCCGAATGCCTGTCAGCTGCCCATCCTGGTTGGCGCCGATGCGGTACCTGACCCGGTAGGGGTGCCGTTTCGGAGAGGCGTCAAAGGACTCGTGCCGGGAGTAGGCCAAACGCACCGGCCGGCCGGTGTGATACACCATGAGCGCTGTGGCGATGAACGGCCACGGGTCCTGTTTGCCGCCAAAGGTGCCGCCCGTCGGCGGGATGATCACCCGCACCTGTTCCAGGGGCAGCGCCAACGCCTGAGCGATATAGTCCTGCTGATAATGGGGTTCGTGGGTGCCGCCTACCACAGTGATTCGCACCTGCTGTCGGCCGTCGGGGTCCTGGATCTGTTCGGGATACCCCAGCAGCGTCTCGCGTTCGAGCGCCGCATGCTCCAGGAACGCGGTATCGTATGCCGTGTCCAATAGGTGGTCTGAGTTGCTTAGCGCGCCCTCCAGGTCACCGTGGGCCGCCTCAAACGTGGCCAGGACATTAGACCGGCCTGCAATGGGAAAGGCGCCGGTTTCCAGGGCGCAGTTGGTTTCAAAAGTGTGAGGCAGCTCTTCGAGACTGACCCGAATCGCGGTCACTGCCGCCTCAGCATGTTGCGCAGTCTCGGCGACCACCAGGGCGATGGGGGCTCCGACCATGCGAAGCGTCGAGTTGACCTCCGGCAGCACAGGTTCCTCCCGGCTGTAAGCGGGAAAGCCGTTGAGGCCCGGCACGTCATCGGCGGTCAGAATGCCATATACCCCGGGAAAGGCGCGCGCGTCAGTGGCGTCCAATTCCCGCAACCGGGCATGGTGGAGATGGCTCCTAAGCACCTTGCCGTAGAGCATGCCGGGCGGGGCCATGTCCTCGGCGTAGAGCGCCTGCCCCGTCACCTTGTCTCGCGAGTCACTCCGCAGCTCGCTGCCACCCATGGGTGGGTGATGCGGTTCGGCCGGCTCAGCCGGTGCTTCACCGCGAAGGCCAGCCGCAGACAGTACGACCGCCTGCACGATTTTGGCATACCCGGTGCAGCGACACAGGTTGCCGTCCAAGGCTTCGATGATGTCGGTGCGGGTGGGGGAGGGCTGGCGGTCCAGCAGGGCCTTGGCAGAAAGCAGCATTCCTGGCGTGCAGAAACCGCATTGCACCGCTCCTGTCTCGATGAACGCCACTTGCAGTGGGTGTAATCGGTCCCCGTGGGCCAGCCCCTCGACCGTGACCACATCCCGACCGGAGACCTTGCCCACCGGAGTCAAGCAGGAGCGCACCGCCGCGCCGTCCATCAGGACGGTGCAGGCGCCGCACTCGCCTTCGTGGTCGCATCCCTGTTTGGTGCCGGTCAGCCTCAGGTCCTGGCGCAGGACGTCCAGCAGCGGTCGGGTCGGGTCGGTCGTCACCGAGGTCGGCCGGCCGTTCAGCGTAAAGGCGATCAACATCGGTACGCTCCTCTGCCGGTCGGTTGGCCCAGAGCCTTTGCGGTACCACCGTACGCGTGCGCCACGGCTCGGCAAGAGGCAAACAGTAGGTTTGACGATTCCACGCAAGGCACGGCTGACCGAACTCCTGCACCGCTGCCGGCGGTTGATCAGGGTGGAAGAGCAGGACGGCGTTCCAAATATCGGCACGCGATCTCGATTGGAATTATAGCCGAGGCCCGAGCGCTGGTCAAGACGCGGGCCGGCGTGCGTTGTTCTGGCTCCCTGCTATACTTGCTGCATGGCTCTCATTGCGGTTATTGGCAGTTTGGTGGTGGACATGGCTATGAAGACCCCGCGGGTTCCGGCGCCGGGGGACAATGTCCATGCCCACCACTTTACCATGGGAGCCGGTGGAAAGGGAGCCAATTCGGCCGTCGCCATCGTGCGCCTGGGCGGTCGGGCGCTGTTGGTCGGCTGCGTGGGCGACGACCTGCTCGGCCAGTTCGAGCTGGATGCGCTCCAGCGTGAGGGTGTGGACACGCGGGACGTGATCCGCGTGCCCGGCTGGTCGACAGCGGTCGCCTTTATCATGGTGGATGAGAACGGGGAGAACGCGGTCCTGGTGGCCAACCGGACCAATGAGACGCTGACCGGGGCAGCGGTGGAGGCTTGTCTTGAACCTCACTGGGACACCCTGGATGCCGTGCTGGTCAATTTCGAAGCGTCGGAAGCTGCCGTTCGGACTGCGGTGGAGCAGGGTCGGGCGCACGGCGTGCCGGTGATCGTCGATGCCGGCCCCGCCATGGGGTATGGGCCGGCCACCTGGTCCCGGGCAACGGTTCTGACGCCCAATTTGAAGGAGGCCGAGGCGCTGACGGGTCATCCGCTACCGGACGACTCATCGGCTGGCCGGGCGGCCCGCGCGCTGCTGGAGCATGGACCGGCGGCAGTGGTCATCAAGCAGGGCAACCGGGGCGCGCTGGCGGTCACCCGGGATCGGTGCTGGCGTGTGCCGGCGTTCGCGGTCAACGCCGTCGATATGACCGGCGCCGGTGATGCATTTACCGCCGCAATGGCGCTGGCCCTGGCCGAGGGGGAGACGCTTCAGGTAGCCACCCGGCGAGCAGTGGCTGCCGGGGCCGTGGCGGTGACCCGCTTTGGCACGCTCACGGCAATGCCCAGCCGGGCGGAGGTGGAAGATTTGTTGGCCCGTACCTCGGCCGGGCGCTCGGCCGACCAGGTACCGACTGATGATGAACCCGAACGGTGGCCTCCCGACCCCACCGGCGATGAGCGGGCAGGGATTCAGGGTGGTCCCACACCCTGACCGGACGGGCTTGGTGGCCCGGTTCCTTACCGTCTAGACGGCGCCGACTCGGATCTAGATGTGCACCTGGGCTGAGGCGGCCTCAGGCGGAATCGGCTCGACGTGACCCTGCTGGAAGTATGGCGATTTGCGGAGCAGCCAGCGACGGACCCACGGCCTGAAGAGCCGAACAAACCGGATCCGCCACCCCAGGATCTTTTTCATCTCCACCAGGTAGTCTCCCAGATCAAATCGCTGATAATTCAGCAATTGCTGGCTCTGCACCGTGTCAATCCAGTCGGTGGCAAAAGGGATGTTGGTGAATGCCTCGTCGGGCAGCATACCCAAGCCCATGGCCTCCAGGCTGCGAGAAACGATCTCCCGGTAGGTGTACTGGCAATTCAGACCGCCGCCGATCAACCAGGTCTTGCCCCACAGCCGGTCACACTCGATCGCGTTGGCCAATGCCAGCCCCACGTCGCGCGTGTGTGTGAACTCCATCCGGTTGTTCAGCGGGACGTCAAACATGCCGGGGTCCATTTGCAGGCGCAGCGGCAGCGTGGCCGAGAGGCGAAACACGGTCCAGGTGAGTCCGGAACCGCGCACCATTTGCTCGCAGAGCACCTTGTGGTGTGAATAGTGCTCCACCGGCCGGACCGGATCGGTAACCAGCCGCGGCGGGAGTTGGTGCTGCGTGCGGCCGTAGACATGGTAGGAAGAGGTAAAGATGATCTTGGGAGGGTTGGGCAGGGCTCGCATCGACTCCAGCAGGTTGCGCGTACCGCCCACGTTGATCTGCCAGGCCCAATCCGGGCGGGATTCGCTTTCGCGGCCGGTGGCGGACAGCTTGGGGATGATGAAAGCCAGGTGAATGACCACCTCCTGGCCTTCGACCGCCGCAGCCACGTCAGCCGGCCGTCGCAAATCGCCCCATACCACGTCGATCGCATTGCCAAAGCGCCGCGCCACCCGCAGGTTCGCCGGCGTCTTGAGGTCAAAGCAGCGCACCTGGTGACCGCGGGTCACCAATTGCTGCAATGTGCTGAGGCCGATGTTGCCAAACGGTCCGGTGAGCAAAACGTTCATGTATCTTCTCCTTCGGCCGGGCTGGATCTGCCCGCCCCCGTCGTGATTTCCGCTTCCGGTTCAGCCGGAGCGATGCACCTTCCACCAGGCTGTAGACCACCGCCAGCAGCGTTCGGGTGAGGAGTGTGTTGCGGGCCAATGGCTGCCGTTTGGGTTATCATCCCTGTCAACCGCGTCAAACCTCCGTGCAAGCAGGCGATGATCGCAGACCCTGGATCAACAGCGCGACGCCGTCCTGAGCCACTTGGCCCCAATCGGCATCATCTGGCTTGAGGACCGACTGGAGCAACAGCCCGACCGCGAGCGCCACCAGGACGCGCGCCGCCGTGTCCGCGTCCACCTGGCGGAAACTCCCCTCGTCAATGCCTGCCTGCATCACCCGACTGAAAACCTGCTGGAACCGCTGGTACGGCTCCACGGTGACCTGCCACACCCAGGGCTCGCGGCTGGCCAGGATAAGAAACTCGAGGAACATGTGGACATTGATGCCGGTCATGTTGAACACTGAGCGAGCGCCCTCGGCCATGCGCAGAATGCCTTCGGCGATGGTGGGCGCGCCCAGCCGGGCCGCTGCTAGCTGCTGGTCCAGCGTGGCCAGCCAGTCATGGAACAGCGACAGGAACAGCGCCTGTTTGCTATCGAAATGGTGGTAGAATGCCCCCTTGCTGACCCCAGCCGCCTGACATACCTGTGCGACGCTGGTGCCGGCGTATCCCTGGCGCGCAAAGCAGTCAGCCGCGGCTTTCAGCAACCGTTGGCGCGTTTCCGATGCTCGCTGTTGGGTAGTCAATGGTCACCTGTTAGAAAAATACCGACCAGTCGGTATGATTTTATAGAAGTATGCCTATCTGTCAAGTCCAGCGCTTCCGCACTGACCCAACCGAATTGCCCGGCGCCGCGGTTTGCCCAGTGGGGTAGCCGTCGGAGGGAACCGGCCGTAGCCGGCGAGCGTTCTGGTACTAGCACCGTGTCCACGTCCCGCTTTCACGCTGACCGGCATGGCGGTCATGGGCGGCAGGAGTAGCGCAAGATGTCGCGACTGTGTCGACTTCTGGGTTTGGTTCTGTGCTTGCCGGGGCTAGGCGGCTGCATCCGTCACATTCCGCCCGACCCGTCCCCGCCTCTGGAGGGGACGCTCCCGACCCAGGTTCCACGGTCGTCGCCCGTCGCCCGACCGACGACTCGTTCGATCTCCATCGAGCAGATCAATAGCTGTGGCAGCGATGCCGATTGCGCCCTGGTTCTCGCCGGTTATTGCGGAGGAGCTGCCGCAGTGAACCGCGATCATCTACCGGTGTGGGAAGGCCATCTGGAAGACGAACGCCAGGCGATGCGAGGCGTTGTGTGTACCGAAGCATGGCCGCTGGAAAACCATGAGGCGCTCTGTGTCAACACCCGGTGCACCGCCTTGATGATCGGGCAACGTGCGGTGCTCGTGTTTCGGGATGCACCGCTGATCGATCGGCCGGTGGTTCTGCAGTTCGCCGTCCGGCTGCCCAACTATTCGCCAGAGGCTCGCGCCTCTATCAGCCTGCCGGAGGGGATGGTGTTGGTGAGCGGCCGACTGGAATGGCATGGGCGCCTTGACCCAGGGGAGGACCACATCCTGGAGGCGGTAGTCAGGGTTACTCGACCCGGTTACTTGAGCGTGACAGGCACGGTGGTTGCCGATTCTGAGGGTGCGGCGCGTCGGCTCGAGGACACGGTGTATCTGGAGGTCACCGACAGCGGCGTGCTGTTTGGCAGCCGGCCGGTTAACGACTGGGACACCGGTTACGCTTACGCCTTGCCGCTCCCGCAGAACGACCACGTAATCAGCAGCCGCTTGATGGTCTTTCCCGAGCCGCAACTTGGCCACGAGTTCACGATGACTCTCCGGGTTACGCCCACCCTCAGCTTGACCGGGCCTCAGCGGCCGCAGATTGGCCTGGCGTTTCCGGCTGGTGGGCTGGAGGTGATTCGGGTCTGGTACCCGGATGGGGGAGACACCTACTCATCGTCGGCCCAGATCTCCTGGACGGGCGATGTGTGCGCCGGGCAGTCGGTGGAGATCGGGGCCACTCTGGGCGCGGTCGGCTCCGGATGGGGGACCGTGTACGGCAGCCTACATGCCCAGCCAGGCGACGAGTTCCCAGACCTGATCGTCGCCGTCGGTTTGGCCGAGCTTTACGTCGATCGCTACGGTGGCTGCGCGGCGGTCCGGGACACGCCGGCCGATGGCTGTTCTCGCGGCGGTGAACCGTGTGGCGAGCCTTGACGCCGGGCGCCGGCGGTTCAACTCACCGCAATGGCCAGCGCCATTCCGGCACCGAGCAGTGCCAACAGAGCCCAGGTCAGCCCGGCCAGGTCGGCCCGGGCCGACGGGTAGATCAGCACCGGCAAAACGATCATGCTGACCAGGGCCATTGTCTCCCAGGTGTGCTTTTTTCGTCGCAACAGAGGTTCCTTCACCAGATATCCTTTCCTGACGCACTGCTGCTCTAGGCCGATGCGCCTCAGCCGTCATCCGCGGGCCACAAGCCAGGTTATCAGGCCCACGGCGCCGGTGATGATGAGGCCATAGGGCACCGTCAGGCGCATCACCTTGCCCTCCTGGCCCTCCAGGCCGGCCGTGCTGCAGCCGACAATTACCTTGGCGGGCGCCAGCATGCTTCCCAGCGAGCCGCCGGCCGTTTGGGCCGCCAGGATGATCAGCACATTGAGCAGCGCCAGTTCAGCAGTCGCTTTTTGCAGGGGGGCAAAGACTACGTTCGAATTGGTGTTGCTGCCGGTCATGAACGCGCCCAGGAGACCAATGTAAGGGGATGCCAGAGGAAAGAGCTGCCCTACGGCGCTGCTCAGCCCCCGCGCCAAAGTGTAGGTCATTCCGGCGCGGTCCATCATGGTGGCCATGCCCACCATCGAAGCGATGCCGATGCTGGAAGGGATGGCGCTGCGGACCGTGCCTCGCAGGATCTTGGGCAGGTCGGCCCGCTGCAGGAGGCCCCGCCACCGATAAACGGCAAAGGCAATTGCCGAGGCATATGCCAGCAGCGCGCCGGGGTGGCCGAACAGGCTGGTCTTTTTGCCCATCCGCTCGGCGGTGACCCAGCCGTAACCCGTTTCCACCTGGGGGAAAGGTGCGGTGAGATGGACCTGGTTGAGCGCCTGGTGCAGGGGCGACCACAACTCGGCCGCGGCGACCAGCACCACCAGAATGAGGTAGGGCAGAACTGCCAGCCAGAGCGTCATCGGCCCATTTTCTGCGCCGCTCCGGGCTGCGCCTGCTGCCCGCCGGTACTGGGGCAGGCGGGTGACCAGGGCCGCGGCCGCCAGCCCGACCATCCCGGCGACAAAACCGGCCAGGTTCCACAGTCCGCTGATGGCCAGCAGGTGTTGGGTCAGCGCCATGGATCCGCCCACCAGCGCAATGGCCGGCAAACCCTGGCGTAGCGCCTGCCAGCGTCCAAACGCGTGCACGACTGCCAGTCCGCAGCCAAAACAGGTGAAACCCAGCAGGATGCCCGACCAGGGGGCCAGCACCCGGCCGTCCATGCCGGTCGCGGCGATGAGGGCATTGAACGACGAGGCCATGTCGCCAAAGGTGACCGACCACGAGTGGCCGATGGCAGTGCCCGCCACTGCAATCACCGGGTCGAAACCCAGACCGATCAGCAGCGGGGCCACTACGGCGATGGGCACCCCAAAGCCGGCAACCCCCTGCAAAAAGGCGCTAAAGACCCAGGCCAGGATGAGGAGTTGGAGCACCCGATCGGCCGTCAGCCGGATAATGCCCTGGCCAATCACCCCGATGGCACCGGCACGTTCGACCACCCGAAAGAGCACCAGCGCCATCCAGATGATATAGAGCACATAGAGCGTCAGAAAGACAGCCTCCAATTGGGCGTAGGCCAGCAGGTCCACGCCGCTGCGGAATACGGTGGCTGCCAAAATCAGGGCAACAAACCAGCCAACCGGACCGGCCTTGGCGCCGCCCCAGCGAAAGACGACCATCAGCACCAGGACGACCGCGATGGGCGCGGCTGCCAGCAGCCAGTGAATGAGTGTCGAGGGAGGATATGACATGCGAAATGGCCTTTCTGCGTGCCGCAGTCGTTGTTTCGGCCCTAAGGACCTGGCGCAGTCCGGGCCTGTGGTTCTGCCTTGGCGTTCGATGGCGCCGGCGTTTCGGTTGCCGTCGCTCCTGCGTGGGGCCTCAGAAATGCAGCCCAGAACCTTGGCCGAAGAGCCAGGCTATGGGTTCGCGCCTCGGACGCCGAGGCCGTACGTTCCGTCATGGGTGCCATGGTCTCGCCAACCGGTTGTCGCTGCTACCGCGTGCTGCACCGTCCGCCAGGCGCCGGTCTGCATCGTCAGTGGGCCAATCTCGAGCCGCGCCGCGTGGGGCACGTCGGCGGCTGGTCGTGCCGCCTGTTGGACCGGTGTTCCAATTGACACAATGTTACCCCAGGAACGGTCGTCTGGCAAGAGACCACGTCGTCTTGTCGCTTAGAATTCGTGCCAACGCAGACCACGGTGCAAGCTCCCCTGACTGATGCCGCCGGCTGCCGGACCCCGCGTGGCAATGTCCACTCACCGCTCGGCAACGTCGTCGCCGCCGCTTCCGTTGTGCCGACCTGGCGGTTGTGTTATCATCTCGGCGATGTCACGCTTCCCGGCGGCGAACGTGGGTGATCAGCATTTCTGGAAAGACAAGATGGAAAAACCGACATTGGTGGTGTTGGCAGCCGGCATCGGCAGCCGCTACGGTGGGTGGAAACAGATCGAACCCATGGGCCCGCACAGCGAGATCATCATGGATTACTCGGTCTTTGACGGCTTGAACGCGGGGTTTGGCGGGCTCGTTTTTGTCATCAACCCGGCTATGGAGAGCGCCGTCCGCCGACAGATCGGCGCTCGGTATGAGCCCTACTGCCCGGTCTCGTACGTGGCGCAGCGGTTGGAGCTGCCGGAGGGTTGGCAGGTGCCGCCCGACCGGGTCAAACCCTGGGGCACTGCCCACGCGCTGTTGAGCTGCCGGGGGCAGATCCACACGCCCTTTGCGGCGATCAACGCGGACGATCTGTACGGCCGATCCGGGTTTCAAACGCTGAGCGACTACCTCTCGCAGGCATGTGATCGAGATGGGGTCCTTGACTGCTGCATGGTGGGCTACCCGGTGGAAAACACCCTCTCCGAACATGGGCACGTGGCCCGTGGCGTCTGCCAGGTGGACGTGGACGGCCGGCTGATCGAGATCCAGGAGCGAACCCGGGTGCGGCCGCTGGCCGACGCCGCCGAGTACAGCGAGGACGGGGAGAACTGGATCCCGATCCCGCGCGGAACGCTGGTATCCATGAATCTGTGGGGTTTTACCCCCGGCATCCTGGCTGAACTGGACGAGCGTTTTTCCCGTTTTCTGCGGAAGAACCGCCAGAACCTCAGCAAGGCCGAGCTGTACCTGCCGGCCGTGGTGGGAGACCTGGTTCAGGAGGGGCGCGCCCGGGTCCAGGTCCTGCCGGCCCGCGATCGGTGGTTCGGGGTCACCTATCCAGCGGACCGACCCGAGGTCCAACAGGCCATCCGAGATCTGATCGCACAGGGGGTCTATCCGGCGGCGTTGTGGGCAGAAGAGCGGCCAAGCTGATCGCTCAGGCTGCTGTCGGAGAGGCGTTAGGATGTGTCGGATGGTCAACCCCGCTTGCAGCGGCCGCGTGCAGAATAGTGCCCGGCCCGAGGGGGACAACCGGGTGTCATAACAAGGCACCGTCGGTGCTTGACACGCCAATCGGGGTGTGATACCATACGCGCGTTCGGGGGCGTAGTGTAGCGGTTAACATGCCGGCCTGTCAAGCCGGAGATCGCGGGTTCGAATCCCGTCGCTCCCGTATCGACATAACGCAAGGCGGCCCTTGAAAGAGGGCCGTTCTTGTTTGTCGATCGGCGCGGATGTTGGCCCCCCTTCGCCCTTCAGCCCCGTTGTGGTAGAATGGAGGGAGCGGGGAGGTGCGCTATGAGAGCTGCGGGGGGCGGGTCGGTACGACAATGAAGCGTCTCCTATCGGTCTATGCTGGCCTTCTCCTCTTTCTCGCGATGGCCGTCGGCATCGTGATTGTATGGCGGCATCTCGACCGTGGCCCGTCGACGGTGCTGACGAGTGCGTGCCATCCGCCTTGTTAGCATGGCATTGTGCCGGGAGATGCCAGGTCGGTGAGTGTGCTAAGCGGGCTCATGGACCTGCTGTGGGCGAGCCAAGGGATCCGCGAGAGGACAAGGGGTTATGGCAACGACGAACTGATCCACCTGGAGTGGATGTTCAAGCGACCGGTCCCCGACGCGTACGGCTACGCATACTTCGAGGATGACGTCTGCACAGCCATCTCGATCCTCACGTATGGGCCCCTGACGGTCGCGGATGCCTTCGGCAGGTTTGGGGAACCAGACCTGATGTGGATGCACTCGGAGAAGGTGGGTGCCCGAGAGTGGGTTGAGGTGACCCTGGTGTACAGTGCAGTAGGCATTGTGGTTGAGGTGGATGTGGACCTGCCGGCCGGGGGGCAATCGGTTGGTCAAGGTAGTTGGCAAGAGCCCGGTCTCGCGTGTCACCTATTTCGATCCGAGGCGATTTCGGGACCTGCTCGATACTGAGATACTCATCAACGAGGCACCCCGGAGTCGTTCAGGTGATCTGCTCCCGTGGCCCGGGCTTGGCGTTATTCCGTACGGCAGAGAGCAGGAACCATAGGCAAGGCAATGCTCCAGAGGTGATGCACTGTGTTCCGCCTTGTGACTCGGGGCAGGTTTGATGTTATATTACGCGCGGGGGCAGCTGCTATCAGTGGTGCGACGTGAGAAGCCGTTTCTGGTGGCTGCCTCAGCAGCGAGCAGTCGCCGCAGCCGTCAAAGGCATGGGAGGACAGTCCATGGCGAGAGAATTCAGTGTGATCATCGAACGTGATGCAGAAGGCTACTACATCGGTAGTGTGCCTGACCTGAGGGGCTGCCACACACAGGCCAAGTCGCTGGACGCTCTGATGAAGCGGATACGGGAAGCCATTGAGTTGTGCCTAGAGGTAGAGGCCGAGGACCAGACTCATGAGTTCGTCGGCGTGCAGCGGGTCCTGGTCTAGCCATGACCAAGCTGCCGACTCTGAGCGGTCCACGGCTCATCACTGCCCTGCGCAAGGCAGGCTTTGAAGTGATCCGTGTGAAGGGCAGCCACCACTTGCTCAGGCACTCGGATGGTAGGTGTACGGTGATCTCCCGGTGCACCGGGGTGAGGCCATCGGGCCCGGCCTCCTGTCCAAGATCCTGCGCGATTGCGACATGGCTCGCGAAGATCTGATCGATCTGCTGTAGAGGGTCTTGGCTCGGGGCATGAGTAGAGCCTTGGTCTGTGCTCCAAGCGATCGCGCCCAGGACCGGCAGAGCCCTTCGGATGCTCGCGCTCGCTGTAGCGCAGAGGCACTTATCAGCTCAGCAGTGGCGGCTCCCAGGTGATGTCACAGAGGGAGCGATCCCCGTCGCTCCCGTCTCGACATAATGTGCTCGGCCCTCGCAAGAGGGCCGAGCTTTGTCAAGGGAGTCATCACGCCTGTAGCGATTACATAGCCTTCCTCGCCCATCCGAAGGGGATTTGACAGCCGGCGGCAAACGCGGTATTGTCTCCCTCGGCGGTCGCTCCGCGCGCCCAGGGACGTTTTGGGTCCGGATGGCGGGAAGGGGTGCCCGCTCCAACGCCCGACTACGGGCAGCTTGGGTGTGAGAGTACCAGATGGCACTGCGTCGGATCTTCCAGGTGGGCCAGCCGATGCGCCGTCCCTTGACGGTCGGGGATGCGCTCGTCCTCGTTGCCCTGGCGACGCTCCTCTACGCCGGCGCCCGTCTGGCGGTCCACGCCCCATCCATGATCGAGGGGCCCGAGATATCGCTCTCCCCTCGCGCCCTCCCCTGGTATGCCCTTCTGTCCGTGGGCCGCATGGCCGCCGCCTATGCCCTGTCGATGGCCTTCACCCTTGTCTACGGCTACGTCGCCGCCTATGGCCGCCGTGCCGAGGTCGTGCTCATGCCGCTTCTTGACGTGCTGCAGAGCGTGCCCATCCTCTCCTTCCTGCCGGTGGTGCTGCTCAGCCTGAGTGCCGTGCTGCCCGAGAGCGCCGCCGCCGAGCTGGCCTCGGTGGTCCTCATCTTCACCAGCCAGGTCTGGAACCTGACCTTTGCCTGGTACCAGTCACTGACCACGGTGCCCAACGAGCTGCGCGAGGCCAGCGCCACCTTTCGCTTCAGCGGCTGGCAGCGCTTCAAGACGCTCGAGCTGCCCTTTGCCGCCCTGTCGCTCCTGTGGAACAGCATGATGAGCTGGGCCGGGGGATGGTTCTTTCTCATGGCGGCCGAGGCATTCGTCGTGGGCCAGCGCGACTTTCGGCTGCCGGGGCTGGGCGCCTACCTTTACGAGGCCGCGGCCCAGGGCAACGTCGGCGCCATCTTGGCCGGGATCGGCACGCTCGTCCTGGTGATCGTCGCGCTGGATCAATTGGTCTGGCGGCCGTTGCTGGCCTGGGCCGACCGCTTCAAACTGGAGACGGTCGAGGGGGAGGATCCGCCCACCTCGTGGTTCTACAACCTGGTGCGCCGCTCGCACCTGACCGACTGGCTGTCGCGCGCCGTCTGGAGGCCGCTGAGCGAGCGGGCCGATGGCTGGATGCTGCGCCGCTTCCCGCCGCCCGGCGGAGGGGAGGCAAAGGGCTCGGTCAGACACCTCACCCAGCGGATCCTGGCCTTCCTGCTGGCCGCAGCCGGGCTGGGGATCCTGGCCTACGGCGGGCTGCGCGCCGGCCAAATGCTCCTGACCGTGCTGCCGGGGCAATGGGCCGAGATCGGCCTGGGGATCGGCGCCACCCTGCTGCGGGTGGTGGTGGCGCTGGGCATCGCCCTGGCCTGGACCGTGCCACTGGGCGTGGCCATCGGCACCAATCGGCGCCTGGCGACCTGGCTCCAGCCGGTGGTGCAGATCACCGCCTCGATCCCGGCCACGGCGCTGTTCCCGGTGTTCCTGCTGCTCCTGGTCGGCCTGCCGGGCGGCCTCAACCTGGCGGCAGTCCTCCTCATGCTCATGGGCACGCAGTGGTACCTGCTGTTCAACGTCATCGCCGGCGCGTCGGCCATCCCCCAGGACCTCAAGTACACGACTGATCTGCTGCAACTGAGCCGCGGCGAGCGCTGGCAAACGCTCATCCTGCCGGCCCTGTTCCCCTACGTCGTCACCGGTGCCATCACCGCCAGCGGCGGGGCGTGGAACGCCAGCATCGTGGCCGAATACGTCGAGTTCGGGGGACAGACGCTGCAGACGGTGGGCATCGGCGCCCAGATCGCGCGGGCCACCGCCGCCGGCGACTACTCCCTGCTCCTGGCGGCGACCCTGACCATGGTCGTGACCGTCGTCCTGATCAACCGCCTGGTCTGGCGGCGGCTGTACCGCCTGGCCGAAGAACGCTATCGGATGGAGTGAGCCATGACCGGCAACGGGGTTCTGTTGGAGGTGCGGCACGTTCACCAGCGCTACCGAAGCGGCGAGCGGGTCTTTACCGCCGTGCAGGATGTCAACCTGTTCCTCTCCGCGGGCGAGTTCGTGTGCCTGTTGGGGCCTTCGGGCTGCGGCAAGAGCACCCTGCTGCGCATCATCACCGGCCTGCAGCGGCCCAGCCAGGGCCAGGTGCTCTATCGCGGCGTGCCGGTGCGCGGCGTCAACCCCCACGCCACGATCGTCTTC
Source organism: Anaerolineales bacterium UBA2181 (assembly GCA_002328075.1). Classification (GTDB taxonomy): domain Bacteria; phylum Chloroflexota; class Anaerolineae; order Promineifilales; family UBA4811; genus UBA4811. The sequence goes on along the minus strand of DCVT01000029.1, from coordinate 4,611 downwards.
CAGACCTTTGCGCTCTTTCCCTGGCTGACGGTACAGGAGAACGTCGAGGTCGCCCTCAAGGCGCGCGGCCAGTCGCCCGAGGTGCGCATCCCCCGCGCCGTCAAGCTGCTGGACATGGTCGGGCTTGACGGCTTTGAGACGGCCTACCCGCGCGAACTTTCCGGTGGGATGCGCCAGAAGGTGGGCTTTGCGCGGGCGATGGCCGTGGAGCCCGAGCTACTGTGCCTGGACGAGCCGTTCTCGGCGCTGGACGTTCTGAGCGCGGAGGCGCTGCGCGGCGAGCTGCTGGAACTGTGGACCGGCGGCGAGCTGCCCACCAAGGCCATCCTGATGGTCACCCACAACATCGAGGAGGCGGTGTTCATGTCCGACCGGATCGTGGTCATGGACCGCGATCCGGGCCGGGTTGTGGCCGAAGTCGCGATCCCGCTGGCCCACCCCCGCCAGCGCAAGTCGGCCGAGTTCCTGGCCGTGGTCGACCGCGTGTATGCCACCCTCGCCGGGCAGACGCAGCCGGAGCACGTCGAGCTGGGCTCGGCCCCCGGCGAGCCGGGCCGCACCCGCGCCCTGCCCCATATCGCCATCAACGACCTGACCGGCCTGCTCGAGCACCTGGACGAGGCGCCCGGCAACCGGCGCGACATCTACCGCCTGGCCGACGACCTGAGTGTCGATTCCGACCGCCTCCTGCGCCTGACCGAGGCGGCGGAGCTGTTCGGCTTTGCGACGATCGCCGAGGGTGACATCACCCTGACGGCGCTGGGCGAGACCTTTGCCGAGGCACGCATCCTGGCCCGCAAGGAGATCTTTGCCACGCGCCTGCGCCGCCTACCCCTCTTCCGTTGGCTGATGTCGCTCATGCGCGCCGCTGAGGACCAGCGGCTCAAATCCGACGTGGTCCGCATGGCGCTTGAGCTCGAGTTCCCCGCCGAGGAGGCGGCCCGCCAACTGGAGACCGCCGTCAGTTGGGGCCGCTACGCCGAGCTCCTGGCCTACGACGATGACGAGGAAATGCTCTACCTCGAGCCCGCCGACTAGCCCGGCCTGCCGAGGCTGGGTGTCAGTCTCTGCCCTGGCTCTGGGCCCATCCGACAGCGGCAGTCTGTCCGACCAGCCAGGCCCACGCCTCAGCCTGGTCCTTGCGGGGCTGTCAAAGTCGGCACGCCGGTCAGTCGAGCGGCGGCATCTCCCAGGTGATGTCACAGGGGGAGTGATCCCCGTCGCTCCCGTCCTAAAACCCTGGGCCGAGGCCCAGGGCTAGCAGGGGGTAAAACTGCAGATTCGGTTGCACTGCCGAGAGTCGCAACCCCCGTACATAGGCTGCTGAAAGGATCAGTTTCAGCAGCTTTTTCTTTTCAAGGGGTTCCCCAAGAAAGTGGACATGTAGATAAGGCAGAATCATGGTCACTAGGATTGGAGGAATCATGGAACAGGAGCGACGGAAGTGTGACCGGGAGTTCAAGCTAGAAGCGATTCGCCTATGGCAGACCACCAAGAGAAGCGCCCGCGAGGTTGAAGACGATCTGGGTATCACCCGCGGTCGTCTGTACCGGTGGAAACAGCAACTGAAGATCCGAGGCGAAGACTCGTTTCCTGGTCACGGGCGCATGCCGGCGGCCGACGAGGAGCTCCGCAAGTTGCGGCGAGAGTTGGAGATTGTGAAACAGGAACGAGACATCCTACACTTGCCCTGGCGGGCAGCACTTGCACTGTGCGCAAGCATAAGTGTGCCAGGGAAAAAAGCAGTGGCCACGCCATGGCTGTCTCGCAGCCAAGCAAATGAGGTTCCAGTTCATCGGAGACGGGATGAGCTCCGCGCTCCTCCAAGTATGAAAATGAACGATCCGACGGCGTACGCGCAAGCGTGGTATGCTGGTGATTAGGGCTGGTCTGAGGGCGATTAGATAATGGTGCCGCGAGCCTGCATCGGAGACAGCCACGGGTACCCCCCAGGCACCGCCAATTGTTGCTGCGAGCACGTGGAATAGTCTCTTGACTAGAGGGGTACTTGACCGGCCCGAATCTAGCAGGAGGAAGCGAATGCGAATTCTTTTCCAACGCGCAGCTGGATTGGATGTACACAAAAAGAGCGTGGTGGCCGCGCGAATGCGGGTTACCTCGGACGACCGATTGCACTGGGAAACCAGAACCTTCGGGACAGCGACCCCGAGTTGCTGGAGTTGCACGATTGGTTGACAGAGTGGGAGCGCACCTCGGTGGCGATGGAAAGCACCGGCGACTATTGGAAGCCAGTGCACAACTTGCTGGAGGGTGACTTTGAGGTGCTGGTGGTGAATGCCCAGCATGTGAAGAAAGTGCCCGGGCGCAAGACCGATGTGACGGATTCGGAATGGCTGGCCGAACTGCAGATGCATGGCATGCTGAAGGTCAGCTTTATACCCCCCAAGCCCCAGCGGGACTTGCGCGACCTGACGCGCTATCGC
>DCVT01000029.1:0-2127 GCA_002328075.1 Anaerolineales bacterium UBA2181 | reverse complement strand
GCCAACATCAAACTGGCCTCGGTGGTCAGCGACATCCAAGGCGTCTCGGCACAAGCGATGCTGGAGGCTATTGTCGCCGGGCAAACGGATAGCCGGGCGCTGGCCCAAATGGCGCGGGGACGGCTGCGCGACAAGATTCCCGAGCTGGAGAAGGCGTTGACTGGTCGGATACAGCCGCACCACCGCTTTCTGCTGGCCAAGCAACTGGCCCACGTTGATTTTCTGGACGAGCAAGTGGCTGATATTGGTGCCGAGATCGGGTGTCAACTCGAGCAGATGAGCCAACTGCCTGAGCAGCCGCCGGCGAAAGGCGGCAACTCGAGCAGCGACGTTGGCGAACTGGCCGAAGGGGAATTGCCGGCGCGTCCCTTGACCTGGAATCAGGCGGTGGTCTTGTTGGATACTGTTCCGGGCATTGATCGCCAAGCTGCTGAAGCCGTTCTGGCCGAGACCGGCCTGGATATGCGCCAGTTTCCTACCGACAAGGATTTGGCGGCCTGGGCCGGATTGGCCCCTGGCAACAATCAAAGCGGTGGCAAGCGCTATTCGGGTCGCACCCGCAAAGGGAACAGCTCCCTCAAGACCTGCCTGGTGCGAATCGCCTGGGCGGCGGTGCGAACCAAAGACACCTTCCTGAAAGCGCGTTACCAGCGCCTGGCCAGTCGGCGGGGTAAACGGCGCGCAATTGTCGCGGTGGCGCATTCGATCCTGGTTAGCATTTGGCACATGTTGTCTGACGGAACGCCTTACGTCGAGCTCGGTGGTGATTACTTTGACCAGCGCAAGAAGGAGGTCAAAGTGTCTTACCTGACCCGCCAGCTAGAAAAACTCACAGGGGGCACGGTGCAAATCGAGCTGGTGCCTGTCGCCGCGTAAGCAGGTTATTTTCGGAATAGATCATCGAGCCGAGTTGTCCGTGAATCGCATGTGTGAGGTGCTGAAGGTGTCGCGCAGTGGCTACTATGCCTGGCGCACCCGGCCGGCGAGCGAGCGAGAGATGGCAAATCAAGAGATCCTTCGCGAGATCAGGACCGTGCATCGCGAAAGCGACCAGACCTATGGTAGCCCTCGTATCTACCAAGCGCTTCTGGCTCTGGGCTGGAGGTGCAGTCGAGGCCGGGTGGCACGCCTGATGAAAGCTAGTCACATACAGGCAAACGAGAGGCGGCGTCAAAGGAGCACCACCAGGCGTAACGAGACCCATCGGGTGACTCCCAACTTGCTGAAAGGCGACTTTGCCGCTGAGCAACCCGATCAGAAGTGGCTGGTCGATACACTTGCACTGCACGCCAGTGCATGTGTCAGCTACATCCCCACCGGGGAAGGGTGGCTCTACCTGGCCGCCGTCCTGGATCTGTACTCCCGCCGTATCGTCGGTTGGGCAATGGCGGAACGCATGACCAGTGACCTCCCCATCTATGGCTTGATGATGGCCCTGCGACAACGGAGGCCGCCATCGGGGCTCATCCATCACTCCGATCGCGGCAGCCAGTACACCGACCGGAGGTACCGGGCCCTCCTGGAGACGAATGGCATCCAGGTCAGCATGAACGGTGTCGGTAGTTGGTACAGGGCGCCCCGATGGAAAGCTTCTTTGCCACCTTGAAGTGCGAGCGAGTGCACCACCGAATCTACCAGACGCGAGAGGAGGCCCGGACCGACCTTTTCTTTTACATTGAAGCCCACTACAATCGGCGCAGGTTGCACTCCGCGCTGGGTTACCTCAGCCCGGAGGCCTTCGAGCAAGCCTACTATTGGCGACGCCGGGTTATGCCTTAACAATGTGTCCACGAAGGCGGGGGAATCCCTCCTCGGCGGATGTGAACCCGAGGAAGGACAAAGACCGGCAGAAAAAGGAAGGCAAACCCCCGCGGGATGGAGGAGCAGCGTGGGGGGTGAAGCGCACCAAGCGCGTATACGACCGGCACGGAAACGAGGTGATGATACCGGATCGCTTCTTTGGTTTCAAGACACACGCGAGCCTGAATGCTTTGTCCGGGTTGATCACCAACCGGATGGTGACGGCGGGTAACGCCCACGATGGTCATATACTGCCGCATTTGGTGCATCGCGACCTGGCGGTCGGGATGCTTGTGAGCACGGTGACCGCAGACAGGGGATATGACG
>DCVT01000032.1 GCA_002328075.1 Anaerolineales bacterium UBA2181 | reverse complement strand
CTACTGGATGACGAAGAAAGAGAGACGGTGAAGGGTTGGTTGCCGCCCCTATTGGAGTTGGTCGGTGCGGAGGCGCTGTCCAGTGACGATCAGGATGCCTTCAAGGCCGTGGCCGATACCGCGGGTGTTAGCCACCAGATCTGCCGGCGACATGTGACCAGTAATGTACGGGAGTTTGTGGCCGAGACCGCCGACCGCATCTGGCGTACTGCCGCGCCGGACGAGGAAGGCCTTGGCACCACGCCTGAGCAGTTCCTGGAAGACCTTGGCCAACTGGAGTGGATCATGCTTGGGCAGCCAGGAAACGCACCAGAGCTGCTGGGCAAGCTGTATGAGCGATACGCTCCAGCGAAAGCGCCGGGGAAGGGAAGGCGGGCAACACTGGGGTACCGCATGCGCAATCACGTGCTGCACCTGTGGAATCACCGGCAACGATACACCTGCTATCGTACCAGAGTGACTGGAGGCGGATCGGTGGTGTCGGAGAGCAACAACACGACGGAACAGGTGATTGGCTGGACCATCAAAGGAGCGGTAGCGCACGCTGCGGGGATACAAACGAGGTGAATCAATCCACAATGTGGGGATGCTGACGGCATGGTTGCGAGAGGCACCGGGCGAGCGCGACATGAGTGCCCTGTTCGCATCCTAGAGAGAAACCCCGCATGGCCGCCAGACCGCCTACTGCACCATAGAAAGAGACGATCACGAGGCAATCAGCAAGTCTGACCCTCGGCCTGCACCATATTGGCAACAGTCACGGCAAGCTGGTTCGCATTATCCCATCGACGGTCTCGAGCAAGCGGCAACCGGCAAGTTGCTTCGCCCGGCATCCTCGACGCTCTGCCGCACCAACCAGCGTGATGGTTCCACGTAGCGCACGATCCCATGTCAAAAATCGTCCTGCGCGGCAACCGCGCCGCGCCAGAAGGCCACTACTGGCCCGCCCCTCCACTATCGTGTATAATCGCCTCCAACAGTCTGCAAGCGACGCTGGACAGACGGACGCAACCCGTCCGCGCCGGCATGACCGAGGTGAGCATGCTTTTTTGGATGATCGCGGCCTTTGTTTTTTTCCTGGGGCCACTGTTGTTCATACACGAATTTGGCCACTTTTGGGCCGCCAAACGAAACGGCGTCCCGGTTGAGGAATTTGGCTTTGGGTTGGGACCCAAGCTGGTGACCCTATTTGTGCGGGACGGAACCGCCTACACCATCCGGGCCATCCCCTTTGCCGCTTTTGTGCGGGTCCAGGGGGAGGAGGACGCCCGGCTGGAGCGGGGCATCCTCTACGCCTCCCGCCGGGTCAAACTGCTCTTTTTTGCGGCCGGATCGGCCTCCAACATCGCCGTGACGGTGCTGTTGTTCTGGGTGGCCTACCTGTTCGGTCCGCCGGCATTCGTGCGGGTGGGACTCTCGGGCGTCAACGAGGGGTCGCCGGCCCACCTGGCAGGACTCAAGCCGGGCGACGTGATCCTCCGCGCCGGCGAGGTCGAGATCCTGGAAACCGGCGACCTGGGCGAGTTCACTGCCTCCCACCTGGGTCAGGAGGTGACGCTGCTGGTGGAACGGGACGGTCAGAAAGTAGAGATCCGCCTGACGCCGCGCTCCGAGGGCGAGTACGACCCAGAAACCGAAGGACCCATGGGGGTCACCATGATGCTGGTGGACGGGCCGCCGGATCCCCAGAACGTGCTGCTGGCCGGCCAATCTGCGGGTGCGGATTTTGTCGAGGTACTGGTCGAGACCGCCCGCTGGCCCGGCCGGATCATCCAGGCGCTGGCCAGTCGGGCAGGCCAGGCCGGCAGCGGCCCGGGAGAAACCCAGACCGACGATGACCTTCGCTACTTGCGGCCGGTGGGCATCTATGGCATCCTGCAACTGGTTGCCGTCACGCTGCAGGCCGGCATTCTGCAAGGTTACTGGTACTATGTCTTTCGCACCGCCGGGCTCATCAGCATGGCCCTGGGCATGACCAATCTGCTCCCCATCCCGGCGCTGGACGGCGGCCGCATCGCCTTTGTCCTGCTGGACTGGCTGTACGAAAAACTCACCCACCGGCGGATCAATCCGGAGCGGGAGATGGTGGTCCACGCGGTCGGACTCATGATGTTGTTGGTGGTCATGGTGCTCATCACCTGGCAGGACATCGCCAACCCGCTCATCGAGTTCGCCACGCCCACCCCTCGGCCGTGAAAGGCAGGTCCCCATGACCCGCAGCTTTAGCGATTTGCTGGACCGAATCCTGGACGAGGGCGCCCCCCTGCCGGACGACGAACTCTGCCAGCTCTCGGACATGCCCGAGCAGTCGGCCGCCCGGATCGCAGCCGTCTGGCCCACCATCAGCGTGCATCGACGGCGGGACCTGATGCGCCGGCTGGCGGACGCCTGTCAGGACGATTTCTCGGTGGACTATGCACCGTTGGCCCTGTTGGTCGGCCTGCAGGACGTCGATAGTTTGGTCCGGCTGGCTGCCATCGACACCTTTTGGGATTCAGAGGACCAGGCAGTGATCGCCCCGCTTATGCGCTTGATGGGACAGGACCCCGACCTCACCGTTCGGGCCGGTGCCGCCCAGGCTCTGGGGCAATTCGTGCTGCTAGGCGAGCTCGGAAGGCTTGCCGCGCACGCCTTTGACCAGGTGGTCCGTGCGCTGCTGGCCGTCGCCGACGACGAGCGCGCCGAGATCCTGGTCCGTTGCCGCGCCCTGGAGTCGGTGGCCGCGGCCGACCTGGACGAGGTGGCGCCGCTGATTCGCCAGGCGTATCGGTCCGGCCAGGAGCCTTTTCGCATCAGCGCGGTCTCGGCCATGGGCCGAACCGGCGACGAGCAGTGGGAGTCCATCGTGCTGACCGAGCTGGAGAACGTCAATCCCAGCATGCGATACCAGGCGGCGGTGGCGGCCGGCCAGCTGGAGCTGGGCGACGCGGTGGCGCAGTTGATTCACCTGCTGGACGACCCCGACCCGGCGGTCACCCGGGCCAGCATCTGGTCCCTGGGCGAGATCGGTGACCCGGAGGCAGCCTCGCCGCTGGAGCAGTTCCTGGATGACGTGGAGCTGGGCGACCTGGCACAACACGCCATGGATGCCATCGAGCTGGCCGTGGGCCGGCCGGTCCGGCCCCGCTTCCACGCCGGCTGGGTCGACGAGGACGCCATCCCGGATTGAGCGACTCGATAAGCTATCGGCAAAAACCCGCATGAGCCCGCGCCCCAGGAAACCACCCGTCGGAGACGATTCGTCCTTGAAGGCCATGCAAGAGGGCGCCCGGCTGTTGCAGGCCGGCGACGCGCGCCGGGCCTTGCCCCTTCTCCACCGGGCATACCGGCTCTGCCCGAAGGATGCCGAGGCGGCCGTCAATCTGGGCGGGGCCTATATCATGCTGCGCCGGTTTCCGCAGGCGGTCGCGGTCCTGGAGCCGGCCGCGGAGGCAAACCCGAACCACGTCATGATCTGGATCAACCTGGGAGCGGCCTATCTGGGCGTGCTCGACCGGTCCACCGACGAGCAGCAATCCGCGGCCATCGCTGCCTTTGAGCGGGCCCTGGCACTGGATCCGGCCGCTCCCTCCGTCAATTACAACATCGGCCTGATACGCCAGGCGCAGGGCGATCTGGAGAGCGCCAGGGCGCAGTATTCCCGGGCGGCGGCCGTCAATCCGTACGATCGGGACGCCCGCCGCCTGCTGGCCCGGACGCAGCTCCTGTTGGACGGACCGTCCCTCACCCCTGCCCCGCCCAACGGAGGCCCTCCGTGAGCGTCCGGCGACTCCACGCAGTGGTCCACGGTCGGGTGCAGGGGGTGAATTTTCGTTGGCATACCCGCAACCGAGCCCGGGCCCTCGGACTTCAGGGTTGGGTGAGGAACTCGGTCAGCGGCCAGGAGGTGGAGGTGATCGCCGAAGGACCGGCCAAGGCCCTTGAGGAGCTGTTGGCGTTCCTCCGGCAGGGTCCGCCCATGGCCGCAGTCGACACTATTGATTCCCGTTGGGAGGAACCGCATGGCGGATTCGACGATTTCGTCATCCGTAGTTAGAGATCGCACCCGAACGGCCTGGACCGTGCTGCTGAGCGCCCTGGGTGTTTTCATCGCCCTGATGATCGGCATCCCCATTGGCGTTCACCAGCTCATCCAGCGATCCACCGTGGAACCGCAGTTGACGCTCCAGGCGGTGCAGGGCGGCATCCAGGTCGAGTTCCCCGACGGAACGACCCGACTCCTGATGGCCGGGCAGCCGCCGCTCCGTGTCACCGAGGGCACCACCATCCTGCATGACGCCGGCGGTGAGACCCTGCTGGCCGTGAACACGGCCGATGGGACCCAAGCCTTGGGCACCATCCAGATCTACCCGGAAACCCAACTCCAGATCACAGTGGCCCGCTCGCCGCGGTATAGTGCCAGCCACCAGCCGCACCGGCTGGAGGTGGCCATGAAGACCGGTCGCCTCCGCATGCTGCTGGCCAGAGCGGCCGAGAGACCCGCCAATTTCCGCGTACACACCGCCCAGGGGCAATTTCTTTTGGGCGTGGGCGGCAGCTATACGGTGGAGGCCGCGGCCGAACACTCGCAGGTGACGGTGCGCGAGGGAGAGGCGCTGATCTATGCGCCAAAAGGCCAGTTGCAGGTCTGGGATAACGAACGCGGCATCGTCGGCCAGGACGGGCTGCCAACCGGCCCGCTTCCTCCCGAGCGAGACCTCATTGTGAACGGCCATTTTCGGCTGCCGTTGGAGAGCGGCTGGCAGGTTCGGACCCAGGGCAGCGACCCGAGCCAATCGGCCGGTTCGGCCGAGATCATCTCCACCGCCGGCCAACAGGCGGTGCGGTTCTTCCGGGAGGGCACCGGCCACGCCGAATCCGGCATCTACCAGCTGCTCAATCAGAACCTCCGGGATTACAGCCGGTTGGAGCTCCACCTCAGCGGCCGCATCGACGCCCACAGCCTGGGCGTCTGCGGCGTTTTGGGAAGCGAATGTCCGTTGATGGTGCGGATTGATTACGAGGATGCCCTGGGAAACCCGCTGCAATGGCTGCAGGGCTTTTATGCCTGGGTGGATCCGGCGGCCCAAAGCCCCTTGTTGTGTGAGACGTGTCCGCCGCCGCGGCAGCAACACGAACAGCACTTGCCGGGTGCTCAGTTCTTTTACGATTCGCCGGACCTGATCGCCACGCTGTCCACAGACGGCCGCCCCCCCGCGCGCATCACCTCCATCGCCGTGTACGCCTCGGGCCACAGCTATGACGTGCAGCTGTTTGATATCGAGCTGCTGGCGGGCGAGTAGCCAGCGCCCATCTGGCCAACGGGCGACAGGCCGACCCGGCGAGTAGCCCCCCCCACTCTATCGCGGCGCCGCTTAAAAGTCCCTCGCGCCCACCAGGTCAGGGATGGCGGTGGCCCGGCCGTCCTCGGCGCGCCAGGTCTCATGCACCACGCCGCTGGATGCCGAAAGGACAAAGCAGAAAGCCGCACCCAGGCCCGCCCGGTGGCGCAAGAGCCGGTAGTATTGGACGTACTGGTCGCCCTTGGTCTGGCTGTCGACCGCCGCCGAGGGGTTGCTGAACTCGGTGACAAACAGGAGCTTGTCCGGCCATCGGCTCCGATACTCGAGGAATCCCAGGCCGTGTTCGGCCGAGAGCATCTCATCCGCGTTCCGCCAATAGCAATGGACCCCAACCCAGTCCGATTCGGCGATGGCGGTTTCACACTGCTCCAGGAAGCGCCACATGTCCTGCCGCACTCCTTCGGCGTCCTCACCCGGCGAGCACCCGGGAAACCCAAACTTGGCCTCTGCAAAGCGTGGACGCAGTTTTGCGACCACGTCCAGGTACCAGGACTCGAAACCATCCCCGTTGCGCCAGTTGGCGCCCCAGCCTTCGATGGTCAGATTCGGCTCGTTGTGCACCTCAAAGTAACGTACACCCCGGTCGTACATCCGTCGGATGTCGTCCACCTGCCACTGAACGAACTCGTCGGGGTCCACCCGCCGGCCGCCTCGAAAATCCGCGTACAGCCGGGCCAGCAAGAACACGTCAGGGTTGAGCGCACGCAGGCGTTGGACACAGTCCGGGTGCGCGTTGGCCAGAAGCTTGACCGCTTCCACCCGGGCGGCCTGCAGCACCGGGTAATCGGCCGCCACCAGCGGGCCGTCCGCCCGGCCGTGCACCCCGACCAGACAGACACCGGGTCCCCAGCCCAATCCCTCACCCGCGACGGGCGGCCGTTCACCCGGCTTGATCAGAAAAGGGGTTGGATCGATGATGTCGCCCGGAAAAATCGTCTCTCCCCGTTCGGTGGCGCCGTCGCTCTTGAGCGTCAGGTGGAGGTGGCTGCCACTCGAGTTGCCGGTGCTGTCGGCCAGGCCGATCTGCTGACCGGCGCCGACCGACTGTCCCTCGTGCACCAGCGCCCGAGCCAGGTGGGCGTACACGGTCCGGTAGCCACCCTCATGCCGGATGCGCACATGGGCGCCATAGGCGTGATTCCCCGGATCGCTCTGAACCAGGTACACCCGCCCGGCCGCGCAGGCATAGATAGGCGTGGACATGAGCGCGCGGATGTCCACCCCCTCGTGGCCGGGAAGACCAAAGCGACGGTAATAGGCTTCGTTCACGCCAAAAGGCTGCGTGATCACCGGATAGTCCGTCGGCCACAACAGAGTCAACGTCTGCATCGTGTCCCCGGCCGGGTCGTTGCGCGCAATCCGTTCGGCCAACAACTCGCTCAACGTCTCTGGCTTCTGCACCGCCAGCAGGTCCAGGCGCACAGCTGGATAGTGCTCCCGAAACCAGGCCACCGAATCATCCGGCCAGGCGCCTGGGTAGTCGATGATCGATACCGTGTGCGGGGTGCTCCGAAACCGACCGGCGCTGTCCCGGTCCGGCGTCAGGGTGACGCCAAAGTAAACCGCAAACTCGCGAGCCGCCTGTACCCAGTCCCAGTATCGCTCTTGCGGCACCAGGAGTATCTGATCAGAGGATGTCAAAGCCATGTTTACTGACCCGTTCCATCAACCACCGAAACCCAACCCACGCTCCGTGAGCGAGTTGAACCGACCTCGTCCGATGACGACGTGGTCCAGAACTTCGATATCCAGCATTTTGCCGGCACCCACAACCCGGCGCGTAACCGCCACATCCTCGGGTCAAGGCGATGGATCTCCGGACGGATGATTGTGAGCGATGATGATGCCGGCGGCGTTGCGCCGAATGGCTTCGCGAAACAGCTCGCCCACCCGTATCATCGAGCTGTTCAAACTGCCGACATAGGCCGTGGCAATGTTCAGCACCCGGTATCGCGTGTCCAGCAGGATCACCCGCAGACACTCCTGTTCGAGCATCCCCATCTCGACCAGCACGAGGTTGGCCGCATCCCCGGGCGAGCGCACCTGCGGCCGTTCGTCGGGTGCAGAGACCAGTATCCGACGGCCAATCTCCAGAGCCGCCTTGATCTCGGCCGCCTTGGCAGCGCCGATCCCTTTGACGGCCGTGATCTCGCTCAGACTGGCCTGCGCCGGGCCGGGCAACCCGTCGAAATGCGCCAAGATCGGCCAGCCGCATCACGTTCTGGCCCACGCCCCCGACCCGCAGAACGACCGCCAACAACTCGGCGTTGGAAAGCGCAGACGGCCCGTACGCCAATAGCCGTTCCCGCGGCCGGTCGCCCGTCGCAATATCCGCCATCCGTGGATTGTACGTAATCGATGTGCCGCTCGGCATTCAGCTCCATCCTACGGGGGCTCGGCCGCCCGCCGACCATGGCATTATACCACAGGCCCTGGTTGTGGTATAATCCATCATCATGTGCTGGACCAATCACCTGCGTAACGCGAGGAACCCATGTCCATCCCACTGCCATCCCTGAGCGATATCAGCAACATGGTCGCCCTGTTGGCCATTCCGCTGGCTGCCTGGGGGACTGCCCTCTGGTTGGGACTAGTCATCTGGACCTTTAAAGATATGCGAGCGCGATCGCGTGATCCGTTCGCCCAGATCATGGCCTCGGTGATGGTGGCAGTGCTCATGATTCCCGGCTGGCTCATCTACCTGATGCTGCGCCCGCGTGAGAGCTTGATCGAAGCATACGAGCGGGCGCTGGAACAGGAGGCGCTGCTGCAGCAGATCGAGGAACGGCCCTCCTGCCCGGGTTGCTTCCGGCCCACACTGGATGACTGGGGCATCTGCCCCTACTGCGGTACCCGGTTGCGCAAGGGCTGCCCCGGCTGCGACCGGCAGCTAGAATTGCACTGGAACCTGTGCCCCTACTGTGGAACCCCCTCCGCTCCCACTCCGGCCGGTTTGGCGGCAGTCGACGCTGACGCGCCCACGCCCACCAACCCGGCCGACCAGGAGACCTCAGAAGCCGACCCGCCATGAGCCCCGTCTCGCGAGGCGACGCCGGCCGGGAGCTCTGGTCCGCTTTGACGCAGATCCTTCCCCATGTGGACTCACCGGACACACTGGGGACCATCATCAGCACCACCCTGGGCAGCCAACTGGGATGTGGCCGCGTGGCCCTCATCCTTCCGGCCCATCCGCTGCCTCCAGACAGCACCGCCGATTCGCCGTCGCTAACCTACTTCTGCCGTCCCATCGGCCCTGGGTCCGCGCCAGGCGACCTCCACTACCTGCGGGGCGATCGGGGTCTCCTGGCAAAACTCCCCGGGCTCGGCGGAATGCACCACGTGGCGGCTCCCTGGCCACCAGAGATCGAACCGGACGACCCACTGCTAACCCTGGCCCAGACCAACCTGGCGCTGATTCCAATCCCCAGCTGCGACGAGATGGACCAGGACGGCGTGTCGGGTGCCCTCTGTCTGTTGGATGTTCCGCCCGAAAGCCAGCCGGCCGAGGTGGAACTCATCGCTCTGGCCAGTTTCACCGGCGTCGCGCTGCAGCTGATCCGGCAGAAAACCACGGCCGCCCGGCAGGCGCTGGAATACAGCATCATCTCGGAAATCGGGCGCTCACTCACGTCCTCCCTCAGCCTGGACGACGTCTTTGAACAGATACTGTCCAGCGTGCGCGCGGCCATCGACGCGTCAGAGATCTCGGTCGGCCTCATCGATCAGTCAACCGGCGAGATCGTCCTCGAGCGTTCGCTCATGAGCCCGTCGCACCAGACGCTTTCTCCGGTGCGGCTCAAACTGGGGCAGGGTGTGGCCGGATGGGTGGCGATGACCGGCCAGCCGCTGAACGTGCCCGATGCTTATCGCGACCCGCGCTTCTTTCAAGGCGTTGACGAGGCAAGTGGATTCGTCACCCAATCGATTCTGTGTGTTCCGCTGACCGCGGACGGAAAAGTGATTGGGGTGTTGGAGGCCGTCAACAAGCACCAGGGCCAATTCACCGCCGCTGACGAGCGCCTGCTCTCGGCGCTTTCGTCGTCGGCCGCCATCGCCATTCACAAGGCTCACCTGCACCAGAACGTGGTGGACGAAAAACGGCGCATGGACGCCATCATTGCCAGCATGGGCGAAGGACTCATGACCATCGCGGTCGACGGCCGGATCACCACCATCAATCCGACATTGCTGGGCATGATCGGCACGGCGCCAGGCGAAATCCCTGTCGGCCTCGACTGCCGCTCTGTTATCGGCACCGAGCCGGCCGTGTTGACGGAAATGCTGGAGGAGATGGCGGCGCATGCCGGTGACCGCCAGGCTTACCAGGCGCCGTGCGACATCCTTCGGGCCGACGGTTCCCGGCTGCCGGTTCTGGTGAGCGGCGGCGCCACCACGGGGCCCGACGGCCTGGCCTCAGAGATCGTGGTCGTCTTTAGTGACGTATGCCAGTTGCGCGAGATCGAGCGGATGAAAGACGACTTTGTGGCCAATGTCACCCACGAGTTGCGAACGCCCCTGGCAACCATTCTGCTCTACGCCCGACTCCTCCGTTCGGGCCGCACCAAGGGCGATCCCGAGCGCGAGGCGCGTTACCTGGGGATCATCGAGCAGCAGAGCGACCAACTGCAAAAGCTGGTCCGCAAGATCCTTGATCTCGCCCGCATGGAGGCCACTCGGTCCCGTTCTCCGCACCTACCCTTTCGGCTGCAGACCCTATGCGCTGAGGTGCTTCCACCCCTGGTAAACCTGGCGCAGGCAAAAGGCCTCACGGTCCAGGTTCGCATACCTGAACACCTTCCGGCCATCTCGGGGGACGCTGAGGCCATGCGCCTGGTGTTGGCGAATTTGATGGACAATGCCATCAAGTTCACGCCGCAGGGCAAGATATCCGTATCCGCTCGTCGCCGCGGTGACACGGTTCAACTCACCGTATCCGACGAGGGGATCGGAATCAACCCGGAATCTGTACCCCACCTGTTCCAACGGTTCTATCGCACGCAGACGGCCGTGGAGCGGGGCATCGGCGGTACAGGACTGGGTTTGGCGTTGGTAAAAGAAGCGGTCGAAACGCTGGGGGGCTCCATCGCGCTGCGCAGCCAGGCCGGCAAGGGGACAGTCCTGGCGGTGCGCTTGCCCGTCTGCTCAAGTCCTGAGAGCTCCGACTGAAGGCCGCCCAGCCGGCCGGAAACCGCTAGCGGGATTTGAACTCTTCAACGTGCAGCGAGCCTGGGCGCTGGCGCGAATGCCGTTGGTAATCGCTGGCAGACAGAATCTGGGTGACCTTTTCCACCATAGTCGGATTACCGCACAGGAAAAAGTGGGTCTTGTCCGGATTCACCTGAATGCCGGTCGCCCGCTCCAGCTCGCCCGAGACCAGGAAATCCTCAATCCACAACCGGTGGCCCGCCCAGGTGTGATCCGCATGCGTCAGCGTGGGGAGATAGTAAAAGTTGGGGAACGTGCTGGCCAGAAAGGTCAATTCGCTGAAATAGCCCAGGTCCCACGGTTTGGCAGCGCCGTGGATAACCGCCATTTTTGAGTTGGGCCGGTCATTCACATGCGAACGCAAAAAGCAGATGTACGGCGCCAAACCGGTACCGGTCGCGACCATGACGATGTCGGCCTCCGGCGGCGTGTCTGCCAGCGTAAAGACGCCGATGATACGTTTGCCCACATGCAGGCGGCCGCCCAATTCCAACTGAAAAAGGCGGGGGGTGAGTTGGCCGGATTTGACCTGGCTGATGTAGAACTCGAATTCCTGCACCCGGCTGAGAGCCGAGGCAATGGAATACGGCCTCAGGACCAGTTTCCCCGGCGGCGTCGGATCAGTCTCGGGGGCCGAGTTGGCCGAACGCGGTTCTGCACCGTACAGGCCCACCACGGTGTACTGCCCAGCCTTAAAGTTCTCGCGCGGTTCGTCGGTGTGCACCCGCAAGATCATCAGATCCGGCGTCACCAGCATCTTGCCGATCACGGTGGCGTTGTAGTCGGTCGCTTCCATGCCCACGTTCCTCCAGCTAATGACAAACCTTCCATATCCTATCGGACAACCTGCGTCGCGTCAAACATACCCCGCCGGGTGGCGTCAGCCGCCCAGTTGAGGTAGAATCCAGGCCGTGGCAGCACAAAAGAGGAAACGGGTGGTGGTCGCCATGAGCGGCGGCGTCGACAGCACGGTGGTAGCGGCGCTGCTGCAGCAGGCAGGCTATGAGGTGGAGGGCGTCACAGCGCAGCTCTGGGAAACGGCAGCGGCCGGTGGATCTTCCGACCGCGCTGCCGGGCCGGCCGCGCCCGCGGCCGCCAGGTTGGGAATTCCGCTGCACGCCGTCGACGCTACCGAGCTGTTCCAGCGCCAGGTAATCGACCCTTTTGTCCAGAGTTACGTCGCCGGGTCGACACCCAACCCCTGCGTCGAGTGCAATCGCTACGTCAAATTCGGCTTGCTGCTGGATTGGGCGCTCGAACAGGGGGCGGATTATCTCGCCACCGGCCACTATGCCCGCATCCGCCACCGGGACGGGACGTACCAGCTCTTGCGCGCCGCCGACGTCGGCCGGGATCAGTCATACGTGTTGTACCGTCTGACGCAAGCGCAGTTGTCGCGCATTTTCTTTCCACTGGGCGAGCATACCAAGGAGCAGGTCCGCGCCATAGCGCGCGATCTCGCGCTCCCGAACGCCGAACGGCCAGACAGCCAGGACATCTGCTTCATACCCGGCCGGGACTATCGGGATTTCGTTGCGCAGCGCATGCCGGCTGCGATGCAGCCGGGACCCATTTTTGACAATCAGGGCCGCCTTTTGGGTCGGCACCGGGGCATGGCGGCCTACACCATCGGCCAGCGGCAGGGTCTGAACCTCACCTCGGCTGAGCCTCTTTACGTGCTGCAGCTTGACGTTCAAAACAACGCGCTCGTGGTCGGCCGGCGCCGCGATGCAGCCTGCAGCCGGTTTTCCACCACAGACACCCATTGGATCGCGCCTACGGACCCTCGGGATCATCCAGACCGGCTACACGTGCAGATCCGATACCGCTCGCAGCCGGTCGCAGCCCGGGTGCAAACCGGCGCCAACGGTCGCGCCGAGGTAGAGCTGGACACTCTGTTGAACGACGTCACCCCCGGACAGGCGGCGGTTTTCTACTGCGGCGAGGTCTGTCTCGGCGGAGGAACCATAGCAGCACGGGAGAAAAGGGCATGAACCCGGTATGGCCTGCACCAGGATATGCGGTCGCTTTCGTCCTTGCCACGGTTTATGGCGCCGGTTTTCACCTCGTTTTCGGCGGACCTCTCCGCAAGCTGGTCTTTTACCTTTTCGCTTCCTGGCTTGGGTTCGCCGTCGGGCACTGGTGTGGCGTCATTCTCGGGATTCGCCTGTTGGCGATTGGTCCGGTCCATACCTTTTCTGCGAGTCTGGGGTCCTGGCTCGCTCTGTTTCTATCCAGATGGCTCAGCCAAGCGCACCCGGCAGCGCCAGGCAGCAAGGATCAGCAGCTTTGACAGCGCGCCCAAACGTGCTATAATGTAGATTGGGAGTGTCCACATGTCGGAAGGGATCACAAAATCGATAACCGAAGGTAACACGACCATGGGCGAGGTGGCATCCAAGCCGCTTATTCCCCGTCGCTATCTGGTGCTGGGCATCATTCTGGCCGTGGTCTTTCTGCTTGTCGTTGTGGCGCTGGTGGTGCTTGGCGTGCGCAACCCAGTGCACACAGAGACTATACGTGACCTGGCTATCATCGCGTTAGCGGTCGAATCCACGCTCATCGGCGTGGCGCTGGTCGTGCTGATCATCCAGGTAGCCCGACTGGTCAACATGCTCGAGTTTGAGATCAAACCGATCCTCAGCCACACTTCGGACACGGTAAGCACCCTGAGGGGCACCGCCAACTTTGTGAGCGAGCACATGGTTAACCCCATGATTCACGTTTCCGGTTACGCCTCGGGGTTAGGCCGACTCGCCAGTTCGATTGGCGGCCTCTTTCGATCGACCAAGCAAGCTGGACCCAGAAAAGGTGGTCCGACAGACAAAGCGGACGGAGGTGAGAGATGAGTGACAGTGATGGTTTTGGCGCGTTCTTTGCTGGGTTCGTCATCGGTGGTATGATAGGAGCCGCAACCGCCCTGTTGCTGGCGCCTCAATCTGGCGAGCAAACTCGGTCGCAGATACAGGAGCGGGGCATCGAGATCCAGGCCAAAGCGCAAGAGACGTTGGTTGAGGCTCGCAAGCGCGCTGATGACCTGATCGCCGAAGCGCAAGAGAAGAGCAGAGTCATCCTGGAGGAACAAAAGACCCGGCTTGGCACTGCCCTGGAGGAGGGCAAGCGAGCGATTGCCGAGAAAACCGGCACGACATCCGCTGTCCTGGAAACCGAACCGCCCGCCGCCAGCTGACCTCGAACTAAACGCCTGGTTGTGGACGGGAGCAGAGATCTGCTTGCTCCCGTCTTTTCTAATCCGACGCTCTCCCCCATCAATGAACCAGTTGGGTGATTTGCGAGTACCAGATCGCAGACGCTGCATTCGGTTCTTGCTGGTTCAATGAAAACGACGCGCCCGCCTGCCACCACCACCGGTAGGTTTCAGGCTGGTTGGGCGCTGGTAACCACGCTCAAACGTCTGTCTTATCAGTGGCACAACCTGCTCGCCGCCGGCCTGGGCGTCCTGTTGGCGGCGGTAATCGGCTCCAGCATCCCGCTCTATTCCAGTGCCGTCGGTCACATCGGCCTTCAACAGACGTTGGCCAATGCCGAGCCGGCCATCAGCCATGTGGCGCTCCGCACCGGCCAAACCCGACTCAGTCAAGCTCGGGCCACTGAGCTCGACCTGGCCGTTCGCCAGGTCTACGACCAGAATCTGCGCCCGTGGATAACCGAGATCATCCGCTGGCAAGAGACGCTCCCGGTCCAACCAACGCTCAACGGTGCATTGATCCCCGAAACCCGTCTGCGGTTGGGCCACTATGCCAATTGGGCCCAGCACGCGGTGTTGGAGGCTGGCACCATGCCTTCTGCCACCCCTCCGGCCGGGGTTGACGTCGAAGCCGTAGCCAGCATAGAGTTGGCGCAGGCCCTCTTGCTGAACCCGGGCGATGTACTGGTGTTGACCGAGAGTCGCGCTTCCAGCCTGCCTATCCACGTTCGAATCAGTGGATTCATCGACGCCAGAGACTCGGAGGACCCATACTGGCCCCAGGCACAGCCGCCCATTCATTTAGCCGACCCCGTTAGCCAATGGCGGGTGCAGGGCACGCTGCTGGTGGAGGAGCAGGCCTTCTTTGACCTTGCGACTACCTCCCTCCCAGAGACCACCAGCAACCTGGGATGGCGCCTGCTGGTCCGCCACCAGGCGATCACGCTGGAGAGCATTCCGGCGGTGATTGAGGCCTTGCAGACGGCCGTGGAATCGGTGAACCAGATCGGTGCCGGGTACATGAGCGTCGAATCCGGCCTCGTCCCCCTCCTCAATCGTTTTCAACAGGAAGCTGCCTTGCTGGCAGCCCCCTTTAGCCTGTTGATCATTCAGATTGGGGCGCTCACCCTCTACTTTCTGCTGACGACGGCCGAGCTGGTACGACAGCAGGATCGGCGCGAGATCGCGCTCATGCGCAGCCGGGGTGGGTTCACCAATCAGGTCTGGGCGCTGCGTGCTCTGGAGGCATTTCTTGTCAGTGCGGCGGCGGTCACGGCCGCACCGCTCATCGCACGCTTTGGTTTGCGCCAACTCGGCGCCATGGGCGTGCTGAGCGGGCTGGACAGCGGGACAATCCCGCTGCGGCTGAATGCCACGGTGTGGGGGTATTCCATTGCATCTGGTTTGACTAGCTGGGTTGTGTTAATGCTCACGCTGCGCCCTGTGCTGCGGGCTCCCTTGGTGACGGCCGGCGGGGCCTGGGAACGTCCGGAGCGGCGGGCGTGGTGGCAGCGAGCCTTTCTTGATGTAGCCCTGCTCGTGCTGGGTGGGGTAGCTTTGTGGCAGCTCAGATCGTACGGATCGATCCTGGTGCAAAACCAGGCGGGTCGCATCCTGGCGGACCCGCTGCTCCTGCTGACTCCCTCGCTGCTCATGGTGGCCGTGGGCTCGCTGCTGCTCCGGCTTTTCGCACCGGCGATGGGTCTTTTGGCGGCCGCCATGGCCCGCCGCAACGGGTTGGACACCCTGCTGGCCGTGTGGCATGTCAGCCGCCGGCCGGTCCATTACAGCCGAATTGCGCTTCTCCTTGCCCTGGCCATCGGTCTCGGATGGTTCGCGACCGGTTTCGACGCCACGGTGGAGCGCAGCCGAGTCGACCGTGCCGGCTACGCCGTGGGCGCCGAGATGCGGCTGACCAGCGTGGACACGCTCCAGGGTCGGCTGCGAACCCTTCCAGAAGACGAGTATTCGATCTTGGGAGGCGTCAAGCACGCAAGCGTGGCTTTCCGAACCCGTTTCGACGCATCGACCAGGACGACCGGGTCGCTGCCTGGCGAACTGCTCGCCGTGGATCCTGCCAGTTTCGCGTCTGCAGCCTACTGGCGCACCGACCTGGGAGTTCTGGCACTACCCGGATCCGGCCTGTCGGCCCCATCCGCCGCCGGGCGCGCCTTGACCCCAGACCTGGCTCGTGTCGGCCTCTGGGCCGCCGTGCCGGGTACCGACCCGCGCGACCTGGTGAACCGGACCAAGCTCTACATCCGAGTCATGGATTCCGCAGGCACGTTGGCCAACATCCCTCTGCGGTACAGCTTTGCCGAGATGGTGACACTCTCCAATATTCCGGACGGACCGTACTCCCCGGCGCCGGTCAAGGAACCTACCGGGTGGGTCTACATGGTTGGTGATCTCACCGAGACCGGCCGTCCGCTACACGAACCACTGTACCTGCGCTCCATTCACTGGACCTATCGCAGCCCGACCAGCGGCGGAGGTCAGGGCATCCTCACATTGGCAGAATTGACGCTGTATGATCAAACGCTCGTGTCACACAGCGTACCGTGGTTGGCAACGACCGCCGGCTGGCAATTCCAGCACGATGGTCTCAGTGTGGCCACCGGCAACGTTGTGACTCGACCCAGTCGGAAAAAGGCCGAGCTGGCGACCACCGTCTCATGGTCGCAGACCGGCCGCACTGCCTCAATGGGGCTCATTTTGGACGCATCGCCGGCCGGAACATTACCCGCCATCGTCAGTTCTTCCTTCCTGCAGGGCAACGGAATCACGGGCCGAGTTCCCTTTTTCGTCAACCTGATGAACACGCGGCTTCGATTCCAGGTCGTTGGCGTGATGGACTACTACCCAAGCCTGTATGCCGATGCCCGTCCGTTCCTGGTCACCGATCGTGATCTGTTGCTCTATGCGCTCAACCTGTTGCCCAGTGCCGCCGTGTATCCCAACGAGATCTGGCTGCAGTTGGAGGACCCGAACTCAGCCGCGGCCGTACTGGAAGCCCTCAACCGGCCTGGGGACGGGTATGCCGTCAAGGACGTGCTCCAGGCGAGGGATCTCCAACGCCAAATGCAGAACAATCCACTGACAATCGGCCTTACAGGCTTGTTCTTTATCGCTTTTGCCGTGGCGCTGATTTTGAGCGCGGTTAGTCTGCTGTCCTACGTGTCGCTGACCGCCCAGGCGCGGCGAGTTGAGTTCAGCATCCTTCAGTCTCTCGGTCACAGCGCCCAGCGGTTGCTTCTGAGCCTGGCGCTGGAGCAGAGCCTGGTGTTGGGGACCGCAGCCGGTCTGGGTGCCGTCTTGGGTGCCATGCTGAGTGGGCAGATCCTGCCCTTCTTGTCGGTGACCGAGGGAGGGCAGTTGATCGTCCCGCCGTTTCGCATCATGACCGGCACAGACCTGTTGGCCAGATATGCTTTGATCATGCTGGCCGTCTTTGCCGTTCTGCTCCTGGCCAGCCTCTGGCTCTTGCGCAGCCTTCCGCTGGCGCGCACCCTGCGTTTAGGAGACGAGTGATGCTGCTTCATTTTGCGGTCCGGCGCATCGCGCGGCATTGGCATCTCCTCTTGATTCCGCTCCTCGGCGCATGCCTGGCCGGCGGCCTTTTTGCGCTGGCACCCCTCTACAGCCGAGCCGTGAGTGAGCTCGGCGTCCGGTACGCCATGGAGACGGAGAGCCATACCCGCGTTCACATCCGTGTGTCCAACCCGGAACCCATGGATGAGGCCATCGCGCGCCAAGCCGCAGCTCTCCTCGGAGACCTCTTTTCCTACCGGGTGGACGCGGCCGAGTCCGCGCTGCTCAACGAGTACGACCCGCGACGCAACCCACCCGCTTTTAGCCCTGACGGTTGGTTTTTCTGCAACCACTCCAACCTTCGGCAACACGCCACGCTCGTGGCCGGACGGTGGCCTGAGGATCGTGTTCCGTTCTTCGTCCCCAGCGTCGGCGGATTCCGCGTCGATTCTGGCATGGAAAGCGGCGGCCGGTTGGTTGTTCGCCGGGCCGTTGCCGACCTGGAGGCCGTGAGCACTGCCGAGTCGCTGCGCGCCCTGGGTATCGAGTATCCCAACCAACTTCGAATCATTCATCTTGGACCCGGGGAGTTTGACCTCCGAGTCCGCATCGTCGGCATATTCGCAGCCAACGACGCAAATGAAGCCTACTGGATGGGAGAACGGAAACCGCTAGAGGGGACCATGATGTCCGGTCCCGACGGCGAACCCCTCTTTTTCGGTGCGCTCCACATCACCACGTCAGCGATGCAACGGGTCGTCAACGCCATAGAGCAGCCCCTCACCGTCAAGGACGACCTTGCCACACTGCATGGTGCCTCGTATCTGGCGTCAGCGCTGCGGAGCTGGGCTCGACGTTTGAGTGGGTCAGTAACTCCCGAAATCGCGGATCGCGTTTTTGCGGAGGCCCAGAAAGCCGGCCTGCTCAGTGGATTGAATCCGGTAGCGGTCACTTACGCCTGGTATCTGGTGCTGGATCGCGACGCCTTGACCGCCAGCACCATGCGCGAGTCGGCGCAAAATGTGCTCCGCGTTGGCGAGCTGACCAATTCCAGCATACCTGGATCCCAGGTGATTTCCGGGTTGGTCTCCATCATCCGAGTCTACCTGGACCAGATCCGGCAGGTACAGGGACCCGTTACGCTGCTCACCGCCGGCGTTCTGGTCTTGGTGCTCTATTACGTGCTGACCTCCACCAGCTGGGTGCTCGAGCAACAGGCGGCCGAGTGGTCCACTCTGAGCAGCCGCGGCAGTAGCAGCACGCAATTGTTGTTCGTGCACGGGGTTACGGTGCTGATCCAGTGCGTTCTTGCCTTCGTCGCCAGCCTGCCGATTGCCCACGGCCTGGTGCACATTCTGCGGCGCGTCGGGCCGCTGGCGCGGTTGGCGGTGGGCCCGACCCTGCCGATTGAGGCTCCCCTGGAGACGTGGAATTATGCGGCCGTCGCCGCACTCCTCTCGGCAGCCGCGCTGCTGCTGCCCGCAATTCCTGCGGCCCGCCGGACGATCATCGCCTTTCAGCAAGCCGTCGCTCGGCCCCCGGGAAAGCCGGTATGGGCCCGCTTTGGCCTGGACCTGGCTCTGCTTGCCGTGGGAGCCGGTCTACTGATGCGCTCCAAACAGCTGGGTAACTTGCAGGCCGCCACGCTGACGGGTAAAAGCACGCTGGACACCATGACGGTGGTTGCGCCACTGCTCGTGTTGACCGGAACAGCCCTGCTCTGGCTTCGCTTGTACCCGATCATCATGGGGGCAATGGGGGCCCTGGCATCACGGTCACGCGGGCTGGCGTATCCGCTTGGTCTGTGGCACATCAGCCGAAATCCGACGAACTACGCGCAACTCGTGCTCTTGCTGCTGGGCGCGTTTGGGTTGGGCGCCATGTCTTCCACGCTGAGCGCCACCCGAGAGGGAGCCGCCTGGCGCCAGGCACAGGAGGACACGGGCGGTACCGTTCGCCTGGAATTGGCCGAGATGGCGGATTACGACGAGCATGACTGGACCACGCTTGATGGCGTCACCGCGGCTTCGCCCGTTTTCCGCGGCGTCAACGTCAACCTCAGGACTCCAACGACGCTGACTCTCCTCGGGATCGACGGGCCCACGCTTGCCGCCGTGCTGCCGTTGGAGCCGGCCGTTGAGGCTTTGGCGGCTTGGGATGTCGGTACCGCCGGCGGCATTCTGCTGCCTGAACATATAGACCACATCACCCTATGGGCTCGCCACGAGAATGACCATTCAGATGCACGTCTCGCGCTGTGGTTGATTCTGGAGGATCGCTGGGGTCTGGTATCGCGCCTGGAAATGCAGGGTGACCCGCTGTTAAAGGGTCAATGGACCCAATGGCGCGTCTCCTTGCAACGCGTTTCCGGCCGGCCGCCCTGGCGCCTCGTGGGGCTCGCGTTCACCAGCAGGCGAGGAACTGCTTCCCTTTCTTCGGGTCAGGTCTATGTGGACGATCTCGACGCCTGGACCGCCGGTGGAACGGCCATCCCGTTGGACGATTTTGAGAGCGGTCGTCCGCAGTGGTCCGGGCCGCTGGAAATCGATGCATACGTCAAGACGACAGTGGAGATCTCGGCAGAAGGTCGCTCGGGTTCGGGTGCGCTGCTACTGGGTTATCGCACGCTAGAAACGGCTCGCTACAACGTGGAGACCTTTGTAGCCTGGGCCGATCGGCTGCCCGTGGGGGTGATACCGATCCTGCTGGAGACACGGTTCGCCCGCCTCATGCGGTTAGGGATCGGCGATTCGTTTCGTTTGAACGTCACCCTGGGCGCGCCGAACAACATCCGGGGTCAGCTTGTTTTTTGCGAGTTGGTTGGCACACTGGATACCTTCGCCACGCTGGGAGATTCACCCAACTCGTTTCTGATTGCCCCTGCCCGGTTGTTGTTGCGTGCCATCAACCACGGCGCTCAGGGTTGGCCCCTGGAACCCAACGAGGTCTGGCTGAGCACCAACTCATACCAGCCGTCGGCGATGCTCTCAGAACAGCTAGCTCAGCCCACCCTCGGAGTCCGGGCGGTACACACTGCGGCCGGTCGGCGAGAGGAACTCAGGCGCGATCCGTTGAGCAACGCTTTTGCCGGGATTCTATTTGCCGGCTTTTGGGTGGCCTTGCTGTTGAGCCTGGTGGGAATGAGCTTTTATCTAGCGCTCAGCGTCCGGCGTCGCGAGGTGAGCTTTGCCGTGCTTCGTTCCTTGGGATGGTCCAGCCAGGAAGTATGGCGGTTGCTGGTGGTGGAGCAAGTAGCGCTGGCTGTTCCGGCCGTGACGGTAGGTATTGCGGTCGGTATCGGGCTGGCCAATATCATGCGGCGCTTCATTCCGGTCGTTGCCACCGCCGAGCTTCAGTTGGCCTGGTTGGACATGGCGGTCATGATCACGGGATTGGCTGCCGGTCTGTCCCTCCTGTTGATCTCGGCCGGTTACTGGGTCCAAAAACGCGAGCTGGCCCGCGTCTTGAGGTTGGGTGGAGAATGAACATGACAGAACCACTCGTTCAATGCGAAGGGTTGGTCAAGATCTACAAGGTGGCCGATATCGAGGTTGTGGCTCTCCAGGGTCTCGATCTGGCGATCGACGAAGGAGAGATGCTGGCCTTGGTCGGCCCTTCAGGATCTGGCAAATCCACCCTGATGAACATCCTGGGCGGATTGGACACCCCCACCGCTGGCACCGCCACGGTGGGCGAGTACAACCTTCTGGAACTCAGGGGGCCAGAGCAGGTGCGCTTCCGCTCTCGCGAGGTCGGTTTTGTCTGGCAGCAGACCACCCGCAACCTGTTGCCCTACCTCACGGCCCAGGAGAACATCGAGCTACCGATGGCCCTGGCAGGCCTCCCTCGGACCAGGCGTCACGAACGCAGTCTGGAGTTGCTGGAGGCGGTCCAACTGGGCGACCGAGCCCAACACCGGCCGGAGCGCTTGAGCGGTGGCGAGCAACAGCGGATCGCCCTCGCGGTGGGCATGGCCAATCGGCCCCGCTTGCTCCTGGCCGACGAACCGACGGGTGAAGTGGATTCGGAAGCAGCCAGTGCCATTTTTGAGGCCATGCGCCACATCAACCAAACGTATCGGGTGACCATAATCATCGTGACCCACGACCAGAGTGTGGCGCGCCGCGTGGACCGCGTCGTTGGCATACGGGATGGGCGGACCAGCACCGAGACCATCCGGCGCCGCGACGAGCGCGGCGTGACCATCCACGAGCAAGAGTACGTGATCCTCGACAAGGTCGGCCGTCTCCAGCTACCACGGCCCTATATCCAGAAACTCGGAATGAAGGACCGGGTGCGCGTGGTGTTGGAGGATTCGCATGTCACCGTATGGCCGGACGGCGAGAAGAACGGGTGAACAGAGATGGAAAACGTAGACGAGTTCCTGCTCAACGGCGCTAACGCCGCGCGCGCCGGCAACCGCGACGAGGCCTGGCGCTGGCTGGCCAAGGTCGTCAGAACCGACCCCACCAACGAGTCCGCCTGGCTCTGGATGGCCACGTTGCACGACGATCCCGCCAAAGCGGCCGCCTGCCTCAGCCGGGTGTTGGTCATCAACCCAGATAACACTGAGGCTCAGGCTGCCCTCTTTGAACTGAGGATGAAAGCCGGAGGCGAGGTCCTCGCCCGACCGTCTGAACCAGCGCCGGACGAGGCTCCCGTCGTGGCCGTCAGCCACCTGAGACGGTTGTATCAGGTGGGTGGCCAATCCGTCCGCGCGGTCGACGGCGTCACCATGGACATCTGGCCCGGCCGGATGACGGCCGTGATCGGCCGCTCGGGCTCTGGCAAGACCACGTTTCTCAACCTCATTGCCGGGCTCGACCAACCGACGGAGGGAGAAATCCTCATCGATGGCACTGACCTGGTGCAGATGAGCGAGAACGACCGGCTGCGACTGCGCCGCGACAGACTTGGGTTTGTGTTTCAAACCTTTGGTCTGATTCCACTGCTGTCTGCGCGCGAGAACATCGAAGTGCCCCTCCGGATGCGCCACGTGCCGCGAACCCAACGCGAAAAGAAAAGTTCGGAGCTGCTCGAGTGGGTAGGCCTTGCCGACCGGGCCCGACACCGACCCTACGAACTGAGCGGCGGTGAGCAGCAGCGGGTGGCGATCGCACGGGCATTGGCGAACGCTCCGCAGTTGGTCCTGGCCGACGAACCGACCGGCCAATTGGATACCCAAACCGGCGGTCAGATTCGGTCGCTGCTGCGCCGGTTGGTGGACGAACAGGGAATCACCATCCTGATCGTATCGCACGATCCGGCAGTCCGGATGGACGCCGACGTGGTTCATGAGCTGCGCGATGGCAAACTCGTTTCCACCACCTGGCGGACCCGCCGCGAAGAAGAGGCGGCGGCCGCCGCGCCAGCTTGACGCCCGCAATGCCACCTATTCAACCGGCTGATCCGCACCCAGGCCGCAAAGCGGCATTCAGAGCCGAGATGGAGGCTACACGCGCTGCATTCGTGGACCTGCTGACAGCCATACCGGCCGCCGTCTGGGACGCGCGCGCAATTGGTTCGGCCTGGACAGTGCGGCAAGAGATGTGGCATATTGCATGGGGCCTCGGATTCCTGGTGGGCGCGATCCGCAATGCCAGGAAGGGCCGGGGGATTCCACCCTTACCCATGCAGCTGGTTGATCCGCTCAACGCGCTTTATGCCAGACTGGCAGCCCGTGCGTCCACGCCGGAGAGCATCCTCAAACGGTACAACGCCAACCACCAAGCTGCCTTGGCTCAGCTCGACGCCATGACCGATTCCAGCTGGCACTCACGCGTCCGCGTATTGGGCAAGACACAAGACCTGCAGGACTTGATGCACAGCCCGGCGCATCACTTCGAGGAGCATTCCGCCAGGATTCGGCCCCTAGTCTGACGTGACGGCGGACATCCAACGGCCAGGATTGCTGGTTGCGACCGCCCACGTAACCTGACCCCAATCCTCCAGTGAAAGCGTCTCGGCGCGTCGTCGCGGATCAATCCCGACGGACAGCAACAGCGCCTCCACGTCAGATGCCTCCAGGTCAAGGCCCGCTTGAAGGCTGTTTCGCAACTGCTTGCGCTTCTGCCTAAAACCTGCCGTCACCACGCGAAAGAACAAAGCCTCGTCCGGGACATGGGCCGCCGGTACGTCGCGCAGGTCAAACCTCACCACGGCCGAATCGACGTCTGGCCGTGGGTAAAACGACCCCGCCTTGACCCGTGCCACCCGGAAAACCCGACCAAAGTATTGGACGCTGACCGCCAACAGGTTCATGTCCCCCGGCTTGGCAAGCATTCGCTGCGCGACCTCTTCCTGCACGGTGAGCACCATCCGCCACGGACGAGGCGGTCGGTGGAGCAGACGTCGTATGATGGCTCCGGTGATGTAGTAAGGCAGGTTGGACACCACCGCATACTGCTCACCTACCAGGCCCCCGACGTCGCATTTTAGGAAATCGCCATGGACCAGCTCGACATTGCCGAGCTCGCCCAGCTCCAGGTGCAACACCGATATCAGCCGCTCGTCCAGTTCGACCGCCACCACTCGACCGGCCTCACCCGCCAGTATCCGCGTCAAGGACCCCAGGCCCGGTCCGATCTCCAGTACGGTATCTCCCCCATGCAGGTCGGCCGCCCGCACAATAGCCTGAAGCGTGTGGAGGTCCACCAAGAAATGCTGGCCGAGGCTCTTGTGAGGTGACAGTCCATACCTCTCGAGCACTCGGCGAGGATGCAACGCGTTGGTCAAGTCCGGGTCTTGCGGCCCCGTGATCGGTAGCGCCATGCCTCACCCCGCCCTTTGTGCGGTTCAGCCGCCGATCTGATACCGAATTGCACCGGGGTCGGGAGCGGGCGTCAGCAGATAGATATCAACCCATTTGTACCAGAGCACCAAATTCTGGTCGTCATACCCAAGGTCGATTCGCCGACCCTTGATGGCACCCCCGGTGTCGGCTGCCAATCCGACGCCATAACCGGGCACGTACATACGCTGATGCAGGTTCACCACCCGCGGATCCACGGCCACAATTCCCTTGGCCATGGGCATTCCGGTGGCGGTCAATCCATAGTGCGGATCCTCGCGCGGCACACCCGCGGTGGAGGCCGAGTAAGACGTGGCCAGCACCCGCAGGGTGCGCCAGTATTCGATGGCGCCGTCAGGCGTCTCCATCTGACGGACGACAATCGTGGTGCCGTACGCCAGGATGTGCGCCGCCGGTTGCACAGCCGTCCATTCATCCTCCAATATGCGGCTCACCTCCTGGCCATTCTCGTACCTGACTCGGATGCGCCGCTGCAACACGCCCGGCACTCCTTCCTGAACCAACCGCTGGTGGTCGATCTCCAGCTCCGGGTCAGGCTGCCAGGTTGTTGCGTATGGAATCGACTCTTGCTCGGTGATCATCTCCTCCAGGACTCGGACTATACGAACCTCCAACCCCGCCGCCATTGGCTGGTCAAGATCCGGAATGGCATAGTCCTGCCCAATGAGTGCGACGCCCAATTCAGCAAGAAATTCGGCGACCGTGTTCTGGTGAGTGCGGGTATGGATGATCTTGCCATCTACCTCAACCGCCGCCGGCAATGAGCGCGATATCGTCACGACGATTCCAGGCTCAACCGCCGTGTGCAACGGCGGCTGCACGTCGTCGCCCAGATAGAGCACATAGCCGGCGCCTTGCAGCGCCTTTCCTACCGTGGCCTCTGTCGTGTGAACGGAAGTGCGGGTCTCACCCTCTATGACCTCCATCTCAGAGCTGCGGCGGACTTGCAGGAGCACGGGAAGCGGCCCGTCGCCCGGCAGCGCACCCCCGGCCGATGGCCATATCACCACACCATCGGCAACCACCCGGTCCTCCGGTCCCAACACAATGTCCATCTCGTCAAACAGCGCTGCCACCGATTCCGCCTGCGTCCGCCTCGTCACCATCCGACCGTCCACATCGACGGACACCAGCTTGGCGCGGTCCACCACAATCTGCAGTCCGTCCTCCACCCCCTCTGCCGGTTGCGGCGAAACCAGGTCACCAGCCCCCACAACAATCCCGGCCTTTTCTAGAACGCCAGCCACCGTCTGCTGGTGCGTGCTCAATTGAAAACGCTGTCCGTCTACCAGAATCTGGACCTGCTGCCGGCCGAGCACGTAGAGCACTGCGGCGGCAGCCAGAATGAGGATCGCCAATACACCGAGGCGCCAGCCTCGGGATCGGTCAGGAGCAGCGAACTCGTCCAAGGGGAACGCGGTACCTCACAGCATGATGAGAAGGAGCGAGCGCCGGATGCTGTCCAACGCTCGCCCCATTATTCCTGACCGTGCCCCCCAGATCGAACCGCGCCATCCGCCTTGCCTCCGACAGCCTGCTCCGACCAGGCAACCCTGCGGCACCCGGAAGATACACCTTATGGCTGCTTCCTCTCGGACCTGACCAGGTTCGGCGGCTTCCGCCGCGCAGGACCCAATCTTCAACGCCACTCATCGTCGGCAGACTCAAACGCGCCAGCCCTCAAAGGGGGAGTTCGACCCCGCTGTGGCGGATTGCGGGTTCAGGGCACCGCCAGCTCCCCGTCTAGCACGGTCAGCAGGAATGGTAGCGGATAAGCACGGTTTTGTCAAAAAGGAGCGGGGCGACCGGTTCAGGCCGCCCCACATGGCGGAGAGGGTGGG
>DCVT01000023.1 GCA_002328075.1 Anaerolineales bacterium UBA2181 | reverse complement strand
GCGGACGTCCATACATCGCACCGCCGGAGTACAACTGCATCAAGAGCTCCGTGTAGGTTTGCCAGGGGACAATGGCATCCGACTTGCGCAGGAAATGGTCCTCTGGCACCACCTTGGCGTACAGCCAATCACCGAAAAAGGATCCGGCTTCCTGTTTCTTGAAGCGCTCTCGAGTCATGAACCCAGCCTCCTGCATCTCTACTGCCGTCACCTATGGCAACACCGAAAGAATGCAAAGGACTCGTTTTTGGCGTGTTTTTCAACACCCTCTCGATTGGGATTTGACAACCATTCGGCCTTCGGGTATGATCATCATGTACACAAGTACATGTTACATAATTCACACGGACAGTAGAGATGGCGGACCCGGAGAAACGCATCACAGTGAAGGTTCCAGAGACCTTGCACCGCAGGGTGAAGGTCAAAGCCGCCATGCTGGGCAAGTCGATCAGCGACGTGCTCAGAGAATACCTGGAGGCGTGGATAGAGGAACCGTTACCGGAGCCCGAGAAGAAGCAGGACCAGCAACTCAATAGAATAGGCGTGGGTCGTGCCGGTGCTGGCAACACCAACACGACCCTGACCTAACCCGCTGACGACCCTTGCGCAGGAGCAGCGAGCAGGCTGAGGCTATTCTAGCACAGCCACCGATCGTCGTCAATCAGACGGCCAACCGATCCGTCGTCAGTGGGATCGGTTGGCCGTTTTGTTTTGCGCGAACTCAAACCTGTGGAAAGGAGTCGAAGACATGAACCTGGGACTGGACTTGGGATACAGCGCTGTGAAGGTGGTCGCTGGCCAAAGGAGAAAGACCTTCCCGTCGGTGGTCGGCACACCCGACATCGGGCGGTTTTCGCTCGGCGAGCAGGAGGAATGCATCGTCCTGGCCGCACCGCCGCACGTCTTGGTCGGGCGGGGTGCGATGGCCCAGAGCCGCTTTGTCAACCGGCGCGAGGACCGGGCCTGGATCGAGAGCGCTGAGTACTACCACCTGTTCCTGGCCGCCCTGACCGAGATCACCTCGGCCACCGCCGCCGACCTGCTGCTCGTCACCGGCCTGCCGGTGGCCTTCTACGGCGACCGCGAGGGTCTCGGCAACCGCTTACTGGGTACCCACAAAGTCACCCGCGAGGGGTGGCACGCCCAGACATTCCGGGTTGCCGAATGCCGGGTCATGCCCCAGCCGTTTGGTGCCCTGCTGGCCGAGGCCCTCGACGACGGCGGCCGGATTGCAGACCAGGACCTGGCCACGGGGCCGGTCGGCGTCATCGACGTCGGCGGCAAGACGACCA
Source organism: Anaerolineales bacterium UBA2181 (assembly GCA_002328075.1). Taxonomy (GTDB): domain Bacteria; phylum Chloroflexota; class Anaerolineae; order Promineifilales; family UBA4811; genus UBA4811. The sequence goes on along the minus strand of DCVT01000023.1, from coordinate 32,365 downwards.
ACCTCCTCAGCGTGAGGCGCCTGGCCGAGATCGGCCGGCAGACCGAGAGCGTGTCGATGGGCGCCTGGGAAATCGTGCGCGCCGTCCGCACCTACCTGGCCGACCGCTGCCCGAGCCTGGAGCTGCGGGACCACCAGGTGATCGACGCCATCGTGGCACGGCAGGTGCGCTATTACGGCGAGCCGGTGGACCTGGCTCCGGTGGTCGACGCCGTTCTGGAGCCCATGGTCAGCCAGGTGATCGCGCAGGCCACCCAGCTCAGGAACGGAGGCGCCGGGCTGGACGCTATCCTGGTGGCGGGCGGCGGTGCGCTGCTCCTCGGACCGCGGATCAAGGCCCAGTTCCGCCACGCCCGCATCTCGGCCGACCCGGTCTTTGCCAATGCGTTGGGCTACTGTAAGCTCGCCCAGCGGCTGGGCAGCGGCGCCAACTGAGGGCATCGGACCACTGCGTGTTGCGGGAGGTGGTGATGGCGAGGCAGACGATCACGTTTGTACTGGATAGCGAGAGGGATTGGGATGTGCTCCGCTACCTGGAGGCCCAAACCATCAAGAGCGCGGCGATCCGCGAGGTCATTCGAGGCCACGCGCGGCGGAGCGACGTCACCCTGGACGACATCTACGAGGCGATCCAGGAGCTCAAGGGACGGACCCTGGCTCTGCCGCCTGAGGCCCAGGAGGGCGGCAGATCGCCCGACGAGGAGCCCTCGGATGTTGCCGCCGCGCTGGACAGCCTGGGCCTGCGAGAAAGGGGGTGGTCGGAGGGCATGTGCAAACCGGTTGTGGCGTGTGCTTGTGTAATGGGCCGTTGACACCGAGAAAGGGAGGCCGAAGATGATCCTGAGGTGGCTGTTGTTCGAGACGAGAGTGGGGGCGCTCCTCCTGGCCGTTCTTGAGCGGAAGGCGGGACTGGCGGTGGTCAGCGCCGAGGGGCTCGGCGCCCAGGTGGTCGGCATGTCGAAGACCCAGGAGGGCGAGCAGTAGAAAGTGGCAGCCCAGCGCATGCGCTGGGCCACGGCTGGGCCGGGCGGCGGCCTGTCAGAGCATGGTCGCCCGGCCCAACCACATCGCAGCATAAGAACCAACATTGGCGCCAAGGAGATAGCAGGATGAATGTCGTCCAGTACGCGCGGGTCAGCCAAGAAGAACAAGCGGCGGAAGGTAAGGCCAGCATTGACCAGCAGCTCGCGGATATGCAGGCGCTGTGCGACCGTAACGGTTGGAGCGTTCTCCGCGTATTGAGGGATTGTGAGAACTATGTTGCGACTCAGTCTCCAAAGAAGGGGAAGGTGGTGAACCCCTCTGGCGAACGTGCTGACCGCCCCGGCCTCTTGGGCATGTTTGACCTCATCAGGACGGGCGAGCTGGATGCCGTAGTGTGCTGGCGCGACGATCGGCTTATGCGCCATCCACGCGTTGCCGTTGCACTTGAAGACGCCTTGGACATTGGCGACGCAAGGCGAAACGGCAGGGACAAGATCAGGGTCTTTGATGCCACCGGTACGCCGATCGATCGGTTCACGTTGAGCATCAAGGCGACCATCTGGCGTGAGGAGAACCGGAGGCGTGCCGAGCGTGTCGAGATGGGCAAGGTTGCCACCCTGCGGGAGGGGCGATGGCCCGGATCCTACGACCGGCTGGGCTATGTGACGACCCGGGAGCCAGGAAAGCGCGGACGACTCATACAACTAGCCGCTGATGACGAAGTGCAGACGGTCCGGGAGATCTTCGAGTGGTATGCTGCGGGCATTTCGCGGGCTGACATACGCATGCGGCTGATTGCGCGCGGCACAGAGCAGAAGGGGCAACCCGGTCGCCTTCATGACTGGTCGCCGGAGGTTATCATGGCTATTCTTCGATGTGAGGGCTATACGGGCGAGGCGAAGTGGACATTTGGCACTGGCAGGGAATGCGCGATCCAGATCCCGCCCATCATCGAACCGGAGCTGTTTGCCCGTGTACGGAAGAGGATCTCGCGCAACAAGGTCCTATCAACCAGGCGCGCCGCGGGAGTCTATCTCCTGCAAGGGCTCCTGGAATGCGGGGAATGCAGGAGCCGATTGAGCGTCAGTGTCAAGCGGTACGATTACTGGAGGAAGTCATCTGGCGCCGTGCGCCGCTACGAGAAGCGAGACCCAATCCATAGGTACGTCTGCCACACTGCGAAGTTGCACTCGCATGAGCTGCATCCCCGCCCCTACAACTTCAGCGGTCCAGCCCTTGACTGGGAAGTCTGGCGCCATGTCGTGGACCAAGGAATCAAGCGCCCCGAGACGATCAGGCTCCAGATCCTAGCCCGCCAGAAGCAACTGCAAGAGCAGGATGCATGTATCGAGGGAGATATCGCCCACGCGGCGCGCAAGCTGGCAGAGGTGGAGGCATCGAGGGCCTTCTTTCAGAGACAAGCGGCCAGAGGCAAGCTCACGGAGCGTGAATTCGATGCCCGCATGGAAGAGACAGAGGCGGATCTGGAGTATTGGTCCGAGGAACTTGTAAGATTGCGGGATTTGCGGGATAATGCAGCAACCGTCCAAGCAGGGCTGGACTATGCTACAGAGCTTCTGGCTTCGATGCGGCTGCGGTTGTCGGAGATCGACCAGACATCCCAAGAACTGAGGCAACTCCCGCCCGAAAGGCGGAACTGGGTGCTGCGAGAACGCCAGGTGATCATACGGGCGCTGTGCGAAAAGGTAATAGTCTGGGCGGACAAGAGCGTGCGAATCGAGGGAGTTCTGGACGGAAGTGAGGCTCAGCGTTTTGAGTTAGGCGGTTCATGATCTCGTTGGTGCCGGTCCAGATGGTCATCAGCCGGACGTCACGCAGCATCCGCTCTACTGGGAAAACGGTGGTGTAGCCAATTCCGCCCAATACCTGCATGGCGTGGTTGACCACCTGCCAGGCTGCGTCGGTGGCGAACCGCTTGGCCTCGGAAACCAGCCGTCGGGTGGGGCCGGTGCTGCCCAGCCGATCGGCCGCCGCCGCTGCCGCGATCACCAGTCCGCGGGCCGCGTCGAGTTGGGTGATACCGTCCGCGATCTTGAAGCTGACTCCCTGGAACTGGCGGATCTTCTGGCCAAACGCCTTGCGCCGGTCACTGTAGCGGAGCGCAATCTCTAGCGATGCGCGGCCCAGCCCGATGGCGCCGGCGGCCGAGGTCATCCGTTCCGGGATCATCATCTGGTAAAAGATCTCCTTGCCGCGCCCCTCTTGCCAGAGCAGGTTCTCGGCCGGGACCCGGGTGTCGCGAAAGACGATCCGGCCGGCGCCGCCGCCGCGAGTTCCCATCAACCCGTATAGGTACTCGACCTCCACACCCATGTTGCGCTCGACGATAAAAGCGCTCAAGCTGTCGGGCCCCGTGCGGGCGTAGACCAGAAAAAGGTCAGCTCCCTCCGCGCCCACGACAAAACGCTTCTGCCCCTCCAAGACGTAGTGACTGCCCTGGCGGGTTGCCCGGGTGGTCGCGCTGAAAAAGTCCGAGCCGCCGCGGGGTTCGGTCAACGCCTCAGCGCAAAACAGCTCGCCACGGAGCAGCGGGGCCAGGTAACGCTCCTTCTGCCTCTGGTCGCCAAACACCGCCAGTGCCTCCCCCACGATGCTGACCAGCGAATACAGGCAGGCCAGCGATGCCCCCAGGGTCCCGACCTCTTCCAGCACGATGATCTCGTCGGCCCAGGTGAGTCGACGGCCGCCGTGTTCGGCCGGAAAGCGCAGCCCCAACAGACGACGGCGGGCCAGCTCCTGGACGTACTCCCGCGGGTAACGCACTTGGTCGGCGTCCATTGCCAGTAGCAGATCGCGCGGCACCCAGCGCACCAGGTCGCGCGCCTGGTCGCGCAGCGCCCGTTGGGCGTCATTCATGGTCCACTCGAACATTGTTCACCGCCTTTCTGTGGTCGATAGATATCGCAGTGCCAGAGCCACAGCGCTTGCCCAGGCCAGCACCTTGAACTCCCCCCGGTCCAGCGCCGATTCCAACTCGGCGCGGGTCAGCGTGAGCAATTCCTGTTCCTCCAGGTCGTCGGCTACCGGATCGGCCGTGCGGTGGACGCCCCGCGCCAGATAAAGGTGGCCGACGGCCATCCCTCGGTTGGGGTCCACCCGGTAGCAGCCCAGAGGGATCCACGCGGCCGCATGGAATCCAGTCTCCTCGAGCAGCTCGCGCCGGGCCGCTGCCAGCGGCTCCTCACCGGGCGCGATGTACCCGCCCACCACAGCCAGCGATGTCCCTGCCAGGCCGTACTTGACCTGCCGGAAGCAGAGAAAGGTTCCCTGCTCGGTCTCAGCTACGACGTTGACATAATCCGGCGTGATCACCCAGGGCCAATCCGGGATGACCCGGCCGTCAGGCAACATTACCTCGTGGTGCTCCACCACCAGCCAGGGCGGTTGGTTGAGGATGGTCTCGCGTCTGAGTGTCTTCCAGGGTTGCATCGCTTCCCCTGATCTGATCAATGACGCAGATAGAAGGGGACGTCGATTATCACCCGAGAGTAGCCGAGGTGGCGTCGGCGGTAATGCAGGGCAGCCCGCAGCAACCAGGCAGTCTGGTTGTGGAGTATTGTGTGCCACCACCTGGCGGGCACGAATTCGGGCAATACCACTGCCGCTAGATGCCCGTCGTGGTGCTGGCGGTCGGTCTCGTCCAGGTAACTGAGGATGGGCGCTACCAGCGCGCGGGTGGGCGAAGGCACGACCGCCAGCGGAACGTCGGGAAACCAGGCTTTCCACTGCGCCTGGACGCGACCGGCGGCCCCTGGCTCCAGCTCCACATAGACGGCGGTCACGTCCGTGGCGATGCCCTGGGCAACGCGGACCGCCTCTATGACTCCGCGATGGACGCCGGAGACTGGGATAACCACCCTCGGGATCGGCTCTGGGCGCAGCGAAGGAGGGAGACCCTTGAGCGAAAGCTCACGCCCTACCTCCTGGTAATGCGAGCGGATGCTAGCGAAAGCGATAACCAGGAGCGGCGTCAGCGCGATGATGATCCAAGCCCCCTCCAGGAACTTGCTGATGGCGATTATCGACAGGGCGACGCCGGTCACAGCCGCACCGGCGCAATTCAGGCCGGCCTTGAGCCACCAGTGGGTGCCCCGCTCGCGGCGCCAGTGCAGCACCATCCCCAACTGCGAAAGGGTGAACGCGGTGAACACACCCACGGCAAATAGGGGGATTAGCGCGTGCGAGTCGCCACCAAAGAGGACGATTAGCAGACCAGTCCCCAGCGCCAGCAACAGGATACCGTTACTAAAGACCAGCCGGTCGCCCAACTGGGTCAACTGGCGGGGAAGAAAGCCATCGCGAGCCAGGACCGCCGCTAGCCTTGGAAAGCCGGCAAAGCTGGTGTTGGCAGCTACTGCGAGGATCAGCAAGGTACCTGCCTGGATGACGACGTACAGGAAGCCGCTCCCCAATATGCGCCGCCCCAGCGCGGAGAGGATGGTCTCCTGCGGCCCGGCGGTCACCGCCAGTGACTGGATCAACCCGGTGCTTCCCAGAAACAGGATACCCATCAGCAATGCCATCACCAGCAAGGTCCGGCCTGCGTTCCGCGCCTCGGGAGGCTGGAACGAAGGTACGGCGTTGCTGATAGCCTCGATTCCGGTGAGCGCGGTGCACCCGGAGGCGAATGTATGTAGCACAAGGTAACCGGTCACCGGCTGCAATCCGGGTGGGGCGGCCGTCACTGGCGCGGCAATTCCGTCCACCAACAGCCGCACGAGACCGTAGCCGAGCATCGGGAAATAGGTGAAGAGGAAAAAGTAAACCGGGATGCTGACCAACGTGCTCATTTCGTGGGTGCCGCGCAGATTGGCCAGGGTGATGGCTCCCAACAGGAGTAGCGCTACCACTACCCGGTGCGGCCAGAGAGCCGGGAAGGCCGAAGCGATGGCGGCTACACCGGCCGTCAGGCTGACCGCCGCTGTCAGCAGATACTCCATGAGCAGGGCGGCGGCGGACACCAATCCGGGGGTTGTACCCAGGTTCTCACGGGCCACCGTGTACGAGCCACCCCCGAATGGGTAGCCATGGATCGTCTGGTAGTACGAGAGCGCTACCAGCACCAGCAGGACGGTGATCGCCACGCCGATGGGCCAGGCGAAGGCCAGGCCGACGCTGCCTGCCACCACCAGCCCCAGGTAGATTTCCTGGTTGGCGTACGCGATGGAGGAAATGGCATCCGGAGAAAAAGCCGCCAACGCTCGCCACTTGGGCAGCTGTTTGCTCTCCAGAACCTGGGTGGGCAGCGGAGCGCCGATTAGCATATGGTAGAGTCTGCCGAGCATGGTCTGGCTCCTGTAGTGCGTCACCGGTGGGTATGGGCTGGTTGCACGCCAATGGATGATAACGCGAAAGGCCGCCGCCGGCAAACACGAAAGACAGCGATTGCTTAAGCGGAAGGATCCCGCCGAGGTTGTGCTTGGCAACTGCGGGCTACCACCCGGCGCGCGGGCACCGTTGCGAAACCGTTTGGGGAAACGGCCCCCACTCCACCCCTAAGGGCGGAGTGGGGGCCCATGGGACACGATAGGATTACCCGGCCAGTTCGCGGGCAATATCCACCGCGGTCGCGGCATCTGGCGCATAGGCGTCCGCGCCGATCTGGTGGGCGTAGGCGGCCGTGACCGGGGCACCGCCGATCATTACCTTGACCCGGTCGCGCAAACCAGCTTCCTGCAATGCCTCGATGGTGGTCTTCATCTGCGTCATGGTTGTGGTCAGTAGGGCGCTCATCCCGATGACCGTCGGCTGATGCTGACGTACGGCATCGACGAATCCCTGAGGAGCGACGTCCGTGCCCAGGTCGACCGTTTCAAAACCGGCGCCCTCTAGCATCATCTTGACCAGGTTCTTGCCGATGTCGTGCAAGTCACCCTTGACTGTGCCGATCACGTATTTTCCAGCGGTGGGCGTTCCGCTTTCCGCCAGCAGCGGCCGCAGGATTCCCATGCCCGCGTGCATGGCGCGGGCAGCAATAAGGACCTCTGGCACAAACAGGTCGCCCGCCTTGAAATCCCGGCCGACCTCGTCCATGCCGGCTATGAGCCCACCCTGCAACACCTCGACCGCAGAAAGGCCGTGATCAAGTGCCTGGTGCACCAACTCGGCGACCGCCTCGTCTTCTCCCTGGTACAGGTTGGACGCGATTTTTTCCAGTATGCTTGCCATGACAATCTCCTAGATGTTCAGACTCGGTTGAATAGTCGGTCAAGCCACTATTATACCCCCAGTTGCCCGATTTGTTCAACCGCCTGCCGCGGACCGGCAATACAAGGTGACCAGACGGCCAACAGGAGAAGAACCACTGCCGGCAGGGCGGTGCCATGGTTCGCAGGCCCAGGGTGACTGTCTCGATTGGTCTGGACACCGCACAACCCGGATTTGCCTGACCGGTGCAATTGGGGTATGGTAGGCGATGTTGTGGTGAGTGGCCCAAATAGGCCTTTCAGGATGTTATTCCAGGCGGGAGGATACTGTGCGCATTCACATAAAACGACTAGAGCTGGTCCTGGTTTTACTGCTTGTAGTGGGTCTGGCCGCGTGCCAGAAGGCCGGGCCCAGCCTGCGTTACGGGACTGACCCCTCATTCAAGGCACTGGTGGACCTTCCGCCAGCGCCGTACCCACCCGTGCGCTTTCTGGTTGTGAGTGATCTCCACATCTACGACGTGTCGCTCGGGACAGAAGGAGATGCGTTTGAGCACTATTTGGCCAACGACCGCAAGTTGCTCCGCGAGAGCACCGAGATACTTGCGACCGTGGTTGGTGAGGCAGCAGGAGTCGCGGCTGATTTCGTGCTGATTCCAGGGGACCTGACCAAGGACGGGGAAGAAGCAGCGCACCACTTGGCGGTGGGATATCTGAACCAATTGGAGGCGGGCGGGAAAGCCGTCTACGTCGTGCCCGGAAACCATGACGTAGCCAATCCCGAGGCGGTGCGGTTCCTAGGCGACCGGACTGAACCGGTGCCCAATGTCACAACCGACCAATTTGCTCAGATCTATACCGAATTTGGGTATGGGGAGGCCCTGTACCGCGACCCGGCGTCATTAAGTTACGTGGCCGAACCGGTGCCAGGCCTCTGGCTGCTGGCGCTGGACGCTTGTCGTTACCAGGAGAATGTGGCGGGCGAGGGGCACGTCGTCGACGGCCGCTTTGGCGCGGCTACGTTGGAGTGGATGGAGGGGATGCTGGCCGAGGCAGTCCGCCAGGAGAACGCGGTGATCGCCATGATGCACCACGGCGTGGTGGAACACTATGCGACGCAGGAGAAGGAATTCGGCGAGTATTTGGTGGACGACTATCCGACCATCTCGCGCTTGTTGGCGATGTACAACGCTAGGTTGGTCTTTACCGGGCATTACCACGCCCAGGATGTCGTACAGGCGCACTGGAAGAAACCCGCCAAATTCGTGTTTGACGTAGAGACCGGTTCGCTGGTCAGCTATCCCAACCCGTATCGTCTTGTCAGCATCTCGGCCGACCAGAAGGCAAGCATCGAATCGTTTGCCGTGAACGCTATTGCCTCGCACCCGGACGAGTTCCCGGCTTATTCTCGCAGCTATACTGGACAGGGCATAGCGAGCATCGCCACTGAGGTGATCAAGGAGTACGGGGTCAAGGAAGCCGAAGCGTCCGGCCTGGCGGACCAGATTGCTGAAGCTTTCTTGGCGCACTATGCCGGAGACGAAACGCTGGCGGAAGGACAGAAACCCGTTGACCTCACCGGACTCAGCGTGCGCGGTTGGCTGGTGGTCCAATTCCGCAAGGGGCTGGTCAACGGGCTGTGGGACGACCTAGAGCCGGCTGACAACAACCTCACCATCGATCTGATGACCGGGAGTTGGGAATGACCGGCGTCAGCCGGGGCGGAGCAACTCAGGCAACCAAGGACAGGGTCATCACCGGACTGGTCAGGGCGCGCCGGGCGCTGCTGGACGCGGTCGATACCCTACCGCCGGCCGAGCGGGACACTGCTTTCATCGGAGTGTGGTCGGCCAAGGAGCTGCTCGCGCACCTGGTAGGGTGGGACCATACCAACCAAGAAGCGGTCGGCGAGATTCTGGCCGGCCGTAGGCCCAGCTTTTCGCGGTATCGCGACCACGATTGGCAGACCTACAACGCGCTGTTGGTGGAACGTTACCGGCGCGATGACTGGAACGAGTTGCTGGAACTGCTGGATGATTCGCATCGGCAGCTCATCGCCTACCTGGAGAGCGTGGCGAACGAGGAGTACATCCGGCGAAGGTCAATCGGGAGGCTGCTGCGGTTCGAGGCCAGGGACGAAGGAGTGCATCGCCAGCAGGTCGAGGCGTTCCGGGAGCGCTGAAATCCCTGAACCTCCGCTTCTAAGCTGCCCGCTTGCGCAGGTCAGCGGGCCAAGTTGGTTGGTCATGGGATGGTCAACCTCCTGCTTGTCGCGCTCTAGTTGCCAGTCTGGAACGAGTCCCCTCTGCTACCGACCGGTCGTGAAGGCTGGCGATCTTGGCCCGGCTTGGGTCATTTCCAGCGTCGTCGTCGGTGCGCGAGAGTCCGGGGCCAATCTCCAATCCGGTGACCTATCGGCTGCTCACGATGCTGGTTCGTCAATGCCACGCGAGCGTCGTGAGCGGGTTCAGTTTCTGACCGGGCTGACGGCCGACACCCGAGCGCAATTTCCCGGCCAACGGCTGCTCTTTGCCGGCGGGTGTTGGTTACGGTACAATCCCGCCATCAGGTTCAGATTGGTGGACAGGTTGGGCACGCCCCTGCGTGCAGGCGGTCGGCGCGCTGGCAGAAGCGGCGCAGACCCCCACACTTCCGGGAGGGCTTGATATCTGCGATCGTCGCGGTCGCACCGGGTAACCGGCCGATCCACCGCAAGGAATAGAGGAAGTAGTGAGACCATCGCTGGGTTTTGTCTACCAACACGCTATAAAATACAAATGGCCATTGGTGTTGACTGTGGGGGGCATGGTGTTGCTGGTGGGTGTTCAGCTGCTGGCGCCGTGGCTGGTCAGGACGATGATCAACACAGTCACCGATCCTTCGGCCGGGCCGGAGGCGATGGCGATCATCAGCCAGTTGGCGTTGCTGGCGCTGGTGGTCTATGTGGGGCGCGCCGGCCTGCAGTTTGTGCGCAGCTACATGGCGCACGTGGCCGGCTGGAACGTGGTCGCCGACGTCCGGTCCCAGGTTTACCAACATCTCCAGCGACTCTCGCTTCGCTTTTACGAGGACAAGCAGACGGGCCAGCTGATGTCCCGCACGATCAATGATTCGGACCTGATCGAGCAGTTGATAGCCCACGCCATTCCAGACGTGCTGGTTAATGTGCTGATGCTGGCCGGCGTCACGGCCGTGCTGGTGAGCATGAGCTGGCAATTGGCGCTACTTAGCATGATCCCGATCCCGCTGATTGTGCTCGCCATGCGGGGTTTTGCCCGATATGTCCGGCCGGCGTTTCGCCAGCGCCAGGTAGAGCTAGGTGAGCTTAATGCCGCGCTAAACGATAACCTTTCCGGCATCCGCGAGATCAAGGCGTTCACCCGAGAGGAGGCCGAGGCCACCCACATTTGGCAACGCATCGTAGGCTATCGCGACTCGATGCTCCGTGCACTGCGCCTCATGGCGGTGTTTCACCCCTTTGTCGAGTTCGCCTCGGCGCTGGGCACCATCGTCCTGATCTACTTTGGCGGACGCATGGTGCTCCATCAGACGCTGCCCCTGGCTGACCTGGTGGCCTACTTTCTCTACCTGGAAATGCTCTACCAGCCGGTGCGCGCCCTGAGCGGTGTGTGGGAGAGCGTTCAGCAGGCCCTGGCCGGTGTTGAGCGTGTCGCCGAACTGCTTGAAGAAGAACCCGATGTGGCCGATCTCGCCGACGCATTTGATCTACCCGGCCGGGCAGGTGGAGCGATCCGTTTGCAGAACGTGGGGTTTCGCTACTCCGTCGGCGACACGGTGCTGGACCAGATTGACCTGGATATTGCACCGGGTTCTGTGGTAGCCCTGGTCGGGCCGACCGGCGTGGGCAAGACCACCCTGGCCATGCTCATCCCACGATTCTACGACGTGTGCGTTGGCTGCATTACCCTGGATGGGACGGACATCCGCAATCTGACGCTGGCAAGCTTGCGCCGACAGATCAGCATCGTGTTGCAGGACGTGTTTCTCTTTCATGGCACGGTGCGAGAGAACATCCTCTTTGGCCGCCCCGATGCCACCGAAGAGGAGATGATCCATGCGGCTCAGGTCGCCAACGCCCACCAGTTCATCGTGCAGTTGCCCGATGGGTACGACACGCTGATCGGTGAGCGCGGCGTCAAGCTATCGGGCGGGCAAAGGCAGCGGTTGGCTATCGCCCGGGCAGTGCTCAAGGACGCACCCGTCCTGATCCTGGACGAAGCGACCTCCTCGGTCGACACCGAAACCGAGATGCTGATTCAGCAGGCGTTGGAGCGGCTGATGGTCGGCCGGACGACGATCGTCATCGCCCACCGGCTGTCGACCATCCGCAATGCGGACTATATCGTCGTGCTGGAAGACGGCCGGATCGTCGAGCAGGGCAGGCACGAAGCGTTGATGGCCACGGATGGGCTCTACCGGCATCTCAATGAGGTTCAACTGGACAGCGAGCCGCGCTGGCTGATCAGTAACGCGGTTGGCAGCCGAGTCGGCCGGCGAGCCAGCGTGGTCTCATAGGGTTGTCCCTCGTCTTCCGGCCTGCGACCCTCCGCGAGCAGCCGATGGTGGTCGGGGATTCTTCGATGGCACACGGGGTCCGTGGCCGCCAGGCCTGGTGCCGCTGACGCGTTAGGCAGCCTGACACCGACACTGGCCGGGCTAGTTCTATGGTCGGTGTACGGCGGCCGCTGTTTCGTTAGCGTGGTCCGACTGGATGGATTCCCGGCAAACCCCATGGAGCCAAGGGCGCGGGCGCTCATGCAATTCGAGGGAGCGGAGCACGTCTGCGTGTTTGTCATCGGCCTGCGGGCTCACCACGGCAGCGTTGGGGCTCCACGGTGTACGATTGGCCGGAGGCTCCCCCGGGCCAGGGCGGCCCCGATCGCACAGGTGTCCCATCGCCTGCGAGCTTTCCCGGTCGGGTAGCTGTGGCCAACGATGCGCACGGGCCCGGCATCAGTCAGTTGGGCGCATCATGAGGACGTCGGAGTTGCGGGTTCCTTTTTCGGCCGTGGTTGATTCGCATTTGACCCGATTCGGCTGTCGTTTCTGATCTCGCAAAGGATTCGGCCTGAGCGAGGGAGGGCGGTATGGAAACGGGTTTGATGGCGGCGTGCGGACTGGACTGCGGCGCGTGCGAGATCCGGCGAGCGCCAGCCGATCCGGCCGCTGCCCAGGTGGTCATCGATTGGTTCACGCGTCAGGGCTGGCTCGCCGAGGGCGAAGGGATGGCGCAGGTCATGGAACGCAAGATGTACTGCACCGGTTGCCTGGGAGACCGGGACACGCACTGGTCGGCCGACTGCTGGATTCTGCTGTGCTGCGTGGACCAGCGAGGCCTCCGCGACTGCAGCGGATGCGAGGCGTTTCCCTGCGAGCGCTTGGTAGAGTGGTCCGAGCAGAACGATAGCTACGGGGCCGCGCTGGTCCGGCTGAGGCACCTGCGCGAGGCGGCCGTTTGGCCGTTCCCGACCCGGCGATCCGAACCGGCGGGCGAGCGAGTCTTCTGCGCCGCGCGGGCGCCGCGCCTCATGAGCGTCAGCAGTGCACCGCCGCTCGGGCGAGTGCAGTTCCGCAGGCGGCCGCTTAGTGGCCCGCGGAACGACCTGGAGCTAGCGGGCAAACACCGCACCCGAACAAATGGACAGGGGCAGGCGGGAGCAGCCAGGCAGGGCATGAAACGACGTGAATTTGTCGTGTGGCAGCTCCCAGCTGGCGGTACCGTGCCGCCACGGGAGATGAGCCTGCCCCGACCGGCGTTGGCACGGCAACGCCGGTGGCGTCGGATTGCCCGCCTGGTAAGCGTGGCGGCCGAGGAGTACCTCCGGCGACGGTCGGTGCGGACCCTTCTGCGCACGCGGGCACAAAACGCAGGGGGTGCGTAACCAAGAGGTGGGTGCGTTTCGGAACCGATACCGACACGGTCTCGCTCGCTGGCTCTTGCTCGAAAACCTTGGTATGCTGCGGCCGGTTGCCAGGTAGATCGGTGCAGATATCCCGACATGGGAGCATGGGTATAACTCCGAATACGGAAGAACACACGCCTACCAATCAGCTATTCGGTCTCGCCCTGGAATTGGAATGGCAGCCATAGCGGTTGTTCACTTGGCAGGATGTGATCAATGTCCTGGCATACTATCGCGCTCACGAGCGCAAGACGGTGGACGATTTGGTGAAGAAGCGAAGGCCGGACCGGCCGGCACCATGCTAGGGTCAAATCATTCCCGCCGGCCGGGGTCGTCAGGCTGTGCCAGACAACCCTTGCCGGCGGGCGCGGTTGGTGTCATGCCCCACACCTGTGCCATAACCTCACGCCAGCAACGGCTCCGCTGTATGGTACAATGGCAGCCCATGACCGACCACGTTGCGTACCGGAGGCCCGGCCCATCGATTCGGAGGAGAGTACAATTGGAGCTCATGAGCCGATGCGAATAATCAATGATCCAGACCCCCTCATCCGGGTAGAAGAGTTAACCAAACGGTATAAAGAGGTCACCGCCGTGGATGGGCTGTCGTTTGCCGTGAATCACGGAGAGCTTTTCGGCTTTCTCGGGCCCAACGGCGCAGGCAAGACGACCACCATCAGTCTGCTCACCGGGCTGGCCCGGCCGGATTCTGGAGCCATTCGGATTGCCGGTCGGGAATGCGCCAAGAATCCAAAGGCGGCTCAGCACCTCATCGGGGTGGTTCCGGATGAGAGCAACCTATATCCCGAGCTTTCCGGTTACGACAACCTCTGTTTCTGTGCCGCGCTGTATGGCATGCGCCAGGCGGAACGTCAGATGCGCGCCAGAGAGCTGCTGGAGGTTTTCGGCCTGGAGGGAGCGGCCGATCGCAAATTTGCCGGTTACTCCAAGGGCATGAAACGCAAACTCACCATTGCTGCGGGCATTATTCACCGACCGCCCATCCTCTTCTTGGACGAACCCACTACCGGCATCGACGTAGCCAGCGCCCGCCAGATCCGCCAACTGATTGCCGACCTACACCGCGCCGGCACGACCATTTTTTTGACCACTCACTACATCGAGGAGGCTGAAAGGCTGTGCGAGCGCATCGCCTTTGTCGTGCAGGGAAGAATCGTCGAGATTGACAGTGTGGTCAACCTGCTGCAACCCGTCCGACAGAGGCGGGCCATGCTGATCACCGTTTCCGGTTCGGTGGAGGGACTGTGCAACCACCTCGCGGGAGCGTATCCCCAGTTCACGTTCCAGGCCGCGTCCGCCGACCAGGTGCGTGTCGAATCATCTGACACCATCAGCATCGGCCCGTTGGTGCGGTCCATCGAGGACCAGGGCGGCGAGGTTATCGAAGCGCGCCGGCTCAGGCCGTCGTTGGAGGATGTCTTTGTGCGCATCACAGGTATCGACCTGGATGCCATGAAAAAGGAAAAGGGCGGAGGCGGACAGTGAACCAGTGGATTGCTTTCTGGAGCATCATGTTCAAGGACGTGCGCGCCTACTATCTCAAACCGCCCAATGTCAGTTGGGGCCTGATTTTCCCGGTTGCCTGGACCGGGATGTTCTTCATCAGGTCGGGTCGTGGCTTGGATAGCGTTCTTGACTTGCTGCCTGGCGTGGTGGCCATATCGGTCCTTTTCGGCACCACCTCTATGCTGGCGGTCACTGTGACCTTTGAGAAAAAGAACCGCTCGTTCGACCGTTTGTTGCTGGCCCCTATACCTTTGAGTCTCCTCATGCTGGCCAAGACTAGCGGTGCCATCCTGTTTGGGGTTTTCAACGCTTTCGTGCCCATCCTGCTGGCCCAGTTTCTCACCGACCTTTCGCGGATAGCCTGGATGACGGTGTTGCCCGCTGTGCTGTTGGTGGCCATCGCCTCGACTTTTCTGGGTCTCTTTATCGCCGTCTCGGTCAGTGAGGTCTTTGAAGCGCAGACGTTTTCCAACTTTTTCCGCTTTCCCATGATCTTTCTCTGCGGGCTATTTTTCCCTATTTCCGCTCTGCCCGCGTTTCTACGGCCGCTAGCCTTTGCCCTTCCCCTCACCTATGGCGTGGACATTCTTCGCCAGGGGATCCTGGGGCAGAGCATGCTTCCGACCGGCCTGAACCTGATGATCCTCATCGGTTTCTGCCTGGCGCTTTTTATCGTCAGCCTGCGCAACGTTCACCGCAAATGGATCGTGTAATCTCAGGTCCGCCGATGCATCCGCCAATTGGCCGTCCTCGCGGGGGCCTTGACGGTCCGAGATTCTCGGGGCGGCACGAATAGCCGATGACCCTTGTTGCGGTTGCCGAACCAGGTGACATCCCGGCGTGGCTGGAACTGACCCGTGAGGTGGAACCCTTGTTCGGCCCCATGGTCAACGATCCGAATTTCCAGGCTGTACTACAGCGGAACATCGGCCGTGGCACGGCATTTTGCGTTCGGGAGGCGAACGGTCCGGTTGGGGCACCGCTGCTGGGCGGGCTGCTGTGCTCCTTCAAGCCGCCGGTGCATGTCATCGGGTGGCTGGCCGTGACTCACGGTCATCGCCGGTCCGGCATCGGGCAGGCCCTGGTGGAGCACTTCTTTGACACGGTGATCACCCCGGCCGAGTTGATCGTTACCACATTCGGGGACGACCACCCGGCGGGTGAACCGGCGCTCCGGTTTTACCAACACTTAGGATTCCGGGCGGCCGGGCCCGCTCCTGATGGGCCAGATCACACCTCGCGACAGATCCTGAGGCGCGTACTCGAACCGTCCGGACTGAGCGTGGCGGGGAACAGACGGCTATAGGAGGTGGACAAGGCCGGCGATGGGTCTCCTTGGCAGCCGTTTTGCGTTCAACCAGGTTCCGTCCTACAATGCAACCGGTTACCGGTGGCAATAGGCACCGGTTAGGAAGGGTTCTCTTTGCGTTTCGCCAAATATCACGCCCTGGGCAACGATTACCTGGTGGTGGATCCGGGTGGAACTGGCGCCGGGCTGACAGCCGGCCAGGTCCGACGCCTGTGAGACCGTCATTTCGGCGTTGGCGGGGACGGGGTTCTGGTCGGTCCGCTGGAGCAACCGGGACCGGGTTTCTGCTTGAGGGTCATCAATCCTGATGGGAGCGAGGCGGAGACTAGCGGCAACGGGCTGCGGATCTTTGCCCGCTATCTGTGGGATCGCGGCCTGGCGGGAGAAGAACCTATTCTGGTGGCGACACCCGCCAGGCGAGTGACCGCCCGAGTCCATCCCGGCGGCCGCCTGATCAGCCTTGACATGGGGAAGGCGAGCTTTTTCAGCGCTGATATCCCGGTCCGCGGGCCGGCGCGGGAGGTGCTGGACGAGGTCATGATGGTGCAGGGTGAGACAGCGCGATATTCGGCTGTGACGCTCGGCAATCCCCACCGTGTTCTGCTGCGAGATAGTGTCGGCCCAGGTGATGCGCAGAGACTGGGACCTTTGATCGAGTGCGAGCCCCGTTTTCCGAACCGGACGAATGTGCAGTTTGTTCAGGTTGTGGGCTGGTCTACGCTGAAAGTGGAGATCTGGGAGCGCGGCGCCAGCTACACACTGGCGTCCGGCAGCAGCAGTTGCGCAGCGGCCTCGGTGGCGCATCGGCTGGGCCTGGTCGACCCGGAGGTGACGGTTCAGATGGCCGGCGGTACGGTGCAGGTTGTGGTTTCGGCCGATGGGTCGACATCGTTGACCGGCTCAGTCGCCCGGGTCTGCGAGGGCGTGGCGTGCATGGAGATGTTTGACGGGCTTGAGCCAGCGGCGACGGCTCCGCTTCCGGGCCATCGGGTGACAGTTGGAGAAAGGCACGATGAAGATCCGGCCCGCGGTAAATGACGACTGTGCGGCGCTGGCACGGATCCAGGTGGACAGCTATCGCTCGGCGTACACCGGCCTGGTCCCGGACGGCTATTTGGCTCGCTTTGCGTGTGAGGAGCAGGAGCAGGACTGGCGCGACCTACTGAGCGCCCACGAACCTCCGCTGTTGCTGGTCGCCGAGAGCGAGAGCGGCCAGATAGCCGGGTATGCCCTCGGTCGCGCGGGACGGGCAGACATCGAACCCTATGACAGTGAGTTGGTGGCGTTGCACGTGCGCCCCTGGGCCCAGAGGCTGGGGGTCGGCCGACAGCTTGTCGCGGCGCTGGTACAACATCTACTGCGGCAGGGATGCGGCTCGCTGATGTTGTGGATGTTGGCCGGAAACCGGGCACGGTCTTTCTATGAGGGCTTGGGCGGCTGCATCATTGGTGAACAGACCATGGATTGGGGAGAAGGCTGGGTAACCACCGAGGTAGCTTATGGTTGGCCGTGCCTGGAGCGCCTGGCTCGGCTTGCAGCCGCGCGGTTGTCCCGAAACGTGGTGAAAGGCGGCTCACATGCGGGCCAACATGCTGATTGATACTTATCCGTCGTATCTCGAGTTTTGGGCCTCGGCCCGGGATTGGCCGCTGGAAGAGCAGATCGAGGGGTGGCGGTCCACCTACCTGGCCCCTTGGCCTGAACTGCTGGAAAAGCAACTCCGGGACTATGTCTCCCAGAAGATGGATTGGAGGCAGGTGGCGCGCCAACGGGTTTTCCCGTTCCTGGCCCAGCGGTCTGTCGCCATGCGGACCGCCCACGACAACCTGTTGGACCTCTGGGAATCCTCAGTGCGGCGCGCGCAGGAGGTTCTGGGCTGGAACTCAGGCCTAGCACTCGTGATCCACGTCGGCATCGGCAGTGGCGCGGGCTGGGCGACCACGTTTCAGGGCTGGCCGGCCGTGCTGTTGGGCCTGGAAAACATTGCCGAGGAGGCGTGGCAAGAGCCGGCCGCGCTGCGGGGCCTGCTGGCCCACGAAGTCGGCCATCTGGCCCATTTCGACTGGCGCGCCCGGCCGGGGCTGCCCGAAGGGTCGGGGCCGTGGTGGGACCTGTACACTGAGGGGTTTGCGCAACGTTGCGAGAGCCTGTCGGCCGGCGAATCGTGGCACATGACCGCCGGCGACACTGCGTGGCGGGCGTGGTGTGTTGAGCACCAAACCTGGCTGGCGGCCGCGTTCCTGCGCGCGGCCGACAAGGGGGAGTCGACCCGGCGGTTCTTCGGGTCATGGCACCAGGTTGGCGGTCACAAACAGACCGGTTACTATCTGGGCCACCAGGTGGTCGACCGGCTGCAGGCGTCGCTGACGCTGCAGGAGATTGCGCTGCTGCCAGACCCGGGCCAGGCGGTCAGGGCGGTGTTGGTAGAGATGGCGGAGGCGGAGCCGGCGTGCCCCAGCTGATGCTGATTCGGCATTGGCTCGCCAAGATCGGTGCCCGGCAGTCTGTCTTCCAGGCGCGCGCCGGACCGTTGACGGCGCGGGTCGCGGGCCAAACGCTGGACCGGTCGATCTCTGGCACGGGGCGCAAGGCGATCGAGACCGCCGCGATAGCGACCGAGCAGGTGGACCGGCCGTTCCGGATCGGCTGTGAGCCCTTGACCGTCTGGCGGCGACGCGAGTTGCAGATGTCCATTTTGGGTGTTTCTGGCGCTGTGACGCTCTTACCTTCGATTGAAACCGTATGGCACGAGTCGGGTATAATCGTAGAAACTACCGGGAGGAAACCATGCGTCCAAGCGACATCGTGAGGTGCGAGTCATTTCCCTGCCGTGACGTCAGACACGAGGTGTTTGCCGTCCCGGGTGTCGAGGTGGACCCGGCCCACGTCTCAATGGTCATGATCTCCGAGTCCGCGCCGGCCGATCCGGTGGATTACTATTACGCCGGCGGAGAGCCCCTATTCGAGCGGACCACCGTCCAGGCGTTTCGGGACGCCGGCGCTGACGTCTGCTCCATCCAGGATATCCTGGGTTTGGGGGTTTATCTGACCACCGCGGTCAAGTGTGGAAAAACGGGTTACGGCATCCAGACAGCCACGGTGAGAGATTGCTCGCTGCTGCTGGAAAAAGAGTTGGAGCTGTTCCCCAATGTCCGGGTGCTGATGCTGATGGGAGACGTGGCGATCAAGGCGGTCAATAGCATCGCGCGTCGGGCTGGTGAAAAACGGGTGATTCCGGCCGGCTCCACCTACAAGATCCGGGGCCAAGAGTACACCTTGCGCGGGCGGCGGGTCTTTCCCTCGTACCTCCAGGCCGGACCCAGCTTTTTCATTGAGAAGAGCAAGCGACGCATGATCGCCGAGGACATAGCCGAGGCGCTGTGCTTGATCCAGTAAAGCAACCCCTCGATCTGTTTGACCATGTTCACCTACAGATGCGGCTGGAGAACATTGGCCTGGATGCGGACGGCCAGATGTTGCCGCTGGCACCGGACGGCGAACCGGTCCCGTTGGTGATAGTTGCGCGCACGGCCGATGGGTGCGCCGTCCGCTTCACCAGTGCGGAGATACCCTCCGCCTTGCGCCTTGCGCTGATGGCCGACCCGGGTCCGACCCGGTTGCCGGAGGTGACGAGGTCGGTCGCCCTCTTGCGCCCCTGGGCCGGGCTGTTGGAGGTGGGCCACTACCGGACCTACCTCTTTCCGTAAGGACTCGATCTAACACGGGTTGGGCGGGTGCGGCGGTTGGGATCGGTTGATACACACGTCCAGGCGTCTGGCGCAAACCGGATGCGCGACCCGGTGTACGCGATCCTGGACGATGCGCAGGTGGTCTCGTCTTGCACGTCATCACGGCAGAACGCCGAGAGCGCTGAGACCTGGGTTCATAACGCACCGGCGCATCGCCTCAAGGGGCTGGCGCGGCAGGTGGTAGTGGCCTGGGCCATTGGCATGAGGCAGGCGGGGCTAGTGCCCTTCTACAGCCACGAAGTCCAGAACCAGCCGTCGGCCGAACTGGTACGACGCACCGGGCTGACTCCCGCCTTTGAGGAATGGGTGATCACCCGGGCTGGCCAAGCCGGGTGACGCCAGGATATCTGAGGGAGCGGTCGCTAAAGGAGGTGAGCAGTGAAGGTTACCAGGCGGGTCTTGGAGGGGGTGATTTCCGGGGCGGTGTTGGGGATCTTTTGCATCATTGGCGGCAGTAGCCGGGCGGGAGGGTTCAGCGGAAACGAGTTGTACCTGATCGGCCTGTGGTACAACCGGGTGATCATGGGTCTGCTGATCGCCCTGTCGGCCCAGTGGGAGTGGACGGCCGGTCGCGGTGCCCGATACGGGCGCGCTGCCGTCCTGGGTTTCGCGGTGAGCCTGGCGTTTTTCCTATCCACCGACATGCGCGACCTGTTGGCGCTGATGGCTGGCGTGGTGTACGGGCTGATCATCGAGGCGGTGGTCGGCCGGCGGTCGGCGGGGTGAGACGCCGGGGTGCCATCGGGCGCTCTGGTCCTGGTTCAGGCCGGGTTCGGCGCTCCCGCTGATGGGTAACCGACGGGCGTCGAACCGCGGCCGATTAGCAGCGAGTTGCAGGAGGCATTAGGTGATGAAGACGGTATTCGTCGGGTTAGCGCTACTGTCCGGTCTACTCATGGCGTCCTGCCACCCAGAAGCGGAGAGCGGCGTGGCGATCCATCTGCTGGACGAACCCACCACATCGGCCGAGGTGCTAGGGGCGGACATCAGCACATTGGTGCCTGAGGAGTATCCGCTGATCGGGGAAGAGCACATTGTTTCCTACGACCAGGCTACCCACGAGATGTTCCTGACGGATGAGGGATTCCAGCGGGTGCGCGACCTGTTCGGTGCGCCGGTGCGGACTAGCGGAACACCCTTTTGCGTGACGGTGGATGGTGAGCCCATCTATGCCGGCGCGTTCTGGACCCCGCTATCGTCCCAGAGTTACGATGGAGTCGTCATCCTGGACCCCATGACGCTATCCCCAGGCCGGATTCGCATCGATTTGGGATATCCTGGTCCCGACTTTTTCGCGGGCCCCGACCCGCGCGGCGATCCGAGGATCATGAAATCGCTGCGCAAAGCCGGCAAACTGCAATGAGCGCACTTGATTTCGGGGTGCGCTCTGTGGCCAGGGCAGCGCCTCTTCTTCCGGCTGCGCCCAGCGAAGAACACGGAATGGGAGGTTGCTCTGCGTCCTGGTTCCCTTGGGGGTCATTTTGCTTGGCTTGTTGCTGGCTGGCAGCACGTTCGGGGCGCCGGTGCTCGGGATGCGCATGCCTGGGGGCATGATCGGCCTGGAGCCGCAGGCAGTTTTTGCAGGTGGACAGGAGCGGATTGCCGCGGAGGGTGTCGATGATGATCCTTAATCGAGTAGCGTTTTTCCAGAATCGACGGGACGAGGTTCCTAACCAGGTTCTGGCCGCGGAACTGGCCGAGACCGGGAACGAGGAGGGAATCCGGCAGATCGCTGACAACCTCCGCAATCCGACTCCGGCCATTGCGGCCGACTGCCTCAAGGTGCTCTACGAGGTGGGTTACCGCAGGCCAGACCTGATCGCCGGATACTATCGGGATTTCCTGGGGCTGCTGGGCAGCCGCAACAATCGGTTGGTGTGGGGTGGGATGATCGCATTGGCTACCATCGCCCGGCTGAGGGCACACGAGTTGTTCCCGGCGGCGGAAACAGTCAAGGCAGCCATGGCCGTGGGTTCGGTCATCACGGTGGATGCTGGCGTCAAGGTATTGGCGGCGGTCGCCGCGGCCGACGGGGCCTACTTGCAGTCGCTTTTTCCTTTTCTCCTGGCACATCTTGAGAGTTGCCGGCCGCGGGACCTGCCGCCGCACGCAGAGGAAATCCTAATCTGCCTGGACGATGAGCACCGTGGGGCTTTTGTGCAGGTGCTGCAGGCGCGTCTGGCAGAACTGACACCGACGCAAGCCAGGCGGCTCAGCAAGGTGGCAATGCAGGCTGCGTCAAGGCAGGCGTGAACGCGCCATGGGAGTCTTGAGCGCGCGAGATCTCTCGGTCCTTTCGTCCAGGTCGATGCGACTGAGACCGAGAGGTGCATCGAGATCGAGTCCGGAACTTGAGCGATCGGACTTGACCCGCCGGAGTATGTGCCCAGGGCGGTGGTTCTGGGTGGCACTCGTGAACGGGTGATCGGTTTCACTGTGCGGCGTTGGCTCCATGTGTCGAAACGCCGTGTGCCCGTGCAAAGGCGGGTCGCCGGCAAGGTCCAGATGGAAACCTCGTCAGCGAGGCCGCGCCAATTTGAGGATGCGCACGCCATGGGTGGAGGTTCCGTATGACGTACGTGACGAAATGGCTGGTTGCAGTCCCATTCGTGGCCGTGGTTGCCCTGGCGATCCCGGGATGGGTGACGGGCGACTGGGCCTGGCCGCTCAGCGGCTGGGCTGAGGCTCTGTTTTCCGTGCTCACGGTCGGCATGTGGCTGGCCGCCACCGCCTTTGTCGACGTCGGGCGGCCACGCCAACCGGTCGACCTGCCACGTCTGATGATCACTGCCGGGTTGCTCCTGGCGGTTCCGGTGGCGGTGTTTGACCGGGTCCATGGCGCAGAGTCGGCCGTTGGTTTGAGCGTCGCTGGTCTGGTGTTGTGTGTTGCCGCTCTGGCGCTTGGCCTGGCAGCTCGGCGCTCGTTGGGGCCGGCGTATTCGCCCCACTCGACCGCCTCACCCGGCCAGTCACTGGTGACCCGTGGCCCGTACCGTTGGGTTCGTCATCCGCTCTACGCAGCCGCTCTGTTGTGGGCGGCCGGGTGGCCGTTGATCCTCTCCAGCGTGTGGGGGGCCGGCGTGGCGGCCGGTTTGGTGACACCGGCGGTGTTGTTGCGTATCCGGGTGGAAGAGGCATTGCTACTGGAGAAACACGGCCAGGCCTTTGCAGAGTATCAGCACCGGTCCTGGCGGCTCCTACCCTTTCTCTACTAGGCCCAGGCGCTGCGTTGGCGGGCGGTGCCGGGTCGATCACGCGAACCGGCACCGCTCCGCGGTTGTCCGCATCCGCCATGGTGCTCTGCGAACCCTCGGCCGACCGCCTCGCTTGGCCGTGTTCGGCGACCTATCCCGGGCTTGGCTGCTCGGGCATCGCGATCCGCCCAAACAGGCTTGTGGTTCCGACCGCCAAGCTCACGGCGGGCAATACGCAAGCCTCCAGGTGCGGATGCCCGTGACGGCGGTGGGGCGCGGACGCTGCTCGCCGGCCATCAGCGCACGCACGGGCCAATCGCGGCCTGCCAGCAATCGGAACTCCTCACCGCGGCGAGTCCGTCGACCCGTGTCTATCGTCTGCGTGTCTCGGGAAGACTCATGCTCTCGCCCGCTCATAGGTGCGGTTGCCGATCCATTTTGCCACCTCGACGATGACCAACAAGGCTACGGCAATGGCCGCGATCCAAACCCACTGCGCCAGGCTGAGCGGCACGATCTGCAGCAGATCACGAATGCTGGGCACGGCAAAGGCAACGGCGACCAGCGCCAATCCGGCCAGCACCGCCCAGACCAACGGCATGTTGCGGTTCAACTTGTTCATGCGAAAGACTGAGCGACGCATACTGCGGTAGGCAAAGATGTAGATCATCGAGTTCACAGCCAGGCTGGCAAAGACTAGGCTGCGACCTTCCACCGGGTTTCCATGGCTCAGGTAATGGTGTCCAAACAGCAGCAGGGCGGCCGTGGCGCTGACGAGGCTGATAGTGGCAATGAGCGACAATCCCAGCCGGGGCAGGATGGGCTCGGTCAAAGGTTTGGGTTGCTCGTCCATGATGCCTGCCTCTTTGGGCTCAAAACCCAGCACAATATCCGAAGGACCATCACAGATCAGGTGAATCCACAGGATCTGAGCAACCGTCAGCGGGGCCGGCCAGCGAAGCATCATGGCCACAAAGATCGCTACAACCTCGGCAAAGGAATTCGAAAGGGTATAGGCTACCACTTTGCGGATGTTGTCAAAGATCACCCGGCCCTCTTCGACGGCCGCCACCACCGTTCGGAAATTGTTGTCCAGCAGAATGAGGTCGGCGGTCTCCTTGGCAACGTCAGTGGCGCTTCCGACCACCACGCCAATGTGCGCCTGTTGCAGTGCCAGGGCATCGTTCACCCCATCGCCGATCATGGCAGTGATCTCACCGCTGGCCTGTAGCGCACGCACGATGCGCAACTTGTCGCGGGGGCGAATACGCGAAAAAACGACCGTCGTGCTGACACGGTCCTGTAGTTGTTGATCGCTCAACTGCGCCATCTCGTCCCCGTCCAAGACCTGGTCACCTGCCTGCATCAGATCGATGGCATGAGCGATGCGCTCGGCGGTACGCCGGTAATCACCGGTGATCATCTTGACCTTGATCCCAGCATTGTGCGCCACCCGGACTGCGTCCAGCACTCCCGCGCGGATTGGGTCTTCCATGCCCAGCAGGCCAACCCAGGTGTAGCCGGTGTGGTCACCGAGTTCCCGCATCGGGCGAGAAGCCAAACCCAGCAGCCGCAAGCCCTCACCTGCCCACCCATCCACCTGGCTCAGAATGCGGTCCCGTTCGGCAGGCGTGACGGCGCACATCTCCAGCACGATTTCTGGCGCGCCCTTGACAAAGTCCTGGCTATGCCCGTTCAAACGATAACCGGCAATCATGAACTTGGTCTCGCTGGTAAAAAGCTCTTCGCACAATCGCTCCGCGCTGTCTGCCAGAGCCTGGGGACCATCCGGCAGTTGGGTTTGTGCCCATTCCCACAACGCCACGTCGACCGGACCCTCTAGGTCGTTGCACAAGACCACGGTTTCCAGGGAACGCTGTCGATCTACCAGGTCAGTGCGGGTGACCCGCATTCGCCCCTCCGTCAGAGTGCCGGTCTTGTCGGTGCAGATCGTGGTCACAGAACCCAGGGTTTCGACAGCCAGCAGCCGTTTGACCAGGCCGTTGCGTTTCAGGATCTTGCGCATTCCCAGCACCAGGATCACGGTCACTGCGATCAGCAGCCCCTCCGGCACTGCCGCGATTGCCAGGACAATCGATACTCGCAGCATGTCCAACAGACCCCGACCCATAACAACGCCAGTCAGCAGTATGCCGATCGTGAACAGGATGACGATGCGGGTCAGCGTCTTGCTGAATACCTTCAGCCGGACCTGCAACGGGGTCTCTTCCTCAACGTGCTCCTGCAGGCTGGTGGCAATCTGCCCCAGTTCGGTGCGAGAACCCGTCTGAGTCGCGTGCATCATTGCCCGCCCGGTGACCACGGTTGTGCCCATCAAGACCTGGTTCCGATGATCGTTAGCACCCTTGTTGACCGGCTCGCTCTCGCCCGTCAGGATGGCTTCATCGACGGCCAGGTTGGTGCTGTCAATGATCTCGCCGTCGCCCGGCACGTGCTCGCCCGCGTTGAGGACAACCAGATCGCCGGGCACCAGTTCTCGGACCTCAATCTCCTGTCGCTGGCCCTCCCGGATGACGGTTGTTGTCGGCTTCAACAAACCCTTCAGCGCAGTGTAGGTGCGCTGAGCCTGAAGCTCTTGAACGAAACCGAGGATGACGTCAATGACCACCACCGCCATGATGATGGAAAAATCCCCAATCTCGCCGACCAGCAGCGATATCCCGGCGGCTACCAGGATTATGTAAATCAGCGGGCTCTTGACCTGGGCCAAGAGGATGGAAAATGGCGAAACACCTTTCTCGGCGAGCAGAACGTTCTCACCGTGTATCTGTCGCCGCTCAATGACCTCGGCGGCGCACAACCCGGCGTGCACCGTGTGTCTTGGGGTTTCATCGACGTCAACAATTGCAGGTGTTTCCACGAGACTTCTCCTGAGCCGTTGGCAAAACGGGCGCGGCGTGTGAGGGTGCGCGCAAAGCGTCCAATGTGGGTAACTGAACCGCATGGCAGCTATGGTGCTGCGTATCGGTCACGTTATGCGGTCAATGTGACGGGTGGGCGAACCGGCGGCCTGGGAAACCAGGCAGAGAAGACAAGACTAACGAGAGAGATGGGCAGACCCAGACTAGCCGGGTTCAGGTCGATACTTGGGTCCGGCAACGCCAACTGACCGAAAAGGCCGCAGGTCGCCGAATGAAGGTCGGCCAGGGTGATGGTCCCGGGCGTGTGCTGGTGCAGCCCGCCAAGGTGATCCGGATTGCCAGTTGCGTCGGCCGCTACGTGGGTGCCAATGCCCAGCAAGACGATCGCCGCCCAAACCGCCAAAAGGATCTGCGAAAATCGGTCGACAGCGCGACGCCTAGCCATGAAGCACGTGGTCAAGTCCGTAGCGGAACAGGTCGGCGACGTGAGCATCCAGGTGATAAAAGACCTGTTGCCCTTCACGCCGGACCCATACCAGCCGCATCTGTCGCAGCGCCCGCAGGTGATGCGACACGGCCGAAGGGCTGAGCCCAACTACCTCTGCCAGCGAACCCACGTTGAGGGGATTCTTGGCCAGTACCGAGATGATTCGGACGCGGCTGGTGTCGCTGAACGCACGAAAAACCTCGGCGATATGCGCGGCCGTGTGTTCGTCCAGCGCCAGAGGTTCAGATGTTTTCGCGCCCGTCGTCATGGTTCGATATCATAGCATATACTCAATTATTCACAATTATACTGGGCTCCCTTCAGCTGTCAACCCACCGGCCACCCGGGCTTGGCGATCGCTGTGAGCGTGCACCGTCGCCGTCAAGGCCGACCTCTTTGATGGGATTTGCCCGTATGGCCTGTGCCCGGTATTATCCGGGCATGCCGTCTGATGTTCATTTGGGCAGCGCGGAACTGACTGCCTGGGCTGGCGGGGCCGATGTTGCACCGCCTGCTGAACTTCTGCTGAAAACAGTGTGGAGGAGGTGATGAACCGTGACACGTTGCGACAATGGATCGTTGTGCTGGCCGTCCTGGCAGCGCTGGTGCTCAATGGCCTGGCGAATGCGCTCCCGCTCAACGGGTTGAACACCGGCGAGATATCAGACCGGTTCAGGGTTTATTTTGTCCCGGCCGGATACGTCTTTGCCATCTGGGGAGTGGTCTACCTGGGGTGGTTGGCATTGACCGGTTACCAACTGCTTCCGGCGCAACGCGAAAACCCACGTTTGCGCCGAATTGGCTATTGGTTTGCCCTGAGTTGCGTGGCGAACCCAAGCTGGCTTTTCCTCTGGCACTATGAGCAGTTTGTGCTGACCGTGCCGGTCATGTTGCTGCTGCTGGTCTCGCTCATCGTCATCTATTCGCGGCTGGGAATCGGCCGGCCCCGAGCCTCGGCTGGCGAAACCTGGTGCGTGCGTTTGCCCGTCAGCATTTACCTGGGCTGGATCACCGTGGCGACCATTGCCAATGTGACCTCCACGCTGGACTATCTCCGGTGGGGCGGATGGGGGATCGATCCGCAGGTCTGGGCGGTGATCCTGCTGGCGGCCGGCGTCGGCATCGCCACGGCCGTCAGCCTCACCCGGCGGGACGTCGCCTACCTGCTGGTACTCGTCTGGGCGTTTGCCGGGGTGGCGGTCAAACAGGCGGCGGTTCCGCTGGTGGCGGTCAGTGCCTGGATCGCGGCCGGGCTGGTAGCGCTGGCACTGGTGGTAGGGTTGTTGGCGGGCCGGCGCCGGAGTAGGCCTGAATAGCCGCAAGTGGGGAGGACACAGGCGGCCAGGCGAACGTCCCAGGGCCTGTCTGGCCGGCCGTGCATTCATCACGAGACCATGGTGGGCTCCAGGTGACGGCCGTCCCGTGGGGAGCCAGGCCGCAGGCAAACAGGTGGGGGCTCCGGTGAACGCACAGCGGAGGGCGGGAGTAATATGGGGTAGGATGCTATTCGCCCGACAGAAAGTGGGACTCGTGACCAAATCGGTCGGCACGCTCACGCCGGTTGCATTGATGGTGCTGCTTACCCGCTACGGTGACGGCCAACTAGCCGCCGAGACCGCCGCGCCGCTGTCTGACGCTGTCGCGACCATGTTTCCACCAACCGGCGCGGCGCTACCCACCCCCGCGCCACCCACCCCCACCCCGACAGCCGTCCTGCTGCGCCCCTCACCCGAGACGTGGGTGCGCTTCCCCCAAACCGAGCCCCGCAGCGCTGCTCTGGATGCGGTCCAGACAGAGGATGGCGGGTTCCTTTTGGTGGGATCGACCAACCATACCCATCGGGATGGCTCTGCTGAGGACGTGCATCTGATGCGGGTCGATTCGGCCGGCGAGATGCTCTGGGAGCGAAACTATGGCGGTGATGCGTTCGATCGCGGTAGGGCGATCATCGAGGCCGCCGACGGGGCCTTTCACATCCTGGCTGAAACCAAATCGGAGGGGGCCGGTGACCGGGATGTGTACCTCATCAAGGTCGATCCGGACGGCGAGGTGTTGTGATCTGAGGCTCTCGGAGGGCTGGCGGCTGGGAGGGCTTTTGCAGTTCAGCAGACGGCTGACGGTGGGTTTATCCTCGCCGGCGTTACCGCGTCCTACGGTGATGGCAGCGACGATGTGTATCTGGTCAAGACGGATAGCGCGGGTATCGAGCAGTGGTCACGGGCGTTTGGCGACGAACTCATTGAGGAGGCTTTTGCAGTCAGAGCAATGGCCGATGGAGGGTTCATTGTGCTGGCGCAAGCCATGCGCCCGGCGGCCGACTATATAGCGCGGAATCCCGATCGTTTCATGATCCGCACCGACGCGTGGGGAAACGAGACTTGGTCGTGCGTCTGGCAGGAGGATGGCGTCCAGGGAGCGACTCTTATGCTGCCCGCCCCGGACGACCACTGGCTCATTGCAGGGCTGGTCTCGGCCGCGGGAACAGAGGGGACGACCGATCCGTGGCTGATGCTGGTCAATTCGCAGGGGGAGGTCATCTGGGATCGACCGGTGGGGGACGAGGGCTGCTTTGATTACGCCTCGGGAGTGGTTGAAACGGCCGACGGCGGCTATGTGCTGACCGGGATGGCGGAGTGTGGCGGCCGCTCCAGCGTGCTTTTGATCAAGGTGGACCAGGATGGTATATTGCGTTGGCAGCAAAACCTGGCCGAGGGCAAGGGACCGCGGGTCGGATTGCGGGTGTTTGAGGCAGCCGATGGCGGTCTGGTGGTGGTCGGTCAGGCCGACGCACACATGGCCGTGGCTTTGAGACCATTCTGATCAAGACCGACAGCCAGGGCAACTTGCCGGATTAGGTAGACCGTGTCGACGGGCAGATTTGTCGGCTGCGCGCATGGCCGAGCGGGTTCCCTGGTGGCGCCCGACTGAGAGGCGAACTATGTGTTCTGACCGGAGATGGCGGCTCAGCACTGTGTTGGTGGTGATCCTGGTGGTCGCCGGCTGCGGACCGACCGAACCCAGGGTTGAACCGGTCGTACCGACGTCGACCGTCTCCTTGCCAGTACCCTTGTGCGACACGCTGAACGGAAGCGGCGAAGTGGAGCGCACATTGCTGACCTACGAGGAATTGATGCAGCCTGGCGACCCGGAGGCTCCCATCGACGATGGCGCGTTTGCGCTCCCCGTTGCGGCCGCTCGTCCTGAGCATACCTTTGAGGGGAGGCTGGAGCTGCACGGCGAGGAAGCCGAGGGTGACTTTACCAAGGTGACAGGGGGGGCGAAATTGCCCCCCGGGTCCAGCCATCTCCCTGAGTTTGACTATGCCTTTGTGCAGTGTGCCTCGCACCTAGTCCCGGTGCGGCGAGGGCTGATAACCACCGACCACCCCACCTGGGACCTGATCCTCGAACCCGGCCGGGTCTGGCACGAGGTCGGCGACCGAGGTTATTCGCGGGCTACCTTTCCGTTTGCGCTGGTCTGGAAAGGCTCCAACGCCACCTTTAACGGGGTGATGGGTTTCCTCTTTGACCACCAGCACGTTTCCCAGGTCTGGTACCAGATCACGCAAGAGACCACCGCTTCCCTCCGGGCGGACTTCTGGGGCCTGCTGGATGCCACCTACCACCCTGAAACGGTCGGCGACCCCGGTCGAGTGCGGGGTGATTACGCCAGCGAACTGGCCCAACGATTCCCCGCCAAGCCGCTCGAGGAAATGGAAGTCGACTATACCGGTGTCGATCTCTCCGCCTTTGGACGGGGCGTCACACCGGAGCACATGACCGGGTACGGCGTGATCGTGAATGGGGTGAACTATGTTCCTCCGTGCCGCACCCGTTACGGTCAATACGCCTACTGCGACCAGATGCGTATGCCCTCCTACTCGACGGCCAAGTCAATCTTTGCCGCCGGGGCGCTGATGCGGTTGGCGCAGAAATTCGAACAGCCGGTCGGTGGGTTATTGATCAAGGATTACCTCCCTGAAATTGCCGGCGCCGCTGGCGACTGGGGCCGGGTGACGTTTGACCACACCCTCGACATGGCGACCGGGAACTACCGCTCGAGCGCATACATGGCGGATGAGGACAGTCGGCAGCCGGGCGATTTCTGGGATACCGACAGCTATTCCGACCGGATGGCGGCCGCCCTGTACTGGCCCCACAGCGCCCGGCCGGGCACGCGGTGGGTGTACCACACGTCCGATACCTTTGTCGTCGTCCGCGCCATGCAAAACTACCTCAAGAGCAGGCAAGGTCCGGATGCCGACCTCTGGTCGTTTTTCGCTGGAGAGGTGCTGGCCCCGATCCATGTAGGTCCCGGAGCATCCTCGTCGGGGCGGGCGCCGGAAGAGGGCGGACCCGGTCAGGCATACGGTGGATACGGGTTGTGGTGGACCCACGACGATGTCGCCAAGATTTCCGTTTTCCTGAACAACCAACACGGCGCGATTGGCGGAGAGCAGCTTCTGGCCCCCGACCTTCTGGACGACGCACTACAGCGCGACGCGCGCGACCGCGGAGTCGAGATCGTCCCGGGTATGCGCTACAACGATGGCTTTTGGGCCCAACGGTTCGGCCGGGCGCAGGGCTTTGATTGCGTGTTCTGGGTGCCCCACATGCTGGGTTACAGCGGGGTGGTGATTGCGCTGATACCCAACGGCACGACCTATTACTACTTTAGCGACAACCGCGAGTTTACCTGGTCTGACGCGGTCAAGGCGCTGGACGCGATCATACCTATCTGCCCCTAGGAGGAGGATCATGTCGAGAAACAAACTTTTGGTGGCAGTGCTCCTCGTCGTGACGCTGGTTGCCGGATGCACGCCGGTTGCCACCCCGATGGCGGGTCCGGCCACCTCGCTGCCGGCCGCCAGCACCGTTCCCCTCACCGCCATGCCGGCAGCTACCGCCGTCCCCTCGCTGCCCTCGACCGCCATTCCCACGTCAGTTCCCCCCGACCCGCTGCGGATCACTATTCTGTACGACAACACGGCCTACGACGCCCGTCTGCAAGAAGCCTGGGGATTCGCCGCCCTGGTGGAGCATCGCGGCCACACGCTGCTTTTTGACACCGGAGGAGACCCGCGCGTCCTGTTGAACAACGTGGACCTGCTGGGGGTCGACCTGACGCACATCGAGGCGATTGCGCTTTCGCACATCCACGGCGACCACGTGGACGGCCTACCTGGCCTGGTGGAAAGGGGGCTTTGTGTACCGGTTTACGTGCTGCCCTCATTTCCTGCCAGCTTTCGCAACCGATGTGCCGGCCAACTCGACCCCATCGCCGTGGAGCCGGGTCAGGAACTGAACCCAGACGTCTACACCACCGGTCAGATGCGGGACCCCGCAGTGCGGATCCACGAGCAGTCGTTGGTGATCCGGACCGGCCGCGGGCTGGTGATCGTCACCGGCTGCGCCCATCAGGGCATCGTCGAGGTGGTGCGGGCGGCCAAGTTGATGTTCGATGAGCCGGTGCAGTTGGTCCTGGGCGGTTTTCACCTGGTGGACAGCGGAACCAGGCAGATCGAAGCGGTCATCGCTGCGTTTCGCGAGTTGGGTGTGGAACAGGTGGCGCCTACACACTGCACCGGTGAGACGGCCATCTCGATGTTTGCCGACGCCTATGGCGACGACTTTGTACCGGCCGGTGCCGGTCGGGTATTGGTTATCGAGGATGAGGCAGGTCCAGCCGTTGTCAACGGGAGTTTGATCGCCTTTGTCTCGGATCGCGACGGCAACGACGAGATCTATCGGATGGACGCCGACGGGGGTAACCAGCGCCGGCTCACCGAGCACCCGGCCGACGATTGTTTCCCGTTCTGGTCGCCCGACGGCAGGTATTGCAGTGGTTTCTTCATATCAATCGCACCTACGGACAAATCGGGATTTGTGTACTAATATAGCGCTTTGAAATTGAGTGAGTATGCCCGCCAAGTTGGCGTGTCCTATGGCACGGCCTGGCGCTGGTTCAGGAGCGGTCAGTTGCAGGGCTACCAGGTTGAGACTGGCACCACCATCATCATCACCGAACCACTGCCCCAGGCCATTGCGCCGGCGCCCATTCAGAAGGTGGTTGTCTATGCGCGTGTCTCGGCCGCCGAGAACCGGGACAACCTGGAGTCGCAAGCCAAGCGATTGATCGACTAC
>DCVT01000034.1 GCA_002328075.1 Anaerolineales bacterium UBA2181 | reverse complement strand
TGTCGGCTCATCGCATCCTGGGGCTGTAGTAAGTCCCAAGGGTTGGGCTGTTCGCCCATTAAAGCGGTACGTGAGCTGGGTTCAGACCGTCGTGAGACAGGTCGGTCTCTATCCGCTGTGGGCGTAAGAGATTTGAGGGGAGCTGCCCCCAGTACGAGAGGACCGGGGTGGACAGACCTCTAGTGTGCCAGTTGTTCCGCCAGGAGCATCGCTGGGTAGCTATGTCTGGCAGAGATAACCGCTGAAAGCATCTAAGTGGGAAACTCGCCCCAAGATGAGATCTCTCACCGAAAGGGTAAGACCGCTGGAAGACGACCAGTTTGATAGGCGGCACGTGTAAGCACAGTAATGTGTTCAGCGAAGCCGTACTAACGGTCGAGGGCTTTGCCAGCGTGGTGCGGAGAACTCGGAGTTCTGACATTTCTGTTCGATCAGACCTAGATTTGTGTATCCAGGTCTCTTGGTGACGATAGCGGCGGAGGTACACCCGGTCCCATCCCGAACCCGGCAGTTAAGCCCGCCAGCGCCGATGGTACTTGGGGGGTAGCCCCCTGGGAGAGTAGGTCATTGCCAAGAGACCTTTTTTGTTTTCTGGCCCACGCAGCCGACACACGGATGGCAGGGGTTCGGGGACACGTTGTAGCTCTAGTCACACCTGACGTTCTGGTGTTTGGGATTGCCGGCCGAACTACCTGGTGTGGATAAGCTCCACGGGTGCACCGGTTCCGGCCACGGTTGTCACGTGGGTGTGTTGTAGTATAATCGGCCAAATCGCTCGCCGTCCTGCTGGCGGTGGGCGCCGCGTGATTGACGCGGGAGTGGTTCGTGCCCGGTGGTGCGCCCGGTCTTCAAAATCGGTGATGGGTTGCGCGGAGCAGGCCATGGTGGGTTCGACTCCCATCCACTCCCGCCTTTTTTTGTGTGTGTTCCATGGAGCATTCCGTGCAACTAGACCAACTTAGGGACGAGGTGGGGGACGTCTTTGTGGTAGAGGATGTCACCGCCGATTATCCTCAAGCTGGCGCGGTTCGATTTCGTGGCCGTCTGATGGTCCCGACGTCTGAAGCGTATTCTCGTTTGAATGAGCGGTTGGCGCCATATCGGCTGCAGCCAGTCATGCGCAGGTCAGATTCTCAAGATGTTCTGCTGCTGCTGCCGCTGCATCTGACCACAGGGACCAAAACCGGGCGGCCATGGGTCAACCTGGTCCTTTTCCTGGCAACGGTGGTCACCGTTCTGATGGCTGGCGTCCAGCAGAGCACCGGTGACCTGGTAGCCGATATTCTCAGTGGTTGGCCTTTTGCGGTGGGGCTGTTGGGTATCTTGCTCACTCACGAATTCGGCCACTATTTCGCTGCCCGGTATCACGGCGTAGCGGCGACCTTGCCCTACTTCATCCCGATGCCCCTGAGCATCTTGGGTACATTTGGCGCGGTGATCAACATCCGGGCACCCATGCGCAACCGGCGCGTGCTGCTGGATATTGGGGCCGCTGGTCCGCTATCCGGATTGGTTGTCGCCTTGCCTGTTCTCCTCATCGGCCTGGCGCTATCGACGGTGGAACCGCTGGCCGGTCAATGCACCTCCGCAAACCCCTGTCTGCTGGAAGGGAACTCACTGCTCTACCTGGGCGTCAAGTACCTGGTGTTTGGTCAGATCCTGCCGCGCGAAGGGATCGACGTCATGATACACCCAGTGGCCTTTGCTGGCTGGGCTGGCATCCTGGTTACGGCGCTGAACCTATTGCCGGTAGGCACGCTAGACGGTGGGCATGTTGCCTATGCGCTGCTAGGGAAAAAGGCGCGTCTTCTCTATCTGCCGGTGTTGTTGGCCATGATAGGTTTGGGCTTTATGTGGAATGGTTGGTGGTTGTGGGCCGGGTTACTGCTGGTTTTCGGCCGGATGCATGCCCAACCGCTGGATGACGTGACTCCGCTGGACGGCAAACGAAAGCTGGTCGGCCTCGTCGCGGTGGTGGTCTTTGTTCTGACCTTCACTCCGTTGCCCATGATGCTCATCCCCTGATCTGATCTTGGTGAGGCTACATCGATCTACCGTTGAGATAGCCTCTAA
Organism: Anaerolineales bacterium UBA2181; assembly: GCA_002328075.1. GTDB lineage: Bacteria > Chloroflexota > Anaerolineae > Promineifilales > UBA4811 > UBA4811. The sequence continues at coordinate 24,571 of DCVT01000034.1, read as the reverse complement.
AGGCTGACCTATGGTAGAATACTGACGTGGGGCGGTGGCGAAACGGCAGACGCCGGGGACTTAAAATCCTCTGTCCGTAAGGACGTGTGGGTTCGAATCCCACCCGCCCTACACCCAATTGAGCGCCCAAAGGCCGGGCAGAGGCGGCCAGGGTGGCCACGGGATGTCGTTTGAGTCGGCTGCGCCGCCCGTCTCTTCTATCCGATTCCTCCTGGTCGGGGCGCGTGCTGACGGTTTGGGCGTTGGCCCCGAAAGTCCCCGGATCGGGCTGCCGCCTCTCTCGGTCGTAACCCGGTTGCGCTCTCGGTCTTTTGGACCGCGTGCAATTCGTTGGTACAATGACCGCGAGCCAAACGTGGTGAGGTGAGCAATGCGTTTTCCACGAGCTGCCGGGGTGCTGCTGCATCCAACATCGTTTCCAGGCCGGTATGGCATCGGCGACCTGGGAGAACCTGCTTTTCGGTTTGTTGATTTTCTTTTCCGGGCCAAGCAGTCGCTCTGGCAAATCCTGCCGTTGGGACCCACTGGCTTTGGGGATTCGCCGTACCAGAGCTTTTCGGCCTTTGCGGGCAATCCCTTGCTCATCAGCCCGGATCGTCTGGTTGAGGAGGGTTACCTTCCGGTTGAGGCGTTGGCCCAGGTGCCGGATTTCCGGACGGATCGGGTGGACTATGGCCCAGTTATCGAGTACAAGAATGATCTGTTGCGCCAAGCCCACGAACATTTCCGGCGGTATGGCACCGACGCGCAGCGAACCGAATACGACGCGTTTTGTACTGGGCAGCACTCGTGGTTGGACGATTATGCGCTCTTTATGGCGGTCAAGTCGTATCATATGCACGACCGTGGGGGGGTCTGGAACACCTGGCCTTCTGAGATCGCCTTCCGCCAGCCGGCTGCTATGGCAGGCTGGTCAGAAGAGCTGGCGGAACAGGTGAGCTGTTTCAAATTTCAGCAGTTCCTCTTTTTCCAACAGTGGCTAGCTCTGAAAAGGCGCGCCAACGAGCAGGGTATTCGGATTATCGGAGACGCCCCCATCTTTGTAGCATTTGACAGCGCGGATGTCTGGGCCGATCGCGATCTCTATGATTTGAAGCCAGATGGATCTCCCAGGACGGTCGCCGGGGTTCCGCCGGATTACTTTAGCGAGACAGGACAGCGCTGGGGTAATCCTCTCTACCGGTGGGAACGCATGGCGGAGGACGGTTACGGCTGGTGGGCCGCCCGGTTGGCCATGCTTTTTACCCAAGTGGATATCGTGCGGGTGGACCACTTTCGCGGCTTTGAGGGATACTGGCGCATTCCTGCGGAGGAACCGACGGCCGTCATTGGGCGCTGGGTGAGGGGGCCCGGAGCGTCGTTTTTCCACGCCGTCCAGGCGACGTTGGGCACCAAGTATCTGCCGATCATTGCCGAGGACCTGGGTGTCATCACACCGCGGGTTGAAAGGCTGCGTGACCGCTTTGGTTTCCCGGGTATGAAGATCCTCCAGTTTGCCTTTGGCGGCGAGCAGAATAGCAGGTTCCTGCCGCACAATTACGAAACCCCGAACTGCGCGGTCTATACCGGTACACACGACAACGAGACAACGGCCGGATGGTACGAGAACGCCAACGAAAAGGAGCGGGATTTCGTCCGGCGCTATCTGGCCCGCGAGGGGACCGATATGGCTTGGGATATGATTCGCCTGGCGTATTCATCGGTGGCGGACACAGCCGTTATCCCGATGCAAGACCTGATGAGCCTGGGCAACGAGGCGCGCATGAACTATCCCAGCAAGGCCAGCGGCAACTGGCAATGGAGATACACGGACGACATGCTGGCCAAGGGGCTTGAGGTCGGTTTGAGCGAGTTTGCTGAATTGTACGGCCGAGCACCGGTTCCGGACGCCGGCGATGAGCTTGCGCTGTGATCTGGCTGCTGCGAGCCAGGGAGTGAGGGCCGCAGGGTGAGGATCGGCGTCCTTGCTGACACCCACGACCAAGTGCACAACACGTGGGCAGCGCTCCAGCTGTTCCGCGGGTCGGGGGTGGACCGGCTTGTTCATTGCGGGGACCTCACAAAGCCGTCCATGGTCAAGCTGTTTGATGGTTGGAAGGTGGCGTTTATACTGGGCAATATGGACCGAAACGAGGCCGGCCTGCTGCGCGCGCTGGAACAGACCGGTGGCGCACAACTGCACAGCGACGTATACCAGGCGACTCTTTCAGGGGTTCGAGTTGGAGCCTGCCATGGACATGACGCCGAACTGCTAAATACCATGATTCGCAGCGGCGAATTCGACCTGGTTCTCCACGGCCATCTGCACGTCCGGCGTGATGACAAGATCGGGTCCACCCGGATCATCAATCCGGGCGCCCTGGGTGGCACCTTTCGGGAGCCGCGTTCGGTTTGCGTTTTCGACTTGGCCACCCGCGTGGCGGAGTTTCTTGATATCTGAGCAGGTGGCTGTCATTACCGAGACGTCTGGAACTCTCTGTGCAGACCCCTCAGCGTGTTAGCTGAACTGTCACCTTTTGCTGCTCTGGGGACGATGCCCATTCCTGCTGCCGGCTCAGTCAGTTGATCCCACTTGTTGCCAGGCGCCAATGGCCAACCCGGCGGCTACGCTCCCAAAGACGGAGTCGTCAACGACCTTTTTTGGCCCGAATTCCTGACCCAACAGCTGCGTAACGCGGGGAACCTGCCCGGAACCACCCGTGCGGACCACTGCATCGATCTGGTTTGCTGCCAGTCCTGAGCGGCATAGCGTTTCCCTTACGCATTTCCCGATGCGTTCAACATCGCCCGCGATAAGGGACTCGAATTGCGACCGCGTGATAGGTTGCCAGATATCGAGGTCTGTGCCCACCAAACGTATCGTCTCAAAGAGGCCGGTGGATAATCCGATCTTGGCCCGATCAACTTCGTCGAATATCCTTGCCACATAGTTGTTCACCACCACCGACGCCAATGCCCTGATCTGTTTGGGGCGGTTGCTGGTTTTCTCCGCCAACTCGAGGAAATGTAGCGTCTCGGGCCGGTTCAGCTCCAGCACACTCTGCCAGTGCAGCAGTGATTCAGTCAGGTGCTCGGGGAATGGGATTGCTTGGTCGCTCCAGGTCGATCCCCGGCCCAAGTGCTCCAGCAACAGACCCTGGATCAGGCGTCGGTTAAAGGTATCCCCAGCGACATCCAATCCGCCGGTAGCCAGCAGTCGCTGCTCATGCGCTGTTCCCAATTGCATGACAGTCAGGTCCAGGGTGCCTCCGCCCAGATCAAAGACCAGGATGTTCAACGGGCGCGACGCAGTCAATTGGTAATGCCGCGCTGCCGCCACCGGTTCCAGTTCGAATTCAACCTGTGGGTAGCCGGCCTCCAAGGCCGCGCGGCGAAGCCGTTCCACGGCCAACCGGTTGCCGTCGTCGCCCGGGCTATCGACAAAGCTGACCGGCGTGCCCATCGTAACTCCCTGGACCGCATTACCGGCTGCAGTCTCCACCCGCTGTCGGATTTCACGCAGATAGACGGCAATGAGGTGCTCCAGTTGGATTGTGCGGCCAAAGATACTGGTCGAGCCAGGCCCAGATGCCAGACTACTCTTGAGAGAATGGAGCAACCGGCCGGGAGTAAGCTCGTCGACCATTGCGTACACATCCCGGACTACCGTTGTCATCTCGACCGGATATCCCTTGACTGAACCGACATCGGAGAGCACCATCTCGATGTCGCCGATGTGCTTGCGAACGAATTTGCTGGGTCGCCCGATGTTCTGCTGGTAGTAGGCCTCTGTCGCTTGCCGGCCGATCAAAACCTGGTGGTCACGCGTGACATAGATGATCGAGCGAATGACGGTCGGATCCGGGTTGCCCGGGTCGAGCTGAAAGTGACGGACCGACCGCCCGTCAAACACAGCGGCTTTGGTGTTGGTGGTGCCAAAGTCCAAACCAATGTGCATCGGAATCGTCTCCCATGCCCTCAGTGTCAACTGCCACGGTGTTGAGGGCTAAGCGCTTGTGCCGCAGGTCAGGGGCGTAGGCTGTCGATGGCGCGACGAGCCAATTCGGCCCATGGTCCGCTCCTGGGTGGCCTGCAGCCCCGGCAACCGTAATCCAGGAGAATCGTCCGCTCGAAGGCAGCCCGTGCCTCGACCCACTGGTGTTGATTCCAATGGAATAGCGCTTGGTGGTAGAGGATGCTGGGGTTGTGCGGATCCAGGTTCTCAGCCGCCCACAGGTTGTTCTCCGCCAGCCGATATTGGCCGGCCAGCGTCTGTGCCCAACCCAGCGTGTCCAGCGCGGCGGCGGAGGTCGGAGCCAACGCGACCGCCCGTTGTGCGGCCATCATGCCGGCATCCGAACTGCCGTGACGTGTCTCCAGATAGAACCGGGCGAGCAGCACCCAGGCCACGGAGTCCGCTGGGTGTTGGCGCACACCCTGCTGGTACCAGGCCTCGGCTGATGCCAGGTCATCCTCCAAGCGGTAAGTGTGGGCGATATCCGCCGGCACGGTCGGAAAGTTCGGATCGAGGTGCCACGCGGTGAGGAACGCGGATCTCGCCGCAGCGATTCGGCTCTTTTCCAGCCAGTGATGGCCCACCAGGCTGTGGGTCAACGGAGAGGCAGGCGACAAATCGAGCGCGATGCTCAACGGATGCCAACCCTCCTGGCCCAGTTGGTCGCGGGCCAGACCCAGATAAGCCCACGCATCAGCCAGGGCCGGTTCGTGGTCAACAGCTTGGAGCAGCTCATGTTCAGCCAATCCCGGTTCGCCGACCCCCAGGAAGGCAATTCCCAACCGCGCGTGCCTGTAGGCGCGGTGTTGGATGGAGGCAAGCTCGTCGACGACCTTGAGCACAGCGCCTGCCCGCTTGGCGTACACGGGGTCGGTTAGCGCTGCACCCAAGCTGTCTTGCGCAACCGACAGTGATCCAGTCGTCGACCTCAATGTGAGCAACCCGGCCCAATACACGTATTCGCCGTTGGCCGGTTCGGTCGCAGCCAACGCGGAAAAGGCGCGGCCCGCTGCGTCCCACTCCTGGTTCTGCAGATGAGCCGGGGCCAGTTGAGACCAGAGCCCCGGCTCAGTTGGCTCGTCCGCATAGACCTGACCCCACAGGTCAGCCGCCGCTAGTGTCTGGCCCAGCCCCAGGTAGCACTCTGCCAACCCGCGTTTCACCGATGTCGTCATGCCATGGTAACGGATGGCATCCAACCAGGCGGCCAAAGCCATACCGAAGGCGGTTCCCTGATCGTTCGCGTCGCCTTGGGCCAGGGTCAGCAGAGCTTGCGCCATGGGCAGCGCTACCGCCGGTCTCCCCTCAGCGTGGGCCAAAACCGTCTGGTAATGAGCGAGTGCAGCCTGAGGCCGGCCGGCTGCCAGTTCCCGATCGCCTTGGGCGGCCGTCCAGACCAGCATGGCTGGTGGAGCAGTCAATCCCGGACCCACCAGCAACAGCAGCACCAATGCCCGCAGGGACCATCGCGCGACACGCCCTCCCATGCCCGACCGACTCAACACCGTGATTCTCCAAACGATCGCCAACGGAACCCGGACCGGCACCCAACCTGATCCTGAGCGAATTATACCAGGCAGCCTGCCTGGGGCGGCGAATGCCAGGATGGCAGCCGGGTCGGGTTGCTGGAAACGGCCTAATGGTGTATGATAGCGTCCGTCTTCTTGGACAGGTGTACTTGTAGAGAGTGGCGCCTGAGTATCCCGGAGTGAGGGTTAGTAACAGGGTCTGATCCCCGATTAGGTGACAGGAGAATAGGTCGATCATGGCAGATGATCTCACACACCCGTCGATCAAGGTGCCGGCCGAAATCCAGGGCACGGTGCGTGTTGCCACCTGGGAACGGTTCTACAACTGGTGCCGCTCCCGCTCTGTCTGGCCCATGATGTTCGGACTGGCCTGCTGTGCCATCGAAATGGTGGCAATGGCCAGTTCGCGCTTTGATTTCTCGCGGTTTGGGATGGAGGTCATGCGCGCCAGCCCGCGGCAGGCGGATCTGATGATTGTGGCGGGCACCGTGACGAAGAAAATGGTTCCCCAGATTGTGCGTCTGTACAATCAGATGGCAGAGCCGCGCTACGTGTTGTCCATGGGGGCATGCGCTAATGGCGGAGGACCGTTCAAAGAAGGGTACAGCGTGGTCTCGGGCGTGGACAAATACATTCCGGTCGATGTGTATGTGCCGGGATGCCCGCCCACTCCGCAGGCGTTGATCTTTGGGTTCATTCAGTTGCATCGCAAGATCGAAGGCCAGACCTGGAAGGACTATACCTGGTACAAGAACCGTGGGCACGGCGAGGAAATCCCGCTACCCATATTGGGGCCGGATTTGTTTGACCCCCGGCAAATCGCTCTCATCGAGGCGGCGGCTATCTCAGAGCAGGCGAACGTCGAACAGGCTGCAGGCTAGAAGGCGGACATCATGAGCGAAACCTCGCAAACCCAAGCCACTCAAGAGCCGTCGGTTCTTACGGTCCAGGACGCCTACGGCGTGTTGTTGGAGCGTTTTCCAGGCCAGGTCAGGATGGATGAACGCCAGGGATACGAGGGAGTGTTGATTGAGGCAGACTCCCTGCTGGACGTTGCCTCGTTCATGCGAGACCAGCTGGGAATCCGTTACCTTTCCAGCGTCACGGGGGTGGATAATCTGCCCAACGGACAACTTGAATCGGTCTACCATGCGTTTGCTGGCCTGGGACCTGCTCTGGTCTTCAAGGTGCAAGTAGATCGAGACCGACCGGAGGTTCCATCGTTGGTCTCCGTGTGGCCTTCTGCAGATTTCCAGGAGCGCGAGTCCTACGATCTCCTCGGTATTCGTTACATCGGCCACCCCAACCTACAACGGATCCTTACGTGGGAGGGATTCCACGGACATCCATTGCGCAAAGATTGGCACGAGCCCTATTATGAAGAGGAACTCAAGCCATTTGCCAGCCGCCATCCGGACGGACACGTGTATCGTGCGGAAGATCGCAATCCCTTCGGCATGAATCTGCAATACCCGTCGGATTTCGATCCTCACAACTGGACAGACATTGCGCAAGCGGCGGTTTATCAGCCCCTTCAGCGGACGGCCCTCGAAAGTCGACTAGAAACCGAGACCATGGTGATCAATCTGGGGCCGCAGCACCCAAGCACGCATGGCGTGCTGCGAGTGGTTATGGCGGTCGACGGCGAGACCGTCGTGGACCTGATGCCCGTCTTTGGTTACCTTCACCGCAACCACGAGAAGATCGGTGAACGGTGTACCTTTCCGCAGATAATGCCGTACACCGACCGGCTAGATTACATCTGTTCCATGTCCACCAACCTGGCTTATGCGCTGGCCGTGGAAAAGCTGACTGGTATCCGCCCCCCAGAGCGGGCCGAATACATCCGCGTCATTATGGCGGAGCTGACCCGCATCGTGAACCATCTGTTGGCAATCGGCTTTTTGTGGAACGACGTGGGAGCCTTTTTCACACCGGTGGTATACGCTTTCAACGAGAGAGAGCTGATCCTGGACCTGTTTGAGATGGCGGCCGGCTCTCGGATGATGTGCAACTATGTGCGGGTTGGCGGCGTTTTTGAGGATCTGCCCGACGGATGGATGGAAAAAGCCCGCAGACTAGTCTATGATCGGTTGCCGCGATTTGTGGATGAATACGAGCGATTGGTGGTGCAAAACGAGATATGGCGGGCGCGCGCAATCGGCGTCGGCGTTCTTCCTGCGGAGCGCGCCATCGCTGTCGGTGCAACCGGGCCGTTGCTGCGAGGATCAGGGGTGCCGTATGACATCCGCCGCGTGGAGCCGTATTCGATCTATGATCGTTTTGACTTTGACGTGGCGGTGCGGTTCAACGGTGATGTGTATGATCGGTTCATGATTCGGTTCGACGAAATGCGCCAAAGCCTGCGCATCCTGCGACAGGCGATGGAACAGATCCCCGACGGGCCAGTGCAAACCGGAAAGAAGAACTATACGATCAAAGTGCCGCCGGGTGAGGCATACCACCGCATCGAAGCGCCGAAAGGTGAGTTGGGCTTTTACCTGGTGAGCGATGGGCGACCCAATCCGTGGCGTTACCATGTGCGATCGACAAGCCTGATCAACCTTACCTCCCTGGCCGAGATGTGCCGGGGACACAAGATCGCTGATGTGGTGGTGATTCTGGGCAGCATTGACATTACACTTGGAGAGGTGGACCGCTGATGTACGGAATGGGCGTTTTGAAGGGATTGAGCGTCACGCTCAAGCATTTCGTCAATACCTACCTGGACGATTTCAAGTACGGCTTTCTGTGGATCGGCAACAAACGGTATACGACTGAGGTGTTGCCGAAACGGCAGAGCGCTGAAGCCCGTGGCATCTTCACGGTCCAATACCCAGAAGAGGTGCTAAAGCCACAGGAGCGGTTCCGCTTTGTTCCATTTCTTGTCTACGAGGGCAGTGACGAAAACCGAGAGTATCGTTGCACCGCCTGTGGGATCTGCTCCAAAGCGTGTCCGCCACAGTGTATCTGGATTGTCCGGGCCAATGATCCGGAGACTGGAAGGCCACTGCGAAAACCGGCCGAGTTCTACGTGGACATTGACATTTGCATGAACTGTGGTTCCTGTGCCGAGTTCTGCCCGTTTGACGCCATCAAGATGGACCATGACTTTGAGCTGGCTGATTATGACCGAACTCTGTCTCACATCCACGACATCCAACGGCTCGGCAAACCGGTTGAGTATTATGCCCGGATCCGGCCCAGTTACCATGCATCCGAACAAGCGGAGATACTGGCCAAGGCTGACAAATCGGCGCGGGCCAAAGGGTGAAACCACTACGAGGGTCTGCTGTCCAGCACCAGCGTCGCCGGGTCCGTACATAACAACGGTTGTTGACCTCCAGCTGAGCCGTGTGCAGCAATTGGAAATGAGAAATGACAGAAACTCTATCAGCAGACCGTGACTTGGTGCTCAGGGCGCTGGGAACGGTTATTGAACCAGAACTGCACCGCGACCTCGTTTCGCTCAACATGATCCGCGACCTGCAGATTCAAGATGGCGTAGTGAGCTTTACTGTGGTGCTCACGACACCGGCCTGTCCCTTGAAAGGCCGGATGGAAGCCGATGCCCGTGCGGCGCTGACCCTAGTGCCGGGGGTTACTACCGTGGAGGTCCATTTTGACTCTGCTGTGACTGTTGATCGGCGGATCGTGGGCAAGCTGTCGATCCCGGTGCACAACACCGTTGCGGTTACCAGCGGCAAAGGCGGCGTGGGCAAATCCACGGTGGCGGTCAACGTTGCCGTCGCGCTGGCCCAGAACGGCGCCCGGGTCGGCCTGCTGGATGCGGATATCCTGGGACCGAACCTGCCGACCATGATGGGGGTCGACAGCCTCCCACCGTCCGAGTCGGATCGGATTCGTCCGGCTTTGGCCATGGGGGTTGAGCTGATGTCCATGGGTTTCCTGGTGCCCAATGGCGAGCCGCTAGTCTGGCGCGGGCCCATGTTGCACGGCGCCATCCGGCAGTTGTTTACCGATGTTGCCTGGAGCGAACTGGACTATATGGTGATCGATCTGCCGCCGGGAACAGGGGACGTGCAGCTCTCGTTGGCGCAGTCGGTGCCGTTGACCGGGGTCATTGTGGTCACCCAACCGCAAAACGTGGCGCTCCAGGATGCCCAAAAAGGGCTTGCCATGTTTGTCAAGTTGAACGTGCCCATCTTGGGTGTTGTGGAGAACATGAGCGGAGCGTGCTTTGGCGAGGGTGGCGGAGAGCAGCTGGCGAACCAGTTCTGCGTGCCTTTTCTGGGACAGGTACCGTTGGATGCGCAAGTCAGACTATCGGGTGATTCTGGTACTCCGACAGTGGTCAGTGCTCCAGATTCACCGGCCGGTCGGGCGTTCAATCAGATTGCCCAGAGAGTTGCGGCGCGAATCAGCGTTATGGCGCTAACTCCATCCGGCGCATGACGACCGTAGCTTGATTGGGCCGATTCTCAGGACACGCGCCATGCCACCGATCATCGCCATCCAGTTTGGTTCCGTCGGTAAACGGTATCATTTCGACGCCCAGGGGATCACTGATCTGCAGCCTGGTGATCGTGTGGTTGTCGAGACCAGCCGCGGAAAACAGCTCGGGATTGTCAATAGCTATGTCACCGACGAGCAAACTGGAGGCCGTTCGTGCAAGCCAATCGAACGCCGGGCGACACCCAGAGATCTTGCGATGCAGCAGCACTGGGATTCGCAGGCCCTGGGGGTTCTTGTCACCTGCGCCGAACGAGCCGAGCAACTGGGTCTTTACGGGTACCGGTTCGTCAAGGCGGAGTACAATTTCGACGGCTCGCAGGTAACCATTCACTACACTGCCGACCGGAAGCGGCCGGAACAAACGCAGTTGGAGCGGGATCTGCGGCGCGCGTTACGGGCCAGGGTCGAGCTGTACCAGGTTGGGCCGCGGGACCTGGCCAAGGAGCTGGACGGGTTGGGTGCCTGTGGCATCCAACGCTGTTGCTCTCGTTTCCTGGTGCGGTTTGACTCGGTCTCCATTCGCATGGCCAAGGTCCAACAGATATCTCTGACCCCCAGCGAAGTGACTGGGCTCTGCGGCCGTCTGCGGTGCTGCCTTTCATATGAGCATGAGCAGTACGCCGAGGAAGCCCGAGGGCTGCCCAAGCGGGGCAAGGATGTGGTGACGCCGTACGGCAAGGGTCGGGTGATGGAGGTTCGCACGATGGCGGGGGTGGTGGTTGTGGATGTGGAAGGGGTTCGGCATGTGGTCCAGCGCGAGGATGTTGGCAGCACCGAATTCACCGCTCCTCCGCCAGATGAAGCGACGACTGCTCCGTCCTGGGAATCGGTCTTTCCCGATGCAACCGACGAGCTCTGTTGGGGGTCGGATTCAGCCAAGGGAGACACTGCTCCTGTCCGTGAACCGCGCAAGCGGCCCAAGCGGTCACACCGGCCCGAACCGATAGAAACCCCCAGACCGAGTGTTGAGCCGACCGATGCCGTGGTGCGCCAACCGCCCCAGACGACAGATCGTACATCGCATTCCAAACGGTCGTCGCGCCGCCGCCGTCGCTCCCGCTCCAAGAGTTCCTCCCAACCAACTGACCGGCCGGGACAATCAGAATGACGGTGCCAGAACAGCGGGTGCTGGTCTGCATGGCGCACCCGGACGATCCCGAGTTTTTCTGCGGCGGTACCCTGGCGTTGTGGGCGGCCGAAGGCAGGGATATTTGCTACGTTCTGGCTACCAGCGGGGACAAAGGTAGTCAGGACGCAACCCTTCCCTCGGCGGAGTTGACCGCCCTGCGAGAAGCGGAGCAGCGTGCTGCTGCTGATGTCATCGGCGCTGGTGAAATCGTGTTTCTCCGGCGTCCGGATGGTGAACTGGTTGCGGACCTGGGACTGCGGCGGGACCTGGTGCGCGTGATTCGGCTCTTCCGGCCGGACATCGTCGTATCCACTGACCCGCTTTACTACTATGGCGACCAGCGGGTGAATCATCCGGATCACCGGGCGATGGGTGATGCGACGTTGAGTGCGCTGTTCCCTGCGGCTGGCAACTCTCGATTCTTCCCTGAACTTTGGACAGTAGAGGGTTTGGCGCCGCATTCGCCCAGCCAGGTCTGGATCGCCGTGCCGATGGAACCGAACGTGGAGGTGGATATCTCTTCCAGCATCGGCCGAAAGCTGGAGGCGATCGCCCGACACAAGAGCCAGCTGCCCGAACCGGAGTTCGTTCTGGAGCGGGTACGGCAAAGGGCGGCGCAGCCGGACGGTCGCTACCTGGAGAGATTCAGGAGGATCATACTCCGATGAAGTGGATGGATCGCGCCAACTCGGTCAGCCAGCAATTGGTGTCCTGGCGACGTGACCTACATATGTATCCCGAGCTTGGGCTTGACCTGGTCCGTACTGCCGGTGTGGTTGAGGCCGAACTGGGCCGATTGGGTTACCACCTTCAGACCGGGATTGCCAAGACGGGTATTGTGGCCTGGCTCACCAGTGATCGACCTGGCCCGTGTCTGCTCCTGCGGTTTGACATGGACGGCCTGCCGCTCCAAGAAGAAAACGATATTCCGTACAAATCCCGCCACCCTGGTTTGATGCATGCCTGTGGACATGACGGGCACGTGGCGATCGGGCTGGGGGTAGCTACCTTGTTAGCTCGTCACCAGGCGGAATGGTCGGGTTCGGTAAAACTGATGTTCCAGCCGGGGGAGGAAGGCCTGAACGGCGCGGACGTCATGGTACAAGAGGGGGCTGTAGATCGCATTGGACCTGCGGCTGATATGGCACTGGCCCTGCACCTGTGGAACGAGTTGCCGGTGGGTCAGGTGAGCGCGGTAACGGGGCCGGTCATGGCATCGGCTGAGTCCTGGGAGTGCATTATCCAGGGGCAGGGAGCGCACGGCGCAGCGCCCCATCTGGGCATCGATCCGATGGTTGCGGCGGCTCAGATGATCCTTGCCTGGCAGACCGTGATCAGCCGAAACGTCAATCCCCAGCAGGCGGCGGTTCTCAGCGTGGGATCCGTCCACGCGGGGGAGGCGTTCAACATCATCCCAGACAGGGTGACCCTCCGCGGCACTCTGCGGTGTTTTGACGAACCAGTACGTCAATTGCTCTTGCGTCGGGTTCGGGAGATTGCTCAGGGGATTGGCACGACGATGGGATGCAGCGTGAGTTTGCATCTTGACCCGCTCAGCCCAACCCTGGTTAACGATCCGCGGGCGGTGGCGCTGGTTCGGCGGGCAGCAGCCGAGCTGGTGGGTGAGGACAACATCGTACATATGCGTACGATGGGTTCAGAAGACATGGCTTTTGTTCATCGGGTAATACCCGGCTGCTATGCATTTGTCGGGTCGCGTAACGCTGCAGCCGGGTTGGTGCATGGCCATCATAACCCCCGCTTTGACTTTGACGAAGCGGCGATGCCTCTGGCGGTGGCCCTGTTAACCGCGGCAGCAGCGGACTTTATGGGGGCCAACTGAACCGCACCTGAGCCCGCCACAACTGGACGCTGATTCCGCGAACCAACGTGCGGCGGCTGCGCCGAAATGCCGCCCGGTCCTAGCCACGATCGGTGCCCCGCGTTTACCGGACTGCCTGAGGCCACCCCCTTTTCCCCCGGGGTCAGGACTGGCAAAGCCCGTCGCCCGCCGTATGAAAAGGACCTGATGAAGCGACCGCCGGGCTGCGGTTGAATCCCCCATGGGCCGTTTCTGTCCTGTGTTATAATCCCTGCTTGTGACCCAGCAATCAGACTCCACGAAGCCGTGATTCGGCGTCAGATGGAATCCCAGACCCAGACCACCGTGCGCAATGCCGGGTTCCTTGTGCTTCTCCGAGGTGCCCAGGTTGCCAGCGGGTTTCTTTTCGCGACGTTCATTCCGCGCCTCATGGGTCCGGACACCTACGGGCAGTACAACTTGCTGGCCTCGTTGGCGCTCTGGTTCACCATGGCAAGCGAGTTGGGTTTCACCCAGGTGATGGCTCGTTACGGTCCGCGCCTGGCGCATGACCGCTCAGCCTTCAAGCTGTTTTTTGCCCGGCTGCTCACCGTACGCTCCGGTAGTGGGCTGATCGCGGCTGCCTCGTACCTGCTACTAACACTGCTGTGGTTGCGGGACCTGGATCCGTTGGTGTTGTTGTTCCTGGCAGGGGGGGTCTGCCTTCGGGCGCTGGCACATCAGTTCTTTACCCTGTTCCTGGGCGTCAACCGGGCTGACCGTTGGGGAATGGCTCAGGTCATGCGCGGATGGTTGACCTTGGCGTTACTACCCGCCGGTTTCCTGCTACGTGGATTGGTCGGCGCTGCTGCTGCCTTTCTCTTGGTTGAAGCCAGCGTGTTGCTGGCCGGCATCGGCTGGGGAAAGAGCCACGTCGACTGGCCGCGGCTAAGGAGGGACTGGCCCGTGCTTGGCCCTGAACTCCGGTTTGGTCTGCTCTTTTTCGCCGGTGGCTTGCTGCAAACCGCGTTTCAGCGCAGCGGACCTGCACTGATACGAGCAGTCACGGGCGATTATGCCCAGGTTGGTTACTTTGGACTGGCCAATGACATAACGATGACGGTGGCTCAGGTCTTTCCGCAAGTGGCCATGGCCTTCTCGGCGGTCTTTGTCACATGGCTAGATGGAGGCCAGGAGCAAGAGGTGCGCCGGTGGGCCGAGAGGTTGTCTGCTGCCTTGGCGGCCGGTGGCATGGTGGTGATCTTGGCAGTCTTGTTTCTGGCGGAACACCTGGTGCCGGTAGTCTTGGGCGCGGCCTACCGGCCGGTCACACCCAGCCTGATTGTGCTGGCAGCGAGTCTGCTTCTGCTGGCCCTAAGCAATCTGGCGCACGTCCTGGCAATGGTTCGCGATCGGCCGGACATCGCGCTGTCGTCGGCCGCCGTACGGCTGGCGGCCTTGTGGATAATCGGTCCGTTCCTGATCCGTGCAGAACAAAGCCTGGGTGCCAGCTTGGCTGCCCTGGTAGCTTCTGTGCTTTATACGCTATTCATCGTGGTCCGCGTCCAACGCGTGATGCCGTTCTCGCTGCGGCGGTGGTTGCTGGCGGTGGCGCTGGGTGGAGTGTGCCTGCCTTTGCTCTGGCTACGGTCCAGCCTGCCGGTCGATAGCTTGCTCTTTGTCCTCTCTGTTGCGGTGTATGCTGCGCTGCTGCTTGCCGGTCGGGTGGTAACCTGGCGTGAACTGGCGAGCGCCTGGCAAATGATCCGACCGACCGGCGGTGCGCGAGCGAGCGAAAGGGTTCCATGAACGGTAACCCAGAACTGCGAATCCTCCGCATCGGTGTGGTCGATTGGCTGTTACGTCACCGAGGTCCAGGCCAGCATGAGGTTGTGCGCGATCTGGGCAAAGCGTTGGGCCGCGTTGATTATCTGGTCTACTCGACCCGACGAGCCCCCTGGGCGGCTACTGCGATAACTCCGTATTCAACGGTATACCCCACCCGGTCGCTCAGCAAGCTGCACTTTTTCGCCGATGCCTGGCGTATTGGGAACAAGCTTCAGCAAGAGGTGGGGTATTCGCTGATCACCTCGGCGGACCCCATGGGGGCTGGGCTGATTGGGTTCTGGCTCAGCCGGCGCTATTCAATACCCTGGCTGGTCACATGCCACTCGGATTACTTTAGCACACTTGAGTGGCGGCTAGAGTCACCGCGGTACTGGTTCGATTACTATCTGTCCATCTATCTGCTCCGCCGAGCGACGCTGGTGCATACTGTCAGCCACAAGGTTGGGCAGGAGGTGATCCGGCTCGGTGTTGCCCCGGATCGCGTCTGCGCGTTGCCCAACATCCGTCGGACCCGCATCTTTGGTCCGGGCGAGATGGGCCTGGATCGTTACAGACAGGGTAAGCTGATATTTGCCGGCAGATTGGCCAAGGAAAAGGGCATAGCGACACTGCTGCGAGCCATGAGAATTCTACTGGACGCTGGCTATTCCCTGACGCTCAGGTTGGTTGGCGGTGGCCCGCAGTACCGACGCCTGGAGGCACTGGTAGACCGTCTGCGGCTGACGCCGTGGGTCGAGTTTGTCGATCGCGTGTCGCCCGAGGAACTGGTCGGGTTATATCAGCAGAGCAGCATGTTGGTGCTGCCGTCCAACCGAGAGGCTTTCGGATGGGTCCTGGCCGAGGCCGGCATGTGCGGATTGCCGGTTGTGGCGTCTGATGTGGGCGGGGTGCGCGAGATTGTTGACCAGGGCGAAACCGGGTTGCTGGTGCCGCCCCGTGATCCTCAAAAGCTTGCCGGCGCTATCGCGCGGCTGTTGGACGATCCCGCCCTGGCGATGCAGATGGGTGCCCGGGCAGTCGGCCAGCGCGATCGATGGGAGTATACTCGCTTGGTTGAGGCGCATTGCGCGCTGCTTCGACGGGCGGCCGGAAAGGAGTAGCATGCTGTTCGAGCGTCTTTTCTGGTCCGCGTACATGGCTCGGCACCTATTGGGCCAATCTACCTATCCGTTCCGGTCGCTCGAATCGATTGAACGCGATCGTGACCGGCGGGTTCGGGCCATGGTCCGGTATGCGTATGCCACCGTCCCCTACTATCGTCGCGTAATGGACGAACGCGGCCTGCGAGCGGCGGACATCCGCACGGCCGATGACCTGGCCAACCTGCCCATAGTCGATCGCCGTGACCTTCAGCGGGAACCGGATAGCTTTCTTTCCACCCGCGTGTCCCCGGAACAACGGCTCGGCGTTCGCTCCGGCGGCAGCAGCGGAATGCCGATCACGGTATTTCACGATACTGCTGCCCTGTTCCAGAACGCTGCACATGGAGAGCGTGAACGTTCGATCTATGCCCGACTGGTGGGCAAAACGGTTGGATACCGTGAGGCGGTGATCGCTTCGCCCATGAGCACCGCCCGCGAGGTCCACCGCTTTTCCCACAGCCGTGTGCTATCCCCGAACAGGGTGCGCATCGAGCGGCAGTACCTGTCGCTGCTAGATCCCGTAGAGAGCAACGTGGAATTGCTGAATGCGTTCGAGCCAGACGTAATTCACAGCTATGGCTCGTATCTCGGGGTTTTGTTCTCATTTGTCCTTGCCAACCAGATTCCGTTTCACCAGCCAAAGGTCATCACCTTTAGTTCGGACGGCATCTCGGAGTCGGTCCGACGGCTCATCCAGGATCAGTTAGGCATTCCCGTCCTGGGCACGTATCAGGCGGTGGAGGCGTTCAAGATCGGTTTTGAATGCCTCGAACACCGCGGGTATCACGTAAACGTGGATCTCTACCCTTTGCGCGTTGCGGACCGCGACCAGGTGATGGCTGCCGGTGGAACCGGTGAATTGGTGGTGTCCAACCTGGTCAATCGTGCGACCGTGCTGCTCAATTACCGGTTGGAAGACATCGCGGCACTTGTGGAGGAACCGTGTCCGTGCGGTAGATCGCTACCATTGCTTTCCCCCATCCAGGGCCGGGCTGATGACTGGATTGCGCTGCCGTCAGGGCGGGTTGTGCATCCGCAACTGGCGCGCTCCATCTTGAGCGGTACTCCGCACGTCTGGCAGTACCAAATCCTTCAATTGACTGCGACACGCCTGCAGGTGACCGTGGTGGCCGACTCCCACTGCGACCAGGTCCAGACACGAGGTCTGATTTCCGCCCGTTTTGCGGAGGCGCTGGGTTCCGAGGTGCAGGTTGAGGTCATGTTTGTCTCATCAATACCGCGCACTGCCGGCGGTAAGCACCGCATTGTCCGCCGGCTCGAGTCGGAGAATGGCCAGTGAATCGCTTTTCCCGACTGGCCAATACCGGTTACATTGGCGTGCTAGCGCTGGTGGAGCGGGGCATACCTTTCATGCCGACCACTACCGTCGGGAGGCTCCAACAGATCCGGCTTCGATCGATAGTGCGTCATGCCTATCGCACGGTGCCATTCTATCGCCAGGAGTTGAGCCGCCTTCACCTGGCCGAAAAGGACCTGCGAACGGCGGCGGATCTGGCCAAGCTACCACTCATCGACGGCGCGTTGGTGCAGCAGAACCGAGGCATGTTCCTCTCGGAAAAGTACAGAAACGGGGGGACGCAATCCTTTAGCACCAGTGGTTCACAGACTCAGGTGCCACGGGTGATCGAGTGGGACAACGGCTCTGTCCTGCGCAAGCTGGCGGTTGCCGAGCGCGACCGGACCGTGCTCAATCGGATACTCGCTCCCGGCAGTGGGCGGAAGCGTCTCTATCTGCTTCCAGATTCGTCGTTGAGCTTGACGATTCGCGCTTATTGGGAAGACCGAACACTGCTGGCAGCCGATCTGGGGCCTGATCAAAAGCTCTCACCATGGGTGCCGTACGAGGTTGTGGCGGAACACATCAATCAGCATCGGCCGGCGCTGGTGTTCTCCTATGGGTCTTATGCGGACCTATTCTTTCGCTACCTGTCAGACCGACACATACCCTTTAACCCACCTCGGGTATGGGCGGTGGCGGGCGATATGCTCTCGCCGCAGGGAAAAACGTTGATGGAACGTGACTTTGGTTGTGTGGTTCACTCGGTCTACCAGGCGACCGAGACGGGCAGAATCGGGTTCCAGTGCGAGCGTTGCAGCGGATTTCACCTGAACATCGATCTGTGTGCCGTGAGGATCGCGGACGACAAGGGGAATACGCTGCCGGCCGGAGAATCGGGCCAAGTGATCATCTCCAATCTTCACAACCGGGCGACCGTTCTGCTAAATTACCGGCTGGGTGATTGGGCCACGATGGCGAAAACTCCCTGTGGGTGCGGTCGTTCACTGCCCCTGCTGGATAAACTGGAAGGGCGGACCAGCGAGGTCTTGACCCTGGCGGACGGGCGCAGAATCACCGGTTTCGCGCTGCGGATGGACTGCAAGGATGCCCTGGACGGTGTGCTCCAGGACCAGTTGATCCAATCGTCGCCAGATCTCATCCGGTGGCGGATTGTGCCCTTGGGCGGGACGGACCGCCAGCAGCTGCGTAAGCGGCTAATCATCAAGAGCACCGACGTTCTAGGTGAGCAGACCCGGGTGGAGGTCGAGATTGTCGAGCACATCCCGTTTTCGCGGCATGGTAAAATTGTAGGCACTGTGGCTGAGACGGCTGGAACGGGAGGCAGTCAGTGAGAGCGGATGTGCACCACTGGGACGCGGTGATGAGGACCTGGCAGCGGACCAGGCCGCAGCGCCTTTGGCGGCAGCATAGCGATATCGTGACTGAGGCCATGTTGGAGCGTTGGTTGCCGCATACCCGTATCGAACGGCTGCTGAAAACCGACCTATTTGACGAAGCCGTGCACACAGGGCTCTGCCCGATGCTGGCGAGACGCGCGCGCCAGGTAATCGGCATCGATCTCTCGACCCGGGTGGCCAAGGCCGCCGGAAGGCCTCTTGCCCTTGCCAGCGATGTGACAAGCCTGCCGTTCTGTGACGGGATCTTTGATGTGGTCGTGTCAAACTCGACCTTGGATCACTTCGATTCTACCGACCAGATCAGGGTGGCGTTGGACGAGATCCACCGGGTCATACGGCCGGGTGGAGTTCTGGTGCTCACGCTGGACAATCTGTCGAATCCGCTGATTGCGTTGCGCAATCGGCTACCGCCGCATTGGATTCGTCGTATCGGCCTGGTACCGTACCAGGTCGGTGCCACGCTCGGGCCCCAAGCCGTGGCACGGATGCTGGATGAGGTGGGTTTTGACCTGGAACAGGAGGATACGCTCATTCACTGCCCACGCTTCCTGGCGGTCGCTTTATTGCGGATGGTCGAGGCACGTCGACTGAGGACGGTGGACCAGTACCTGTTGAGGGGGCTGATGGCCTTTGAACGGCTGAAGGCGTGGCCGACCCGTTTCTGCACCGGACACTATGTTGCCGTGCGCGCGGTGAGGAGGCGGATGCTATGACGATTCCCAATCATTCACAACTTGTTTGCACGGTTTCATTCGGGCAGGAGATCGGCGGGTACGTGGTCATCGACTCGACGGTGGCCGGCCGATCGTGCGGCGGTTTGCGCATGCTCCCGGACGTGGATGAGGCGGAAATGCGCGGGCTCGCACGCGCCATGACCCTGAAGTATGGTTTCCTGGGGCTTCCTCAAGGGGGTGCCAAAGCTGGTGTCCGTGGAGACCCGGAGGCACCCGAGGCGGAGAGAAGGCAAACGTTGGCCAGATTTGCCCAGGCGATTGCGCCTCTGCTGCAAAGCGGTCTCTATGTACCCGGCACTGACATGGGTACCAACAACAGCGACATAGTCCATGTACTTCGAACTGCCAGAGTGCCCATCCGTCGCCGCTGGCTGCGGGGCACCCAATCTGGGTACTATACTTCCCTGACCGTCATGGCGGGAGTCCGCCAAGCGGCGCGCCTCTTGGACATTCGTCTAGCAGGAGCATCTGCCGCAATCGAGGGGTTTGGGAGCGTAGGGAGTGCGTTAGGTGCCTTGCTGGACGCGGCCGGTGTGCGGGTCGTCGCGGTGTCGACCGCGAGCGGGGCGATCTACCATCCTGAAGGCCTGGATGTGGCCGCGCTGCGACGGCTGGCACAGCGCGACGGAGCAGGGTTCGTCTGTTCGTACGCGGGCGCGCAGCAAGTGGATCGGGGAGCCTTCCTCGAATTGCCCGTGGATCTATTGTGTCCCTGCGCCCGACACCACTCGGTGAGAGCGGACAATGCACCACGAATCCAGGCGCGAGCTGTCTGCCCAGGAGCGAATAATCCCCTCACCCGTGAGGCAGAGGACATCCTGGCAGCTCGCAACGTGCTATGTTTGCCGGATTTTGTCACGAACTGCGGTGGTGTTCTCGGGGGGACGATGGAGTTTGCCTCAATCAGTAGGCCGCGCATTGAGGGTTTTATCCGCGAGGAGATAGATCCTCGCATTGCGTCGCTGCTTGAAGCGGCTGGCCGCCAGGGGGTTCTGCCCCGGCAAGTAGCCGAAACGGCAGCGCTTGGCCGGTTTGAGGATGTGCAGCGCCGTGCGACGCAGCCCTCGCCGATCGGTCGCCTTTTCCAAATGACGCTGGAGCTGTACCGCCACGGGTGGATTCCGGGCCGGCTGGTGGCACCGCTTGCCATCTCTTACTTCCGGAGATGCCTTTCGTGAAGCTGTCAGTCGTGATCCCGGTCCATAATGGCAGGGAATACCTGTCACTCTGTCTGCAGGCTCTCCGAGCTTCGGAGCGGTTGCCAGACGAGGTCATTGTGGTGGACGACTCTTCCACCGACGGTTCGGGTCAGTTGGCGGCCGAGCACAGTGCCACCCTGGTCACTCTGAAGGGTGGTCCACACGGCCCGGCCGTGGCCCGCAACCGGGGTGCTCGGCAAGCGATGGGCGATATCCTGGTCTTTATAGACTCGGATGTGGTGGTGCATCCGGACACGTTGCAGAAAATAGAGCGGATTCTCACGGCCGAGCCGGACATATCGGCGCTCTTTGGTTCGTACGATGCCGATTCCCCGGCAAACGGCGTGGTTACCCGTTACAAGAATCTACTCCACCATTACGTCCACCAGCATAGCGCGCGCGAGGTTTGCACGTTCTGGGCAGGTTGCGGCGCAATCCGGCGCGACGTATTCCTGGATGTGGGCGGCTTTGACGAATCGTACGGCCGCCCGTCGATTGAGGACATTGAGTTGGGAGCGCGGTTGCGGAAGGCCGGCCTGGTGGTCTGGCTATGCTCAGATGTTCAGGCCACCCATCTGAAGCGATGGACGTTGGGCAATCTGCTCGTGACCGATATTCGGGATCGGGCGGTACCCTGGACGCGCCTGATCGTCCGCTCCAAGCGACTCCCGGCTGATCTAAACCTGAGCCCCACCAGTCGGTGGAGCGCAGTGGCCGCCTGGGCTATCGTGCTGTCTGCTGGGTTGGGTTTCTGGTTTCCACTCGCTTGGGTAGGCGTTTTGGGCGCTCTGATAGGCCTGGCGTGGCTTAACTCAGGCCTTTACCGCTTTTTCTTTGGGAACGGCGGTGCGGTGCTGGCCCTCGGTGGGACTGTGCTGCATCTCGTCTATTTGCTGTACAGCAGCCTGGTATTTGCGATGATTGCCGTCCCAACCTGGCTGGGTCGACGCGGACTGGCCGTGCTGCTTGCGGCTACCCTCCTCAAGGGATTGGCGTGGAGCGTGATTGTGCCGCCATGGCACGCGCCAGACGAGATGCAGCACCTGTTTTATGCTCAGATCATCGAGCGATTCCACACGCTTGAGGTCCGACCGGATAATCACCTGCCTCGCGAGGCGGATGTGCTCTACCAACTGGCTCAGATCAGGGAGGTGCGGTTCGTCGATCGTCCGCTGGATCTATCGGATCAGGCAGACATCGCTGCCACGAAAGCGTTGCTGGAGGAGGCAGATACCAAGTGGACCTACCGGTACGCCGACGATCGATCCTACACCATCGCGAGACGGTTTGTGCTTATGCATCCTCCGCTCTATTATCTCCTTCAGGCCCCTGTTCAGGCAGCGTTTGAAGGGCGGTCCGTGTTGTTCCGCCTACTGGCCTCCCGCTGGCTATCGGTCCTGATGGGGTTAGTGACGGTGATTCTGGCCTACGCCACCGGCCGAGAGCTATGGCCCCGGCGCCCCGGTGCGTGGCTCCTGCTGGCAACAATGGTTGGCTTTCAGCCAATGTTCGCCTTTGTTTCCTCTGTGATGGGCAGTCTGGTGCTCGAGGTGGCACTTTTCTCGGGGTGTATGCTCTTGACGTTGCGGGTGATTCAACGTGGCCTTACTACGCGCCGCGCAGTCCTGCTGGGGGTATGGGCGGGGTCAGGGTTGCTGGTCAGAACCAGTTTTCTGGCTGTGATCCCGCTGATCGCCGGTGTTGCTCTGCGGGATATCGTCCGCTGTTGGCGCTCCCGTAGTAGGATTGGTTGGCAATGGGCTTGGGCTGCTGCCCTGCCTGTGTTGCTGGCAGGCTGGTGGTATGCGGAACCGCTGTTGACTGGGGGAGAGGCGGTGCTGGCCAGCTTTGGCGCTGCCCTTGAACAGTCAGACATCGCCATCCTCCCGTACCTGATGCGATACGGATGGCTGACGGTTTACCAATCACAAATTGGCATGTATTGGGGGAATTTCGGTTGGTTGGATACGCCGCTTCCCTCTGGATTGCTGACCGCCCTGATCTGGATGACCGTGGCGGCAAGCTGGACCGCCGGTTGGTGGGCCGTGAGGCGTCTGCGCCGAGCTTCATCTGGCGTCTTCCCTTTACTCCTGTTGGCTGGCGGCACGCTAAGCCTGATTGTCTTCTTTTCGCTGTTGGATTACCGGGCGATATCCAGCCGGGGGGGAACCATTGACCTGCAGGGTCGCTACTTTCTGCCGGCCATCATCGGGCAAATGGCCTGGTTGAGCGTTGGATTGCTGTCACCGGCTCCGGCAGCCTGGCGCCGGTACTTGGGTTGGCTGGTGGGTTGCGGCATGGTGGCGCTTAACGGATTCGCCCTCTTGCGGATCGTGTTGCCTCGGTACTACCGGCCAGGAGGGTTGTTGACGTTGCTGGAGCGGGCTGCCATCCTTCAGCCAGTCTCGTACCACTTTCTTCTGGTAGCGTGTGTCGCCGCCGTTGGTTTGGCGGTTTTGTTGGTGCTGGCGCTTTGGGGAGCGTGGGACGCGTTTGACTGAAAGCGGATGACCCATGCCGAAAAAGACGACTAATCCCGCGAGCCAACATCCGCAGCATTGACCTTTTCTGGCCCGCCGTTCGTCAGCATAGTACCACTGCCACGAACCATGCCGTTGTTGTTGCCAGCGGCCGTTGTGGTTACAATGGCGTTGTGGCGGGAGGCAGTTCGCGGTGGTGACCCGACAACGTTGGTTGTTCCTATTGCTGGCAAGCGGCCTGGGGTTCTGGCTGGTGATGACGGTGACCTGGGCACTGCCGGCTGCTGCGACCGACACGCCCCGGACGTCTGCTGCTGCCGACCTCTCTGCGCTGCCCGGTCCGGTCATCATCAACGAGGTTGCCTGGGCCGGATCGTCGGCCGATACCCCGGACGACGAGGGGATTGAGCTCTACAATTCGGACGACAAAGCAGTGTAGCTCGATGGCTGGCGGCTGCGCGCGGCCGACGGGTCCCCAGATATTGCGCTGACCAGATATCCTTCGGGGTTCTTGAGAACGGAGGAGAGCAGCTACTTCTTGCGAATCCGGCCGGGGAGATAGCAGACTGCGCCAACTGCCACGGTGGAACCTGGCTGGCGGGGACGGCCTCACCAGGGTACCGCAACATGGAACGCGTCAACCGGTTGACACCCGACCAAGATGCCAACTGGGGCAACAATGACGGTGTCATCCGGAACGGCAGCACGGCTAATGCCGAACCTGTTAACGGCACGCCGACAGCCTGGAACTCGGTGGGCGTGGTGGTCAACTTGGTCGTCGCCAAGAGAGGATCGGTTTGGGTGTTACCTGGAGGGGATATCACCAATCCACTGTCCATAACCAACGCCGGCGCACTGACCGTCACCGGTGTACTGGTGACCGATACGCTGCCACCCGGCGTGAGCTACCTGCGCTCAGATGCGCCGTTTCCACCCAGTCAGCCGACCAGCGGTGTCCTGGTCTGGCGACCGGGCAAAGTGGGCCAGAGGCCGGCTCTGCCCGCTTGACGGTCACCGGCCGTGTGCACGAATCGGTGACGGATACCCTCACCAATACCGTCCTGGTCGGCAACCTTGCGGTGGAACGCAGATTGGAGAACAACCGGGCGTTCTGGAGCACCGGAGTAGGAGCTCCTCCGCCGTTTGCTGACTTGGTGATTATCAAGAGCGGTCCCACCAATGTTGTCTCTGGTATTGCATTTGTTTCTTCATTTCAGTCACACCTATTGATACATATGGATTTGTGTACTAATATATCGCTTTGAAATTGAGTGAGTACGCCCGAAAAGTTGGCGTGTCCTATGGCACGGCCTGGCGCTGGTTCAAGAGCGGTCAGGTGCAGGGCTACCAGGTTGAGACGGGCACCATCATCATCACCGAACCACTGCCCCAGGCCATGGCGCCGGCGCCCATTCAGAAGGTGGCTGTGTATGCGCGTGTCTCGGCTGCCGAGAACCGGGACAACCTGGAGTCGCAAGCCAAGCGATTGCTCGACTACTGTGCCGCGAAAGGCTACCAGGT